>NZ_JBEQAP010000012.1:0-129133 GCF_041640265.1 Cohnella sp.
GTATATAAACTGAATTATCATTCCAGTGCTTCCCTTCAAATTTACCTGGTAGTAATTCAAAGTAATTAGTCCCAATAAGGAACTTGTTTGAGTAAACAATCTGCATCATAACACCTACTCAACATGAATATTTAAGCTCTACACCGGTTTCTGATAACGTTCTTGTATTCGCGACGTCCGTCCCCCTTAGATAGCTCTTATCTTAGGGAGATGGATGTGTCCGGCAGCTCTAGCTTCCCCGAAATGCCTCTGCCGGACCGAGGGCCGTATGGCCCGAAGCGCGAATATGGTGTTAGCTGATGTTGCCTCTTCATTGATATAACTTCTTAATTGTCATTCATTGGATTGGTATATAATCCCTTTATTTCAATTACTTCTGCTTCTGCTACCTTCCTTGAACCCTCCATAAAATAACCTTTCATTCCAATTTTTATTGTTTTTACATCTCTTTCTTTTCTAGATACAGCGAATAATATCCACATTCGTGCAGTACCCGAATACGGAACTGATATTGAATTATCTAAAATGATATTCCTTTGCTCATCTTCAAATTCTGGATGAATAACACGTAATGAAACTGGTTTATTAGCAAGGTCTTCTTCAAATGCAAAATCAGACCTATAACCTTGATGAGGGATATACTTCCTTCCTCCTTCGTCTATATTAAAAAATCTATATCTGACAGTAAAATCATGTGTATGTTTCCTTTGTGTTTCATATGGAACCCACAAAAATGATCACTCCAATCATTATTTGCACTTAGGCAATTTCAGCTAACGTTGTCGTATTCGCGACGTCCATTCCCCTTAGATAGCTCTTATCTTAGGGGAATGGATGTATCTGCCCGATTATTCTTCTTCGAAAATTCCTCAGGCAGATCAAAGGCCTATGGCCAGCAGCGCGAATATTGTGTTATCTGAAGGAGATCCTGATATACGCACAAGTCGCCCTTTATTCATTAATATAATTTCTTGCACCGTGTATTATTGTTTTAATTATTATCCGGTCATTATGTATTTGATAAATCAGTCTATACCTATGAATAAAAATTTCCCGCATCTCAGGATCGTCCATTTCTGGAACTACACGTCCTCGGTGCGGGAAATCATTTAGTGTTTGTGCTTTGTCCATCACATCATCATAAAATGCCAAGGCATAGTACATTGAATCCTGAGAAATATACTCTACAATGTTTTGAAGGTCTTTATATGCAGTAACTGTCCAAATTATTGTTTGTTCAGCCATTTATCCATCCTCGCTTTAACCTCATCATGGGATAGTACATTGCCTTCATCAATATCCTTCTGTCCTTTTTCTATTTTTGATCTAACGTACAATGTGTATTGGATGTCTTCAATTGAACAGTTCTCCGGAAGTTTATCAATCATTTGCTTCACATCATCTTTTAACATGTTGGCATCACCTCAGCTACATTATATCATAGGGTTTTGTTTTGATGAATTTCAAATTCGCTCCACTCTTTCAGATAACGTCTTATTTACGTAATTCGTATTATGTGATTTTTTGAAGGTATTAGCGTACTTCGCTAAACATGCATCTAAGTCGGGTATTTCTGAACACCCGTCAAAAACTACTATATCTCGCGATCCAAATCCATCAATCGATCCAATGGACTCTGAATCCTTCTAACGTCTTTAATAGCAACATGAGTGTAGATCTCGGTAGTCCGCATGCTTTGATGACCTAATAACTCTTGGATATATCGAATGTCAATTCCCCCTTCTAGTAAATGAGTTGCAAAAGAATGCCGCAAGCTATGCAAACTAACTTTTTTCATAATCTTAGCATTCATAACCGCATTCTCGAAGACTTTCTGAAGGGTTCTTTCCGTAAGGTGACTGCCTTGGTATTGTCCAGGGAACAACCAACCTGTGCCTGGCTTTTCAAGTTGAATATATTGCAGTACAATCTCGTAAGCCCCATCAGATAGAACTGTTAAACGGTCCTTTCGTCCCTTTCCTTGACGGACGTGAACTGTTTTACGCTCACTATCAAGATCAGCCAATCGCAAACGAACGACTTCACTTACGCGTAACCCAGAAGAATAGGTCAAGAAAAGCATTGCACGATGTTTCCTATTTTCCACAGCCGATAGCAGCCTCATAACTTCATTTTGCCCTAGTACGTTTGGAAGCTTTTTCTCTTTTTTAGGTCTGATATATGTAATGTTTTACGCTCTTCCTGCACACCTCCTCTAAGTAAAACTTTACGGCGCTTATCGCTTGATTCACATGAGCATGAGATTTACGGTTGTTTAATAAATCATAGCTATACTTTGGAATCAAGTCGTGTATAGTGACCTCTCTATGGAACTCATAGAATTGATAAAACCTCTTTACCTGCCCACAATAAGCTCGTATGGTTTTGGAACTGTATCCTCTTCGCTTAAGCTCTAACACGAGCTGACTTTCAACGGCTGCTCCCCAAAATGAATCCTCAAAAGAAACATTGGATATCGAATTACCTTGACTCTGTCTCTTAGCAGTCCAATTACGCAACAATTGATTCTCATCTAATAAATCCTTCTCCATTTGCAGCTTCATTTCACCAAATAATAACAAGAACTCTTCTAGACAATTAGAATGAAACCTTACCATTAGCTCCGTCGAACCATGCTTCCCCAACCAAACATCCATCTCAACATCTCCCTCTCATCTTATCAATAATTCTATAATTTGGAAATGAAAAAGAGGCACCACCCATCTTAAATGATAGGAGTAGCCTCTCGATTCTTTCGGAGCTTGAGAATATAATATTTGTCCAACGATTATATCATTAACCAACTAATTTCCATAGGCTCCCCTCCGTGGCAGCCCCCCCCCCTTCCCAAGCCCCGATTCATCCGTTAAAGTGGAGGAGAACAATTTGCCGAACACGAGGAGGACCACCAGCACATATGAATCACACATCTGAATTATCGAAAATACACGACCAAGCCCAACCGTTCAGCCGTCGGCATCTAATCTTCGCGGCAGCTACTCTGCTCTATTGGGCTACTTTATATATCTATGTCCCAATTCTAAGCCCTTACCTTCAAGATCGCGGCCTATCGATGAGCTGGATCGGATTTATTCTTGGAAGTTATGGCCTCACTCAGGTGATTACGCGGTTACCGCTGGGGATGTATTCCGATGTGATGTCGCAACGCAAGCCTTTTTTGGTGATTGGAATGCTAGCAGGACTGATTAGCTGTGTGTTCTTTATGCTGCCCGGCACATGGGGTGGACCGCTGGCAGGACGTTTAATGGCGGGAATATGCGCAGCGGCCTGGGTGCCTTTCACAGTGTTATATGCTTCGTATTATCCAAGCGACAAAACACATCAAGCTATGGGAACTTTAAGCTTCCTCACCGTTTTCGGACAGCTGGCCGGAATGAGTGCAAGCGGTTGGTTAGCCTCGATCGGGGGATGGAACTATGCTTTCACGAGCGGTATCGTGATTGCTGCGGTCGGAACCATTGTTGTCCTGTTCGTTCAAGAACAGAAACCAGTCTCTCAAAGTGATCACACTTTGATGATAAACAATCCACGCCACACAACAACCCTATCGCCAAAAACCAAAATAACGAGTGTCTTCCGCTCCCGCCTGCTGTGGAAAGTATCCTTTCTCTCCTTGCTTGCGCACGGAATTCTGTTCATTACGATGTTCGGCTTTACACCGCTCCAAGCAGTCGAGCTAGGGGCAAGCGAAGCTCAATTGACCGGAATCGTCATATCGTTCATGATTCCTCATGCTCTCGTTTCTTTGTGGTCAGGACGTAAGCTTGCGCCTCGTTTCGGGACTCGTAAAGTCATTATCGTCGGCTTTCTATGCGCTGCTCTATTTACCGCCGCTATACCCTTCAGTCCTAATCTGGGCTGGTTAGCCTTCACTCAGATGCTCAATGGATTTGCTCAAGCGCTCTATTTCCCGCTTCTGCTTAGTCTAGCTATTCGCGATTTTGCCCCGGCTCAGCGGGCTACCGCTATGGGATTATATCAATCCGTTTATGCTTTAGGGATGTTCTTAGGCCCTTATTTAGCTGGTGGTTTGAATACTTTCGGAGGTTTGAAGGCAGGCTTCTTGTTCGGTTCAGCACTCGGATTAGTAGCAGCGATTGTATCCTGGAGCAAACAACTCGACACCTAACTGACCCTCACAAGCCCCCGACTTCTCAATACAAGTTTGTGAATAGCCACAATCCGCTTCCTAATGCCAGAGCACCGACAACTAGACCGTAATCCCGCATTCTCCACTTCAACCTAATCGCTTGAGTCGGGCTCTGATGGAGACCGACTCCCCGGCTTTCAAGAGCCAGCGTTAACTCATCCGCCAATCGGAACAAGGCTAATAGGAAGGGTAATGACACATCCTTTAGTCTCCGAATGGCCAACCATGGCTTCCTGGATATTGACTTCCCGCGTGCTAGAAAAATTCTCGTGAATCGTTCCCACAATGTCAGCAGAACCGGAACGAATCGCATCATCAGCGTAATCATAAGAATAAACCTTTGCGCCCATTGGGGTGTTTTCCCTCTAACTGAAATCATCTGCGTAAGCGATCTTCTAAGCGAAAGCGGAGTCATCACCAGCGGAATTGCTAATCCGAGCAGTAATACTAGCATGGTCCGTACAAAAGAAAATAAAGTCCCCGCAAACGATTGTAAGTAAAGCCATCCACTCCCGTCCCCGGCACCTAACGCGAACAATCCTGATGTGACAATCGAGAACACCGCATAGTTGATAATCAAGCCGCGCCAACGCCGCAGCGATACATTTCCCGCTATTAATAAACCAGCAACAACTGCGCCCCCAAGCGCTATCGCAAACCAATTGGAAAGAAGGAATAAACCGGTAGAGATGAGCACATAGGAGAGCCAGATTGAACGCGGATCAAATCCTGTTAATCGATGCTGCCTCGGCGTCTTTTTCGGAAAAGTTGACGTATCCTCCCCCTTCATGAACCGTTCCATTGGCCACTCTCTATGGTGTGGACTCTCCTCTAACTGATCCCCCGCTGAGACGACAGGCTCCCAAGCCTTCACCATCTCGGCGGCTGCATCAGCAGGCTTCCATATCTGCTCAGACGGAGCCCCATTCTGCCATAAACGATGAGCGGTCCTCAGCCAATCGGGAATCGCTAATCCTGCTTCTTCCAAATACTCGGGATGTGCCAAAAGCTCTTCACGACAACATAATCGTAACGAGCCGTCAACGCTTAATAGCAGCACGTAATCCGCCAAAGGAATCGCCCAATCGGAATCATGGGAGACCAGCAGAATACCCGCTCCGTCCTTCTTCACCTTCTCAAGTTGCAATGCTACTCTCTCATGTCCCGCTCCATCCAAACCTGCGGTAGGCTCATCTAGCAATAACCACATTGCAGGTGTAACAAACACGGCAGCGAGTGCAGCTCTTCGCCGTTCCCCTCCACTCATGAGATATGGATCTCGCTTTAACCAAGATCGATCCCAACCGACGGCAGACAAAGCGGAATCCAGACGCTCTGACCGCTCATTCTCAGCATGCAGAAAGGGTCGCAGGGAGTATTCCAGCTCTTCCTGCACACTTCGCGCGAAGAGCCCTTCCTCTGGTAATTGGCATGCATAGCTATATTGACGTAGTGCCTCCGAATTCAAACGTTGTTTTCCAAGATGACCTTCCTGCCACAAACTATCTGATCCATAGGTAATCCGTAACCCCTCAGGAGATCGCAAGCCCGCTATTTTCTCAAGCAAGGATGTTTTCCCAGCACCATTAGGACCCATAAGCAGAGTAATCGTGCCCGGTAATAAGCATAGCCCCGAGGTTTGCAAATCCCCCTCCCGCTCATCACCCCTGTGCCACTTTATCCCCTCTAAGTGAAGAAGCGATAACCCCGATCGTCTCTCGGAATCTTTATCCAGACTCTCTGAAGAAGCAGTAGATTCAAATTTCCGCAAATCACGTGTGCTATTCGTATCATTTCCCAACGCCATTCGCCATTGCTCAATCGTCACTGGCAACGGATCCTGCAGCTGACCAAGCCGCCTTAGCTCGAGTCCCATCGATGCCATATAAGGCATACGCAACCCGCATCGTTCACATGGAGATGGCTCTCCCTCAGCACCATAGAGGAAGTCCCTAGCGTTCCCATCGTAAATAACGCTTCCTTCTGCCAATGCTGCAACACGGGAATCCGGCTCAAGCTCGTCCAGTCTCTGCGTAACCCACACAACCGCTGTACCATTCTTATGTAACGTTCGCGCCCTTTGCATGACCAAGCTTCGATTCGCTTCATCCAGCATGGAGGTCACTTCATCCAGAACAATGAACGATGTCTCTACCGCCGTTGAAGCTGCAATGGCAGCAAGCTGTTGCTGTCCTCCAGACAATCTATCCCACGGTTCATCGGCATACTCCGATAATCCCGCTCTGCTCAAAGCCTGATCGGCCAATAACGGGATGATATCCGCAACAATACCCTTCCATTCCAAGGCGAAAATAACTTCCTCACGAGGCGTCTCTCCGAACAACTGGGCCCTCGGCTGCTGAAGAACGATAGGAGAACTCCCGTCCCCGGCGAAGCCTCGCTGCAATACGCCTACCATACCCTCTGGCTGGAGTCCCGCAAGTAATCTCGCTAGCGTCGATTTACCGCTCCCGTTCACCCCAACGACATATAACCATTCCCCTGGAGCGATCACCATACTTACATTTTCGAGACGAGGAGAAAGCTCGCCAAACTCACTATTTCCGTATACCGATACCTCCTTAACTCTCATGCTTTCGGCAGGTCTTTTCTCCATCGTCCCAAAATCCCTCTTCTCAATCGAACAATCTCATGCTACAATCACAATTGTTAACCACACATATAAACCAAAGTTAACATTCAGGAGGACATTTGACAATGACTACGAACTCACCATCATCAGCAACAACAACAAGTGCAAGAACGAATAACGAGTGGCTGCGAGGGGTCGTCTTCACTGCCCTATTCGGGGCTATGTTTATCGCCGCAACCCTCATTAAGATCCCGCTCGGCTTTACCCCCGTCCCGATTACACTCGGAACCTTTGCGATCATGCTCGCAGGCGGCATTTTAGGTGCTGTATATGGCTTCTGGAGTATCTTCATCGTCGTTGCCCTAACTGCGACTGGTCTTCCCCTCATTGGAGGGGCAGGCGGATTGGCGAAAATCTTTGGCCCAACTGGCGGTTATATCTGGATGTATCCCATTGCCGCCCTGCTTATCGGACTTGTAAGCGACGCCCTATTTTCCAAAAACCGCAAGCTATCCAAGCTCCAGCAGCTTTTGCTTATGCTTGCAATCTTCGTCTTCGGCTCACTGCTTCTTTATGTAACGGGTGTCCCATGGCTTGCACACGTATCCGATAATGTGAAGTACGATACCTTATCAGGCGCCTTAGCTGCAGGTATGTACCCTTTTCTACTTGGGGATGCAATCAAAGCTGTTGCTGCTACCTTAGTCATTGTCTCGCTTAAACCCGTTCTCCCAACTATTCGCCCCCGCAAATTAAAAAAATAATCAAAGTCTAGTCTATTGAAGGACTCCTTATAAGGGAGTCCTTTTTGCATGTTTCAGGACTAAGGTACAAGCAAATTTGTGCCGATCCGCATAATTTAGAGAATTGTAAACTGTATTTCCTGCCCCCGATCAGCAATCTTATGCGACTAAAAACGGCGATGCTTCAATTGCCTTGAAGGAGTGTGTCTCAACTCAATGGCTAGCGGAAGGCTAGATCTGTTTATCGCCAAACTTCCTCCCCAGACCGTCGTACTTACTCTGAATTGCTCCGATTCCGCATCGGAATTATTATCTATCCCAAGTCATACACCGCTTATTCTACAACGCGGTACGATCAAGCAGACCATTCAGCTTCAGCTTCTAGAGGGGAGAGAATGCTTTGCGGATTTTATAGAAATGAATTATACCTTGGCACGGCAACTTCAATTAATCGCACTTCGCAGATATTTACTAACTTATAATCCCATAGATCGCAGCCTTACGATAATACCATCGCCTCTAAGCGAGACAACAGCTGTACTTGCCTCTAGCACCCTAAGCTCCAGCACCCTATCTGTCGGCTATGAGCTCTTATCTCGGCTTGGCATTCCTGAACGGCAAGGTTCTCTCTTGAATGTACGACAGGGTAAAAACACAGCAAAATTTCGCCTCCATATTCCTGCGAATTTATCGGATGAGCGGCTTCGTCTACCTACTATCTGGCTTCAGAAATGGAAGCTAACCAGCAACCACTCATACTTGCTGCAATATGATCAGCGGAATTCAACCTTAACTCTAGCCGCAAATCAGAATGCGAATCGTTAACCGATATGAACTAGGACCACGCTTGTTTGCGTGGCCCTGTGTTTTATTTGGATTTTTTCTTGGCGGCCGATCGTCCTTGCTTCTTCGGATCATCGGATTTAGGAGCTCGTGTTTGAGAGTTGGGTATGCCTTCAGTCATGGTTACGTCCTCCTTTGTTATGCAAGGGGATTTCCCTATCGACTGTAGCTTGTCAACTAAACCTGCTCCTTATGCAATCCAAATCAACGATTAATCGCACTCTTCAGGATCTTCTGCCGGAGATGCTGCTTCTACTTCTATCTTCTCGGCTACCGTATCCCGAATGACCGACACGATAGATTGCAGTAGATAGTTTACATCTACTTGGCTTTGCTGGAATTGCTGCACGATCGGAATCCCATCGATTTCATCTTGGATCGCATCGATCTCGGCTTCAATTTTCTCGACCATCTTCGGATTATTGAAAGTATTCTGGAACGCGATCAATTCCTTTTGTTTCTTCTTAATAGTCGTAATCAAGCCCTGCACTCTATCGTGCGATTGAATGAGCTTCTCCGATTGCTGATACATCGCCACTTCTTCTGATGTTGTAATCAACTGAGCCAGTTCCTTGGCCCGTGCTAGTATATCCTCGCGAACGATCAATTCCCGGTTATCGTATACCGGACCTGGCGGCGAGCAGCTTTCTCCGTGCTCATGGTCGTGATCGTGATCGTGTGCAGACATTTACGTATTCCTCCGATCGATTCTTGTACTCTATATGATTTATACAATTTAGATAGCTAGAGCAGGCTCATTAACAACTTCTGCCTTCACATACCAAGTCTGTGCTGCCGTTACCCGTACTTGCACGAACTTTCCAATCCATTCCTTGTTCCCTTCAAAATGAATGAGCTTGTTCGAGCGAGTCCGTCCTGACAGCACATTGGCGTTATTCTTGCTTTCGCCTTCTACCAGCACCTCGAAGCTTTGCCCGATAAGTTCTTGATGGTAAGCCAGCGACAGCTCCCCGATTAATGCATTCAAACGGGCGAGCCGTTTCTGCTTTACCTCGAGCGGAACATTGTCAGTCATCTCGAATGCCGGAGTGCCTTCTCTTGGAGAGTAAATATAGGTGTAAGCTGAAGTGATCTTCGCCTCGCGCATGAGAGTTAGCGTCTCCTCGAATTGCTCCTCCGTCTCTCCCGGGAAACCTACGATAATGTCCGTCGTTAGAACAGAATGAGGAATAGCGCGTTTAATACGTTCGACGAGCTCCAAGTACAGCTCTCGTGAATATTTCCGGCTCATTCGTTTCAGAATTTCCGTACTGCCCGATTGCACCGGCAGATGGATATGCTCCATCATATTGCCGCCCTTAGCCAGCACTTCGATTAAATGATCATCGAAATCACGCGGATGGGATGTCGTGAAACGAATGCGCGGAATATCGATCTTCTGGATATCCGCCATCAGATCTCCGAAGCGATAATTCCGGTCTATGAAATCTTTACCATAAGCATTCACGTTCTGACCAAGCAGCGTAATTTCCTTGAAGCCTTGCCGCGCCAGATCTCGAACCTCTGCAATAACGTCCTCAGGCATCCGGCTCCGCTCTTTGCCTCGCGTATACGGTACGATACAGTACGTACAGAATTTATCGCAGCCATACATAATGTTCACCCAAGCACGAAGCCCTTCGGTACGTTTCTTAGGCAGATTCTCGATGATGTCGCCTTCCTTAGACCACACCTCGACAACCATCTCTTTGCCGAAATGCGCATCCTGCAACAGATGAGGCAGACGGTGAATATTATGCGTTCCAAATATAAGATCTACATGCGCATGCTTCTGCATGATTCGGTTAACAACCGATGCTTCCTGCGACATACAGCCGCAGACACCAAGAATAAGCTCGGGACGCTGCTGCTTGAGAACCTTCATATGTCCAAGCTCACCGAACACCTTGTCTTCTGCATTCTCGCGTACCGCACAGGTGTTGAACAGAATAACGTCCGCTTCCTGTCGGTCTTCTGTCGAGACATAACCCATTCCTTCGAATAAGCCGCGCATCACCTCGGTGTCATGCTCGTTCATCTGACAGCCGTAGGTATAGATTAAGTACCTCTTGCCTTGTCCGAGGGTCCGGAGCTCATCCGGCACGGCATTTTCATAATGGACCTGAATTTCTTCTTTGCCACGTTGTTTCTCCTGCCGATAATCCGGCTCGGAAAGAATATGAATATCCCGCCCGTTCAGACGGATCGTTTTGCCGTTGTTATCCTCGGAAATGACTTTGGCACCGGAGAAATCGAAGTATTTACTATAATCCTTGCTCTCTTTGGCCATTTCATTTCCCTCCCGCAAATATCATTCTAACTAAAATATTATATCATGAACTTGCGGGCATCGCCATTACACTCCTTACTCCACAATCTCACCATAATCGCCTGTGGAGACATTAGCGGCGTTGCCTTCATCTGTGTCGATGTGCATGTCTAAGGCATATTGATCGGATACACGGGCTAACACTTGCTCGAATATGACACCCCGCTCACCTCCAACACGAACCTTCAACAGCTGCTTATCCGCAATGCCCCAGCGCTCGGCGTCAGAAGTATGGAAGTGAATGTGCCGCGCTGCAACAATGACACCCTTATCCACTGTCACTTCGCCGGCAGGACCTATGATGCGGATTCCCGGTGTGTCTTCTATTTTGCCGGATTCCCGCAGCGGCGGCTTAAGTCCAAGTGCAAAAGCATCCGTACGAGACACCTCGAGCTGAGTGGCTTTACGAGCTGGTCCTAGAATACGAACCTTAGCGAAAGAACCTTTCGGACCGTATACTTCAACTGTCTCATTAGCAGCGAACTGTCCCGGCTGAGAGAGAGGCTTCATCTCCGTTAAGGCCGCTCCTGAACCAAACAAAATCTCGACGTGCTCAGATGCTAAGTGTATATGCCGAGCCGATACTCCTACGGGTACTTTCTTGATTTCCGACATTCAATACCCACCTTTCTATGTATCCCCATGCCTACAGTATAACGCAAGAGGCGTACGGGACAAACCCGCACGCCTCTTGTGGATGATGCTTATTTGAATTCCGTCAATAGTTTGTCAAAGTCTTCACGGGATAGCTGCAAATCTTGCTTAGCAAGCCCTTCTTCCTTGAAGCCGACAATCATCTGATCGTATGCTTTACGTTCTTTGTTCTGGTAGATTAGACCCGTAACCATACCGTTCGTTTCCATGATCTTAGTCATCGCAGCGATCCGATTCGAAGGATCATAATCCGGGAATTGCTCCAAGTTTACGATGTTTTCCTTGAACCAGTCGTAGGTGTTCACTTTATTGAAGGTTACGCAAGGACTAAATACGTTAATGAGCGAGAAGCCCTTGTGCTTAAGTCCTTCTTCGATTAGCATCGTCAATTGCTTCAGATCGCTGGAAAAGGATTGGGCTACGAAGGTTGCCCCTGCTGACAAAGCGATTTCAAGCGGTGACAACGTCGATTCGATCGAGCCTTCAGGAGTCGACTTCGTCTTGAAGCCTTCCGCGCTGCGTGGAGACGTCTGACCTTTGGTCAACCCATAAATCTGGTTATCCATAACGATGTAAGTGACATCGAGGTTACGACGGATGGCATGAACTGTATGACCCATACCGATTGCGAAGCCATCGCCGTCGCCGCCCGATGCGATAACGGTCAGCTCGCGGTTCGCAAGCTTTACGCCTTGCGCGATAGGAAGCGAACGACCGTGAATACCGTGCAATCCATAGGCGTTAATGTAACCGGAAATCCGACCCGAACAGCCGATTCCCGAGATCACTGCTAATTGCTCCGGCTCCAGACCGACATTAGCGGCTGCACGTTGGATAGCCGCCTGTACGGAGAAATCGCCGCAGCCCGGACACCAGTTCGGCTTTACATTGTTACGGAACTCTTTGAATGTGGCCATCTTAGTTCAGCTCCTTACAGGCTTTGTGAATTTCCGAAGGAAGGAATGGTGTTCCATCGTATTTGAGCAGGTTATGGATTTTGTCGTGATAACCGTTATTCTGCTTGATTAGATTGGCCAGCTGACCTGTTGCGTTGTTCTCAAGCACGACTACTTTCTTTGCCGCATCTAGATGCGGCTTCAGCAATTCGCTTGGGAATGGGTGCATTTGGCGAACCATGATGTGATTCGTTCTAATTCCCTCTGCAGTCAAGCGAGTCCTCGCTTCATCTATCGTTCCACCCGTGGATCCCATTGCGATGATTAGCAGATCCGGGGATTCATTCGGTGCGTTAGCCTTGATCGCGTTCGTCACGCGAAGCTCATTGATTTTACCAAGGCGTTTGTCCATCATTTTCTCACGGTTCAGAGCGTTCTCGGACGGCCTGCCCTCTTGATCATGCTCAACGCCCGTTACGTGGTGAATCCCATTCTTCATGCCTGGGATAACGCGTGGGGATACACCGTCTTCTGTTAACTCATAACGGTTGAACAATCGATTGGCTTCAGTCTCCGGCAATTCCCCGGTTAAGAGCTTGCCCCGATTGATGACGATTTTGTCGTAATCGAGCGGCTCAGAGGTCTGCTTACCTAAAGACAATTGCAAGTCAGTCGCGATAATAACCGGGATCTGATACTCCTCCGAAATGTTAAAGCCTTCAATCATATCGTAGAAACATTCCTCAATCGTACTCGGCGCCACTACGAGCTTCGGAATTTCACCGTGCGTTCCGTAGATGAGTGCATTAATATCGGATTGCTCCTGCTTAGTCGGCAAGCCCGTCGAAGGACCCCCACGCTGCGTATCCACGATGACAAGGGGCGTCTCCGTCATGCCGGAGAGACCGATTGCTTCCATCATAAGCGAAAGTCCCGGTCCGGCAGATGCCGTCATGGTACGAACACCCGCATAGTTAGCACCGATCGCCATGGTCACAGCAGCTATCTCATCTTCCGTCTGAACGACCGTTCCGCCGAACTTAGGAAGCTTCTTGATCAGATATTCCATAATTTCCGATGCAGGCGTAATCGGATAAGCAGCCATCAGGCGGCAGCCTGCCGCAAGGCTTCCAAGCGCCATCGCTTCGTTACCGATCATGAAGAGCTTCTGCATACCGTCTGCATCCTCTAGCTTGAACTCGTCAAGCGGACCGCCAGCTTGCTCAAGAACGAACTCTGCTCCACGGCGAACCGCTTCGATGTTCTTCTCGACAATGGCCGGGCCTTTGCGGCCGAACTCTTCTTCTACTGCTTTGTTGAATACTTCCATCGGCAGGCCAAGAAGTCCCCAGGAAGCACCGGAAGCAACCATATTTTTCATGAGGGAAGTGCCTAGCTCTTCAGCAATTGCCGTGATCGGAACCGCGAACAAGCGCGCTTGTACACCTTCTGGGATCGTCGGGGAAAATTTCGCATCGGCGACGACAACTCCACCTGGACGAAGCTCTCCTGCGTTCAAATCGATACTCTCCTGGTCAAAAGCAACAAGAATGTCCAGGTCATCCGAAATCGCTCGAATCGGGTTCGTGCTGATGCGGATTTTGTTATTCGTGTGCCCGCCTTTGATCCGCGAGGAAAAGTGACGGTACCCATACAGGTAGTATCCCAGACGGTTAAGTGCAGTAGAAAAAATACGATCCGTACTTTCTACGCCTTCCCCTTGCTGGCCGCCAATTTTCCATGACAGTTGACTGATCACAGTGCCCATCTCCTCTTAATCTACTTCGTAAATTTCGACATAATAATCCTATATTATCCCGTTACATTAATAAATTCTATGTTTAAGCTTCGTAAAATGCAAGCTATATTCGCGCATAGAATAGATAGTTCTTTCAGATGAAACCGTTGCCATTTCGAGATGAATGTAAACTAAATAGTTCATTAAGATAGATTTTTTGTAAAAAATCGGATCGCGGTATCACCCATAAATCCTCTAACCAAATTTTCGGGGTAGTGTTTCAACAGCGCGTTAGCCAAATCCGGATACTTTCCCGGATGCTCCAGGCCCTGCACATGTCTTGTTATTCCGTCAAAATCCGAGCCGAACGCGATATTCTGAGCTCCGCCCAGTGCGCATACATGCTCAACGTGTCGAAGCACATCATTTATGGACACAGTATCCTTCGAATGCACGAACCATGGGACAAAAGTGATTCCTATGATCCCTTCCACTTTGATGATCGCTTGAATTTGTTTATCTGTTAAATTGCGAGGATTGTCTTTCATAGACCGGGCGTTTGAATGGGAAGCGAAAAAAGGGCGCCCAGCCTGATCCGCCAAATCCCAAAAGCCTCGGTCCGATAGATGGGACACATCTAATAGGATGCCCAAAGATTCACATTCTTTAACAAGCTTTATACCAGCTTTCGTAAATCCCGCTCCGCGCAGCTCCATCGCCCCGTCACATGCCCAATTCGCATGATTCCATGTCGGGCCTAGAAGACGTAAACCCAAACGATGGAGAAGGTGTAACACCCATGTGCAGCCCTGAAGTCCATCAGTCCCTTCCAAGGATAAGATAGCTCCAATCTTCTTCTGTTCAATAGCAGCCTCAATATCACTCGGTCTGCGAATGAGCATCATGTCGTTTACCGTGAGCACCTCGCTCCAGAACAACTCTGCAGCTTGGAATAATGACTCTGGGTTGCTAGGTACGTTGTCTGGCAAAAAAATCGGAAATACCTGAAGCGCCAAACCGCCAGTACGCAATCTGTCTGGTGTTGCATCGAAAAGTCCTTCCGGGTGCGAAACCCCCCACTTGGAACCAGGAAATTCAAGCATTTTACAGAGAACATCCACATGTAAATCGACTACCCTCATCGTAATCCCCCCGCCCGGAAAAGAGTCTTCCCGCCACACTCTCCAACACACAAAAAAACCTGCTGCAACGATGTAATCGATCTGCAACGTTATTCACGTTACTGCGACTATCATCCTGAAACAGGTCAACAACTTGCGAATTCGCTTTTCTTACCGAGGCTCAACAATGAGCTTAATAGCCGTCCGGTCCTCTCCATCGATCACAATATCCGTAAATGCCGGGATGCAGATCAGGTCTACCCCGCTTGGTGCTACAAATCCGCGGGCAATTGCGACCGCTTTAACTGCCTGATTGAGCGCCCCAGCACCAATTGCTTGCAATTCAGCCGCACCCCGTTCTCGGAGTACACCTGCCAATGCGCCTGCTACGGAATTAGGATTGGACTTTGCGGAAACCTTTAATACTTCCATGACCAGTACCTCCTCTTATGACAACCCGCGTATTTCATCGGTCACATCGGGGATGACAACCCTAAGCTGCCCAATACACAACAGCTACGTTGGTTGCATCGAGATGCCAACCAAGCGCTACACAGGATGTAGCCACGTCGATTGCATGGTATGACAATCAAACGCTGCGCAGGTCGCAGTTACGTTGATTGCATCGGTATTAACGGAAATCAAAGGATGGGCTCACTAAGCCATACTTATTCGGTAACCCGGCTGATAATTCCTTCTTTTCCTGAGGCCTTTGGTCATGAAATTAACAATATATTCTGAATACATTACACAGCGATCCAAGAATCCTCATCAACAGAGATGTTCTGAACCTTTATTGCTCGTCCACTTGTTTCGTCTATGTCCACAAAAACACCGTTAAGCGTCCATTTTCCCTCTGCCACCGTGAACCTCGCAGGCAATCCGGTCAGAAACCGTCGGACTACTATGTCCTTGTCCATCCCCAGAACTCCATCTCGCGGTCCTGTCATCCCCGCATCCGTTAAGTACGCAGTTCCTTCAGGCAGAATCCGGCTATCATTCGTTTGAACATGCGTATGAGTGCCTACAACCATAGATGCATAACCATCCAAATGCCAGCCCATTGCGATTTTCTCGCTCGTTGCTTCCGCATGGAAATCCACGAGTATGCATTTTGTTTGTTTGCGAAGCTCCTCTATTTCATCATCTGCAGTTCGAAAAGGACATTCGGCTGGCGGTAAGAACGTCCGGCCAATAAGATTAACAACACCGAGTTCCTTGCCATTCCCTTTAACAATCATGCTGCCCCGGCCCGGTGTTCCCGGCGGCAGATTTGATGGGCGAATAATACGCGGCTCATCGTCGATAAACTCAAAAATTTCACGATTATCCCAAGTATGGTTGCCCATCGTAATTCCGTGAACGCCCCACTCAAACAGTTCCCGAACGATCACTGACGTAATTCCCCGACCGCCCGCAGCGTTCTCCCCATTTGCAATAATGATGTGGGGGTTGTACTTGTCCTTAAGCCAGGGCAACAACCGTTTAACGGTATCCCGGCCTATATTCCCGACGATATCTCCAATAAAAACAACTTTCATTCCATTCTCACCTTCCATATCTCATACAACAACTTCGCCATCCTAAGGACGAAGTTGGAGAAGACTTATCCTTCTTATCCGTAGAAAAGGGAAAAGTGACTGCGTTTGCCGCAGCCACTTTTCAGCCTTCCCTGCATTTCGTAATTTATTTCGCATATTCGACGGCACGGGTTTCACGAATGACTGTGACCTTGATATGACCTGGATAGTCCAGCTCACCCTCGATCTTCTTCGTGATGTCACGTGCCAGACGGAATGCCTCAGTATCATCGATCTTCTCTGGCTGAACCATGACGCGAACCTCGCGTCCGGCTTGAATCGCGTACGATTTCTCGACGCCCTCGAACGATTCGGAGATGGCCTCCAGCTTCTCGAGCCGGCGGATGTAAGTCTCCAACGTTTCGCGGCGTGCGCCCGGGCGTGCAGCGCTGAGCGCATCGGCAGCACCGACGAGCATTGCGATAACCGAGGTTGCTTCGACATCGCCATGATGAGACGCGATACTGTTAATAACGACAGGATGTTCCTTGTATTTCTTGCCCAGTTCCACGCCGATCTCGACATGCGAGCCTTCCACTTCGTGGTCGAGCGCTTTGCCGATATCGTGTAACAAGCCTGCGCGCTTAGCAAGCGTGATGTCTTCTCCCAGCTCTCCTGCCATTAAGCCAGTCAAGTAGGCGACTTCCATCGAGTGCTTCAGTACGTTCTGGCCGTAGCTCGTCCGGAATTTCAGACGACCTAGAATCTTGATCAAATCCGGGTGCAGACCATGCACGCCAACCTCGAAGGTTGCTTGCTCGCCATACTCGCGAATTCTTTCGTCGACTTCCTTGCGTGACTTCTCTACCATTTCCTCGATGCGAGCCGGATGAATCCGGCCGTCCGCGACAAGCTTCTCAAGAGCAGTCCTAGCAATTTCTCGACGAATAGGATCAAAGCCCGATAGAATAACCGCTTCCGGCGTATCATCGATGATGAGGTCAATTCCCGTCAACGTTTCAAGCGCACGGATGTTACGGCCTTCGCGACCGATAATGCGGCCCTTCATCTCTTCATTAGGCAACGTTACGACGGATACCGTCGTCTCCGCCACGTGATCCGCGGCACAACGTTGTATGGCGAGAGAGATAATGTCGCGCGCTTTCTTGTCGCCCTCTTCTTTCGCTTGCTGCTCGATTTCCTTGATCATTTGTGCAGTTTCGTGACGCACTTCCTGTTCCACATTCGACAAAATCATCTGTTTCGCATCTTCTGTCGAGAGGTTCGAAATACGCTCCAATTCTTGCATTTGCTGCTTGTGCAGCACTTCGATCTGATCTTGAGTTTCCTCAACTCGTTTCTCTTTGTTGGCGACTTGCTCCTCTTTACGTTCCAACGCCTCTAGTTTGCGGTCTAGTGATTCTTCTTTCTGCAATAGACGCCTCTCTTGGCGTTGAATTTCGTTGCGGCGCTCGCGAATATCGCGTTCCGCTTCATTACGGAGCTTGTGCACCTCGTCTTTGGCTTCCAGCACTGTTTCTTTACGAACGGCCTCCGATTCTTTCTTGGCGGATTCAACAATCTGAATGGCAGCCGCTTCAGCGCTGGAAATTTTGGCTTCTGCAATGGATTTACGTGCGGCATAACCGATTACAAAGCTAAGGACGCCAACAACGAGAATGATCAAGATCCAGATCCATGATTGAAGCATGGTCTCTCACCTCCTCGTTGCATCACCAAGACTACTGCTTGGGACACTTATTCAATTGATTTTCCGGTTTCCAAACCGTTTAATGACATGTGAACAAAGCATAAAGGGTCGAAAAAACGCGTTCTGAATCACCTTTTGGAAGGAAAAAGCGTTCAGAGTTGGAAGATAGAATACAAAATCATTTTATCTTTTGCTAAATTAGATTGTCAAGCAAGGTTGGAAGGGAACTTTTGGCCTAATATTATCAATCTTTCATTCTTCCATTGAATATCCGGAATCAAAAGGATCGTTATCATCATAATCAGACTCTAATTCCTCATCAACGGAAGATGCTGCTACCTGCTGCACCGCGGATCTCACCACTCCCGACGGGAAGCCGCGCCGCAAGAGCATCGCCATCAGCTTCTGCTTCCGCTCCCTGTCATTTCCTTTAATATTAGGCCAGCGTTTGCGAGCTAAATGAAGGGCAGACTCTTCCTCAACCTGTCCATCTAACTCCCCGATTGCTTCCTCTACGTCTTCCCGGCCAACTCCCCGTTGCAGGAGCTCTTGTCGGATCAGCATGCGCCCCTTGCGCTGTCCAGTCGCACGCTGCTCTGTGAACCGCTTGGCATAAGCAGAGTCATCCAACATCCGCCTTGCCTGCAGACGCTCTAGACAACCTGCCACGACCTCTGGGGCGTATCCTTTGCGCTTCAATGCTCTCGACAGTTCGGATGTTGTTCTTGCTTTACGCTCCAGCATGCCTAAAGCCGTCTTATATGCATCTTCTTTCTGCTCGTCTGCCTTTAAGGTTTCATATTCTTCTGCTGTCAGCTCGCGACCTTTCAGCAAGCGCCAACCGACAAGTGTATCTTCATGGACAGTGAGCAAGGTTTCGCCCTCGCTCGCGGACGATTGCGCACCTGTAATAAGGGCATCTACTTCGTCCTTCCAATCCAGTTGCGCGAGGGCAGATTCCTCCTCCGTTGGCGTGCCCGGCAATTCTTGCTCGTCATCAACCAAGCTCGATTTATCCACGATGAGCTTCAGAATAATACGGTACATATGAGGTTGCTTAGGATGTGATTCTATTCCCATTACGGTCGCACTGATTACAGGTAAGTTAAGAGCTCCTTCCCCTGAATTCACATCATGAGGAACTGACTTCTGCTTACGGCTCTCGCTCCATCCATTTCCCCTGCCGCCTCGTCTAGAAGTGTACATCCTAATCCCGCCGCCTTTCGTAAAAAAACAAATAGCGGCAATATGCCGCCTTAGATGTTATAAATACTGGAGTGTTTTCCTTGACCGGTCAACACCATATTGATCTATTAGTCCTCTTCACCAAACTCGCTATCGTCGTCATCCTGTGAGGCGAATGCGCCAGATTTGGCTGCTGCTATAGTAGAGCTAAGAAGAGCTTCACGGATTTGAGCCTCGATCTTGTCAGAGACTGCCGGGTTGTCCTTCAAGTACTGCTTCGCATTCTCACGGCCTTGGCCTAGACGCTCGCTATTGTAAGAAAACCATGCGCCACTCTTCTGTACGATATCCTGTTCAGCACCGATATCGATGATACTGCCATACTTAGAAATTCCTTCACCGTACATGATATCGACATCCGCTTGCTTAAACGGCGGAGCAACCTTGTTCTTAACGACTTTAATCTTGGTACGGTTACCAACCACGTCATTACCTTGTTTGATTGCTTCCACACGTCGCACGTCCAAACGCACGCTTGCATAGAATTTCAGAGCACGTCCGCCTGGTGTCGTCTCCGGGTTACCGAACATAACGCCAATCTTCTCACGAAGCTGGTTTATGAAGATTGCAAGGCATTTCGACTTGCTGAGCGCACCGGAAAGCTTACGCATCGCTTGGGACATCAGGCGAGCCTGCAAGCCGACGAAAGAATCTCCCATGTCTCCTTCAATCTCCGCTTTAGGTACCAGCGCCGCTACGGAGTCAATGACGATGATATCGACAGCACCGCTGCGTACAAGCGCTTCTGCGATTTCCAATGCTTGCTCACCTGTATCTGGCTGAGAAAGTAATAACTCATCGATTTTAACGCCAAGATTCCTAGCGTACACGGGGTCAAGCGCATGCTCTGCATCGATAAATGCAGCAGTTCCGCCTGTACGCTGTACTTCCGCGATCGCGTGAAGGGAAACCGTTGTTTTACCGGATGATTCCGGTCCGTATACTTCTATAATCCGCCCGCGCGGATATCCGCCTATGCCGAGCGCAATATCCAATGCTAGAACTCCACTGGAAACAGTTTCAACCTGTAACTGCGCGTTCTCTCCGAGCTTCATAACTGAACCCTTACCGAATTGCTTCTCAATCTGGCGTAAAGCCATGTCTAATGCGGCGCGACGATCCGACACACACCCACATCCTTATCTTTTTGATAGTTTTATCATACCTTGTTTCAGAGAGTTTGCCAAGCATTTTAAGAACATTTGTTCGATTAATTTGCGAAAAAAGAACCGCAGCAAAGTAATCTTCGCTACGGTTCTTCCGCAACTTTCTAAAACAATGTACCACAACCTTGCACCTATGACAAGCATCGACAATACTTCGACTTTATTTTTATAAGTGGTAAATTCCATCCGCAGAATCACTGTTCCGCTCCATACTCAGACTTCAACGATATAGCGGAGCGGATTCTCTGTCAAGAAAACAGACGCTCATTAAGCCTATTTAGATAAGATTAACTAGAACACTCAATCGGCGCAACAACTGTAGGTACAGATTCTGAACCAAGAGGTACTGTTAGAGCCCCTTGTGGCGCTGTAGGAACAGATTCGAGGCTGTCGATTAACAGTTCATAACTTCGGAAATCTGCGGGAGACCACAAAATGTATGCGAAAAATCATACAAAATGAGCGTCTCACACATCGAATCAGTCGATTCTATACGAGATTTCATACAAAAAATGCGATTTGAGCCCGGATTCTGTAAATGTATACGAAAAATCATATACATTCTCTGCATGCGTAAATTCACGTTAAAACTGTCCACAATTAATCGACAGCCTCGATTCTGAACCTATAGTACAGCGAGCACTCAAGCTCAGCCCCGCCCGGTCAATGACAGCCACAGCAAATAGAGCGCCCGCTTCGACGAGCGAAGCCGGATGCCCTCACGGTCTCCGGACAGCTGCAGCGTCTCCACGCGCGTTTCCCGGCCCCGCTCCGCCAGCCCGACATAAACCAAGCCTACCGGCTTGCCTTCAGCCGCAGCCGGACCCGCGTTGCCGGTAATCGATAACGCAAAGTCCGAATCCGCCAACCTTCGCATTCCTTCCGCCATGGCCACAGCTGACTCCGCGCTGATCGCTCCCGTCGCGTCTGGACCCTCCAGCAGCTCTGCAGGAACGCTAGCCAACTGTATCTTCATCGGGTTACTGTAGGTGACAGCACCGCCTAAGAACACAACCGAGCTCCCCGGTACCGTCGTGAGCAGCTGAGAAACCATACCTCCGGTGCAGCTCTCTGCCAACGTCACCGTCCGTTGCTGCTCCGTTAGAAGGCGAACGATCGTCGCCTCAATCGGAACATCTTCTTCCGCGTATAAATGGGCTGCTGTGCGTTTTCGAATTTCCATTATCGCGGGCTCTAGCTTCCGCGAAGCTTCCTCCGAATCCGCTGCCTTCGTAGATACTCTTACGGCGACTTCGCCCTCCTTGGCATACGGAGCGATGGTTGGATCCTGCTGCTCTCGAATAAGATCGATCAGAAGATCTTCTAATCCAGACTCCCCGATCCCTGCGAACTTGAGCATTACGGAGTGAAGAGAAAACGTCTCACCCATCAACTCCTTCAGCCATGCTGAAGCGTCGTTATCGAACATCGGCTTCATTTCGCGCGGCGGACCCGGGAGGAGTAAATAATGGGTACCGTCCACACTTAGGGCATTACCGATAGCTAGACCGGTATCATTACGAAGTGGTATGGCACCCTCAACCATCAGCGCCTGCTTGCGGTTACTTTCAACAAACGCACCGCCTCGAGCAGTGAATAAACTCCATATTTTATTCATCGTAGGCTCATGCAGAATAGTCCCGCGTCCTAGATATTCAGCCAGTGCATCCCGCGTGAGGTCATCCAGTGTCGGACCAAGCCCGCCCGTGAACACAAGAAGATCCGCCCTGCCGCGGGCAATTCCGATGGCCCCGATCAAGCGTTCTTTGTTATCGCCCACCACAGTCTGGTAATAAACATCAATGCCCAGCTCTGCCAAACCTCTCGACAGATACTGGGCGTTCGTGTTTACAATCTGACCGAGGAGCAGCTCCGTGCCTACCGCAATAATTTCTGCCCTCATATTAGTGTCGCCCCTTGCTCAGCGTCGATAAAACCTAAATTAATCGGAGACGGGAATCAAGTTTTTATTTTTCACGAAATAGTCAACGCCCGAGTACACCGTAATGAGTACGGAAGCCCATACCGTATATAGGTCAATTCGCAAATCAATAAAGTTAAACGGAAAATTGTTCAGAAGCAGCACGATAATCATAGTGATTTGTACGGCCGTTTTCCATTTCCCCCATTGGCTCGCCGCTATGATCTGACCTTCCATGAGCGCAACCTGTCTCAGACCTGTAACCGCCCACTCACGGCTAATGATAATAATCGCTACCCAAGCTCCAAGCTTACCCATCTCTACTAAAGATATGAGAACGGCCGCCATCAGAAGCTTGTCCGCCAACGGGTCTAGCAGTTTGCCTAGATTAGTTACGATTTTACGTTTACGTGCAATATAGCCATCCAATCCATCTGTACTAGCCGCAATAATAAACAAGATCAAGGCGAACACTTGATTATAGGAAATAGAATAATTTCCAATCGTCAGAGGTTCGAGTTCAAGCCTGACCAGCAGAAAAAAAGTTACAATAGGTACAAGGAAAATTCTGACAAGCGTAATCCGATTGGCGAGGTTCAAGCGATCCCCTCCCCTGACAAATCATATTCGTAGGCATGGGTAATCCGAACTTTACTCATTTGACCTATCCCCACATGGCAACCGGTGATAAATACTTCCCCATCGATTTCTGGCGCATCATATTGACTCCGCCCAATATAGACATCACTGCGGCCATCGTAGCGTTCCACAAGTACATCAATCGTTTGGCCTACATACTTCGATGCATTATCCTTGGCGACTTCACGTTGAATTTCCATGAGCGTATTTTGGCGGAATTGCTTTACTTCGTCCGTCAGTTGATTGGGCAATCTATGAGCAGGCGTATCCTCCTCCTGAGAGTAAGTAAACACACCTAGACGGTCAAACTTCATCTCGCGGACAAAATCGCACAGTCTCTCGAAGTCTTCATCCGTTTCACCCGGAAAGCCTACGATCATGGATGTACGAAGCGCCACTTCAGGAATACTTGACCGAATTTTGCCTACCAATTCGCGAACATCGCGTTGACGGCCAGGTCGGCGCATTCTTTTCAAGATGGAATCCTCGCTATGCTGCAATGGCATATCGATGTAATTGCAGATTTTCGGATTGCCGGCAATCGCCGCAATCAGCTCATCGGTGAAAAAGCCAGGGTAAGCATAGTGCAGGCGCACCCAAGCAATACCAGGAACCTCACTGACGCGGTCGAGCAGCTCAGGCAGCTTAAAGCCCTCATACAAGTCGGTGCCGTAATTCGTGGAATCTTGTGCAATAAGACTTATTTCCCTTACTCCCTGATCGGCTAGCTGCTTTACTTCTGCAAGAATAGACTCCATGGAGCGACTGCGGAATTTCCCGCGCATAATCGGAATACTGCAGAAGGTGCATGCATTATCACAGCCTTCAGCAATCTTCACATAAGCCGTATGCCGAGGCGTAGAAAGGAGACGTGGCAGCGTTTCCTCATAATTAAATACGGGGTTACCTACATAGACCGGCTTGCGTCCGCGAAGGGCCTCGTCAATGATGTCATTAATCCGATGAAAGTCGCCTGTGCCGACGATCCCATCGATCTCAGGCATTTCGTCCATCAGTTCCTTCTTATACCGCTGGGTTAAGCAACCCGAGACGATTAAAGCCTTGAGCCGAGCCGTTTCTTTATACTCTGCCAAATTCAGAATCGTATTAACAGACTCTTCCTTTGCCGCGTCAATGAATCCACATGTGTTCACTATAATGACTGTCGCATCTTCCGGCTTCTCCACCAACTTAAACCCTCGTTGATGAATAAGCCCTGACATGATCTCGGAGTCGACTAAATTTTTCTCACAGCCGAGCGTGACTACGCTGACCTTCTCAATCATGGATGACTTCCCCCAAACGTTCGTCCGTTCTTATCCCCAACAGTATAAACGAACCCCAAACACGTGTCAAAACCGCGCGAGGCTTAACGATAGTTGATAAATTGAAGCTCAAGCGGCAATCCAGCCCCTCTTAAAAGCGTCATGATCGCCTGGAGATCGTCCTTGCTTTTGCCCGTTATGCGAAGCTGATCGCCTTGGATTTGGCTTTTCACCTTTATCTTCGAATCCCGGATTAGAATGTTCAATTTCTTCGAATGCTCCTGGTCGATCCCTTGCTTCATCTTAATATTCTGACGCACCGTTCCCCCAGAAGCGGGCTCTACCTTGCCATAATCCATATTAAGAATAGGAACTCCGCGTTTAATGAGCTTGGTTTGCAGGATATCGACTACGTTTTTCAACTTATAATCGCTATCGGACGTGACGACAAGCTGCTCACCTTCTAATGCGATATCACTTTTACTTCCCTTGAAATCGAAACGCGTCTCAATTTCCTTGAGTGCTTGCTGAACTGCATTATTTACTTCCTGCATGTCTACTTTGGATACAACGTCAAAAGAATACTCCGATGCCACTATGCTTCGCTTCCTTTCAGTGCCTGCCGAATTTTCCCTTATTATAACATGAGAGCCTCTCCTAAATAAAACAAAAAGCCCTCCGTAGAGAGCTGCATTGCGATCAACTTGAAAAGAATACTCAAAGAACTGATTATTGTGCGGCTGCAGTCTCCATAAGCGGAGTAAGCAAGTATTTGGTAGATCCAGGTTTATTGCCGTCATCAATCATGGCTTCATCAACGTAAATGGTTACAAAGTCTGAACGACCCACATTCACATAAATAGGGGTAGACATATCAAAGGTCAAGGTTTGGGCTTCGTTTACGTTCTTATAATACAATTTCTCACCGGATCGGCTATTCGCACGCACTTCAATCCAGCATTTATCGGTCACTTCAAGCCTTAACTGATGACCTTGGCCTGGAGTTATCTCATAATAATTGATGCTGTTGCGAGTCTCCTTTAACGTAAGACTTGCGGTATTGCTAGGAGTAGGTGTCTCGATAACGGGAGGTGTTACGCTTTCACTTGGCGGCGCGATAACCGAAGGGCTCTCGGATGCAGTTTCCGTTGAAATCGGCGTGCTGGGATCAAGCTCTTTGGAGTCAGAGCCATTATTAGATAAATAGATATAAATGACGACAACGATAAGGATAGGAAAAGCCCACATGAGCAAAGAAACTGCAACTTTGCCTAAACGATCGTTGTGCTGCAAACTGCGTCTTGCCGGCTTCATTCGCGGTTCCGTCCTAACCGTCTCAGCGGTTGCCGGCTGCGGCAGCTCCTTGTGATACAGACGCAAAACCTCTTCGGCGTCCAAACCAACGGTTTCCGCATAGGTTTTCACGAAAGCCCGCACATAGAAAGAGCCCGGTAATACCTTATAATCGCCTGTCTCGATCGCTTCTAAGTATCTTTTGCGTATCTTCGTATATTCTTGAACATCTTCTAGCGTATAACCACACTGCTCACGCGCTTTGCGCAGCAACGCGCCTAAATCGGACATGCCTTTCACCTCCGGATATTCTTGGTGTTGGCGTATGTAGATTAAAAATCGTCGTTCAAACCTGCAGTTGTAAAGTTTTCATAAGAAATTTCTTCATCAGGATTGTTGCGTAATTCTATAATAGAGTCAAAAATATCATAATCAAACTGGGATTCCCGCACAAAAATATCGGGATGCTCTATTACCTTCGTTGAATTCATCGCCATTATTTCTTGTATAAGTGTATGATGCTTTTCATTTGAACGAATAGTGCTTACAATACCGTCAATGATAAAAACGTTATTCGGATTCATCTCTTCTTCGGAAAGCTGGCTTCTAACGGTTTGGCGAAGTAAGGTGGAGGATACAAAAGCCCAGCGTTTGTTCGAGCATACACTTCCCGCAATAATCGATTCTGTCTTCCCGACACGCGGCATTCCCCGCAGGCCAATCGTTTGGTTGCCCTCTCTCTTGAATAATTCTCCGAGAAAGTCAACAAGAAGTCCCAGCTCGTCGCGTGTGAAGCGGAAGGTTTTCTTATCGTCGGAATCCCTCTCAATATAACGGCCATGACGCACTGCCAATATGTCAGTCAATCGAGGTGGTCGTAAAGTATTAATCGTAATATTCTCAACCTTACGCAGCATTTTACCAAGCAGCTCGATTTTTTCTTCATCATCAGTTTGCAGCAGCATTCCACGAGTTCTATCTTCTACGCCATTGATCGTCAGAATGTTCACTTCCAGCATCCCAAGCAAAGAAGCGATATCGCCTAGAAGTCCGGGGCGATTTTTGTGAATTTTGTATTCCATATACCATTGTTTGGGTTCCATCGGTGCACCTCATTCAAATAACGAAAATAATACCTTTATCCGCTTTCTCTTTTATTCTACAACTCTCATCAATATCCTGCAAAATAAATCAAATTAATACTTCTAAAGTCCTATGAATGAATGGGATGAGCTAAAGATGGACAGAAAGCCTCCATTCGGAGGCTTTCCCTTGTTCTCACCTTTATCAGGTGTTGTTACCCGCTAATTTGACCATCAAGCGAGCCATAGTTTTACGTTCCGAATCGTCGCCGACATCCCACAATTCCTTGAGAACCCGCTCTTCATCGTTTTTCGGATCAACCTTCTGATCCAGAAATTCACCTATCTCATAGGCAAGCTTCGAAATTGCTTCATCATCAATACCTAGCTTTTTGGCCGCTTCTACGCGATCGCCCAAAAACTTTTTCCAGGTGTCGAAATTACTGAGTACAGTTGACATCGAGCAGCCTCCTAGTGGGTTGGGATAAAAGCTCAACGCTAATATGTCCCTAAAAGTCCGCTTTTATTCGAATCCCTATTATTCGAATAGCTACATATGCCAACCTCCGTTTATTCCCACTACTTGTCCTGTAATGTAGCTGGCATCGTCAGAAACAAGGAAACGAACGAGTTGAGCAACCTCATCCGCATGTCCAAGACGACCTATAGGAATTTCCCTGCAGAGCTCTTCTCGTTCTGCGGCTTTAAAAGCGGACAGCATATCCGTATCGATCGCACCGGGAGCAACTGCATTTACCGTAATTCCGAAGGATGCCAGTTCCTTAGCCATGGATTTGGTGAAGGCGTTTAAACCTCCCTTGGAAGCTGCATATGCCGCTTCTCCGGCTGCACCTACAAGCCCCCATACGCTGGTGAGGTGAACGAAACGCCCCCACCGTTGCCAACGCATGGAGGAACCGAAGCCTTTCGTTAAATAATAAGCACTTTTAAGATGGATATGCATCAATTCATCCCATATGTGCTCTTCCATATCCTCAAGCAGCCCATAATGGGCTAATCCGGCACAATGGACTACAATATTGGGGATACATGCCGTTTGATCCAAGTACTGCTTTAATTCCTGAATGGCAGCTGCGGAACGAAGATCAGCCTGCACCGTAATCGCATGGCTTCCGAAAGCTCTACATTCGCTTGCAACATTCTCTGCAGCCTCTGAAGCTTCGTGATATTGAATGACGACATCTAACCCATCCGCAGCCAAGGTACGAACGATGGCGGCTCCTATGCCTCTTGAGGAGCCTGTCACCAGCGCAATGCGCTTCAAGCCTTCCCGCTCCGCACGATGGAAATAGCCTGGCGGTCTGGAGTAGCATGCTCTTTAATGCGCTGATTAACTTCATCCAAGGTTAAGCTCTCATAAATCTCTACAAGGGTAAACAAGTCTCCACCCCTTTGTCTGTAGCGGGTAAACTCACTTGCAATCGATTCCGGGCTATTCATCATACGCAGGAAAGCCCCGATTTTTTTGCGGCGTGTCCTCTCGAAAACTTCGGAGGCAATGCCATTCTCGGCGGCTCCATACATGGCTTTACTTACTCTTTTAACCAGTTCCTCCGGATCACTTGTCTCTCCGCCAATCATCGAGAACGAGAATCCAGGTCCTGTATTATATTCGTGACCGAAGCCATCTGAAATCAGATTGTCATCATAAAGCTCCTGATATAGAGTCGAGCTTGCCCCAAGCAGTGCCTCCAGCATCAGCTTACTCGCTAACTCCCGGCGAACCGCGTCTTTGGCATCTGCAGGATCTTCTTTGAAGCCGAACAAGCATTTCGGCAATGACACTGGCAGCGTCAGCTCTCGCCGCTTCTCCTTCACCTGCTTGGGTTCTTCTTCGAACAGCCGTTTGATTTCCCCGCCCGAAGGGAATGTCTTCTTCGCTTGATCCTGCTTAACCTGCTCCATAATCTGCTGCGGGTCAACACCCCCAACGATGAATAAAGTCATGTTCGAAGGATGATAGAAGGTATAGTAACAGTCGTATAGCATTTCCTTCGTAATGGATCGAACGGAATCTGCCGTTCCGGCAATATCGATATGAACAGGATGCTGCTGATACATGGCTTCAATTAACCCGAAGTATACGCGCCAATCGGGATTGTCCCGGTACATGTCAATTTCTTGCACGATGATACCCTTTTCCTTCTCCACGTTCTCATCCGTGAAATACGGGTTCTGCACGAAATGAAGGAGTGTATCCAGATTAGCTTCGATTTCGTGAGTGGCCGTGAATAAATAGACAGTCCTATCGAAGCTTGTATAAGCATTAGCTGAAGCGCCTTGTGAAGCGAATTTGGAGAAAATATCTCCTTCCGGCTCCTCAAACATCTTATGCTCTAGAAAATGCGCGATCCCGTCCGGAACCTTAACGGTATCTTTGCCTGGAGGGGTAAAGTGATTGTCAATGGAACCATAACGAGTCGTAAAAGTCGCATACGTTTTAGTAAACCCTGGCTTCGGGAGGATGAATACCTCCAGACCATTATCCAAAGTCTCATGCCAAAGCGTTTCCTGGAGCTTCGGATAAGATTTAGTTGACATGCTTAGCCCTCCTCCTTCCGGTCGCGCAAGAAATAAATGGTGTCAAGCGCTGCATGCTGAGCGACTGCAGTGACCATCCCCGGCGTCACATCCTGAATTTCAGCGATGAAGCTTTCCCCGGTACGCTCAACACCGGATAACACATTACTAAAGTCAAAAGAAATTCGCTCGAACGCCGAATCCTGCAGCTCTCGAAGCTGATTCACGATCATCGCTTGTGTGCGGTGCAAGTCCTCTGCCGCGAAATCGCCGGCTTTCATAGCTTCGATTTGCTCGCGCATGATCTTAACGGCACGTTCATAATTAACTACCTCAATACCCGATTGAAGCGTGAGAATTCCCTTATGTCCATCGAGGCGTGAGGAGGCGTAATAAGCTAGGCTCGCCTTTTCCCTCACATTCACGAACAGCTTAGAGTGAGGATAACCGCCTAATAATCCGTTGTATACGAGTAATGCTGCGTATTGATCGCTGCCGTAAGTCGAGCCAACCCGCAGTCCCATGTTGAGCTTTCCTTGTCCGACATCCAGCCGTTCTTGAATGGTTTGTACTTCGGGTCTAGCTGGCCTTAGCGTTGGTGCAGAATAGTTACCTGGCTCTCCTTCAGGTAGTTCAAAGGATTTGGCAACGATCCCTTGCACTTCTTCTAAAGTCGTATCCCCGGTAACATAGAGATCGAAGGACGCTTCTTCGAGCCACTTGCGATAAGCCTTATAAAGGGTATCGGCATTGAGATTGATAAGCTCCTCTTTACGACCGAGCGCAGGCAAGCGGTATGGCTCATCCTTACACATCTCTTCGATGCAGCGTTCGGCTGCGTAACGGATTTTATCATTGATGATGGCATCAATCCGTTTGCTGACGGTTGTTTTCTCGGCTTCTACATACTTGCTGCGGAAGCTGCCGTCATCTAATGCAGGTGAGGTCAATACCTCGCCTAAGAATGTCAGCGCTTCTCCAAGCAGTGAATTCGCAGCGGATACGAAGCGATCATTAATGATATCCAGACGAAATTGAACAATCTGATGATCGCCTCGTTTATACAAATCAAAGCCGAAGCCAGCACCGTATAAGTCATCCAGCCGTTCGCGAAAGGAGATCGTTTCCGGATAGGTTTTGGTACCTCGGCGCAGCACAAAAGGGGTAAGCGCAATTGGCGTTACCCCAGACTCTGATAATGGAACTCCTGCAAATAAAGATAAGGCGAACGTTTTGAACCTTTGGGTCGGCAATACGTGCAGGCGCAGCCGCCCCCATACGCCCCTCTGGAATTGCTCCGGCATGATCCTCAAGCCCCTTTGACTAAATTCGCGCTACATGGAGCGCCCAACGCGAACGTAACGATAAATCGCACCACAGGTGTTGCACGATTTATCGCATGAGTTCAGCCCCATTCTAACCGATAGGACTTGCAGGAAGCAAATATTGGAAATGTTATTTTATCTGCAAAAAATATGCTTGCCGATCGTTTTGTATTGCGGTCGAGTCCAAATCCATTTGGATGTGGCCGTGACGGGATTAAAGTAGTACAGGCAACCGTCGCTTGGATCCCATCCGCTCATGGCGTCTTTAACTGCTTTGATTGCTTTTTCATTTGGGGAAAGCCAGATTTGACCGTCGGCAACGGCAGTGAAGGCCCCAGGTTGAAAAATAACGCCTGTCGGAGAATTCGGGAACTCCGCAGATCTCACGCGATTAATGATAACCGCTGCAACCGCGACTTGCCCTTCATAGGGCTCCCCGCGAGCTTCTCCGAAGACGGCGTTTGCCATCATTTTCAGATCCTTCTCGCTGTATCCCATGTTGTTGGAAGCAGGGAGCTTGTTGTTTCCTTCGGGTGCAGCTCCTGCAACCTCACCTCCGCCTGCAGCAGGGGGTAAATCCTCCGCTGTCGGCTTCCAGTCCTTTGTTGCTTTCCATAGCTTCAGCTTCGTCTTGGTACCTACAACACCATCAGATTTCATGCCGAACTTCCATTGGAACCAGGTGACCGAATTTTTTGTTTTCGTTCCGAATTGGCCATCTACTTTGCCGTTATAATAACCAAGTGCTTTCAGCCGACCTTGCAACTCATAAACGTCTTTACCAGAAGAGCCTGGCTTTAGGGTTGCGTTGCTAAAAGTTTCACGGCTTTGTCCTGTTTGCTGCAACGTATATAACCCGAGCAGACCAAATACCACACATACTGTCAAAATCACTAGACGATAACTCACTTGAGGTCACGCCTTTCCATTCCCTATTGTGTCTTCGACCGTTAGTATGAGAAAGGTGATAGCCTCTTATACCCATTTTTGCGAACAAAAAAGCCCGCAACCCCATTTTTTTTGGAATTACGGGTCTTCTGTCAGGAAGGAATTCTCTGATGGTACTGCTCTATCGTCATAAGAACCTCGCGGGGCTTGCTTCCTTCATAGGGACCAACAACACCTTTGGCTTCCATGGAGTCGATTAACCTTGCCGCACGCGTATAACCTATCCTCATACGCCTTTGAAGCAGCGATACGGAAGCTTGCTTAGCTTCCAAAACAATTTGCACCGCTTGATCGAATAATTCATCCAGCTTCTCATCTTCTACATCGTTAGCAGTCTCATCTATCTCAGGTACGAGATCCTCAATATACTCTGCCTCTGCTTGTCCACGGGCATAGCTGACAACCGCTTCCACCTCTCCATCCGATAAGAAAGCGCCTTGTACCCGGATAGGCTTGGATGCTCCCATTGGCAGGAATAACATATCCCCGCGGCCCAATAGCTTCTCGGCGCCCACCATATCCAGAATGGTTCTGGAGTCGACTTGAGAAGATACTCCGAAAGCGATCCGGCTTGGAATATTCGCTTTAATAACACCAGTTATGACATCTACGGAAGGTCTTTGAGTTGCGATAATAAGATGGATACCTGAAGCCCGTGCCATCTGAGCCAAACGACAAATCGCATCCTCAACATCACCGGCGGCTACCATCATCAGATCGGCGAGCTCATCCACAATGACAACGATATACGGCAGGACAGCGTCAGGGTTGTCTCCGCTTAACATCAGGGCATTATAGCCTTCAATATTTCTCGTTGCGGATTTGGAGAACTTCTCGTACCTTTTTTCCATTTCCACAACAATTTTCTTAAGTGCAAGAGAGGCTCTCTTCGGATCCGTTACAACCGGCGCAAGCAAATGTGGAATTCCGTTATAGACATTAAGCTCAACCATTTTTGGATCGATCATCAGAAACTTGACCTCATCAGGCTTAGCTTTATAAAGCAAACTTGTGATGATTCCGTTAATACATACAGATTTACCGGAACCAGTCGCACCCGCAACAAGCAAATGCGGCATCCTCGCCAAGTTTCCGACGATTGGCTGTCCGGAAATATCCCTTCCGAAAGCGATGGTTAACTTGGCCGTAGATTCCTGAAAAGGTTGTGTTTCAAGTACTTCTCTCAGTGTAACTACGCTAACCTCATTGTTCGGAACTTCAATTCCTATTGCTGCTTTACCAGGAATAGGCGCTTCCATTCGAATATCCTTAGCTGCCAAGGCCAAAGCGATGTCATCCGTCAGGCTTACAATGCGGCTTACCTTTACACCGACGTCCGGCTGAAGCTCATATCTTGTAACAGCAGGCCCTCTAGCCACATCCAGCACCTTTGCTCTGACGCCGAAGCTCTCCAATGTCGCCTCTAGTTTGCGTGCCGTACTCATATAATCCGCAGGGTTACCCGACTTACTGCCCCCTGCCGGCTTGTCAAGTAAATGAACCCCAGGCAACCGATAAGGTTTCGGTATCTTTCGAATTGGCTTAGGCGGAGCAGTTGCCGCTTCCGTGGCTGCTTCATCGTTGGTTATCGTAGAAACAAGCGTTTGGTCACCTTCATCGTTTTCCAATTGCGGGTCCGATTCCGAATAAGGCTCAACGAATACAGGGATTACACCATCATCTGTCTCGGCAGCCTCATTCCATGTTTCCTCTTGATAGGCTTGCGAAGAGAAATCCGTAAATCTAGGCGCTAACGGTGTTTCCTCATCTACATCGGTTAGGATTGAAGACTCGGCATGAATGCTGTTCAATGCTTGAGCTGCCGAATCTGCCGGTGCAGGCTTACCTGAATATGTAATAGGTTCTTCGACATCCCAAGGCTCCTCCTGAGCAGCATTCAGATCACGCTCGGGCTTGCCATGAAACAGTTGAAAGAACAATGGCGTTTTCCTTTGCCTAGGAACAAGGGACGGTTCGTCTTCCAGATCATCATCCATGGGAGCCGTAGGAATAGCAGTCGTCTGCGTGGCAGCTCTGCCGCTTCTGCCTGCACCATTAACTGGAACCACTCGCGCGGACAGTAATTTACGTCCCGAGGATAACCGTGCTGCCAATAAAGGCATGATTCTCTTTAGGAATAATCGTACGGAACGAGCCATTTCCACATAAGAACGATTAGTAATCAATAACATAGCAATCGCAAATTCAATAATCAGAACGAATTTAGCTCCATAGTATCCGAACATCCAATAAAGCACCGAGTATTGAAGGGCGCCAACCATTCCGCCTCCGATATCCTTCTCGGTAATCGGGACGTCTTGTGCAGGAGGTACCTGCCAAAGCTGCTCTCGCAGCTGATCTGTCGTCTGACTCACTATGCTTGAGGGAGATACCGCATCGATAAGCCTCAGGCTGTTATCGATCGCCGCCATGGAGCTCCACAAAGCAAATCCAAAACAAACAAGAACAAAACCCGAACGTCGCGATGTCCAGCCCCGAGGCCAGCTGCGTTTAACCATTACATATAAGCCGATCCATATGCCGGCAAGAGCAAGCAAGTAATAATGAATTCCGAATAGAAACCCGAAAAGCTTGGAAAGTGAACGTCCGACGGCAGCTTCTCCAGAGATGGCGATAACAGAAATTGTAATTAACAGGATACCATAAACCTCGTATTTTAAGTTCGTTCCGAACGAGGCTCTTTTCTTTCTACGCTTGGCCAAAATTGCCACCTCCCGGTTCAACATTATAACACAGTTGAAGGGAGGTTGGCAGAACAACCCGTGCTACATTCGAAAGTCGGGATTTTCAGCTACAAAAGCTGGTTCTGTAGTAGGATGAAAACAAATAATTTGTCCTGGTGTATACTCCTCTCGCAAATAATAATCCAAAGGAGCTGACACTAGCCTAACAATGCGGCCAATCCCAGGTGCCAACGGAGCTATCTGTAAGGTTACGTCTCGAATCGTGATAACGATGAAGGGTCCAGGTTCATTCTGGATACCATCGAGTACCAACTCGAGGGGCATAGTCGTATATAACGTCATTCGCCTTCTCCTCCTTCTGAATGGCTTGTTTTAAGCTCCTTTATCCGTCGGTTCAATTCCTTTAACGCCTCGCCAAGTGCGCCTACGGAGTCAATTAAGCCATGCCTGACCGCATCTGCTCCGATGACCGTTGTCCCTATATCTCTTGTGAGCTCTCCTGTTTTAAACATAAGATGCTTAAATGTTTCCTCTGTAATTCGGGAGTGACGCGTGACGAACCGCGTGACTCTCTCCTGCATTTTCTCCAAATACTCAAACGTCTGTGGAACTCCGATAACAAGACCATTCATCCGTATGGGATGGATCGTCATCGTTGCTGTTTCAGCAATAAAGGTGTAATCAGCAGATACGGCAATGGGTACACCGATAGAGTGACCGCCGCCTAGGACAACGGTTACGGTTGGTTTGGTCAGAGATGCAATCATCTCTGCTATCGCAAGTCCAGCTTCTACGTCACCGCCTACTGTATTAAGTATGATAAGCAGCCCTTCTATCTTGCTATTCTGTTCCGCTGCGATAAGCTGAGGAATGACATGCTCGTATTTGGTCGTTTTATTCTGCGGCGGTAACATGAGATGCCCTTCAATCTGACCAATTATCGTCAGACAGAAGATATTGCTCTCTCCAGAGGGCACAGCCGTCTGCCCTAATTGAACGATTGCCTCCGTTACGGCAGATGCTTTGCGTTCTTCCGCTGGAGAGGGAGCAGGCTGCTCCGTCATTTCTCTTGATTTCGTTTTCTCACTCATCGTGATGCCTCCTACTATGCGACATGTGCATGGCTTGACATAGTATGGACTTTCCACCCTGGATTATCCCCCCCATTCCAGCTACAAACAAAAACCGTTTCCCAGCTGCCGCGGCAGTGGAAAACGGTTTTATATGAGTGTGGGTTTATATTTCTACACTTCCATGATGATCGGCAAGATCATCGGTCTTCTTCTTGTTTGCTCGTACAAGAATCGTCCAAGCGCGTCTTTTACATTAGTCTTCAGTGAAGCCCACTCGTTAACTTTTTCGCTCATCAACTTATGCAACGTGCTGCTTACAATACGATTTGCTTCTTCTAGCAAGCCTTCTGATTCCCGTACGTATACGAATCCGCGAGAGATGATGTCAGGTCCCGACATAATGGTTCCGTCTTGTTTGCTAAGCGTAACAACAACGACCAGAATACCGTCCTGGGACAAGAGTTTACGATCACGTAGAACGATATTACCTACGTCGCCCACTCCGAGTCCGTCAATCAATATATTACCCGCAGGAATTTTGCCTGCTTTGCGAGCTGCTCCATTCTGAATCTCCACCGTATCCCCATTGTCAAGAAGGAAGATGTTTTCTTTCGGAATGCCAACAGCTTCGCCAAGCAGTCCGTGATGACGAAGCATCCGGTATTCACCGTGAATCGGAATAAAATATTGCGGACGAATCAGGTTAAGCATTAGCTTCAGCTCTTCTTGGCTGCCATGACCGGATACGTGCACACCCGAGATAGAACCTGGTCCATAAATAACGCTTGCACCCAAACGCATTAATTCATCGACTGTACGTCCAACATAACGCTCGTTACCAGGAATTGGCGTTGCAGCGATAATAACAGTATCCCCTGGCAGAATATCTACCTTACGGTGTGTGGAGCGAGCCATCCGCGTTAATGCAGACATCGGCTCTCCTTGGCTGCCCGTAGACAAGATAACAACACGGTCCGCAGGAAGCTTGTTCACTTCTTCTGGTTCAATCAGCATTCCATCCGGAATATTCAAGTATCCGAGCTCGGAAGCAATGGACACTACATTAACCATGCTTCTTCCGATAACCGTCATCTTACGACGAGTTTCTGTAGCTGCATTGATAACTTGTTGGATCCGATGAACATTCGATGCGAAGGTTGCAACGACAACACGTTGCTTGGCGCTGCGGAATATTTCTTCGAACTCTTTGCCGATATTACTCTCCGATGGAGTAAAGCCGGCACGTTCAGCATTAGTGCTGTCCGACAGCAAAGCCAAAACGCCGCGGCTTCCGATTCCCGCCATTCTCTGCAGGTCTGCATACTGGTCGTTGACAGGTGTATGATCAAACTTAAAATCACCGGTGTGAACAACGATACCTTCCGGGGTTTCCAGGCACACGCCAACGGAATCCGGAATACTGTGGTTCGTACGGAAAAAGGTAGCTTTAATCGTACCAAGCTGCAATTCGGATGATTCATTAATAAGAATTCGCTTGGTATCCCCCAACAATCCTGCTTCCTTCAGCTTGTTCTCAACAAGTCCTAACGTAAGCTTTGTTCCCCAAATCGGAACATTGAGTTGCTTGAGTACATACGGAAGCCCGCCGATGTGATCTTCGTGACCATGCGTTAATAGAATTCCGCGCACCTTGTCCTTATTTTCGATCAAATAGGTAATATCCGGAATTACGACGTCGATACCGAGCATCTCTTCTTCCGGGAATTTCAATCCAGCGTCTACGACCACGATGTCGTTACCATACTGAATGCAATACATGTTTTTGCCGATTTCGCCAACGCCGCCGAGCGCGAAAATCAGTAATTTATCTTGGCTGTTCTTCTTTGACACTTCTTAGTACCTCCTGTATCCATACGATCCCGATCGATATGAAATTTTCAATTTGCTAATATATTAGCCGCACCCAATCACTCTCAACCATTATACATGAAGCAAAACAAGAAACACAAGATCGATGAGTTTATGTTTTCCTTGCATAAGAAAACGGATTCATCTTTGTTAGGAAGGGAAATCCCTTCGTGCAAAAAACCGATATCCAGAGGAAATCGGTTATCGCAGGTAATTGAAATGCGAGCGACCGACAGACCATTCGTACGTTAAGCCTTTACCAGGTTTTGCAGGAATTTCGCTTCCGTATCGTTAACCGTTACGAGAGGCAGACGAACGCTGCCAACAGGCAGGCCGCGTAACGTCAGCGCATATTTAACAGCAACCGGATTTGGAACCGGGTTCGGGCAATTAAACAGGCCTTTGAAGTACGGGAAGCATTGAGCGTTTATCTCAGTTGCTTCTTTAACGCGACCATCCAGGTAAGCGGATATCAGTTCTTTCATCTTCTCCCCGATCAAATGGCTCGCAACACTAATAATTCCGTATCCTCCCACAGAAAGGGACGGAAGCGTGATGGCGTCGTCCCCGCTATATAAGATAAAACCCTCAGGTGCACCACTAACAATCTCTGTCATTTGCTCGAGGGATGCGCACTCTTTGGTAGCTACGATATTTGGAATTTGCGCTAAGCGAAGCGTCGTTTCAACTGATAGGCTAACGACTGTTCTTGAGGGTACGTTATATAAAATAACCGGAAGCGTGGTTGCTTCTGCGATCGTACGGAAATGCTGATAAATGCCTTCTTGGCTAGGTCTGTTGTAGTAGGGCGTTACGAGCAGAATACCATCCGCTCCAGCTTGTTCGGCCAGTTTAGTCAGCTTAACGGAGTGTGCTGTTTCATTGCTTCCTGTTCCGGCAATTATTTTACAACGTCCTGCGGCATGCTTGACGGAAAATTGAAACAAGGCAACCTTCTCTTCGTCGGTTAATGTCGGAGACTCTCCTGTTGTGCCTGAAATGACTAGACTATCGGATTTCTGCTCGTCGATTAAATAATCGATTAGCTTTCCTGTCATTTCCCAATCGATATTCAGTTGTTCATCAAATGGAGTTACCATTGCCGTAATTAAACGCCCGAAATCCATTGCTATTTCCTCCTCTATATTCTTTCCCCTGGTGTTAGATGCAGCCCAAAAGAAGTATGCAAAGCTTGCAGTGCTTTAGCTAAGTCTTCTTCGGATAACAGGACCCAGATCGTAGTATTAGAGTCCGCCGATTGCATAATAGGAATGCCGGAGCTCGTGAGAGCTTCTACAATGACAGCCATAACTCCAGGCTCTCCGTTCATTCCTCCACCGATAACGGAAACTTTAGCGCATCCTCTTCGTACGATAGGGTCAAACCCAAGCTGCTGAAGCAATTGTACTGCTAGATCTGTATCCGATTCGGGAACCGTATAATGAACGCCTGTCGGCATCACATTAATAAAATCAACGCTGATTCCATTCGTAGCCATTGCCCGGAATACGCGCAGCTGCAGATCCGCGGGACCTGCGCGATTGATAACCGCTAATTGCGTTACCCCTCTTACATGGGCGAGCCCTGTTACCGTTCGATCCGTCCAAATCCCTCGCGTGCGAAGAAGCTGCGCATGAGTAACCAAGGTTCCTTCCCCTTCGGAGAAGGTGGAGCGAACACGAACCGGAACGCCGGCCTTCATCGCAATCTCGACAGCTCTTGGGTGGATGACTTTAGCCCCATTCTGAGCCATATTACTTATTTCTTCATAGCTAACGGTTGCCAAGGGTCTTGCATTGCTTACCCAACGAGGATCAGCTGTCAGGATTCCATCTACATCGGTGTATATATCAACGATAGATGCATTTAAAGCGGCACCCAAAGCCGTTGCGGAGGTGTCGCTTCCTCCACGTCCAAGAGTGGTCATTTCTCCATCCTCTGTCATCCCTTGAAATCCGGTTACGACAACGACGCGGCCCTCTGCTAAATGCTGATTCAGTTTATTGGTCTTGACTTCCATGATACGAGCCGCACCGAAACGGTCATCCGTTATTATGCCGGCCTGTCCTCCTGTCAAGACAACGGAAGAAATACCTTCGGCGTTCAGCAGACTGCAGAGAGTCGCGGCTGAGATCAGTTCACCGCAGGAGAGTAATAAATCCTTCTCTCTTACAGGTAATGCATTACCGTTCTGACGAACTAGAGCTAATAACGAGTCTGTTGCGTAAGGCTCACCGCTTCGTCCCATTGCCGAGACAACAACGACAAGACTGTAGCCTGCTTCATGCTCTCGCTTAATATGACGGAGGACGTGGCGCCGACTTTGTTCATCGGACAGCGACGTCCCGCCGAATTTTTGCACGATCAGGTCCATCAGGTTTTCCCCCCGCTCTAGAAACTTGTTAGTGAAGGAAAGAAAAGGAAGGATGTCTGATGCGACGATTATGAATTATTGTTTAGGAATGGCAATATATTCTGCGATTTGAACCGCGTTCCAAGCTGCGCCTTTGAGCAGATTATCAGATACGATCCACATGTTAAGAGCGCGAGGGTTCGAGAGGTCCTTACGGATACGTCCGACGAAAACCTCATTCTTCCCAGCTGCTTCGGTTGCAAGAGGATATTGCTGTCCGGAACTATCGTCAACTAGAACAAGACCTGGAGAATCAGACAGTAAGGCTTTAATTTCGTCTATATCGAAATCCTTCTTCAATTCAACGTAAACAGATTCGGAATGACCGTAAACAACAGGAACGCGAACACAAGTTGCAGTAACCTCGAGAGATTCGTCGTCCATGATTTTCTTCGTTTCGCGGATCATTTTCATTTCTTCAAGTGTAAAACCGTTATCTTGAAATTTATCGATTTGCGGAATAACGTTAAAAGCAATCTGATGCTTCACTGGTAACGAAGATACCGGAAGAATAGCTGGCTTGGGATCGTTGCCGGCAATGACTTCGCTGGACTGGCGAAGCATTTCATTGATCGCCGACGCGCCAGCACCGGATACCGCTTGATAAGTTGAAACAATAATTCGTGAAATCCCATAACGATCATATAAAGGCTTCAATGCCGCAACCATCTGAATGGTCGAGCAGTTAGGATTAGCAATAATGCCCTTATGCTCATTAATTTTATCTATGTTCACCTCAGGTACGACAAGAGGTGTCTCCGGATCCATACGGTAAGCATTCGTATTATCAATGCAGACTGTGCCTTGAGCAACGGCGTGAGGAATAAGTGCTTTGCTGACATCTCCTCCTGCGCTGAACAAAGCGATATCTACGCCGCGAAAGCTCTCAGGCGTTGCTTCCTCAACCGTGACCGGCTGGCCCTTAAATTCAAGAGTCGTTCCAGCGGAACGTGCAGAAGAAAGCAGCTTTAGGCTTGCGATCGGGAAGTTGCGTTCTTCGAGCAATCTGCGGATTTGTTCCCCAACGGCACCTGTCGCTCCCACGACGGCAACATTAAACAACGTTTGATTCGACATTTAGTGTATTTCTCCCCTCGGATGTTGCAAGTATATCTCAAGCGTATAAGAAACGCTCTATGAGTAAAGGTTGTAATTGTTTTCCTTGTAATGCAGCTTCGCAGGTATCCATAATAAGATCCATTCTGGCAACAAGAGAATTCGGCTTGCTCGTTGGATTATCCTGTCCGAAAGGTACGAAATAGATATTCTTCATTATGAGCAGCTTCGCGATATTAGCTGCGTTTAATCCCAGACCGTCGTTCGTAGAAATCGCAAGCACGAGAGGCCGTTGATTTCGCATCTGCGACTTAGCAGCCATTAAGACAGGGCCATCAGTCATCGCATTGGCAAGCTTGCTCGTGGTATTGCCCGTACAGGGCGCAATCGTTAAGACGTCTAACCTCTTGGACGGACCAAGCGGTTCGGCATCTACAATAGATGCAATAATTTCATTGCCGGTTATCTCGCGGATCGTTTCCTGCCAATGGTTCGAGGTTCCGAAACGGGTATCCGTGGTCATAATTGTAGAAGAAACAATCGGCACAACATTCGCGCCAGCATCTATGAAACGCTGAATCTGCGGCATGATCTCCGGTAACGTGCAATGAGAACCAGACAGTGCGTAGCCAACTGTAATTCCCTGCCAATTCATAGTTTATTCCCCCGTAGTCGGTTGTCTTCCAGAATAATCTGGGTCAGACTGTTCGCGATGATTCGACCGGCTGTCTTCGGAGCTACGATCCCTGGTAATCCAGGGGCGAGCAGCGCCTTGATTCCTCTCTTCTCAGCGAAGCGGAAATCAGTGCCGCCAGGTTTAGAGGCCAAGTCGATAATACATGCGCGCAGGGGAAGTTGTGCGATCACTTGTGCTGTGACTATCATAGTCGGAATTGTGTTAAAAATCAAGTCGATATTCCCCGCATGACGCGCTAATTCAGGCATATAGAAGGGTTCAAAGCCCATCTCGAATGCACGTGCGAAAGCCTCATCCTTGCGTACGCCAACCTTCACATGTGCTCCAATCGCAAGTAAGGTTCGAGCCATTGTAAGACCTGTTCTGCCAAGTCCAAGGACCATACAATTTGAATCGTGGACCGTAATATCCGTATTCTGAATAGCCATCATCAATGCGCCTTCGGCTGTCGGGATCGAATTATAGATGGCTACATCATCACGCTCAAATAATTCAACAAGTTCTACGTGAAATTTCTCGCACAGCATGCGTAAGAATGGCTTCGCCATACCCGTAATCAGCTTGCATTTCTTGGGTATAGCTGCAAGATGTGCCTCCGTCAGCTTGAGCTCTTGATCCGTAAATAAGGTAGAAATCAACCCCTCGTCATCCGTACCAACGGCAGGCAGCACCAAAGCATCCGCATTTCTTACCGCATCTGGTGACCACTCCGCTTTCGCAACTCCGCTAAAAGGAGTATCCAGTCTATCGAAGCCAATAAGCGTAACCGTCGCGTCCAACTCCGTCAAACGGCGAATCACTTCAAGCTGCCGAGCGTCTCCGCCAACAAGAACAACTTGCACTCCCGTAAGTATTGCAGCCCACTCCTTTCGGCTTTCATCCATAGCATATCTTATGCATGCGCCCAGTCCGGGGTGCCGATAGGATAACACACGACTATAAACGTCTATCATAAAAACAAAAAACAGCCTAATCGGCACCTAAACCCGATCAAGCTGTTTCGACTTCTGTTATTTACCTGTATGGCCGAAGCCGCCTTCACCGCGCGAGGTATCCGACAGCTCATTTACCTCTTGAAGAGATACCTGCGGCAATTTCTGGAATACTATCTGAGCTACACGCTCTCCACGCTCAATCGTGAATGGCTCTCGCCCTAAATTAATAAGCAGCACCTTCACTTCTCCCCGGTAATCCGCATCAATCGTACCCGGAGTATTCAAGCACGTTATTCCATGTTTAAAAGCAAGTCCGCTGCGGGGTCTGATTTGAGCTTCCAGCTCCCTCGGCATCGCCATTGCGAAGCCCGTTGGGATCAGCGCCCGCTCACCAGGCGCAAGTACTACAGGCTCAGCTACCGCGGCATGCAGATCAAATCCTGCTGCCCATTCTGACATTTGGCGGGGCAACGCTACATCTTCATTCCCCGGCAGCCGTTTCAACTGAATTGGATACAATGAATTCCCTCCCGATTCCCGACGACACTTTCTCATTCGCGCCAACCATGGCAACGGCGCATGGCTGTGCCATCATCGTTACCATAATCTCACTGACATCGGATAGCTTTACCTGATCAATTCGCTCCAACATCTCATCTAATGTATAGTGGCGGCCGAGCATAAGCTCGTTTTTCCCCAAACGGTTCATCCGGCTGCTGGTACTTTCCAGGCTTAAGATCAGATTACCTTTCAACTGCTCCTTACCTCTCAATAGTTCAGCCTCACTCATGCCTGTTGCTGCAATGTCATTAAGCAATTCCATTGTTAAGTCATACACATCTTGTGTTTGTTTAGGCGCAGTTCCCGCATACACCGTGAATAACCCATTATCTGAATAAGAGGTGTGATACGAATATACCGAATAAGCTAACCCGCGCTTCTCCCGGATTTCTTGAAAAAGCCGGGAGCTCATTCCACCACCAATGGTATTGTTCAGTAGGATCATCGCATATAAGTTTGGCGCCTTAATGGAGCTTCCTGGGAATGTGAGACAAAGATGGTTCTGCTCTGTTTTTTTGCGATGGAATAAGGCCCGGGAATGGAACACAGGCGCTCCAAGAACAGGATCTTGTCCTTTTACGTCAAATTTCCCGAAATGCAGCTCCAGCAGCTCCAGCACTTCCTCGCCTACGTTCCCTGCCACGCTGATGACTGTATTTTCAATACTATATCGCTCACCCATATACTTACGCAGGTCTTGGGACTTCATCGCATTTAACCGCTCAGCCGTTCCTAGAATGGAATAGGCTAGCGGGTGATCTTGATATGCTGCCCGAGAAGCTAGATCATGAACAGTATCATCGGGTGTATCTTCATACATGGATATTTCTTCTAGAATGACGTTCTTTTCCTTGGCAAGCTCGGTATCTGCAAGCTGAGACTCAAAGAACATATCTGACAAAATATCAACGGCGATCGGCAAATGCTGATCCAATACTTTCGCGTAATAACAAGTATATTCTTTGGACGTGAAGGCATTAACGTTGCCCCCGATTCCATCGAAACGATCGGCTATATCCTTTGCGCTGTGGCGATTTGTTCCTTTGAATAACATGTGTTCAACAAAATGAGAGACGCCGTTATTTTGCAAATTCTCATAACGGGAACCGGTTTTGACCCAGATACCAAAGGATACCGACCGACATGTCGGGATCGATTCAATCATCACGCGCAATCCGTTCTTAAGTTGATATTTGTTCATCCGATTTCCCCCTTTATGTTAATGATCAATTCGGTCTGCTAGACGTCGCGAGATAAGGGACGCACTTGCTAAGATTGATATCACTATATCAAATTACGACATCCGTCACAACCGATCTTACGCCCGATCGGAAGACAGCGTTTCAGATACAGTCCCTAGCGAATAGCCCTTTCCTTTGATGACATTGATCATCCCCCTTAGAGCGCCCTGAGAGGTTGCAGTAGGATGCATTAAGATCAGACTGCCCGGACTCACTTGCTTTGAGACTTTGGCAACGACCGTCGAAGGCTCTGGTTTCTTCCAATCCAGTGTATCTAGAGTCCATAAAACCGTTCTTAAACCAAGTTCTGAAGCTAGCTTTACCGTTCGATCATTATAATCTCCCGATGGCGGCGCAAACCAAACATTAATCACACCTAATTTCTTTAATAGGGCTTCTGTCTTCGCAATTTCTTCTCGTTGCCGGGCATCGCTTAACTGACTCATATTAGGGTGGGAATAAGCATGATTGGAAACCTCATGGCCTTGAGCCATAATGCTCTTTGCCAAGTCAGCATGCTTAGATAACCATGACCCGTCAAAGAAGAAGGTTGCTTTCACACCGCTATCCTTAAGAATATCGAGCATAGGGAGTAAGTATTCGTCTCCCCATGCCACATTTATCATTAAAGCGACCATAGGCTTGGCGGAATTTCCCCGATAGATTGGCGCAATTGGTAAATCTGACAAATTGATCTTTGGCCGGATCTCCCGATAAACCCATGGAAAGTCACCCTCGCTGCCTGGCATAGCACCGATTAATTTCGCTTTTTGATAAGTGGCTTGAATATCCACAACGCGTCCATCGTAGCCCGGAATGGCTTTCCAAATCCGATCGATGACCGCGTTGATTGGAGCTTGGCTTTTTTTAGCAGCCTCGGATTTGATCCAGGTGAGGAGCTGATCATCCGAATTATTCGTTTGGACAGATGATACGTATGCAGCTTGCGGTTTGACAGCTTGTACGAATGGCTTCAGGGGTCCGTAAGTCCCCGCAAATAGAACAACTAATAGGCATAGCAGCATCGCCGCCAATAATTTGGGCGACATCCTTCTGATCATGTCACTTACCCCCTGTCTTGTCCCGTTTTTCCCTGCATCATCTTATGCCTAGGTTACAGGGTTTATGAGTGAGCATCCCATGGATGCCGTCATTTTATGCAAAACAAAAAGAGACCTTCCAGTTGGAGTCTCTTTTGTACAGCTTATTTAAGTTGCAAAGTCATTATACGGAAACTTCGTCGGTGCTTAACAATACTTTACGGGATAAGTTAATCCGCCCCATATTGTCAATCTCCGTAACCTTCACTTCGATTTGATCACCGATGTTTACGACATCCTCCACTTTGGCCACACGCTCGTTAGCAAGCTGGCTAATATGAATGAGCCCGTCTTTATTCGGAAGAATCTCTACGAAGCAACCGAATTTCTCGATACGTTTAACCGTTCCGGTATAAATCTCGCCTACAACAACTTCCTTGACGATGCCTTCGATAATTCCGCGAGCACGTTGATTAGCTGCCTCATCTGTCGAAGCAATATAGACGGTTCCATCTTGCTCGATATCGATTTTTACGCCTGTTTCTTCAATAATTTTGTTAATGATTTTACCACCGGAGCCGATAACGTCCCGGATTTTGTCTGGATGGATCTTCAAGGAAATGATCTTGGGTGCATATTTGCTAAGGCTCTTACGTGGCTCCTGCATGGTTTCCAGCATCTTTCCAAGGATGAATAGACGTCCCTCTTTGGCTTGCTGAAGGGCATCGGTTAAGATCTGACGATCGATTCCGTCAATCTTAATATCCATCTGAATTGCGGTAATACCTGCCGCTGTTCCTGCTACCTTAAAGTCCATATCGCCAAGATGATCTTCCATTCCTTGGATATCAGACAGAATCGACGTGTAATCTCCATCTTTTATCAAGCCCATGGCAATACCAGCTACTGGTGCTTTAATCGGCACGCCTGCATCCATCATCGCGAGTGTACTTGCACAAATGCTTGCTTGTGAAGTGGAGCCGTTTGATTCAAGCACCTCAGATACAAGACGGATCGTGTAAGGAAATTCAACCTCGGAAGGAAGAACCTTCAACAAAGCACGTTCCCCTAATGCTCCATGTCCGATTTCACGACGACCCGGCGGGCGCAGCGGACGAGCTTCACCAACCGAGAATGGAGGGAAGTTATAGTGATGCATGAAACGCTTCGATTCCTGCGTACCAAGTCCATCAAGAATTTGTACTTCTCCTAGTGGTCCTAGGGTACATATACTAAGTGCCTGTGTCTGTCCGCGAGTAAACAAGCCGGAGCCATGTGTTCTTGGCAGGATCGAGACATCACTGGAAATCGGGCGAATCTCAGCCAGCCCACGACCATCCGGGCGGACTTTATCATGCGTAATCAAACGACGGACTTCATTTTTGACGATATCGTATAATACTTCTTTTACATCCTTAAGCTTGCTAGGAGTTTCAGCATACGACAGGCTGAAATGTTCAACGGTTTCGCCATTGACGAGATCAATCGCATCCTGACGAGCATGCTTCTCGTTAATGCGTACAGCCTCAACCAGACGAGCCTGTGCATAAGCTTTAACCTCAGCTTCTATGCCTTCATCCACTGCATGCAGCTTCACAGCCATTTTCGGTTGACCTGCCGAAGCAACCAACTGATCGATTGTATCGACAATTTTCTTGATTTCATCATGTCCGAACATAATCGCTTCAAGCATGTCCGATTCTGACACTTCATTCGCTTCCGCTTCAACCATCATAATCGCATCGCGAGTACCGGAGACGACGACAAAAAGGTCGCTTTTCTCTTCCTGTGCTTGAGTTGGATTCACAATGAACTGACCGTCGACACGCCCGACAATAACACCGCCGATCGGTCCGTTAAACGGTACGTTGGAGATCGCTAGAGCAGCTGAAGTACCGATCATAGCCGCGATTTCCGGCGTGCAATCCTGATCGACGCTCAATACAAGATTAACAATCTGTACATCGTTCCGGAAGCCTTCCGAGAACAATGGGCGAATGGGGCGATCCGTCAAACGGCTCGAAAGAATCGCTTTCTCGCTTGGACGACCTTCCCGCTTAATAAATCCGCCGGGAATTTTACCTACCGCATACAAACGCTCTTCATAGTTAACGGTAAGCGGGAAAAAATCTAGATCCTTTGGCTCCGTAGAAGCCGTCACAGTGGATAGAACAACTGTTTCTCCATAACGTACTACGACTGCACCATTCGCTTGCTTAGCTAAGCGTCCCGTTTCCAATGCAAACGGACGACCGCCAAGCATCATCTCGACGCGATGTTCCAATCCTATTCCCTCCTCTAATTGACCCTATGTACTTTCGACACACTTCCCATTATTTCCTGCCTAACCACAACTTAGGCATCATAAGCAAGGATTCATCTCCCTTATATGGGAAAAAAGCAACCTGATGCCAAACAGAGCGATGAGCCCTGTTCGACGCAGCCAGGTTGCTTTCGTGCGATTTGAAAATTAACGGCGAAGTCCCAATTTTGCAATTAGGGCGCTATACCGGCTAACTTCTTTGTTCTTCAGGTATGCTAGCAGCTTACGGCGTTGTCCAACCATCTTGAGTAGACCGCGACGGGAGTGATGATCTTTCTTGTGCTCCCGAAAGTGATTAGTCAGATTGTTGATGTTTTCCGTAAGGATAGCGATCTGAACTTCCGGAGATCCGGTGTCCGAAGCATGAGTCTTATGTTCTTCAATCAACTCTTGTTTACGCTCTTGTGTCAATGCCATCCTTGTTCACCTCCTTCAATAGAATCGCCATTAGCCTCGCAGGCGTCGGTGAGGGCGCTCAGCCAAGCCAAGGTTCTTGTATGCTGTCCATACGGCTAATGCCGCTTTTCAGCAACGTGTTCAAGTATAGCATATTGTCTATGATACATACAATGCCAACGTTAGGAAAGTTAAATGCACCTTTTACTCCCGTTGTTGTTACTCGGACAGGAGCTTTCTTGCGTCTGCAGCATCCTGCTTGATCTGTTCTATCAACTGTTCTATTGAATCGAACTTCTTCTCAGGCCGTAAGTACGCAAAGAATGTCAAAGCCAATTGGCGACCGTAAAGATCACCCGTATAATCGAATATATGCGCTTCCAGCTTTATTTCGCCGCCGGGAGCATCGAATGTCGGTCTATTGCCTACATTAATTACGCCTTTATAACGAGCTTCGCTAGCGCCGGATTCAGATAGGACGTCAACATGGACCGCGTAAACGCCAGACCGCGGAATCACATAGGGCTGCTCCGGGAGCACGTTTGCGGTGGGGAATCCGAGGAGTCGGCCTCTGGCTTGCCCGTGTACAACCGTCCCTTTTACCTCATACGGCCTGCCAAGAAGGTTGCTGGCTTCAATGCATTCGCCTTCCGATAATTGATCACGTATACGAGTGCTGCTCACTTTCTCCCCATCAAGAAATACCGGAGATACAACATGGACTCCAATCTCCCCGTTGCCATGCAGGCGCAACGCTTCTGCATTACCCTCACCGCGGTGACCGAAAGAGAAATCAAAACCAACGGTGGTCGCTTTTACTCCAATTGGAGTTATGAAAGACTTAACGAATTGTTCAGCCGTCACTTCCGAGAAGGCTCGGTTAAACTGAATAATATAGGCAGCTTCAACTCCTGCATCGGAGAGAAGGCTCAGCTTATCTTCAAGCGGTGTAAGAACAGTATGATATTGCGAGCCTTGACCGAGCACAACACGAGGGTGCGGATCAAAGGTCATGACCGCAGGAACGAGTCCTTGTTGCTTAGCTATAGCGACCGCTTGACGTATGACTTCGAGATGACCCAGATGGACACCGTCAAAAAAACCAATCGCAAGAGAGATCCCAACTTCTTTACGTGCTCCTTCTGGAAGAGCACCTGCTATATTCGTAACTGATAGATCATACCGTTGCACTTAATGCCCTCCTGCTTAATCGGAGTGACTGTCTTGAGACATTTGCCCTTCCGGAGTTTGGAATACTTTCACCGGACGGACCGTTACACCATTCTCATCGACAGAGAACAATCCGAGAAAAACCCCATCCGATCGATACAGCTTCCATAAACCCTCTCTGTCTGCGGGCGGTTGCAGCTTGTTGGCTTCAACAACTTTACCTTGAAGCACATGCAGTGCCTCGGGATGCGCAGCAACAGTCGAAGGGATTCCTGTTAGTAAGGTGTTCGAAACAAAGAGTTTTTTCCCAAGACCACCTTGCTTAAGTAATTCTGGAATTTGTTCCAGCGTAACGCAATGTTCTTCTCTAAGGCCTGCACTTTCTGTACGGATAAGCTCCGACATTACTGCTGGCACTTCCAACTTACGACCGATATCAACGCATAAGGTACGAATATAAGTGCCTTTGGAGCACTTGACAGAAAAAGTAAGCTCGGGTTCAATACCCACACCGGTAATCTTCAAAATTTCGATCTCATAAATGCTTACGCGTCTAGCTGAACGTTCTACCGTAATCCCCTGCCGCGCTAGCTCGTAAAGCCGTTTTCCATTGATCTTAACAGCAGATACCATTGGAGGTACCTGATCTATGTCGCCAATAAAGGAAAGAGCAGCATCCCTGATCATAGACTCCGTTAGAAATGAAGCATCTTTCTGCTCAGTGATAGTTCCGCTTAAATCCTCTGTGTCCGTCGCGATCCCAAACCGGAGCGTAGCTTCATAGGTTTTGGGCATTTCCTGCAAATACTCTACTAAACGAGTCGAGCGACCAATACAAAGCGGCAGCACCCCTGTTACTGCGGGATCCAACGTTCCTGTATGTCCGATTCGACGTACTCGAAGCATACCGCGGACCTTCGCAACAACGTCATGCGAGGTCCAGCCCGCAGGCTTCCAAACCGCGATCACTCCGTCCAGCCCTTGTTCTGTTTGCCGCTTATCCATTATTCATCCAACGCTTTCTGCACAACCGCGACGACTTTGCTGATCACTTCTGGGAGTGGATCTGTCAATCGGCAGCCTGCTGCACGGACATGCCCCCCGCCGCCGAAATGCTGAGCAACAGCGGCCACGTTCGCACGACCTGTAGAACGTAGACTAACCTTAACGGATTCTTGGCCATTTTGCTTGAATAGAAGGCCTACCTCTACCCCTTCAATGTTGCGGGGATAGTTCACGAGTCCTTCCAAATCCTCGTTTGTTGCACCTGTTTCCTCTAAATCCTCAGAATTTACCCAGAGCCATCCGATCTTCTGATCCGGACTGAAGGTTAAGCGAGACAAGCCACGCTGTGTAACGTGTAATTGCCCCATCGTCATTCGCTCAAGAAGATTCTCAGCAAGCTCTGGTCCATTCACGCCCGCTTCGAGCAGCCTTGAAGCCATCGACATAACTAAAGGGCTTGTATTGGAGTAACGAAATCCGCCCGTATCCGTTAAGAGTCCCGTATATACCGCAGTAGCTACATCTTTGTCGATAGCCAGCTCTAATTCGTCTAGTAATTCGAATAATATCTCAGCTGTTGCTGCCGCGTGGAATTTTAGTAAATTCACTTGACCAAAGCCATCATTCGTAGGATGGTGATCAATGTTTAGCAGTTCAGCGTCTGGTGCAAACCATTCCTTCGCTCTGCCCACCCGAGCATAATCTGCACAATCCACAGAAATAACGTTACGGTATAACCGTTCCGGTTGTTCACCATTGATTGTATGGATTTCTGAACATTTCCATAAAAAATGAAGCCGAGAAGGGACAGGCCCTTCGTTGAGCATGGTAAATTTCTTACCAAGCTTCTGAAGTAACCAGCCCGTAGCTACCGTGGAGCTAATGGCGTCACCATCAGGCTGCACATGTGAGACGATAAGGAAATCGTCCCTTTCACGAATGAAAGAGACGGCTGCCTTCAGATCATTGGCCCACATCATTAAGACTCCAGTGAATCTTTATTGATTTGCTGCAGCAGCCCTTCGATATGGCTGCCGTAAGCGATAGAGCTATCGAACCGGAACTCCATGACAGGAGTATGGCGCAATTTTACCCGCCGCCCCAGCTCCGAACGCAGAAATCCATTCGCGCGCCCGATTGCCTTGAGCGTCTCTTCTTTCTGTTCCTCGCTGCCGAGAATGCTCAGATAAACCTTAGCGAGTGACAGATCGTTGGTTACATCCACTCCAGTTACTGTGATGAAACCGATACGGGGGTCTTTCAGCTCCGTTTGGATAATGGAGCTGATTTCCTTCTTGATTTGTTCGCCGACCCGTCCTACCCGGAATTTGGCCATGCGGATCCCCACCTTTGTACAAACTAATGTTTAACGTTCAACAGATTCCATAACGAATGCTTCGATAATATCGCCTTGTCTGAGATCGTTGAACTTATCCAACGTGATCCCGCATTCATAGCCTTCCGAAACTTCCTTCGCATCATCCTTAAAGCGCTTGAGGGAATCGATCTTGCCTGTGTAGACAACGATTCCGCCGCGAGTAAGGCGAGTTTCGGAATTTCGGGCAATTTTGCCGTCAGTAACCATACAACCGGCAATCGTACCCACTTTAGTCACTTTGAACGTTTCACGCACCTCAGCATGACCCGTTACGCGCTCCTTGAAGATTGGATCCAGCATCCCCTTCATAGCATGCTCGATTTCTTCAATGACCTTGTAGATGATCGAATGCAGACGTACATCGACTTTTTCTTGCTCGGCCGTGGATTGCGCGCGAGGCTCCGGACGAACATTAAAGCCTACGACAATTGCGGAAGAAGCAGAAGCCAAAATGATATCGGACTCCGTAACGGCACCAACGCCGCTGTGAATCGTTTTAACGCGTACGCCTTCAACCTCGATTTTCTCAAGTGAGCCCTTAAGAGCTTCGAGTGAGCCTTGAACGTCTGCTTTGAGAATCACGTTAAGGTCTTTGATGTCGCCCTCTTTGATTTTGCTGAACAAGTCTTCCAGCGTAACCGTTTGGTTGGCTTTCACCTGCGATAGGCGAGTCTTGATCGAGCGCTTATCAGCGATTTCACGAGCTTTACGCTCGTCTTCGAACACCATGAACGGATCTCCGGCTTGAGGAACTTCCGTCAAACCCGTGATTTCAACTGGAGTTGAAGGACCCGCTTCTTTAATACGGCGACCGCGATCGTTCGTCATAGCGCGAATGCGCCCGAAGCAGTCACCTGCTACGAATGCGTCGCCGACTTTGAGCGTTCCGTTCTGCACGAGAATCCGGGCAATCGGGCCTTTACCTTTATCAAGCTCAGCTTCCATAACCGTACCGCGTGCACGCTTATCGGGATTCGCTTTGTAGTCGTTCACTTCTGCAACGAGCAGAATCATCTCTAGCAATTCATCCAGATTTGTCTGCTGCTTCGCGGAAACATGTACGAAAATCGTATCGCCGCCCCATGCTTCCTGAACAAGACCGTACTGGTTAAGCTCTTGCATAACTTTTTCCGGATTTGCGCCCGGCTTATCGATTTTGTTAACGGCAACGATAATCGGTACTTCGGCTGCTTTTGCGTGGTTGATCGCCTCAATCGTTTGAGGCATAACTCCATCATCTGCCGCAACTACGAGAATCGTAATATCTGTAACTTGCGCACCGCGTGCGCGCATCGTTGTAAAGGCTTCATGACCTGGTGTATCTAGGAATGAAATTTTCTTGCCGTTGATTTCAACTTGATACGCTCCGATGTGCTGAGTGATCCCGCCTGCTTCTCCGCTTGCAACTTTCGTTGAACGAATGGCATCTAGCAATGTTGTTTTACCGTGGTCAACATGACCCATGATCGTGACAACTGGCGGACGAGAAATCATTTCTTCCGGATCATCGTTTTCTTCAATGGTTTCGAACTGGGTATCTTCAACTACGATTTTCACTTCGGATTCAACGCCGTAGTCGTTAACGACAAGCAATACGGTATCCAAGTCCAAATCTTGGTTGATCGTAGCCATTACACCCATCATCAGTAGTTTTTTGATGACTTCGGAAGCATCTTTGTGTAACAGCTTGGCTAGCTCGCCTACAGTCATATTACCGCGGACGATAACCTTCTTAGGTGTGTTATCGATTTTTTCGCGAGGAGGCAGGTTGTTCTTGCGTGCATTTTTGCCGCCTTTACCTTTGCCTCTGAAGCCGCCTCTGCTATCGTCGAAGCGGCTATTATTTTCCTTGCGCTTGCCAGCTGCGCCAGCTCCAGCGCCAGTACGATTGAACTCGCCTTCGCCTGGACGGCCTTTCGCATCGCCGCGACCTGCAGGACCGCCTGGACGGCCGCCGCGTGCTCCAGCTGATGCCGGTGCCGGACTGCGTCCTGCGCCCGTACCTTGACCTGGACGGCTTGGCGCTGCACTGCTGAATCCGCCGCCTTGGCCCTGCGGACGGCTTTGGCCGCCGCCGCTGTATCCGCCGCCTTGGCCCTGCGGACGGCTTTGGCCGCCGCTGCTGTATCCGCCGCCTTGGCCCTGCGGACGGCTTTGGCCGCCGCTGCTATATCCGCCGCCTTGTCCCTGCGGACGGCTTTGGCCGCCGCTGCTATATCCGCCGCCTTGCCCCTGCGGACGGCTTTGGCCTCCGCTGCTGTATCCGCCGCCTTGTCCCTGCGGACGGCTTTGGCCTCCGCTGCTGTATCCGCCGCCTTGTCCTTGCGGACGGCTTTGGCCGCCGCTGCTATATCCGCCGCCTTGTCCCTGCGGACGGCTTTGACCGCCGCTGCTATATCCGCCGCCTTGTCCCTGCGGACGGCTTTGACCGCCGCTGCTATATCCGCCGCTGCCTTGTCCCTGCGGACGTCCGCCTTGACCGCTTCCTTGCGGACGGTTTTGACCACCGCTGCTATAACCGCCTTGTCCTTGCGGACGATTGCCGCCTTCACGCTGGTTATAACCGCCTTGTCCTTGCGGACGGTTGCCGCCTTCACGCTGGTTGTAGCTGCCTTGTCCTTGCGGCCGTGGAGCTTGACCTTGTGCTGGAGTCGCAGCTGGCGTCTGTGTTGAAGCTGGAGTTGGTACTGCTGGTGCTGGAGCAGCATCCGACTGTGATGAAGTTGAAGGAGCAGCAGCTGGCGTCGATGGTGCTGCAGGTGCTGCAGAAGTCGTCGAAGGAGCTGCTGCTGCCGGGCGAGCCGGTTGTGCTTGCTGCACAGTAGAGCTCTGTGCCGGAGAACTCGAAGAAGCCGTTACTCCCGGCTGCGGGCGGCGATCGGCTGCTGGTTTTGATGAAGTCTGAGCCATCTTGGCCGCAGCATTCGCTTTAACATCACGGAAAAATTTTTCTACTGCCCCAGTCATTCCGTTTTCCATTACGCTCATATGATTATTGACTGGCATGTTCATTCTTTTGAGAATCGTAATTACCTCTTTACTGCTCATGTTGAGCTGTTTGGCATATTCATAAACTCTAAGCTTATCTTTGTTATCCGTATTATCTTGTTTACTCAATATTCTCCACCTCCGAATGATGACCCCAACCGACAGCTAACATGTCAGCAAAACCCCGATCCGTTACCGCGAACAGTACTCGCTCGGGTTTGCCTACGGCAGAGCCCAACTCGAATCGGGTAAAACCTATTAATAACGGGACTCCGTAGCTCTTGCATTTGTCCGTTATTTTCTTAACTGTATTATCTGAAGCATCTCCAGCGAGCAGAACAAGCTTTGCTTCACTCGATCGGATGGCTTTTAACACGACTTCCTCGCCGCTGACAAGCTTTCCGGCTCTCATCGCGAGACCAAGCCGGGATAACACTTTATTCGCCATTGTCATCGCCTTGTTCTAGCTCCTTGCTTGCCTGGAACACATCTTCAACCTGGATGAATTCGGCTTCCAAACGATCGTATATATCCGCACCGACTGGTGTTTTCAAAGCCCGCTCGAACGCCTTCGACTTTTTGGCCAGCTTAAAGCAAGCAACTTTGCCGCATAAATAGGCGCCTCGGCCAGGCTTTTTGCCGGTCAGGTCGATTTGAATTTCTCCCAGCGGAGAACGAACGATTCGAATCAGTTCCTTCTTGGGCATCATTTCTTGACAGGCAACGCATTTACGCTGCGGTATCTTTCTCAGTCTCAAGGTGATCCCTCCCAGCGTTTCATACGAAATGCACCTCGTAAGCATAAGCTCAGTCGATGGATACGCTGTCCTGATGCATTGTGTTTCCGGGCGATTTCGGACGTCCATACTCCTGCTCGGCTTGCGTTTCGCTTTTAATGTCGATTTTCCAGCCTGTAAGCTTAGCAGCCAATCGGGCATTTTGACCTTTAATTCCGATTGCAAGCGAAAGTTGATAATCCGGCACGATAACCCGCGCCATCTTCTCCGCTTCGAATACGATCACTTCCAGAACCTTGGAAGGGCTTAAAGCGTTAGCAACATATTCATCGATCGCTTCCGACCAGCTGACGATGTCGATTTTCTCGCCCTTCAGCTCGGTAACAATCGTTTGCACGCGAATTCCCTTTTGTCCAACACAAGAACCGACCGGATCGACTTCCTCATTACGCGAGTAGACGGCTATCTTGGAACGGAATCCTGCTTCGCGAGCAACAGAACGGATTTCAACGGTACCATCGAATATTTCCGGCACCTCAAGCTCAAACAAACGTTTCAAAAGCCCAGGATGAGTACGGGAAAGAATAATTTGCGGGCCTTTGCTCGTGTTCTCTACTTTTGTAATGAAAGATTTAACACGATCACCTTGTTTGAACTTGTCGGTTGGCATCAATTCTGTAAGTGGCAAGGCTGCTTCCACCTTACCAAGATCTACGTATAAATTACGCATATCCATCCGTTGTACGATACCAGTAACGATGTCTTGCTCCTTATCCACGAAAGCATTATAAATGAGACCGCGTTCTGCTTCGCGAATCCGCTGGGTGACGACTTGTTTGGCTGTCTGAGCGGCAATACGTCCGAAATCCCTCGGCGTAACTTCAATCTCTGCAATGTCTTCCATCTGGAAATGCGGATTAATAGCTCGTGCTGCTTCCAGGGAAATTTCCAGACGAGGATCAAGCACCTCTTCTACAATCGTCTTACGCGCGTAAACTTTAATCTGCCCTGTTGTACGATTGATGTCTACCCGTACGTTCTGCGCAGTATTGAAGTTACGCTTGTAGCTGGAGATAAGTGCCGCTTCGATAGCTTCGATCAGGACGTCCTTGCTGATGCCCTTCTCGCGCTCGATTTCGGACAGCGCTTCAATGAACTCCATGCTCATGTCTTGATGATCCCTCCTCAAATAAATAAATGGCGCAAAACGTGTGCTGATAGTAGTCTCTAGCTAAATTAGAAAACAATGGCCAACCTTGCAGAGGCCACTTTATTGTAAGGGATGGCATGTTTACGGCGTCCGATTACAACTACGACCGTCGTTCCGTCGAAGCCGTCTAGCCTTCCTTCAAACTCTTTGGCCCCATCGATCAGTTCATAGGTTGTAATAAAAACGTGTTTGCCTATCGCTTTCGCAACATCTTCCGCTTTCTTCAGCGGTCTTTCGGCGCCTGGTGAACTAACCTCGAGGAAATACGCATCCGAAATGGGATCCAGCTCATCTAGCTTTGTGCTGATGAATTCGGAAACACGGCCGCAATCTTCGATATCGATGCCGCCTTCCTTATCCACATAAATGCGCAAAAACCAGTTGCTGCCTTCCTTCACGTATTCCACATCCACCAATTCTAACCCGTTCTCTTCCAAGTATGAAGTCGCGAAGTTTTCCACGATGGACTTTATTGTCGCTGCATTCAAAATGGTTTGCCTCCCGTGCTCCAAATGGATTCCCGCAGTCTTTGTTAACGTACAAGACCCGCAGACAAAACGGAAAGAGTGGGTTTCCCCACTCTTCTGCAGACAGTGATATCCACATGATTACCAAAAATAATATAACATAACCTTAAAGATGCTGGCAACCACTACTTTCCTGAGGAAAGCTTATCCATAAGCTTAGAATAGCATGAGTTGATTGGACTCCGGAAGCCCCCGGAAGGCTCCCAAACCGCTCAAAACTTCCACGACGGACTTGCTTGCTTTGGACTTTTGCTGGAAATCTTCAACCGATAAGAAGTCTCCTTCTTCCCTGGCCGCGGCAATGTTGCGGGCTGCATTCTCTCCTACTCCGGCGATCGCTCCGAAAGGTGGAATCAAGCTGTCTCCGTCGACAATAAACCTTGTTGCATCCGACCGATAGAGGTCGATAGACTTAAATTTCAAGCCCCGGGCCGTCATCTCAAGCCCCATCTCGAGAATGGAAATCATGCTCTTCTCTTTGGTCGTTGCTTGGAAGCCCTTCTCCTCGATCTCTAGCAACATCTTGAGTATGGCGTCATAGCCTTGACAGAAAAGCTCGACATCGAAATCAGCGGCTCGAACCGAATAATAGGTCGCATAATATTGAATCGGATAATAGAGCTTAAAGAAAGCTGTTCTTACAGCAGAGATAACATAAGCGGCAGCATGGGCTTTCGGGAACATATATTCAATGCGAAGGCAGGAATCGATATACCACTGCGGAACCTTGCAGTTTTTCATCTCTTCGATCCACTCTGGAGTAAGCCCTTTTCCCTTCCGCACGCTTTCCGTGATCTTAAAGGCGAGTGAAGCATCCATGCCCGCTTTATAAATAAGAAAAAGCATGATATCGTCACGGCAACCGATAACCGTCTTGATTGTGCACGTATTATTCTTGATGAGCTCTTGTGCGTTACCAATCCAAACGCCGGTACCGTGTGAAAGCCCGGAAATTTGCAGTAAATCCGCGAAGGAAGCCGGTTTTGTCTCATCTAACATTTGCCGTACGAACCGAGTTCCCATCTCGGGCACCCCGAAGGTTGCGACTGGAGAACGAATTTGCTGAGGGCTGACTCCAAGCGCTTCCACGGAATTGAACATGCTCATAACCTTCGGATCGTTCATCGGTATTGTGGTGGGATCAATTCCAGTCAAGTCCTGCAGCATCCGCATCATCGTCGGATCATCGTGGCCTAGAATATCGAGCTTGAGTAAATTCGCTTCGAAGGCGTGATAATCGAAATGGGTTGTTTTCCACTCAGAGTTCTTGTCATCTGCAGGGTATTGCACCGGCGTAACGTCTTCCACATCGATATAATCAGGAACGACGACGATTCCGCCTGGATGCTGGCCGGTGCTTCTCTTAACTCCTGTGCATCCGGAGGCCAATCGGTTCAGCTCAGCCCCGCGCCAGGACTTCCCTTGGTCTTCCTCATATTTTTTCGTATAGCCGAAGGCGGTCTTGTCGGCTACTGTGCCGATCGTTCCCGCACGGAATACGCTTTTCTCACCGAATAACTCCTTGGTGTAATTGTGTGCGGTAGGCTGATATTCTCCCGAGAAGTTTAAGTCGATATCGGGAACCTTGTCGCCCTTAAATCCAAGGAAGGTTTCGAACGGAATATCCTGTCCTTCGCCCCTCATTACCGTAGAGCATTTAGGGCATGGTTTATCCTTTAGATCGAAGCCGCTAGGGACGCTTCCATCGAGGAACCACTCGCTGTGCTTGCACTCTTGGTTCCTGCAGAGGTAATGGGCGGGTAACGGATTAACTTCGGAAATTCCCAGGAAGGTGGCAACGACCGAAGAGCCGACCGACCCCCGAGAGCCTACTAGATAACCATCTTGATTTGACTTTTTAACTAGCTTCTCGGAGATCAAATAGTTGGCGGAAAATCCGAACTTGATAATCGGTACCAGCTCTTTCTCCAACCGATCGATAACGAGCTGGGGCAGCTCCTCGCCATACAATGATTTGGCCGTATTGTAGCAGGTGCTGCGAATTTCCTCGTCTGCTCCCTCGATAATCGGAGTATAGAGCTGATCCGGAAACATCTTAATCTCCTCAAAACGATCCGCTAGTTCAGAGGTATTCTTAATGACCACCTCGTGAGCTTTCTCTTTCCCAAGGAACTGGAATGCTTCCAGCATCTCTGTCGTCGTACGGAAATGAGCATCAGGCTTACGCTGATCCTTAAGCGGACTGAAGCCGGTTATGCCATGGATGGTAATGTCACGATAAATCTTCTCGCGCGGAATCAAGTAATGAACATTACCGGTTGCAATAACGGGTTTAGTAAGCTTCTCGCCTATACGGCATATTCGGCGAAGAGCTTCCTCCAGCTCACTCCGACTCCCAACCAAACCCTTATCTAGAAGATGCATGTAGAAGTCAACCGGTTGAACCTCCAGGACATCATAGAAGCCCGCCACTTCCTCTGCTTCCTCCTGAGATTTATTAAGAACGGCTTCGAACAGCTCACCCTTCTCACAGCCTGATATTACGAGTAAGCCTTCACGGTGCTCTATCAGCTTGCTCTTTGGGATGCAGGCAACACGATTCAAATATTCCGTGTGAGATAAGGAAATTAATTTGAATAGGTTTTTCTTGCCTATCGCGTTGAGTGCGTAGATTCCGCAATGAAAAGGTCTAGTTGTACGCCAGCTGTTGACGTTGACTTCATTTAACGATTGAAGCTCAGTTACGCCGCGGGATAATGCATCCTTGAGCAATCCCGCCAATACTCCAGCGAGCGCAATCGTATCATCGATCGCCCGATGGTGATTTTCAAGTGAAACCTTATAGAGTGAAGCCAATGTGTTCAAGCGATGATTTTTCATAGTAGGATGAAGATAACGCGCTAACTCTAGTGTATCGAGCGCCGGGTTCGCAAGCGGAGGAAGTCCATGCTGCTTGCAAGCTTCCTGCATGAAGCCCATGTCGAAGCGAGCATTGTGCGCAACCAGAACGGAGTCTCCGATAAAATCGATAAATTCCTTTAGCTTCGGCTCAAGCTCCGGTGCATCCTTCACCATTTCATCCGTAATATTCGTAAGCTGTTGAATGTTATATGGAATCGGCTCATGCGGGTTAACGAAGGTTTCGAATCGTCCGGTTTCCTGACCGTTAACCACCTTAATGCCCGCAAGCTCGATAATCTTGTTGTGGCTGACAGACAAACCTGTCGTCTCGATATCGAATACCACATATTCCGTATCGACTAAGCTTTGCTCGCGCGGGTTAATTACCATTGGCACAGCATCGTTAACCACATTGGCTTCAACGCCGAACATGACCTTGATACCATGTTTTTTGCCCGCCTTGGCAGCTTCCGGATAACATTGCACGTTCGCGTGATCCGTGACTGCAATGGCTTTATGCCCCCATTTGGCAGCGGTCTTGACGTAGACATCAATAGGTGTAACTGCATCCATTGTGCTCATCGTAGTGTGCAGGTGAAACTCTACGCGTTTTTCCTCGGCATCATCTTTAGGCTCCGCCGGCGCTATTATTTCTCGAAGATCGCTGGGAAACATGACGAGCTCAGGCGGGTTGAGAAAACGGTCATATTCCACCTTCCCCCGCATCTTCACCCATTTGCCGTTAGCGAGCAGGTTAAGCATCTTGATGTCTTCTTTGTTTTTGCCAAAAATCTTAATCGATAAGGAATCCGTAAAATCAGTAACATAGCATTGGAAAAGCGTGCTTCCGGTTCTAAGCTCTTTGGTTTCTAAGCCAAAGATGACGCCTTGAATCGTGATCTTCTTCTCTTCCTCGCGAATTTGCTCAATCGGAACCGCCTGTTCCTTAATCTCATAGCCATGCTGCAATACTTGAGGGGCTTCCCCTTCTGCGACAGGTGTTTCTTCTCTTACGCTGGCCATCATCAACTCGATCGCTTCACGATTTTCCTGTTGGATTTTCTCCGCGAATTCCGTATAGGTATCCGGCCTGGACTCCCCGATCACGAGCTTTACTCGACAGCTTCGCTGGAAACGTTCCTCAAAGAAGCGAGCAGCGTGCACGTCCACTTCTTTCTTGCGGGCTAACTCGTAATTCGTCTCATTTAATAGAGTTACAGTAACGAGATCCCCTTCGACGCCTATATCCGCTTTGCCTAACCAACCATTCACGGAAACAGCTTCCTGCTGCATCCACTCTACGAATACAGGCCAATATTCCTGAACTATGCTTTGGGTAGAGACAGATTGTCCGTAAATAAGTACTTTTTTGATATCTGCAATATGTCCAAGTTTTGTTCTAACCCGTTCAGTAAACCCAACATAAATAAGCTTAGGTAACAAGGTATTCTTACCTATATATAAAATCCACTCATTGCGAGAACGGCTAATTTCAACCCTCTGGATATGCCCGTCCCGAAAATGATTATCCATCCACTCGGTCGGCAGCTCCGCTTGTTGCAGCAAAACCTCAAACCGCTTTCTTTGATCTTCCGTCGGCTGCATCTGCACGATCCTCTCCTATAACTGCTACCCGGTAAATATAAAAGCTTCCGCGGAAAAGGCTCGGATGCTTACGTGAGCATCTGGACAAGCTCTCCCAATCAGAAGCTAGTTTTTAAGCTTTCTATTATTTTACCTGAACCACTTCATCCCATCAATAACTTATTGTAACTAATGGCTGCCGACAAAAAGACAGCCCAGAAGTCGGACTGACTTAAGGGCTGCTGCGCGAACTGTCTTTTAATAAGCTCTAGCGAACACAACCGTATGCTTCGATGGATCCCCGCATACCAAGCAGGTTGATTTCGTCTCGGCTGGCTCGAACGGGATGTTCCGGCTTGTCGCTCCTGTTTCTTCCTTCACTTGCTTCTCGCATGCTTCGGATCCGCACCAGCCGGCAAGGGCGAACCCTCTCTTCTCTTCGATAGCCGATTTGTATTCATCAAGCGTGTCCACAGAGAAGAAATGTTCTTGTCGGAATGCTTCTGCACGCTCATACATATTCGTATGGATTTGCGCGAGAAGCTCCTGCACCTCCGCGACAAGATTATCGAGCGCCACTGCCTTCTTCTCTCCGCTGACGCGAGAGACAAGCACACATTGGCCATTCTCCATATCGCGAGGACCAATTTCCAAACGAATCGGAACTCCGCGCATCTCGTATTCATTGAATTTCCAGCCCGGCGAGACATCCGCACGATCGTCTACGCGCACTCGAATTCCTGCAGTCTTAAGCTGTGCATAAAGCTCGTCCGTCTTAGCCATAACGACATCCCGAGTTTTAGGCGGGCCAATCGGAATCATAATCACTTGCGTCGCCGCAACCTTAGGCGGCAATACGAGCCCGCGGTCATCACCATGGACCATAATGAGTGCGCCAATCAGTCTTGTGCTTACCCCCCATGAGGTTGTATGGCAAAGCTGCTGAGTATTCTCACGGTCCAGAAATTTAATATCGAACGCATCGGCGAACTTCGTCCCCAGATAATGGGATGTACCCGCTTGAACTGCACGACCGTCCTTCATCATAGCCTCGATGGAGTAGGTATCCACTGCACCCGCGAATCGCTCTGAAGGGGTCTTCTGGCCTTTAATGACCGGAATGGCAAGCACCTCTTTGCAGAAGGCTGTATATACATCCAGCATCGTCATCGTTTCCTTGCGAGCGTCCGCTTCGTCCTCATGGGCGGTATGACCCTCTTGCCAGAGGAATTCGCTTGTCCGCAGGAAAGGCATCGTTCGTTTCTCCCAACGAACAACATTCGCCCATTGATTAATGAGCATCGGCAAATCACGATAAGAGTTAATCCACTTGGCATACATATGACCGAACATCGTCTCCGAGGTCGGACGAATCGCGAGGCGTTCCTCCAGCTTTTCTCCCGCTGCCTCCGTTACCCAAGGCAACTCTGGATTAAAGCCTTCCACATGCTCCTTCTCTTTCTGAAAGAAGCTCTCCGGTATGAATAATGGAAAATAAGCATTTCGATGCCCGGTATCCTTGAAGCGTTGATCGAGGTCCTTCTGTATGTTCTCCCAAAGCGCGTAGCCGTCCGGGCGAAATACAATACAGCCTCGAACAGGAGAATAATCCATTAACTCCGCTTTCTTAATGACGTCAATATACCAACGGGAGAAATCCTCGCTTTGCGGCGTAATTTCCGTTACAAACCCTTTATCCTTCGACATGGCGTTCCCCAACTCCTAATGGCTGCTTAATTTCTAACCAAGCCTACAATATCATTATAGGTCACTACAATCATGAGTAACATAAGCATGGCAAACCCGACGAAATGAACCATGCTTTCCCGATTAGGATCAATTGGCCTTCCCCTTACAGCCTCCAAGCCAAGGAACAATAAGCGGCTGCCATCTAATGCAGGTATCGGCAATAGATTAAAGATACCGAGGTATAAGCTTAGAATAGCTGCCCACATCGACAGCTCGGCAATACCGCGTTGAGCTATTTCTAAAGTAACTTGGGTTGTTTTGACCGGACCGCCTAAATCATCGAGTTTGAACTGTCCAAAGATTAACTTGCGGAACCCCTCGAATATTCGATTGGTCCATTCTTTCATACTGATACCCGCGTAACCAATGGTTTCGCTTACGGTTGGATTTCTCATTTCCCCGCTAGGATAAACCCCAATCTTGCCGGTTGTCTCGTCCGGCGTGACTTGAATGGGAATCTCCACGCCGTCACGTTCAACAACCAAATTCATCTGCTTCCCTTTGGATGCATTAATATTCTCGACGAATTTGTTAAGATCACCGCCAATGGTTTTTCCGTTAATGGATTTCACCCAGTCGCCCTTAACTAGCCCCGCTTGCTCAGCGATTGATCCCGGTACAGTTTCAACAAATATTTTGCTGGAAGTTTCCGACGGCACTCCCTGCAGCATTAAAGCTAAACCAAACAGCACAAATGCCAGCAAGAAGTTCATGACAGGACCTGCTACAATGGCAAGTGCTCTTTTGCTCACTGGTTTATGGCCAAATTGACGATCCAATGGAGCAATCTGCGTATCTCTTCCCCTTGCAACAATTAACGCCTGAGGATGAACAGAGTATTTCTCAATCTCTCCATCAACGTCTAAGGTAATAAACAGATCCTTTTCTAGATCAATAGCCTTTACCTCACCACGTATGACGTTGGCACGTTCATCTAGACGATCTAGGTATAACCTTGTTACAACCTCGTTCTTGACCCGAAGCGCAAGCGTCTGCCCAGGCTGCACTTCTATAATTTCAGGATCTTCACCAGCCATCCTTACGAATCCTCCGATAGGAAGTAATCTAAGGGTGTAGCGGGTTTCTCCTCGTTTAATGGAGAATAGCTTAGGTCCAAATCCGATCGCAAACTCTCGCACCAGTATACCCGCTCTGCGAGCAAAGTAATAATGTCCCCATTCATGTAATGACACCAATAGGAAAAACATCAGAACGGTTAATAATACATTCTGTATGGCTTGCATCATTTTCCAACCCCTTTGTACCGCGAACGGCTGTCCTTAGATTAACATTATTCTCCGAGCCGTTACAAGAGAATACCTCTTCGTTCATTATTGCAAAGAAGACGCTTCCCGCCTTGCCCATGCATCCGTCTCCAGGATGGCTTCTAAGCTCGGAAGCATAGTTGCGGTATGGCTTGAAAGCACTCTTTCGATGATCGTTTCAATGGTGAGGAAAGTGATTTCTCCCTTGAGAAACCTAGATACCGCTATTTCATTAGCGGCATTAAATACCGTCGTCGCCGTTCCGCCTAATCTCCCTGCATCGTATGCAAGTCTCAGACAAGGATATCGTTTAAAATCCATTTCACGGAAATTCAGCGTTGCTTGTTTAAGTAAATCTAGCGATGATGCCGGAGAAGGTGTACGCTCTGGATAAGAAAGGGCATATTGAATCGGGACACGCATATCCGGATTGCCGAGTTGCGCTATCACGCTTGTATCGATAAATTCAACCATCGAATGTACAATGCTCTCCGGATGAATAACTACATCGATTTGATCATAGGGGAGACCAAACAACCAATGCGCCTCAATCACTTCAAGCCCTTTGTTAGCCATCGTCGCTGAATCAATCGTAATCTTGGCGCCCATGCTCCAATTAGGGTGTTTGAGTGCATCCTCAACCGTAACATTATTCAGCTGCTCCCGAGTACGGTCACGGAAGCTCCCTCCCGAAGCGGTAAGCATAATTCGCTTGACGGTTCTAGGGTTTTCTCCGTTAAGGCATTGGAATATGGCTGAATGCTCACTGTCCACGGGTAGAATAGCAATACCCTTGTCCTTAGCTCTCTGCATGACCAGATGACCTGCGGTAACCAAAGATTCTTTATTGGCAAGCCCGATATCCGCTCCTGCCTCGATTGCCGCTAGCGTAGATGTTAGCCCTAAGCTTCCCACCAAAGCGCAAACCACATAGTCAGCACCGGAATGTCCTGCGATTTCCGTTAATCCTGCTTCTCCGTATACAACACGTACGCCTGCGGGCACTTGGGAACTGATCTGATCTGCTAACTCTTTGGTGGCCGCAGAAACCCATTCGGGTCGAAATTTCCGAGCCTGTTCCAGCAAAAGAGAAACATTGTTTCCCGCAGCCAAACCGATAACCTGGTAGTTATCCGGTTGGCGAGATATGACATCAAGCGTTTGCATGCCAATAGAGCCAGTACTCCCTAGCACCGCTATCTTTTTCATGGGAAACCTCCACTAGCGAGTTATGTATGATTATTGTTTTTACAACAACAGTCCAAGCATATGGACCAAAGGGAATACGATCAGCCAGCTGTCCGTCCGGTCCAATACGCCTCCATGGCCCGGCAGCAATTGTCCGGAATCCTTAATATTACGGAAGCGCTTGTAAGCAGACTGGACTAAATCGCCTAGCTGACCCGCTACTGCTGCTGTCAAGCCGATAAACAACGCTTGTCCATACGCAAGCCATTCCGGACGGAAGTAAGCAAAGACGAGCGCAGTAATAATTGCGACAGCTAAGCCGCCAAAAGCTCCTTCTATCGTTTTGTTCGGGCTTATTGACGGCCACAGCTTCGTCTTGCCGATGGCTTTCCCAACGAAGTAAGCTCCGGCATCCGATGCCCAGATACAGGCGAAAGTAAGAGCAGACCAGAATATTCCATGCGGGAGTTCTCTTGTAATTGCCATATAGTGGAATCCCAATCCAACATATACAGCCCCCAGCAACATAACACCTGCATGCTCTAAGTTAATACGATTTTTAGTGAATACAGTTCCGCACAAAAGCACAAGCATCAACAGCCAGATAACCGTTGTAGAAGCTGGCATCTCCCATTCGAATGGCAATTGTGGGAGTGAAATCAGTGTAACCGCAACAAATCCTAGAAGCACGTCTATGCGTTTCCAAGATTGCTTATTTAGTCGCGCAAACTCCCAGTAGCCAATAAGCGCTAATAGCAGGAGCAGTACGGAATAATACCAACCGCCTGCGATAAGTAACCCGATAAACCCCGCCCCGGCAATTATACCCGTAACTAAACGTTGACCCATGATATCATAGCCCCCCGTAACGGCGCGCACGCCGTTGATATTCACGGATGGCATCGAATAAATGTTGTTCGCTGAATTCCGGCCAATAAACATCGGTGAACCAGAATTCGCTATAAGCGAGTTGCCAAAGCATGAAATTGCTTAACCGCAATTCTCCGCTTGTACGAATGAGCAAGTCGGGATCTGGAAGCCCGCTAGAGAGCAGCAACCGTTCGAAATCCGCTTCTTCAATCGCATCTGGCTGTATAATCCCGGCTGCCGCTTGTCGTGCCAGCTCTTTAGCTGCGTCTACCATCTCTATTCGACTGCCATAATTCAGAGCAAAATTAAGGATTAGACCTGTATTGTCCTTAGTCTTACGTACCGCTTCTTCGACTGCAGCCAGTGTATGATCCGGTAACAGTTCTCTATTACCCATCATTCGAACCTGTACATTATTCTCTACAAGCTCATCAAGCTCCAACGACAAAAATTCCTGCGGCAGCTTCATCAGGAATTCCACTTCCGCCTTTGGTCTCTTCCAGTTTTCCGTGGAAAAGGCGTATAAAGTCAACACTTTAACGCCGACCCGATCGGCGGCTTTCGTTATGCGTTTGACTGTCTTCATCCCATTATGATGTCCTGCAATGCGGGGCAAACCTCTTGCTTTGGCCCAGCGGCCGTTCCCATCCATAATGATTGCCACATGACGAGGTATGTTTTCCCCTGTGGGTTCGTTTTCTGTTTTCACCTGCTCACGCTTCAAGTCGTTTTCTGAGAAAACCCCAAAGCGAAGCTTACCGAGCCATCTGCTGAAGATACTCATGGTTCTTCCCCCTAAGTGCGAGCAAACTCGCACAATCACCAAAAGAGAATAAACCCCACCTGACGGAGGGGTCTTGCAAGCAAAATCAAACTTCCATGATTTCTTTTTCTTTTGCAACCAAGATTTTGTCCACTTCAGCGACATAACGATCCGTCATTTTCTGGACATCCTCTTGATGGCGGCGCGATTCATCCTCGGAGATCTCGCCTTTTTCTTTTTTCTTGATCTCGTCATTCGCATCGCGGCGAATATTTCGAACGGCGACCTTCGCTTCTTCACCGAATTTCTTGGTTGATTTCGCAAGATCCATACGTCTTTCTTCGGTAAGAGGAGGTATGTTGAGTCTAATGATAGTACCATCATTAGCGGGAGTCAGACCAAGGTCTGATTTCTGGATCGCTTTCTCAATAGCAGCTAAAGCGGTTTTGTCCCAAGGCGTAATAATCAGTGTACGGGAATCCGGCGTGTTAATCGAACCCATCTGATTGATCGGTGTTGGTGTACCATAATAGTCTACTTGAATACGATCCAGCATGGCAGCCGATGCACGACCCGCTCTTAAAGTAGTTAAGTCGCGCTTCAAAGCTCCCATTGCTTTTTCCATACGCTCTTCTGCGTCTTTTTTAATTTCTTGAGGCATCAGTCGATACTCCCCTTTACTATGGTGCCGATCTTATCACCCATTACGGCACGTTTAATGTTTCCTTTCTCGGTAATTGCAAATACGAGAAGCGGAATATTGTTATCCATGCAAAGCGAGGATGCGGTTGAATCCATAACACCAAGGTTTTTGTTAAGTACATCCATGTAAGTAAGCTGCTCATACTTCTCAGCAGTCGAATCCTTAAAAGGATCTGCACTGTAAACGCCGTCCACTTTGTTCTTAGCCATAAGAATGACCTCGGCTTCAATCTCGGCGGCTCTGAGTGCAGCAGTCGTATCTGTAGAAAAGAAAGGATTGCCCGTACCTGCAGCGAAGATAACAACACGGCCCTTCTCCAGATGTCGGATTGCCCGACGACGAATATAAGGCTCTGCGATTTGCTGCATGGCAATAGAGGTTTGCACTCTAGTGGGTACTTCCATTTGTTCAAGCGCGTCTTGTAAGGCTAACGAATTCATTACCGTAGCTAGCATACCCATATAGTCCGCAGTCGCACGATCAATACCCTTCTGGCTCCCCGCAATACCCCGCCAGATATTACCGCCGCCACATACAATTGCAATTTCCACGCCAAGTTCAATAACCTCTTTGATTTGCTCGGCAATCGACAAGATGGTCGTTGCGTCGATGCCGTATCCATTCGGTCCAGATAACGACTCGCCGCTCACCTTTAATACCACACGTTTATAAACAGGACGTTCCAACGTTTGTACCTCCACCCAAGTCTTAAGTTTAAAAAATAGGGAACACACTGTGCTCCCTAGATTCGTTATTATTATTGTTTAACTTGAGCCATAACCTCTTCGACGAAGTTGTCGACTTTCTTTTCTAGGCCTTCGCCAAGCTCATAACGGACAAATCTACGGATGGAAATTTTTTCACCGATTGCAGAGATCTTCTCGTTAAGCAATGTTGTGATGGTTTTGTCTTGATCCTTCACGAACACTTGCTCCATAAGGCAGTTTTCCTCATAGTATTTGTTCATACGGCCTTCAACCATTTTATCAACGATTTTCTCCGGCTTGCCTTCATTCAAGGCTTGGTTGCGAAGAATTTCTTTTTCTTTGTCAAGCTCGTCTTGAGAAACTTCTTCACGGGTCAGGAATTTCGGATTAGCAGCCGCGATTTGCATGGCAATGTCCTTCACGAAAGAACGGAATTGATCTGTTTTTCCTACGAAGTCAGTCTCACAGTTAACTTCTACAAGAACTCCGATACGTCCGCCTGCATGAATGTACGATTCAACAACGCCTTCAGTAGCGATACGATCGCCTTTTTTGGCTGCTGCTGCTAGGCCCTTCTCACGAAGAAGCTCGCCTGCTTTCGTTAGGTCGCCGCCTGCTTCCTCCAAAGCTTTCTTACAATCCAGCATGCCTGCTCCGGTTCTCTCACGAAGTGATTTAACATCTGCTGCACTTACTGCCATGTAGACTCCTCCTATAATTGTGCTCCCTTAGGCGCATGCCCTCGTGGTAAGCAAATTGTATTTTTTCTGAAAAAAAGGGCGGTGAGAAGGTTCTCTTCTGACCACCCTTTGATTGTTTCCTTATGAAGGCAAGGGCGATTAAGCCGTAGTTTCTTCACCTTGGCGCGTTTCAACGATTGCATCTGCCATCTTAGCAGTAAGAAGCTTAACAGCACGAATTGCATCATCGTTACCTGGGATTACATAATCGATCTCGTCTGGATCACAGTTTGTATCTACGATACCCACAATTGGAATGCCCAACTTGCGTGCTTCCGCTACTGCGATACGCTCTTTACGAGGATCGATAATGAATAGAGCATCTGGCAATCTACGCATGTTCTTAATACCGCCGAGGAATTTCTCGAGACGCTCTTTCTCCTTGCGAAGAATGATAACCTCTTTCTTAGGCAGCACTTCGAAAGTTCCATCTTGCTCCCATTTGTCCAATTGGTGCAAACGATCAGTACGTTTTTGGATTGTAGAGAAGTTTGTCAATGTACCGCCCAACCAACGTTGGTTGATGTAGTATTGACCACTGCGCTCAGCTTCCTCTTTAACGGAATCTTGCGCTTGTTTCTTTGTTCCTACGAACAGCATCGTTCCGCCGTTCTCTCCAAGCTGACGCACGAAGTTGTATGCCTCGTCTACTTTTTTAACCGTTTTTTGCAAATCGATAATGTAAATTCCGTTACGTTCAGTAAAGATGTACTTATCCATCTTCGGGTTCCAACGACGTGTTTGGTGACCGAAGTGTACCCCTGCTTCGAGCAGTTGCTTCATGGAAATGACTGCCATCTTCCTGCACCTCCTAGTGGTTTTTGGTGAATCTCCGCCGCTCTTCGCCTTTTTCGCCAAAACTCCCTCGTTTAACACAAGATGAGCACCGTTGACGAAATTGAAAAGCGTGTGTTTTTTACACCAGAAAATAATATACCATATTGGGTTCTTACACGCAATGACTAATTGACGATATACTCTCGGATTCCAAGAAAAACGTAAATTAATCTTCTTTCGTACGGGTTAGCTCATCCATAATTTGTTTATAGGTCGAATTTTCCTTGAAAATAGACGTACCCACACTCAGCTTTTTGGATATGGACCATGCTTTTGTGACAAAATCATCTGCATCTTCAATGACGCCTAGAACCTGCAGCTTATCCGCAACTTCAGTTAAGTTCATTTTATAAGGAATATATATTGTGACTTCTCTATGGCCTTTTGAGCCAGCAGCAGGCTTGCTGGAATCTGCTGTCTCGGAAGGAGTAGGCGAGTTTTCGGCATCATTGGTTTCTAGGGGAGAAAGCTTTAGATCTCCCTGCGTTTCGTCGATCTTAGCAGACTCGTCATTCGATGCTTCCTCTAATGCAGCTGTAACAGCTTCATCCACCTTAGCTTCCAATTGGTCCGTTGTAAGTAGAACTAGACCTGATTTCTTGGCGGTTTCATCTAACTGCTCCCGTGTTAACGATTGTTCTTCAACCATTACCGATTGGTCCTTGGCCATTAGGATCACCTGCAGCATCGATGCACCGATTATTAGTCCAACCCCAAGTCCCATTAACCAACTGCGATATTTACGCATGCTGCTGTTCCTCCCGACGCACGAGCTGCAAAATCAATTGCACCTCTCCTTTGTTCATCCCCATTGCTTTGGCAATTTGTTCAACTGATCTACCTTTATCATGCAGCTCTAACAGCTCTGAATATCTGCTGCGAATGGTCGGCGGCGGTATTGCGATATCCTCATGCATAACCGGATCGGAGGAGGGGGTATGTATGATGGAGGATGCTGCGGCTGTCTCTGTAATAATCTTCTCAGAGGAGGTTGTCTCAGAGGTTTCTAAATCTAAAGTCTCGGATCGCGAGGATGTTGCGGAAGCAGGAGCTTGCTCCAGCCACTTTATCATCTGTTGCTCCATATCAACGATTCGACGTCCTAGTTTCTCGACTGTTTCGTCCTGTTCCCGTTTGAACTTGGCAACTGCATCGACAAGCTCCCGGTTTTCGGTTTCCAAATCTTCGAGAAGTCGATCATAGGCAGCTTCGCTGACAAATTCAGTTTCCTTGCTTTTGCCGCTAGCCTTTGGGATCATCCACGCATAACCGGTAATGGCTACTCCTAGTAACACTATACTTAACCACGGACTTGGACTCACGATAAAACTCCTCTCGTGCCAGATCAACCTATGAAGTCAATATGCCTTCCTTTATACGGGTGCTCCGGTATGCTATTTTGTTCCTGTTCATGGGGCTGCTTCTTCTTATCACGTGATGGAGATTGTTTGTTCTGATTGCGCGGATCTTGCTCTGAGATCGTGCCGTTAGATGTCGATTCTGCTTTTACGCTTCGCTTTGCATCATGCTCTGCTGTTTTCATCGCTTGTTGTCCCAGTAAGGATTGCTCCGTTGCTGAACGTTGCTGCTGTTGGTGCTGCAACGGCGACATCTCTAAAGTACGAGGGAGGGATGTCTGCAAGTCGATTGATTTGTAGCTCATGATTGCTCACCTCATGTCAAGTTTAGAACGAACATCATAACCCCTTAACCTCATCTACCCGATAAAAGGAATCATAATAATATCCCCATCGGAGAAACGGAGGGATACTCTCTGACAGCTATCCTTCACGAAGCGCGTATACCTTCCAATTACAACCTTTGTCCCGCCCCATAAGGTATGAATTGCATCTACACGGGCCAGCGTTGCATCTTCCAGCGTTTTCTCGATTTCGAGCACTCGCTCCTTAGCCGTCTTCAGTTCCTCAATCGTTTGCCGTTTGGTTGCTGAAAACTTGATTCGAAGAGCCAGCTTATCAGGTGATAATTGTCCGACGGAAGCCAGCTGGTCAAGCATGGTGAGTGCTTTGTCGGATTTGTCTATATTTTCAGCTAATTGACGAATGGTTGCTCTGAGGTCATTAAACTCATGGCGCAGCTCAGGGTTAACACCGACCTCAATGACGGTTGCGGTTGACATTGAGTTTCCGATCATTCTCGCGGTAACGCGCTCTCCTGCTTGAATCAAACCTCCAACAATTAAACCCTTAGCCCCTGCACATTGGACGGATTTCCCTGCTCGAACATTAGAATGCATGATGCTTTGAGCTACGATTATGTCCTCGCTCGCATAAACATTACCTTCTTGAATGAAGGAGCATTTTACATTCCGTCCTGCTTTTACAAAACCTTTGTTACTTCCAATTACGCCTCCGGAAATTTCGATCGAGCCTTCCGACTCTACCTCGGCGCCTTCGATCCCGCCTGTTACCCGAATATCTCCTGAGGCCTTAACGCGAAAACCCGTGAGAATATTGCCGCGGATGACAACCGTCCCAACGAAATCGATGTTGCCGATTTTATAATCCACATCACCGTTTACTTCATAGACGGGAAAGACGTTTAGCTTTTCTTTGTCGGTTTTAGTTACCAAACCATCTATCGCCGCATACATGGCCGTTTTCTCTGGGTTAACAACGACATTTTTCCCAACCTTAAAATGTGCTTCTTTCCCGTCCCTTGGCAAGATGTCTTCGCCAGTGACAGCTTTACCTGGATTGCCAGGCTCTGGAGGCACTCTCTCGGCAATGAGTTGACCCGATTTTACATTAGCCAATTGAGTAACTTGTTTATAGTCTACGCTGCCGTCCTCTCTTACCACTGGACGACGATCTTGCTCCTCCGACTCACCGAAGAGGACATTAACAAAGCCATCTTTCCCATGCTGCGGAGCAGTCCCTAAAGCAATAATGTTTTGTGTGAAGAAAAAATCTTGGGGTGTTTGGGCAATTAAATAGAGAGTGTCAGTTTGCAGACCATATTTAATTCCTTGAGAGTGCAGATAATGCTCCAGTTCACGAGTATTAAGCTTAAAATTGCCTTCGACACGCCTGAAAATTAAGAATGCCTGCATCTTATCTTCAGAAATTGTGACCTGTAAGCTTTCTGCTAATGACAAACTCTCAATTTCAGCCATAATTATTCCCCCCCCTTGTTTATCGGTAATGCAGTAATTGATCCTTCTGTTTGGCTAGAGCACCTCTAAGCCTTAAAATCGCTTTTGAATGAAGCTGCGAAATACGTGATGGAGACAAGGACATAACCTCAGCAATCTCGCTTAAAGAAAGGTCTTCGTAATAAAATAAGGAAACAACGGTACGTTCCTTCTCCGTTAATTTCTGAATCCCGAGCACTAAGGAGTCCTTCAAGAAGGTCTCATGAACCTTAGATTCCGGATTCACCGCTTTATCATCAACTAGCAAAGAAAGCCTTGTCTCTGATTCCTCGTCGCGGAGCGGATCCTCAAGAGAAAAAACCGCGGATAGGGCAACATCCTGAAGCATTTGTTGAAACTCTTTATCGCTAATATTCAAATAGTCGCATATTTCGTCATCTGAAGCAGACCGTAAATTTCTCTGTTCCAGAACGGCGTATGCGTCCTCCATTTTTTTCGCTTTATCACGTACTGATCGAGGAACCCAGTCTCCCTGCCGAAGACCATCAATAATAGCCCCGCGGATTCTCCAAGAGGCATAGGTTTCAAATTGCAGCCCTCTGAGGTAATCAAACTTCTCAATAGCATCGATTAAGCCCATAGCGCCATTGCTCGCTAAATCGTCCTTTGTTACATTTTTCGGTAAGCCAACAGCCATTCGACTGGATACATAATCCACAAGTGGTAAATATCGCTCGATCAGAAGCTTTCGTGCATCCGGATCCTCGTCCTCTTTCCAACGTTGCCATAAGTCCTGATGGGATAACCGGGAACGTATTTGATCGACCATAGTTGCTTCACCATCCTTAATCGTCCGTCAAACGACGAATCGCCTGAACTACTTCCTCCGGATCGGGATTGTCGATTGATACCAATCGTTTGGGCTGCAGGGGCTGAAAGCCTTTAACGTGCTTCGCTTTCCCACCCGCCCATTGTTCCTTCATCATTTCAGATAAAGAATCTTCTTCATCCGGGGTCGTTAAATCGAGTACTGCACCGCGCTCTTCTTCTGGGATTAAATCTTCATGCGCGGGACCTCCAGGAACTACTAACTGTCCCAATACAAACCTTACTGCAAATGCAAGAGAAACAAACACAAGAAACGCATAGATACTCCGAAGCAGAGTCGTTCCAATAGGATTATTCGATAGAGAAAACAAGAAGGTTAATAATGCGCCGAACGCGCCGAATCCGACATTTAAGCGCCAGGAACCAATCATCTTATATCTCCTTTAATCCAAACTGCACACTACGAATGCTGAATATTCCGGTTAAGCTGTCCAATTCTACCGTTCTCCCGTAATTACCCCCGGTATCTTCGGAAAGAAGTGGGATCGAGAAATATTCTAATGCTAGTTTTGCGGCTTCTACATTACGAGGACCAATACGCATCGTATCCGATCCCCCCATAAAAGCAAACATCTGAGCGCCGCCTGCCATTTTTGCGATTACGCGTTCCTTAACCGCACCTTTGTCTTTCATTCTTTGCAGGAGCTCCGGGACAGCTGTATCTGCATATTTGGCAATATTCAATTGCCCTTCACGAGCAATTTCGGAGGAAGGCAGCATAATGTGTGCCATTCCACCGAGACGAAGCACAGGATCAAACAAGGTCAACCCCACGCATGAACCCAAGCCCGTTGTTTTGAGCACCGCACCGCCTTCGGCGATATTCAAATCAGCCATCCCTACCTTGATGAGGGTGCCCTCAGCCATTAGATCGGCACTCCCAACGCACGGAAAAGCTTATCGAACGACTCTGGATCCGGAATAAGGAAGAAGTGACCTTCTGCCTCATCATTACCTTCAAGAAAAGTCGTATCGATTAGAAGGGCATCATCGCCCATCGTGCCGAATTGAAGTAGTCCATAACTTAGAATTGCTCCTGCCATATCTACAGCCAGTGAAGGAACAGTAGGTGACATATGAAGTCCTGTAAAGTCAGCGAGGGAAGACAAATAGGAACCAGCTAGAATATTACCGATTTCACTAAGAGCGGACAATTCCAACTCGTTATAGTCATCGTTCCCGGCAGCATCGAACCCAAGTAATCCTTGTAATAAACGCCTTGCTTGTTCCCGTGTGATGATAAAGAACATGTTGCCGGGAGCATCGCCATCAACTCTTAGGAAGATAGCAATAACGACAGCTTCAGATCCGCCAACCTGATCTGCAATTTGTTCAAAGGGAATGAAGCTGACCGTAGGTACTGCCATATCTACTGGCTTATTTAGCAAGGTAGATAACGCAGTTGCTGCATTTCCTGCACCAATGTTGCCGACTTCCCGAAGGACATCCATCTTAAATTCAGGGTCATTCTTAAAGAGGCTCACTGATTATTCTCCAAACTGTTCTAGCTGAATGATTTCGTTGCGGTTTAGAACTTCGACCAGATTAAGCAAGATAAGAAGGCGATTATCGCCAATCTTAGCTACACCGCTCAAATATTTCGCTTTAATTCCGCCAAGTACCTCAGGAGGGTTCTCGATGGCGTCACTCATGACATCCATAACGTCATTAGCAGAATCAACGATAAAGCCTACCTCTAAATCATTGGCAGCAACGATAACTATCCGGGAATTATCAGTGAGATCTGTTTCCGGAAGACCGAATCTGCCTCGCAAATCGATAACGGGAATAACGATTCCTCTTAGGTTAATGACACCTTTAACGAAATCCGGTGTTTTTGGTACTCGGGTAATTGGACACATCCGCTCAATTGTACGAATTCTGTCCACCTCTATACCATACTCTTCATGCGCAAGCGTGAAGACAATCACTTTCAATTCCTCTGCCATGGAATACAACCTCCTTAAGAGTCCGGTATATTATTTAATAAGCGTGTTTGGATCGACGATCAATGCCACTTGTCCGTCTCCGAGTATGGTAGCCCCAGAAACAATACCCAAGTTGCCGCTCAAATATTTGCCTAGCGGCTTAAGAACGATTTCACTTTGTCCAATAAACTCATCAACTAAGACAGCAGCGAGCTTGTCCCCTTTGCGAATAACAAGCATTTCGGTTTCTGTTTCCCCGTCATCGCGATAATCTGGAGAGTCTGTCAAGCTCGCTAATGAAACGACAGGAATGATAGATTGACGATAATCGATCATCCGATTTCCGTGCATGGTGCGAATGTCTGTTTGCTTAACTGAGCCCGTCTCAACAATAGAGGAAAGCGGGAACGCGTATTTCTCTGAACCTAACTTGATCAGCATCGCAGAAATGATAGAAAGCGTAAGCGGCAGCTGTATAGAAAATTTTGTCCCTGTACCCAACGTGGAATGAACGGAGACGTGCCCGCCGAGTGAGGTAATCTTGGATTTTACGACATCAAGGCCTACGCCCCTCCCCGAAATATCCGACACCTTATCCGCTGTACTAAAGCCTGCTGCGAAAATCAGCATATTCACTTCATCATCTGATAAGTTCTTTGCTTCTTCTGCAGTTACTACCCCGCGCTTAATCGCTGTCTCGAGGACTCTCGGACGATTGATTCCTTTTCCATCCTCTTCGATTTCGATGAAGACATGATTTCCACTGTGAAACGCTCGCAAGTGAACCGTCCCTATTTCCGGTTTGCCCAGCTTAATTCGTTCGACAAAAGGCTCGATTCCGTGATCTACAGCATTTCGGATCAAATGGACAAGAGGATCTCCGATTTCATCTATGACCGTACGATCCAATTCTGTCTCCGCTCCAGTGATGACCAGATCAATCTTCTTATCCAGAGATTTCGCTAAATCACGAACCATTCTTGGGAAACGGTTAAAGACACTCTCTACAGGCACCATCCTAAGCTTCAGAACAATACTCTGCAGATCAGTACTAACACGTGCCATATGCTCAACTGTTTCTGTCAAATCGTTACGACGCACCTCTGAAGCGAGTTGCTCCAGTCGAACGCGATCGATTAGCAATTCACTGAATAAATTCATCAGCGAATCTAGACGTTCAATATCAACCCGAATGGTACGCGGGGCTGCATTTCCTGTGGAGGCTGCAGGAGCAGTACGGGGAGCACTTGCATCCATCTTTGGTGAAGCTGGAGATATGTCTGCAGCAGAAGAAGCGGCTGCTGTTTCCTGTGTTGCTTCCTTGGTTGGGGTGGTTGCTAATTTCACGCTTCCCAATTCGTCTAAAGAGTTGCGATCAACCGCTGTTAAGTGAACAGATTCGATTTCGGAAACACGGGAAATGCTATCAATCAGAATAGCTTCATCCACTTGGGAAATATAATAGACGGAGAAGCTATGTTCGAATTGTTCTTGCTCGATTTCCTGTACGGAAGGAAATGATTTAACGACTTCTCCGTTTCGTTCCAGAACATCGAATACCATATATGCACGAGCGGCTTTAAGTAAGCAATCCTCCCGAACCTTAACATTGATATAATATATTTTGTTGCCGCTATCTAAGGATTGACCCAGAACGGACAGCTGATATTGATCCAGTACCAAGGAGGAAGGGATGTCTTGACCTTGACCCGCTGCTTTAGCAGCTTTTTTGCTGCCATCATCACCCTTTACGATCGCTTTTAGTCGCTCAACTAGCTCTGTGACCTCTCCTTTGCCTGTACCGCCGTTAATAACGTCCTGTACCATTTCCTCAAGCGAGTCCAAGCATTTAAAGAGCGTGTCGAAAATATTACCGTTCATCGTTAATTTGTTGTTGCGGACTAGATCAAGCACATTTTCCATTTCATGCGTTAATGCGGCGAGATCCTCGAATCCCATTGTCGCAGACATTCCTTTGAGCGTATGAGCAGAGCGGAATATAACCTGAACGATATTAATGTCCTCCGGTTGTTGCTCCAGCTTAAGCATATTCTCGTTTAATGCTTGTAAGTGATCGTTTGATTCTTCAATAAACATGGACAAGTATTGATTCATTTCCACGGGCAGGACACCTCCTGGTTGGCTGAGCTTTCAGCGAGCAGTTTCATCAATTGCGGTGCTTCACTTTATGTATAAGCGTTGATGCGATTCCTTGAAGAGGTAACAGATGGGACACAGCTCCAAGCTCAACAGCGGAACGCGGCATTCCATATACGACACACGTTTGCTCGGCTTCCGCGATCGTTGTTAATGCACCGTCCGATTGGAGCGCCTTCATACCCCTAGCTCCATCGCTCCCCATTCCGGTCATCAGCACGATATGCCTTTTTAATTGCTGGTGGCCGATTAAGGATTCAAACAACACATCCACTGAAGGCATATGCCCGCCCCTAGGCCCTTCCTCCGACAATTTAATCCGTAAATTGCCTTTCCCATCGTTGCCTAGAGACATATGCTTACCACCAGGAGCAATATAGGCCGTGGCGGTTTCAAGCGGCTCTCCGTCAACTGCCTCTCGAACATGGATGCTGCAAAAGCTATCCAGTCGTTGAGCCAGGGAGTGAGTAAATTTAGGCGGCATATGCTGGACAATGAGTACCGGTGCTGGAAAATCTGCCGGGAGGCCAGTAAGTACTTCATGCAGCGCCCGCGGACCACCCGTAGAGGTGCCAATCGCTACCAAATGAGTAAATGTGGTTGATGCATAATTAATCTTAGCTTTAATCGTCGCTGATGCCGGCTTATCTGAAGGAATAATAGCTTTAGTTAACCGGTTCGCAGGAAGCTTCTTCTCTATTTCAGAAACGTTCTTTATTTCCTGATTGCGAGCGGTTTCAGGAGCTTGCCGTAATTCAGGTAATTTAGGCTTCGTTATCCCGCTATAACTGGTTGGTAAAGGGGCTAACGGTGGGTTTAGATTAATCGTATTCGTTTCCTTCTTTGCCGTCAGATCCACACCTTTCAATTGGGGAGGATCAACCGTTGGTAAGTCAGCTTTTATCATTACCTTCTGTGAAATCGGATCGGCAGATATCAGAGGATTCTTGTTCTCCTCCTTCAGTGGCTCAGCCGGCTTTAGAACAATAGCACCAGGCATAGCAGTTGATTCAACTTTCTCTTCAACGGCTGGCAGCATCCTGAAGTTACCGCTTTTCATCATCTCCACGGCAATATGTAACTTTTCAAGTAATTGCAATCCGACTTGTTGAATATCAAGCTTAACCGCACCGTCCGGTTTGCGGATAAAATCGAAGGCACCATAGTGCAGCGCTTTGATTGTATTTCTCGTGCCATTGTCCGTAACTGCAGACAGCATGATAACCGGGACCGGATGAATCGCCATGATACGTTGCAAAGCCTCTAGCCCATTCATTTGCGGCATTTCTAGATCCATCGTGATGATGTCTGGCTTAAGCTTTAACGCCAAATCTACGGCTTCCATTCCATTAGAAGCGGTTGCAAGCACTTTGAAAGCAGCATCCGCATCAATAAAATCACTGAAGACTTTGCGCATGAATGGCGAATCATCTACTATTAACACGTTAAATTCCGACATTTGGGCCGTCCTCCCCAGTTGATCTAGATGGCTGAGTTATATCAATCATCGAACGAGAATTGGATTAGCTCCAAAGTTTTTTCACTCGTTGCAAGAAGTTGGATAAGCCCCGTGAGGAGGAGTTTTCCCTTTCCTCTAACAAGAATCGGGATGCAATGCGGTCAATTCCCCGTGTCGCAACACTATCTGGAAATGCTATCGATAAGGGTGTTTGACGTTTCACGGCTTTAGATACGTTAGAGTCGTCTGGAATAAATCCCAGTACAGGTATCTCAAGCCCTAAATATTTATTCGCTACCTGACGGATGTTATCAGCAGTTTGCTTTCCTTCTCTTTCGTCAGAAACGCGATTTACAACTAGCTGGAAGGAGATCTGATGCCCCATTGACTTCAACATCTTAATTAAGGCATATGCGTCTGTAATCGAGGTCGGTTCTGGTGTAGTGACAACAATTGTCTCTTCGGCTGCTGTGATGAACCTTACCGTTTCTTTGGATAAGCCTGCACCGGTATCAAAGAGAATAAAGTCTACATGGCCGTGCAGCTTTCCAATCTGTTCGGCGAAATATTCGAGCTCCTGCTCACTTAGCCGTACCAAATCTTGAAACCCCGAGCCGCCTGCAATAAATTGTAATCCTCCCGGACCCTTCTGGATAATTTCCCAGATCGTTTTCTCACCTTTAAGCAAGTGGATGAGATTGTATTGGGCCGGTGTTCCCAGCAGAACATCGATATTCGCGAAGCTGATATCTGCATCAAACACCAGTACGCTGTATCCCCGCTTTTGCAGTGACATCGCGAAATTGAGGCTGAAATTGGATTTGCCTACACCGCCTTTACCGCTAGTAATGGTTATGATCCGCGTTGCACGTGCTGCCTGAGCATCCTTGGAATGAACCAAATGCCGGAGAGCTTCCGCTTGATCATTCATCGGCAGGATCCCCCAGCAAACGTCTTATTAAATCTTCCGGATCGAAAGGTCTAATGTCATCCGGTACCGCCTGTCCAAAAGTAATATAGGATATTCGGAAGTTAAACTCCTTAGCCAAATTGATAATGGCACCGAAGGAGTCCGTCTCGTCGAATTTGGTCAGCAAAAGTTGATTGACTCCGTACTTGACGAATTGAGAAGCTACAAGCTTCATATCGTTATACTTATGCGTCATGCTCAGAACAAGAATCGTCTCCGTCTGTTCACCTGGAGAGAGCAAGCTGTTAACCTCTGATACAAACAGCTCATTACGGTAATTTCTGCCTGCTGTATCCATGAATAATAAATCGTGATTACTAAACTTTTTGTAAGCACGGGTTAACTCGCTTGGCGAAAATACAACCTCAAGAGGCACATTCAAGATATCTGCGTACGTACGCAATTGATCTACTGCAGCAATCCGATAAGTATCTGCTGTTATAAAACCAACACTCCGTTTATGATTAAATGATTGCTCAGCAGCGAGTTTGGCAATGGTTGTTGTCTTGCCGACTCCAGTCGGTCCGACGAAATGAACGATTCGTGTGCTCGTGTTAATACCCGTTCCACGAGCATCCTTCAACCAGTCTAAGAGTACACTGCGAGCAATGTCATAGGAAGACTGCCGCTCTTCTTCACCAAGCTCTTCTAACAGTTGATTGACCTTTTCTGCAAACTGCTCTACGTAAGTCGGGTCAACCCCCTGCTCTGCTAGACGTTTGCTCCATTTCATGACGGATTCCGGCATTGTTCGATAAGTTTGCTGCTTTGCCATTTTCGTCATCATTTCTTTCATCGAACGCAGTTCCTGCAATAAAGCGGACGTCTCATCCTTCGCTTGCTTACTCTCTCTTGCTTCTAAAGTTTGAACGGCTGCGGCTAGTGTCGCAGCTTGAGTGTCAGACCTTTGCTGAAGTGAATGTTGGCGTTGAGCAGACATGTCCATTTCCTGTATCACTTCAGCTTGTTCTATGCTGCCTTGAAAGGCATTCATTTGAACGGAACTCACTTGCGTTTGCAAGCGTTGCATGTCGGTTGGCGGAGCTGTCGGATTTCTGCCGCTATCCGAGAAAGGAGCTTGGGAATAGCGTTCACGCACGGTATTTGAGGGTAGTAAGGCTGAAGGAACTGTAAGTTCCTCTAACGATGCGGCTTGTCTTCTCTCTGAAGGTCGTGCTGCAGGTGTTGGTGCTCTTGCTGGAGCTTTCTTAGAGGTTTCGTCAATAGCAGCAATAACTTCTACACGCTTCTTGCTGAACATACCAAGAAATCCGCCGATGCGGATATCCTTCGTATTCAGAATGACTGCGTCAGAGCCTAGCTCGCTTCTTATCATTTTTACTGCTTCGGGCAAATCATCGACTATATATCGTTTAACCTTCATGCGTTCACCACCCCGACACTTTGCACTTCAATACTTGGCTCTAATTCACTATAAGAAATGACTGGTATATCTTGCAGGCTTCTTTCAAGCAATTGGCGCAAGTACATTCGAATCGATGGGGACGTTAAAATGATGGGCTGCTGCCCCGATTGAACCAATCTATTCACTTGTTCCGTCAGACGTTGGTAAATAGCTTGCGAAGAAGCAGGGTCCATGGCTAAATAACTTCCTTGATCGGATTGCTGTACGGCTTCAGCTATCTTCTTCTCAACCGCCGGACTAACCGTAATCACCTTGAGAGGCTCTGTGGCGTTCGCATATTGCTGCGTTATTTGTCTGGATAAGCTTTGGCGTACATATTCCGTGAGAACTTCTGGATCCTTCGTGAATTTACCGTAGTCCGCCAATGTCTCGAAGATGGTGACCAAATCCCTGATGGAGATTTTCTCTTTAAGCAATTTGGATAATACCTTCTGGACATCTCCGATGCTTAGAATGGATGGGATAAGCTCATCCACAAGAGCGGAATAGGATTCTTTAACGCTCTCAACCAAAGCCTTCGTCTCTTGACGGCCAATAAGCTCATGCGCATATTTCTTGATAACCTCAGTCAGATGAGTTGCCACGACGGATGGTGGATCTACAACCGTATAGCCGGCCATTTCCGCACGTTCCTTCGTTGCTTCATCAATCCATAATGCGGGTAAACCGAAAGCAGGCTCTTGTGTTTCGATTCCCGTGACGGAATCATCATCGAAGCCAGGACTCATAGCTAAATAGTGATGTAACAATAATTCGCCACGAGCCACCATATTTCCTTTCATTTTGATAACATATTCGTTCGGTTTTAGTTGAATATTGTCGCGAATTCGGATAACAGGGACTATTAGACCCATTTCCAAGGCGCATTGACGTCTAATCATAATAATTCTATCGAGTAAATCGCCGCCTTGTTGGGTATCCGCCAGAGGAATAAGACCGTAACCAAACTCGAATTCAATCGGATCGACCTGCAGCAAGCTAATGACGCTTTCCGGGCTGCGAACCTCTTCGATTTGCTTCTCTTCCACAAGTAATTCTTCTTCTTGCATCTTCCGATTTAAGTTCTTCTGCAGACGGTTACCTGCAATAGCGAGAACGACCGCATAAGGAATCGTTGTTAGCAACGGAATTGGTGTCGCTAATCCAAGAAGAGCGATTGTTCCAGCTACAATATAAAGCAGTTTTGGATATCGAAGCATTTGTTTCGCTAAATCATCGGCCATATTGCCTTCCGATGCAGCCCTTGTAATGACAATACCGGCAGCAACGCTGATGAGTAGAGCCGGAATCTGACTAACGAGTCCATCTCCGATCGTAAGAATGGAATAGGTCTCAAGAGATTCCATAGCGCTTAAGCCGTGATAGGCCATACCAACTATGAAACCTGCAATCAAGTTGATTAGGACGATAATGATGGAAGCGACTGCATCTCCTTTAACGAATTTACTTGCACCATCCATCGCACCGTAGAAGTCCGCTTCCTTTTCAATTTTCTCGCGCCGTTCCTTTGCTTGTTGCTCATTAATCATTCCTGCATTGAGATCCGCATCGATACTCATCTGTTTACCAGGCATCGCATCGAGCGTAAAACGTGCACCTACCTCAGCAACCCGTTCAGAACCTTTGGTGATTACGATAAACTGAACCACGACCAGAATAAGGAAGACAACGAACCCTACCGCTAGTACGCCTCCGGCTACGAATCTGCCGAAGGTGTCAACGACATGCCCTGCTTCCGCTTTCGATAATATTAAACGAGTCGTAGAGATGTTAAGTGCTAATCGGAATACCGTCGTAATTAGCAATACCGTTGGAAAAATGGAAAAGTGCAGCGCATCCTGAGTATTCATCGCGATCAATAAGATCATGATCGCAATTGAGATATTCAGGATTAGCAAAATATCCAATAGTGTTGCGGGAATTGGAACGACCATCATCAGGACAATTCCGATGACGCCGATGAGTATGCTTAAGTCCCGAATTTTCATGGCCCATTCCCTCCGCTCGCATTTCATTTCCTATACGTCGATTATTGCTGCGAATCCGGAAAAGAGGTCGTCACTACACCGCTGGTAAATCCAAGTTGTTTATTAATTGATTTATTGGATACAACTCGGATTTAAAGGCGGACGTAAACTTTCCGTGACGACCTTTTTCCTCCTTCTCCGCGCTCGACGTACAGCTCATAACAAGCTCGTTTCTTTAGTTTTACCTCCGGCCTTTGAGCCGGTATACGTATGCCAGGACTTCCGCTACTGCTTGGAAGAGATCGGCGGGTACGCTATCGCCCACTTCCGTCTTCTCATATAGCGCACGGGCCAGCGGCTTATTTTCCATAATCATGACGTCGTTTTGTTTAGCGATTTCCCGGATCCGAAGGGCTAAATAATCTTGCCCCTTAGCAACGATTGTCGGAGCATCCATCTTCGTTCCGTCGTACTTAAGCGCAACTGCAAAGTGTGTCGGGTTCGTTATGATGACATCCGCATTCGGTACTTCCTGCATCATTCTCATGAGCGCCATACGGCGCTGACGCTCCTTGATTTTCCCTTTGATCAAGGGGTCGCCTTCCGAATTTTTATGCTCGTCTTTAATATCCTGCTTACTCATCCTCAATTTCTTCTCGTATTCATATTTCTGATATATATAATCAGGAATTGCGAGGATGAATAAAAGCACAGCGACAAATAGTCCAAGACGGATGGTCAAATCTGCAACAAAAGCGAAGATACCCTCGACAGGCATGTGAGCTAATGCTAGAAACCGATCCTTTTCTGACCAAAGTACCAAATAAACCACAATTCCAATTGCAGTTAATTTAGCAGAGCTTTTAAGAAACTCCACGATTGACCGAACACCGAATATCCCTTTTGCTCCAGTCAGCGGGTTCAGCTTGCTTAACTTCGGACTAAGAGGTTCGAGTGTGAAGAGCCAGCCGATCTGAACATAATTCGCTCCGAATGCTATTATCATTACAAATATAAATATAGGTGCAAGAAAGATTAACATTTGTATGGAGTAGTTACTGAACAAAGCCACCACGTTCTGCTCCGTAACGTTCATGTTAAGCCGGTGAAGCAAAGTGTCGCCAAACATAGCCAGAATCTGTTCCTGCATAAACGGGCCTAGCATGATTAAGCAGCAAATACACCCCAACAAGATAAGCGAGCCCGGTATTTCCGCGCTTTTGGCAACCTGGCCTTTTTTTCGACTATCACTTCTTTTCTTCGGTGTCGCACTTTCCGTCTTCTCGCCTGCGAACAATTGCAAATTCATCCTAAGGCGATAACGGGACATGCCAGCACCTCCGCTAATTTATTAAAGTATGATTATGACGATGATCGAAAGACGACAAACAGCTTCTCTATCGCTTCGAACATGTGATCGAATAACATTTGAAACAATGCACTGAATCCCGGCAATAAAAGAACAAGCATCGCTAAGCCGACCAAAATTTTGACCGGAATACCAATTACAAACACGTTATATTGGGGAGCAGTTCTAGCGAGTAACGCTAAGCCGACATCTGTCAAAAACATGGTAACAACAATCGGCGCTGAGATTTGTAAAGCCAGTAAAAACGTATCTGCGAATGTTCTTGTTAGAAATTCCGTAACATTTCCTCCGTAATAAATTTCAAACAGCTTATTATCCAGAGGCAACCATTCGTAACTATCCATAATGGCCGCGAGCAAGTAATGATGACCATTCAGTGATAGAAATACAAGTGACATTAGCATGAACTTCAGATTACCCATCATCGGAGCCGTAACACCAGTTATAGGATCAATGATGTTAGCCATTGCAAGACCCATCTGCAAATCCATCAGTCCACCGGCAGTCTGAACGATTGCGAAAAAAATGTAGGCTACATATCCGATTAGAAGACCGGCAAATATTTCGCGTATGATGGCTAAAATATAGGTCGCGTCCGCCGTTACATTGGTATCAAATCCAATCGTCATAAAAACGATTAGGGAAACGAAAAAAGAAAGTCCAATCTTCATGGATTTTGGGAAAGTTCGCGTTGAAAAGATTGGTGCTACAATAAAAAATGCGCTAATTCGACAAAGGACGAGCAAAAAGGCAGGAAATGCCTGAGTGATTATATCCATCTGGCATCATCCAATATAATTCGCCAAATTTCCAAGTAATTTACTGGTGAAATCGACCATGATATTAAGTATCCATGGACCGAAGATCAGTATAGCTAAGAAAACGGCGATAATTTTTGGTACAAAGGCAAGTGTCTGCTCCTGGATTTGGGTTGTCGCTTGAAAGACACTGACTAGCAGACCGACAATCAATCCAATTCCAAGCATAGGAGCACTAACCTTAAGCACGGTGTACAACGCTTGGCCGGCTAGGCCAATGACAAATTCGGAGCTCATGTGTCCCCTCCTACCTTACAATTTCTCAGTAGTTCAAGTACTAAAGCTGGTCAACAGTGACTTAACGACTAGATACCATCCGTCGACGAGCACAAAAAGCAAAATCTTGAACGGGAGTGAAATCATAACAGGTGGAAGCATCATCATCCCCATCGCCATTAATGTACTGGCTACGACCATATCAATAACTAGAAAAGGAACGAAGATCATAAAGCCCATCTGAAAAGCCGTTTTCAATTCACTAATGGCATACGCTGGAACGAGTACTGTAATCGGTATATCTTGATAGGTCGCCGGTTTTTCGGTTTGTGTATAGTTCATGAACAATAGAAGGTCCTTCTCCCGGGTATGCTTATACATGAAATCCTTCATGGGAACAGAAGCCTTCTGCAAAGCTTCCGTTTGGGAGATCTCTCCAGCGAGATAGGGCTTTAATGCTGCTTCGTTCAACTGCGAGAAAGTCGGAGCCATAACAAACATTGTCATGAATAATGCAAGACCAATTAATACCTGGTTAGGCGGCATTGACTGAGTTCCAAGTGACGTCCTGACAAATCCAAGTACAATTACGATTCTCGTAAAGCTTGTCATGAGTACTAGAATCGCAGGCGCTAAGCTTAGAACAGTGATTAGAAGGAGCATCGATAAAGCGGAAGCTCCTATTGGCTCCGACCCATCACCAAGGGTGACACCGATAATGGGTTCTGCGTAAGCAGATGCCTGAAATCCAAGCAGCAGAGCTTGAAGCGTTATAACACTATAAATCAGTTTTTTTCTCATAGCTTGTCTGTCCGATCTTCGGAACGGTTTTCCTCTAGCATTTGCTCCACCCGCTGTCTTCTTTCAGATAGCTGGCGAAGTCGGTTTTCCAACGTATGTTCGAAGCTTGTCTGGTTATTCTTCTCTTTGAAGATGAGGTCCTCGTCATGCGGATGATTACGCTGAGTCCATTTGCGCAGCCATTCAGGCATTGAAGGCCCAGCGCTTACCGTGTTGGAGTCATGCTCCGCAAGTAGTGCGGCGACCATTTCCGGTTCTGTAATTGACTCAAGCAAGGTCACATTTTCTCCGATACCGAGCACATAAATACGACCGTTCCATTCTACGATTTGCATGGATTTATTCGTTCCGAGAGAATATCCTCCTAGTGAACGAAGAGAGCGATTCATCCACCACCCTCGATTTCGCTTTGCAAAAAATCGTAATAACAGAACGATCAGGCCGACGATAATACCGAGAACGAACAAAACCCAGATCAAATCCCATGCGGATGCCGACCCCGGCATCTCTTGGGTGAGCCCATAAGTGCGCATGAATCTTCAACGCTCCTGACTTAACCCAGTGTTTTCTTAATAGCTTCGATTACGCGGTCTGCCTGGAAAGGTTTAACGATAAAGTCTTTTGCACCCGCTTGAATAGCATCGATTACCATTGCTTGCTGACCCATAGCCGAACACATGATAACTTTTGCGTTAGTATCGAGCTTGCGGATTTCTTTTAATGCAGTGATGCCGTCCATTTCCGGCATTGTGATGTCCATTGTTATCAAATCAGGATGCAGCTCTTTGTATTTCTCGATTGCTTGTGCACCATCTTGTGCTTCTCCTACAACCTCATAACCATTCTTTGTTAAAATATCACGGATCATCATGCGCATGAATGCTGCGTCGTCTACTATGAGAATGCGGTTTGCCATTAAAATTGCCTCCCGATAAACTTATTGGATTTTTTGGACTCGATCCCATTGACTAACGATGTCGGTAACACGCACACCAAAATTCTCATCAATGACAACGACCTCGCCTTTGGCGATCAATTTGTTGTTTACTAAGATGTCGACAGGTTCGCCGGCCAGCTTGTCCAGCTCAATGATAGAGCCTTGGGACAGTTCCAAAATATCCTTGATCTGTTTCTGCGTCCGGCCAAGTTCAACCGTTACCTTCAGTGGAATATCCAGCAACAGATTAAGATTTGTTTCATCACCGTGTGCAAATCCTCCACTTTGCAGGTTTGCAAATTGGACCGGATTCACATTAACATTCCGGTTAGCCGATGCCCCGATAGTCTGCGGATATGAAGGGCTAGGTTCAGCATACATCGGCGGATTAGCTGCCATCGGTGGCGGTGCATGATAAACCGGCGGCGCTTGAGGAATTGAGGCGGCAGGCTGCTGCGGAGCCGCATATACCTGTTGAACAGGTGTCGCAGCTGGTTGCAGCTGCTGCGGAGTTGTGTCTTCAGATACGCTCCCCATTAAAGAATGCACCAATTCTCTGGCAAAAGGAACAGCCAATAGCTGCATGATCGATGAATCGATCAAATCCCCTATCTTTAATCGGAAAGAGATTTTGACAAACACGCTCTCCTGCGGTAGATTACTCGTTCCAGAATCTTCGCTAATATCCATAATATCAATACCAGGCGGTGATATGTTAACCATCCGATTGAATATGGTGGACATAGAGGTTGCGGATGAACCCATCATTTGGTTCATCGCTTCTTGGACCGCGCTGATATGAATCTCGTTAAGCTCTACTGAAGTTATGTTGCCTTCTCCCCCAAGCATCAAATCTGCAATGACTTGAGCATCGTGTGACTTGATTACTAGAGAATTAATCCCTTCAAATCCTTGAACGTAACTCACATGAACGGCAACATGAGGCTTTGGAAACTCCTGTTCGAAATACTCACGAGCAATAATCGATACAGTAGGAGTGGTAATATCAACCTTTTTCCCTAACAGGGTGGAAAGCGCAGTAGCTGCACTTCCAAACGTTATGTTTCCAATCTCACCTAGTGCATCTTGCTCTAAAGGTGACAAATAGTCATCGATTGACATACTATCTGCGCTACCTGAGGTCACCGGAGTTTCATCTTGCTCTCCAGATGATTGACGAAGCAGTGCATCGATCTCTTCTTGTGACAAATAATCTTTACTCGTCATGGATCTCATCTACTCCTTCACTGATGATTTCATGAATTTGAATCGCCATCTTGTCACGCACCGTGCCCGGGCTTGCTATAAATTTCACCTTGTCGCCAACCTTAACTTCCAAACCCTCGTCCGTTGGCTTATGTAGAGCAATGACATCTCCAATCGAAAGATTCAGAAACTCCTGTACGGAAATTCGGGAAGAACCCAACTCGGCAATAATCGGCAGCTTCGCTTTATTAACCCTTTGCTCGAGCATCAGTTGTTCTTCAGGGGCTCTTGTTTTCTTCTGCGAAACGAACCAGTGATGTACGGATAACCTTGGCATGATAGGCTCGATGACTATGTGCGGAATACATAAGTTGATCATTCCTGTTGTATCCCCGATTTTAGTGCTTAACGAAATAAGAGCAATTGTTTCGTTCGGGGATACAATCTGCATGAATTGCGGATTCGTTTCCAATGCTTCAAGCCTTGGTTGCAAATCAATGATAGTTCGCCAAGCTTCTTGCAGGCTCTCAAGCGCTCGGCTGAAAATTTTCTCCATAATGATGTTTTCAATTTCAGTTAAGCTGCCAATCTTATTCGGCGCAGTTCCCCCGCCGCCTAGCAGTCTGTCGAGCATTGCGAAAGCAACGTTAGGATGAACCTCTAGAACCATTCGTCCTTCTAGCGGCTCCGCTTCAAAGATGTTTAATATCGTCATTTTAGGGATGGAACGAATAAACTCGTCATACGGCAGCTGTTCCACCTGAACAACATTGATCTGGACAAACGTTCGTAGCTGGGCTGAGAAATACGTTGTCAAAAACCGCGCGAAATTCTCGTGAATACGGGTCAAGCTGCGAAGATGATCTTTGGAGAAACGCATTGCCCGTTTGAAATCGTAAGCACGCACTTTTTTCTGCGTATCCTCTTTTTTCAGCTCTTCCGCATCCATTTCTCCCGACGAGAGCGCTGCTAAAAGCGCATCAATCTCATTCTGCGAAAGGACATCTACCATACTTATCACTCCTTTCTTAGACCCAAGTGAAACGAACGTTTCTGACTGGCGGTCAAATTGTACTGGGATTAAACATAGTCCATACTCGGCTAAATTAAATAGGCGTCATTATAAATTCTTTGATTCCAACCTTAGTCAATTTGCCCTCTGACAGCACCGAATTAATAATATTTATAAGTCCAGCGGTTAGTTGGTCCTTGCCTTTGGTTCCAGTCATATCATCAGGGTTTAGAACCCATAATGCTCGGTTTATTAATGGTTTTACCTGATTTTCCTTGAGTTTGTCGAATTCCTCTTTGGCTTTTTCACTGTCCAATTGGAATGACAAGCTGAGCTGAACAACATAATCCGTGTCAGCCAGATTGGTTCTGATATCAATTAATTCGGACGTAACTTTTACTAATTCATCCGCAGATATCGGCTCGGGTTGCACATTCTCAACGCTTTCCTTCGCCGCTTGTTCGGGATCTTTGGACTTATCGCTCCCAAACAATGTATTCCAGAAGTAAAAGGTGACAATGACAATCAACGTAATCGCCAATAATAGCGAAACGAGCCAAGGCAACAGTTTTTTCATGACGTAGCTCCCCCCGATTGAGTGTCTGCTGGGCTGGTAACAGCTGCTAACACGCCGATACTGCGTAAGTAATTCCGGATAGCCCGGATTACATCCGAAGAACTTTCGACAACAATGAATTTCTTTCCCGTTGTAAGTGTAATTAAGGTGTCCGGCATTTCTTCTACCGTTTCGATTAACAAGGCGTTGACATGGAACCTGCTTCCATTCAAGCGAGTGACAACAATCATTATTGGGACCCCCACGAGCTGCCAGGGGGAGGGCTAAGCCCTCCCATGGCAGAAGATCAATTACCTACTATCGTTTAAGGTTTACAACTTCTTGCAGAATTTCGTCTGATGTGGAGATAATTCTTGAGTTTGCTTGGAATCCACGCTGTGCAACGATCATTTCCGTAAACTCGTTCGTCAAATCAACGTTAGACATTTCTAACTGTCCAGATATGATAGCACCTGTTCCAGTTTCCACATCTGCTGCAACGCCTATGGTCAATTCGCCCTCAGGATTTGCATTTGGCGTCATACGATACAAGCTTCCGCCAACCTTCTCTAAGCCGCCTGGATTAACAACCTTCGCAACACCGATTATGAAATCCGTAGGAGTAGCAAGGCCAGTCTGATCAATAGAGATTATCGTTCCGTCTTGTGCAATGGAGAAAGCTGTAACTTCCTCACCCAATTGAATAGGTCCTCCATCAGATGAAAGAACGAACATCCCATCGGCGTTAACCAACTGGCGATTCGAATCAAAGGTGAAGTTTCCTGCGCGGGTTAAGTACTGAGGTCCACCGTCGACAGGGCTTACAACGAAGAATCCGTCACCATCAATGCGAAGATCCTTAACGTCATTAGTGGTCATGGCACTGCCTGGCGTGTGGATCGTATCAATTGAAGCTATTGATACGCCTAGTCCGACTTGCTTGGCATTAACTCCGCCTGTTGTTCCTTCAACCGGTGCTGTAATACCTGACATGGACTGGCTTAAAATATCCTTGAACATAACGCGGCCTGTTTTGAAGCCTACCGTATTAACGTTAGCGATGTTATTTCCGATAACGTCAAGCTTTGTTTGGAAACCTCTCATACCCGAAACACCGGAGTACATTGAACGCAACATGAATTTCCTACCTCCCAATATGGTTTTACTTTGATCGCTTCAATCGGTCGGCGACCTGGGCTTCCTTGGCAGGACCAGCCCAAACTTCCTAACTAACGACGACGGCACTATCAATTTGCGTGAAAATGTGTTCTTTCATCGAGTTACCATCCATGGCGGTAACAACCGTTCGGTTCGGCACATTTACGATCATAGCGATGTCCCGGAATAATACCAAAGAATCCTTGGCACCTTTGGCAGCCGCCTGGTCTACCGCATTGGCAATACGTTCAAGCTGATCGGGCAACAATTCGATACCTCTCTGCTGTAAACGTTGCTCTGCATGATGACTGAACTTAAGCTGTTGTTTATCGAGCACTTCACGGAACGAAACGTTATCCGCGATTTGTTGCCCTGACCGATTAAGGTGACGATTGCCTTGAATGGGTGCCGTACGTCCCGTCGTTAAATGACCAACGAGCATCCGATCATTCACCCCCGACCACCTCTTCCTCATTGTCTTCAGAAGGCTCTGCGATCGAAAGAATTTCATCAATTGGCACTTCTAAGTTCTCTACCTTCACGAATTGAACACCGTCTCGCCAAAGAATGGAGTTCACGATTCCAGAATGATTAATAACTCCGGCATCCGTCGTTTCCATCCATGAAACTTCCTTGCCAATCAATGCAGCTACCATACCCGCCGATTGTCTTAACGAGGTCATCTCCTTGGACATGTTCATCATTTGCTCTAGAGAGGAGAACTGAGCCATTTGCGAAATAAACTCTTTATCCTGCATGGGCTGCATGGGATCTTGGTTACGCAATTGCGTGACTAAGATTTGAAGAAATTGATCTTTACCCAGCTCTTTCACTGGTTTTCTGGCCGCAGTCTGCACGTTTTTCGTGGAGTAGTTTGGCCAAATATTTGTTGTTCCTGCAGTAACGTCAGCCACAGAATTCACCTCCTTTAACCGGTCTTACGCTGTGACATTGAGTGAGCTTCCGTACCCGAATTCTCGAAGCGTAGAGTTTCTCTCAAGCTCCGCTGCGAATAGAGCGGGATCCTCGTATAATCCGTTCTTACCCTGCCCGTTAGAGCCGTTCCCATTATTTCTTGAGTTCGGATGACGATGATCTTGATGCAGGAAAGATGCATTCGATGAAGCTGAAGATTGCTGGACAACCTCCAAGCGATCTACCTGCAAGCCTTGACCATGCAAAGCCAATCGCAGCTGTGACATCTGATTATCCAGCAGATCGCGAGCCATTGGATTATCGGTCATGAATTGCGCCGTTATCTGACCGTTCTGCATAATAATGCGAATGTCGACTTGTCCTAGATGCTCCGGATTTAACGTTAGCTTAGCTTCCGTCGTTCCGTTGCCTTGTGTCAGTAAAAACTGCTTAATTAGGAACTTCTCAATCTGTTGAGCAAATTGTTGAACCGGCACTTGCGCAGGCAATGCAAGCTTGCCAAGCGTTGATTCTGCAGCAGCCGATGCATCGTTGCGTAACAAAGTCCAAGCTGTATGAGAGTTCGAGTCGTTCGACTCCTCTGATGCAATGGCTGCAGGAACAACGGCAGTCTGACCGTCTGAGGCTGTGTTCACCATATTGGCATCTATATTAAATCGCCAAATCGGATCACGAAGCACTTGAACGGGACGCCGAATATCTTGGACAACTGCCGCAGCTTGATTCAAAGCTTCTTTAGAAACGGCAACTCCGTTATCTGGTGCAGCTTTGGATCCGGAAGCAGCTTTATCCGCCTGATCTGTAACGGCTTGTCCTGAAGCAGGCACAGACGCTTTTAATGGCTCCAATGTATCAAGCAAAGCCTTTAGTTGGCCTGCAAAAGCTGCCGCAGCATGAACGCCGCCCTTCCCTTTGGCAAGTAGCGTAGAAAGCTGCTGCAATGTTTCACGCAGCGCTTGCAAGACTGGCTTCGAATTCGAAGTCTCTGTCAATTGGCTTAACAGTGAAACATTCGATGCATTCATTGGGTAGCCGGTTAAATCAGGTTGACTTTGTCCAAGTTGCTGTACAAGACCTTGGATTGCAGTTAACAGAGCGGATAACTGGTCCTCAGCTTCCTTCTGAATGCCGTCACCTTGTTCTAGTTGTTCTAATTGCTCTATCAGCTTAGCAATCAATTCAAGCAGATCTTGGGATTGGTCTTCTGAAGAAAGTGGATCCACCTGACCCAATATACCTGCTAAACCAACCGGCAAAGATAAACCCCCGACGGCTGTAGTAGAATTGCTGCCTCCTCCAATTGCCTGAACAAGAGCACCTGCGAAACCTGCACCAGAAGCGCTGCCTGATCCGGATGTAGCTGCTGAAGCAGATCCAGATGATACCGGTGTTGTTGAAATGGACATATTCATTTTTCTCACCTCCCTTCAAATAGGTTTAGTTCTGCATTTAGGGATTAAGTGGAATGATCTTACCGACCAGCATAGCAGTTGTTTTCTTATCTTGATCCGACATCGAAGATAAGATATCGGACCGGGCGGCATCATCCAATACTCCAAGAATACGTAGAACCTTGCTCTGATTCGTTACGGCCATTTGAAGTAAGAGATTAGCCGCTTTAGCAGCTTGCATGGACGAGAACGTTTGGTTAAGCTCTGCTGTGTCCAAGGTATCTGATTCTGCTCCCACCTTGAGCTCGAGCTCCTTAACTCGCGATTGAAGTGCAGCGATTTCCCGATTATCAACTGTTTCCGCATCCTTAAGCTTCATCGTCACGTCAGCCGCTCTCAAAGGTGTCATTCGCTCCAATACTTTACCGCGTTCCGCAGCTGACATTGCTCCTAGAATGAGCGCGGACTCATCCAAGGTCATATTCTCTAATATAGGTGCTGCTTTATTAGGAGTCATCTTGCCGTACATGTTAGCCAAGGCGGAGATCCGCGATTTATATTCCTCACCCGTTATGGTCTTCTCCGAGTTCGCTTTAGTTAACTCATCGATCTGAATTTGCAGCTGCTCGAGCTGCTGCTTTTGCCCAGTCGTTTGATCCATTGCTTGTTTTAACAACGTCTCCCGATCCATAAGCAGAGCATTCAGCTCTTCTACTTTGGCTTTGGCGTTATTTACCGTCAATTCTTCATCCGTATTTCCACTCGTCTCCACCTGAGACGCAGGATCTGGAATCAAGGAATTAACGACTGGAATCTTGTTCCCAATTTCGAGTGCTGCGTTACGCCATTCTGAATTAAACATCAGTAATAACACCCCTAGCAGCACAGCCGTGAACAAGATCGGGGTTACAAAAAAGAGAAATCGTTCGAAGCCGCTGTAACTGCTCTTTTCTACATTTGCGCTCGCCACGATTCTCACTCCCTTCTCCTGCGATACTTTCTGGCTTCTATTCTTATCTGCGAGAAGCAGCAGCCCGAACAATCGCGATTTCATCTAGCTCGTTTTGTTCCTTAGCTAATCTCTCGTTTCTAAAACGCTCAAGAGCACGGTCCCTGGCATTAAGCCAAACCTTCTCATCAACCATTTTATCGGTTAACATCCCTTGGCATTTTTTCACTTGGATTTCAGCGGAACGGACACCTTCATTCTGTGATTGAATCCGCTCTTCAAGTATGTCTATGTATTGCTGTAAAGTGACCAATCGCGTAAGCGGTGTCGGTCGCATGGAGGTTTCCTGTAATTCCCGCTCCACTCCCTTACGCTCCTGAAACAAAGCCTCTAAGCGTTCTTCTTCCCTTCTCAGCTTGCCGAGCGATGCCGCATATTCCCATTCCGCCATCGATTTCTGACTGCCCTTTAGATCAACGATTTTCTGCAAAGGATATCGAAATGACATAATTCTTTATTCTCATCTCCTATAAAAATCGATAATCAGGCGCTCCTGCGCATCCTGCAGCGAAATTTTCTCGTCTGTTTTTTGCTGAGTGTAAGATTTGATGAGGTCATTGTACTGGATAGCTTTGTCAATCTCAGAGTTTGAACCTCGCTGATAGGCTCCGATATTAATTAAGTCCTCAGATTCCCGATAGACCGTTAATAGCTGTTTCAACTGCTCAGCAGCCCCTTGCTGCTCCTTACTGACAATATCCTTCATAACGCGGCTTACACTTGAGAGGACATCAATAGCTGGGAAGTGACCCTTGTTAGCCAGATTACGATGAAGGACAATATGACCGTCTAATATCCCTCTTACAGCATCCGCAATGGGCTCATTCATGTCATCGCCGTCAACTAGCACCGTATAGAAGGCTGTAATAGATCCCGTGGCGCCTGTACCCGATCGTTCTAAAAGCTTAGGAAGCGCCGCGAAGACGGATGGCGTATAGCCTCTAGTTGCAGGCGGTTCGCCGATTGCCAGCCCCACCTCACGTAATGCCATAGCATATCTAGTTACAGAATCCATCATTAACATGACATTAAGTCCACGATCACGGAAATATTCAGCGATCGTTGTTGCGATTAAGGCGCCTTTCATTCGGATAAGCGCCGGTTGATCCGATGTCGCTACGACTACAACTGAACGAGCAAGGCCTTCTGGACCTAAATCCTTCTCTATAAACTCTAGAACTTCTCTTCCACGCTCACCAATAAGGGCAATGACATTCACATCAGCTGACGTGTTTCGGGCTACCATTCCTAGCAGTGTACTCTTACCCACGCCCGATCCTGCAAAGATACCCATACGTTGCCCTTGACCGACAGTCAACAATCCGTCGATCGCCCTGACCCCTACACCTAATGGTTCCGTCACTCTTGGGCGCTGAAGAGGGTTTCCTGGTGAATTATGCGTGGAATAGTGGGGCATCCGGACGGGCAGCTTAGAACCATCAAGCGGCCGGCCTAATCCATCCAATACTTTGCCAAGCAATTCAGAACCGACCTGGACAGTCAGTGGACCTCCAGTTGCAACCACATCGCATCCGGGACCTACGGAGTGCAGTTCTCCAAGAGGCATGAGAAGTACTCTATTATTGCGAAATCCAACTACCTCAGCTAAGACGGGCTTACCGCTCTTCATTGGATGAATCGAGCAAACATCCCCGATACTAGCATCTGGCCCCTCTGATTCAACAGTTAGACCAATGACCTGTGTGACTTTACCATTAACGCGAACGGGATCCAGAAGGTTCAATGTTTCCGTATAACGATTAATGTCAAGGAGCGGCATCTCGGATCCCCTCCTCCGCGCTATGTGCCGCAACCCGGAGCAATTGCTCACGAATGGCTTCCAACTGCGTGTCCACTCGCGCATCGATGCTGCCAAAAGCAGAGCGTACAATACATCCGCCTTCTTTAATCGATGAATCAGGGACAATCCGTAACTCAGCTTGGGAATCCAATAACATAACTAACTCATCCTTAGCAGCTTGCACATATGTAAATTGCGAAGGGGATACGCAAAGAACTATAACTCCCTGTTCTTTTCTTCGCGAGAGCGCACTCTCGAATAACGTCATCGCCATTTCTGGGGCATTAGCCAACTTGCGGCTTATAATTTTCTCAGCAATAGAACAGCTGAGTTCCACTAGGAAAGCTTCACCTTCCATAATGACTTCTTCTTTGATTATATACGCTTGTTCAACAATGGCTTGAACTTCCTGTAGTCGGGCTGCCCAGTTCTTAGCTATATCTTCTTCGGCTTGCGCAGCACCTATTTTGTATCCTTCAGAATAACCATCACGCTGGGCTTCCTCCCGGTGCACAGCATCATCATTCCGTCGGGATTCCCACCAATCTTCGGCTTCCTGTCTAGCAGCAGCTAATATTTCGTCTCTAGCAGAATGGGCTTGCAGTAAAATTTGCTGGGCTGTTTGTTCAGCATCGCTAAGGATACGTTCTTTTAACGTTTGTGTTTCGACATCAATCGTCGGATTTCCTTCGCTGTCCACATCAGATTCTGAAATATTTTGCGAAATTGGAGGGATTATCCGAGAGAGCTCCAGTCTCTTTAAATCTTCTAACGACACTACATGAGAGGATTTGATGAGATTAGACAATGATATCGTCTCCTCCACCGCGAGCTATAATGATCTCTCCCGCTTCTTCCAGTCTGCGAATCGTTGCTACGATGCGTGTTTGAGCTTCTTCGACATCACGCAAGCGAACAGGCCCCATATATTCCATTTCTTCTTTGAACGTCTCCGCCATACGCTTGGACATATTGCGGAAAATAACTTCCCGAACCTCTTCGCTAGCCACTTTAAGCGCCAACTGAAGATCTGCATTCTCAATATCTCTGATAATCCGTTGAATCGAGCGATTGTCCAGATTGACGATATCCTCGAATACAAACATCCGTTTTTTGATTTCCTCCGCCAGTTCTGGATCTTGAATTTCCAAGGAGTCCAGAATAGTACGTTCTGTCCCTCTATCTACACCATTCAGAATGTGTACAATAGCTTCAATACCGCCCGTATTTGTATAATCCTGAGTTACCGTCGCAGAAAGCTTCTGTTCCAGCACTCTCTCCACTTGAGAGATTACCTCTGGAGAGGTGCTATCCATCAACGCGATTCTACGGGCAACATCGGCCTGCTTATCTTGCGGCAAAGAGGATAGCACTGCAGAAGACTGCTCTGGCTGCAGATAAGAGAGCACCAATGCAATCGTCTGAGAATTCTCGTTCTGAATAAAGTTCAATATTTGCATAGGTTCGGCTTTACGAGCAAAATCAAAGGGACGAACCTGCAGGGTTGCTGTTAACCGATTAAGAATGTCGACTGCCCTCTGAGAGCCGAGTGCCTTCTCCAATATCTCTTTGGCATAAGTAATACCGCCCTGAGAGATATACTCCTGCGCGACGCAGATTTGATGAAACTCATTTAGAATAGTCTCTTTATCGCCGCCGTCAACCTTCCGAACATTTGCGATTTCTAGAGTCAGCTGTTCAATCTCATCATCTCGCAAATGCTTAAACACCTGCGCCGAAACTTCAGGTCCCAAGGTGATCAGCAGGATGGCTGCTTTCTGCCTGCCGGACAACTGTATTCCTGTTCCTTTAGCCATCATGCCACCTCTATTCATCCACTAGCCAAGTTCGAAGAAGATTAACGAATTCATCCGGCTTACGCTTGGCCAGACTTTCAAGCTGCTTACGCACCTGATTTTCATTTGCAACATTATCGATATCAATAGTCGGCAACTCTACGCGAGGCATTGCCGCAAGCTCCGCGGCTTCTTGTGCGGTTTTACGACGGCGATAGAAATAATAGCCGCCTCCACCAAGCAACGCAAGCGCCAATAGCCCAAGACCTGCTAACCAAACTGTGGACGTTGCAACGCCGCCGTTGGCGTCAATATTTCCTTCGAACGACTGCGACATAACGGAAACCCGCTCAGCCAATGCTTCATCAGTCAATTCCAATCCCGACTCGGCAAGCAGTACTCGTGCGCTTCTTAGAAGAACACCTTGGATCTCAGTTAGCTTCTCGGGTGTCATATTGGCGGAGTCTACACCAACATTTATCGATAAGTCCTTCACTTTATATGGGCCGTAGTCGATATTATTAGTAATACGGCTAACTTCAAAGTTCACTGTGCTGGATACTTTCTCAGAAGTTGATGAACCAGAGCTTCCTCCACCGGGATAATTCGTGATGTCCGTTTCCCCGGTACCGACGACACCACCCGCTTGCCCATCTTGTCCAGTGAAGGTTTCACTGGTTTCCTGACGGCTAATCGGAATCCCGTTATTATCATTATCAGGAAGCGGTTGCACTAAATTTTCTTGGGAAATCTTCTTATCAAAATTTAGAGCAGACACTACGCTGACAACCATGTTGTCCATCCCAACAATGGGGTTCAGGAATTGCTGAATGTTTCTTTTCAGATCGTTTTCAAAATCACTTTTAATGGCAGACTGGATTTCGTATTGCGCTCCACCCAATCCACCTTGTCCTCCCAATTGTGACGAAGGCGTTAGATCTCCAGAAGTGCTGCTGCTTATCGTAATTCCATCGATATCTAAGTTAGGCACAGCGGATTTTACTAGATTATAATAGCTGTCGACCTCTTCCTGTTTAGGGCGATATCCCGGCTTGAAGGTCATCACGACGGCCGCGGTTGCCTTTTCCTTATCGGACTCATTAAGAAACACGCTGTCTTCAGGCAGATTAACTAGAGCCTTGACTTTTGCGACACCCTGTTTACTGAGCAATAGCTGCTGAATTTCTCCGTTTAATGCATTCCTGAACTTCACTTGGAACTCTTGATCTGTCGTGCCGATTGTAGAAGAGGATTGACTCAACTCTGCAAATCCGATCGAACCGTTCTGTACTAAGCCTTGTGAACCTACGTCCACTTTCACCTTAGAAGCTGATGCGCTAGGAACCGAGATGCTGGTTCCTCCGTTATTCAATTCGTAGCTGATGCCAGCCCCATCCAAATATTCCATAACAGCAGCAGCGTCTGTGCTGTCCAAATTCTGAAAGGCGAGTTCGTACTCCGTTCTTGTGAACAAATACGTCAATAATATGATTGCAAATAGCAAGAATGCTGCCGTTGAGGCGAGAACCCATTTTTGCGCTTTGCTGTACTGGTTCCAAAAACCAAGCAACTTATCTCGAACCTGTGCCCACTTCTCGTTCACAATTTCACCTCACCTGCGGTTGGCACAACTGAGAAGCGGAAAACCTGCTTCCACCCTGTTGCGTTATTGCTGCGTTCTTAGACTAGGACTACATTTGCATCCGCATTATTTCTTGGTACGCCTCTATGACCTTATTGCGCACCTGTGAGGTTAATGAGAGACTGAGCTCGGCTTGCGCCGATGCAATCATCACTTTATTCTCATCCACTTCTCCGATCAAGAATTGTTCGTTGACCTTATGAACGTTCTGTTCTTGTGCTGCAACACCGTCTATAGCACTCTTAAGAAAGGAAGCAAAGCTTTCTGTTGCCTCAGCAGGAGTTGCCTTTGTTTGAAGCGGACTGCTACTGGATAAGATTCCGACTGGCGTTATCATTGAGTTTGTTATCAAGCTGACACCCCGCTTTCAAGAAGTGATTGTTCTTCGCCTATAAAAATTAGCGCCCCATCTCCAATGCTTTCATAAACATGGCCTTCCTAGCATTCAAAGCAGTCACATTCGCATCATAGGAACGGGAAGCGGCTAGTAAGTCGACTTGCTCTTTCAGCATATCTACGTTCGGCATATAAACCATTCCATTGCCATCCGCATCTGGATGCGATGGATTGTAAACTTGCTTGAAAGGTGCGGAATCCTCTTTAATAGCAGTCACTTGAACACCTTGAGCAGTTGACCCATTCATCTGTTGGTTTAACAAATCCCGGAATTGAGGCTGGACCGCCTCCATAACAACCATTTTCCGTCGGTAAGGAACGAATTGACCATTCACATAACCGGCACGAGTGGTTTCAGCGTTCGCGATATTGGACGATATAACGTCCATTCGGAGGCGCTGGGCAGTTAACGCTGAAGCACTTACATCAAATCCTCCAAGCTTCATTCGTTAACGTCTCCCCTCAATACCGATTCTCATCATCTTCACATCGTGACTTACTTGCTGGACAAGCAAGTTATACCGCAATTGATTTTCAGCTAATAAAGACATTTCTTTGTCGATGTCCACGTTGTTGCGATTGTTATTAATAGCTGTCGATTTATCTGTAACTACTTGCGGCGTGGGGGTTGAATAAGAATTATTAATTGGGATGTGCTTAGCATTCGTCATCTTTCCCGCAAGACCCGACTCTCCTTGTACACCAAGTGCATTCGTCAACATTTCCTCAAAAGCGACATCAGATCTCTTAAAATTAGGGACATCTAAGTTTGCAATATTATTGGCTACAACCCGTTGTCGTAAAGAAGCGGCGTTAATCGCGCTTTCCAAACGTTGGAACGCAGCGCCACCTAATATTTCCATTAAAGTCGCCCCTTTTCATTTAAAGAATTCTACATCCTCAAACTGCATCCCAACTGTAATTCCACGTTACTCGCTCATATTCCTGCTTAGTTCGACAATTATTTCATCTTTTCTACAAAAAAATAGTACTTGCTACTAAATCACATTATAAATTTCTAATAACATCATCTACGAGTGAGGGATAATAGACAATAAGAAAAAAGCCCTAATCTTTATACCAGATCGGGCTTTTCGCATATATTGTGAAAACGATTATTAAATTTTCCGGTGCTTGAGCTCCTGCAGCAACTCCGTGTTTAGAATACGGATATAGGTCCCTTTCATTCCAAGCGAGCGAGTATCTATAACTCCTGCGCTCTCTAATTTCCGAAGGGCATTCACAATGACTGACCGAGTAATCCCTGCTCGGTCAGCAATCTTCGAAGCGACCAGAAGCCCCTCTTTTCCTTCAAGCTCCTCGAATATTTGCTCAACAGCCTCCATTTCACTGAAGGATAAAGAGTTAACGGCTACGGTTACAATCGCTTTATTCCTTGCATCCGACTCCCTTTCCTCTATTCTTTCCCTCAGTATCTCCATACCTATGATCGTGGACCCGTATTCAGCCAAAATCAGGTCATCATCACCAAACGATTGATTTTCACGAGACAGGACTAAAGTCCCTAATCTATCGCCGCCACCTGTAATTGGAACTATTGTTACGATGCCTTTCTCGAACGCGGCTTCCACCGGAGCTAATATCTCCCGGTCGGAAGAGATGTTGGCCGCGGTTTCCTTCACTTGTAAGAACCTCTCGTTCGTTTCCATAGGAAACCGCAGCTCCTCAGCAGCATTGGAACGAAGGAACAATTCTGGGAAACCCGCAGAATGAGCGTAACCTAGCACCTTCCCGCGCCTGCTCACAACAAAAACGTTTCCTCGAATGGTTTCCTGAAGCCCTTCAGCCATTTCATGAAAGTTAAGCGGTTTGCCTGCCGCATTCTGCAATAAATTGTTCAACGTCCGGGTTTTCATCAAAAGACTCATGATTCACTTTCCTGTCTGTATTTACATTATAGAATATATTGACTCAAATCACGGTTGCTTGCAATGCTTGCCAGCTTCTCACGGACATATTCAGGAGTAATCGTCATCTCTTCAAGCTGCAGCTCCGGCGCTTCGAATGATAAGTCCTCCAGCAGTTTCTCCAGTAAGGTATGCAGCCTGCGAGCACCGATATTCTCCGTATTACGGTTGACCTCTTGCGCCATACGGGCGAGCTCGGAAATGGCCGTATCGGTAAAACTCACCTTAATTCCTTCCGTTTGCAGCAGTGCAGTGTATTGTTTAGTCAGAGCATTTTCGGGTTCAGTTAAAATTCGCACGAAATCCTCATCCGTTAAGCTGCTTAGCTCAACTCGAATAGGAAATCGCCCCTGAAGCTCGGGAATCAAGTCAGATGGCTTTGCAACATGGAAAGCTCCAGCAGCCATGAAGAGAACATAATCCGTTTTTACAGGACCATACTTCGTTACAACAGTCGAGCCTTCTACGATCGGCAGGATGTCTCTTTGAACCCCTTCACGTGAAACATCTGGCCCTTGACCCCGGCCTTGACTGGCAATTTTGTCAATCTCATCGATAAAGATAATTCCGGATTGTTCTGCCCGCTGGACGGATTCCGAAATCACATCATCCATATCGATTAGTTTACCAGCTTCTTCGATGATCAGAACCTTACGAGCTTCCTTGACAGCTAGTCGTCTCTTCTTACGGCGTTTGGGAAGGAATTGTCCAAGCATCTCCTGCATATTCCCCATTTGATCTTGACCTGGACCGCCCAACATATCCATGAGATTCGGCGCTGCCTCTTCAACCTCAATCTCTACGATCTCGTTCTCCATTTGGCCTGAGTCCAGCTTAGCCTTGGCATCCTGCCTCTTATCCTTCAAGGCGGGATCAACTGGATCCGGCTCATCGCTTGGGGTGTTGCCGCCGCCAAATAACATTTCTAGCGGGTTTCGCTGTGATTTCGGCTTCATGGGAGACGGAACGATTAAAGAAGCCAGCCGTTCGTTAGCCGCTTGCTCTGCTCGGTCCTTCACCTTCTCCATTCGCTCTTCCTTCACCATTCGAATGGAGGTTTCGACCAGATCTCGAACCATAGACTCAACATCTCTGCCCACGTAACCGACTTCGGTAAATTTCGTGGCTTCCACCTTGATAAAAGGAGCATGAACAAGCTTTGCAAGTCTACGTGCAATTTCTGTCTTCCCAACTCCTGTTGGTCCAATCATAAGGATATTCTTCGGCACAATTTCATCGCGAAGCTCTTCTGGAAGACGACTACGGCGATAACGGTTGCGCAGTGCGACTGCTACAGATCGTTTTGCCGGTTTCTGACCGACAATATATTTATCTAGCTCCGCCACGATTTGGCGGGGCGTCAGCGTATCATTCATCGGAATCCCACCCTTCAAATTTCTTCGACGACCAGGTTATTATTCGTGAAAACACATATGTCTGCAGCAACCTCGAGTGATGCACGAGCGATCTCCTTAGCCTCCATGGCCGGAGCATGGCGTATCAAAGCACGAGCAGCTGCAAGTGCAAAGCTGCCTCCTGAGCCTATCGCTAGAATTCCGTCATCTGGCTCTATTACCTCGCCATTTCCCGATAAGAGCAGCATCCCCGTCGCATCTACAACAATCATCATCGCTTCCAGGCGGCGCAACACCCGATCGGAGCGCCAATCCTTCGCCAATTCAACAGCCGCTCGCTGAAGATTACCGTGATGCTCCTCTAGCTTGCCTTCAAATTTCTCAAACAACGTAATCGCATCCGCAACGGATCCTGCAAAGCCTGCAACAACCTGGCCGCGATATAACCTGCGAACCTTCTTGGCCGTGCTCTTCATCACCATACTATTGCCGAAGGTGACCTGCCCATCCCCCGCTATGGCACCTTTGCCATTATGCCGTATCGCGCATATCGTCGTTGCATGAAAGCTCATCTCCATGTGCCTTCCTCCTTGTCTGTAATAAGGGATTCACCATCTCGCAAGATAATTAAAGCCGTAAAAGCAGCAGCTATGATTCAAACGCTGCTGCTTCCCCTAATGAGTCAACAAATTGGAGCTCTGCTCAAGTTCCTGCTTCAAGGCATCGATACCTTCCAATGCTCTTGCGGCAATCGCTTCATTCTTTTCCTTCTTGCTTCGAACGCGATGTCCGAGAGGCGGAAACAAACCAAAATTCGCGTTCATAGGTTGGAAATGCTTGAAGTCTGCTGTTGTTATATATTGGGCCATGCTTCCAAGCGTCGTGTGCGGAGGCAGAGTAATCGGCACTAGTCCCTTAGCTAATCTTCCTGCATTCAAACCGGAGATAAGACCGGACGCAGCAGATTCCACATAACCTTCAACACCCGTCATTTGACCTGCGAAAAAAAGATTCTCCCTGCCGCGGAACTGATAGGTTGGATGTATTAACTTCGGCGAGTTAATAAAAGTATTGCGATGCATCACTCCAAATCGGACGAACTCTGCGTTCTCCAACCCGGGAATCAGCGAAAAGACACGCTTCTGTTCTCCCCACTTCAGGTGGGTTTGAAACCCGACAAGATTGTAGAGCGTCCCTGCAGCGTTGTCTTGCCTCAATTGAATGACGGCATGAGACTGCACACCCGATCTTGGGTCAACGAGTCCTACCGGCTTCATAGGCCCGAACAGAACGGTTTGCTTGCCTCGTTTAGCGATGACCTCAATGGGCATACAGCCCTCAAAGTACATTTCTTTCTCGAAATCTTTAATATCCGCTGTTTCGGCTGTAATAAGCGCTTCATAGAAAACGTCGAATTCGGCCTCGGTCATCGGGCAATTTAAATAAGCTGCTTCGCCTTTATCATATCGAGAGGCGAGAAATACTTTATCTAAATCGATGGAATCCTTCTCCACGATCGGCGCTGCTGCATCGAAGAAATAGAAATACTCCTCGCCTAACAGCTCCTTAATACTGTCTGCCAATTCCGGAGAGGTTAGAGGCCCGGTCGCTATCACGATAATTCCATTCTTAGGAATTTCCGTGACCTCATCGTTCACAACCGTAATGAGCGGGTGATCTTGAAGTCGCCGAGTCACTTCATCGGAGAAGCCTTCGCGATCAACAGCAAGAGCACCGCCGGCTGGAACAGCATGTAAATCCGCGCAGGACAGAATTAAAGAATCAAGCCTTCTCATCTCTTCTTTCAGTACACCTACCGCGTTAGCTAAGCCGTTTGCTCTAAGGCTATTACTGCATACAAGCTCGGCAAATTTATTCGTATGATGCGCGGGCGTACGTTTCTTAGGACGCATCTCGTATAAAGTAACGGGAACTCCTTGTTTGGCGATTTGCCAGGCGGCTTCGCTGCCGGCCAAGCCTGCGCCGATAACCGTCACGGATTGGTATTCATTCAAACAAAAGCCCCCCTAACCTTTCAACAAAACTATTCCACTGCCTCATCGACCTCTTCAACGCTTTCGGAGTGGTTGCATACCGTGCAATGATGCTGCGCTTCTCCGCGCACCCTTTTCTCCACCATCAGCCCGCCGCAGCTAGGACAAGGCTTCTCTATTGGCTTATCCCAAGACACATAGTCGCAATCAGGATATTGGTTGCACCCATAGAACATTCTGCCTTTCTTACTCCTCCGCTCGACGACTAAACCATCTGCGCATTTCGGGCAATGGACCCCGGTATCTTTGATGATCGGTTTCGTATTGCGACAGTCTGGAAATCCAGAGCAAGCCAAAAACTTACCAAAACGACCCATCTTGTAAACCATTGGACTTGAACATTTCTCGCATACTTCATCGGACGGTTCATCTCTGATTTCAATTTCCTTCATCTCTTCTTCGGCGAAATTGAGTCTAACCTCGAAAGATTTATAGAAATCGGCAATGACATTTACCCAATCCTGAGTACCTTCTTCCACATGGTCTAAATCACCTTCCATGTGTGCCGTAAATTCAGCATCCAGGATTTCCGGAAAAAATTCCTCCATTAGCTGGATAACCAGCTCTCCTAATTCCGTCGGAATGAATTTCTTCTCTTCCATGGCTACGTAATATCTCTTCTGGATGGTTTCCAGTGTAGGCGCATAAGTACTTGGACGACCGATTCCGAGCTCCTCCAAGGTTCTTACTAGTCTTGCTTCCGTGAAACGCGGCGGCGGCTGAGTGAAATGCTGCTTAGGATCGATTTCCGAGGTTTTTACTTTGTCACCTGCCGCAAGCGCTGGGAGCAGTTTATCCTCGTCTGTCGTTCCATCATCATTGCCTTCTACATATACCTTCATGAACCCCGCGAATTTCAGCTTTGAGCCGTTTGCGCGGAACGTTACAGGACCGTCCGCCAAATCAACCGTCATCGTATCCAGAATGGCTGAAGCCATCTGACTAGCTACGAAACGTTCCCAGATTAGCTTATATAAGCGAAGCTGGTCTTTAGACGTAAACGCTTTGACCGTTTCGGGACTGCGAAGAACGGAGGTTGGTCGAATGGCCTCATGCGCATCTTGGGCATTCGCGTTTTTCTTCGTATATACACGCGGAGTTTCCGGCATGAACTTGTCGCCGTATTTCTCTGTAATGAACGCCTTGGCTTCCTCTTGCGCAACTGGAGAAATCCTCGGTGAATCCGTACGCATATAGGTGATGAGACCAACGGTACCCTCTTTGCCGAGATCAACCCCTTCATAAAGCTGCTGGGCTATCTGCATCGTCTTGGAGGCACGGAAATTAAGCTTGCGCGCCGCTTCCTGCTGTAAGGAGCTCGTAATAAACGGCGGCGAAGGATTACGTAACCGCTCCTTCTCCTTCACTTCCCCGACCACGAAGGCTTTGCTTCCCATTAGAGCAAGAACTTCCTTCACGTCAGCCTCGCTCTTCAGCTCCTTCTTCTCCCCGTTTAAAGAGTGAAACTTCGCTTCGAACGATGCGCTCTCTTTCATCAGATGCGCTGTAATGCTCCAATATTCTTCCGGAATAAAGGCTTTGATCTCATTCTCGCGATCATAGATTAATTTAACGGCAACAGATTGTACCCTGCCGGCGCTTAAGCCCTTCTTGACCTTCTTCCATAACAAAGGACTAATCTTATAACCAACAAGCCGATCAAGCACTCTTCTAGCCTGCTGGGCATTAACCAGATCCATATCAATAGGGCGCGGCGTCTTAAATGCATCCTTCACCGCTTGTTTCGTTATTTCATTAAAAACAACTCGGCATTCATCCTTCTCGTCTATTTCCAAGTAATGTGCCAAATGCCAAGCGATCGCTTCGCCCTCCCTGTCGGGATCCGCCGCGAGATACACTTTTTTCACCTTTTTACTAGCGTCTCTTAATTCCTTCAGGATACTACCCTTGCCGCGGATCGTAATGTACTTAGGCAGAAAATCATTATCAACCTCTACCCCGATCTGGCTTTTAGGTAAATCACGTATATGGCCCATGGACGCTTTGACGATAAATTTACTTCCTAGATATTTCCCGATCGTCTTAGCTTTTGCTGGGGACTCTACAATTACGAGTGCATCCGCCACGTCCATTCCTCCTCTCCTACGGTCGACAAGTCCTCATGCAAAACACGCTTATGTCTTCTTTAGAGGACAGTATATACAGAACCGGGTTGCTGGTGAATCCGTCTTTTTATTAGTAAAGATAGCAGAACCGAGTGTAAAAGTCCAAATGTCATCCCGGATTCTATGGATAGTTCATTAATTGTCCGATGCTGATCGAGTAAAAAGTTGTAAATTAGCGTCTCATCTTCACTGAGACTAATCGCTTGCAGACGATGGTCGATTTGTCCATTGTAACTGCGTTTAGGCGCAGGAATTTCAGGAAGAATATGGCTGTACGCTCGAAAAATATCACTTTCGTCCAGAACAGGCGTTGCACCTTTCCGATAATACTTCAGTGCACCTTCGCTTCGAGGAGAAGTAATGGGTCCGGGGACAACAAATACATCCCGCTCATAACCAATGGCTAAGTCGGCCGTAATAAGCGCCCCGCTCCTTTCTGCCGCTTCAACAACAATGACTCCATGGGAGAGTCCTGCAATAATGCGATTGCGAAGTGGGAATAGGCCCGGGCGAAGCGGAGTATCCGGTACGGTTTCAGAAATAAGTAAACCCTTCTTTTCGATATCGCGAAAAAGCGCTTTGTTCTCGGGAGGATAGCAGTAATTCACTGGAGCACCCAATACCGCTATCGTACCACAGGGCTTATTTAACGCTCCCAAATGGGCTGCAGTATCAATACCTCGCGCAAGGCCGCTCACGACTGTCATACGCTCTGCACAGCCCGCAGCGATCTCCTCCGCTGCCTTGCGGCCATAACTTGTGGCCAAGCGAGTGCCGACCATCGCAATTGCCGGGTGTAATGCAAGCTCGCAATTCCCCTTATAATAAAGCACCCAGGGAGGATCAGCTATTTCTCTTAATAAAGCCGGGTATGTGCGATCTATGTATGTCATGTATGATATTCCCCTGTTCGCATATTTCTGAATACGCTCATATACGACATCCGGCCGCAAGCCTTCGACGATCGCCGCTGCCTGTTTTACAGATAGGCCAATTTCACGCCAATCTCCTTCACGAAAGCTTTCCGCCTGCCTTAATGCTGCGTTCCCCTCTTTAATTCCGTAATTTACGATTTTCTTAATCGTAAGTGTACCCACACCATCCGTCTCATGTAAGGCAAGAAATGTATTCGGGGATATCTTCGTTTCTAAAACGTCCTTGATAGGTATGCCCATTGGTTTCCCTCTCCCTCTTGATCAACCCTTAATGTTAAATCCGAGTAAACAAAAAAGCCTCCCACACCCTCTTGTTGAGGGGCGGAAGGCTGCTTGCCTTGCCGTTATCGCGCAGAGCTATCGATCTCTGCACGATTTCTATATTCATTTACAGTAACATTAACCTTTGCATTTTTCCAGAAGGCCGCGCTCTTCAAGCACGCTAACTAGTGTTGCGCCCATGTCCGATGGAGTTGGAGCTACGCGAATACCGCATGCCTCCAGCACGGAGATTTTCTCAGCAGCCGTACCCTTACCGCCAGAGATGATTGCACCCGCATGTCCCATGCGTTTGCCTTCAGGAGCAGTTGCACCGCCAATGAAGCCAACTACCGGCTTGGTCATGTTCGCTTTAATCCACTCCGCTGCTTCTTCTTCCGCAGTACCGCCGATTTCACCGATCATGATAACTGCATAGGTATCCGGATCGTCGTTAAACAGCTTAAGAATATCAACGAATTCCGAGCCTTTAACAGGGTCTCCTCCGATTCCTACAGCTGAAGATTGTCCAATTCCGCGAGTCGTCAATTGATGAACCGCTTCATAAGTCAATGTTCCGCTGCGGGAAACGACGCCTACATGGCCTTTTTTGTGAATATAGCCGGGCATGATTCCGATTTTGCAAGCTTCAGGTGTAATAACTCCTGGGCAGTTCGGTCCGATCAGTCGGGTTTTCTTGCCTTCCATAAAGCGCATAACCTTAACCATATCTAGGACTGGAATACCTTCAGTGATACAGATAACAAGCTCAAGCTCGGCATCTACAGCTTCCATGATAGCATCAGCTGCAAAAGGAGGAGCAACATAGATAACCGATGCTGTAGCACCTGTTGCATTAACAGCTTCTAAGACTGTGTTAAATACAGGCAAAGAAACAGTTGTGCCGTTCTCCAAATTGAAGTCTACGTTCGTTCCACCTTTACCAGGTGTAACGCCGCCGACCATTTGCGTACCATAATCCAGTGCACCCTTGGCGTGGAAATTTCCCGTTGCGCCCGTAATGCCTTGGGTGATCACCTTGGTGTTTTTATCGATCAAAATACTCATGATTTTACACTCCCCGGTAGGTTCTCCCTTGTCATTTCACAAGCGAAACGATTTTTTGCGCGCCATCGGACATGGAATCGGCAGCAACGATGTTAAGGCCTGATCCATTCAAGATTTCTTTGCCAAGTGCAACATTCGTGCCTTCAAGACGAACGACCAATGGACGATCTAGTCCAAGATCACGAGCCGCAGCTACAACGCCTTCTGCAATGATATCGCATTTCATGATACCACCGAAAATATTGACGAAAATTCCTTTAACGTTAGGATCGGAAAGGATGATCTTGAACGCTTCTGTTACTTTCTCTTTGGTTGCGCCGCCGCCAACATCAAGGAAGTTAGCCGGCGAGCCGCCGAAATATTTAATGATGTCCATCGTTGCCATTGCAAGTCCGGCGCCGTTAACCATACAGCCGATGTTGCCATCGAGCGCAATGTAAGACAAATCAAATTTGGAAGCTTGAATTTCTTTAGCATCCTCTTCATCCAGATCGCGAAGCTCCACGATGTCCTTATGACGGAACAGCGCATTGGAATCGAAGTTAAGCTTGGCATCAAGGGCGATAACATCACCTGAGCCTGTAACAACAAGCGGATTAATCTCTGCGATGGAGCAATCCTTTTCTTCGAAAGCTTTGTACAAAGCAAGCATAAACTTGATCGCTTTGTTAATCAGCTCTCCTGGAATCTTGATGTCGTATGCCAATTGGCGAGCTTGGAACGCTTGAAGGCCAACTGCAGGATCAACAATAACCTTGACGATTTTCTCTGGAGAGTGAGCGGCGACCTCTTCAATATCCATACCGCCTTCTTCGGAGCCCATCATAACGACGCGACCCGTACCGCGGTCAACAACTACGCCGATATAATATTCTTTCTTGATGTCACAGCCTTCTTCGATCAGCAGGCGTTTAATTTCTTTGCCTTCCGGACCGGTTTGGTGAGTGACCAGTACCTTGCCAAGCAGCTCTTGGGCATAGTTCGCGACATCGTCCAAGCTCTTAGCGATTTTTACACCGCCGGCTTTACCGCGTCCGCCTGCATGAATCTGAGCTTTAACAACAGTAATCGAGCTTCCTAATTCTTTAGCTGCGCTTACGGCTTCCTCGACAGTAAAGGCAACTTTACCGCGCGGCACAATGACGCCGTATTGCTTCAAAACTTCCTTGCCTTGATACTCATGAATATTCATGGCTCTGGCATCCTCCCGTTTTGCACGTCATATCTAGTGCGACTTAATATTAGCAATGCCTTGGCATCACTTGCAGTCGTCACATTGTGAATCTATGTAACAAAACCTTCCCTATTGTATCACTATTTGCACGCGGCTTCATCTCTTATTCATCAATTTTTTAGTTCAATTTGGCAACGATTTCATCTCAATCTGATATGAATAAGCACTGAACATATATAGCATGAGCGATTACAGCAGAAATCATGCTTATATATTGATGAAAAATGTCAAAGAAACATACTCATTAGCTTGTCCATTCTTGCCGCTATCGTTTCATTGACAGCTTTGCCCGCCGGTAGTAGACTTAAGTTAATTATATCGTGTACGGAGAGGAAGCACCTTTCACGTCAGCAACAACATTGACGGAGGAAGGTGCTTTTTGTGTATGTCAAAATCATGAGCGCGAGCGTCCTTGGCGTAGAAGGTCGTTTTATCGAGGTTGAGGTTAATATAACTTCGGGGCTGCCGCAGGTTAACGTTGTTGGTTTGCCGGATTCAGCGGTAAGGGAATCTGTCGAGCGGGTAAGGGCAGCTATACAGAACGGCGGCATGAAATTTCCGATGGATCGTATAACGATAAATCTCGCTCCTGCCGATCTTCGAAAGGAAGGCAGTGCATTTGATCTGGCTATAGCTGCCGGTATTTTATGCGCGAGCGGACAAGTCGACCCGAGACTTCTCGTGGATACTTTGTTTATTGGAGAGCTTTCCTTGAATGGAACCGTAAGAAATGTGCCCGGAGTGCTGCCGATGACTGAATTAGCACGTTCTGCAGGAATTCGGCGTATAGTCGTTCCACACAATGCCGTCACCGAAGCATCGCTAATTCAAGGCATTGAGGTGTTCGGCATCACTTCTTTAGCTGAGTGGATTAACGGCTTCATTGATGACACAGTCAATAATGATGAGAGTTCATCTGACACCAGCTTTCGTGCAAAAGGCTTGCAGATGACACCGGGCGCTGCGGGGTGGGGAACAGGAGCCTCCGACGGAGAGATTGATTTGTCTGATGTCGTTGGACAAACACAAGGTAAACGCGCTCTCCTCATTGCCGCTTCCGGCATGCATAACCTGCTGTTCGTAGGTCCTCCCGGCACTGGAAAAACCATGCTCTGCCGCAGACTCCCTACACTCTTGCCTCCGCTGGATGATGATGAAGCTCTGACCGTAACGAAAATCTTCAGCGTGTGCGGCAAGCTTGGCAGCGGACCCTCCGGACTCATTCGCAGACGTCCTTTCCGTTCTCCGCACCATACCATTTCCTCGGCCGGACTTATTGGGGGAGGCTCTATTCCTAAGCCTGGAGAAGTTACGCTTGCTCATCACGGAATCTTGTTCCTGGATGAGATGCCTGAATTTTCGAGAGCTTGCTTAGAAGCTCTGCGCCAGCCGCTCGAGGATCGGGAAGTTACGATCGGACGCGCACGCGGCGTTTGCCGTTTCCCAGCTAGATTCATGTTGGCCGCATCCATGAACCCCTGTCAATGCGGCTTCGCCGGAGGCGGTCTGGAGGATCGGCCCTGTACATGCACGCCAGCAGCTATTGCGAGATATCGAGCGCGCATGTCAGGTCCTCTCGCCGACCGGGTTGACTTACAGGTTGAGTTACCTCGCCAATCGGTACGAACTCACGATGATGCCGGGCTTAGTTCTGCGCAGGCCAGTGAACGGGTAATGGAAGCTGCTCAAAGACAGAGATCCCGTTACCGCAAATACGGGTTTCATTGGAACAGTGAGCTGCAAGGGCCATTGTTAAAGAAATACACGAAGCTCTCCTCAGATGCCGAGATGCTGCTTCAACAGGTTTACGAGGAGCTCGGACTCAGCTTTCGCGCACATGACCGTATCTTGAAAATGTCTAGAACAATTGCGGACCTAGCCGGTAGAGACGCGATTCGATCCGAGGATGTGGCGGAGGCGGTTAGTTATCGCTGCTTGGATCAGGCGACAGAGTAAAAAAAAGGTAAGGAAACTAGTCGTTTCCTTGCCCGTAATCCATTAATTCCAGTAAAGCTGCAGGGATTTGAAATTGCTGATCGCGAATAACGATTTGCTTCATTTCATCTCCCGCAACTTCCTGATTGCTTTCTTTGATTTCCGCAATTTCATTATGCAGTCTTTCCATCTGCCGATCCAGAGCGGAAGCGGAATCCGCAGCTTGCTTTAGCTCCTGCAGCAATGTCTGCGGTACAGCTTCTTTGTATTTGTAGAAGATTTTGTGCTCTAAGCTTGCCCAGAAGTCCATGGCAATCGTACGAATTTGTATTTCAACGCATACATTTTCCTGCCGATCCGACATGTACACAGGCACGCCGACGAGCAAATGAAGACTCTGGTAACCATTAGGCTTAGGATGCTTGATATAATCCTTCGTCTCCAGGATGGTTAGATCATTCTGACCTTGAAGCATATCGCTGATGCGATAGATATCGGAAACAAAGGAGCATGTGATCCGTAACCCTGCAATATCCTTGATGTTTTGTTTGATACTCGGAAAAGAGATATCGCATTCCTTGCGCATGATCTTGTTTATAATGCTTTCCGGCGATTTAAGCCGAGACTTCGTATGCTCGATTGGGTTGTAGTCGTGTAAGAATTGAAATTCTTCCTTGAGAATTTCAATTTTGGTTTCCAATGCGTCGAGCGCGAATTTGTACATCATCATAAACCGAGTGATTTCATCCTTGAATTGCTTGAACTGTTGTATTTGCAGTGTTTTCAGTGCCAATCACCCTTCAATATGACTGTTTTATTTCGGAAAAAAAAAGCATATCGCCGCCCATAGGACGGCGAATTATTTTTACTTACCCAGAAGAATTCGTGTATACGGCGATTCGATCGGAAGCAAGATGACTGGCTCGTTCTGCAGTGTCGTCACGTAGCTTTGAAGCGTCCGATAGAAGCTATAAAACTCGGGATCTTTCCCATAGACCTCATTATAAATTTTAGCGGCTTCCTGCTCACCTTGGGCAATGATTTTCTTAGCATCAGCTTCAGCCTGAGCAAGCAGTTCGGTTGCCGTACGGTCCGCTTTTGACGTGATCTTACGCGATTCCTCGTCACCCTCGGACAAGTAACGTGCTGCGATAGCCTGCCGGTCGGATATCATTCGGTTAAATACGCTCTGTTTATTTCCCTCTGGTAAATCCGTTCTTTTAATCCGTACGTCGACAATGGTGATACCATAGTTATCTCTTACTAGAGCGTCGGCGACATCCCTTGTGATCTCATCGTTTATGTTACCGCGCTCTGTATTCTCGCTAATAATATTATCATAATTAATTCCCGAAAGCTTGCGGCGAATGGAGTTATATACCGCTTCGTCGATTCGTTGGACACCTCCGGCAACAGTCTGCACTGTTCTGAGGAATTTCTCTGGGTCCTCAATGCGCCATACGGTGTAATTATCTACAATGATTGGCTTTTTATCCTTTGTTAGTATGGAAGTTGGATTGCTTTCGTAAGTCATTTGGTATTTAGGCAGCTTTGACACGCTTTCAATAAAAGGAATCTTTAAATTCAGGCCCGGAGCTTTCACTACCCTAACGGCTTCACCGAATTTAAGAACAACCTTGTATTCTCCCTCTTTTACGACAAACAAAGAACCCGAAAGCAATATAATAAATAGAACAAATGAAGCCAAATAGATCATTAGTCTTTTACTCATTTCGCTGTACCTCCTTGCGCAGACCCTGATGCCGCTCCGGCTGTCGTTCCGCTGCCGCGAAGCAATTCGTTAATCGGCAAATATTTCACAGTGTCGCCGCTGGATTCGGAAATAAATATTTTGGCCTTCGGCAAAATTCTCTCCAGCGTCTCCATGATTAAGCGGCTTTCGGTAACACCGGGGTTTTTAGAATATTCAGCGAAAATCGCGTTGAACTGCGCAACATCCCCTTGTGCATTCAGTATCCGTGATTTCTTCTGTCCTTCGGCATTCTCAAGCAGGGCTTGCGCCTCTCCTCGAGCTTTTGGAATTTTATCGTTCTCATATTTGGCTGCGTTGTTGATCTTCGTGTTCTTCTCTTCGCGAGCATTCGTGACCTCTCGGAAAGCATCTGAAACCTGACCGATCGGCGGCTCAATATCTTGGAATTTAATATCGATGATCTGCATTCCCGTATTGTATCTGCCTTGGAGCTCAAGCAGTCTCTCCCGAACCTTATCTTGTATGACAGTTTTCCCGTCCGTAATCGCATAATCCAGCTTCTCTGAGCCGATTACGGAACGAATAGACGAGCTGGCGGCGTTACGCAGAAACTGCTCAGGATTATCAATATTGTATAAGTAATCTCGGATATTGCTGATTTTCCATTGGACAACGGCATCAGCAGAGACGATGTTCTCATCTCCCGTGATCATCATCGCTTCTTCGTCAACCGGAGTAACAACATCACCGACCTGACGATAACCGATATATATTTTTTGTGTCAGTTCGGCGGGAACGATGATGACCTGTTGAATCGGATAAGGCCATTTGAAATGCAGTCCTGCAGTTGTCTCGTTGGTGTACTTGCCGAATGTAAGAATAGCAGCTCTCTCCTGCTCTTGTACGGTGTAGAAAGAAGAAAAACCGATAAGGATCACAAGCAATGCCGCAATTCCGAGTCCGATCTTCTTAAGTAAGCCCGGGGGCAAATCCAGCGGATTCTTCGGTCTTCTATCCATATTAATTAATTCCATTGCCTTTTCTTCCTCCTTGATTATCTTTAAGTGATTTCTATGATTTCTAAACTCCTACTGTTACGTAGCCCATGGCCATTACGTTTCATCATTTGCTAAAAATACAATAAGCCTTTCATCGCGGATGAAGGCTGAGGTAGTGAAGAGAGCGATCAGAACGCACCTTGAAGATGCCTAATCTCCGCTACAATACCTTCCCGGAGGAAAGTTACAGCAATAACATCAAACCGTATAGATGTAGGAGGTCCTTTGCGCTGCTTCAAATAAAAGGTTGCCAATTCTCTGACTTGCCGACATTTGCGAGGTGTGACGGCTTCAACTGCAGATCCGAATCGAGTCGGATTTGTTCGCGAGCGGACCTCAACGAATACAAGTGTTGTGTTATCTTCGGCGATAAGATCAATCTCACCAGTCGGGCAGCGCCAATTACGTACCACAAGGCGATATCCCAATTGCTCCAAATGAGCTGCGGCTGCTTCCTCGCCTGCACGACCGGCTGCTGCCCTGCGGCTTAGCGCGGAAAGACGAGGCGCTTGTTCATCCGCTTGCGATTGAAGCTTGTTGTCTTCCACCTAAGCTACATCTCCTCAAGGTAACGTTTAGAAGCTTTTACCCTATCCCTTTATCCTTTGATCCAACCCGACGATCGGAGCGGTATACGAAACTGAGTACTTCTGCAACAAGCTGATAAAGCTCAGGCGGGATTTCTTGATTTAAGTCAAGCTTAGAGAGAACTTCAACTAAAGAGGAATCTTCTTGTACCAGAACGCCGTTCTCCTGAGCACGTCTCAAAATTTCTTCTGCAATGGCTCCTTGCCCTTTGGCAATAATCGTAGGCGCCGCTCCCTGCTCCGGCTCATACTTCAGCGCGACTGCTTTCTTAGGCAGATTGGTTTTCTCTTGTTTAGGCAGGCTCATGCTCTGAAGTCGACCCCCTTATAGGGCTTAGTCGCATAATCCCCAGCCGATGTCGTCTTTTCTAAGCTCGAGGAAGTAATCGCGGAGGCGGCAGAACCGCCCTTCCACTGCGGAAGGGGAGCCGCAGACAAGGAAAATAGCTGAAAACCAGCCGCTGACATCCCGGCCGAAAGCTCCTCGCGCGCTTGATTCAATAAATCCGCCATCCCTGGGAAGTCATTAAGCAGCTTTACGGAAACAATCCGCTCAACGACTTGTACATCGACGAGAGTATCGCCAAGATGCCGCATACGTAAGTCGAAGAGCAGATGGCAATTGTCCACGTCCCACTCCCCGCGGCGGTTACGCCGGGTTTGAACGTGAACGGTGGCTGTCGTATCCCCGTCTGAGCCCTTCATTGGCACGAACAGCGTCATATGGCTGAAGGGTGCGGACGTATTCCGCTCGGAGGAGAGCAGGAGCTGCTGGCCAGTCACCTGGTTGGCCAGCGACTGTGCTGCCTCCCGCAGAGCGGGCGGCACATCGTCATGCGCCGAGAGCGCGAGCAGCGCGCTCTTAAGCGTATCCGCGGCGTTCTGCCGCGCATCCTGCGACGGGGCATCAGCCCCGCCAAGCAAGGCTGCGGCTGCGCCCGCAGGAAGCCCGGCGGTGTCGCCGGGCAATCTTGGCTCGGCGCCAAGCATGAGCTTATGCTCATGCCCGACGCCGAGCCATTGCAGGAAGCGGCCGATCCACGGCGCTTCCGCTTTGGGGGCTGACGGCTGCTGCGCGTCAGCCATTGTTCTGGCGCGGAGGCTATCCGCCGTCGCGCCAGGGGCTGGTGCAGCGGCGCGGTTCGCCGCCGCTGCGTTATTCGCCGCCGCAGCTTGCGCGCCCGGCGGCGAAGCGCTCTGCCCAGCCGAGCGTGCCGCGTCCGGCTGGGCTCTGGAACTTGCGTCTGCTGAACCGGCAGACGCAGACAAAGCCGCAGCTGTCGCATTCGCGGAAACATTGGCCCCTGCAGCTCCCGAACGCCCCGCTCCTCCATCTGCCCTTAGAGCCTCCGCCGTTGCTTTACCCAGCTCTCCAGCCGTTTTTGTACTCCCGCCAGTCCCCGCTTCCTTCAAAGAAACAGCAGGCGGAGGAAGCTCCCCATCCGGAGCAGCCGAACCCCGATTAAGTGCTGAACCCTTCCCTCCCGCTTCGCCGGACAATTGCGCCTCTCCTTCTGCAAGCAGCGATGCACCTTGGGCCAATAAGCTCTGCAGCTTCTGTCCCAGAGCATTGGCTTCCGGCGATAACGGACCCCCGCTGCCAAGCCAGGCAGCAACCGCCGTGCGCAGCCCTGATAACTCTTCATGCATCGGCTGACCGAACAAGGCTTGCCGAAGCGAAGACAACGTCGTTTCCGTCGGCGTCAAACCCCGCCGGAACGCAACATCCGCAGCACCCGACCAGGATGCCGCATCCGCTCCTGCTGGCTTTAAGGCTACAGCCGTATTAAAGAAAGAAGCCGTTTCACGTCCGATTGAATACCCGTCGCGCTTTAACCCCCGCAGCATCTCCATCGACCACTTCTGCTCCGGCAGCCCGAATGATTTTAAGATATCCTTTAACCCTGAATCCGGAATGGCATCCGATAGATCTGCCAGCGGCTTAAGCGTTACTTGACCCCCGACACCATTAGATTGCACCTGCAATAACGTACTCTTGCCAGGGGTCATCTCTGCCTCCAGCTTCGCCCGAACCTGGACACCGCCAATATTGATAAGCGCATCTTGGCCGTCTAGAATCTCCAAGAGCACGCCTCTGACTATTTGACCGATTCTAAGCTCCAACGAACGGCTGTCAACCGGCTGCCCGTCTCCGATTAAAGCTTTAATCATCGGGCCGATGTTCATGCTCATGCTGCTTCCTCCTTACACGCTGCCTCTATATGTCTATATATCGGTAGCTTAGCCTATTCCCTTGAGTGAATTCAAACAAGCTAATCTCTTGTCATTCTTCACTATTCTCTTAAAACAAGCTCTGCTGTTCAGCAAAAATCCCGCTAAGGAAGCTTTGACGATGAAATGGCGTCGGCCCCAGTTCAAGTATTGCTGCCCTATGTACTTTCGTTGCATAACCTTTATGTCCTGCGATCCCATACCCCGGGTATAAAGCCTCCCACTCCATCTTGCACAAGCGGTCACGCGTAACTTTAGCCACAATAGATGCAGCCGCAATGGATTGGCTCAGGCTATCGCCTTTAATAATCGCTAATTGCTCATGCTCCAATTCGACGGTTTCGGCATCAATAAGAAGATATTCCGGGACTACGCTTAATCCCATCACCGCTTGTTTCATTGCCAGCCTTGAGGCTTGTCTAATATTAATTTGATCTATGACTGCAGCATCAACTCTAGCGACGGACCATGCGACCGCTTCCTTCAGAATTTGCTCGTAAAGTAGGTCTCTCTTTTTCTCACTGAGCTGCTTGGAATCATTAACTTCTTCTAGGATCAGCCCAACGGGCAGTATGACCGCTGCTGCAACTACATCACCGAACAGGCAGCCTCTCCCAACCTCATCCACGCCCGCTATAGCCGTCAGCCCCTGCGACCAGAGCGCGGACTCATACTCCAAACGATTAACTTGTGTCATCGACACATTTCCCCCCCTTATCCATAACCATCTTTTTATTTTCCATCATGCCTCTTAGAATGCCAAGTCTTATTTTGTAAAAAGTGCTGTTTATATCGTAGAAATCGGTTACTCCAGCCCTAATCTGCATAGGCGTCATATATACAGCAAATACTGGAATATATGAATGCAATGAGGGATCAATATGTTTCGTAAACGGACTGATCGACAACGGAACAACAAAGAAAATAACGGCAAGTCGCCATCGCAAGAAGCCGAGCGGTCGCTTGGACGGAATTTAGACGATACGCTAAGCGCTATGAGACAAACACTCGGCAACAGCCCGGACATTAACTTCCGCTCTTTTCATATAGGAGCCGATCCGGGTACCCGGGTTGCAGTTATTTATATAGAAGGATTAATTAAGAAGCCGAATGTGAACGATTTTATGTCACAATCGTTGTGGGACGAGAACTCGGACTTGAACGATAACGACAGCATTTTTGAAGCCATCCTGTCTAGGGCTTCTGCGACCTTAGGGAACCTCAAGGTTATAACCGATTGGGACGGCATGATTCACGCCTTGTTGTCGGGAAATATCGTCATCCTGCTGGATGGCCGCGATGGCGCGGTTATCGCAGACATACACGGCGGGGAACAGAGAACGATAACGGAGCCTACAACCGAGATTACCGTACGAGGCCCAAAAGACAGCTTCCTTGAATCCATCGAGACGAATATTTCACTAATAAGAAGAAGATTAAAGAATCCGAATTTACGGCTTGAAACGATAACTATCGGGAACGAGTCAAAGATTGATGTTGCGATCATGTATATTAAGGGAGTTACGAATGACCAGCTTGTGCGGGAAGTCAACCTGCGTCTGTCCGCAATACAAGCGGAAGCTGTTCTGGGCTCGGGGTATATCGAGGAGCTTATCCGGGATCAATCGTTAACGCCATTTCCTACGATATTCAATACGGAGCGCCCGGATATGGCGGTCGGGAATTTGCTCGAAGGACGAATTGCGCTGCTGATCGACGGCACTCCATTTACCTTGATTATGCCGACGACCTTCTCGCAATTTTTAAAATCGACAGAGGATTATTATCAACGGTACGATTTTGCCGTCTTCATGCGGGTCATCAGGTATTTCAGCTTTTTTGTTTTACTGCTTCTGCCTTCGAGCTTTATTGCGTTAACCACTTTTCACCACGAAATGATTCCGACCACGCTGATCATTAATTTGTTAGCTCAGCGCGAAGGGGTTCCGTTTCCCGCCTTCTTCGAGGCGATGATGATGGAGATCTCGTTCGAGATTATGCGGGAAGCGGGCATTCGCATGCCCCGGGCCGTAGGACAGGCAGTGTCCATTGTCGGTGCGATCGTGCTCGGTTCTGCTGCGGTAGAAGCGGGCATTGTTACAGCGATGATGGTCATTATCGTTTCCCTTACGGGGATTGCCAGTTTTGCCATCCCGGGTATTCCCATGAACAATGCCGTCCGGATGATCCGTTTCCCCATGATGGTCTTGGCTTCCACTTTTGGTTTTTACGGGATCATGATGGGCATCATTTTCCTTGTGGCTCACATGACCAGTCTCAGATCGTTTGGCGTTCCGTATCTATATCCGTTCTCGCCGTTTGATCCATGGCGCCAAAAGGATACGATCTGGCGATCTCCCTTCAAATCTTCCCGCACCCGGCCGGACCTGAAAGACAAGAAGGGGGAATCCCCCGGTATACCGGAAGGGGAAAGTGAACGGCATGAGTCATAGATCGGGTATTCTCTGCCTCCTGTTTCTAAGCTTGATTTTTATTGAAGGCTGCTGGGATTACCGGGAGCTGAACGAGCTGTCTCTAGCGATGGCCATGGGGGTAGACAAAGACGCCAAAACGGGAGGTTTCCGCGTGACGTTCCAAATCGTGAACCCGAAAGAAATCGCTAGCCGGCCTGGAGCGGGAAAATCCGTGCCGGTCGTCGTCTATTCCGATACGGGAGAAACCTTGTTTAGAGCGGTCCGCAAAGTTGCGCTTAATGGGTCGCGCCGGATCAACCTCCAGCATCTGCGGATATTCATTATAGGCGAGAAGCTTGCCAGGGAAGGGGTGAAAGAAGTGTTCGATTTTATGGAACGCGATCATGAGTCCCGCCTGACGACAAGAGTGTACATCGCTAGAGGCAGCGACGCGAAAGATGTTTTGAAGACGCTCACGCTTATTGACGAAATACCGGCCAATGCCATTCTCGGCAAGGTCAAGCTTTCGGAAACGACTGTGGGGGAAAATTATGAAGTCTCGCTTATCGATGCCGTTCAGGGCCTATTTAGCAAGACTGCAGGCCTTGCGGTCAGCGGGATTAAGCTAATAGGCAATGCTGAAATGGGGCAAAAGAGATCCAATATGCAGTATACCGAACCCCAGGCCCAATTGGATGTTTCCGGCATGGCCGTCATAAAGAAAGGAAAGCTGGTGGGATGGCTGAAAGGGGACAACGCGCGCGGGGTCACATGGATAAACAACAAACTAAAAAGCACGATAGTCGATCTTGAATGTAAGCGGAAAGGAAAGATCAATGTTGAGACCTATCAATCAGCGACAAAAATCAAGGCGGATATTCGTGGCCGTCGGCCGATTATCCATATCATGATCCGGCAAACCGGCAAAGTGGGCGAAGCCGAATGTCCGATCGATCTCACGAAAGCATCAGAAATCCGAAAACTTGAGCAGCAATGGGAAGAAGAAACGAAGCTTGAGGTAGAGGCTGCCGTAAAGGCAGTCCAACGCATGAAAACCGACATCCTTGGATTCGGGAAAGCGGTCGAACGGGATCAACCGAAAGCATGGAAGAAAATGGAGGACAGCTGGGAGGACATTTTTCCGAAATGCAAAACGGAAGTGACGGTCGAGACCTCTATTTTGCGGACCGGTATGAGAACAAAATCAAGCATGTCCAGCGAATAGAGATTGCAACACGACTAGAGAGGAAACGGTGAAGGCAGGATGGAGAAAGCTAAAATCAGTCCAGGGCAGTTGGCGGCCTTGATTTTCCTGTTCGAAATGGGAACTGCGCTAGTCGTCAGCCTTGGATTGAAGGCCGAGAAAGATGCCTGGCTTACAATCCTTCTTGGATTGGCAGGGGGATTGGTATTGTTTGGCGTATACTGCTCCCTGTATCGCCGCTATCCGAACCTGCTTCTTACTGAATATGCCAGAAAAATATTAGGCAATTGGATCGGGTGGCCGTTGGGTCTGCTTTACGTCATTTTTTTCATGTACGGGGCCGCAAGAGATATGCGGGACGGCGCCGACTTGTTGATCAGTTCGGTATTGGATCAAACGCCGATTATTGCCGTAAGCGCCATGATGATACTAACAATCGGCTACGTCCTGTCTAAAGGCATTGAAGTGTTGGCAAGAACGGCCCAGATTTTCTTTCTGATCTTGATCTTGCTGGGCGTGCTCAGCAACTTCCTGCTCATCGTATCCGGAGTGATCGAAATAAAACATCTCCTTCCGGTTCTAGAAAAAGGGTGGGAACCCGTAATCAAAACCGCGATTACACAGTCGTTCGAATTTCCTTTCAGCGAAATGATTTGTTTCGCGATGCTGCTGCCCTACTTAAATCAACCGAAAAGGGGAATAAGAATGGGCTTTGCCACGCTGTTAGCCGGCGGCCTCGTGTTAAGCTTCAGCACGGCGATAAACATTTCTGTACTGGGTGTCGATATTGCCGGGCGGGCTACGTTCCCGCTCCTCACGACAATCAGTCTGGTGAATATCAGGGAATTTATTCAGCGCATGGATGTATTGGTCGTAATGACGCTCATCATCGGCGCTTTTTTCAAGATTGCCGTCTTTTATTATGCTGCTGTGGTAGGGGCGGCGGATTTATGCCGCAATATGGATCATCGAAAGCTGGTTTATCCGGTCGGTCTGATCATATTGTTACTTTCGATTATCATCGCCAAAAACTTTGTGGAGCATATTGAGGAAGGAAACTTCGCTTTAATATCCGTATTTTTGTTGTTCGGCGTTATCCTGCCGCTTCTGCTATGGGCAGGCACTTTCGTGCGAGGACGATTCCAATCCTGACACCGGCAGACTCTGAAGTAAGCCTATTTTTTTTGAAGTGCATCTTTAATCTCCAGGGTTGCGACATAGAGGATCGTCATCCCGATAATGACAAATTCGGCTTTGAACATAAATCGGAAAGGCTGCAGAACCGAAGCTAGGGCCGTATTCAGATTAAATCCCAAAAGCAGATCCATCATGACCGCGAAGCCGACACCCAGAATAAGGAGAACCAGAATCACAAGCCATCTTCTCAAACTGGCATCCCGCCTTCCTATCCGAATACAATCTAGAGCCATATTATTGTGAGTCCGGAGACCCGCTTTCATGCATGCCCGATGAACACCTGGCTGGCTGGTCTTATGTTTGTTGTTCTTTACTCCCGCCGTTCCTCCCTTAGCGGCTTAACATCGAGTGGAATGTTTTCGGCGTTGAACTCCATGAAATGTGCTTGAAAGCGACCCTGATATCGAAAAATAGGGCCAAGGAGCGGGTTGTTCACCTCGACAGAAATCTTATACGTGCTCTCTCGGTCGTCATACCATTCGCATACGTCGGCGATTCCCGTTAATGGGGAAGGAAAGCGGAATTGAAGTCTGCCTTCATAGAAACGTTGATCGCCGGAGCGGATTCTTATGCCCCCATTTTCCTGAGCCGATATTTGCAAATCTACCGCCAGATGCTGCATGCTGCCGAGATAATCGACAATCGCCTGCCGTTTCTGGCTGTATATCATCGTTGCGTCGAATTTACGAATCGCCTTCGGGAATTTGAACTTGCGGCTCCAGGTAACCGTTTCCCGACCGAAAGTGTCCAGATAAGCATAGTTACCGATTGTAAAAGGAACACGTTCGCCGCCCTGCGGAAACATAATGTTCCGGAACGTTCCGATATACAGCGGAAGCGCTGCCCATTTTGAATACCAAATCCTCTCCATCATCCCTTGTCCGATCGAGGCGATCCGATCTTCGCTGCTAAACCCGAACCGCTCTTGAATACGAGGGTGCAGCTTCTGAAAATCATTGCCCAACACTTGCTGATAGATGGATGCCATGACATTCGCCTCCTTCTTTTGGATCGGCGTTAACCGGTTTATTCGTTTTAACGGGCTTGCGCAGGCATTTCGCGGCATTCGGCAAATCCGTAATCGTTCCCGTTGCAAGCACGCCCATGACGATCATCGCCAAGCTAAGCGTAAGCGGGTTAAACGGAGCTTGCAGCAGCTCCGGAGTACCGCTAACGGCAGCGGTTCCAAGTAGAATAAGAAGCAAAGCTTGAAGCTGGTAAACCCATTTCCGGCGATGCGACAGGCACATAAACAAGGCGAATCCCATCTCAAGTATTCCTGCGGCAGATAAAATGACCGCTTCCCAGCCGGGAAACCAACCGGTTTGCTGAAGCAGCATACTTTCTCCGGACTGCGGATACAGCAGCTTGGGCACCAGACCCTGATAGAACCAGAGGACCGCGAGCACAATTACACTTAAATAGTGAACGAAAGCCCGTTGTAAGCTGACTGCGGGAGGTATTTGTTTCTCCAGCCAAATTCTCAGCATATCGAAGCTCCACGCAGTCGCATAACCGAATAGCGGACGAAACAATATCCGATCAAACAACTGCCCGACCATGCCAAACCTTGTGCGGTAATCGTATTGCGTAATGAAAATGACTCCCTCGTTGTTCGGCTTGTACTTCCAGTAACCCCCGCCCTGGCGGATGAGAGAGATCGGCTGCTCCGATCCGAACGTCAGCGTAGAAATCCGATGTCCCGCCAGACCGTCTGCCTCGGCTTTCGTTTCACCAGTTCCGGTTATGTTAAGTCCGAATCCAACTCGTGTCCGGTAAAGAAACTTCTGACGCTCATCCTCCCGGCTTCGCGGCAAGTAAGTAATCTCGGAAAACCTTAAATCCCACTGCTGATGGAGCTCTGGCGTTTGGGTATGCTCCCACAGCTTATCCATTTCCGTCTTTATCCCGATTTCCACATAGATCGGTTTATTTTTCATCCTTCCGCCCCTCCCACGACTCAGTCAAAAAACGTTTGCGAATTTCTTCCGTCGGCACAAGGCAGCTATCGTTGTGACCGAACCACCGATAACGGCTTCCGGCAACCCACTCGTACACTCGATCCCGTACGAATATCGGAACGATGCGCAAGCCGTAAAGGAGCGGCCACAAGCCTCTTAGATTGCGGCATAACCGCAAGGCTGCAGTCGACTTCGTATAATACCGGCCGCTTTCGATCATGACGAAGGTATCCAAGTCATTCCCGGGCAGGTTTCCTTCTCTGAGCAGCAGCTGCCCCTGCTCAGATTGAATAGATGCGAAGCGGAACTTCGCAGCGGGATCTCTTTTAATAACAAATCGAGTTATGGCATGGCACAAGTTACACTGTCCGTCGATGAGAACAAGGATGGGCTCGCCTGAAACCTTCCTTTTGATAATCATTGTCCATCCCCTCTTTCTACTCTTATTGTAGTCTTTAACTTCTCGTTTGCTTAGTTCCAACTTTTGAGGGGCAAACGAAAATAAGGTACTACGGAATGTAGTACCCCAACAATTAATAATTTGGCTTTGTTATCAACTATCGTTATCCGTCGTAAGGCTGTTGTTGCTTATTCAGTTAATAATTCCATAATATTTTCTTCTAATTCTGAATTTATTTCTTCTACTGTTTCATCAACGAGTTCTCCAAAAATCCTACTTCCAGGAACATTCTTCGAAACAGGTAAACCCCAAAAGGCTCTTTGGCATTCCCAAATAGGTACCAGATGAAATTTAACTTCGTCTACTTTGTCGGATACGATGAATAATAATACCGAAGAATCATACCCTGGTTCAAAAGGGTCGTTACCTTCTCGTCTTAATTCAATTTCAAAAAGCAAATTTTTTTCTGCAAATAGCGGTTGGTATTTCTTTAACAGAGAATCACAAATATTTAGTAGCTCCCGTTCAAGTTTAGCGATTCTTTCTTTCAAATCAAAAGTAAATAGTGCATGCTTATATTTCATTTCCAAAACCTCATTTGAAAATTTAAATAAAAACGGCTGCTGCCTAACCGCTGGTTCCGCTATCGTGCATGTTAGCGGAATAAAACTTATACTTTTTCTTGAAATACACTGAATCTAATTGGCTTCTCTTTCATTGGAAGGTTGAATTCCTCAAGATTTTCGATTCTAGCATAAAATTCCTCAACATCGCCTTCATAATCAAAATACCATTCGGTTGTTTCCAGTTTTCCTAATTCCTCCATTGGTTCAAAAGTAAATTGACAACGAAGTTGTTCCATATGCGAATATTCGTCCTCATCGGAGATTGAAAATTGCCTAACAAATTCGAAGTAAAAAACCTTCTCACCTGTAAGTCATATACCCCACATTGAAAAAGTAAAGCAATTTCATCTTCACCTTCTACTGGTTCTTTTCCAAACGCTTTAAATTCTTCCCAAACCTTTGCTATATCACTGGAGTCACCAATTTTATTCTTGAGATAACTTTCTGCTTGTTCTACTTTAACCATTACAACATCAACTCCTTAAAATAAACGAAAGTATTTAGCAAGGTCTAAACCAAGTTTACCACGGGATGGGTTGTACTATCCTGCCTGTCACTTCAATGGAAAAGGGAGCAGCTGCCGCAGCATACTGCTCCCTGTCGTTTCGACTCCTCGTGTAATCAACATTTCACGAGACTTTGCTACGTCTTTACTTTTGAAGTTGAAATAATGCATTATGCCTTCTTTACTTTTGAATAATGCAGGTTTAAAATCATCTACCTCAATCAATCCAAGCAAGCTCTCCCCTTCACTTACCTGAAAACCTGCACCTCCAGGCCATTTATAAAGCAATTTCAGACCTAGAGTATTTTCATACCAATTTATTGATTCGTTTAAAATTTTTACTGGAAGAAAAACACCATCAATTCGTTCAAAAGGTTGATCATTCTGATTGTGCAATTTAATTTCCTCCCTACTTTTCACTCTTCCAATATTGGTATAATGCAAGCGCCGCACCACAGATGATGAAAATTGGTCGAAGACCCTGTCAATACTGCTACTATGGCTGGGAGAGGAAGGTCGATAAGCTATGGTGCCTTAATGATAAAGACCATTTTAACTCACATTGATTTCTTAAGTGAACAGATTGAGGTGCTAGATCAATAAAATGTATGTAGACTTAGGCGAAGATTATTTTGATAAACAGAAGCAACATACTATTGTAAAGTACGCAGTTCGACGGCTAGAAAACTTAGGTTATTCTGTGACCATTTCAGAAGTCTCCTAATTCCTCAAAGATAACAATATTCTCTATTTTGGGCGCTGCACCCTTTTAAAAATTGAATGAGCTGCGTCTTCTTTAGTGTTGTCTTTTTCTGCTACTGCGAATTTATTTGATTTATAACAAGAACATTGTCCGATTCCGATGGGCACAAGAACTTGCACGAATTACCCACGCTGCCCCTTCTAGGCGCGTTGCAAAACAGCATCCCTTAAGGGCAATGTCATTTAGTTTAGCTCAAAGACAAGAACAGGAATAAAAATGAAATCCGAAACGGCATGGGTAAAGTCCTGTGCCGTTTGTTTTTTTGGTGAAAGCAAAAAAAAGTGCACAG
>NZ_JBEQAP010000013.1:0-120615 GCF_041640265.1 Cohnella sp.
CCAGTGGAGTTGACACGTTGACGGACTGGTTACCGTCCAACCCCGCTATCCCATAAGCTATTGCTGTTGGGACTACTTTTCGCAAAATATTCGCTGCGCCGTTCACATCATTTTCTACATCGAAACGGCGTGAATTTAACGCCAACGGGTTTGTTCCTATTGAAAAAATGACTGACGATTCTGGGGCTATGTCTATCCAGTCGGATATATTCGGGGGCTCTACCACCAGGAATGATCAGGCCGCTGTATTGTTCGGGAATGACTTCGATAAACGAGATATGCGATCCCAATTGATAGCCCGGTTTTCCGTATAGGTTTCAATCCCTCGAAATCATGCACGACCGTGCGCAATACTTTTCTCTTCGGTGAAAATTTTATCTTTTACGCTTTAAGATATTCATCCGTTCAAATTGCGTAGATAATATTGGGATGACCAAACCTACTCGGTCAACAAGCCTTCCGCACGTGCCTTCTCCACCGCATCCTCGCGATTGCTGACGCCCAGCTTACCGTAAATCGTAGAAATGTAATTGCGCACCGTTCCTTCGGACAAGAACAGCTTTGCCGCCAACGTCTTATAACGCATTCCCGAATCCAGAAACTGCAATATCTCCATCTCGCGTTTGGTTAATCCGTAAAGAAATCGATCCACATCGGCCGGTTCGGCGACCTCGGAAACTCGATCGAACCTCTCCAGCATTTTGGCCGTGATCTCCCGATTAATCGCGGTTCCCCCCGAATGGACGAGGCGTACAGTCTCAATAAGCTCCTGCAATTGCGCCGACTTCAGGCAGTACCCGTCAGCACGGTTCTTTAAAGCGGTTAGCGCCTGATCCAACTCCTCGAAGGTGGACATCATCAACACTTTGATTCCCGGATAATCTTGCTTGATTGTCTGTAAAGCGGAAATTCCGTCCATGACCGGCATTTGCATGTCCATGAGAACCAGATCCGGATTCGTACGTTCGCAGATCCTAATAGCCTCAAGCCCGTTCCCGGCGGTAGCCGCTACATGAATCCCGTCCTCATTCTCCAACAAGGTCTTTAATCCTTCCAGTACGATTGGCTGGTCGTCCACTATGACGACATGAATGACTGGCTTAGTTTCCGGCGATTGATACGGCAGGGAGCAAGTCACGATCGTTCCGTTCCGAGGATCGGACTGGAGCTGCAGGCTTCCTTTCAAGGCCTCGAGCCTCTCCCGCATACCCGTTATGCCGAATCCGGGCTGCAAAGCTTCACATCCCGTTCCGTTATCCCGGATCTGCAGCGCAATGCGATCCTTCTCGAAGCGAAGCATCACGGTGATACGATCCGCCTGGCCGTGCCGAACCGAATTGGTCAGGGTCTCTTGCAAACAGCGCATGAACGTGAACCGGCCTTGTCGAGGTACAGGAATAGGATCCCCCGACTGTTCCAGCTCAATCTTCACGCCGGTCTGCTGCGCAAAGGCCCTGGCGATTTCATCCAGCAGCACCGGAAGCGGCAAGTCCGTTTGTTCCGTTTGAATATCGTGAATATGACTGCGAATGTCCTTGAAGCCCGCCCTCGTGAGGGACAGGAGCGTTTCCAGCTTGCTCTTCTCCGTGCCAGAAGCCATCGACCCGCGAAGCGACTCCATACCCATGATCAGGGATGTGAGCATGTGCCCGATCGTATCGTGCATTTCGCACGAAAGCCGGTTACGTTCCTCCAGAAGTGTTATTTTCTCAATCTGCTTTATATTTTGCTCCAACACTCTGTTCTGCTCTTCGATGATTTTGCTTTGTTTAGTCGAAGTAATAAGTAAACGAAAGGCATAGCCCAATCCGTAAACAACGCAATAATTGAAAATAATCCCAAACACGATGGTATCCCAAGAGTAGTTCATATGCCAACCAAGCCATGCCGGAAAAGCGAAGGCTGTCAAAGGAGCCAGCCACATGAACGCATAACCCGGGCTGTTGTATCCGATCATGAAAGAAATCGGAAGGAGATACAAATGGGTGTCCGGGTTCGATTTATTCAACAGGAACAGGATCACTCCGGGAAGCAATAGCTCACAGGCAGCATACAGATCTTGATTGATCCGCATAACCAGGTACGGAACAGATATGACAATGAAAGCAATAACTATCTTAATCCAGAACGGAAAGCTCCACTGCCCCTCCACTTCCCATAATAGCGCAATAATGGAAACGCACCAGCAAATCCTGAGCGCAATCATGAACCAATCGTACCATTCCCATCGTGCTATCTGACCGCGCATGACAATACCTCCACGTTGCTTCGCTACATTCCATTATATCTCGTAGTCACATCGGAAGTAATATCATATATGACAATCTATCATAGCGAAAGAGTGACGTTTTATAACTAGACGATATGATCCTCGTTTATGTTAAATATATGGTGTGGAATCTTCCAAGATGAACTTAAACGAAGAAACGAGGAGAATGTAAATGAACAGAAACACAGTAATTCGTGGAATGATGGCTGTTGTACTTACTCTGCCGCTGGCGGCGTGCGCTGCTCAAAATAGCGCAATACCAAGTACCAGTGCCAGTGCCAGTGTCAGTGCGGGTGCAACTGCAACGAAGCCCCCTCATTGGTCCTACTCGGGTGATACGGACCCTGCCAAATGGGCGACTCTAGATACGCAATATGCCGCATGCGCGAATGGAACCGAGCAGTCCCCTATCGATATTGAGCTTTCTCAATTAAAAGTAGACAAAGAGTTAGGCAAATTCGAGACCAATTATAAACCGACCGCCTTCACCCTAATGAACAACGGGCATACCGCTCAAGCGAATGACGCATCCGGCAGCAATACCATTACCATTGAAGGCAAAGTTTACACGCTCGTTCAACTGCATTTCCATAAACCTAGCGAAAACCAGATCAACGGTAAAACTTTCGATATGGAGATGCATCTTGTACACAAGAATAGTGAAGGCAAGCTTGCCGTGCTCGGCGTTCTAATCAAGTCAGGCAGTGAAAACAAACAACTGGCGGAAATCTTCTCGAAGCTTCCGAAGGATGAAACCGAGGAAGATCTCAAGCTGGATCAAGTCATTGATTTGAACGCGCTGCTGCCACAAGATAAGAAAGCATTCCGATATAAGGGCTCATTGACGACGCCTCCTTGCTCGGAAGGGGTAGACTGGACCGTGCTGGAGGAACCGATTGAACTATCAGAGAAGCAGATCCAAGCTTTCGGCGCTATTTTCTCCGACAATCATCGCCCTGTCCAGCCGCTCAACGGCAGAACGGTTGACACCCAATAATGTCTGCGACCGCCGCGGTATGGATCAATGAATAACCTCAGCCGTTGGCGGTCGCCCTTCTTCACCATAAGTGCTAGTAAAAAGCAGCATCTAGCAATCTTATCCCCTCGATATGTGTAGGGAACGGAGTAGATATTACTCTGTATATAGCCTAAGATATTCGGGATAGGAACGTAGATGTAATTCTTTAGCCCGTTTCTGAGTCATTTCTTTCACATGTGGTACATTTTCCGCATCAATGTAATCAGCAAGAACATCAATCACGTCATCAAGGAGCTTCGCTCTAAAATATAACTCAATCCGCTCGAAAATTTCATTACCAGCTATACCGATGACTTGATTTTTCCAAAACGGCCAATCTTTTGATTTATACAGAGGCCAAAGAAGCACGGAGTAATCCATTGCAGCATCTCCATAAACACTTAAATCATCCCAATCGATAATCCAAAAATGACTGTTTTCATACGCCAAGACATTCTCCCAGTTAATATCGTTGTGCACTACATCAGTCGCTCTCTTTTGAAAAGAAGGGTTCTGACTTACAATTTGTCTTAATATCTCTACTTCAGAATCAAACCAATCTAAAGATTCTTCTGTCACGAAGTTAAGCAACTGCTTTTCAGATCTAATGACTTGTAAATCTTCTTTAAATCGAGTTATGTACTCCTCATTAAATGCCTCTGAATAAGAATGGCTTCCAGCCTCACTTGAGATGGCCGTTTTGATTTCTTTATCTGAATGTAATTGGTTTAGTGCTTTCAGAACCTTTTCAACAACTGGTTTTGGATTAGAGATGGAACTTAGTGGTTTTCCATTAATGAAATCAAACACTAAACCATAAGAATAACCAGGTATAATTTCTTGTGTCACTTCTTCAATTAATCGAGGTGCATTATAGTTGTTCCTCAGATGTTCACTTATCATAGCCCACTGTTTAAGACGAGGAGCTTTCCGTTCTTGTGCGAGTTTAATATGCCGAATCGTTGCGCCGTCGGATAAGCGATAAGACTGGTTAACAAATCCTCCTGGATTCCAAATATACTTAGCTTCTATCTTCGAGCCATTTAATCCTAATGAATGTGAGTTTGTTTCGGCCCATTCCTTCACCAGCTTTTCGATGAGTTGTAGATTCATTATCGATCCCTTCTGATATTTATTAAGTTCCTGTTTCCGTCACTTCAACTGGATATTTTCTCTATAATTTCACTAACACAATGTTCAATATCCTTATTTGAGCAATCAAAAGTTTTATCACTATACTTAATGTATAGTGGAACTCTTTCCTCGTAAACGTCCTTAAGACTATTTCCTTTCTTTAAGGCGCCAGTTCATAACCGCCGAACGGATAGTTGTAGGGCTCATTCCGTCGGTCGCCGCCCGTTCACACAGGGCTGGAAATTCATCATCGCCGGCGTAACGCAAGGCGATAATCTGGGAGATCGAAATACGCGAGTCCAGCGTTCGCCCGGTCAGCCGGTAATGACGGAAGTTCTCCTCTATCCGGATCATTCGGTCTTGCGTCTTCGTCGCGTATCGCCGGATGCACGCAACCGCGAAGGCAAGACATACCGCTAGTATGAAAAGCAGCCAGTCTAGGTTAGACATCTCCCTTTGGCCCAGACCACGGAAGAGCTCTATGGTCGAGAATATGAGCACGACAATCGCCGTTAAAAGTTTTTTTGAAATCGTTTGCCACACTCTCCTGCCCGTTAATAAAAAAAAGGGAGCAGCAGCCGTAGCAAACTGCTCCTTGTTTGTTCAACTCCCTCGTGTTCCGTTATTTCAGTGAAGATTATACTTTTAGAACCATAAAATCCTCATCAAAATACTTCCCGTTGTACTTTAGGGCGTTATTTTCCACACCATAAACTTTGAACCCTAAAGACTTGTAAAGTTTTTTTGCAAAGTCATTTTCAGACATGACTGCTAAGTTTATTTGCTCTATCCCATCGCAATCTCTTGCTTTCCTAATTAGTTCAATCATTAGCGATCTTCCCAAACCTTGCCCTCTCATTTCTGGTGCAACATACATCCCAAAAACATTACCTTTATGAGCAGTTTTTAGACCGCTCTCACGTACAAAAGCTACGATTCCAACTAGCGAATCACTAACATCAAAAGCCCCAAGTACAACCTTGTCACTAGTGGGTTTCATTCGTTCTACTACAGTTTCCAGTGAAAATTTTACTTCTCGCTCATAAGTTGAGCCAAAAGCCTCTGGGTTGATTTTTAGCGCACTTAATCGTAATTCTTGATATAGCCTAGCATCGTGCTCATCCAAAACTCGAATATTCATTGATTTTACTCTCCTTTTGGATTGAATTCGGGTCGCCAACTTAGGTCCAGAATTCTTTTCCTACTGGTATGTTCGAACTGAAAGATGTCTTCGTTGAACTCTCATCTATGTATATAATCATCATCTACAAATGTGTAACGGGCTGTCTATCGATCTCACGATCTTTTAATAACCATCGACATTTTGTAGTTTGCATGTTCGCTCAATCCATCAAGAAATTGATCTACGTGTTCATTCGGTGGGAATCTACACTCAAGGAGGTAACATCCATCCCCACTAATTTTGTAGTTATTTCATATGTAGTGCTCTTTTGTATCAAGGACGCCAGTATCCTCCAGTTTCGCTACACGACTTGAAGCTGCTTGACCGGTTAGATGCACTTTTTCACCTAATTCCTTCATTGTGATACGACTATTTTGGGACAATTCGGCCAAGATAAGCATGTCGGTTTGATCCATAATAATCCTCCTCGTGGAAAATAAAAACACTATACATTGAAATGAGGTAATATAATTCTGATTGTTTTTCAAAATTCAAGTCAAAACGCCAAATGACTTGATTTAAGCTATGTAAACCAAAATATGTATCCGATACAATCAATACATAACAAAGCAAAGGAGCTATAAACATGAAAGTTACACTAATTAGAAATGCAACCTTGGTTGTTGAATATGCAGGCAAGAAATTTTTAGTTGATCCATTTTTGGCTGACAAGGGGGCTTACCCACCTTTACCTAACTCGTTAAGACAGGACCAAATTAATCCGTTGGTTAGCTTACCCACTTCCCTTGATAACATTATAAATGTTGATGCTGTTATTGTAACTCATCTGCATTTAGACCATTTTGATGACAAAGCCAAAGAAATTCTGCCAAAAGATATCCCAATGTTTGTACAAAATGAAGAAGACGCAAAGGAAATTCGCAATGCTGGTTTCCAAAAAGTTGAAATCCTTAGTGAAAGTTCACGTTTTGAAGATATTCAGCTAATCAAAACAAAAGGAGAACACGGTCGAGGGGAAATATTAAAACTCGCAGGTAACGTTTGTGGCGTTGTTTTTAAGCACGCCGATGAGAAAACGTTCTACGTAGCTGGAGATACGGTTTGGTATGAAGCTGTTCAGGAAGTAATCGAAACCCACAAGCCAGAGATCATTGTCGTTAACGGTGGGGATAATCAATTCCTACAAGGCGGATCTTTAGTAATGGGTAAAGATGATATTTATCACGTTTATCAAGCAGCTCCAGATTCCAAAATCATTTCAGTCCATATGGAAGCAGTAAATCACTGGACCTTATCAAGAGAAGAATTAAAAAACTTCCTTGCTGAAAAAGAAATATCTTCTATTGTGTTAGTACCAGATGACGGCGAATCCTACTCATTTTAAATGTTAAGAATGAAACACAACAATTAGTAAAACGAAACAAGCGGATTCGCCATATTATGGCGTAGAGGGTCTTATAGAATCAGAAAAGAATATGCATGATATTTTCGGCAACTAACTATTTAATAATCTAGTCAACGAAAAGCTGCCGGATGCTCCGGCAGCTTTTTTAGTAAGTTTATGTAATGTAATTAGCGAAACATGCCCCTTAGCGTAATAAAGGGCTATCACGAGGCAGCCCTTTCGGTATTGAACTAGCGTGTCCCGTTTTATTGTTTCAGATCCCCTTGCATAAATGTGGGGCACTCCCTCAGTGGATATCCTTCTTTTTAAATCGTCCACCTTTTACGTCGTGTATGTTGCCGATAGCAAGGAAAGCAAAGGGGTCAATCTCCTCAACAATTGCCTTCAACTTTGCTTCCTCAAGTCGAGTAATAACACAGAAAATGACCCTCTTATTCCCACCAAATCCACCTTCTCCATGCAAATACGTTATGCCGCGTCCCAACCGATTTACAATAGCATCCCCGAGACTTTGATTGTTTTCGCTAATTATCCAAACGGACTTCGACTGGTCAAGGCCTTCGAGTACAACGTCGATCAATTTGAAAGCTATATAATAGGCGATCAAAGAATACATCGCATGATCCCAGCCGAACACAAACCCGGCGCTGCCGAGGATAAATAAATTGAAGAACATGACGATCTCACCAACAGAAAAGGGTGATTTCTTATTGCACACAATCGCCACAATTTCGGTTCCATCAAGCGAGCCGCCTGAACGTATAACTAGACCTACTCCGACCCCTACAATAATTCCTCCGAAGACAGCAGCGAGGAGCGGATCGATAGTTAAAGGTGGCACTGGATGGAGCAATGTTGTACCTATAGACATTACGATAACTGAGAATAGTGTGGATAAGGCAAATGTTTTCCCGATTTGCTTATAACCTATTATAAGAAACGGCAGGTTTAATAAAACGAGGAAAATTCCAAGAGGAAGCTTTGATAAATGCGATAAAATAATCGAGATACCGACAATACCACCGTCAATAATGTTATTCGGAACGAGGAAAATCTCTAGTCCCACTGAAACAAACGCTGAACCAACAAACATAAAGAAGGCTCTCCTCAGAAACTTAACCCACGATAATTTTTTATGGGTTGACTGAGCATTAGTTTTTTTTTGATTTGTCTCGTTAGCCACTAAATATCTCTACCCCTTATTTTATATTTTTATCATGAATGAAAATCGATAAACAACCCTAACTACTAACAACCACTATATCATTAAACTCTTCTGCTAGTTAGCTTAATAGTAAAAAACGCCCTGTCGACGATTTAATCGCCAACAAGACGGTTTGGGCTAAGCTTATGCGGACAAAAACCGATACTGGGCGTCAACCAAATTTCGATAATGTCCTGGTCGTTTCATTAATTCATCGTGACTTCCCTTGTCGACGATTTCTCCATGATCAAGTACGACAATGAGGTCGCAATGCCTGATGGTGGACAATCGATGAGCTACAATGAAAGAGGTGCGACCTTGAAGCAGAGTTGACAACGCTTCTTGAATTCTCAGCTCCGTCTCGGTATCGATACTGGCGGTTGCTTCATCTAGAACAAGTATGCGCGGATTCGCGAGTAACGCGCGAGCAAAGGAAAGGAGCTGGCGTTGCCCAACTGAAAGAGCATTACCTCTCTCCTGAACCTCCGTGTCGTAGCCAGCAGGCAAATCTACGATGAAGTCATGCGCTCGAACAGAGCGTGCCGCAGCTTCGACTTCGGAATCGGTTGCACCCGGCCGACCATAACGAATATTTTCCCTGATCGTACCCGAGAAAATAAAGGTGTCCTGAAGCACGATTCCAATCTGAGAGCGTAAGCTTTCAATCGTGACATCCCTTACATCAATCCCATCAAGCAGCACTCTGCCCTCGACCGTGTCGTAGAAGCGGCACAGCAAATTAACGATCGTGCTTTTGCCGGAGCCTGTATGCCCAACCAATGCTACGGATAAGCCGGCTTTAATATCCAGATCGACTTTTCTTAGAGCAGGCCGGTCAGGCTCGTAGCCGAAGGTGACCCCTTCGAGCTTCACATTACCCTGAAGCGCTGGAAGAGCAGCGGCGTCTTCCTTCTCTGGAACCGCTGGTTTCTCATCCATAAATTCAAAGATGCGTTCAGCCGATGACATCGAGATCAATAGCTGGGAATACAACATGCCAAGTCTCGTAATAGGCTCCCAGAAGCTGCCGACATAGGTGATAAAGGTAACGAGCACACCTACCTTCAAGACGTCGGTTTGAATCAGATAAGTACCATATAGGAGCAATATGAGCGTTCCGACCGCAGATGTAATTTCGATAACGGGACCGAACAGCTGGTTAAGCGCGGATGCGGTGTTCCAAGAACGAATATTACTGCGGTTCATCTCATCGAAGTACTGGGTATTTTCTCTTTCCTGCGCGAATGCTTGGGTGACTCGGATCCCTTGAATGCTTTCATTCAGATGGGCATTTATCCGGGATTGCTTAATCCGAACGGTCTGCCAGGCGAACCGTATTCGTTTACGCAGCGCGGAGGACACGATAAACATTAAGGGTACGGTTATCATTACCGCAAGACCCAGCTTGGGTTCAAGGACTAACAAGATGATCGTAATCCCAATAAGCTGAACAATATCAATAACAGCGTTAATAACGCCGTTAGTAAACATATCCTGCAGCGAGTTGACGTCATTCGTAACTCTGACAAGTACGGAGCCCGCCGGACGCTTATCGAAAAACCGGAACGATAACGATTGAATATGACGGAATAACGCGGCTCTTAAATCAAATATAACCTTTTGGCCGATCTCATTCGTCTTCTGGATCGTATAACGCTGTGCCCACCAGCGCATTCCGTACATGAACAGCATAGCGGATACGATTATCATTAACAACGAAGTGCTGCTATTACCATCTTCAGGTCGAATAGCACGGTCAATGGCCATACCTAAGAGAAAAGGAATCGCGAGCTTTGATAACATTCCGAACACGGTCATCACGAATACGACTCGAGTAACGCCAGCCTTATAAGGTTTAATAAAAGTGAACAATCTTCCGATCTGCTTCCAGTTAAAAGCCTTTACAATGGCTTCGTCATCCTGATAAACGAACTTGCGGCTCATCCCGTCACCCTTCTCTCTACTGCGCTCTTAGAGCTGCTTGCCGCAGCATCCAATTCTTCGGGGCGATCAGCATATTGAATTCTGTAAGTTTCGCGATATAAGCCAGGCAGTTTAATGAGCTTATCATGTGAGCCTCGCTGCATGGTACGGCCCCGATCAAGCACGATAATTTCATCAGCATGGCGGAGCGTCGATATCCGGTGTGCAATCAAGAATACAGTTCGCCCCGCCATAACCTTTCGAATCGCCGTTTGTATTTCATGTTCCGTCTCCATATCGAGCGCGCTTGTCGCATCGTCGAGAATCAGCACCTTCGGCTTACGAAGCAATGCGCGAGCAATTGCAATCCGTTGCTTCTGACCGCCTGACAAACCCATACCGCGTTCACCTACTACCGTATCATAGCCAAGCGGCAGCTCGCGGATAAAGTCTTCCGCTTGTGCTAACCTCGCAGCCTCTTCGATTTCCTCCGAGCTTGCATCCGGGCACCCATAGCTAATGTTCTCTCTAATGGATGCCGAGAACAGGAACGACTCCTGGAAGACGATCGCCATCTGGCTCCTCAAGCTTGCAAGCTCGATATGGCGTACATCCACTCCATCTAGTGTCACTGATCCTTCACCCACATCATAGGCTCTCAGAAGAAGCCCAACAGCAGTCGACTTCCCAGATCCTGTACCTCCAAGAAGGCCAATCACTGAGCCTGCCGGCGCATCTAGATTAAAGCTGAGCAATGCAGACGGCTGATCGTCCCGGTTGGCATACCGAAAGCTCGTTTCCTCGAAACGAATATGTCCTAGTACCGCTTCGTCCTCGAGCACCAGGCAATCCGTTCTGTTTTTCACGGAAATTGGCTGATACAGCAGCTCTAGCAATCTCTCGCCTGCAGCCTTAGATTGCGTGTAGTTATTAATCTGAAACCCGAGCGTCCAGAGGGGTGCTACGATTAAGCCAAGCATTCCTGAGAGCGCAACCAAATCACCCAGCGTTAAACTCCCATTAATCACTCGCCACCCGCCGGCCAACAGCAATGCTGCTACACTTAGATTAGCAATGAACTCGATCATGGGAAAATATTTCGCCCAGACATTCGCGAGCTGCAAGTGATTGTCTCTGTAATCCACGTTTCCCTTTGCGAATTTCTTCAATTCAAAGGGTTCTCGAGCGAATGACTTTACCGTTCTTACTCCGGTAATGTTCTCTTGAACGCTTACCGTCAGACGGCCAACAACCGAGCGGATAGAGCGAAATACGGGATGGATGTTCTGCTCGAAACGGATTGCGATAAAACCTAGCACCGGAATTATAACCAGGGTCATTAGCGTTAGCTTCCAGTCGATGAAGAACATCATAGAGAAGCCGAACAATACCAGAAAAATCGTGTTGAGCAACTGCGCGAATCCGAACCCGATGAAGTTGCGGATCCCCTCGATATCAGCCGTAAGCCTAGACATCAAATCTCCAGTTCTAGCCGTGTCGTAAAAGGAAAAGGATAATTGCTGAAGCTTCTCGTAGCTTGCATTACGGAGTCTATAGGCCAGTCTGTTTCCTAGACGTCCGCCGCTAAAGCCGTGAACATACTGAAAGCCTGCTTTAACGCAAATTACGCCAACAGCTATAAGCGATAACCCCAATACCCCTTCGAATTTCGCAGGAACGATCATGTCATCAATAAGCGTTCCGAGAAGCAGCGGGTACACCAATCCGAGTGCAGTCGCGATCGCTAATCCGGCTACAGAACCCCAAAGAAATCCTTTGTCTTGCCAATAATACTCTTTCAATGCGCGAAAAATTTCCAAGAAAGGTCCTCCCCTTTACTGCTTTCCTCGGAAGTTTAGCGCAATCGCCAATCCCCGGCAACAGCGTTAATTGCTCCTAATTGCCTCTCCAATGGAAGTAACAGCCAAGAAGGCTGCCGAATCACCCGATATCTCCCATATCGTCGCAAATCATGCCCTATATCCCCTTGTTTATGCGTTTGGCAAAGATATTTGAAGACAATAAAAGAAAAGACCTTCTCCCATCCAAAGGATGATGGGAAAAAGTCAATTTTGAAGGTTATTGCCTGATTTTCCGCCATTGCTCCTGTAAATCCGTCAACAATCGTTCTTCCCCAGGCTTTCGGAGCGCGTCACTCATACTATTAGCGAACGAGGTCAACTGCCCTGCCCAACCATTCGCGCCAGCTTGAATGGATTTCAGAAGAGTCGTTGCTGCGGTATGGTTCCATTGTTCCGTTAGAATAGACAATTCAGCGTCAATCGTGGAGAAGAGGGTTTCATAAAGCTGCTCGCGCAGTGCTGCTGCCCCTTCCAGCTCGAAGAAATGCTTAGGAGTACGGAAGCTGCTCCAAAGTCTCCTACTGTCCAGCTGCGGTCCCTCAGCGAACGATTCAGGTAATGGCATCTCTAATACCTGACGCTCCGCCGGCTCTGGCGAGAAGCCTTCTACCGATAGCTCCTGTATGCCTGTCATCGTATTTAATGCCTTCTCCATCATTCCATAGACAGTACCCTCTAGCCGTAAGCCTGCAGCGCGCAGCTCCTGCTTGAGGTCCTCGTTAAGCGAGCGTTTCAAATCTTCTCCGCAAGCCTGCAGCATCTTCTTCAGATCTCGCCCGTCATCCTGGAGTACAGAAGGATGAAACGCTGCCTGAAAATGATCCTTAAACCGGAATCGCAATCTTTGGCGGAGATGATAGAACTGCTCATTAATTTCTTGCTGTAATGGCTGTAAGGCTGTCGTTGGAATCTGCTCCCCGCCTTGGGAACGCCACTGCTCTGCCTGCGACTGCAGTCTTGCGGCTTTGGCCTCTCGAGTCGCCGCATCCTCGTTAGCCGATTGGAGCCAGCTTTCCAGCAAGCGGTCCACTCTGTCTAGTTCCTTGTTAGCGGAGGCAAGCGCCAGCCCGCCCAGCTCCTCCTCGGAGAAGCCGCGGAATGCCTTCTCGAAGGCTGCGATTCCGGAAGCATGAAACGACTTACTGTCACCTGATCGCTTCGCATGCAGGCCCTGCAAGCTGGAAACGGCGAAGAGCCTTGGCTTACGGATGCCATGCTTAAGCAATTGGGAGCCCACATGAGCTTGTACCGACTCTAGCTCTGATTCAGAGGATGCAAGATCCGCAGCATTAATAATGAAAAACATTTTATCCAGCTCGAACACGTCCTTGACGCTTCCAAGCTGATTCAGAAATTCACGATCGGCTTCCGTGAACGCATGATTGTAATAAGTGACGAACAGAACCGCGTCCGCATTCTTAATATATTGGAAAGCTACTCCCGTGTGGCGGGCGTTAATAGAATCAGCGCCTGGCGTATCAACAAGTACGGCCCCGCTGCGAGTAATCGGCGAATCAACGAAAAGATCGATTTCTGCGACAAAGCAGGACGCTTGCTCCTCGGCAGCATATCGCCGATATTCCTCCTCTTGCACGATGAACCGAGTCCCAAGCAAAGCTCCATATTGCTTCCAGCCTTGAGCGGCAGCATACAGGAACGCGAGATGCGGACGTCCGCGCGGATGAAGCTCATTCGCAGAGACAGGCTCCTTCAGCGCAAGCAATTTCGGAATGTCCGAACCTACTTTATGAAGTGCCTCCTGACTGATCCCGATCCGCTTAAGCGAATGTCGAATATCCTCCTCGAAGGCTTCAAGAGATTTCATCATGATGAGGGCGGTACCATCTTGATTATCTCCAGAGGGAGCTAGTATTCGATTAATAGTCGCAGTCGTAGGATTCGGCGATACGGGAAGTACAGACTTACCGACCAATGCATTCGCAAAGGACGATTTGCCTGCGCTGAAGGCACCGAATAAGGCAATCGTGAAGCTCTTGTTTCTGAATCGCTTCGCCTTGGCGGACAGCCCGTCTGCAATCGAACGAAGCGAAGGAATCTGCGACAATAATTCAGCAGAACGCTCTAACCTATCCGCTGCACCATTCGGTGCTCCCAGGAGAGAATGGGTGTCATGCTCAAATTGATCATCAATCGCTTCAACTGCTGCTATAGGATTATACTCATTATTATTTTCTTCAATATCAAGAGTTAGATGATCAACTGAAACCGACTCCGTACGAGGTAAATCGAAATCCACGATCTTATCTATAGCGGGCAGACAAGCAAGCAGCTCGCTCTCCTTCGCCCGTTCGCTGGCCTCAAGCGTTGCTAATTCCTCAGCGGCTTCGTCTTTCTTATCAAGCTCAGCCAGCTGCATGTTCAAGGCTTCCGCCGCTGCATCAAGCTTTGGCTTGCGAAGCTGCTGGAGATCGTCGAACCACTGTAATGCGGCTTTACGATAAAATGCCTTCCACTGCGTACTGATCTCGGCGGAATAATGAAGAACGGCCTGACCTTCTGCTCCCGCACCAGGCTTCACCCGTTGCTTCAGCCATTCAGGCGTTGCTGCCTCGAAGGCTTTATCCAAAGTCACTTCCGTTAGATCGTCTTTCAAGCCCGCTTCTAATGCTTCCTCGCGAAGCATCGCCTTCAGATGTCCGGTAATATGTGCAGTAACCTGTTTGTTGAAATCCTCAGAAAGCCGCTCGAGTCTGCGTGATCTCTCCGCCTCTGTTTTCGCTGCACCAGCGAGCCACCCCGCCTTAAACCCCGATTGCATAGCCTCCAATACTTCTTTGGCTTTGTCTCTTGTTTCTGCTGGCGTCAGATTTGCATTGCCCAGCAAGCGATCGAGCTCAACACGAACCGTTTCTCTACGTTTAACAGACATACCTTTGATCTCGTTAAGCTTTTGTAAGAGAGAGGTTCTCAGTGAGTCTCTTAGATCGGATGCTCCATTCTCTCCTAACCTGAGCTGAAGGGCCTCGCGTTGATCTTGGTTTTGATGCTGCAGCGCTTCTCGGAACTGCTCAGACAGATGAGCCGCGGAACGCTCCGCACTTCTGAGCATTAGCGGCACTGCTAGAGGTTGGAGAGAAATAAATAAATCCTGCAATTCGCTCCATTGCGACAGAGGATGATTAAGCTCCCTTAAGGAAAGAAACAGCATCCCTGCAGGCTTGATATCCCAGTTGCTTAAAGCTTGACGGAGACTGTCCTGGAAAGCTGCAAAAGCAATTTGCTCCTCACGGTGTTTATCGATTTGGTTCACGATGACATAGGTCGGCTTACCCCACCTGGCTAGACTGCGCAGGAACCGAAAGTTAACCTCGGATTGAACATGATTATAATCCGTTACGTAGAATACAACATCCGCTAGATGAAGAGCAGACTCCGTTGCGGCACGATGAGCATCATCGGTTGAATCCACGCCCGGAGTATCCACAATCGCCATATGCTCGCCTAGCAACGGGATCGGATATGATACTTCAATAGAAGTAACCCCTTCTCCGTCGACTGCAAAATCATGCAGCTGTTCAACCTGAATTTGTCGGGCGGGAAATACGGTCCCGTTAGAATCACGAAATACGGTTTTCGCAGAAGGCCTACCGTTTATAATAGTCACAACATTCGCACTGGTAGGGATCGGTGACGCTGGCAACAGTACGGCTCCGCACAGCGCGTTAACCAATGAAGATTTCCCCGCGGAGAAATGGCCGCAAAAGGCAACTGTCAACCGGTTCAGCTTAAGCTTATCGGATAACTCGCGAAATTTCTCGGCATGAACCGCATCCCCGTGAGACTTGGCCAATATGGACATTCGTTCTAAAGCAAGACGAAACTCAAGCATAATGGAAGAGTGCTGCTGATCTTGGCTTGGAGCCAGGGTGTCGGATGAGCTCACTAGGTAACGCTCCTTTTCTTCAATGCCGCTTTCATGCGGATTTTGCCTTCCTTGCAATGCTCAATCAAAGGGCATAGATCACATTTAGGGTTTTGGGCTTTGCAATGATAACGTCCGAAAAAAATAAGCCTATGGTGCGTCATCGTCCACTCCTCGCGCGGAACCTTGCGCATCAGCTTCTTCTCGACCTCTAGAACTGAATCCCCCGCCTTGGCAATTCCCAGCCTTTTGGACACACGTTCCACATGGGTATCAACGGCGATTGCAGGCACATCGAAGGCATTCGATACTACCACATTAGCCGTTTTTCTACCGACTCCCGGCAGCTCGGTCAAGGATTCATGCTCACGAGGGATTTCTCCTCCATGCTTATCGATCACGATTTTGCAAAGCTTCTGAATATTCGCCGCTTTGTTGCGGAACAAGCCAATACGCCGGATATCATTCTCCAGCTCTTCTTGAGGAACATTTAAATAATCCTGCGGTGTACGATATTTATCAAATAGAGATGCCGTTACCTTATTGACGGTTTCATCTGTGCATTGTGCAGAAAGCAGGACTGCAATCGTCAATTCGAATGGATTACGATGGTTTAATTCACATCTCGCATCAGGAAACATCTCTGCCATTGTATCCAAAACTAGCCTAACTTTTGCAGCGTTCATGGATTCTCCTTCTTAAATACAGAAATTCATAACAAGTTTACCGGAAGTTTAAGGAATGGGCAAGATAAGGGGGGTATCCCCGTAAAATCATAATCGAAATAAGAAGAAAGGGACTGCTCAAAAGTTTATCACTTTTGAGACAGCCCCTTCTTTAATAAAATGATTACTTAACGATTTCCAATAATTTACCCCGGACGAAGTAGAGAGAGATTGGATCTCCGTTAGTTAAGCTCGATAAATTCAAGGTTGTTGACCCTTGATGGATGTACACTGATGAATCTACTGTAAAGGTGAAGTTCGTATCATTGATTGTTGCTTTTTTAATAACTAACGTACTTGTGCTCACATTAACGGATTGGACCGTTTTCTTCAGCGGAGTAATGATCTGAACGATCGTGCGGTCATTCTCGTCCTTCCGAATCTCAACGCGATCCTCGGGCATAACAGAGGCAAGCGACGCAACAATAGTGTTATCACGCATTATGATTGGGTTCGTTCCAAGGGCTCTTGTAACGGCTGCATTGGAACCTGTAACGAGATCTAATGAAGATGCTGTCATATTCACGGACGACACTTTACCGAATACTCCCGCTTGTACCGCCTTGATCTTAACGGGAGTGGTTCCTTGGAATGAAACGTTAACTAAGCTTCCTGCGCTGAACGCGCTAAGGCTTACCGCAGTACCATTCTCATTTTGCAGGACTGCGTTAGAAGCAAGAGTCCATTCTACGGTAACACCATCGTTACCCTTAACCTTAATCTTGCTGCTTGCCGGAGTAACGGAAACCACTTCAAATTGTACGTTCTTGTGAATTTGTATGGTTGAAAGCTGGTTTTGAAGACCATTCTGAATGATGGTCACTTGATCTCCTACCGCTATATCAGCAAGACTAATAGAGCTTTGGCTATACACTTCAGCATAGGCATTGGTATAAGAAAGCGTCATGCTATTCGTTGCGTCAATCATGACTTTAATTGTACGTGTTACCGCATTATTCTCAATGACTGTACCCGTAAACTTGGCAACAAGTGATACAGTAACTAGGTTATCTCCCGTATAAGCAATATTGATTTTCTTCCCTACGGTTGAGAGATAGGAAGCTGCCGCTTCCAAAGTTAGATACGTTCCATTTAATTCAAACTTAGTCGTCGAGGTAACGTCGAAATTATGTTTTATCCCATTTAAATCATTAACGATAAGAGTTTTGGCATTCCCGGCGTAGTCGATAATCGTAGCACCAATCATATTTTTCACGGTGCGGTTGGTGACAGAAATCTGAATCACATCTCCGTTATCGTTAAAGGTTAACGATATCGCATCTCCCGCATAAATATCCTCAAACGTTGCTTCGGGGATTCCGTCGATTTTTACCTTAGCATTAGCAGCTAAGAAATCCGACTCTAAACTATTATTTACGGTGTATTGAATCGAATTGTTAGATTTAACGACGCCTACTAGAATACCCGAGACCGCAGGTATTGACGACTTAGTAACTACGATGCTGGATACCAAACCTGTCTTAACCTCGTAGGTAATCATATCTCCTGCCTTGAGTTGATCAAAGGTCAGGTTGGCTCCGATATTGTTCTTGATCGTTGCATTAGCGGACACCGTTAAAGTCTCTTTCATATCTGAAAAAGGATCGTCCAAATGAAGGGAACGAGTTGACGGATTCCACTCCGCAACCCTACCGCTGCCATTCTTGTTTACAACAGATTGCTTAACCTCAACTGCTATGATTTTCCCATCTGTTCTTATCGTATCTACGCTTAATTTCACTTCAACATTTGTCGGCAGATCCTTCAACAATACCGATTTACCGTTCGAATCCGTAATCGCAGGCAAATATTGCGGATCATAAGTAAAGGTCTCGTATTCCGTACCGATCAGTACAGTCAATCGATTAAGATCCGCTGTATGAAGGGTTAACGTACCCTCGTAAGTTTTAATCTGAGGCGTATCCAACGTTTGTTCAACGTAACCGATACTCTTGTCGCTATTACTGATTAGTATGACTTTACCGTAAAGCTTCAACTGTTCCAAAGCAGCGGAAGCATTAGAGTCATAACGATAGATTAAGGAGTCCGACATTAAAGAGTAATTATGTATACCTCCACCTTCGTGCAGCAAGGTCAACTGTGTTGGAGTAATAGCTAGGAGAACACCAGACACTTGTCCGGAGAAAGCAACCTCGGCTTGCGCCAGGCTGAAGAGTGTCGCAATGGAAGCACGCGTAACGTCGGCAATGGGGGCAAATTCCGTTATCGTGACACCTTTAACCAAAGTAGCGACACCTTTCACTAAACCAGTTGAAACCGCAACATTTACATAACCACGATATTGGGCGCCGATTCGATCATCATCGGGAAATTCCGTTGTCTCCGTCGCAGCTTGTTTCGCTTCAGAGTCTTTACCGATCGCCCGAACAAGCAGACGAGTAACCCATTCACGGCTGGCGGGGCTTTTTCCCCATTCCTTGCTTGGATCTTGCTCAGCTAAGGCAACTTCTTCATTTAGATTGAGAAGCTGCTTCTTGAAAGCGAGATTAAGATATTTCTTATAATCATCTTTGATCTTTAATGATTCCGGTAATACTATCACGTCTGATGAATCAAGTTCATCTTCAAGACCCATGAAACGAATCGCGATAATAACGGCTTCTTGATGACTAACGGATTTGTTCGGCAAAAACGTACCATCCGGATAACCGCTTAGGATCTCCTGCATGGTCAGCTTTGAAAGATGCTTCTGTGCCCAATGACCGGAAACAACATCGCTGAATTGTTTAGCAGCAGCAGATGCTGACGATGTTGTCCAGCCTGCCCCCGTAAAAATCATAGAGGCTGCCAATAACCCTGTAACACTTTTCGATAAACGTGTCATCTTCATCCCAGAATTTCCCCTCTCCCTAAATACACACATACCGGCCCCCCTAACGAGGGCCGGATAACTTAAGATAATTTCAAATATTGCTTGATCCCAGCAGCAATAGCATCGGCTATCCGATTCTGCACAGCTTCCGTCCATAACTTGGGTTCGTCAATTTTGCTAGATAAGTATCCGGCTTCCAGCAAGACCGCCGGCATTTTCGTATACTTGATGACTTTGAAGCCTGCATTTCGCACTCCGTTGTCTTTTAATCCTGTAGCAGATGTTAGAAGTGAGTGCATAAACTTAGCAAATTCAAGGCTGTCCGGCCGAGTATAATACGTCTCAGTCCCGTTAGTGGAAGCGGTAAAGCTATTGGCATGTACGGAGATAAATAAATCGGCTCCTATGCTGTTAGCAAGATTAACCCGATCATCAAGTGACGGATAGGAATCATCCTGACGTGTAAGTACGAGGTTGATCCTCTCATCTCCTGCCAGCAGGGCTTGTACCTTCTTCACGATAATAAGGTTAAAGTCCTTCTCCCAACGTCCGTTAATGCTTTTTGCCCCTGGGTCAGAACCGCCATGGCCAGCATCCAGAACGACTGTAAACAACGACTTGTCAGGAACTGGCTGCTTTAGAATGATGAAAAACTCACCGTTGACTAAATTGTTCTGAATCTCGTAATCCCAGGCTTGATTCAAATCGAGAACAAATCTAAGCGCCTTCGGTTTATCTGCGTAAAGCGAATAACGAACCTTCTGCAAAGCTGGATGATCCGCCACGAGTAACTCGCCTTGCTTTCCAACGGAAGGATCTATTGGCAAAGCCGGGAGGAAACCGGCGGCATAATCCGTATTTGGCAGGTCTATAACGACTCGCTTAGGATTATCTAGCGTCGTCACGGTTGGCAAGAGTACGCCGTCATACTTCAGTACGATCGTATCAGATTCATACCGGACTTGATGAACATTTCCTCGGGTAAGAGGATTTGCAGGAATTTCTGGCTCAATGATGGTTCCCTGATCCGGGATTGGAGTTGTTGGAACCGGATCGGGATTATTTCCAGGATCTGGAACCGGATTCGGCTCTGGCGTCGGCTTCGGGTTTGTTATACCTACATCCGTATTGCCATCTCCATCAATCCCGCCAACGATCTCACCGTCTGGCTTAGGTTTATCTTCCGTGTTGCTCGATGAATACATAAATGCGGATTTGCTCGTGTTATCCCAGAAAATTTGAACTCCCAGGGAATCAGCAAGAAATCTGAGCGGTATGAGAGTATTGCTTGATTTCAATGTCGGCGGCACTAACATTTTGAGAGGCTGTTTATCGAGATAGGCTATGGGCTTGTTTAATGTCATAACAAGCTGATTTACGCTATTCGATACCGTCACCTGCTTCTTCTTATTATCGTAAAGGACCTTGTAGCCTAAGTTCTCCGTCACGATCCGTACAGGTATCATAACGGACTTTTCCATAAGAACTGGAGGTATTGCAGACTTTAGAACTTTGCCGTCCAAGATTAGCTTAGGAGTCGGTACAGCCGAACTCGCGGCATGAACCATTCCGGCACTCAAGAACAGCATGGCTGAGGCGACGATCAATAAGGACAACCACTTCTTCATGCTTCACCTCGATGTAAGGAAAGATTTGCGAAACTCGCATTGGGTTATACCCCAGTGCCTTGTCCACGAATCATTAGACGTTTAAACGATAGAAAAGTTGCGAAACAGAGGAAAAAAAGGCCTTTTGTCCCGAATTTTGACGATTCGGAAACAAAAGGCCTCTATCAATTACTATTGTTAATTTTCTATTAAGCTTTAACTCCTGCCGCTCGTTTGGCTTCGTATGCGGAAATCGATGATTCGTGTTTCAATGTCAAACCGATATCATCTAAGCCCTGCAGAAGGAATTGACGGCGATGCTCGTCTAATTCGAAAGGGATGCGCAGACCGTCGTTATCGGAAATCACTTTATTTTCCAAATCGATAGTTAGCGTATAACCTTCTTTAGCATTCGTACGTTGGAACAAGTCTTCTACTTGCTCTTCGCTAAGCTTGATCGGCAGAATAGAGTTTTTGAAGCAGTTGTTGTAGAAAATATCCGCGAAAGACGGAGCGATAATACAACGGAAACCGTAATCGCCGATTGCCCAAGGTGCATGCTCGCGGGAAGAACCGCACCCGAAGTTTGCGCGCGATAAGAGCACGGAAGCACCTTGATAACGCGGCTTGTTTAAGTTGAAATCGGGAATAACATTTCCTTGCTCATCCCATCTCCACTCGAAGAACAGGAATTGGCCGAAGCCGCTTCTTTCAATCCGTTTAAGAAATTGTTTAGGGATGATGGCATCCGTATCTACGTTAACCCGGTCAACCGGGGCTACAAGACCATTTAATTGTACAAAAGGTTCCATGTTCAGCTCTCCTCCTAGAATGCGACCGCTAGCCAGCAACGTTAATTGCGCTCGGTCGGCATGTTACGCCTTAACTTCAGACTTGAATTCCCATGTGCGAACATCGACGAAACGGCCTTGAACAGCAGCTGCTGCAGCCATTTCAGGAGATACGAGATGCGTGCGTCCGCCCCGGCCTTGACGGCCTTCAAAGTTACGGTTCGATGTCGATGCGCAGCGTTGGCCTGGCTGAAGAACGTCTGGGTTCATTGCCAAACACATACTGCAGCCTGCGTCACGCCATTCAAAGCCCGCTTCCGTAAACACTTTGTCCAAGCCTTCTTTTTCCGCTTGGATTTTAACGCGTCCGGAGCCTGGCACGACAATTGCCGTGACGTTCGGGCTGACTTTATGACCGCGAGCTACAGAAGCTGCTGCTCTCAGGTCCTCAATGCGTCCATTCGTGCATGAGCCGATGAAGACGTAGTCGATCGCGATATCGGTCATTGGAGTGCCTGGTTTCAGATCCATGTACTCCAGTGCGTTTGCTGCTGCTTTGCGCTCGTTCTCTGTTGGCAGATTCTCGGGAATTGGAACGGCAGAAGTAATACCGGTACCCATTCCTGGGCTTGTGCCCCATGTAACTTGAGGAATCAGCGAATCTACGTCGAAGTCGATCACCGTATCAAACTGTGCGCCTTCATCCGTACAAAGCGCTTTCCATTCTTTAACCGCAGCGTCGAATGCCGCACCTTGAGGAGCGTATTCACGACCGCGAAGATATTCGAAAGTCGTTTCATCTGGAGCGATCATACCGGCACGTCCGCCTGCCTCAATGGACATGTTGCAGACTGTCATCCGCTCTTCCATGGTCAGCGTGCGAATCGATTCACCGGAATATTCCATAACATAACCTGTAGCAAAATCAGTGCCGTATTGCGCAATCAAGCCCAGAATCATATCTTTAGCCGTGATGCCCGGCTTGCGTTTGCCGTTAAAACGGATAAGCATAGTTTTCGCTTTGGACTGCTGCAAGCATTGCGTAGCAAGTACATGCTCAACCTCGCTTGTACCGATTCCGAAAGCAAGCGCTCCGAACGCACCATGAGTAGAAGTGTGGCTATCTCCGCATACAATCGTTTTACCCGGATGGGTCAAACCTAATTCAGGTCCCATAACGTGCACTACGCCTTGGTCTGCTGAGCTTAGATCATACAGAGTTACGCCGAACTCTTTACAGTTGTTCGATAGCGTATCGATCTGCTGCTTGGAGATTGGATCGGTAATATTAAAGCGGTCTTTCGTTGGAACGTTGTGATCCATCGTTGCGAACGTTAGATCAGGACGTCTTACTTTACGGCCGGACATACGCAAGCCTTCGAATGCTTGCGGCGACGTCACTTCATGCACGAGGTGCAGGTCGATATAAAGGATGCTAGGCGTTCCTTCGTTTGCGACAATGACGTGATTGTTCCAAATTTTCTCGAACATCGTTTGTTTACTCATGTCTCGTTTCACCTCAATAAAGTCATCTTTAGGTCATCTTTTCTTCCCATGCTCCTATATTAACATTTCTTCTTTCATTGTTCCAAGATATAATATCTATAAGGTTAATAGTTCCAGTCTATAAAAGAAAGAAGGATGTACATGGAATTCCGTCAACTGCTATATGCGATCCAAATCGCTTCCGAACGCAATTTCTCTCGCGCCGCAGAGAAGCTGCATATCGCCCAGCCCTCTTTAAGCCAGCAGCTCTCTAAGCTAGAGAAGGAATTAGGTGTTCTATTATTCAAGCGCAGCACCAACTCCGTAGAACTCACTTATGCGGGCTCTGTATTTGTAGATAAAGCGCAGCAGATCGTGGATATGACGGATCAATTGCGCCGTGAAATGGAGGATATTGCCGATATGCGCAAAGGCAGGCTTGTTATCGGAAGCTTGCCAATGACCGGTGCGCATGTGCTTCCGCAAGTTCTTCCGGCTTACCGCGAAGCTTACCCTGATATCGAAATCGTGCTTATCGAAGAGTCTACCAAGCGATTGGAGCAGCTAACCGCCAGCGGAGGCACGGATGTCAGCCTGCTTTCCCTTCCGCTAGTCGAACCCTCCTTAGCTTATATCCCTGTTATCGAAGAAGAAATCTGCCTTGCCGTTCCGCCGGATCATTATTTATCCCAGCCAGAGTACAAGTCGGGCACTATTGCAGTTTCCAAGCTGCAAGACGAATCGTTTGTACTGCTAAAAAAAGGACAAGGCTTCAGGGCGATTGCCCATGATCTTTGCCAAACCGCGGGCTTCGACCCTCGTGTTGTGTTCGAGAGCGGCAATATCGAAACCGTTCAGTCCCTTGTCGCGGCTGGTATGGGCATTGCCTTCATTCCCAAGATGATGACCCGCAGCGATTGGCAAGGGCGCGCTCCAACCTACCTGACACTAGAAGGACGTCCGACGAGAACACTAGTCATTGCATACCGTAAGGGTCGTTACCTTTCCAATGCTGCTGAAGCGTTCATCACAATTTTCAGAGAAACGCTAAGCCGACTCGGCAATCGCACACCGTAAATTAGTTATACAAATTAGGTCTGCGGTCCGCGAATACCGGAATGCGTCCCCGAACCTCATCGGCAAGGGCCAGATCTATTTCAGCTGTTAAGATCGTTTCATTTTCCCCAGCCTCCGCGAGCACTTCACCCCATGGATCGATAACCATCGAGTGACCGAAGAAGCTTGTTCCTCCGCTGTCTCCAACCGTGTTGCAGGAAACCACGAACATTTGGTTCTCGATGGCACGTGCTTGCAGCAGCGTCCGCCAATGATGAAGACGAGGATGAGGCCACTCCGCAGGTACGAAAAGGATTTTGGCACCGCCTAGAGCCAGAGAGCGTGCTAATTCCGGGAATCGGATATCGTAACATATCATAACAGCTGCAGGTATTTCACCGATTGAGAACGTTCCTGGAGTATCTCCCGCTTGGAGATGCAAGTGCTCGTTCATCAATTGGAAGAGATGAATCTTCGAATATTCGCCGATTACTTCACCCGAACGATCGAATATATGAACAGTATTCGTTACGGCATCTCCCCTGCGCTGCGCAATTGAGCCGGCTAGAACACTAACCTCGTGACGTTTGCAAAAAGCCGATAGCAGCTTTTTCGTGCGCTCCCCATCCGGATCCGCCAAAGACTGTATTTGTTCCAGCGCATAGCCTGTATTCCACATTTCAGGCAATACGATAAGCTCCGGCTTCGGTTCAAGCGCCGCGGCGGCTTCAAGTCGCTCTATCATCTTCGCGAAGTTCGCGTCGGGATTTCCCGCTTCAATATTCATCTGAACCAATGCCAGGCGTAGTTTCGCCGTCAAATGGATGCACCCCTATCAATCGTTCCAATATGTTTCTCATCGTACTGCATTAACAGGACTTCAGCAACCTTCCTGCACGTTCCTTGCGTTGCCGAGTTTCATCCCATATGCTACATTCATCCTATCTTAAGTATGACGGAGCGTGACGAACCAAGATGTCTTTTAACATTACACCCGCAAAACGCATTCAGATGCTCCCCGAGCAATTTTTCGCTAAACTAGTTGCCAAAGCTAATGCGCGCGCCTCCACAGGAGGCGATGTCATTAATCTGGGCCAAGGCAATCCCGATCAGCCTACTCCGAGCAATATTGTAGAGAGATTAAAGCAAGCCGCGGATAATCCCCTGTATCACAAGTATCCTCCCTTTCGCGGATTCCCTTTCCTTAAACAGGCTGTCGCTCAGCGCTACAAGGCAGATTATGGCGTTGATCTCGATCCTGACAAAGAAGTCGCTATCCTATTCGGAGGCAAAACAGGTCTGGTGGAGCTCAGCCAGTGTTTATTGAATCCTGGGGATGTGTGTCTTGTACCGGACCCAGGTTATCCCGATTATTGGTCCGGTGTCGCACTAGCCGGCGCAGATATGGCGTTCATGCCGCTCACTGCAGAAAATGACTTCCTTCCTATCTATGACTCGCTAACTCCCGATCAAATCAATCGGGCTAAATTGATGTTCCTTAACTATCCGAACAATCCAACAGCCGCCACAGCAACTCCGGAATTTTATAAGAAAACTGTCGCTTTTGCAGAGCGTAATGGTATCGTTGTCGCGAGTGATTTCGCCTACGGCGCCATAGGATTTGACGGCAAACGTCCGATTAGCTTCCTGGAAACCCCAGGAGCCAAGGAGGTTGGCGTCGAGTTCTACACTTTGTCTAAGTCATACAATATGGCAGGCTGGCGTGTCGGTTTCGCCTTAGGTAATTCGCAAATTATCGAGCTTATTAATCAAATTCAAGATCATATTTACTGCAGTTTATTCGGCGGAATTCAAGAGGCAGCGACGGAGGCTTTAATTGGACCGCAGCATTCGGTTCAACAGCTAGTAGCAACCTATGAGCGGCGGCGTGATGTTCTATACAAGGCGTTGGATGAAATAGGCTGGAAAGCCGACAAACCTTCGGGCTCCTTCTTCTGTTGGCTTCCTATCCCTGTGGGCTATACCTCAATGTCCTTCGCGGACTACTTGCTAGAGCAAGCGGACGTTGTTGTCGCACCGGGATCCGGCTTTGGCGCGAACGGTGAAGGTTACGTTAGACTTGGCCTGCTCACAAGTGAGGAACGTTTAAAGGAAGTTGCTGCAAGGATCGGCCGTTTGGGACTATTCTAATGCTCGGTTTACATGCCTTTCATTCCTTTACAACCCTTATGGCACATGGTATTCTTAGTTTAAATTAAGGCGACGATCGGAATTCGGCGCAACATACGAACGCATTGAAGGGAAACGAAGCGGATCCGGACACGACCAGAGAGTAAATTTCTAGGCTGAGAGAATTTACCTTGTCCCCTGCCTCCCCTATCCCCGAGCGGCCGGCGATGAACCGGACAGTTCCTGCTGTTATCAGGATCATGAGAGGACGGATGCCTGCGATATAAGGCGCCGTCAATGAAGGTGGTACCGCGGAAGTTAATCTTTCGTCCTTTATTTAGGGCGGAAGTTTTTTTTATGCCCTTAGAAATGATAAAGGGGTTGAATTTATGGGTCAGCGTATCGTTGTCAAAATCGGAAGCAGCTCCCTCACCTCTGAGGAAGGCGGGCTTAACCGGGAGCATGTGCGTTTCTTCGCGAACGAGCTCGCCGCACTGCATGCAGCCGGCCATCAGGTGCTGCTCGTTACCTCCGGTGCCATAGCCGCTGGATTTCGCCGTCTTGGGTACAAGACAAGACCCAAGCAGGTTCACGAGAAGCAAGCCGCTGCCGCTGTCGGCCAAGCGTTATTGATGGAGGCCTATCAGGAAGCATTCATGGCAAGCGGAATTACCGCTGCACAAATCTTGCTTACCAGGCCGGACTTTAGCCATAGAAGCCGCGCACAGAATGCTCAGCGTACGATTGAGGAATTACTGAAGCAGCACGCCGTCCCAATTATCAACGAGAACGACACGGTTGCCGTCGATGAAATTAAATTCGGGGAGAACGATTCCTTATCCGCCCTCGTAGCCAATCTGGTCAAAGCAGACGGATTGTATATTCTTACCGATATGGACGGCGTCTACACCGGGGATCCTCGTACGACTCCCCATGCAGTCCGCATAGATCGTATTGAGGTTCTCTCCGATGAATTGTTCCGCTTCGCGGGAGGAGCCGGATCTTCCGTAGGAACAGGCGGAATGCGCTCCAAGATAGATGCAGCGCATATCGCTATGCAAGGCGGGGTGCCTTTGTTTGTCGGCAGAGTATCGGAAGCCGGTGATCTTCAGGCAGCTGTAGCCGGCAGCGGCAAGGGTACTTATTTCGCGTCCTCCCTTCATTCTTTGTCCGCCAAGAAGCACTGGATCGGCTTTCTTTCGGATCCCCAAGGCCGAATCATTGTCGACCATGGTGCCGAAGAGGCTTTGTTGAACAAAGGCCGAAGTCTGCTGCCTGCTGGAATAATCGCTTCAGAAGGTGAGTTTCACCCGGGAGAAGTGGTGGAGGTTGTTAATTCCCAAGGTCGGATATTGGGCCGGGGCGTAACCCACTATTCTGCTTGGCAAATTACCGCTGTTGCGGGCTTATCTAGCGAAGAAGTACAGCGACGCGTGGAGGTCGCTCGCATTGAAGTGATCCACCGTGATGAATGGGTCGCATCATCCCTAATTAAGGAGGCTAATACTCATGAGTGAAGTTGTGAATAAAGCTGCCGCAGCTAAAGCTGCCGCTGCAGTTCTTAATAGACTGACAACAGCCGAGAAGAATGAGGCTCTCCTCCTAATGGCAGGTGCCTTGATCTCTGAGCAGGACGAAATTTTGGCGGCCAATGAGGAGGATCTCATTCGTGGACGTGAGCAAGGCACCTCCTCTTCTCTACTCGATCGACTGAAGCTGACACCGGAACGAATTGCCGATATCGCTGAAGGCATAAAGCAAATTATCGATCTTCCCGATCCTGTCGGAGATGTGCTCGAAACGATCCACCGTCCGAATGGCTTATTTATTGAAAAAACACGTGTCCCCCTCGGAGTTATCGGCATCATTTATGAAGCAAGACCCAACGTGACGGTAGATGCTGCTGCGCTTTGTTTGAAGACAGGGAATGCAGTCGTGCTTCGCGGCGGCTCTTCCGCGATCTCCTCTAACCGTCGGATTGTAGCCGCGTTGCGGAATGCCTTATCTCGCTCCGCTATGCCTGCCGACTCTCTTCAGCTCATCGAGGATGCTAACCGCAGCTCCGTTGAAGAGATGCTTAAGCTTAATGGCCTTCTAGACGTCCTGATCCCTAGAGGCGGTGCCTCGCTCATTCGGAACGTTGTTCAAAACGCCACTGTACCCGTTATCGAGACAGGTGCAGGTGTTTGTCATACTTATATAGATGATACTGCCGACTATTCAATGGCTGAAGCCATTGCCCTAAACGCCAAGGTACAGCGCCCTTCTGTGTGTAACTCCATGGAAACCTTACTGTTGCACAGCACTTTCGCCAACAAACATTTGTCCGTACTGGCTGACAGATTTCGTGAAGCTAATGTGGAGCTTAGGGGCTGCGATCTTACTCGCGAGCTTATTCCTGGCATTCTTTCGGCTAGCGATCAGGATTATGCGACAGAATACAACGATTACATCCTTAATATAAAAGTGGTGCAAGACTTGGATGAAGCCTTGCAGCACATCGGTTTGTTCGGAACGAAGCATTCCGAGTGCATTGTTACGGAAACAGAAGCGCATGCAGACCGTTTCCTTATGGAGGTCGATGCAGCAGCTGTATATCATAATGCCTCGACTCGTTTCACCGATGGATTCGAATTTGGCTTTGGCGCCGAAATTGGCATCAGTACGCAGAAGCTCCATGCTCGCGGTCCTATGGGGCTGCCTTCATTAACGACTACTAAATACCGGGTCAAGGGCTCGGGTCAAATTAGAACCTAGGAGTGTGACCAACATGAGCGACCAGCTCTCCTCATCTTCATCGGGCCTATCCCTTTGTTTCTATGGAGCCGGAGCTATAGCCGAAGCGATATTGCGCGGCCTTATAGAGTCGAAGTTAGCAAACCCTAAGCAGATAAGCGTCATGAATCGTCAAAATGCAGATCGGTTACAAGAACTGAATCGGCTTTACGATATTGTTCCCGCAGCAACGGATATGGAGAAAAATATCGCTTTAGGCTCATCCGACGTTATTATCCTGGGGATGAAGCCGAAGGATTCTGCTGACGCTCTCAAAGCGCTGCAGCCTCTCTTGCGTCCGGAGCAGCTTATCATATCTGTAATCGCCGGCTTATCTATTTCGACCATTCACGAGTTGCTTGGCCGGCCTCAGCCGGTTGTCCGTACAATGCCCAATACCTCCAGTACGATCGGTCTTGGTGCTACGGGAATCAGCTTCTCCGAGTCGGTATCGACTAAGCAACGTGAGCTTGCACACGCCATGTTTCAGGCGATCGGCATAACGGCAATCGTGGACGAGCCTTTAATTGAAGCCGTTAACGGGGTATCCGGGACGGGTCCAGCGTATGTATATTATTTGATGGAAGCTATGATCTCTGCGGGCATTGAGCTTGGTTTGACTCCCGAAGCTGCCAAGGAGCTGACCGTCCAAACCGTACGAGGAGCGGCAGAGATGGTTAAAGCGACAGGAGAAAGTCCAAGTGATTTACGCCGCAAGGTAACCTCGCCGAATGGCACGACTCAAGCGGCTTTGGAGGTTTTGGAGCAATTTTCCTTCCAACAAGGAATGAATAAAGCGATTATTCGCTGCGCAGAACGAGCCAAGGAGATGGGTGAGGCGATTCGAGCAGAAGCGGTTAATTCGTAATATGGTGAAGAGAAAGAAGGCTGTTTCCGTATGAAACCATCCTATAGCAATGCGACTTACCGCGTTTATGATGATAAAGCTGACTTTCAGAAAAAAGCGCTCGGTATTGCCGTCGGCTTAACCGTCGGCAGCTGGACTGACTTGCCTGAAACGGCTAAAGAGCAGATGCAGAAGCACCTAGGTCAGGTAGTGTCTGTTAACGTTCATGAGCCTGAAGGGTTATTAGCAGGAGAGCGTTATGCTGACATTACAATCGCTTACCCAGACCTGAACTTCAGCCGGGATCTTCCCGCTTTTCTTGTGACAGCATTCGGAAAGCTTTCCATGGACGGGAAAATCAAGCTCATGGACATTCAACCCTCCGCAGATTTCCTTACCGCCTTTCCCGGACCGAAGTTTGGCGTCCAGGGTGTTCGGGATTTGCTCGGGATTCATAATCGTCCGCTTGTGATGAGTATTTTCAAATCGGTTATCGGTCATGACCTTGAAAACTTGCGCGAGCAGTTTCTGCAGCAAGCCCTTGGCGGCGTCGATTTGATCAAGGATGATGAAATTCTGTTCGAGAACCCTCTTACGCCGCTGCACAAAAGAATCGAGGTTTGCATCAGTGCCGCGCGTGAAGCTGAGCAAACGACCGGGCAGAAGCTTCTCTACTTCACTAATCTCACGGGGTCGACGTTCAAATTAAAGGAGAACGCCAAGCGGGCAATCGCAGCCGGGGCTAATGGACTCCTATTTAATGTTCTCGCCTATGGCTTTGATGCTTTAGCTGAGCTTGCAGCAGATCCAGATATTCATGTACCGATAGCCGCCCATCCAGCGATGGCTGGAGCCTTGTACCCTTCCCGCCATCATGGCATTTCCGCACCTCTCTTATTAGGTAAGCTGATGCGGATCGCCGGGGCAGACCTCTCTCTCTTCCCTTCGCCTTATGGCTCCGTTGTGATGCCAAAGGAAGAGAACTTAGCGGTTATGGAAGCTCTATTAACGTCAGATCTTCCTCAGAAGCCTGTATTCCCGGTTCCTTCTGCAGGCATCCATCCTGGCCTTGTTCCACTCATAATGGGAGATTTCGGACCGGAAGTCGTTGTCAATGCCGGCGGCGGCGTACACGGTCATCCCGGCGGCTCAGCAGCTGGAGGCCGTGCTTTCCGTCAAGCGGTGGATGCAGTAAATTCCGGCCTCTCTCTAGAGGCTTATGCTAACGACCACGAGGAATTAAGAATCGCCATCGAACGCTGGGGGGTACGCAACCCTTGAGCAACGACAGCAGCACGACAAGCTTTCCTCGTCCACCGGTCCTATTCTGTGATTTTGACGGAACGATCACCCTCAAAGACAATATCGTCGCTGTTATGAAGCACTTTAACCCGCCCGGTTGGGAAAATATTGTTCGGGACATCGTTAACGAGAGCATATCGATACAGCAAGGCGTTGGAGAATTGTTTTCACTCCTGCCCTCCTCCAAGAAGGAAGAAGTTACAACGTATATCTTGTCGAATGCCGGCATTCGAGACGGATTCCCGGAGCTGCTCGATTGGTGTAAGGAATATGATGTTCCATTCTATGTAACTAGCGGCGGAATCGATTTTTTCGTCTATCCATTACTTGCGCCGTATGGAATACCCGCAGATCATATTTACTGCAACGGCAGTGATTTTAGCGGTGATAACATCTCGATTACATGGCCGCACACCTGTGATGATAGCTGCTCGAACCGATGCGGCATGTGCAAAACAACAGTCATTCGCAAATTTCCGAAGGATGACTATTATCGTATTCTTATTGGCGACAGCGTTACCGATTTTGCGGGCGCGAAGCTTGTGGATCTGGTCTTCTCCCGTTCACACCTTACAGACAAATGCCGGGAGTTGAGCCTTCCGCATATCCCGTTCGAGACGTTCCATGATATCATTCGCCATCTTAACCAAGGAGGTCGTCCCTCATGAGCTTTGCCAGCTTGACATTGGAAGCTAAACAGCAAGTATTAGGAGAGCTATCGGCTATAAAAGCCGATTTTGCGGCACGCGGGTTTTTCCCCGGAACAAGCGGTAATCTATCCATGCGAGTTGGGCCGTATACTCCGGAGGAATTCTCGTTCGCCATTACAGCAAGCGGCAAGGACAAGTCCCAGTCGACACCTGAGGACTTCTTATTCGTTGACCAGAACGGAAAGCCGTGCGAGAATACTGCGCTTAAACCATCCGCCGAAACCCTAATCCATTGCGAGATTTACAGACTAACTGGATGCGGAGCGATCTTCCATATCCACTCCGTGTTCAATAGCCTCGTCTCGGAGTTGTTCTGGGAACGCCGTGCGGTTCCGATTGAAGGCATAGAGTTGATCAAAGCCTTCAATATTTGGGAGGAAGAAGCGATCATTGATGTTCCGATCCTATCTAACTTTACGGATGTACCGCGTATCGTTCCGGAGGTATCCGAACGCATCGATGTACGTATTCCCGGAATTCTCCTGCGCAAGCATGGCATTTATGCTTGGGGGCGAGATGCCTTCGAAGCTAAGCGTCATCTCGAGGCCTTCGAATTTCTTTTCGAATATGTTTATCGCTGGCAGCTGCTTACAAACCATAAACAATAAAAAGGATATCCACTCCATTACCTGCCCCCACAGCAGTTAAACGAGTGGATTTTTTTTCAGCCTGTAGCCTGTACAGCTACAGCCTAATATACCTTCTTCTAAATCAGAACAAACTCCGCAATCCAATTCACCCAATAATAAAGCAGGATAAGAGTAAAGATTAACGTCGGCGGGATCACTAGAAAAGTTACGCGTACATATTCCTTCCATCCAATCATAACCTTGTTCCTACTCAAAATATGAAACCAAATCAGAGAAGCTAAAGTTCCGATCGGTAATAAGAGCGACCCCACATCGCTGCCTATTACATTAGCCAAATAAGCGATTTTTAATGATAATGGATCAAGATTCATTTCCGTCAAAGTCAATGTACCGATCATTAACGCAGGATGATTATTGAAAATGGATGACAAGAAGGTCATTAAACCGCCCATGAGCAGGCTGGCATTCAATAGGTTGCCCGTTACTATAGGTCTCAGAAGTTCAACGAGCATCTGAGTTAAACCAATGTTATGAAGCCCGAATATAATGACGTACATTCCGAATGCGAATACGAAGATGGCCCAGGGTGTTTTTCGCAAGATATCGGTCGGAGCAATCTTCATCGCCATCCAACGCCAACCGAGGAGAATAAGAGAACCCGCAACCGCTACCCACTCCACGGGGATGTGGAAATAAGAAGCAACAAACAAACTCATTCTGACCAGGAATACAAAGATTAATATGTTACGCATCAAACGATTTCTTCCGATAAGCTCTTCCCGTGTCGGCTGAGATTTCAGAGGATGGTACTGATGACGACCTATACCATATCCGCCTCCCGCTACCTTCAAGGGGATCCTGCGCGGAATGTCCTTCTGCATAACCAAGAATAGCAGTCCAAATAGGAGCAGCAGCCCTAAAGTCGCAGGTACAAACATCAACAAGGTTTGCATATAAAGATCCATGCCCACAATTTTTAAAGAGATAAGATTAACGATATTGCTTACCCCTATTGGCGCGCTGGATGCCGTTGCTATTAAGGCTCCCGACAAAAGATACGGTATCTTCTGAGCATGCTTGAGTCCCAGATTGTGCAATAGAATGATTAAGATTGGAGTCGTGATCATTATGCTGCCGTCATTGTTAAAAAATAGGGTCATCAGAAAACAAAGCAAATTCACATACCCAAACAGCTTGTAGCCTGAGCCCTTCGCTCGTGCAGCTAATCCTTCTGCTGCCCAATAGAAAAATCCTACGCTCTCCAGTACCATCGCAATGACGAGCGTCGCGATGATGGTGATCGCTGCCCCACTTATCGTTTCGCCGATGACGGCAAGATCGGATAGAGATACGCTCCCAACAAATAAGACAAGCAGAGCGCCTCCGGTTGCGGAAATTGATTCGTCTAATCCTCTGGGGCGCCACAGAATCAACAGAGTCGTAAATAGGAAGAAGAATATCGTCAGGCTTACGACGGTGGGTCCATACACTTATTTCACCCCTAAGCTAACCAAGTAAAACGGCTTTGCCGTCTTTAAGACGGCTGTAGACGTTTGTATCATGCTACTCATTAACGGTTTGCTTTCTCATTAATGTTGTACCGGTTGCAGCAACGCTCGGGATATCCTCCAAGCTCTTGAAGGGTGCGGCGTTGCTCGTAACAGTCTTGGAATCTGACTCTTTATTCATAAGAAGGGGAGGCTTAAGCAAGAAATACACGCCAACAGCTGAAGGAACAATAAAGAGCAATAACAGTAACAGCATTTGAATCCCCCCTTCCTTGCCAACACCTCCCCTTACATCCATCATGAGAGGTTGTCTATACTGCAAGTTTATGTGGGGGGGATCAATACGGTTCTAATGACGATGCCCTATTTCCGCACAAATGTTCGTTTGTACGTGCGGCGATCGCACAATCTTCTAACAATATTTTCCTAATAATAGCTGATCCTTAAGGGAGAAAACCCATTTGCTATCAGAATTCTGATAGATCTATTGATGTTCGCTGAGTGACAACTGACTGTATTTCAATCACCTTCGTACGAGAACGAAACTAATAGTCGTCTCTTCATTGTCGCAAAATCCAACAATGTGAGCGCTTAATCAAGAAACGTCTCACCATTGTCGCAAAATCCAACAATGAGAGCGCTTAACCAAGAAACGTCTCACCATTGTCGCAAAATCTAACAATGAGAGCGCCTAACCAAGAAACGTCCCACCATTGTCACAAAATCTAACAATGAGAGCGCCTAACCAAGAAACGTCCCACCATTGTCGCAAAATCTAACAATGAGAGCACCTAACCAAGAAACGTCTCACCATTGTCGCAAAATGAGGCTGTCGATTAATTGTGGACAGTTTTAACATGAACGTACACATGCAGAGAATGTATATGATTTTTCGGATACATTTATAGAATCAGGGCTCAAATCGTGTTCTGTGTATGAAATTTCGCATAGTATCGACTGATTCGATGTGTGTGCTGCTCATTTTGTATGATTTTTCGCATACATTTTGTGGTCTCCCGCAAATTTCCGAAATTATGAATTATTAATCGACAGCTTCAAAATCCAACAATGAGAGCGCCTCGTAAGTGATGTACTCCGTAAAAGCACTCTATAGCTCACCTACAAACAGTGAGAAAGTTATGTTCGTTGATTGTGCTGTCGAAAACCGCTTTCACCCGACGGCTAAATGTGTTTGAATTAATAAAAAGACCGGACCCCTTCACATTGATGAAGGGGTCTCGGTTTTAATTAAAGAATGGTTTCTCCAGGTGTATTCCATTATACTTAGTTTTTTCAGCTATCGACTCTTGATTTGCTAATCTACGTAACTTAGGAGGGTAAACGGAGATGTGGTTAGTTTTTGCAGCAGCGGCAGCCGTTTGCTTTGGACTTAGAGGTATCTTGTACCAGTGGACCTCGCAAAAACTGCTTGATCGAAATTTAATGCTTCTAGGCGTTTTCTCCTTGGGTATAGCCGTTACGGCCATCGCGAACCTGTTCGCGGGTCAAGCATGGTCTTGGGGAGCTCTTATGGGCGTAACTATGGGTATCTTCTCCTTCGTTTCGAATTCAGCCATGTATAAGGGATTTGCCACGGCCAAAGCTTCTATTGTTGCGGTCTTTACAGGATTACCCCCTGCTGTCGTTGTCATAATTGCTTACTTCCTTTGGGGGGAGACGCTGAGTGGCTGGCAGATTGGCGCTTTTATCGTTATTCTGCTCGGCATACTCGTTATTCGTTATTCTAATGAGCTTTCCCTCTCTAATTTAAGAGGCGTACAGTGGGCAATTATTGCCATGCTCGGATTCGCTATAACGGATTTGTCCTCCAAGCAGTCACAGCTATGGGATGGAGAAGTTCTCCCTACACTTACTATGATGTTTACGACAGGTACGCTGTTGTTTCTTATTTCATGGCGCAGGCAGATCGCTAACCATAGAGTTATCTCATCGTTGTCCAGTGCGAGCCCTGATACTCCCATGAAACGTTGGTCTAACAGTCGCACCTATTTATGGGGAATGGTTGTTGGGATCACGAATGTTTCCGGCATGATCCTGATCTTGCCGGCATTCAAGTTAGGTGTAACAGGGCTCGTATCCGCAGTTATTGCAACAAATGTATTGCTGATCCTTTTGTTCTCGCGTTTGTTCTTAAAGGAACGATTTACCCGATTACAAATTGCCGGAATAACCTTTTCCATTACTGGCGTAATCCTGCTTCGTTTGCTTGGGTAATTATGAAAGCATTATCTGGCGCTGGTTAGCGAGTATTTCGTGTATCGTTAGATATCTAAGCCTCCACCACATTATCGGCAGCATCCGTGTTAGTTATTTGAATTCCTTGAGCTGCTAGCTCATCTGTATACTTTTCAAACTGTCCCTTGAGCTAGATTGTAAAGAATAGCCTTTAAGACGCTGCGAGCGTGCTAGAGGTGGAGAAATAGCCAGTTTCGGTGAGTATTAAACTAGTTCTGTTAAACTTAAGAAGACCCAAGCAATTACACTTAGGCCTTCTCTACTTTCTGTCATAGCTACTTATGAGTCAGAACCACTGGTTACGCAATGTTAACGAATTCAGATGAATTTAGCGTCCGGTACGGAACTTTTGTGCGTGCAGGCGCGCTTCCTCTACGTTCGTAACCCGGTTACGGCTCCATTCCAGCAAGATTCGATCGATATACCGGAAATTAAGCTTTCCTGAGAAAACGGATTCCTTCAGAGCAAAACGGATGAGCTCGTCGTGATAACGATCCTGGTCCAACCAGCCATTAATCGTCTCGTATTCCATAGGCGTAAGAGGACGGCCGAATTCTTGCTCGAACAACACAAACAGGTTATTCGGTGCTGCAATAGCGATCGGCTCCACTCTCGATGTCTCCGATTGATGCCCAATGCCCGTATCTCCTGCGTTGCCGCTGCGCAGCGGAAGCTCACCCGCGGCTAATAAAACACCCATTTTCTGATAAAGGCCGAGTAGATTGTATTTCTCTGACTGTACCCCGTTTGAAGGGTCAAATACTTCGTCTATCGTGATAAAGCCTTGTTTCATCAGCTTCTGTACGGCCTGCCCAACAATGGCTGGAGATGCACCCATACGTTCTTGAAGCTGCTCAATGGTCGGAAAATCATTCTGCTCCAGCTGCCGGAAGGCAATCAGGTGAAGCAAGAGCATTCCTTCCGTATCCGTCAGCTTCAAAGCCCGATAGGTACGCAGTAAAGCGTACGGGACGCTAACGGATCCATCCATATAAGCCTCCGCCATCCCGCGTGCTAATGCATTACGATCATTCATCACGGATCACCAACCTTCTCCAATCATATATAAGAAAATCGCTTTATGGATATAAGCGATAAAGTGTGCGTGGGAATGCTATCGTCTCGCGAACATGATCTAACCCGCATATCCAAGCGACAGCCCTTTCAAGACCCAAGCCGAAGCCGGAATGCGGAACCGAACCATAACGACGCAGGTCCATGTACCATCCATAAGCTTCCTCAGACAACTCATGCTCAGTGAATCGTTGCTCAAGCAACTTAGGGTCATCAATTCTCTGGGAGCCCCCAATAATTTCACCGTAGCCTTCAGGAGCAATCATATCCGCGCATAACACGACATCGGGTCGTTTCGGATCCGGCTTCATGTAGAAAGCTTTGAAGCTTGCAGGGTAGTGGGTGATAAATACCGGACGATCGAATTTCTCCGCAATCGCTGTCTCATGGGGCGCTCCGAAATCCTCTCCCCATGGCAACTCCATTCCTATTTCTTTTAGCAGAACAAGCGCTTCGTCATAGGTGATCCGAGGAAACGGCGGCAGTACACGTTCCAGCGCGGTTATATCTCGTTCAAGTACTGTAAGCTCGGCTCTGCATTTACTCAGAACTTGCCCAATGACGTGAGCGATGAACTGCTCCTGAACCTTTAAGCTCTGCTCATGATCAACGAAAGCCATTTCCGGCTCAATCATCCAGAACTCAATGAGATGGCGACGAGTTTTGGACTTCTCTGCACGGAAAGTCGGACCGAAGGAATACACCTTGCCGAGTGCCATTGCGGCAGTCTCCATATAGAGTTGCCCGCTCTGCGTCAGGTACGCGTCTTCATCGAAATACTTAGTATGAAACAAATTCGTCGTTCCCTCGCAAGAAGAAGGAGTCAATATTGGAGGATCAACTAATGTAAATCCACTTTCATCGAAGAAGCCTTGTATGGCAGATATAATCACAGCGCGAATACGCAGTATCGCCCTTTGCCTTGGTGCACGAAGCCACAAGTGCCGATTATCCATCAAGAAATCCACGCCGTGCTCCTTAGGTGTTATTGGATAATCCTTAGCAATCTGAATAATCTCTATCCCTGTTACGGAAAGCTCGAAGCCGGAAGGGCTTCGCGGATCTTCTCTCACTATACCAGTAACATAAAGCGAGCTTTCCTGCGTCAACTTGCCCGCTTGCTCCCAGACGGTTTCATCGACGTCCGCTTTAACCAGAACTCCTTGAATGAAGCCTGATCCGTCCCTTAGCTGCAGGAACTGAATTTTACCGCTCGAACGTTTGCGGGTTAGCCATGCTCCAAAGGTGACTGTTTGACCTATATGAGCTCCAATTGTGGCAATATCCATTCGTTCCATGGTTACTTTCCACTCCTATTCTGAAGTCGTTTCCTTAGTCTGGCGTTCAAGTACTAGCCGATACGTATCCCTTGCAATGAGCAGCTCTTCGTTCGTTGGGACGACTAATACGCTAACCTTGGATTCATCAGTAGTGATCCGGCGTGTATCCGAGGAGCGGACAGCATTACGAGCCTCATCAATATGAACCCCTAAGTAGGTTAAGCTCTTGCACACCTCTTTGCGCAGAACATCCGAATTTTCCCCAACGCCCGCTGTAAAAATAATAGCATCCGTTCCGTCCATTGCTGCCACATAAGCGCCAATATATTTACGGATGCGATATGCATACATTTCAAAGGCGAGCTTCGCATGCTCATTCCCTTCTTGCATCGCTTCTACGACTTCCCGCATATCGCTGCTTATTCCCGAGATGGCCAACAGGCCGCTATGCTTATTTAACATGGAATTGACTTCGTTTAAGGTTAGGTCCTCTTTGTTTAGCGTATACGGAACGATTGCCGGATCTAGGTCACCGCTTCTTGTTCCCATCATTAATCCTTCAAGCGGCGTCATTCCCATGCTCGTGTCGAAAGACTTGCCATGGAGGATTGCCGCACAGCTAGCCCCGTTTCCGATATGACAAGTTATTAGCTTCAAATCCTTCAGCGGACGTTCGAGGAACTCCGCCGCTCGCTTGCTCACATAATCGTGAGACGTTCCGTGAAAGCCGTATCGACGGATTTGGTGCTTACGGTAAAGCACAGTGGGAATCGCGTACAGGTAAGATTGAGGCGGCATGGTCTGATGAAAAGCCGTATCGAAAACAACTGCTTGAGGAACATGCTGAAGATTCGCCTCTACCGCAGTGATACCCATCATATGTGCTGGATTATGAAGGGGAGCAAGATCGAATAGCTTACGGATCTCGAGCTTAACATTCTGGTCGATAAGCACTGATTCGCTGAATGATTCACCTCCATGGACGACCCGATGCCCAACGGCTTGAATATCATGCATGCTTCTCAGCACCCCGAAATCCCGATGAGTAAGCATGTCTAATACTTTCTTGATCGCGGTCGTGTGATCCAGAATTTCGCTGACTTCCCGTACCTCCGGCTGGTGATCCACCTCGTGGGAGAGTATAGATGATTCCATGCCTATTCGCTCTACCCGACCCTTGGCCAGCACATTCTCTGTTGTCATATCATAGAGCTGATATTTAAGTGAGGAGCTCCCCGCGTTTATAACGAGTACATTCATGAGAGCCGTTCACCATCCTTATCGTAACTAAAAAAACCAATGCCGCTTTTAATACCAAGCTGTCCTGCACGAACCTTTTTCTTAAGCAGAAAAGAAGGACGGTACTTCAGTTCTCCATACTCGCGGAACATCCGTTCAAGCGCTGCGAGCACAGAATCGAGGCCGAACCGATCCGCCATCTCGAGCGGACCGTGCTCGAATTGGTAACCCATGCTCATGGCAGTGTCGATATCCTCCGGAGAAGCAACACCCTCCTCGAGCAGATGGAGCGCTTCATTGATGAGCAAACAGATGAGACGAGTTGTAACGAACCCGGGGGATTCGTACACCATGACTCCTTGTTTATCGATCACATTATCAATAAACGACTTCGTCCTGTTAAAGGTATCATCAGAGGTTTGCAATCCCCGGATGATCTCCACTACCTCAATCCGGATAGCGGGATAGACGAAATGCATGCCAATGACACGTTCCGGATACCGGCTTGCCCCTGCTAACTCCGTCAAGCTTAATGTTGAGGTATTGCTTGCCAGAACGGCATCCTTGGCCAATATCCCATCCAATTGCCGGAATACCTCCAGTTTGCTGTCCAAATCCTCGCTGATGGTCTCGATGACTAGCTCGCAATCCGCCAAATTCTGCAGCGATGTTTCCATATGTATTCGATTTAACGTTAATTTTTTCTCTGCAGCCGTTATCGCCCACCGTTCTATCTGACGGTCTAGGCTCGCTTCCAGCATTTCCTTTGCCTGCTGCAATTTTTCCGGAGTCTTCTCCACCAGGTGTACGTCTAGTCCCTTTACTGCAAGCATCTCCGCAATCCCTTGTCCCATTGTTCCAGCACCAACTACTCCAATACTTCGAAACGTCATCAGTATGCCCCCAACTCACTTCATGTTGTCGAGAAAAAAAATGATCATACCCCCGATGCGACAGATCGTAACTCGGTCGTTACAATATTAATCACAGTTCAAGATGAGGTATGATCATTTTATCATAAACGGGGTGTCGCCGTCGGCGGAATCCATTTGCTTAACTGTTTCTTCCAAGAATCGATATAATCAGTTTCCGCCCATTGGACCATGATAATGGACTCGTTGGGGGCAGTCTCAATCCTTAACGGCTTCATCCGTTCCTTAGGCAGCTTATAAGGATATAAGTCAATGCTAGTCGCCATCACTACAGCCAATATATCTTCGGTCGAAGAAGTGAAGGCATCCTCCGCATAAGGCTCAATCGCAGTTATTTCGTCCCATTCGAGAGCTAACATGTCCGGACCTGTGACCTTTGAGGTTAAAGGAAAGGAGATTTGCTGCAGGTCATACACGGATGCCGCATTGCTCAACTTCGATGCATCCGAGAGCTGCTTAGCCACCCATTTGCCTTGCGCGCGGGCGATTGTCCATCTGTGGATATCGGAGCCTATGGCCTCTAGTCCAAGCACCTCAGCAAGCGTATAATGCTTCTTCTCAAGGTTATTGGAGTTTCCTATACGATTAGATGCAAGCAGATGCTCAACCTCATTCACCCATACGTTGCTTTCATTAACGGCAGCGCCCTCTACAGATGCAATACTGGTCTGCAGAACGGACAAATAACGGTTGCCCGCAAAGAGCAGCTTCTCAGATGTTATAAGCGAATCAGAAGGTTTATTGATGGATTCAAGCGACTTTGCTTCATCCGCCGGGGCTGCAACTAAAATTTGAACGCCTTTACCGCGAGGGTCAGGTACAGTTGTGATTTTCCAGAATTTCTGCTTGAAGGGCATATAAATCCCGGGTCCCTCCGCAGCTATCGTAAGCTCATCATCCTGGGGAACAACAAGCACCGTACGATAGTCACTGCCGGGATAGCCTTGCTCCGAAGAAGAGAGGTCTTTCCTCAGACCGATCAGCATAGCGGCATTCAACTTTTCAGCCTCCGCGATCGAGGCAATCGGCTGTTGCATTGCAGATGCTTGCTTCGTGGCTTGAGCGCCATAGCCGAGATTACCTTTATTGAACTGATTCCACGACCATATTCCCAGTAGAACGACAAGTACAGTCGATAAAGCTAGTCCCGCCCTGCCGGCCGGCAGATTCCAGAAACGAGTAGTTCTCCGTCTCGGGTTATTGATGCGTTCGTGAATTCTCTTGCGCAGGGATTCATCAAATCCGTTTCGAGGAAGCGGACCGCGCGCAAGCTGTTCGAGTAATTCTTTATCATCCATTGCGGCTCGCCTCCTTCATCTTGGTCAATTTCTGCCGAGCATGGAACATCCGCGATTTAACTGTGCCCTCAGTTACATCAAGTACCTGGGCTATTTCTTTCAACGAAAGCTGATTATGAGCATATAGAATAATGACTTCCCTGTATTTGGAAGGCAGCTTAAGCACCATCTTCCACATGTCGTTAATCGCCAATTTCTCCACAATATCATGCTCGATGGAATGACGCTCTCCATAGTCCTCAACGAAATTTGATAATGTCACCTTGCGAAAAAAAGCCGAGCGCCGAAAATCGATTGCCGCGTTGCGCGTGATGGTCAAAAGCCAGGTTTTCACGGAAGCATCTTTACGGAAGGCATGCATATTACGAAAGACCTTAATGAACACCTCTTGCGTGATATCATCGGCTAAATCCCGCTTGCGCGTAATGCTAAAGGCATAATTCCAAACATCGTTACCGTATGCTTTCATTAATTCGTCGAGTAAAGCATTGTTATCTTCAGATTCAACCATATATTTTAAGAAATCGAAATTACTTCCTGAGTCCAATCCTGCCACCTCTATCCTAATAAACGATCTAAACCGGGTTTCGGTTCAATGCTATCATATTTAACATTTATTTTCCCGTTATAAAAAAAAAGGCCAACCAGTAAATCTGGCCGACCCATTCAATTAGTCATTTATGCAGCATGCTGTCCGAGGTACTCTCTCAATTGCTTGCCGGACAAGGTTTCTTCTCGAATAAGATGACTCAAGAGACTCTTAAAGGTATCGAGATGCGTACCAAGCAATTGTCTGGTTCGCTCTGTTAATCCATTTAAAATGGTTGCATTTTCTTGTGACCATTGCTCTTGTGTCAGAGCCTGAGGATGAATGATTCCAAGAGAGGACATTCCCGATTCAATCATCGTTCTTACGATGCTTGTCGCTTGCTCGAAATCCCCGCGCGACCCCGTACTTCGTCCCCCGTAGAACAGCTCCTCGGAGACCGCACCGCCAAGGGCGATCATGATCTGCTCCTCCAATACCTTCTGGGTGTAAAGATAACGGTCCTCTTGCGGATGATGGCGAACATAACCTAATGCCTGCCCTCGCGGTGTGAGCGAGACCTGCGCAACACTCTTAGGTCTTACACATTCTGCAACGATGGCATGTCCTAACTCGTGAATTGCCACTCGCTCGCGCTCTTCCCGTGTCGTCTCTCTGTCCATCCGCTCACCCATCATGACCTTATCGATCGCTTGGGATAAGTGAGAGGCTTGAATAAACTCAGCTTGCTCACGCATCGCATAGATTGCCGCTTCATTCATGACACTTTCAAGCTGTGCGCCGGAAAATCCGAAGGTTTCTTCAGCTACTTTAGTTAGTGACACTTCCTGATCGATCGGTTTGTTGCGGGCATGGAGCTGAAGGATATGCTCTCTGCTGGATTTGTCGGGCAAATCCACCTGGATTTGTCGGTCAAACCTTCCCGGACGGAGCAATGCAGGATCGAGCAGCTCCTTGCGGTTCGTTGCCGCGATCAGCAGCACTCGCACACTCTCTTCTCCTTGCACACCGTCCATTTCGGTCAGCAGTTGATTTAATGTTTGATCATACTCTCTGTGCTGGCCGCCGCCATCCCGCTTCCCGCCAATTCCGTCAATCTCATCGATAAATACAATGGCGCTTTCTCTCTTCTGCTTAATCGCCTGCTGGCGAGCATCTTTGAAGAGATCACGGATTCTGCCAGCACCGACACCCACATACATCTCCACGAATTCACTCCCGGAAGCCGCGATGAATGCAGAATTGGTATGGTGGGCTGCTGCCTTGGCAAGCAGAGTTTTACCCGTACCCGGAGGTCCTGTAAGCAGGATTCCCTTCATTGGGCGAATACCCAGCTTCTGAATTTTATCTCGATGAACGAGAAACTCCAAAGCCTCCGTAATCTCCCTTTTGGCCTGCTCCTGTCCTCCGATATCCTCGAAGGTTAAGAAGTCCGGCCTGCGTGATGCCGCTTTCTTACCCGCCGTTCCCATTGCGAGACCGCCTCTGGAACGCGAAAACATAAACAAGATCACAGACATAAAAAGCCCCATCATTAGGAAGACCGGCGGCAGGCCGATATAAATCAAGAAAATAATAAGAACAATGCCGATACCTATCGCCATTTCTTTGCCCATAGAGCCCAAATTACGCATTTGGCCACACTCCTAACATCGCAGGCTGGCGGGGCAGGATTACAAATTTCGCTTCATTGCCATCCCGCATAGAGATGTATACGTTAACTTCATCCATGTCAGTTGTAACAGAAACGCCGGGAAATTTCTCCGCCAGCTTACTCATAGCATCTCTAACATCTGAGTACTTCCGGTTTTCCATCGCTTCAGCGACGTCAAACAGAGCATAACTCCAAGCTTTCTCTAGACGCGGACTTTCCTTTGTCGAGACATTGAACTCTAATTGTTTGCCGCCGATTACCCCTGCGCCATCACGTTCAACAAGCCGATAGACCTCACTAAGATTCGCGTCAGGCGTTAGCTTAACTTTGACTATCACATGACTATTCGTCATATCGACTTCTGAGGATTCAACGCCGGGTATTTCATTTGTAATTTTGTCTAATGGCTGTTCTACTCCATAATGGCGATAGGCGAACCATCCACCGAATAGTAATGCTGCAGATATAGCAGCAGTTAACATCAATGGCAATATCTTCAGCTTCATTACACGATTCCCCCTATCTATAATTGCATTTGAGTATATACTAATATCATTCACAAGAGGCATCAATTAGTATATCAGATTTTGATAGACGATTCTTTAGATTATGATTGGTAATTAAGCCATCAACAATAAAAAAACGCCCAATGGGCGTTTTTGATCCTGCATTTAACTAGCTAACCAATACGTTCTAAGCTTCGTTCCGTTCTCGAAGGAGTAGAATTCAATCAATTGATGCCCATCTCTAGGTTCGTTTCGAGATCTGATTTCCCAGACGGGCTGCCCTTGGAACCATCCCGGAAGAATACGAAGCGCTATCCGCCCGGCATTTTCCCTTGCGAACATATCCAGCATTTGTTCTTCAGAGACATTCTCGCTTACTTTTCTTTTGACAAGCTCCTGCTCGCGCTCCCATACCAACCATTCATTGCCTTCAGAATCTTCACCTCTTACAACCCATACGGTTTCGTCCCAGGTATGGATCGAAGCTTTGTTGACCTCCTTCAAGCCGCCTTGGTTTTGGGCGATTTGATAAGCCTTCTTCTCAGCATGACGATGCCCCGAATCCGCAGAACGGATATACAGGACGAACGAGACGAGCAAGAACAATATGAATCCCGTAATGATAACCAGCCATCTAATAAGTGAAAGCGACGGTAATTTCCGCTCCTTGTCAGTACGGCTTAGAATCATCCCCGTAACCTCTGGTAACAACGCTCTGCTTCAGCCAGAATACGCTCTTCATCAAGTGTCAGCAACTGACCGTGACGCAGTAATTGGCGGCCATCCACCCATACATGCGCAACATCCGAGCCTCTCGCAGTATAAGCCAAATGTGAAATATAGTCGGTATAGGGTACAAAATGAGGCTTATTAAGCGATATGGCGATGAAGTCCGCTTTTAATCCTGCTTTTAATTGTCCTGTAACTCCGCCATGACCTATCGAACGAGCTCCGTAGACTGTTCCCATTCGCAGTGCTTCCGCAGCCGGAATAACCGTTGGATCACCAGAAACGCCCTTATGAAGCAATGCCGCCATCGTTATTTCCTGGAAGAGGTCCAGATTATTATTACTCGCAGCGCTATCCGTACCTAACGATACCGTCACTCCCGCCTGCAAGAGCTCAGGTACACGGGCCACGCCGCTCGCAAGCTTTAGGTTACTAACCGGATTATGAGATACGGCAACCTTACGTTCAGCAAGCAGAGCAATTTCCTCATCCTTCAAATGAACGGCATGAGCTAGCAAGGTCGGACGACTGAACATGCCAAGCCGATCTAGATGCTCCACCGGACGATATCCATAATCCCTTACATTTTGCTCTACTTCAGCTAATGTTTCCGACATGTGGGTATGCATAGGCAAATCTAGATCATGAGCCGCTTCAACAAATTTTAAAATGTAATCTGGCGGACAAGTATAAGGAGCATGCGGAGAGATCATAACGTTAATACGGCCCTCCGCAGCACCATGCCAATCTCTTGCGAACTGAATCGCCTCGGCTAGCTTTGTCTTCTGCTCTTCTTCCGAACAAAGTCCGATAACACCTCTTGTTAAGCTTGCACGCAAACCGGATTGCTCCGTTACCTCGGCGACTCTATGCATGTGATCATACATATCAACGAATGTAGTCGTACCGCTCTTGATCATCTCGGCTGCCGCAAGAGAGGAGCCCCAATACACATCATCTCCGGTAAACTTAGCCTCGGCAGGCCACATATGATTTTGCAGCCATTCCTGCAAGGCTAGATCGTCCGCCATCCCGCGAAGCAAGGACATCGCCGCATGACCATGCGTATTTACCAAACCGGGCATGAACAGCATCCCTTTGCCATCCATGATTTCAGAAGCTTGGCTAATTTCCTGCTCCGGGGCTGCTCCTGCACCTAAGCCTGCGATCCTGCTGCCTTCGATGGCCATCCAGCCTTGGAACTGGAGCTGCTCCTCATCCATCGTGATGAAAGCACCATTTTTAATTAATAATCGTGTCATTATCTCCGTCTCCATCCTTAGATCCTTTGATATGGTCCATGTAATATGCCAAGCTGAGAAGCTCAGCTGTGAAGTCAGCATGGTGTATTCGCACTCCAGGCGCAGCTTTAAGAACAACCGGTGCGAAATTCAATATTCCGCGAATACCTGCGGCAACGAATTGATCGGCTACATTCTGCGCTTCAGGAGCGGGAACCGTTATAATGCCCATCGTAATATCCAGCTCCCGTACGCACTCCGTCAGCTCCTGCATGGGTTTTACCAGAAGATGATTAATGAGTGTCCCTTTCTTACTTTCATCTGCATCAAAAACCGCCGCAATCCTCATGTTGTCCTTAATGTACATGTTGTAGTTACAAAGAGCGCGACCTAAATTACCGGTTCCTACCAAAGCTACATTCATCATTTTATCAAGCTTCAGGATTTGGCGAATTTTTTCGATTAAATAATCTACGTTATAGCCTACGCCTTTGCGCCCGAATTCCCCGAAGTAAGCAAGATCCTTGCGGATTTGGGCGGGATTCAGGTCTAGCTTCTCCCCAAGGTCCTGCGAGGAAACCGTCTGGATATTGCTTAGACTCAGCTCATTAAGAAAACGTAGATAGATAGGAAGCCTTCTTACTACCGCTTCGGATATTTTCAATGGTTTCATGATAACTGTTCCTCCTCTCCCGTATTGACCGGATTTAACCATGAGCTTACACGCGAGGCCATCGCGGCTGTCGGCAAATGCTCCATCTTGGGACCGGGCAATGAATACAAGAAATATTTGCCGTAATTCGTATCGATTACCCGCGTATCATACAGAATAACAATGCCTTTATCTGTAGCTGTTCGTACGAGACGACCGAAGCCTTGCTTAAACTTAATAACGGCTTGAGGAAGAGACAGCTTCATGAATGGGCTTTTGTTCTCTGCTTGAAGCTTCTCCGACTTGGCTTCCGCAACCGGATGATTCGGAGGCTGAAACGGCAATCTTACGATCGCAAGACAAGTCAGCGTATCACCGGGCAAGTCAATGCCTTCCCAGAAGCTGCTCGTCCCCAGTAAGACAGATGCGGGTTGCTTGATGAATTGCTGCGTTAAACGGCTTCGACTGCCTCCATCGATTCCTTGACCTAACACTTGAATGCCTGACGGATTCAAGCGATCCTTCAATGGTCCGTAGACGGTCTTGAGCATGCGGTGGGAGGTGAACAGCACTAGCATACGCCCACCTACCGTCGTTGCTATTTCCTGAAGCGAGTCAGTCAGCGCATTCAAGAATACAGCATCCCCATCTCTCCCTTTTATTGCGGGAAAGTCACGAGGGATAAGCACTAAAGCTTGTTCGCGGTACTTAAAAGGGGATGGCAGCAACGCAGTCTTTAGTCGTCCATCCTTCTCTGCAGACCCTAGTCCGAGTTGTTCCGTTACATATTTAAACGATTTATCGATCGTCAGCGTTGCAGAAGTCATGATTACACTAGACTTACGGTCGAAAACACCCTCCTTCAGCAAACCGCTCACGTCTGCAGGCACGCCATAGATCCATACAGATCTCCCTCGAAACTGGGAATGACCCTCCACCCAATAAACGAACTCCGGTTTACCTAATGTCACGAAGGATTGCGTATCCGTTCGAACACCCGACAAATCCTTTAGAACCCCGCTTAAATCCGTGAGCATTCCCTGAAGGCTCAGCTCGTCCGAATATTCCCGGATCTCCATCGACAGCTTCTCAAGTGGACGAATGAAATCCGACAATAGCTGGATAACGTTGTTCCCGTCAACAGAAAGGCTGTCCCACTGCGCGGGGAGCTCTGCGGGTTTAATCCGCAGGGTAAAGCTGCCCGTCTCGTCAGTGGCCGCCTGTCCAGCTAATAAATGGAACAAAGCCTCCATCCATCGCTCCCATGCATCTCTTATTTCGTGAATTTTCGGTAAGAGCAGCTCAAGCTTCTCTAACCAAGCTGCAGCATCCTCCGTACCTAAGGAGGAAACCGCGCTTATTAGCTGAGGAAGAATCCCCGTACGCGAATCCCTCCAAACACGTTGAAGGGGAATAGCTAAAGAGGAGTGACCCGTCTTCTGTCCCAGGTGCGTGCTGGCGACCTCTTCTAAATGATGAGCCTCATCGACGATCAATTGGTCATAAGCGGGAAGCAGACGATGATCCGCCCTTAAGTCCGTAAAAACTAAAGCATGGTTGGTTATGATAAGATCCGCTTTACCCGCATCTTGGCGCGCCCGGTGATAGAAGCATCTTCTGAACCACGGGCATGCTCGATTCAGACAAGAAGCCGCATCGCTAGAGACGGCATCCCATTCTTCCTTGTTGCGTCCGCTGATTGTAAGCTCTTCGGCTTCTCCCCTTAAAGTCTCCCCTAGCCATACGGTCATCCCGCCGCGAGTTACCGCTTCTTCTTTGCCCATTGCATGCTCTGGAATTTGCTGGCGATTCTCGAATTTCCTTAAGCACAGATAATTGCTGCGGCCTTTGAATACCGCTGCGCGAAAAGGCATGGGAAGAACTTCCTGAAGCAAAGGCAAGTCCCGCTCTCGAAGCTGCTCCTGTAACTGAATAGTATGCGTGCTGACTACGACTTTTTTGTCTTCTCTCAGCCCATAATAGAGAGAAGGCAACAAATAGCCAAGGGATTTCCCTGTGCCTGTACCCGCTTCAACGAGCAAATGGCTGTCATCCTGCAAAGCATCGAATACCTCTTTAAACATGATATCCTGGCCTTCTCTTGCCTCATAGGAAGGGAGAAGCTCCCGAAGGTTTTTTTGGACAGTTTCCACATATTGATCAAAGGTCATTTCTTTCAGAATAACTGAGGCGCTCTCAGATTCATTCTCATTATGCCTGCTTCCAGGCACATCTTCGCCCCAATCCCCTATATTCATAGCGAATTGGCGGAAGTGGTGAATGCCGTCTTCCTGAACTAGCGGCTGCGTTTCTCTCCATGCAACAATATCGGCAATAAGCCAGCCCAGATCGTTACGATCTGGATCAAACATTCCGATTAGCCTTTGAATGGTGAACAAAGGGAGAGTTCGCAGTTTGTTTAGACATAGAATGAACAGCTCAGCAGTAGCTAAAGCGTCGCTTTCCGCTTGATGTGGACGGTCATGCTCTATGCCAAGTGTATGGGTTAAGGAGCTAAGTGAATACGAAGGCTGCGTGGGAAAAAGCAACCGAGCAAGCTCCACCGTATCCAGCATTCGCCCAGTGAATGGCAAATAGCCGCCCCGATCCAGAGCGGCTTGCAGGAAGTGCGCGTCGAATTCTACATTATGTCCAACCAGCACGACATCTTGAAGCAAGGGAATGAGGTCGCTGAGCAGCTCGTCAAGCTCCGGCGCATTCATTACGTCGTCATCGGCAATACCGGTTAAGCGTGTAATTTCCGGCGGTATCGGCTTGCTTGGGCGAACGAAGCTTGCATACGTGGAACAAACGGCACCCGCATCATCTATAATCGCGAGTCCCGCTTGAATAATTTCATCTTTATCGGACGACATGCCCGTTGTTTCAAAATCGAGCACGGCAAATTTCATTCCTGACTTCCTTTCCCTTCGGCTTGCAGGGGTCGTATTCGTAATTTATTGGTTTCTCTAGACCTGAACCAACGTCTGCAATTCTGCGCTGCCGAACTGAAGCTGCAGCTGCCCGTTGCCCTGCTTGCACGATTCCAAGTTGAGCTTTGGATCTCCGAAAGTCGGATCTGTCTCCAACGCTTTTTCAAAATAACACTGGGCTCTTTCCAAATGCGCATAAATGGCTTGGATACAGCCAAGCGCATTATACGCGATAGCCTGCAGCCTAGATTCTTCAGTAAGGACTGCAATTAATTGGAAATGCCTCTGAGCCTTGCCCCATTCCTTCATATGCATTTGGGACATCGCCAAGAATAATCGCGCTCCGACAAAATCAGGATACAACTCGATTGCTTCCTCCAAGTGCTGTGAAGCCTGCTCGAACATATGAAGCTTGAAGTACCCTTGTCCTTTGATAAAAGACCCTAAAGACCTCGGGGGTTCGGCTGTATTCGTGTTTTGCTGTTGAAGCTCACGATATACGCCCATTTTATCTTCAAACTGAAGCCATGATTCAATAATATCATCACTTAGTGTTTTGAGCATATCCCATTGTTGCTGTAGTTGGTTTTTTTCTTCGCCTGAAGCATGCGGATAACGCAGAATAAGGTCGTCAAGAATTTCGTTCATCGTCGCGAACCATTGTTGAATCATCTTCGTACCTCCTTTGTAGCAAGCCGAACTGTACTGCTCATTCTGCGTTCGAAGGAGGTGTTTCATACGTATTACAAGACGGTCGAATGCGGTTCTTCCCCCAACAATTGAACAACATGGTTTCGTTCATCTAGGATAGCTACTCGCGGGTGGTGATTGCGGGCTTCTTCATCCGACATAAAGCCGTAATTGATGATGATAACAATATCTCCGGGCTGAACAAGCCTTGCGGCAGCACCATTTAGGCAAATGACGCCAGAGCCTCTTGGTCCTGGAATGGCATAGGTCTCGAAACGGGCACCATTATTATTGTTTACGATTTGAACTTTCTCATCTGGTAATATGTCAACCAGCTCTAACAAATCTTGGTCGATCGTCACGCTGCCAACATAATTTAAATTTGCTTCCGTTACAGTTGCCCGGTGGATTTTGGATTTCATCATTTGTCGGAACATTAATATTCACCTACCTCTACGGGAATAAGCAGCCTATTGTCGATTAGTCTTGTCTTGCCGAATCGTACTGCCAGTGCGATAATCAAGGATCCGCTGGCTTGCTGTAACGGCAATTGACTAGGGAGTAACGATAAGTCCGGATAATTGAGTACGTCTGCATAGTCAATATCAGCAAGGGGTTCTCTTCTAATTTCTTCAGCTATCTGGGCAATCAACTGAGGAGCTGTCATCCCGCCGGCAATCCAATCCGTCACCTTCGACAATGTTCTAGAGAGAACAAGCGCCTGCCGTCTTTCCTCCTGACCGAGAAATACATTTCGGGAGCTTAACGCTAAGCCGTCGTTCTCCCGTATAGTTGGGCAAGGAACAATTTCTACAGGGATATTAAGATCTCGCACCATACGTGATATTACGGCGATTTGTTGGGCATCCTTTAAACCAAAGTACGCCCGATTCGGCTGCACAATATTGAATAGCTTGGTCACGACTGTAGCTACACCATTGAAGTGACCAGGCCGGCTAGAACCGCACAATCGGTCTGTTATTTCTTCGACTGTTACCTCAGTCACGTTTCTCTGCGGATACATTTCCTTTACCTCGGGAATAAAGATCAGGTCCGTCCCGGCTTGGGATGCAATCCGGATATCATGCTCTTCATCCCGCGGATATTTATCTAAGTCCTCGTTTGGCCCGAACTGTAAAGGATTAACGAAAATACTAAGTACGGTTAAACCGTTATCGGCTGCAGACCTTCGCAGAAGGCTTGCGTGTCCTTCATGTAAATAACCCATCGTAGGAACGAAACCTACCGTCGATTTAATTGTTCCAGCGTTAAGCCTATAATGATTTATCTCATGTCTTAACTCCGCAATCGTACGAATAATCTTTGGTTTCATTTACCTTCGCCTCCGTACAGCTTCGTTGAGATGTTTTGCACTGAAATATTATCCAAAGGAAAAACGTGCTTCTCTTCGGGAAAAGCTTTTGTTTTCACTTCATCCACATACGCGGTAATGGCGGAACGTATCGTATCGCCGACGTTAGCATAGCTTCTGACAAACTTCTTGTCCCGAATGCCGGAGCCATACCGCAGCAAATCATGATAAACAAGAACTTGCCCATCACAGCCGCGCCCCGCGCCAATTCCAATCGTCGGTATTCCAATGGAATGCGTCACAGCCGTCGCAAGCTCCTCTGTAACGAGCTCCAGCACGATGGCGAATGCTCCGGCCTGTTCTAAAGCTTTGGCATCCTGTAGAAGCTTCTCAGCCTCTTCATTGCTTTTTCCTTGTACTTTATATCCGCCAATCTGATAAACGGATTGCGGGGTTAAGCCTATATGTCCCATAACGGGAATACCTGCAGATGTTAACAGTCTGATTTCCTCCGAAAGCTCCGAGCCGCCCTCGAGCTTAACGGCATGGGCGCCGCCTTCTCGCATAATCCTTGCTGCGTTCCGAAGCGTGCCTTCCGGTCCCAGTCTGTAGGTTGCAAATGGCATATCCGTTACGATAAACGTGTGAGGTGCGCCGCGAACAACTGCACGGGTATGGTAAATCATGTCATCCAAGGTAACGGGAACAGTCGTATCGTAGCCGAGCACTACGTTCCCTAAAGAATCTCCAACCAGAATGACATCTACTCCAGCTTCTTCCGAAAGCATCGCTGAAGGGTGATCATAAGCAGTTAGCATAGCGATTAGTTTCTTTTGGCTTTTCATGGCTTTTAGACGCGGTAAGGTTAAAGCTTGTTTCATGGCAAGCCCTCCTATTCATTACAGGATATAACAACAAAAAAACCTTTTTTGCCCATGAGCAAAAAAGGTTTCCATTCAACATAGAACGTCCTTCACGTCCTTCTGTCTCGGTCCTCTCGGCTCAGAGCAGAATCCATCGCGAATCATTGACGATATTGGATTATTGTAGCGTCAACAAATGGCTTTAAAGCAACGCAAGTGCGGTTCACTTTCATGAGCGATACCACCTTGCAACGCGATTATAACAGATTTCGAGTTTATCGTCTATCCAACAGGCATCATGATCCAACAGTCATCATGAGAGAACCCGCATCATACCCCTGAAACCTCCGCAGAATAAACGGTACGGTAACTCCCATCCTCTAACTCCACCTGCAAGCCGCCCATATCATCCAAGCCGCGAGGCACACCTACAAAGGAACCTTGAGGGGTATTAAGCTGTGTTTGCTGGTTAAGAGTAACGGAATGAGCCTCCCATAACGCACGAATTGGAGCAAAGCCTTCATCCAAATAGAGACCGTACAACCTCTCGAATTCCTCGAGTATAGCGGCGATAAGATCACTTCGGTTAATCGTGCTGCCTGAGACCATCTTTAAGGATGCAGCCTTAAGTAAAAGTTCCTCGGGATAGTCTTCCGGTTCTAGATTAACTGAGACCCCCAAACCAACTACGACATAACGTAACCGTTCATCTTCTGCTGCGGATTCAAGTAGAATTCCGCTGATCTTCTTGCCATCGACAAGCAAATCATTGGGCCATTTAATTCCGATGATAATCGGAATGATGCGGGAGATCGCGCGACTCAGGGCGACTGCTGCCAGCAGTGTTAGTTGGGGTGTATGCGGCAAGGGTACGGGGGGCCGCAACAGTAAGCTCATCCATATGCCTTTACCCGCAGGAGAAATCCAAGAGCGGCCCATTCTTCCCCGCCCGTTCGTTTGTTGCTCCGCGATGACTAACGTCCCCTCTTGAGCACCTTGCTCCGCTAAGCCGCGAAGCTCGTCCTGAGTGGAGTGTACGGTATTTAATAGTCGCAGGTTGCGCCCGAAGCTCCGCGTATTCAACTTAGGCAGCAGCTCGTGCACCGATAGACGAGATGGCTTCCCAGTCAGACGATAGCCAAGACGCGGCACCGCCTCGATGATGTAACCTTCGGTCTCGAGCTTGCGTACCTGTTTCCAGATCGCGGTACGGCTTACATTCATTTTACGACTGATTTCTTCACCCGAAACATATTCCCCTGCCTCTGCCTCCAGCAAGCTTAATAAAGAATCCTTACCCATTGCTGCGCCACCTACAATTCAGTATTTCCCTCTACTCGCTTCGCTGCTGCAAGAAGCGCAGCCCGTTCGTTGGGAACACGCTCGAATGCTACTTCTTCAAGCAAATAACGAAGCAGATCGGCAATCCATGGACCCGGCGGTTTGCCGAGGAAGCTCGACAGCTCGTTACCCCGTATATGGAGCTCCGATATTGAGGCAGCTGCAGGTTTAGCAAGCTTGCCTCTTTCCTCTGCTGCTACCCTATTCCCAGCCTCCGCCATATCGAGCCAATCCTGGGAGGTCGTTCGCCCGTATGCTAATACCGCACTAAACCAATGATCCTTCGTACTGAAGCTGCCAAGCTCATTCATCCGTTCGTTAAAACCCACAACGCTGGAGATACGCGCTATTCTTCGTCCGCTAAATCGTAACGTACGGCATAAGTCTTCGCAGTCCTTCTCGCGAATCCCAAACCCCGACAACAATGCAGCCCACCGCAAGTCCGGATCAGTTATAAGAGGAAGCTCTAGCAGCTGACTTCCAAGTGAGCCTAAGTCACCGAATGACATACTCCATTGCCAAGGCAGCCTGTTAAAGCGGTAGCTCTCAATCGCTTCCTGAAAAGCATAGGGCAACGGTTCCTTCACGTTCGTTAGCAAACCGCTCTTAAACAGATAGTGGCAGGCTTGCTCTGGACCGCTTCCTGCCATCATCTTGTCCCATTCCGAGCTTACGCGCTCCATAGCAACTTGCTTAAGCTTCGGACGTTGCTCGACAATTCCCCGCCATAGCTCGGGTGACAGCTGAAAGTCGAATTCCGCACCGAAGCGAATCGCCCTAAGCATTCTTAGCGCATCCTCCTCGAAGCGCTCTGAAGCTTCGCCGACTGAGCTTACGATACCAGCCTCGAGATCGACCTTGCCACCGAAGGGATCAACGAGCTCTCCATTTAATCCGATAGCCATTGCATTAAAGGTAAAGTCGCGTCTAGCCAAGTCCTCGCGCACATCGAGCACGAATGCAACCTTATCCGGTCTTCGGGCATCTGAATATCCGAACTCCTGGCGAAATGTGGTTACCTCGAAGGAGCGTCCATTCTCCATAATCGTTACCGTCCCATGCTTCAGGCCAGTCGGTATGGTTCGTGCGAACAATCCCATCACTTCTTCCGGCGTAGCGGATGTCGCGATGTCAATATCGTGAAGGCTGCGCCCAAGAAATCGATCTCTAACGCAGCCTCCAACCAAATACGCCTCATGGCCCTGTGAGATGATTCTGCGTATGACTTCCAAACCTTCTAACCACAATATTTCGTCCTGCTGTTCCATGACGCACATTACCTCCGGTCATCTTCATGGTTTGACCGAGCTGTTAGACCTTACATGCCTGGACAGGAACCTTAATCGGCATACCTAATACTCTATAGTAAATTTCCTCGTACTGGGCAGTAATGAGCTCATCGCAGAACACATAGTGAGCCCGTTGTATGCAAGCTTCCCTGAAATCCGCATAAAGCTTATCATTTGTCAGCAGTTTCAAAGCATTTTCAGCCATCTCGTCCGTATTGCCTATAGAAGACAGAAAACCCGTCTTCCCGCTCTGGACGAGCTCGGGAATACCGCCTGCAATGGAGCCGATCGTCGGCACTCCGCAAGCCATCGCTTCAAGCGCTACTAAACCGAAGCTTTCTTTCTCGGAGGGCAGCAGCATTAAATCCGCTATGGAAATAACCTGGGCAACGTCATCCTGCTTACCTAGGAAGTGTACCCGGTCCTGTAATCCCAATGCGTTGATTTTCGTTTGAATTTTCGGCAAATCCGGACCCTCTCCCACGAGCAGGAGCTTTGACGGAACCTTGGCATTAACCTTTGCGAATATATCTACCACGTCGCCAGTCCGCTTCACAGGCCGGAAATTGGAAATATGCATTAATATTTTTTCGTGCAGCGGGGCATAATCTTTGCGCAGATCAACACATTCACGAGGATAATACACTCGTTTGTCCACGAAATTATAAGTAAGATCGATCTTTTCCTTAATATCGAGCAGTTCACGGGTTTCCCGAATAAGATCTTGGCTTACTGCAGTTACCGCATCACTTTGGCGAATACCAAGTCGAATAATGTCCTTAAGCGACTCGTCTTGAGCGAGAACGGTAATATCCGTCCCATGCAGCGTTGTAACGACCTTAAGGTCGTCACCGGCCATTTGCTTAGCTAATATTGCGCATATCGCATGAGGAACCGCGTAATGAACGTGCAGCAGATCAAGCTTCTGGATCCTGGCAACCTGATTCATTTTACTAGCTAAAGATAAATCATATGGAGGATAACGGAATACATAATAATCCGACACTTCAACCTCATGATAGAAAATATTGCGATGAAACTTACCTAGGCGAAATGGCATACTATGAGTAATGAAATGGATTTCATGGCCTTTTTCAGCTAATAACTTCCCAAGCTCCGTAGCAACGACACCGGAGCCGCCAAGAGAAGGATAACAGGTAATACCGATTTTGAGCGGACGGTTCATGTCGATCCTCCTTTCTGTATGCGATGCGATCCGACGCTGAGTATATCTCTGAATCGCACGTCGGTTGTCATCACTCCAATATATTCCATAACTATTCGTCATTAGAAGCGTTGAATTGCGATAGGTCCTTTGGCAATAAAACCCTCCGCAAATTCGAATTTCTTCGTTTGACCAAGCAAACGGTCTCTTGCTAGGATGAGCTCCAAATAAGCACCGGTAAGCGGGGTTTCAACCCAATCCTCTTCTTGGCCTGCCGGCATAAATTGCGATTGATACGCCTTAAGGGCATTCATCTTAATGTCATGAACCTCACTTACATCAATAAGTAACTGAGGTGAATGAGCGTCATTAATAAAATAAAAGAGCAGCTGTTCAACTGTCCACGCCGTATGCTCCGGCATATATTTTCTAAGCTTAGCATTGAAAACAGCTTCCTCAGCCATTCTGCTGCAAGTAATATGATCAGGATGGCGATCGATATAATAAGGAGCGAACACTAGACGCGGCCGATACCGGCGTATCGCAGCCACCATAAGATCAGTATGCTGAGCAGTCGTTGCCAATCGTCGATCCGGCAAACCTAAATTTTCTCTTACGGACAAGCCGAGAACTGCAGTCGCTTCAGCAGCTTCTCTCTGCCGAATTACAACGTTGCCATTGGAAGACATCTCAGCATAAGTTAAATCTATGATTCCGACTTTCAAGCCGTCTTTCACATGCTTGGCGATTGTACCGCCCATTCCAATCTCGGCATCATCAGGATGTGCTGCAAAAACAAGTATATCAAGCTGAACAAATGGATTTCCGCTCATTCGTTTACACCCTCTATTCCCGGCTTGTACTTATGTACAAGCTCCCGCCACGCGAAGTCTCCACGCTCTAGAGCTTTGATAAGGAGCTCTCCGGTGGCGACATTCGTTGCGACCGGTATTCCCTGAACATCACACAAACGCAGAAGCGCGATGATATCCGGCTCATGCGGCTGTGCCATCAGCGGGTCTCTAAGAAAGATAATAAGATCCATTGCATTCTCCGCGACTCTAGCCCCGATTTGTTGATCACCGCCTAGAGGTCCCGACATGAATCTGTGAATGGATAATGATGTATTTTCCATAATGCGGGTGCCTGTTGTTCCTGTAGCGTAGAGACGGTGATGCATCAATACATGCTCGTACGCGATAGCGAAATTGACCATCTCTTCTTTCTTGCGATCATGGGCGATAAGTGCGATATCCATCATGTCATGATACTCCTTTCCCGAGGGAGATGTCTTAGGTAAACCTTATTGTAGCGTCAATCTTCTAGAGTTAATCTAGAAAATGTTCAAAGCCGTACACCATGCCTGTAACCGACATGATTTTCTTGATCGCGGTATTCACTCCCGGCATATAGCCGGCTCTATCATGCGAGTCATGACGGATTTTGAGCGTTTGCCCGAAAGCCCCGAATACGACCTCCTGTTGAGCGAATACCCCTGGCAACCTAACGCTATGTATGCGAAAACCGTTATAGTAACCGCCGCGAGCTCCTTCGATGACCTCTTCTTCTTTCGGATTCCCTTGGCGCAGCTCTTGCCGGGCTTCCGAAATGAGTTCAGCTGTCTTGATCGACGTTCCCGATGGCGCATCCAGCTTTTGATCGCCATGGTATTCAATGATTTCCACATGGGGAAAGTATTTGGCGGCCATTGCGGAGAATCTCATCATCAGAATAGCGCCAATGGAGAAGTTGGGAGCAATAAGACCGCCAATTCCTTGATCCCTGCATTGCTTGTCCAATTCAGCAATCTGCTCAGGGGTAAAGCCCGTTGTTCCGATTACGGGGCGAACTCCGAAGGAAATGGCTGTTTCGGTATTTGGCATTGCTGAGTGAGGAGTCGTAAAATCGACCAATACATCAGGACGTGTTGCCGATAAGGCTTCGGTTAAGTTAGAAGAAACGATGACGCCGGTATCGGATTTACCGACGAGAGTTCCGGCGTCAACGGGACCTGCTGAAGTATATATGGCTGCTGCGAGTTGAAGCGCTGGATCCTCTAAAACCATTTTCACGACCTCACGGCCCATTCTTCCGCCAGCGCCTGTAACGGCAACTTTGATTCTCTGCGACATGCTATCACCTATTCCTTTTCGGCTTATATTGTGAATACTGTTGTTTAAGAAGGCGGCGACGTTCCCCTCGCACTTCGTGGAGCAGTCGTTTGGCTTCCTCATGCTGCGGCTCCAGCAGGAGCGCGTCCCTTATGGATTCAAGAGCTGATCTATAATCCTGCTGCATTCGGTATAAGATACCGAGTAGCAGCCTAGCCTCAGCGGACAGTGGATCAAATTGGGCTGCCTCCTTGAGAAGCTGCAAGCTCTTCTCCAGGTCTGGGACAGGCAAGGAAAGCAAGGCTCTAGCTTCGATAATTTTCTGTCTCGCCATAAGGGTTCGTAAATTTAACTGATAGGATATTTCATTCGGATTGAGCTCTACAGCTTTAAGGGCATAAGTCATGGCTAGAGCGAGTTTGCCACTGCGTGCGCAGGTGACGGAGCCCTTGTAATGATAGGCTGCATTCTCAGGTTCCATCGCAATCGCCTGCTGGAACCAGAAGATAGCGGATTCGAAATCTCCATGAAAGATGGCGTCATACGCCTGCCGCAGGCATGTTTCCCCGTCCATGCTGACCATCCTCCCTTCATTCGGGGATGGTACAGCATATGACATTTAACGATTATCGGTGTCCTTCTTGGTCCACCTGCTTGCATCTCGCGTATTGAATTTGTGCATTACTTTCCGGTGAGCCTCCGTCATATCAATACCCAAAGAATTTGCAAAGCAGTTGACGATAAAGAGAATATCGCCCAATTCCATCTCGATCGAATTGTCAGCTTCATCCTTCTTCTTCGGCTTCTCGCCGAATTGATGGTTGACTTCGCGAGCCAATTCTCCGACTTCTTCCGACATTCGGGCTAGCATCGATAGAGGAGAGAAGTAACCTTCTTTGAATTGCGAGATGTATGCATCCACATCACGTTGGATGTCCGCAAGCGTACGCTCGGTAAGCTCTATATCAGCCAAACGGGATTGTCCCATTGTCCGCTTCCTTTCTTGAAGGTGTCATCCCTATGTTAGCGCAAGATGTATATGAAAACAAATGCAAATTTGGAGGAATCGTCCCATGAATAAAACCTTACCATGGAGTACCGTAAGATCGTGGAGCCTGCTTCTAGCAGGAACAGCTTTATATGCATTCGGACTGCAATATTTCATCATTCCTAACCTGCTCATGGAAGGAGGAGTCACAGGGGTTGCAGTACTCTTGAACTATGCCTTGAATATTCCGGTTTGGCTGAGTTCACTTGTAATCAACCTGCCGCTGTTCTTACTCGGCTGGCGCCAGCTTGGGAGGCATGCAATGCTTTACACTTTAGCCGGCACCTTGCTGCTATCTTTATTCTTGTGGATCGCAGAGCTTCTGGTGGATCATGGCTGGTTAACCCCTTTTCAATCTGAAAGTGATTTCATGCTAGTCGTTCTTTATGCCGGTGTGACGCTGGGCACCGGGCTTGGACTCGTATTCCGAGCTGGAGGAACGACAGGCGGAGTCGATATTATTGCCAGAATTCTTCACCGTCTGCGGGGCTGGAGTATGGGACAAATTATATTATCCTTGGACGTGCTTATACTCAGCGCTTCTCTTTTATTCATCCCGAAGGAGAAGGTACTCTATACCCTCGTCAGCGTGTTTATTGCTTCTAAAATTATCGATTTCATTCAAGAAGGCGCTTATGCCGCCAAAGCCTTCACCATCATATGCGAGAATCCCGATGAGCTAGCCAAAAACATAACGAAGGAGCTCGACCGCGGTGTCACCTTAATGCCGGCCGTCGGAGCTTATTCGGGCAATCAGAAAACCGTCATCTATTGCGTCGTAAGCCGCTTCGAAATTCGCAAATTAAAAAGCCTCGTCCGTCTGCACGACCGGAGGGCTTTTATCGTCATTAATGATGTCCACGATGTTTTAGGGGAAGGCTTTCGCGAGGAATAAAAAGCCGTTTCACTTGTTCCAATGCTTAAGCAGTCTCTCTGCCGCATCCACAGGCCGATTCGCTTTAGACGATTTCCCTGAAGGGGTATAAGGATCCGCTTTGTACCTGCGCCAGCCCACCCAAGTTAGAACTGTGACGATAAAGGAACCCATCATGGCAGTCCAACCCCAAGGCGGGGCGGTAATCGGCGGGACTATTGCGGACTCAGCTGTCTTGTTTGGCGGGAACAGACCTTCCATCGCCTCTTTAAGTTGAGAAACAACACTTGGCAATAGATAAGGGTTTGAAGGAACAGCAGAAAGAACACGGCTTGCGTAACGCATTACCGAGTCACTCCTCTCCACTATCCAAGGCTCCGAATGGAGCAATACAGCCGTACGAATAACATGATAGTGCTGGGACATTTGATTAAATTCCGCGAGAGCGGCTTTAACTGCAACGTCCGATTCCGTATCTTTCTGTTCCAAAATCGTTCTTATTCTTATTACGTCTTCTTGTATAATTGTCCGGTACTGATGCCAGATAGGTTTATTAGGATGCGACAAGGCGTCTGCAGATAACCTGAGCGCTGCTGCTCCCTGCTTCCATCTGTCTTCATCGGGAGAAGCTGCCGCAGCCGCTCGCTTCAACTCCGTTATATTTTGTGCCAAGGCCTGTATACCCTCAGCTGTTGTGATATTTATCATCGGCAATGATCGGAAGCCTCTCTCGGCATCGGCTAATCTGGCTGAAGCCTCCTCGAGCTTCCCCCTATTCACAGCTTCATAGAGCGCTTCAGCTACCACGAGGAATCTTCCGAACGGTTCAGGCGACGACACACTCCCCGATCGTTCTAAGGCAATAGAAGTAACCTGACCCGTTATACCGGAGGGGCTTCCCCAAGCCGCTGCGGATGAAATTAACACTAATCCGGCGAGAAGCATAATGCTGGTTAGCTTTATCCATATCCTTCTATGCCGCTGATTCTTTAAGCCATATAAAAACAAGGACATCCCCTCCTATCCCATGGATATGAGGAGATGATTTCGTTTAGAACGACTTGTCCGATTTCGGTTGCCCATACACAAATTTAGCAAGCCAAGCAGACAAAACACTAATTCCTGTCAATATAAAGGTGAATAAACCTACGTAAAACAAATCGTTGTAAAGCACCCTTGGCAGATATGGGAACACGTCATATGTGTAATCTATCGTGTCATTCAAGAAGGTCCATGCAGCCGCTGCAAGAAGGGCCATTCCACTAAAAATGAAAAAACGGGCATAAATCAGCGCGCAAACCGCCATCGCAGAATGGCCAATGATCAGCATCCATGAATCCCATTGCAGAATATCTCCCTGAGCCTGTCCTGCGAATATGATTACGGTGGCCCACACTCCATATTTCACCGATGTAACAACGCCTAGCGCCTCAATAATTCCTCGAGCTCCATTCACCCATTTGCGCTTAGACGGTTTAGGAGAAAGCCATAACCATACTACGGCAAGAGCGAAAAATAGCGAGGCTGTCGGACTATCAGGCACAAAGGGAATTTGCCAGTGGGGATGGGTATTCCAGGTTTTCTCCAACTGAACCTTATACCAATAGTAACCATATATGGTTCCAGGGACATAAACAAGCATAAGTAACCCTAAAGTCCTTGGATGTAACAAAAGTCCTCGAGATGTTAACCATGTCCAGTTCAAGAGTGTGCCTCCTTCGTAAAAAAACCTGACCGGCTAAGGTCAGGTTCAAGGCAGTGAGCTTATTATTCGGCTGCCGCTTTTTGTTTGGAAAGCCAGGTTGCGATTTGGTCAATCTGTTCAGCGCTTAAGGAATCCTTAAAGGCAGGCATAGCACCCTCGCCTTGGCCGTTGGTGATAACATCAACGAGCTCTTCCTTATTCAGATGGTCGCCAACACCGCGAAGCGCAGGAGCACCGCCGCCTTCAAGCTCGACACCATGACACGAAATACAAGCTGCTGCTGTCATAGTCTCCGTGAATGCCGGATCGTCAGCATCTACCATTGCGGCGATTTTCTCTTTTCCCGGAATCGGACGAGGAAGACCTTTTTCAATGGCTTCCTCAGCTTTTATCTCACGCTCAATATGTTCAGGAATTGTACCATTCACGGATAATTCATGCTGGTAATGATCCCAAGAAACCCACGTTAGATAAGTACAAGCGACCAAAGAAAGGAGCATCGCGGATGAAGCAATTGGACGGCGATAGAACCTGCGTTCTTTGCCTGTATCCAAGAAAGGAGCTAGTAATAATCCGCCGAATAAAATGCCTGGAAAGCCCAATGTTCCAAGAACGATAAAATCCTCAGACGTATAAGGGTACTTCAAGAGTTGATACATGAATAAGAAGTACCAGTCGGGCATAGGGATAAATGCTCCATTGAGCGGATCTGCAGGATATCCTAGCGGCGCAGGGTGGGCAACCGTCAATACCAAGAAGCCGACCAAAACCACGACACCAACCATCCATTCCTTTAACAGAAAGTTCGGAATGAAGGCTTCCGACTTACCTGGGTAAGCGGAATAATCGGGTGGTACTACATTCGAATAATCCCGTTTACGAACACGTGAATCACCGATGAATACGATTTTTTCATTTGGATCCTGTTTATGTGCCATCGCTAGCCACTCCTTTCTTTACAGCGGCCCGGAAATGCCCTGTTTTCGAATCATGAAGAAGTGTCCGGCAAGCAGAGCGAGCAGCGCACCGGGCAAGAAGAACACGTGAATAGCGAAGAAGCGGGTAAGCGTTTGAGCGCCAACGATCGTGCCGCCTTGCATTAACTCCTTGACGTATTCTCCCAAAATAGGCATGGATGCTGCGATCTCAATACCAACCTTCGTTGCGTAATAAGCTTTGTTGTCCCAAGGAAGCAGGTAACCCGTAAATCCGAGGCCTAACATAACGAAGAAGATTAACATTCCGACAACCCAGTTCATTTCACGCGGCGCTTTGTAAGAGCCTGTGAAGAAAACCCTTAAAGTATGTAGGAACATCATAACAATTACAAGGCTCGCACCCCAGTGATGCATCCCCCTTACAATAGCACCGAAGGCAACCTGATGCTGAAGGTAGTCAACGCTGTAATAAGCGTTGATAATATCCGGTACATAATACATCGTCAGGAACATACCCGATAGGATTTGTATGACGGTGATAAAGAACGTCAAACCGCCGAAGCAATATACGAAAGCCGAGAAATGATGCGCAGGGTTAACATGCTCAGGCACCTCATGATCGGCAATATCTCTCCACATCGGCGTAATATCCAGACGTTCGTCGATCCAGTTGTACATGTTTTTGAACATGAGACGAAACGCCCTCCTTCTATTTAACGCGACTATTCGGTACAAGCGGTCCGAGATATACCCAGCCGTTTTCACTACGCACTTCGTACTCGTCCAGTGACTTCGGAGCCACTTTTAAGGTTTTACCGTCTTTCGTGTAAGCAGCGCCATGACAAGGACAATGATATTGATCCGGCACTTCTGATGCCCAGCTTATTGTGCAGCCTAGATGTTTACAAATAGGAGACAATGCAAAGATTTTACCATCATTACCTTTGGTGATCCATGCTGTTAGCTTAGGATCGCTCTCATACCAGCCGTCGACTTGATGGATTTGGAAGTCCACCTTGAAAGGTTCATTCGAGATTTTGTTCTCTTCCACTACCTTTACGAAGTTACCTGTTTGCTTCTTTTGCAATATAGGATCGACGGCAAAGCGGATCATCGGTAAAATGGCCCCGCCAGCCATAAAGGCTCCTGCTCCGCCAAGCGTGTAGGCCAGAAATTGACGTCTTGTCATCTCTTTCCGCTTAACCGGTTTGTGCGTAGTTTCTTGTTGCATATTGTGGTCCATTCATTCTACCCCCTTTACCCCACCAATCTTGTGTCCAATACGGACGTTAACAGTTTGTTCACAAGGACATAACTATAATAGCCCACGCGCTTTAGAGCGTCAAGAATAGGCCGACCAGTTTCCTATCCAGACGAGAAAACCACAAGTAAAGTGTTCTCAAATTGTCACATTTCCCACAGTTATCGTCTGACTATTGTTTACTCTATATACCCAACCTTATGCGTCCTTTAACTCATAGACTGATTCGAGCATTATTGAGACTTTAACGGCTCCGCCATAAGTCTGTAACCGTTTTGCGAATATAATCGGCATCCGGCTCCTCAACCTCGCTTGTTGGTTGAAAGATTAGGTCTGCGCTCAGCTCAGATGATAATACTAAGGGCTGACCGCATATTGCGATAATATAACGAAAACCGTTTGCTCTCCATTGTTTACAGAGCTGATCAAGCCGTTCGAGATCATTATGACTGCCGCTAACGTAATGAAATGCCGGCATCGTCACTGTTCGTCCGTGGAAGGCACGCTCCAAAGCAGCTAACCATTTGCCAGCTCGCGCGACCTTCATAGTAGCTTCCCATGGCGCTTCTCCGCCTGTTAAGCCCGACACGGGGATCAAGCAAGTATCCAGATAATTCTGCAGCTCTGGCCAGCTGTTCTCATCAATTTCACTGAATTTCATTCGATTCGTCCACTCCTTGGGAGAACAATACAGCCATTCCGCGATAAATCATGTCCTATTTATCGTACTCCAAAAGCGCGGACAATAAAAGTGCCTTTTCCCAACGTAAAATGGGAAAGGCACTTTTAGATAACTCAATTATGCAGTTTAGTTAAACGTTTGAATAAAATAAGGCTGCCCATAAGAATCTTATGGGACAGCCCCTTCGGCAGGGAGAACCGACGGCCCGCTTAATCCGATCTAACGCAGGATTACCTTCAATTCATCGGTTAAGCGCCGGAACGATTCTACGTCTCCTTGCGCAAGCGCATCATCGATGGCATCATAAATTTTTTCCTTCCGGTAATTGCGCAGCGCTTCATCTAGGACCATTTCTGCCGCCAATCCCAGCATTGTCTCATAGGCGACTTTCATGTTGTCCATTCGTTGCACCTCCGAAATCCGGCGTTGGGTCTCCGCTCTAGGGGTTCCCGTATTGCTCGCCCTTGCTCACGTAGCTTTCAGCCGTCGTTTGCATCCGCAGCAAATCCTGTTCAGTCAATGACCGGACAACCTTCGCAGGCGTTCCCAAACACAAGGTGTTTGGCGGAATGACCTGATTCTCAGTTACGAGTGCGCCGGCTCCTACTAAAGCATATTCACCGATGTCAGCCCCGTTCAAGACGATAGCCCCTATTCCGATCAATGTACCTTTGCCTATTGTACAGCCATGGATGATTGCTGCATGTCCAACGGAAACGCCATCGCCTACGATTAATGGTTGATTCCTGTTGACATGACCGACAACTCCATCTTGAATATTACAATGCTTCCCAATATGAATGGGTGCCAAATCTCCACGCAATACTGCATTGAACCATACCGAGCTTTTCTCGCCAATCGTAACGTCTCCAACGATCTTCGCACCTTCTGCCACATAAACATCAGAAGCTAATTGGGGAAGCTTACCCATAAAGGGTAGCAGCATAACGATCTTCTCCTTCGGATCCCGCCAAGCAGGACGCTGTTTCAGGAGATTGTAGCAACCGTTATACAATACTGTCAAATCGGTGGTTTTCCTAAAATTAAAGTATCTTCAAAAGCTAGAAAGTTACCCGAAACAAGCATTTTACCCTGTGGTGTAATGCGGATCACATTATCACCCTCAGCTGTTTCGCCCCATTTAATGATCCCAAGATGCATTAACATCGCTAACACACGCCGCTCCAATACATCGCGTTGTGTATCATAGTAGTAGGAACGGACTAGAGGCTGCAAGATCTTATGTAACGATTCTACCGTAACCCAATTGTCTGATAACCGCATTATCCATTGTACTAATGTTGTGAGGTTCGGAATGGGACCCTTGTATAAACGAAGCCAGAATCGATAAAGCTTGGTCGGATCAGGCTTCATGGCACCATCGGTTATATTCCGGCCTTCAGCTGTCAACACAAGCCTATCAGGCTCTTCGGCGATATAGCCTTGATAGAAGGTGAAGTCATACAACAACGAGAAACGATCCGGATAGTCACGGAACTTGCGACCGTAACCAAATCTCCATCCTCCTCTTGTTGGAATGGTTTCACTTACCGAGAAGAGCTCTAAAGCTTGTGAAAGCTGTCTTTTGTACAGAACCCCGTCAGAAGTTACTTGGAGATCATTGTTACGTACAAACCTTAGAAAGTAGACAATGTCATCCATAATTAAGCTTCTTTCGTCTCGGTAGACAGGAGGCTCATCCGTGATCACGAGCGAGGACCTGTAACGCTTCTCCAAAACATCGCTTAACCTGTTTTTCACATCTTCAGGGACTTGATAAAGATAACGGGTTTGACCAGAAAAACCGTTAAACAGCCAGCCAAATCTCTTGAACCGAGAGATCGCAAGCCGAGCCAATTCATCAGGTCCCGTCGGCAGCGGCGGTGCAGTTTTTTTTCCTTTGCGAGAACGAGCACTCGCAGATGGCGCTTTAGGAGAGTCATTTGTTATGGGTGTTTGAACGGCAGGGGCCTGTTCACCATTTAAAGCTCTAGCCTTTAATTCTTCCAGACTGTAAGCCGCCCTGTTCTCGAATACTAACGAGTTCAGAAACCGCAAATCATTGACAGTCATCTCCTCCACTCTAGATTCCATTACATCCCGTCTTTGTACAGTTGATAGGATGGATTGAATCAATTCATTCTTGGAGTGGCTGCTACAGTCACAGTCATACGTTTCAGCTATTCTAGTTAACTCGGCGATATCCGCGAATACAAGCATGTCAGCCAAGTTCATATGCATTCCCCGCTTTATGGAGGATTTACTGTTCAGTATCGACCCTCATTGCCCATCTTAAACGTTACCAATACGCAAAAAAATCCGATTATGCACCGGATTTTTTCATTGGTTAGATTTCATGGCTTGTGTATGGAGGTGAAGCGTGCAATTGTGAAGCAAGGACTTCCAGCCTTCTTGATGCTTCTCAATTACGGTTAGAGACATATTAAGCAAGTGAAAATCATCAAGCTGAGTACACAACGAATGCAGCATCCTCGCGAGAAAGCTTCCATGTGTAACAACTAACCAAGCCTCACCTTGATGCTTCTCGGAAAGTTCATTTATGAAATCGTAGCCTCGGACTAGAACCGATTCATCGCTCTCTTGGTCTGGAACTAATTTTCTCCAATTGTTACCCCACTTAGTCTGGCGCTCCGCCTCCGTTGTCCCCTCAGCTTGCCCGAAGGAACGTTCCCTTAAGCGAGCGTCCTTGATAAGAGGAATTCCAAGAGCTTCGGCTAATATTTCAGCAGTCTGCGAGGCGCGTTGTAAATCGCTGCAGTATATTCCATTCCATTTCTTCGCTTCATGCGCCAAACGTTCAGCAAGTAAATGCGCTTGGTTTATTCCTTCTGAACTTAGCGGTATGTCGGTTACACCTTGAATCTTGCCCAGTTGATTCCATTCCGTAATGCCATGGCGAACCCAGCCAATCTTAGTAGCCGCGGTCATGAACGAACACGAGAAAACCAGTTTAGAATGAGTAACGTCATGATCATTCCAAGCATAGATAGGGCGACCCAATATTCTGGCATAGCCGGTGTTACATTAAGCATGATGGGGTCACTAAGACTCGCTACTGGCACATCAAGATGAACACTGTCACCAAATTGACTAGCTGAAAAGGCGTTTGCCGTCTCCATCACACCTGAACCGTCACTATCTTCTCCGTTCATACGATCAATAGATGTATAGAGAAATCCGCATATAAAGATTGCAAATAAGGCTGCTAACAGAGCTGCCACTTTCTTTCGAAATGCGAAAGAGAAAGAATATGTACGACGAACAGCAGGCATATACCAGCTCTGCTCCGTATAAATCCGATTCATGACATTCTGATTAACCCAATCTGTAGAAATGGGTTCTTCTTGGAGGAATTCACTATCTGGCATATCATGAATTAGCTGTGCACTCTCTTCCCACATCCTAAACTCTTCCGAACAGGATATACACCCCTCAACATGCGAATCCACAGCGAGTCGTTCGGCAGAATCATCTGCCAGATCCCTGTATATCCCAAACCATTCCCCAGCTTCTTCGCAATTCATCGCAGCTTCATCTCCTCGTACTCCTTCATCGTAGCGGGTTCAGTAAAGTAAGATTCCAATTGTGTCTTCACACTGGCCCTGGCTCGGAATAGCAACGATTTGACTGAACTGACCGTCTGACCCAATATGTTGGCGATTTCCTGGTAGTCCATGCCATCATATTCTCTCAAGATCAACGCGGATCGCTGCTTTTCGGGCAAGCTGTTAATGGCTTCGCGAACCATGGAAACCTTCTCGCCCTGCAGTAGTCGCTGTTCGGGTGCTTCCTCTAGCGGAGCGGCAGGTATATATGTGGAATCATCAAGTGAGAGATGCGTGGTCTTCTGCTTACGCAATTCACTAAGAACCGTATTACGGGCAATCGTATATAACCAAGTTGAAAAGGATGCATCTACTTCCCGGAAGGAATGCAAACTTCGATACGCTTTGTAGAATGTTTCCGAGCATAGATCCTCAGCTAATATTTCCAGTTTGGCGCTTTTGAGCATGTGGTATACAAATGAGAGTATCTTCTTCTGATAACGCCCCATCAGTACAGAATACATTTCTACATTACCGTCTTTAATTTCCCGAATTAACTGGGAATCGGTCATCATATCCGCGACCCTCCCCACGTCAGGGTGAACGTTCGCAGCCAGCAACTATATCTATTGTACCGGCCAGTAACGAAAAAGTTGCGCTAAGTCGCGCATAGGAATATTGTAAACCAGTATTTTACAAATTCTATATGCTATTGTAACACAGTAATGGGCATTATGAGCTTAAAAATTCCTCAATTTTTTTAGGGAAATATGTCCTATTTCAAACGAACACTCGATATACTCAGGGCAAAAAAAAATCCACCCCGAAGGGTGGGTGCACACAGTGCTAGGATTGGATAGGAGTGGAGAGAAACCATACTGTACTTTTATTATATGTATACGTTTACATTTTGTCAATAAGCGTTTTCATTTTATTTTTAAGCGATTACATTGACCTGGTTTTGGATTTGCTGCAATAAAAAAAAAGGACATCCTCAGCGCTGTATACGCTAAGCATTGTCCTTCTCTTAAATCAGTGTGTCGTTAAAAATGAACGGAATAATTCAAAGAACCGAGCAATTGGATAGCCTTCTGCAAATCCTCTTCTTCGCGGAAGGATAAACGTAAGACGCCTGGCACATCTTCCCTGCTCTCAATAATCTGCAGGTTGCTCAGATTAATCTTCATCTGACCAAGCTCCGTAGCGATTCTGCCAATTATTCCAGGATGGTCTGGTACATCCACGTAACATTCGTAGAGGGAAGTGATCATTCCTTTACGTCGCTCAGGAAGCTGGCTTCGGAATTCGCCAGCCTTGCGGAATTGCTCTGATACCCCTTCTCCATCGGCGCTCTCGAGCAAGTGAATAAAATGATCCATCTCTAATTGCCAATCACGTAACAATTGGAGTAACACACCATGATTGTTTAGTAGAATATCCCGCCAAATTAACGGATCGCTGGACGCAATGCGCGTAATATCACGGAAGCCTCCCGCCGCTAGGCTTCCGTATAAGTCATTTGCTTCGTTATAGCGTGCGATCTGATTAACTAGGGCGGCGGCGATAATATGCGGCAAATGACTGATCGCGCCTACGATTTCGTCATGCTGAGTCGCATCTGTTTTTACGATATTTGCACGAGTCCATTTCAACAGCTGCTCTAGCTTGCTTAAAGCAGCCGAAGGGGTTTCCTCGGAAGGAGTCAGAACATAATACGCATTTTCAAACAGATGAGACGTCGCAGCTTCTACCCCGGAACGCTCTGACCCGGCCATCGGATGTCCTCCGATAAAGACTGCTCCCTGAAGGGACAGCTTGTCAGCATGACGTACAACGGAAGCTTTAGTGCTGCCAACATCCGTAATGATACAGCCCGGCTTCAGGGGTAATTTGGAAAGCTCGTCCACATAATCCGCCAACCGCCCGACCGGGACACAAAGAAAGATAAAGTCCGCATCCTTAGATGCGTCCTCAAGGGAGGTAGTCGCCCAATCGACAACTCCTCGGGCAACATACTTCTCGGCAGATGCAGGATTAACGGAGTGGCCGATTACTTCAACCCCCGGCTTACCCTTGAAGCAAAGCGCCAACGAGCCTCCAATTAGGCCGACGCCATAAATGGCAATTTTAATCTGATCTTGTTCGCTAAACTCTCCGCTCATGCCTTCACACCTTTACCGCGATTTCTTGCAGCACGGCAGTCAGCGCGGCGACAACCTTCTCGTTCTGCTCCCTGCTTCCGACCGTAATACGGATATGCGTCGGATAAAGCTTATGGCCGCCTCTTACGATAATTCCCTTGCGAAGCAAGGCATCGAATACTTCCTGAGCGGGTCTTTTCACATCTACCATGATGAAATTTCCGTACGCGGGAAAAGCTTCGAGGCCTAGCTTCTCGAAAGAGCTGTTGAAGTACGCTAAGCCTTCCTTATTAGCATGGCGACAGAATGAGATGAACTCTTCGTCCTGAAGAGCTGCGAGCGCAGCCGCTTGACCGAAGCGAGAGGTGTTAAAGGGCTCTCTCACCTGATTGATACTCCGAATAACGTCTGGACGGCCTACTCCATAACCGATTCGTAACGAAGCTAACCCATATATTTTCGAGAATGTTCTTAATGTCACTACGTTGGGATATTTTTGCAGAAGCTTAATCCCATTAGGAAACGAAGAATTTTCAATATATTCGCAATAAGCCTCATCCAACACAACAAGTACATTCTGAGGCACCTTGGATAGAAACCATTCTATCTCGTCAGCTGTGACGATCGTGCCCGTTGGATTGTTCGGATTACAGACCCAGATCACTTTGGTCTTATCCGATACGCGCTCTAGCATCGAGAATAGATCATGAGTTCCGTTCTTGAGTGGAACCTCGATGATTACTGCATTCTCTATCTGCGCGTTGTGCTTGTACTGTGGGAACGTAGATTCAGCCATTATCGTCTCATCCCCGGGAACAAGAAACGCCCGAGCAATCATAAGAATAATTTCATCCGAGCCTGCACCAAAAATAATTTGATCGGGGTTTACACCATGGATAGCGGCCAAAGCCGCAGTTAAGTCCACAGCAGCGCCGTCAGGGTAAATACTAATATTGTCGACTTCCCGGGCGATTGCTTCCTTCGCTTTGGGAGAGCTGCCGAATGGATTCTCGTTGGACGCTAACTTGATGACTTCGCTTAATCCTAGCTCTCGCTTAACATCATCAACTGGCTTTCCAGGCTGATATACGGGTAAATGAACAATATTCGGTTTCGGTTGCATGTAGTCCCTCCTAAAAATATGACAAACGGGAGCATCCCGTAAGGAATGAAAATATGAATACAATTGTGCCATATCAAAATGATTGTGTACAGATGAAAATGATTTTTCGCACTCGCGTGTTGTACAACTCCTTCCCCCTGAATAAACTTGTACTACAAAAGAAGGGGGAATGGACGATTGAGTATTTTTATTAGCTATATCTTCTTGGGCTTGACGATTTCCGCACCTCTAGGACCAGTGAATGCTGCCCAAATCGATAAAGGAATTAAGATGGGATTCCTTCATGCTTGGCTCATCGGGCTAGGCGCAATGCTTGCTGACATCATGTATATCTCGCTTGTTTTTCTGGGACTCGTTAACTTCATTCATCTGCCTTTTGTCAAAACGTTCTTATGGCTCTTCGGGGGTTTCGTGCTTGTTTACACCGGAATAGAAACTTTGATGAGTCTGAATGGGCTTAGATCCGACCGGTCCAGCGACACCTCGTCCCACTGGAAGACATTATTGACGGGCTTTTTAATGTCAGTATCCAGCCCGTTATCGATCATATTCTGGATTGGCATCTACGGTTCAGTCCTCGCTCAAACTGCTGCAAGCGCAAATAATCACGATCTGCTCCAATATAGCATAGGAATCGTCTTAGGCATTATTATATGGGATTTCGCCATGGCAGGGATCGCCAGCATATTTCGCAGTTACTTAACCTCTCGCATTCTTACTCTTATATCCATCGTATCGGGGCTGTCCCTCATTGGCTTCGGGGGTTATTTTGCTGCTCAAGCCTTTCAAGCTTTGTTCGGCTGATGCCGCTTGTTCTTGCCCCAAATCCGGTTCATCACAAGGGTAATCCCTCCGATAAGGAGAAGGAAAATTAGACTGACCCATAGACCGGGCCTGCTAGTGTGATGAGTTACTGTACCGGCAACAGCAAGCAGAATAATGGCGATACCGCTCAATTGCTTGACCCTTCCAAGCTTACTCAGCTTGAGAATCCTGCCGGAGGAAACCAAGATGAATAGCCAATTATACAGCAGCATTAAACCTGCGGCAGTTGTTAGGTATTCGTATATCCGTTCGGGCATGACCAAGGCGAGCACAATCGAAGCAGCCATCCCCGCAGCGGTAAATCCGATAGCAGGGTATGGTTTTTTTTTAATTTTTTTCGTTAAAAATCCAGGGGCATCCTTCTCATCCGCCAGAGTAACCATCATTGTCGTAACGGCAAATAAAGAAGCTACCATGGTTGAGAATCCTGCAATGATGAGAACCCCATTGAATACATGGGGAACCCATGGAAAATTACCCCTCAGAGCCACAATGAATGGACTAACCTTGCCGTTCAAAGTCGTCCATGAGACTAGCCATATCGCTAGAAAAAGCGAGAGTACATAAATAAATGTTAACAGAAACAGCATGACTTTACCGGCCTTGGGTGCCTGGTTTGGATCTTTGAGACGAATAGCCATAATCCCCATGATCTCGATTCCTCCAAAAGCATAGAACGCGAAGATCATTGACGACCACCAGCCCATGAACCCGTGCGGGAAAATCGATTGATAAGCCTGGCCGATTTCTTGGGGCGCTTGTTTGCCGCCTAACCATCCGAATAGGACTGTAGCAGCAAGTAGAATGAACATGAGAATAGCGGCGATCTTCATAAGAGCCAAAACATTCTCCAAGCGCTCGAAGCCTTTTGTCCCGCTGATGATTACAACTAATCCTAAAACAGCGAAAATCGTTGCAAAGATCCATAAGGGGATATTCGGAAACCAAAAACGTGTAAACAGCGATAAAGCAGTCATCTGGCTGCCTGTGATAAGCATCTCAGATACCCAGTAAACCCATCCGCTTCCAAAGCCCGCCCATCTGCCAAAAGCTTTTTTGGCATAGGTACGAAAGGAGCCTTGGACAGGGTCGGCAGCGGTCATTCGCGACAAAGCATCGAATACGAAATAAGTTCCGACAGCCGCCAAGACAAAAGATAAGAGGATTGACGGTCCTGTCATCTGAATGCCAATTCCTGAGCCTAAGAAATAACCCGTACCAATCGTAAATGCTACGCCAAGAAGGGATAGCTGCCACCACTTCAGTTTCTTTCCTTCTTTCTGATCTGACTCGCTCGTTGACTGCTTCGCTTTAGAATTCGGCATTTAATCGCATCTCCAACCGCAAAAAGTATAGGTGGAAGTAAGATGGTTGAAATAAGTTATTATTATTCGTACGATTCCCTCCTTCTCCTTAAAACGTCAAAAAAGACTCGCCGTGAGGCGAGTCTTTTCGATAAAACAATAAGGAACTTGATGTCTTTGTGTGCTATTTTATAATTTGCGAGGTTTCAAGCCAGCGATAAAATCCTGTACCGCCTTAAGTCCCTCAGTACGCTCGGATTCAATCCCTGAGGTAAGAAGCGGCAGCGCATCTTCGACTTGGCGAACAATCGCGCTGCCGACGATAACACCGTCGCATTGGCCCGCGAATCGCTCTGCATGCTCGCGGGAGGAAATTCCGAAGCCTACGCAGATGGGTACGGATGCTGCCTTGCGAACCGTGCTCAAGAAGGCGTCGATGCCATCGTGGAATGATGAGCGAACACCTGTTACACCTAAAGAAGAAACGCAATAGACAAAGCCTTTGGCTTGCGAGGCTATCTTCTCCACGCGAGCTTCGGATGTAGGCGCAACTAGCGGAATAAGATGAATTCCGGAAGCTTCTGCGATAGCCCGGGTTTCTGAATCCTCCTCCAGCGGCAAGTCGGGAATGATGACTCCGCTGAAGTCATGCTCCTTCAGCAACTCGAAGAAACGCTCAAGCCCAAGCTGATACGCTGGATTGAAATAGGTAAACAAGATAAAAGGCATACGAACGCCAATGCTCCTTGCTTTGGAAGCAACGGCCATGCAGTCCGTTAGACTGATCTTGTTTTTAAGCGCTCGCTCAGAAGCCCGTTGAATGACGGGACCATCAGCAAGCGGATCGGAATAAGGAACGCCGAGCTCGATCATGTGCGCGCCTGCCGCTTCAGCTGCCTGAACAAGAGCAACCGAGGTTTCCAGATCGGGGTCGCCCATCGTCATGAACGGCATAAGCGCCGTTTCGTCCCTGGCCTTCAATTCGGCGAAGACGGTATCAATCGCATTAGGTGCGGTTATCGTACTCATTGCGGAAGCCCCCCTTGATTCTGATAGGAGAGAATCGACTCCACGTCTTTGTCTCCACGGCCGGACAAGTTTACGACGATAATCTCTTCTTTGTCCATTGTCGGTGCGATTTTCAATACGTGTGCAATGGCATGCGCGGATTCCAAGGCTGGGATAATGCCTTCCATACGGGATAGTATTCCAAGTGCTTCCAGAGCCTCGGCATCCGTGATCGGAACATATTCCGCTCGCTTAATATCCTTCAGATAGGAGTGCTCCGGTCCAATTCCCGGGTAATCAAGCCCTGCAGAGATAGAATGTGCAGGCAATACTTGTCCGCCTTCATCCTGCAGCACATAACTCATGGAGCCTTGAAACACGCCTGGCCGCCCCTTGGTCATCGTAGCGGCATGTTCCTCTGTATCCACGCCCCGCCCCGCAGCCTCTACTCCAACTAGACGGACTGAAGAATCCTCAATAAAAGGGTGGAAAATACCGATAGCGTTACTACCGCCGCCAACTGCTGCAACGATCACATCCGGCAGACGACCTTCGGCCTCCATGATTTGTTCGCGAGTTTCGAGTCCGATAATCCGCTGGAAATCACGAACCATCATCGGATACGGATGCGGTCCTGTAACGGACCCAAGAATATAGTAAGTATCATCAACATGGCTGACCCAATAGCGAAGCGTTTCATTACAAGCGTCTTTCAAAGTGCGTGTGCCAGACATTACCGGTATGACTTCCGAACCGAGCAGCTTCATTCGGAATACGTTCAATTGCTGACGCTTCGTATCTTCCTCGCCCATGAACACCTTACACTCCAAGCCCATTAGAGCCGCTACCGTGGCTGAAGCAACGCCATGCTGGCCGGCTCCGGTTTCGGCGATCACCTTTTTCTTGCCCATTCGCTTAGCGAGTACCGCCTGACCGATCGTATTATTGATTTTGTGCGCCCCGGTATGGTTCAGATCCTCGCGTTTGAGGTATACTTTTGCTCCGCCGAGGTGCTCACTTAGTCTCTCTGCATAGTACAGCGGAGTCGGGCGCCCCGAATATTGCTTAAGTAAATAACGAACTTCCTCAAGAAAATCTGGATCATCCTTATAACGGAGATAAGCTTCCTCCAGCTCGATTAACGCGTTCATTAATGTTTCCGGCACATATTTCCCGCCGAACGAACCGAAGCGTCCGTGTTGATCAGGTACTTGACTCATGAGCTTCTCACCCTTTCTGCGAATGCGGTGATTTTGCCAATATCCTTCACTCCGTCGGATTCCACACCGCTGGAAATATCGACTCCTTGCGGATGATAGGTTGTAACTAAATCATTAGCATTGTCAGGACTGAGTCCGCCGGCAATGAATAATTGAAGTCCATTTTGGCTTGCGGCCGCTTGATATGAAGGAATTACTTCCCAGCGAAAAGCTTTACCCGTCCCGCCCCCGGCTGTATCAAGCAGGATAACTGAGACAGCGTTTCTATATGCAGCAAGCCGATCAGCACAGGTACCGGCAGCGGCACCTTCGCAATTATCATCATCGGTTACAGGAAGTGCTCGCCATACTTCTACCTTGAATTGTTCTTGTACCTCTTGGCAGAATTCAGGCGTTTCTTCCCCGTGCAGCTGAACGACATCAAGCTTCACTTCAGATAATACTTCTGCGAGATATTCCAAGGTAGGATTAACGAAAACCCCAACCGTCCTTGGAGGTTTTCCCTCAGCCATCATGATGCTCTTGGCATAATCATGGAGCTTCCTTGCGCCCTCTAGTGAAATTTGCCTCTTGCTTTTCGCAAAGACGAAGCCGATGTAATCAACCGGAAGCCCGCTCATGCCCTGAAGCGTTGCCTCTTCCTTGATCCCGCATATTTTCACCTTTGTACCTTGGCTTCTCATTGTCCGATTCCTTCTTTAGTTACAGGACCTAGGAGTTCACTAACCGCTTCCTCTACATTTGCTTGACGCATGAAATGTTCTCCTACGAGCACGGCTTGTGCTCCCGCGCTGCGGACAAATGCGATATCATCGGTCGAAGATATGGCGCTTTCGCTAACGGCAATAATCCCTTTAGGCATCAGACTGATGAGCTGCTCGGTCACTTTAAGGTCTGTTACAAAGGTTTTCAAATCTCGGTTATTCACTCCGATTAGCGATGCTTTCCCAATCTCAAGAACGGTTTCCAGCTCTGGTCGGTTGTGAACCTCCACGAGCACGTCCAAACCAATATCGCGGGCGAGTGTATAGTACGATGATAGCTGACTTTTGGTCAGAATCGCTGCGATTAGAAGAATAGCATCTGCGCCTATTAAACGAGCTTCGTAGATTTGGTGTTCATCGATGGTGAAATCCTTGCGGAGCAACGGCACCTTAACCTGCTCGCGGATCTGCTTCAGATACTCGTTACTGCCTTGGAAATAGTCCTTATCAGTAAGAACGGAGATACAATCCGTGCCGGCGCTCTCATAAGCTTGCGCGAGGGCAACGGGGTGAAAATCCGGACGGATAAGACCTTTGGATGGACTCGCCTTCTTCACTTCGGCTATCAGGCCAACTGGGCGATTGCGCAGGGCCAGCGCTTGCTCGAATCCCCGACAAGGCGGAAGCTCGGAGATTGTTCTCTCCGCTTGGTTAATCGATAACGATTGTTTAAGCGCCTTTACCTCTTCATGCTTGGTGGCGACGATGCGATCAAGAAACATGGCTCACTTCTCCTGTCGTTACTATCCATTGCTGCAATTTATTCGCTGCATGACCGGAATCAATGGTCTCAGCTGCGATACGTACCCCATCAGGCAATGTATCCGCACGACCCGCTACATAGATACATGCTCCGGCATTAGCAAGCACTACTTCTCGATAGGCGCTCTTCTCGCCTCTCAGCACTCTGCGGATGATCTCCGCATTTTCTCCAGCGTCCCCGCCTTGAACTTCACTTAAAGATATTGTCGATAAGCCGAGAAGCTCTGGTGTGATATCATAGGTGACCACCTCACCATCTCGCAGCTCTGACACTTGAGTCGGTGCGGAAATGCTGATCTCATCCAATCCGTCATGACTGCCGACGACCATCGCTTTCTTCAAGCCTAATCGGGACAACACCTCTGCAACAGTAGCCGTCCGTGTTCGGTCATACAAACCGATAAGCTGGCGGTCAGCGTTCGCAGGATTCGCTAGCGGCCCAAGCATATTAAATATCGTTCGGACACCAAGCTCACGTCTCGGAAGAGCGGCATGCTTCAGTGCGGGATGATACAGCTGCGCAAACATAAAACAGATACCCGTTCTTTCCAAGCATTGAGCGGCTTGCTCAGCTGTAAGGTTAATGTTAACGCCTAAGGCTTCCAGCACGTCTGCGCTGCCAGCTTTACCGGACATTGCGCGGTTGCCATGTTTGGCAACACGTACTCCTGCTGCCGCTGCGATTATAGCGGACACAGTAGAAATGTTGAACTTATGAATACCGGAGCCTCCGGTTCCGCAGGTATCGAGTAAATCTTGATTTTCAGTAGGCACATGATTGGAGAAGGCTCTCATCGCTTCGGCGAACCCTGTAATCTCGTCGACAGTTTCTCCTTTCATTCGCAATGCGATAACCGTCCCGCCGATTTGCGCAGGTGTTGCTTCGCCTTTCATAATCGTTGTCATCGCCCCGAAGGCTTCGTCCCGCGTAAGATCCACGCCGCTTATTAGCTTAGTCAGAGCTTGCGGTAAGCTTATTGTGAGTATATCGCTCATTCTACGATTCCCCTTCTCCTTAGTCGTAATCGAGATTCGTGCGACGATCCCCAGCGACGGCAACCGGAAATTCATAACCGTAACGCGAGCCTTTGTTCACAACTGGGAAAGCCGCCTCCGCCGAACGAATAGCCTTGAGCATGCCTTTGGCTTTATTGACTGTTTCCTCGTACTCGTTCTCCGGAACGGAGTCCCATACGATCCCAGCTCCCGCTTGCACATAAGCCTTACCATTCTTGAAGATGATCGTCCGGATCGTAATGCAAGTGTTCAGGTTGCCCGAAAATCCGAGATATCCAATCGCTCCAGCATACGCGCCTCTTGCTTCATTTTCCAATTCGGCAATGATCTCCATCGCCCTTAGCTTCGGTGCACCCGACACCGTTCCGGCAGGCAGGCAAGATAGGAAAGCATCGTAGAAATCTTTATCAGGCGAAAGCTGTCCCGTCACGTTCGAAACAATGTGCATGACGTGAGAATAACGTTCAATCTCCATATAGCTATCGCATTTAACAGTCCCAAACTTAGACACTCTGCCGATATCGTTACGTCCAAGATCCACGAGCATGACATGCTCCGCACGTTCTTTCTGGTCCGCTAACAGCTCTTTCTCGAGCGCTAAGTCTTGCTCAGGTGTTTTACCGCGAGGTCTAGTTCCCGCTATTGGCCTAGTCTCTACCTTGCCGTTATCCACTTTGACCAGCAGCTCGGGTGAAGTTCCGACGATTACCTCATCATCAAGCTTAAGCACATACATATATGGAGAGGGATTCATTGTTCTCAACACGCGGTATACGTGAAGAGGATCTACCTCAGTCTCAATATGGAAACGCTGCGAGAGCACCACCTGGAAAATATCGCCCGCGCGGATATACTCTTTCGCCTGATTCACGTTGTCTAGAAATTGCTGTTTAGTCAGGTTCGAGGAAATCTCTCCAAGCTCCGGATCCTGCGGCGGTGTACCTCTGGATGCCGCGACGGGAAGCGGCTGCTGAAGCCTGCGAATGGTCTCGTCGATACCATGACAAGTCTCCTCGTAAGCGAGTTCGATATCTGCGTCGGAGGCCCCCTCTTTTATATGGACATTGCCAATTACGAGCACGTGCTGCTTGAAGTGGTCGAACACAATGATTTTGTCGCAGAACATGAACTGCATATCGTCCATGTTCAGATCATCCGTAGGATGCGGCGGCAGCTTCTTCTCATAATATTGCAGCAGGTCGTATCCAAAAAAACCAATAGCACCGCCGGTAAAAGGAGGAAGCTCAGGCATAGCTGGGCTGCGATAGGAGCGAAGCTTTTCGCGAAGCAGCTGCAGCGGCTCGTCCGTACGATGGGACTCGGCTCTGCCATTCTGCTCTAGTGTAAGCTCATTCTTCTTTAGCTTCAAAACAAGAAAAGGATCCGTCCCAATAAAGGAGTATCGCGCCCATTTAACGCCGCCCTCTACACTTTCCAGAAGGAATGCACGTTTGTCCTTGCTTAGATGCTGGAACACTCTTATCGGTGTCTCCGTATCAGCAAGCAATCTACGGACGACCGGGATAACGTTATATTGTCCTGCCATAGCTTTGATTCCTTGCAGCTCCTGCTGGTCCATAATTGCTCTCTCCCTTGTTCACATAGGTTCGCACACATTGCGATGTGTAAAAAGCATTTCTGTAGTCTAAAAGTGTTGTTCATGGAGACTTTTTGCCGATTGTAGGTTAGACAAAGGTCCATTAAAAAAGCACCTCTGCTCCGCAGAGATGCGCTTAATTGATAAGTTAGGTACCGGCTAGACATACGCAATTATCCTGCGTAAGCGCACGGCTTTCTCCGCTCATCTCATCTCTGCTTGGCTCGCATCTGCGTAAGTTGTCGTCCCTCTGGCCGACCGTTCCGCAATGCATAATATGTAACTTAATATAGCATTCCGAGGTTGCGATCGTCAACCCTTCCCTCGCTTACTTCATCAATCCACAATGGCATTTACTAAACCAACCAATCTACTCCTTCTCGCCGCTCCAGCGATGACAGGCATCACTAAACCAACCAATCTACTCCTTCTCGCCGCTCCAACGATGACAGGCATCACTAAACTAACCAATCTTATCCTTTTCACCGCTCTAGTGATGATAGGCATCACTAAACTAACCAATCTTATCCTTTTCACCGCTCTAGCGATGATAGGCATCACTAAAACAACCAACCTACTCCTTCTTACCGCTCCAACGATGACAGGCATCACTAAACTAACCAATCTACTCCTTCTCGCCGCTCCAACGATGACAGGCATCACTAAATAAACTAACCAATCTACTCCTTCTCGCCGCTCCAACGATGACAGGCATCACTAAACTAACCAATCTCCTCCTTCTCACCGCTCCAGCGATGACAGGCATCACTATACCAACCAATCTTCTCCTTTTCACCGCTCTAGCGATGACAGGCATCACTAAACTAACCAATCTACTCCTTCTCACCGCTCCAACGATGACAGGCATCACTAAACCAACCAATCTACTCCTTTTCACCGCTCTAGCGATGATAGGCATCACTAAACTAACCAATCTACTCCTTCTCACCGCTCCAACGATGACAGGCATCACTAAACTAACCAATCTACTCCTTCTCGCCGCTTCAACGATGGCAAAAATCACCATAAATATTTGCTCACACCGTCCACCAATACGTATTCATGATGGCGAACAGCATTTACTCGCAGCGGTTTCAATAGATTTTTTTCAATCATCTTCCTCAAGATACTACGGCAAAATTGATGCGAGGACTGCAAGCATTCACATACATCAGCCATACGGATTGGTCGATTCAATCTTAATGCATACCTGATTACTTCACGCTCGTACAAAGAAACCTCAGAATAAGTTACTCCTGACCAACCACCGCTAGTATGTCTTCCCAACACCTCATATATAGCCCTCCTGCAAAACTCTGTTTTCTTATCCATCTCGTCCCATGTAAAAGGGAAATATTTAAGGTCATTTACCGACATTGATCGAACCTTATTCCGTTCGAAATCAAATCGGGAACGGGTGATGTTCTGAGCATGGGCAACAAAACCTTCCCCTTCAAATCCAATTTCAAGCGGCTCGTAAAAGGCATCAATATAAGCCTTAACGCCTGATAAAGTAACAATTTCATATTCTAATATCAGTCCTTTAGTCGATCTCAAAACCGGCAGCACAATATCCACCAGAAGCTTTTTTTCCCCCTCACCTTGTTTATTCAGCATCTCCAGACGCATACCAGAAGCTTGTCGCTTTTGCTCCTCCAACAGCCTTTCGTATTCCAATTCGAACATCATTTCTCCTCCATCTTAAAATAAAAAAACGCCGCTCCCCCCCCAAAGGGGAAAACGACGTGTTCTTCACGCGTGACTAATGACTCACTACACTGCAACTCACTACACCTGGGACTCACACAACTTGAAAGCTACTTCCCCGACAAATCCGGACGAAGAACTTGTGCACCGTTCAAGTAAACGTGACGAATGTCCTTCTGTGACGCCTCTGTGTTCACAAGCACCATCAGACGGATACATTTCTCCAGGCTGCCTTTAACAGGCACTTCCAAGGAGCACATAAGCGGCACGAGCTCCCAGCCTGCCATCTGACGAATGGCTCTTGCCGGGAAGGTAGCGTCTAAATCCTGAGTAACAGTAACAAGAACACTGCAGATATCTTCTGGAATGATATGATTTACAGCTAAAATGCCATTCAACAGCTGGATCGTTGCTTCTAGTATCGGGCTTTCCTCATTCGCATCAACCGTAATGGCTCCGCGGATTCCCCTAACGCTCATGATTGCTAAATCCCCTCTCTTAATCCGTCCACAATTTCGCTCACCCACGAGGACGGTACATCTTGTCGAATCTCTACGCTTCCGATTGCCGTAGGAACGACGAATACCATTTGACCCTCAAGAAACTTCTTGTCATGCAGCATTGCGCTCATGATTGATTCCGTCTTGAATTCCGCCGGAATTCGAACGGGTAACCCGAATTTACGGAAAATCCGCTCAGTCTCCCCTGCAATTGTCTCCGAGTATCCGAATCGCGCAGCTAACCTTGCCGATCCTATCATACCGATCGCAATCGCTTCACCATGCAACAATTCACCATAACCCGCGACAGCTTCCAATGCATGTCCAATCGTGTGCCCAAGATTAAGAATAGCCCGCAAATCGTTCTCCCGTTCATCGCGGGAAACGACGATAGATTTCACCTTGCAGCCCTCGTACAAAGCATACCCCAGTGCATCCGGCTCCAAAGCAATCAGCTTATCTGCATTCTCATCGCACCAAGCAACGAATTCTTTATTCCAGATGAGACCGTGTTTGATAACTTCAGAGAGTCCAGCCCGCACTTCACGAGGCGGTAAGCTCATCAAAGTATCTAAATCATACAACACAAACTCCGGCTGATGAAAAGCTCCGATAATGTTTTTCGCTAATCGATGGTTCACAGCCACCTTGCCTCCGACACTGCTGTCATGAGCAAGAATCGTCGTAGGGATTTGCACGAAGCGAATACCGCGCATATAGGATGCGGCCACGAACCCCGCAAGGTCGCCAACAACTCCGCCACCCAGAGCAATAACCGTTGACCGGCGATCCAAACCCGCTTTCAATGCTGCTTCGACTAAATCGTCTAACATGGCTAGAGATTTAGATGATTCCCCCGATGGAACAACTGCCCTTGTTACGGAATAACCCGATGCAGTCAGTGAATCCTCGACTTTAGCTGCATACAACCCAACGACAGAAGAATCCGTAACGAGTAAGATAGGAGATTTAACGGGAAAACCTCGCTCCGCAAACATTTCGCCGGTTCTTGCTATCAATTCAGTTCCGATATAGATGGGATAAGAACGCTCTCCAAGCTCAACTGTCAGTTCCCTTGTCCCGCTCGCCATTAATAAGCCTCTACCTGACTTAAATAGCTATCGAGATTCGCCTGAATTTCCTCCATGGAATCTCCGCCGAATTTCTCTAGGAACGCCTTGGCGACTTCCCATGCAACGACATGTTCCATAACCACGCTTGCAGCAGGTACAGCACAAGCATCGGAGCGTTCAACCTGCGCGGTAAAAGGCTCCTTCGTGTCGATATCAACACTAGCTAAAGGTTTATATAACGTTGGGATAGGTTTCATCACGCCACGAACGACGATTGGCTCGCCAGTCGTCATCCCGCCTTCGAATCCTCCAGCTCGGTTGGAGGCGCGGTGGAAGCCATCTTCCGTGTTATATAAAATCTCATCATGCACTTGTGAGCCCGGAATACGGGCAGCTTCAAACCCTATGCCAATTTCTACGCCCTTAAAAGCGTTTATAGACACTACTGCTTGAGCGATTCGTCCATCAAGCTTACGATCCCATTGAACATGACTTCCTAATCCGACCGGCAGACCGACCACGACGCACTCCACGACACCGCCGATTGTATCGCCTTCTGTTTTCATCCGGTCGATGAGCTCTATCATTTTTTGTTCTGCAGCTTTATCAACAACCCTTACAGGCGACTCTTCAGTCGCTGCAATTAGCTCACCGATTGGTAGATTTGGCGAAGCCGCAACAACTTCACCTATCGAGACAACATATCCAGCTACCTGGATACCGAATTTAGCAAGCAATTGACGTGCGACAGCGCCGCAAGCCACACGAGCAGCAGTCTCGCGCGCACTGGAGCGCTCAAGAACATTTCGTAAATCCTTCAGATTATATTTCAAGCCGCCATTTAAATCCGCATGACCCGGACGCGGGCGAAAAACTCGGCGCTTTGCTTCGTCATTCCCTTCAACCGGTTCAACATTCATTACGGATGTCCAATGCTTCCAATCCTTGTTCTCCACAACAAGCGCTACGGGCGCTCCAGTAGTACGACCATGACGAACACCGCCGACGATTTGCGCTGTATCCGTCTCGATTTGCATCCGACGACCACGGCCGTGACCCTTCTGACGCCTTTGTAATTGAAAATTCAAAGCTTCGAAATCAAGCTCCAGATTACTTGGTAGTCCTTCAATAATAGCTGTAAGCTGCGGTCCATGTGTTTCTCCCGCTGTTAAATAACGTAAACTCAAGCTTAGTTCCTCCCTTTTCGCCACTAAAACCGTGAATATCTTTGCTCATTATAGTACAGCGTTAAAGCGTTTGACAAGAAAACAGCCCGTCACGTTCGGACGGACTGTTTCTTATTCGGTTTGGGACGAGGTGCTCGGGTCTCCCTCATATAGCTGAGCAATTCAATATTGTCCAAGCCTAAAATTTGCGCGCATTCCTGCACAGAAATTAACCCTCGCCTGTACGCGCCAATAACTTTACGTTTGTCCATGATTCCCTCCGTATAACATACTAACGTTATTATCGGTTGGGAGCCTATTTAACATACGTTTAAATCATCTTCCGGTAAAAAAAAGTGTCTGCGGCTTCCAATCCGTATTGTCCGGGCGAAAAAATTTGCTCGGTGCTGCCAACGAACAGCAAACCTCCGGATTTAAGCGCTTTGGAGAACTTGCCATACAACAAATGCTTGGCCTCTTCCGTGAAATAGATCATAACATTACGGCAAACAATTAAATCGTAATTGTCGCCGAAGTTGTCCAAGAGAAGATTCTGCTTTTGAAATTTAACCGATTTCTTCAAGCGATCGGAAACTTTGAAGGCACCATCGGCCGGTGAGAAATATTTGGTTTTAAAATAATCAGGCACTTCTCGTAAGGAGCGTTCTAAGTACACACCTTCCTTTGCTTTACTTAGAACCCCATCGTCGATATCTGTTGCCAGCAGCATCGTACTGTCCAGAACTTCTAGCTTGTCCAGTATCATTCCGAGTGTATAAGGCTCTTCTCCGGTAGAGCATGCCGCACTCCAGATCTGGAGACGGGATGAAGATTCTTTGATCATCTGGGGGAGAAATTTATCCTTGAGCAACTGCCAACGGTTCGGATTGCGCCAGAATTCCGAGACGTTGATGGTCATCCTGTCCAAAAATTCGTTGCGCAGCTTAGCATCGCCCGATAAAGCCGTGAAATACTGAGTAAACGTAGTATATCCATACTTCATTCGTAAGGTGGTCAATCGACGCCGCATCTGGTTTTCTTTGTACTGGGACAAATCAATGGAGGTTGAGCGCTTGATGTTGGCGATAAATCTAGCGAAATCCTCGTCTTCGGAAACATTCGCATTCATACCCGGATTAGTCACTCTGTCTCCCATGAGGACTTGCTCTCTCCCTTGAAATTACAGTATTATATCCACGCTTGCATAGGCATATCGTAAGAAACCAGTTCTTCTTCGGAGAAGAAGATTCCGATCTCGCGCTCGGCGCTGTCTTGAGAATCCGAGCCGTGAATCAAATTGAATCTTGTATGTATCGCGAAGTCGCTGCGGATCGTACCTGGTGCTGCTTCCAAAGCGTTCGTTTTGCCGATTAGGGCGCGGCATAAGCCAACTGCTTGATCGCCTTCCCACACCATTGCGAATACAGGACCAGAGGTTATAAAGTTTAGGAGAGGTTCATAGAAATCTTTGCCCTTGTGCTCTGCATAATGGCGTTCAGCCAGCTCTTCAGTGACATTCATAAGCTTAGCTCCGATCAGCTTCAGCCCCTTGCGTTCAAAGCGACCGACGATTTCACCGATCAAACCCCGCTGTACACCATCAGGTTTAATCATTAAGTATGTTTTTTCCATAAAATCTCTCCTTTCAGTAACAATAGTAAACCTTATCTTACCATAAAAAAGAAAATTTAATAACTTCGCTTTGCTACAAAACGGGCAATATCCGCTAAATTTCGTCTGGCTGGGATATCGGGGATAGCTTCCAATGCTTTTAATGCTTTTGCAATGTATCTGTCCGCTATTTCCTCTGCAACTTTGATCCCAGCGCTTGACCGTACTATCTTAACTGCCGCAACTGAGGTAATGGGGCCATCGGCGTTCTTGATCAGTTCGATTTCCGCAAGCAGCTTTTCTCGCATGTTCTCCTCTTGTAGAGCGAACAAAACGGGCAACGTAATGTTTCCTTGACGCAAATCACTACCCGGAGGCTTGCCGATCGCTTTCTCTGTCCCGCACAAATCAAGCAGATCATCCGTGATTTGGAAGGCCATCCCTACGTTATACCCGAACCGATACAAGGCATGACAAACCTTAGGAGGCGCATCCGCCGCCATTGCCCCAAGCTGACAGCTAATCGCGATGAGCAACGCTGTCTTCCTCCTGATCCGGCGCAAATAATTGCGGACACTCTGCTCAACATTAAAGAAATCGCGAATTTGCTCCATTTCTCCAATGCACATTTGGACAATCGCACCGGATAGAATTTGATGGATACGCGGCTTATCCAGCTCTGTAATGACCGTTAGAGCTTTCGCGTAAATATAGTCGCCCGTGAACATTGCGATCCGGTTATCCCATTTCGACTTTACGGTTAACTGTCCGCGGCGTGTCTGTGCATCATCAATTACATCGTCATGGACCAAGGTAGCCATATGTATCAATTCCAATGGAACGGCAACACGTTTAAGCGTTTCCGTGGAGTAGGTTCCGAACTTACCCGCAAGCAGCACAAATACAGGTCTAATCCGCTTTCCTCCAGCCTTCAGTAAGTGCAATGAGGTTTCACTCAGGATTGGAAGGTCTGAAGTTACGGTTTGAGCCATTTGGTCTTCGATCGCTTGCAGATCGGATTTCATAGAAGCATAGAGCTGCATCAATTTCATAGGTTCACCTGTGGTTTGGTAGGTTGTCGGCGACACGTGAGCAAGGCAATTCAGAGAGATTAACCTCTTCTGCCATTAAGCCCAGCTCGCGCGCATATTGAAAGTATAGCTGTAAGCCAGCTTTTTGCTTAGGGCCGAAATCATGACATAAATTCTTGAAATAAATAGACCAATAGTCAGCAGTACCGCCGATTTGCCGAAGAGCCATGGAAACGATCGGCTCAAGCTGACGAGAAGATCGCTCTTTTCCCTCTAGCAGTCCTTCATAAATACTCCATATGGCTTCTGGGTAACGATGTGCCGTTTCTTTGTGTACAGCCCACAAGGCATAAGTCATCCAATGACCTGTCCATAAGTTCCACACTTCCCCCAAGTCCAATACTTTATAACCATGATTTAACCAGGAAGCTTTAATAGCATGGTCACCGATCAACAAAGCTGCATCTGCGTTTTCCAGCATTTTTTCCAGAGCAGGCTCTGCGTCCTCATAGGATGGTTTTCCTCCATAAAATTTCTCTATGATGATCTTCAGCAAATTAACGGAGGTAGCAGAGGTTGTTGTAAGAGCAATTCTCCCGTGAATAACCTTCTCAAGAGGAGATTTCAGAAACAACAGGATAGACTGTACCCGACCAAAGGAGCTGACCGACAAATTCGGGAGTAAATAATAGGAGTCCGAAGATAAACCGTAAGCGTAAGAAGAGATTGCCGCCATATCGATTTCGCCTGCTCTAAGCTTGCGATTGAGAGTTGCAGGCATATCCGAGTGTACTTCAATCTTATAAGGCAAGGCTGCAGGATCGAAATGATGAAAGACAGGCCAAGCATTCGTATATTGAATTTTCCCGATTGAAATCGGACGCGCAAGACGATTATCCATTGGATGGTCCCCATCTTTTATATAGATTGTGTGTAATACCCATGCTGTCCATTACTTTACCTACCAAGAAAAACACAATATCCTGTATCGTTTGAGGGCCATTGTAGAAAGCCGGCATTGCTGGAATGATTTTGACACCCATTCGTGCAAGCTTCAGCATATTTTCGAGATGTATGGCATGAAGGGGGGTCTCCCTAGGTACGAGCAGCAAAGGACGCCCTTCCTTAAGCATGACATCCGCAGCACGGGTAAGCAAATTTGTTGAGGCACCATTGGCGATATTCGATAAAGAGCCCATAGAGCATGGCATGATAACCATGCCTTCACAACGAAAGGATCCGCTGGCAATACTTGCTCCAATGTCGTTCAAGGGATGGTAAGTGATACGCCCATCAGTCAACGCAGACTCGAACGCCTTGTTTAGACAATCCAACCGATGCGAGGCATCCCAATCTAATTCTTCTTTTAGCACGCGCCAACCCGCATCGGAAATGACCATATGCAGATGACAGCCGGCAGCTAGAAGCTGTTGACATAAAGTTACTCCATATATGGCCCCGCTGGCTCCGGTGATCCCTACAACCCATCTTGACGCATTAGCGGCTTCCTGACCGTTTTCACCAGCTTTTACCACGTTCTCACCACCACTAGATCAATGAACGTGAATACGAAGATAACCGCGCTCAGCACACCGTTCATGGTAAAAAAAGCAGCGTTAAGCTTGCTCAAGTCATTAGGTTTAACCAGTCGATGTTCATAAAATAAAAGAGCTGCTGCAACGATTGTACCGGCAAAATACCACCAGCTTAAATCAGTTAGAACGAGTAATAACGCAAAACCGGCAGCCGTAAGTGCATGTAACGCACGTGCAATTCCTAATGCGCGAGAGATACCGAACCTAGCTGGAATGGAGTGAAGTCCTTCCTTGCGGTCGAACTCCACATCCTGGCAGGCATAGATAATGTCAAATCCGGCCGTCCACAAGGCAACAGTTAAATAAAGGATAATAGAGGTCCAAGTCACGCTTCCCGTCACAGCAACCCATCCGCCTAGCGGTGCCAGTCCGATCGTTAATCCAAGAACGATATGGCAAGTCCAAGTAAAACGTTTGGTGTATGAATAGAAAACAAGAAAAAACACCGCCAAAGGCAGCAGTTTCACAGACAAGCTATTGAGCTGTGAGGCTGCCCAGAACAATAATACAAGAGAAACGACAATGAATATCAAGACGTCCTTGGACTTTAACAGACCTGCAGGGATCGCACGCATGGCCGTGCGCGGATTGCGCTTATCAATCGCCTTGTCAATAACGCGATTAAGTCCCATTGCCGCAGTTCGAGCGCCAACCATCGCAAGAAGGATCCATCCGCATTCGCTCCAGTCCGGCAGACGTTTCTCCATTGTGACGGCTCCAAGGATCGCACCTACGAAGGCAAACGGAAGGGCAAATAACGTATGTTCAAATTTGATCATTTCCAAAAAAATACGAAGCTTGGAAATCATATAACTTCATTCCCCTTTGTGCCGATATGCAGCGCCGCAATGCCGCCCGTCAGAGGATAGGCTTTAACGTTACGCATTCCAATCACGCGGAAATGCTCTGCAAGGGCCTGTAAATCCGGGAAAGCCGCTAATGACTCCGGCAGCCAGCGGTATTGCTCGTAACGTTTGACAAACCATTTAGCCATAAGCGGCAACAGCTTCTCGAAATAAAAATAATAAATGCCCTTAAAAGGCTGCCAAGTGGGCTTGGATAGCTCTAAACAAACGATTTTGCCGCCCGGTTTAACGACTCTCTTCATTTCTTTAATGACTTTATCGATATCAGGAACGTTGCGAAGCCCGAATCCTATCGTTATAAAATCAAAGGAGTTATCCTCGAACGGCAGCTCCATCGCATTGCCTTGGATAAGAGTGATTTGACCATTCAAGCCAAGCTTGTCGACCTTGGCTTGTCCAATGTTCAGCATATTACGGCTAAAGTCGAGCCCGACGGTTTTGCCATTACCGCTTGCTCTTGCCAATGCAATGGTCCAATCACAAGTGCCGCAGCATAGATCCAGCGAGGACTGTCCCGGTTGAACATTCATCTTGCGCATGGTGAACCGACGCCAAGCCTTGTGCCGTCTAAAGCTAAGTATATCGTTCATCATATCGTATTTAGGAGCGATGCTCTCAAACACCGCATGAACGTGTTTTTGTTTGGATTCAGCGTCCATCATGTCGTTTTATCCCAGCTCCTTTAGTGCAGTTGCCCGTCCAGGTCCATTTGCCTGGAGAAAGGGTTCAATCAAAGGCTGCAGCTCGCGCAGCAACTTGTCCGATTGCAACCGTTGAAGCAGCATTTGCAGCTGTCCCGTTGATTGACCCAGTAGAACACCCAGCTTCTCCGCAATATCATACTTGTCTAACATGGTTTGAATGAAGCCATGGTCCTCGTGTCGCTCCGCTAAAGCGCGGCGATCCTCCTCCGTGCCTTCCTGAAGAATATGCCACACTCCCCAGCTGTCGTTCAAAGAGGATAAGCTTTGCACTTTATTAAGCTCATGCAGCAATACTTCGCAACGGCTGAAGCGCTCTACAACCTCTGGCCATAACCGCTCATATAGTCCGCTCATAAACCCCGTAAAAGATAGGAAAAGCCCAGACTTGAGCTCCGCACCGTAATGGAGATATTCTTCTGCGTTCAATTTCATTTGCTTCATCTTGGCATATAAGTTCATTTTAATCCGGTTGATTTCACAAACCGCTTCGCTCATGCGCCGGATCGTGTCAATTTGTCCGGCTTGCGATAACAGATTATAGAATCGGCTGCTAAAGTAATCACCCGCTAGAACCTTTAATTGCTGTGCCCGCATAGCGATCATTCCGCTTTTCTCGTTGCCTGTTTCATTATCTACAAGGTCATGGGTGTCAAGGCCCATCTGCACGAGTGATGTGACAAGAGTCAATAGCTCCTTCTGAGAAGCTGCGTTAGGCTGATGACTCAAAACGGTGTATAACAAAGAAATCCTGCCCTCAGGAAACTCCGGTAACTCCGTATGCAGGCTAATCATGTCGTGATTCAAATATTTGCTCGCTAATTGCGTTATTCGTATTCTAGTCATTCTTCCGCCTCCGAACATGCTGCCAGGGCCCCTTAACAACAGAGGGTTATATTTCATTTATTATAACATATCCGAGTTAGGCTCGCATAAGCCGTGAACTTTGTTCATCAATTTGCAAAATTTGTGATCCAACGTCTACCCGACGGAGTTATCGTTAACCGTATCTTGGAGGTGAATTCAGGGTCAATCAAGAAGACGGACGGCCGTAATTCCTCCAGTGCCTTCTCGGTCCATTCGCTTTTACGAGTTTCGGCGGCCATCAACAGCACACGATCCTCTCCCCTGTTCTTGAATACCCGTATCAATACTTGCCTGACATTATGTACCTCTGAATAAGAAAACAAAATGAGCTGCTCCATATCCTTCCACACTTTATCGGGCTGCGTAGCGAGGAGGTCTACGGTAAGAATAGAATGATCCCAGCCTACCTTCATAAGCTCAACCTGTATTGGGAGATTAGCCATCACATCCACCAGATTATCATCCGTCAGCACCTTTGTTTTAACAGGCTGAAAGACTGCGGCGGCATAGCGACGCTGCTTCAGCCCTTGATCCACGAAAGGAAGCTGTCCCAGCAGCACAACGGCAAGAATAGCAGCTAGCAGCATTAAGCTCCACTGTCTTAAATAAGTAATGGGCATGGAAATATCCCCTTTCTTAAGAGGTTCCTCCCTACCCATTGTACAAACAAAAAGGGCAGGCTATGCCTGCACTCTTCAAGGTATATTCAGCTTACTGCTTAGGCATCCGTATCGACAGTCCCATACTTCGTAACTACCGTCGCTTTTCCTCTGATTTTCATCGCGGAAGTGTGGTCCGTAAATTGTACGATAAGTACTTCGCCCTTATCGAGCTTCTCCGTATGATGAAATTTTGTATCCTGTCCGCGAGTTAATCCGATGACCTGTACACCATTGTCCTTGGCCTTAATAACAATATATTCTTGATTGCTTGCATCCATATTCACAGAACCTCCCTAGTTCAATTCATCATCAAAGCCCACGCTTAGCTTACTTAATTAGGAGATATCAGTATGGAAAAAGGTTACGCAGTGGTCGGAACGGAGAGATTCGAACTCTCGACCTCACCCACCCCAAGGGTGCGCGCTACCGGGCTGCGCCACGTCCCGACGAAAATTTCGAAATGATTATAGCACAGTCTACTAATCCGTAGCAACTTACACCTATTTTCATAAAAAAACATTAAAAAACCACTCTCTCAATTTTTAAAAATACAAAATTGGAAAGTGGTCTATGTAGCCAAAACCAATGCAAATTACGATTATTTAATTCCTTCTTTAAGCGCTTTACCCGGCTTGAATGCGGGGATTTTCCCGGCCGGAATTTCAATTTCAACACCGGTTTGCGGGTTACGTCCTTTACGTGCAGAACGTTCACGCACCTCGAAGTTACCAAATCCTACTAATTGCACTTTGTCCCCGTTTTGCAGCGCTTCAGAGATTACGTCAAAAACAGCGTCAACCGCTTGCGTTGCATCCTTCTTGGACAAGTCGGACAGTTCAGCCACTTTGGTTATCAATTCGGTTTTGTTCATAGCATTCACCTCCCTAGGCATTACGATGGCATGTTATCTGTTTATCCGTTTCAACAGAAATTATACACCCCGCAGGCGCGAAGTTTCAAGCGTGGCGCGATAATTTACAAGATAATAGGCAGTAAGCTATGTTTTTCGACGGTTTAAGTGAATAAAGGTAACGGCGAGCGCCAGAACAAGAACAGAGCCTTTGATAATGTCCGTCGTATAATACTGTACATTCATCATCGTCAGTCCATTCACGAGCACCCCCATAAGTACGGCACCGAAGAAGGTACCGATAATATTAGGTCGTCCAGCAGCAAATACGGAATAGCCTACAAATACTGCAGCTACAGATTCCATTAGCATAGGTGCACCCGCATCGATTTGACCGGATCCAATTCGCGATGCGAACAGAATACCTCCAATTGACGCAAATACACCCGATGCGACATAAGCAAGAGTCCGAACGCGTTTAACTCGCAGACCGGACAGACGAGCAGCCTCCTCGTTACCCCCGGTCATAATTAATTGACGGCCCCAGCGTGTGTAATTGAAGAAGACATGCACGGCGATAACAGCCAACAACATGAGGATCACGGGAAATGGAACTCCGAATAGCTTACCCTGCCCGATCCATAGAAAATCCTTGTTCATCACGCCAGGGGCTGTAGAACCGTCTTGTAAAGGCATATTATTATAAATCGAATAACCTTTGGTGTAGGTCTTGTGAATCCCGTTCACAATGTACATTACCGCTAAGGTTGCTAGGAGATCCGGAATGCGGACCTTAACAATTAATAACGCATTGAGCAGACCAATAAGCGCACCTGCAACGAGCGGTATAATAAGAACAACAATTAAGGGCATTTCGTACCATACCATCAAGGTGGCGGTTAACACGGTAGACAAGGAAACTGTTGCACCGACAGATAGATCGAAACCGTCTATAGTTAAAGAGATGGTAAGGCCGATTGCAACGAAGGTTACGATTGAAATCGAACGCAGAATGTCTGTTAAGTTACTATAGGTGAAGAAATATTCGCTCTGGAATGAAAAGAACAGCACGACTAGACCAATAAAAACGAGCGCGCCGTATTTAAATGTAAAGGGCAGTAAAAGATTTTTCACACGAGTTCCTCCCGGCCTGCACTAGCGTAATACAGCAAATCCTCTTGAGTCGCTTCTCCGCGGGCAAATGATTTCACGATAACACCATCGCACATGACTAGAATGCGGTCAGCAAGGCCAAGAGCCTCCGCAAATTCGCAGGTGAGGTAGAGGATTCCCTTCCCTTGCTGCGCGAGCCTTCCGATAATCCGGAAGATATCACTTTTGGCACCAACATCGACACCTTTAGTAGGTTCATCGAAGAGAAATACATCCGCATCTGTTCCAAGCCATTTGCCGATCGCTACTTTTTGTTGATTTCCTCCACTTAGATAAGCGGTCAATTGAGTGACGGCAGTCGTTTTGATTCCTAGCTCTGATACTTTGCTTTTGGCATAGCCCCGTTCGGCTCCACCGGACAGAAATCCAAGCCTGCTAATCGATCTCAAGAGAGGCAAGCTTAAGTTATGAAGGACCGATTCCCTCACAAGAATGCCTTCCTTGCGCCGTTCCTCGGGAATAAGCGCTATGCCTGCTTGAACAGCATCTGAAGGTGTTTTAAACCTCACGGATCGACCCTTTACAGTTACTGTTCCATCTTGAAAAGCATCTGCTCCAAAAAGCACACGAGAAAGCTCTGTTTTTCCAGCGCCAACGAGACCCACAACAGCGACAATCTCTCCCCGCCTTAGCTCAAGGTCAACCCCTCGAACTCGGCTTCCAGCCACTAAGCCATGGACAGTCATTATAGACTCTCCTATAGCAGCAGGCAGCTTAGGAAACTCCTCCTCGAAGCTCTTGCCAAGCATTGCCTGCACAACGCTTGCAGCATCCATCTTCTCCGTGCTCTCGGTTACAACCCTTTGCCCATCTCTCATGATCGTAATTCGATCGGCAACCTGGAACACTTCAGGAAGACGGTGTGTGATGAAGATAACTCCTATTCCGGCCTCCTTGAGACCCTTCATAATTCCGAATAACTTGTCTGCCTCTTCCAAGCTAAGGGGAGCCGTCGGTTCGTCTAGAATGACAAATTTCGCCTCTTGGGCAAGTAGTCTAGCTATAAGTACAAGCTGCTTCTCCGATAAAGCCAAATCCCGAACAAGAGCACGAGGAGAGATCGACAAACCTAATTTCTTCAGTACCGTTTCCGCTTCCTGATGAAGTTTGCTCCACCGCAGTAAAGCTTCACCTTTGGAGGTAGCCAGCCGATCAAGAAATATGTTCTCAGAGACGCTGAGATGAGGAACGAGAGAAGTATCGACTTCTTGATATACGCAGTGGATTCCTGCAGCTTTGGCATCTGCGGGAGTTTTTAGAGAAAAGGAGTTGCCGGTAATCGCGATCATGCCTACATCCGCTTCATAAGCCCCTGACAAGATTTTCATCAATGTGCTTTTTCCAGCCCCGTTAGCTCCCAGCAAAGCGTGAATTTCTCCACCGCGCACATGCAAGTCGACATTCGTAAGAGCCGGCACACCAGCGAATGCCTTTGAGACATTTCGCATCGTTAACTCTTCAAATTTTGTTGACCGAGTCACTACCCAGCGTTCCCCTTTCCCTGTTCTGCAATATGGTAATTTGTATATGACAGCAGGAAACGGCGCGGTTAATATCCGCGCCGTAACTTACTGGTCTGCTTTGCTCTATTTTATTTCGCGCCTACCGAAACTTCAAGCTCTTTCAAGTATTCCGTGTTACCTAGCTCGCTGTTGCCCCATCCTTCAACATACTGGGAAAGCTCAGCTGTCGTGATGACCTTGTCTTTCGGAAGAGCGTCGCGGTGAACGAATACCGGCTCAAGCTGTACAACAGGGTCTGTAGTATCGCCATTCAGCTTTTGATACAAATACCTTACTTGAACTGTACCGATGCTCGTAGGATCTACCGCTGCCGAAGCAACCCATGGGCTGGTCGGATCTTGAATCATCTTCAAATCCTCATCGCTCAGATCGATGCCGTATAGCTTGATTTCATCGCGACCCGCTTGCTTGATTGCATTAGCAGCGCCTTTAGCGAATTCGTCCCATGATGCCCATACAGCCGTGATGTCGCCTTTGTTCGGATTCTGCTTCAAAATAGCTTCCAGCTTGTTTTGAGTATCAAGCTGCGGATTGCTTGCGTCACCGAAAGCAGCGATTTCTTTAATATCCGGATACTTCTCTAGGAAAGCTTTATATGAAACTTGACGGCTCTCCATAGGAGGGAAACCAGCAACCCATATCTTAACGATGTTTCCTTTGCCGCCTGCTTCTTCAGCAAGCTTCTCAAGCGTGAATTCAGCAAGCTGTTGATCGTTCTGAGCAAGGTTAGTCACACCTTCAAATGCGTTCAGGCCAGAATCGAAAGCAACAATTGGAATTCCAGCTGCTATTGCATTGTTAACACCATTCGTTAGAGCAGCTGCATCACCATGATCGATTAGGATTCCATCGAATTTCTGAGTAACGGCTGAATCCAAGTTAGCTGCAAGCTTACCCAGATCATTATCGGAAGCAAGTACTGTTACAGTACCGCCATATTTGGCAACCTGTTTCTTAACTCCATCAACGTACTGAGCGGAGAATGTACCTGTGTTGAATCGCATAACGAGTGCAATCTTCTTGCCTTTAAGTGATTCGATGGCTGCATTAGCTTCCGGTTCTGCTGATGCTGCTGCGGATGCAGTTGGAGATTCAAGAGCTGCAGGAGAGCCGCTTGCATTGTTGTTCTCTTTGTTGCCGCAGGCAGCAAGCACCAATACTAGAACTACTGTTAGTGCGAGCCATACGCTAGTTAATTTTTTTGACATTCTTTTTTGCCTCCCAAGTCTATCTATATATAATTGATAAAATTACTATAATGACTAATTCCGACTATGTCAATCGGTTTTATTTCAATAAAGGATATATTCTAGCTTTTTTAGTGTTTACTTACACAATTCACCCATCATTGTAGGCGATAAGTATAGCAATAACAATCATTTCGGCAATATGTTCATTATTTAGACTAAAAGTCACAGTGCATGCAAACGTCTTAAATCCCTCCTGAAACGGAGAAGGTTTAAACGGAAAACAGATGAGCGGAGAAGATCACCGCTCATCTGTTTTCCGACAATTATTAAATTAATATACCTTTGAGGTCGCCCTACCCAATGACCTTATAAGATAATAGCGATTAAGCCCCCTGAGCCTTCGTTAATAATGCGACCCAGAGTTTCTTGAAGCTTGTAACGGGCGTTATCCGGCATCATGGCGATCTTGCCTTGAATACCTTCTCGGACAATGGAATGCAAGGAGCGGCCGAAGATGTCCGATTCCCAAATCTTGATGGGGTCCTTCTCGAAATCCTGCATCAGATAACGAACGAGCTCTTCGCTCTGCTTCTCCGTTCCGATGATCGGCGCGAATTCGGACTCCACGTCAACACGAATCATGTGAATGGAAGGAGCTGTCGCCTTGAGCCTAACACCAAATCGAGACCCCTGGCGGATCAGCTCAGGCTCATCAAGTACCATCTCGGCAAGGGATGGAGCCGCAATGCCGTAACCGGTTGTCTTCACCATTTCAAGCGCTTCAGCGAAGCGATCGTATTCCCTCTTGGCATGAGAAAATTCCTGCATAAGCTGAAGCAGATGGTCTTTGCCGCGAATTTCAGTCCCTACAACTTCCATGAGGATTTTATCGTAAAGCTCATCCGGAGCATACAAATCAATTTCAGCGACGCCTTGACCCATATTCATGCCGCTGAGACCAGCTCGCGCAACAAAATCGTATTCCATAAACTGAGCAACGACCCGCTCCACATCACGCAGACGACGTATGTCTTTGACTGTCTCGCGAACTGAATTCTCGTAGCTCGCTCGGAGCCAATGCCCTTCACTAAGTACCATGACCCAGCTTGGAAGGTTGACGTTCACTTCATGCACAGGGAATTCATAGAGCACTTCCCTCAGCACGCCCATGACTTCTTCTTCCCCCATCGTCGCAGCGCTCACAGCCATAACAGGGATATCATATTTAGCGGCCAGCTCACCACGAAGCGCTTGGGCTTCTTCACCTTTGGGCCGGGCGGAGTTGACGATTAATACGAATGGCTTGCCGACTTCCTTTAACTCGTTTACGACCCGTTCCTCTGCATCGATGTAAGCGCTCCGCGGAATTTCCGAGATCGTACCGTCCGTCGTCACAACCACACCCAGTGTGGAATGCTCTTGAATGACTTTACGGGTACCAATCTCCGCCGCCTCTTGGAATGGAATCGGCTCCTCGAACCAAGGCGTAGTAATCATGCGCGGTCCGCCTTCGTCTTCGAAGCCCTTCGCTCCTTCAACGGTATATCCAACGCAATCTACAAGCCTGACATTCACTTCCAAACCTTCTGCTACTTTAAGCTGTACCGCATTATTGGGCACAAACTTCGGTTCTGTGGTCATGATCGTACGGCCCGCTGCGCTTTGCGGCAGCTCATCGATCGCACGTACACGATCCGCCTCAAGCGCGATATTAGGTAATACTACGGTTTCCATAAACCGTTTGATAAAGGTCGATTTGCCCGTACGGACGGCACCCACGACCCCGAGGTAGATATCACCGCCGGTGCGTTCGGCGATATCCTTGAAAATGTCCACTTTTTCCACTGAGATTCCCTCCCATCGTAATCGCGAAACCTTCGTGACCCGCCAGAAGGGCGGAACTCGTACACGAACTTGGACTGCTAACATTGTATGTGCGAACGTCTTATTTATGACGCTGCCCGTACAAAATGTTTGCCCTGCCGACGTACCCCCGCCGACGCTCCTGTTGTTTCCCCCATGATCATATGAAAAAAGAGAGACTCGTATGTCTCCCTTCTAATATTTTATTCAGTTGTAACTGCCTTAGGTTCACCGTTCACCCAGTGATAAACGGGGGAACGTACAGGAACGAAATAAGAAGCCTCAATTAACACTCTTCTTAAATCTTCGCCTTGCTGCGGCTGAATTTCCGACTTCTTGACCGCGGCAGCGATATCGATACCATAGTCAACAAGAACTTGTCCTTGGTTATTTATTAACAAATTTAAGGAATGTTTAGAGTATACGCTAATAATATCAGGCTCGCTTGCTCCTAACTTGCCGAAGTCGACGGTAGAAAAGCCTGGATAAATCTCATCACCCGATGGATTCTCGTTCAAGTGTTCGCTTCTATATTGATCGACCTTCTTTTGCACGCCCGCAATAGCTTGGAATACAACTAAGTCGAGAAGCTTCACAATTGGTTTCGTTTCCTCGTCGATGATTAGAAATTGATAAGACCCGCCATTTTCGAATGCCGCCGAAGGAATTTGAGAGATGAAGCTCATACGTTTTAGCTTGCCGAAGTCAACCTTATACTTCTCATAAAGGGGGACGTTCTCTTCGGCATTCTGAATGGGAAGAAGTCCCTGCTGCTCCCAATAACGATCTACCGCATCCTGAACCGTTAACACAGACTCTCTTGCTGAAACCTGGCTGCCCGGTGTTTGGTCATCCGGGTATAAGCAGCCTGTTAGCGATATCATAGTTATGGTCATCAAAAATAGACTTGCAACGCGAGAAAGCTTGCGCAAAAACATAGTTGAACCCCCTGGTCACCCATTATCTGAACCACTCATCCTCTTCCTGTTGCTCAGCCAGCTTTTTGCGTATTGCCGCCTTTAACGGATCCTCAGGAATGGATACGGCAACATTGCCTTGCGTCCTTGCTTGGCAAGAGAGTCGTACTCCCTCATCGAGCAAAGACCCTAGCTTACGCGCTTCAGCTTCCGTCGGCGGCTGCAGGAATTTCCCTTGATCCTTGGTTACATTCACCTTGCACATCAAACAACCGGCTACCCCGCCGCATCTTGTGCGAATGTTTACGCGTGCACGACGCGATGCATCCAGCAACGTCGTACCCGGTCTTACGGAAACACTGCGGTTCTCAGGCAAGAAAGTAACAAGATGTTGCGTCGTCAAGACGGCTCCTCCTCAGTAACATGGAATAAGTGGGAATCAGCCTGAGCCAGCCTTAGTGCCTTGTCCGACACGTCCGCAGCCAATTGGTTTCTCTGTAAAAGAGTGTGTAATAAAGCAAGTTGCTTACCCGGTTCCCGCGCTAGGAGCTGGCCAGCTATTTGAGCTCGATCCGTTCGTTCACGAAGTAAATTAAAGATCAGTTCGTGACCAAGAGGTACAATCGGAACGACATAACCTTGAATGTCAATCCAATCACTGCTTGGGTATAATACATCGTTAATCTCAGTCACATAGCTGGATTGCAACGCATTCACTCGAAAACCCCCGACTAGCTCTACAATGGTATCCCCCAAACGATAATGGGACAATATGGACTGATACCGCTCAGTTTCATTGTCTTCGGGCCCATCCAAAACATATTGGCGAAGCTTATTGTGTATAGGATACACTGAATCCCTGTCGGCATAGATATCTATGTCTCGTGGCGCACGATCCAGCTTTGCCCCTCTTATGGCTAAACCAGTACTGCCGCCTAACACCCATCGGGCTTTGCAGCTTTGCAGCGTTTCCGCTAAGCGTGCAAGTGCCAAAGCTGGAAAACCGCTTTGCATGCGGGTCACTTCCATTCCATGTGATCAGAAATAAGTCCGGTTAATCGCTTTAATATCCCCAGCTTTTGCTACGATTGCCTGACAACCAAGCCGATAGCCTGCATCCAGCTCTTCTGGGCCTAATCGCTCCCATTCAGCATCGCTTACTTCTGCGAGCAGCTCCGCTCCTTGCAAAATGCTGCATCTACACTTCGCGCAGGTTCCCCTTGAGCAATTGAACTGCCAGTCAATGGATGCCTGCATAGCGTGCTCGAGTAAGCTTAGTCCCATTTGGGGCTGTACGGTTTTTGTGAGAGTTCTTCCAGTTAAAGTAATCAAGCCCATGTCCTCCGTAGTCTTAGGTTACACAATGGCTAACATTCCACACACAATTCCGTAAATAAGCAAAACGATAGCGACAATTGTAAGAACAAGGCGAATCCAACCTTTTGTTTTACGTGCAAATGTAATTATTAGTGCCGCTAATACCATTAATCCAATACCGATGAAGGAAACCCACATCTTGTCCATCGCATCCAGCTTGGCCGCGGCGAACAGTTGTAACATCGTGTACATTAATGTATTCCTCCGTCTCCTATCGGCTATCAAATGCATAACATTATACCATTTGGGGATGAAGAAGACAAAATCAACTGGCGAGTTTGTAAGATAATGAAGGAAAATGTATTTAAATGTAGAACTATGTAATTTGGAAGGTATTTACTAAAAAGGAATGGGTGATCTTTTGGAAATCCAAGGACTGGAAACTAACTCCAATGTAGAACAACAGCAAACGCAAACATCAATTGGTAAAATTATTGCCGGCGGGTTTGCAGCTTCTTTGGTTGGAGCGGTTGTATGGGCATTAATTTCGTTTTACGGCGAGTATGAATTAGGTATATTAGCATCGGGAATTGGTGCCCTCGTTGGGGTAGCCGTTGCTTACATTGCCAAGAACAATGTTGAACAGACACATCAAGTTGTCGCTGTCATCTTCGGTTTATTCGGTGTAATTGCAGGAAAATATATCGCTTATTACCTTATGGTTAAGCAACTTGAGAATGAGATGGGTTTGGATATGCAAGGTTTGGTCAGCTTTAGCGACATGTTCGAAGCCATTGATATATTATGGATTGTTCTAGCCGCTGTGGCCGCTTGGTCGATTCCGCAAAAAATGGCCGGACGTGCCTGATATTTTATTTCTCTCACCTACAAAAAAGGAGATCCCCCTTTTTGATCTTTTGGCCTGGTCCTTAACAAAATCGATACTAAAAGGTGTGAATGTATCTCCTGTAGGAGCGAAGCGTTTGCTTTTTGAGAAAAGCGAATCTCCCAATAGGAGTCATTCCAAATTTTGGTTTTTCTCACTTGCAACCGGAAGGAGATACATCACACAAAAAACAACAATCGATTTAAGTGTTTAAACTTACAAGGCTGCCCAAAATCACTCAGGGGCAGCCTCCTTTTTCACTTCTTAATCATCATCTTAACCAACGACTCCAGATTGTTCAGGTTCATTCCGCTTTTCTTCACGGCACTGATGATTTCCTTCATAGTATCTTCCGATACCGGTACATTTGCCATCGCAGACACCTGTTTAATCAGCTGCTTGATCTGCGCTTCGTTTTGCAGCGTACTTGGTGTGACATTACTCGCTATTTTTTTGATGGAGTTCTCGGAAATGTTTTTTCCAGCTTTTTTGTTGACTGCGCCAAGTATATCCTTGGGAAAATTCTTGTCCATGCTTTCCCTCCTCCGGGTCTTTGCAATCATCCTATGAGGAGGGCAATTAAAGTGTTCGAATTACATTCCCGAATTATGGTTCAGCCATTTATCGCGGGAAGCCGAAGCGATTTCTTCGATCTCGTGCGTGCGTACACGACCCATAAGGGTACCTACTGCCTTTTCTGGGGAGAGCCCCTCGAACAGAACGGCGTAGAGTTGATCTGTAATGGGCATTTCTACGCCATAGTGTTCGGCCAGCACATGAGCAGCTTTTGTCGTCCTTACTCCTTCGACAACCATCCCCATGCGCTCTAGAACCTCTGTTAGAGGAAGACCTTGTGCAAGCATGGAGCCCGCTCGCCAGTTACGGCTATGCTGGCTAGTGCAGGTTACGATCAAATCCCCAACACCGGCGAGTCCGGCGAATGTTAGTGGATTAGCTCCCATAGCCGAACCTAATCGAGCAATTTCAGCAAGACCACGCGTAATCAAAGCTGCCTTGGCGTTATCACCAAAGCCAAGGCCATCGGATAATCCGGCACCAAGTGCTATAATATTCTTAATAGCTCCTGCTGTTTCAACTCCGATCACATCGGGGTTTGTGTAAACACGAAAATAAGCATCGTTAATGAATAAATCCTGTGCAGCCTCCGCGCACGAAGTCTCCTTCGAAGCCACTACAATGGTTGTCGGATGCCGATTGATGACTTCCTCCGCGTGGCTTGGACCAGATAAGACAACAATGTGTTGCTCCGGACGATTAAGCTCCTCTGCCAGAACCGTAGACATCCGTTTAAGAGTGTCCGTTTCAAAACCTTTAGTGGCGTGAATAACTAATGCATCGTTAGATATGTATAACGCAGCTTGACGCGCAACGTCTCTCATTGCAGAGGATGGCGCAACGAAAACCACAGCCTCCGCTTCGGAAACGGCTTCGGCCATATCCGTGGTAGCCGTAATTCCATCGGGCAATACAGCTCCAGGAAGAAATTTCTCATTTCGGCGTTCTTTGTTGATCTGGTCCGCCTGAGCGTTATTGCGCGTCCAAAGCTTAACCGCATTCCCATTATCCGCTAATACCCGCGCCAAAGCCGTCCCCCAGCTGCCTGCGACAAGGACGGTTACCTTCTTATGCGTCATGAGGCTCACCCTTTTTACTGCCGCCTAACTTGTTCTCGGTACCGTTTATGAGCTTCACTATGTTTCGCTTATGTCGAACGACAGCTAATAAAGCAACCGTCAACGCACCCCAAATGTAGGCAGCTTCCAGTCCGAATAAATAGAATAGAAACGGGAGTGCAATAGCGAAGATCATGGAGCCTAGCGAGACAAAACGAGTTAATGTGATAACAATAATGGCAATAATGCCAGCTATTAGAGTTGGGACAAACGCCCAAACCGCTAATGCGCCTATCGTTGTTGCAATCCCTTTGCCGCCTTTAAAGCGGAAATAAATCGGCCAATTGTGTCCAGCAATCGCTGCGAGCCCGCATCCTACGGGAACCCAGTCACTGCCGCCTCCGATCCAGCTTCCCAGCCACACTGCAACCGAACCCTTAGCGATATCGAGCAAAAACACCGCAATTGCGGGTCCTTTGCCAAGCACTCGCAAAGTGTTCGTCGCTCCGGCATTTCCGCTCCCGTGCTCGCGAATATCGATTTTACGCAACCAGCGAGCAAATAGGATGCTAAACGAAATTGAACCTAACAAATAACTAATCACGATCGTAATGATTGAATTAAGCACTCCTGACTCCCCTATTCTTGGTCCGACTTCTTGCGTGTAAATAAACGCAAAGGAGTACCTTCAAATTCGAAAGCCGCGCGAATTTTGTTTTCCAGATAACGTTCATAGGAAAAATGCATCAATTCGGGGTCGTTGACGAAAATGAGAATCGTAGGCGGCTTAACCGCTACCTGAGTGACATAATTAATGCGAAGTCTACGCCCTTTATCGGTAGGCGGCGGAGTGATCGCAACCGCGTCGGAAATGACATCGTTAAGTACATTTGTAGGGACCCTCAGTGCATGCTGCTCCGCTACTCGGTTAACAACCGGGAACAGCTTAGTTACCCGGTGCTTGGTTAAAGCAGACAGGAATAACACAGGAGCATATGACATGAACAGGAAATGATCGCGAATCGTGTTGGTGAAATGCTGCATCGTTTTGTCATGCTTTTCCACGACATCCCATTTATTAACAACGAAAATAGCCGCTTTGCCATTCTCATGCGCATAACCTGCTATATGCTTGTCCTGATCAATAATACCCTCTTCGCCATTAATGACAACGAGTATGACATCTGCGCGTTCTATAGCCTTCATTGCACGCATGACGCTATATTTTTCAGTTGTTTCGTACACTTTACCCCGCTTCCTCATTCCAGCGGTGTCGATGAGTACGTATTTCTGTCCATCCTTCTCGAACGGCGTATCGATTGCATCGCGAGTTGTTCCCGCTATAGGACTAACGATAACGCGTTCCTCGCCGAGAATCGCATTCACTAACGATGATTTGCCCACATTCGGGCGCCCGATCAGAGCAACCTTGATAATATCATCATCATATTCTTGCTCCTCGGTCTCAGGCAGCTTCTTAACCGCGGCATCAAGTAAATCACCGATTCCCATTCCATGCGCACCAGAGAGCGGTACAGGATCTCCGAAGCCAAGTGAATAGAACTCATAGATATCATCCATGCGGTTAAGGTTATCCACCTTGTTCACCGCCAGCACAATCGGTTTCTTAGAACGGAAAAGCATTTGTGCTACTTCTTCGTCCGCGTTCGTCACGCCAGCTTTCGCATCCACCATGAATATGATTACATCGGCTTCTTCGATGGCCAGCTCCGCTTGCGCTCGAACAGAACGAAGCAAGCTGTCTTCTCCCTCGAGTTCGATGCCTCCAGTATCAATAACGCTGAAAGATATTCCAATCCATTCACCAATGCCGTAGATCCGATCACGGGTAATCCCCGGTTTATCTTCGACAATAGCAAGCCGGTCGCCAATAATCCGGTTAAATATCGTGGATTTGCCCACATTAGGGCGTCCTACGATGGCGATAACGGGACGTGCCATATTTTTCCCACTCCTCGACTAAAAAACAATCACAATTTTTATCATATCAAAAATCCTAGCGCTTGGCTAACGATTTAGTGGCGGTCGACTATGATGAATAGATCTTCACTAACCTCATGCGCCGCGCAATCCATCACTTTCTCTAGAAGATGAGCAACCTTCTGCAGGTCCTCTCGATTTTTTGTATAGAAAATCGGAGACCCTCCGCCTATACTTTTCTCATCCGTCGTAACGACTCCAACAATTTTAGCCACGCTGTTTTCCCTCCGTGCTTTTACGATTAGCTTCAGTTGGCATCCTGACTGCCGCCTCGAGTAAGGGAACGTTAATCACAGCCTGATACGCTTTATCCGTGTCTTTTTCCCGCGGTAAAACCAGAAGCCCCAGATTACCGGTTTTGAGACCAAGCTTCCCAAGCGGCAGCAGGCCTGGATCGCCGTCATCCCTATATACGCCTAGTCTTGTCGAAATATCATGCAGAATCGCTTGCCGTTGTCCCAAATTGGCGATAGTTACTCTTGAATCATCATTTTTGGGTGTAAGAATAAAGCCAATACCCTGATCTTGAATGATCATTCGATTCTCATCCAAGCCTACGTTCATCATATAGACGTCCCCGACATATAAATTCGGACCATCTAACTTCAAAGGAACCATTTTTACATCCGCAATATGCGCAATCGTCTTCCCTCTCATAAACCTATGGACAACCAGCAACGACAGCAAGCCGCTCAATAAACCTGCCCACCAACCTACAACCATGACCGACAAGCTAGTCAGGAACGCAGCCAATATGGCCAAATAATTTCGCCCTTCGAACACGACAGCAATTCCCTCTATGTAAGCAGCTCCTCTTGGAACTAGCTCCAAATGATCAATAGCTGTTAACGTGCTGCGTTCCATATTGCGAACCTCGCGAAATTGTTGGGCTGCCAGCGCTAGAAAAGTAATCGCCGTATAGTCTTTATTGTATAGCGCGGGAACTGCGACTGCCCCCAACGCACCCGCGATTAATCCGAGTGCTAAGTGAATGATCTTTCCATGCGGATAAGCGGGATATTGTCTATAATCGGTTCGAAGCATCAATAACCTAGCGGCCATTCCAAAAGCAGTGCCCATAATTACACCTGTAAGATCCTTATTGGTAATGAGCCAATCCCCTATCATGAACGCTGTCCCCCTCTTCTCCAGCCCATTCTAAGCGCCCACCTTGTTGTTAAGCTCTTAATTGAAGTCATGGAAACCGACCATAATCTTGCGCAGAGAACGGCGATCCACCAACCCTTCACCCACTCCGAAGACTTACCTAAAGCCATCATATCCGAAGGAAGCAGAACTACGTCTGTAATTCCATCAATCAGAAAGAGAGAGATTGTAACAGCAATCAATTGTTCAGGTGCATTCCGAAGCAATAGCGCAGATAAACACCCTAGAACGATTGCCAATCCCCATGGCGATAAGAAATGCGATAATGCGAAAGGATAATAAGAAAGGCGGCCAAGCAACAAATAAATAGAACCTAGCAGCACACCCGCAGATAGGGCAGTCCATCTTCGAAGCGGTTGAATACGCCATGCTAAGGTAATAAATGCCGCCAACGTCCAAATCCATGCTCCATTCACCGTTAAGGTTGAACTTAACTTCATTTCCCATAATAAAGTGAAAGGCCAGCCCGCCAAGAATACCCCGACAGCCCAGTGAGGGATTCCTTCCGCAGCTTCTTCCCTCCAGCCGCTCCACCAAAGTACGGTCGCGGAGATCCACAGCATTACAGCGCTTAACACCGGTACCCCCCCCCCAATCTCCTTAGGGTTAGTATGCGCCGGAAGGAATAGTAAACATGCCCCCGAGTCGGATAAATGTGAAAAAGCGGCCTCCATAGTGGAGACCGCTAGACGAATGCTTTATATAATTACTTAAACTTACTCAGTTTGTCACCGAATTTCTCACCTAGGTTAAAGCTCATGCTCTCCGCAGGAGGAAGATTCGTTTCTTCTCTAGGAGCTCGAGGACCGCGAGGTTCGCGTTGTTCGCGCTCGGGACGTGCAGGCGCCTCTTCTGTTTCCTTAATGGAAAGAGAAATCCGTTTCTCTGCCGGGTTGAAGTCAAGAACCTTAGCTTTGACCTCTTGACCTTCTTTAAGCACTTCGAACGGAGTTGCGATGTGTCGATGCGCGATTTGCGAAATGTGTACCAGTCCTTCTACACCGGGAGCGATTTCAACGAATGCACCGAAGCTTACTAGACGTTTAACAACGCCGGTAACCACTTCGCCAATTGCAAATTGTCCTGCCGCAGAATCCCAAGGACCAGGCTGAGCAGCCTTAATGCTTAACGAGATTTTACCCAAGGAAGGATCAATTTTCAGAACCTTTACCTTTACGCTTTCACCTTCGGCTACAACATCCGATGGATGAGCAACATGTGTGTATGCCATCTCCGATACATGAACGAGACCATCAATTCCGCCGATATCTACGAATGCGCCGAACGGCGTCAGACGTTGAATCGTGCCTTCAAGTACTTGACCAGGCTGAAGATTGCTCATGATCGCTTGCTTTTGAACTTCATATTCAGCATCCAATACGTCTTTGGCAGAAAGAATGACCTTATTGTTCTCACGATCGATTTCTTTCACTTTAACCTTTAGCGTACGACCCTTGTAAGAGCTGAAATCTTCAACGAAATGACGTTCAACCATAGAAGCCGGGATAAATCCGCGAACTCCCACGTCAGCGACAAGACCGCCCTTAACGACGTCGGTAATGGTCACTTCAAACGCATCGCCATTTTCGAATTTCGATTGCAGATCATCCCACGCACGAGGGCTGTCGATTTGACGCTTAGAAAGCACCATCGACTCCTTAGCATCGTTGATACTAACAATCTTGGCTTCAACCTCTTGACCGATTTGTACGGCTTCAGAAGCGTTCTCCAGGTTCACGGAAGACAATTCGCGAAGCGGAATGACTCCGTCGTATTTGTATCCAAGGCTTACGTATGCTTGGTTATCCTCGATTTTGACTACCGTACCTTTCACGGTGTCGCCTTTTTTCAAGGTCACTACATTTTCTAGTGCGTCCTGCGTAACCTGCTCAGCGGCTGCTGTTTCCTGAACGTTGACTTCTTCAGACATGAAAATACCTCCTCGATTCTACCCCAACTTTATTTAAACCCGCTTCAAGCGGCGCCTAAATCTCATTTACCCAAAAAGACGAGAACCAAATAATACCTTTAGTATGAGGGATTCCTTATCGAAACATGCATCGATCTATTAGGATGCCGGTTTACCCGTTTCAAGCATTTCGCGAATGCGCGACATAATTAATTCAGTAGCCGCTTCCATGCTCTCCGATGTGCCTTCTTCAGCATAAGGTCTCATATCAATTGGTGCTCCATAGACTGCTATCATCTTACGGAATAGACGATAATCGCCAACGAGCGCAACTGGAACTACAAAAGCCTTGGCGCGAACTGCCATTGATACAGCACCGCGTTTGCCCATACCCAGAGATTCGTTGCGGGTGCCTTCCGGGAAAATACCCATCACTTGACCTTTCTGCAATAAGGTGATGGCCGTTCTAATTGCTTCCTTGCTTACCCCACCACGTTTAACGGGAAATGCTCCGACTCCTTTGATCAATGGACCGAACAGAGGAATGCGGAACAGCTCGGCTTTCGCCATATAATGAACTTTACGGGGCACCCAAGCCCCTAAAGTAATGGGATCTTGTAGACTCTTATGATTGCTGCATAGAATGACTGGTCCTTCGAGTGGAATATTCGATATCCCTCTCGCTTCAAGTCGATACAAAACAATAAAAAAAGTGCGTACGATGAACCTACAAAAAAGGTATAACATAATTTACTTCTCCTCCGCCAAAATGGTTCTTGCAACTGCAATTCCCCATTGTACGATTTCTTCCGCCACTTCGTCCACCGTTCGACCGGTAGAGTCAATTAGACGAGCGTCAGGAGCGCGCAGGAGAGGAGCAATTTCACGCTCTTCATCTAAACGGTCACGTTCTTTAATTTCTTGCTCTAGCTGATTCAACGAAATGCCTGCATCGGGGCCTAATTCCAAATAACGTCTTGTTGCTCTTTCCCTGGGCGTCGCTGTTAGGAAAATCTTCAGTTCAGCATCCGGCAGGACATGTGTTCCGATATCGCGGCCATCCATGACGACACCTTTCGATAGAGCCATCTGACGTTGAAGCTCAGCCATACGATAGCGAACGGTTTCGAGTCTTGCGATATAGGACACGCTGCGATTAATATCCAGCGTCCTAAGCCTTGAGCTGACATCTTCTCCGTTAACAAGCACGCGCTGAGCGTCAGTGCCTGGCAACAGTGTAATGTCTAATTCTTTAGCCAAGCGTCCGACTAGCTCATTATCTTCAGTCGATAAGCCTGCTTCAAGGGCCTTAAACGTAACTGCCCTATACATAGCTCCCGTATCCACATAAATATATTGGAGCGAGCTGGCAACCATGCGGGCAACAGTGCTCTTACCCGCACCTGCCGGCCCGTCAATTGCGATGTTTATTCGAGCTGTATGGGGAACATTCATGAGACAACAACTGGCCTCCTACATGAGAACAACAAGATGACAGAAGAAAAATAAGGCAGGAGAACCCTGCTTTGAATGAACAAAATTATACCACACGGCACACCGGGATGCAAAAACTGTACCGATGGGAGCTAGTGAGAGATATAATGAAACGGAACGCCTTCGGAGCTGTCAGTCGTCGTTAACAAATGTCTTGCAGAAGGAAATTGCAGAATAAGTTGGGCAATGCAAAGAAAGATAACGAGAATTACAATGACCCTTTTCAAAATTTTCTCTACTCGATCAGACCAAGCGGTGAAATCCGGTCTAGTACTGTTATCATCGTCTCGTTCCATCATAGACCTCCTGAGTAGTGCCTGATGCGCTTCGGGTTAAACTTTACGATTGTCCAATTGGCGCTCAAAGCAATAGCGAATTATTTTCTGTTGATCGGAATCTGCAATGTCCTGAAAGCGCATCATAATGAGGTGCTTGTCCGGCTCTATGGGCAGCACTCGGACAACCTCTCCTTCAAACTTTGAATGCGCGACGGACCCACTTTTATAACTTAGTAATAACCAACAGGTAATGACAAGGTTCGGAACAATAGGCCATTTACGTTCACACGTAAACGAAATTCCTCCTCCACCGACATCTTCTGTTATCGCTACGAACCGAAGCTTATCACCAACTTTCACAGCGAGCTCCAAATTCGCTTCAACCCGCAGGAAGCTTCGGCGTTGATCCTTTGTTATTTCCTCCAGCTGCGGCTTCCGAACAGCGACAAGTGTCACTGTCTCTTTACGAAAGCCTGTAACCGTACTCGCGAATTGAAGCTTAACCCCTTCTGAAGTAAAGAAATACAGCTGAAATTGCTCTCCGAGATGAGTTCGATAGTACTTTCGACTCTTCTCATCTAACGGAACTTCAATATAAATGTTGCCACTATCCATATCTGCCACGCGAGAGCGCAGAATTATTGCTGAGCCTCCCGTATTCTCGGATACGGTATTCGCTTGTATGTACATCGTTTGGTTAATTTTCGGCAGCACCGTTAACCCTCCACAGTTGCATGATCGGTATGTATTTCCATTAATCCTGTCTCATTATACCATGGGTCTTGAAGTTTGGGGAATGGAAACAGCTTCGCCCGATCCTTTATTGTCGGGCGAAGCGCGTCGCATTACAGCTGTTTACTGAATCGCCTTCGCAGACTCAGGGATTTGTTCGATGCTTTCTTCCAAACCGGTTTCGGCATTCATGAAAATCCGGTAATGGTGATCATTGATTTTACCTACGAATTCATGGCAGAGAACGGGTTTTCTCATATCGTTCTCAATAACGGTCAGAGAATAATCCTCGACTTTGAAATCGGTATTCAGTCCTAATTGGGCTTGTTGCTTACTTAGCTTAGGTTTACCTGGTGTAAGGAGCTTCTTCTCGAAGACGTGATCCGAGGCCTGAAGTCCCACAACCTCCCCATTATCTAACGCAACGCGTACCGTTACTTTGTCTTCGTAGATTTTCACATTATCAAGCGTCTGGACATAGGTGAAAACCGCGATATGGTTATACTCATCATAGTTGATTGGACTCATATTCTTATAGCCGTGCCTTATCAGAAACTGCGATGCTTTATTGCGTGCGGTATCGAAATTAAGCTTGCGGCTTTTGACGTCCCGGGGGTTCATGAACCATAAGAGATGTCCGCCCTTGCGTGTATAGTCCAACTGAATATTCGTTCCCTTCTGACCCTTAACGGTAACCGAATAGACGGGAAGATCTGTTTTCTTGCCAGCCTCATTTATATTAGCAGCTCCCGATGAAGCTTGTGACCCGAGAAATTCAATTGCTTTTTTCATAACCTCGTCAGCTGTCATATCCCTGCCCTCTAAAGCTGCGGATGACAGCTTCCTATCCGTTGACATTGCGGAAGGTCCCCAATCGTTCTCGGGATAGGCCCCCATTTGCTTATCAACCGCCTTGAAGCCGTCTATAATTGTATTGTCGTGCGGACTGTTCTCGCTAGCGATCGCGACCTCTACGTCCATCCAGCGCAGATGATTTGCAATTACTGCATCCTGGACCTTACCGATCTCTTGATTAACAGTGCCGGATGTTTGATACAGCGACTTCATGGTCTTCATCTCTTCGGGAGTGAGCGGCTGCTTGCTTAGATCACGCACAGCGGTACGGTAAGCGAAGTTAGAGATCCGGGATAGGAATTGCTCCGCTTTGTTGAATGGGAGGAGCGCTAGAGGCAACTGGTTAATCTCATTCTGAGCTTCGCTTGTCAATCGCCATACATTAACTAATCCCTTGCGCTGCATTCCTTGCGAAGTTGAAGAAACCGCCAAGGTCTGTCCTAACTCATCATGGAGCCGCCCCATGTGATGGCTTAATTCATGGAACGCACGTTGGTATTGATTCTCCGCCTTAATAAGTACGGAGTTCTTCTCCTGATGCTCCTGATACCCCCAAATAATGGCACCAACGAACAGAAGTGTGGCTATAGGGAACATGATAGAACTTAACCGAGCATACATGAAACGCCGACCCCTTTCATTCCCATACGGTATGCCGTTAGTGTGGGAATATGGTTCCAGCTTTATGCGTAAAAATAAAAACAAATTCTTCGCTCTTGTATGGCCGAATATGTCCTAAAACGCCAAAAAGCACCCTTCAATTCAGAAGAGAGCTTCTACCTCGATTTCGAAATCATCCGCGTTGCTGCATAAGCATTTTTTAAACCCGGTTTCTACGCGTCCTCGTTCCTTGCGACCCCGAAGGATAAATTTCTCGTTACACCTGTTGCATCTTATGGTGACTTTATGCCGATAAGACAACAGCCATCTCCCCTTTGCCGGTTATTACCACACCCAGTATAGACAGAGAGGTCAATATTTAATCTCTTCCTCCCTTTTCAGGAGACGGAAAGGGGAGACGGAATTCGCCCTATTCACGTAACGCATTCCCCTGAACCACAGGATAAGCATGAAAGGGACGACTAGCCATATCCAGGTAGACGGTACGGTAAGCAGCATGAAATCATAGATTCCGTGCCATAAGATGGGTAATAAGAGCGATAACCATAAATGGAACTTGATTTGGGAGCCGCTTGAAAACTTAGCCCGTCCCAGAGAATAACCCATATATACTCCGAATAAAGCATGTCCCGACACCGGAAGAAGCGCGCGCATCATTAATGTACCGAAGGTTGCCGGCTGGAGAAAGGCATAAAGTACATTCTCCAAGGTAGCAAAACCAAGCGAAACGGCCACGGCATAAACAATCCCATCATACGGCTCATCAAACTCCGTATGGTTATAAATAATATGGTAAAGAACAAACCACTTGAAAAACTCCTCGACACCTGCTGATATAACAAAGGAGAAAGTAATAGGCGAATCTCCCCACATGATCATTAAACCGCGTTGAACGATCATGATCGGAAGAACGATCAAGACCCCGGTTAGGAACATTTTCAATACCATGTGGAGCGGTTCGGCGTCGTAACGATCCTTCCAATAGAAATAAGCAAGCAACGCGATACCAGGTGCGATCGAGCCCGCCAAAACCGAGACCCACAGCATTTCCTGTTCCCTCCCTTCCTACCTCCATTATAACAGCAAAACAACGGCCATAAAAAAAGAACATTTTGCGAAATGTAGCTTTTCTCGCAAAATATTCTTTGATGGCCGTTCTGAAAAGCTGTTAATCTTTGAAATTGTCAGCCAATACCTTGACCGCGTTAGACGCTATGATCAACTTGCCATATTCTTCCAATACGGCCGGTGTTGTAGATGTCGCTTCCCCGTACTCCGCAAGAACAGCGATTAGGGCATGGTAGCTAGTGCTTTCAAGGCCAGCCGGATCGAAACAGAGCAACCACTGGTTCTGATAACGATACATTCTTCCTTCATCCGTCAGATGTCCTGATAACGTCTTGGCGGCGCCGATAGCGTCTTCAATGTCCCTGAACCGATATATAATGGCTTCGCTTTGTTCAAGCGTAACTTCCAATTCATAGACTTCTTCTTCGTCATCAGTGGCAGAATCCGCATCTCGTTCGAGTTTCCCTCTGGTGACAATGACGACCATTCCTTGTGCGGGCATCGCGAATACTTCGACTGCAAGCGGTCCTGAAGCATCGAATCCAAGTTCATTATATGCTTGATCCATCATTTCGCTGAAAAGCTCATGTACCTTGGGAATCTCGCGCCACATATCTTCCTTCTGGATCCCGCGCTCAGTCAAATCGTCGAACGTGAGGAAAATACGAATCTTGTCTTGGCTAAGCCGCTCCATCCTCATGACAGGATCCTCCTTCTGTGGGTGATAACAGCTTATGATTACGCATATAATGCGTGAATGAAACATTTCTTGAGAATATGTTATCACTTCTCCCACTGAAATGCACTAGGGAAAACCCTCGATAAATAAAAAAACGGCACCATTCCCCCATTATAACAAGGGAATAGCGCCTGTTTTTTCTGAGCTTATCTTAGATTCGTTGTTCCCCATTCTGCTCTAAAATCGAGTTGATTTCCTTCGAAACACTTGGGTCCTGGTAGGCCAGCTTCTCAACCTCTTCCAACCCCTTATTATGGGATTGGGTCATTTTAGGTGTGCTCTTACCGATATCGGACAACCGAGTGAAGCTGCTGGCGAATTTCATGTTTAGCGCTTTTTCGATGGCATCATCTTTCACGTTGTTCATACGCTGCATCACGTTGTTTCCCAAGCCTGCTACCAAGGTAGACATCATTTGATTACGTTGAATCATCATGACTATAGCAGCCCCTGCTATTCCACCGATTACGAAAGTTCCAATTCTCATTTTGCCACCTCCTTATTAATGTTAGTTTGACCGAGTAAGCCAAGGTCATTCTCATCAAATTAAGGAAGCGATTCTCATGTCGAAATATAGGGAGATTATGATACAATTTAACAAGCACCATGAATGTCTTAACGGAGGGAAACTTAACATGAATCGACGTGTCATTTTATTTTCGACAACCGTACTCTTATTGGGTATTGTTGCCTGCAGCAACAATACTGTACCAAACAGCTCTATTGCTCCATCTGTTACACCAACCGAGTCAGCCCCTGCAGTCTCTTCGGCTTCACCGTCTGCAACTCCTCTTCCACCCAGTCCTGCTGCCACAGAGAAAGCTGCACCTAATGAAGGCTCTAAAGAAACCGAGATTGTGAAGACGTACCGAATGAACAAGGCTTATCGTATCGTACCCATCGATATGGAAAGGACTGAAAGCAAGGTCGTTCTGCTCACCTTTGATGACGGTCCCAAAGATAAGGAAATCCTTGCTCCTATGCTGGACGCACTGGACAAACACAACGCCAAAGCGATCTTCTTCGTGAACGGCTACCGAGTGAAAGCAAATCCTGAGCTTCTGAAGGAATTAGACCATCGCAAGCAGGTAATCGGCAATCATTCCTGGGATCACATCGAGTTAAAAAAAGAAAATGAACAATCCGTCAAAGAACAGATTGAGAAGGTACAATCCCTTGTGAAAGAATTGACAGGCAAGACTCCGGTTTTCTTCCGACCTCCCTTTGCCTCTGCCAATGACTCTGTCCGCATGATTGCCAAAGATAATGGTCTGCTGTTCATGACCTGGTCCAACGGTTCACTGGATTGGGATCTGAACAAAGTCGCTATGGACAAAAGACCGCAAGCCGTCATCGATAATGTGATGGAGCAGCTTCACGAGGGAAGCAACATCCTCATGCATGAGCTTCCTTGGACTGCAGAAGCCCTGGATAATCTGTTAACGCAGATAGAACAGAAGGGCTACTCCTTTGTAGATCCTAATGCGATCGATACAGAGCTTTAATCGTCCCCGAGAGGAATAAACAATAGAGGCTGCTTCCCGTCCAATGGACGAGAGACAGCCTCTTGTATAGGATCGGGCAATGAGCAAATGCTACCCGTTAAATTCACGTCCCCACCAAACAAGTCCAATGACGAGTCCTGAGAACATGAAAACGAGCATTAAATAGTACCAACGGGATAACTGCCTGCGCCTCACGGGATGAACGACAGATCGCGGCGGCATACCGATCTCAGGTAATCCCGAACTTGCAGCGGTCTGTGCAATCGCAGCCTCCAGCTCCTCCAAGCTTAAAGCTGCATGCTCCTCTTTGGGTATGCCGAAAACATGGTGCTTCGCCTCTAGGTATTTGCTCCATACCAATGAAGGAATTTCGTCCTCTTTCATTTCTCTTCCCTCCGGAAACGAATGATGAATCCCATAATCAGATCAATCAGGAAATGAGCCAGGATTGGAGCCCAAAGTGTTCCCGTCTGTATCATAATCCAGCCTAAACCATAGCTGATCGAAAATACCAGCCCCGTCGGAATCCAATGACGCAAATAACGAACATGGATCGCCGCAAAAATAATACTAGTCCAATAAGGACCTATCGCGAACTGAAGGGCACCCCGGAATAATAATTCTTCACAGATGCTTACAACAAAAGAAATAACGATAATATGCCATATGGGACGATTGCGGAATATTCTATCGTTTACACCGCCATCATCTGCCGCTTCATCCGGAACATATCGAGATATCCCTAAATCAATCAATAATACTAAAGCCGCGAATCCAGCACCCCATAGTGCAAAATTACTGTTCATAGGCAGAATTAACAATTCAAATACATTTCTACCCTGCAATAAGACCCACACGATTCCGATAATAAGAGTAAGAGCTTGTGTTGCATATAAATTCGTTAGCAGCATCTTATCTGTCAATTGATCAACGGTTACTTGGCGAATCTTTATCTTACGAATGTCGAATTTTCTCATGATCCCTCGAATTATGCGAATTTTTGTATATTCAAACGTGTTGATTTTTTCTATACTAGGACTACCAACTAACTATCCTCTAAAGGAGCAACCGATGGAAAAGCGTCTTAATAGATCCGATCTTATGTTTTCACTAGCATTCATACTTATGCTTATCATCGCGGTAGGAGCTTTCTTTTACGGTGTGCAAGTGGGCTCGGAGCGAGTCGAATCCCAGTATGTATCTGAATCTCCGTTATCCATCTCTAGTGCTTCACCGAGCGCTTACCAGCAGCAAGATCTCGTTTCCTTCTATCATACCGTATTTTTACCGTATCGTGAATTTCAAATCGATTGGTTTGCCGCCCAGAATAAGTGGCTGGCTGATCCTACTGCCGATCGCTCCGCTTCATTGAAGGAATTGTCTAAGTCTGCCCAGCAGAAATATGAATCAATCAAGGGTGCAAATGTATCCCAAATTTCAACAAAGCTGACGGATGCTCAGACAAGCTATCTGAAAAGCCTCAAGCTTTTCAAGGAAAGCTTCTCCTCATTAGCTGCAACAGCCAATGAGGGAACTGTTGACATGGCCCTAGACAAAATGCAAGCCGACCCTTTCTTTAAGGAAGCACGATTGCATTCACTTACAGCTCAAGACGAATATTATAGCTCCATGCTCTTTTGGGCAGAGTCTGTCAACTCGGATATTCCTGGAAATTACGAAAGTCCGGAAATTCTGAGCACAACGAAATGGAAAGCCCTCCCACTAATCGTAAAAATCAAAGTCACCTCCGATTACTTGTCAGAGCAGCTTATTCTTTCTGATTTTATGCCGCATGATTTAACTGCTCGAATTGATCAATTTATCACATCCGGCCAGGCGGACAAAAGAAAAGTTAAAAGCTTCAGTGCCATTGCTGAACTATTAACGAGCACAGAAGCGGTAAGGAACGGAGATTTCATTCAGTTGAAGTCACGCTTTTACGAGCATGAACAACTTCCGCAATTGCCTTTTTTCTTTACTGATAAATAAGCGATTCAATCATTTCGTATAACGAAGGTTATTTTGTCGTACTTTCGCCATTGCAATTGTCTGCCCCATTGCTATAAAATAGGAAAGTCAATTGGAACCGGACGATTTGTGTGCGAAGCGCTCGAAGAAAAGAAGTGACCTTGCGGAGTCACCCTCTACGCACCGTTCGTCCGCTCTATGCGGAGAACGGCGGTTGAGGGTGTTTTCTATATATCGAAGGAGGGTTTCCCATGTTTAAAGTTTTGGTATCGGATCCGATTAGTGATTTGGGCATCTCACTGCTAGTCGAGGCTTCCGACATCGCAATCGACAAAAAGACAGGTTTGAGCGAGGATGAGCTTGTCGCCATTATTGGTGAATATGATGCACTGCTTGTACGCAGTCAAACTCGCGTTACGGAACGAATTATGACTGCAGGCAAGCAATTGAAAGTCATTGGGCGTGCGGGCGTCGGTGTCGACAATATTGATCTTGAAGCGGCCACGAAACGCGGGATTATTGTTATTAACGCACCAGACGGAAATACGATTACAACCTGCGAGCATACTTTCGCGATGATGATGGCTGTAGCTCGCCATATTCCCCAAGCTTATGCGAAAACAGTTGCCGGCGTATGGGACCGCAAGTCTTTTGTCGGAGTAGAGCTGCGTAACAAAGTGCTGGGTGTCCTCGGTATGGGACGTATTGGAAGTGAGGTTGCCGCTCGCGCGAAAGCTTTCGGAATGACCGTATTTGGTTACGATCCATTCTTAACAGAGGAACGGGCTGAGAAAATGGGTGTACGCAAAGCTTCCGTTGAGGATATTATCCGTGAGGCTGATTTTATAACCGTGCATACCCCGCTTACTCCGGAAACTCGTCATATGATCGGCAAAGATCAATTCGCTGTCATTAAAAAAGGAGTTCGGATCGTTAACTGTGCACGCGGCGGTATTATCGATGAGCTGGCGCTTGTAGAAGCGATTGACGCAGGACAAGTTGAAGGCGCTGCGTTCGACGTATTCGAGGAGGAGCCTCCTGCAGCGGATCATCCTTTCTTGAAGCACCCTAAGATTATTGTTACTCCTCATTTAGGAGCATCTACGATTGAAGCACAAGAAAACGTTGCTATTGACGTCTCGGAACAATTACTGCACATCTTGCGTGGTGAGCCATTTAAGAATGCTGTTAATATGCCTCCGGTTGCAGCAGATGTCCTCTCTAAGCTAGAGCCTTACTTCTCGCTTGGCAAGAAGCTGGGAAGCTTCGCCGCGCAGGTTGCTGAAGGACCTGTGAAAGAAATCGCCGTAAGCTATGCCGGTGATTTGGCCGATGTGGATACACAACCTCTTACCCGCCATATTGTTGAGGGAGTGCTCGCATACCATCTTGGATCTGACCAGGTCAATGTGGTTAACGCGATGCATCTTGCCAAAACTCGCGAGGTTAACATCGTAGTTACCAAAACCCATACAACCAAAGGCTTTACGAATCAAGTCAGCGTCACACTTCGAACAGACAAAGAAGAACGTCTTGTAGCAGGCACATTATTGAACGGCTTCGGTCCAAGAATTACGCAGGTAGATAAGTTTCCCGTTGATGTCGAGCCGAGCGGCCACATCCTTCTTATCTCTCATCATGATAAGCCGGGAATCATCGGTCGCGTAGGAACACTTCTCGGAACGAATGAAATCAACATCGCATCGATGCAGGTTGGACGGAAAATCGTCGGCGGCGCTGCTATCATGATGCTTGGTGTTGATAAAGGTGTTACGAAGCAGGTTCTGGGCGAGCTGACTGCCCTCCCTGACTTAAACAACGCTAAGGAAGTTCATTTGTACTAAGTATATCGGAACATGAGACAGAAAAAATGGTGGTGCAGTTATTCCTGCACCACCAGGCTGTCGAGAAAGTCTCGACAGCTTTTATTATGTCCAATTAATTTAATGCGACACCGCGTTAATATGGTATAATATAACTAAACTTATACCGAACGGA
>NZ_JBEQAP010000014.1:0-116166 GCF_041640265.1 Cohnella sp.
AAAAGTAGTCCCAACAGCAATAGCTTATGGGATAGCGGGGTTGGACGGTAACCAGTCCGTCAACGTGTCAACTCCACTGGTGTTAAGCATTCGGTAGCAGGTACGAATGACACACCAGAGACCCCCACTTCAACCGGAGTGTCAGCGGAGGTAAGTGGTGGGAGTATTCATTAGGGTCATTAATGTTTAATAAGAGCGAAGGCTGCTGATATAGCAGCCTTTTTTAATAGAATTAATAAGTTCTGTAGAGTTCTATAGTTTCGGGGCTGCCAGACGCTTCGCAAGAGCTGTGATCACTTATAATCCGAGTCTTTATGACGATATCCCTTCGACTCAGGACCGACTTGTTCGATTTATTCTTCACCTGAGCGAAGGGGATTTCGTCATAAAAGGGCGAGAAGGGAGGGTCTGAAAGAAGGGGATATCACCCTAGATATATATATTCCCAAAAATAAATAATGGTTGACACCGTAAAAACAGCGATGCTATGATAAGCCCCATAAACAAATCCGAAGTAAAGAGGTGAAGGGAAATGAACCAGTTCTTCCAAACGTTTGAGGGAAAACTTAAGCCAGCATATAACGAGCATCAATCCATCAGCGATATGCAGCAGGAGCCTCATTTCACCGACATCCAATTTCATAATCAAGATCTTTACAGCAACGTTAGCCGATCGGTTAGTCGGGTGCACTCCACACCCTGATGTACATGCCGATAGTTCTACATAAGCGTTCCTCGTAAAGACGACTTGATGCCAAGTGGTCTTTTTCTATGGCTGAAATGCCGTGGAGAAAGGTCGATTGGGCGGAAGTGGTCTTTTTTTTCAAATTCAAGGAAAGGCAAGGTGATAACCATGAGAAACAGCAAACAGCACAATTATCAACCAGTCGAACATAAGATTAATCGAGTTTTTATTGCTGATTTCTTTGGTTTCCTATTGCCTCATAACCCCTTAGGTAGTCGATTTACGAAACAAGGAAGCGGACCGTCACATCATCGGCGAAGCTTACCTTCGTTGACTGGGTGATGTTACCCTATATTCGTGTATCGAGCTACCTAAGATCCGGATGATCCGTTCGCTGCCTGTCGGCAGAAGCGGTACCGGTGAACAGGTAGCTTTTTTCATGGAGACCATGGCGAAAAGGCGAACGCAGCGGATTGTGACTCCGTTAGTACCAGTTCGAGTCTGGTTGGTCTCCCCAAATATTGCCCGATTGCCAAGCGGCAAGGCAGATGACTTTGAATCATCGATCGCAGGTTCGATCCCTGCCGTTCCGACCACAATTTTATGGAGGCGTTAAGATGGCAAAGAGTAAAGCACGTAAACAAAGAGAACAACTCGTAAGACAAGGTAAGTTAGATCCCGTGATGGGCAGAGGAAGTTGGCATGGCGTACGACCTGTAACACGGAGTATTCCAAACAAGAAGAGAGACGCAAAGAATCATGACTACAGTCGAGCACTTAACGCGGGTTGAAGGTTGGACTGTGGTCATGGTGAAACATATCGGAAGGGTCGAGGCGATAGGCGCGCCTTATCGCAATTTCGCGGTCGCATAGCTACTATGAAATTTATAAAGAGGAGTTGACACACATGGCTTACCAAACCATCGCGGGGGTCCGCGTCTGGGGGAACCCGGATGAAGGCGTGTTAGCCCAAGCCCATACTTGCGCGGCCTATGGCAACGTGGTTCAAACCCTGTTAATGGCCGATCATCACAAAGGCTACAGCCAACCGATCGGGGGAGTTGTCGTATACGACGGTCAAATCTCACCTTCAGGAGTAGGTTACGACATCGCTTGCGGCAACAAGGCGGTCAGAACGAATCTATACGCCGCAGATATGAAATCCCAACTAGGGAGCATCATGAATGAAATCGCACGGAAAATTTCGTTCGGGGTCGGGCGCGTGAACAGTGAGAAGGTGGATCATTCGTTATTCGACGATCCGGATTGGAGCGTATATTCGTCCGCTGCATGGCAGGGGCCGATGAGTTCGACCCTTATAAAGATTAGATAGGTGCGGAAGATATGGATGCTGGCTCACTATGAACTAGCGGAGATGAATAGATAGATTCTATTTTCTCGGTTGTGAACGTGATTTAACGATAGCAGGCTGGCAAAGGATCGACATTATTCGTGAATATCTAGAATGTATTTCAGAGCTAAGAAGGGATATGCCTCTGCTTACCTCACGGGGTTGGTTTCAGATGTTTATAGATTTTATGAACGATTCAAATAGAACAAGCTCTTCTTCAACACTCAAATGAGCTGGAAGTCTAGGCAATTATTCAAAAATTGAACCTATAGGTTAAAGTTGAATTCGTGTGTATGTAAGAGCGAAGGGAGGATTGTTATAGTCTGATTGGGTGATGAACATTGAGCTTCGACTATTCTATTATTGGAAACCGGATTAAGAAAGCTAGGGAAGACAAGGGGATCACACAGGAGATTCTTGCGGAATCCATGGATGTTTCCAACGCTTACATAAGTAAGATAGAGAGAGGCCGGACACCGGTTAATCTTGATAATTTGGATAAAATATGCGCGGTTCTTGAGACAACTACCGATTATATTTTGCGTGGAACGAATACCACTACCGACGATTATATGCGGAATGAAATTATAGATATGCTAGAAGGCTGCTCACCGGAGAAGATCAAGCTGATAGCAAGGGTGATTAAACCGATTCTTGAATACAAAGAGTAATGACAAATAGAGGAGGCTGCAATCCTTGGCTCTAACTCTGGCTCTGGAATTAGCGGAAACCTTCATCCGAATCAAGTTGCGAGTATTGGCAATGACACATCTTTATGTTCGTACTCAGAGCAATAGCTTAGTCATTTACTCTATGGAAAGAAATGAGGAGGCAATAAGGGGAATTCTGACACATTCTTCAGGGAATGAATTTATTCTTAGTATCGCTAATCATCGAGGTAAGTGGGAATTGATTCCATTCGTAGGTGAACTGGCGAAGATGATGGATTTGTTGACTGAAGATCTGACGTTTGCTTTGGCTCGATGGTCTGAAAGCGAAATCATTGTATAACATGGGCACATGCTGAAAATAGGTGGAAGATCGGGGACAAAAGTCGGCCCCTCGCTCCCACCATGCCCCATCTAACTACGACGAATCCGGCCTCAAGATACTAACGATATAGTCACTTCAGCATCAGCCCTTTTCAAATAAAAGAGAGCCGAGTAAAGTTACTCCGCGACTCTCAAATTAATGCTATAATCTTCCTTGTACAGCCGCCTTGGGTGGGAAAATACATGCCTCCAGTACGGAGGTGGTGTGTATGTCGTTTTCGTTAATTGAGGTTATAATGCTGGGATCTTTTCTTCTCGCCCTTTTAACTTACTTAAAACGAAAATAACCCATCCTTAGGTTGCGCCAGGGAATAGGTTACTTTCATCTAGACACGTTTTTTGCTTGGTAGGCTCCCCACTCAAGCGTTGTACAGGGGGAATGGCGTTGGCGCGCCGTTCCCTTTCTTTATTTACAAGTGTAAACCACAAATTTGAATTACGCAATTGTTAGATAATAAATATTCATTGTTTTTGCGGATAACGGCAGAACGCAGGGCGAGATGGTCGTCTGGATACGCAGCAATCAAGCTGTTTATGTTACTTTATATGACATGAAAATACATGTAATGATATATTCATTGACACAACATGGGGTTGGACCTTTATAATGGAGTTAATGGAAAGACAGAACGATAACCGAATACGCGGATGATGGTAGCGGGAGAGATTACCGGTTTCGAAGGTAACGCCGAAGGAGTAAGCCCCCTTGCGGGTGAATCTCTCAGGTAAAAAGGACCGCTATCGGACGCAACTCTGGAGAGAATCCCGGCAGCGGGATCACCCAAGGGGAAACTTGCGTATCGTTTACATGGACACCATGGAGCGAAGGCGAGGTAACTCTCAGGTAAAAAGGACAGAGCGAAAGGAACGCATGCAAGCGCCTACGGCGAAACGCGTGCAGATCCTTTCGGCTGTCCTTTTTGTTGTTCCGAATAGACTGTATATGAGGTGATGGAATGAGCGAATTACGACGGACTCCTCTGTTTCCCCTTTATGCGGGTTGTCCCGCCGTCCGATGCATCGATTTCGGCGGTTGGGAGCTGCCGGTCCAGTTCTATGGCATTCAGCGGGAGCATGATGCGGTTCGCGGGCAGGCGGGACTGTTCGATGTGTCTCACATGGGTGAGTTCATAGTGACCGGACAAAACGCGGAAGCCTTCCTGCAGCGGATGACGACGAACGATGTGTCCCGTCTATCGACGGGACAGGCGCAGTATACACTCCTGTGTTATCCGAATGGTGGCGTTGTCGACGATCTGCTGATTTACAAGCTGAACCAAGACCAGTACCTGCTCGTGGTCAACGCCTCGAATATTGAAAAGGATTTCGCTTGGCTGAGCGAGCACCTGCTCGGAGACGTCGTATTGGAGAACCGTTCCGAACAGACTGCGCTGCTGGCGCTCCAAGGGCCGGCAGCCGCGCAGATTCTAGCCCGCGTCACGGCGGAGCCGATCGGTAAGCTTGCTCCGTTTTATTTCCTCCATCAAGCGGAAGTGTGCGGACGCAAGGCACTTGTCTCGCGCACAGGTTATACGGGAGAGGACGGCTTCGAAATATATCTCGACTCCGGGGACGCTCCGCATGTATGGCGGGAGTTACTGCGGGCAGGCGAGATAGACGGCCTTATTCCTGCAGGGTTGGGCGCGCGGGATACTCTCCGCTTCGAGGCTAAGCTTCCCTTGTATGGTCAGGAGCTGTCCAAAGACATCTCGCCGCTGGAAGCGGGACTCGGCATGTTCGTGAAGCTGGCTAAGGAGGGCGGTTTCATCGGCCGGGAAGCACTGGAGAGGCAGAAACAAGAAGGCTTGACTCGCAAGTTGGTCGGAATCGAAATGCTGGACCGCGGCATTCCGAGATCCCATTATCCGGTGTTTGCAGGCGACCGCCAGATCGGCGAAGTGACGACAGGAACGCAGTCGCCGACGTTGAAGCGCAATCTGGGATTGGCGTTGCTGGATATTGCTTATACTGAATTGGACACGGAAGTATGGGTGGAAATTCGCGGCAAACGGCTGAAGGCCGCCGTCATCAAAGCCCCTTTTTACAAAAGAACGCAGACAACGGGTGAAGGAGCAAAACCATGACAAAGCACCGCTACTTACCGATGACGGAACAGGACGAAACCGAAATGCTGAAGGCGATTGGAGCAAATTCCATTGAAGAGCTCTTTATGGATATTCCCCAATCTGTTCGCTATGACGGCATCCTGCCGATGTCCGGGGCGCTGAGCGAACCCGCATTGCTGAAGCATATGCACCAACTCGCGGACAAGAACGCCGATTTCGACCGATTCACCAGCTTTTTGGGCGCAGGCATTTATGATCATCATATCCCCGTCGTCATTAATCACGTCATTTCCCGATCTGAATTTTACACGGCTTATACGCCGTATCAGCCGGAGATCAGCCAAGGAGAGCTGCAAGCCATCTTCGAATTCCAGTCGTACGTTTGCGAGCTGACCGGCATGAAGGTTGCCAACGCCAGCATGTACGACGGCGCCACCGCGTTGGCGGAAGCCGCCGCGCTTGCCAGCGGGGCAACGAAGCGCAAGCGAATCGTCGTCTCCCGCACCGTTCACCCGGAAGCCCGGGAAATTCTACTTACCTCGGCGCGCGGGTTGGGACTCGAGGTCGTTGAGGTCGGCTATGTGAACGGCACAACCGACCTGGCTGAGCTGGATGCGGCGATAACCGACGATACGGCAGCAGTGCTCGTTCAGACGCCGAACTTCTTCGGCTGCTTGGAGGATATCCGGTCCATAGAACCGGTTATTCATGCGCGCAAAGGTCTGCTCGTCATGAGCGTCAACCCGTTATCGCTCGGAATACTCGAATCGCCTGGTGAGCTGGGTGCGGACGTTGTCGTAGGAGATGCGCAGCCGCTTGGCATTCCTGCATCGCTCGGCGGTCCGACCTGCGGCTTCTTCGCGGTGTCGGAGCCTTTGATGCGGCGAATTCCTGGCCGGATCGTCGGGCAGACGGTTGACTCGGAAGGTAAGCGGGGGTTTGTGCTGACGCTGCAGGCGCGCGAGCAGCATATCCGCCGGGAGAAGGCGACATCCAATATTTGCTCGAACCAGGCGCTGCTAGCTCTATGCGCTTCTGTATATATGTCCACCTTAGGCAAAGCGGGCATGCAGGAAGCGGCTTTACTGAACCTGAGGAAATCCCATTACGCCTCCGGGCAGGTGGAAGGGAGCAGGTCTTTCTCGCTGCCGTTCACCGCTCCGTTCTTTAACGAGTTTGTCGTGAAGCTGCCGGCGGGGGCGGAAGCGGGCTTATTAAACGCCAAGCTGCTCAAGGCGGGATATATCGGGGGTTATGATTTGGGTGCCGCATATCCGGAGCTTGCGGGACATCTGCTCGTCGCCGTGACGGAACGCAGAACGAAGGAAGAAATCGAAGGATTTATTTCCGAAATGGAGGCTTGTCTATGAAACCGGAAAAAGCACTGATCTTCGAGATGAGCAGGCCGGGACGTATCGCGTACTCTTTGCCTGAATGCGATGTTCCCGACATTGAGGCTTCCACCGTTGTTCCCTTCGGGCTGCTGCGCGGTAAGCCGGCAGAGCTTCCGGAAGTGTACGAGGTTGATGTTATTCGCCACTATACGGAATTGTCCCGCCGCAACTTCGGCGTCGATAACGGTTTCTATCCGCTCGGCTCCTGCACGATGAAATACAATCCGAAGATAAATGAAGATGTGGCACGATTCGCCGGCTTTGCCAAGATTCATCCTTACCAGCCGGAAGAGAGCATCCAAGGCGCACTTGAGCTGTTGTATACACTCCAGAATGATTTGGCCGCGTTAACGGGCATGGATCAGGTGACGCTGCAGCCGGCGGCCGGAGCGCACGGCGAGTGGACCGGACTGATGCTCATTCGGGCATATCACGAAAGCCGCGGCGATCACCGCACGAAGGTAATCGTGCCGGACTCCTCCCACGGAACGAACCCGGCCAGCGCTACGGTGGCCGGATTCGAGACCGTCACCATTAAATCCGACGCACGCGGCATGGTCGATCTCGATGCGCTGCGCGCCGCGGTCGGCAGCGATACCGCGGCGCTCATGCTGACGAATCCAAGCACGCTCGGCTTGTTCGAGGAGCAAATCGTAGAAATCGCTGAAATTGTGCATAATGCAGGGGGCTTGCTCTATTATGACGGGGCCAATTCGAATGCTATTATGGGAATTACCCGTCCTGGGGACATGGGCTTTGACGTCGTCCACCTCAATCTGCATAAGACGATGAGCACGCCGCATGGCGGAGGCGGTCCGGGTGCAGGACCCGTTGGCGTCAAGAGCAGGCTGACCCCGTTCCTGCCGAAACCGATCGTAAGCCGACGTGAAGACGGAACGTATTATTGGGACACAGACCGTCCGCAGTCGATCGGTCGCGTCAAAGCCTTCTACGGAAATTTCGGCATTCTCGTTCGTGCTTATGCGTACATTCGTACGTACGGTCCCGATGGTCTCCGTCGTGTGTCCGAATGCGCCGTACTGAATGCTAACTATATGATGCACCGGCTCGCTCCCTATTACGAAGTCGCTTATCCCGGCATCTGCAAGCATGAATTCGTGTTATCCGGCAAACGGCTTAAGACATTTGGCGTCCGTACGCTCGACGTGGCCAAGCGGCTGCTCGATTTCGGTTATCATCCGCCGACCATCTATTTCCCGCTTAATGTCGAGGAAAGCATCATGATCGAGCCGACGGAAACCGAAAGCAAGGACACGCTCGACGCGTTCATCGAAACGATGATCCAGATCGCCAAGGAAGCGGAGACAGATCCGCAGATCGTGCTGAACGCGCCTTATTCGACCGTCGTCAAGCGGCTTGACGAAACGACGGCCGCGCGCAAGCCGGTACTCTATTGCACTTGCGGCTGAGCCGCTGCGCATCGGATGTCCAAGCGATAAGACAGACAATCTATATGAAGAGAGAAGGCGCTTAGATGAGCGAAGTCAGAGAACATTTGGTGTACAGTCCAGAGCACGAATGGGCAGTAACAGTTGAAGGGCAGATCGTCAGAATAGGTATTACGGATTATGCGCAAAGCCAATTGGGCGACATCGTATTCGTCGAACTTCCGGAGCCGGGAGCGAGTGTCAATGCCGGAGAAAGCATGGGATCGATCGAATCGGTCAAAACCGTCTCCGAGCTGTACAGCCCGGTATCCGGCAAGGTGCTCAAAGTAAACGAGATATTGATCGATCAGCCCGAGCTTCTGAACGGAGAGCCCTATGAAGGCGGTTGGATCGTCGAAGTGGAAGTCGAGGGAAGCGTGGAAGAAGCCTTCGGCAAGCTCCTGACGGCGGAAGGGTACCAGGCCATTATCGAGTAAAGGATTAAATGGCGAGGAGGGATCTAATCTTGAAGCAGTTCGATATTGTCGTATTGGGCGGCGGTCCCGGAGGATACGTTGCTGCGATACGGGCGGCACAGCTCGGACGGACTGTTGCGGTAATAGAGCGGGATAAATTGGGGGGTACATGCCTGCATAGGGGCTGTACCCCCAGTAAGGCGATGCTGCGCAGCGCGGAAGTCTATCATTCGATTCGGCACAGCGCGGAATACGGGATAGAAACGGAAGGCAGCAGGCTGCGTCTGGAGCTGGTGCATGCACGCAAGAATACGATAATCGAGCAGCTGCATAAAGGCGTTCAGTTTCTTATGAAGAAGAATCGTATCGAAGTGCTGCATGGTCACGGACGGATTGTTTCGGTTCCGGGAAAAGAAGGTTCTCCGGGGGTTATAGCCGTTGCGGCGGCAGGAGAAGAGAGTGATATCGCTTTCGACAACTTGATCATCGCCACCGGATCCCGCCCACGCTCTTTGCCCGGTCTTGCGATCGACGGGAAGTATGTCATTACCAGTGAGGAAGCGCTGGAAATGGACGCTCTGCCCGCCTCGGTCGTCATCCTCGGCGGCGGAGCAATTGGCGTCGAATGGGCGTCCATGCTGAACGATTTCGGCGTGGAGGTTACGATCGTAGAGTTCGAAGGCCGCCTGCTTCCGCTTGAGGATGCAGATGTGTCCAAAGAACTTCAGCGGCTGTTCGCCAAGCGGGGGATTAAAGTGCTGACCGGCGCAAAGCTGCTTCCGGAATCGCTGAAAACCGGACCGCATGGCATATACGTTCAGGCGGAGCAAGCGGCTGGCCTGAAGGAGCTGTCCGCAGACAAACTTCTTGTAGCCGTCGGTCGTGAGGCGAATGTTGCTGGCTTTGGCCTTGAGCAGACAGGGGTCCATATTGAGCGGGGGGTAATCGCTGTAGATGGTGCAATGAGAACCGCTGAACCGAATATTTACGCAATCGGCGACGTGATCGGCGGCCTGCAGCTTGCTCATGCGGCCAGCCACGAAGGTCTATGCGCGGTTGAAGCAATTGCCGGGACGCATCCGGAGCCGATCGATCTTACGCTTGTACCACGATGCATTTACGGCCGTCCGGAGATCGCCAGCGTCGGGGTAACCGAACAGCAGGCGGTGGAGCGGGGGCATGAAGTCAAAACAGGGAAATTCTCGTTCAAGGGCATCGGAAAATCGCTTGTCTACGGAGCGTCCGACGGGTTCGTCAAAGTGGTGGCGGATGCCCGCGACAATGCCATATTAGGGGTTCATATGATCGGACCCCATGTCACGGATTATATCGGAGAAGCCTCTCTGGCCCAATTGTTAGGCGCGACGACCTTGCAGGTAGGGAAGATGATCCACCCCCATCCGACGCTATCCGAAATTATCGGCGAAGCGATGCTGGCAGTAGATAGAGCAGCTATCCACATGTAGTAAATCGACAAGCAAGAGGAGGGGATACGCATGTGGAGATTCGTGCATACCGGCAACCGTTCACCAGCCGAAAATATGGCGATTGACGAAGCGATGCTCTCAGCGCATCAAGAGGGAATTACCCCGCCGACCGTCCGTTTTTACGGGTGGAACCCCGCAACATTGTCCATCGGCTACTTCCAGCAAGCGGACAAGGAAGTTGATTTCGCCGCCCTTCGTTCCCGCGGCATCGGATTTGTCCGGCGGGCAACCGGCGGGCGTGCTGTGCTTCACGACCGCGAGCTGACTTACAGCATCATCGTTTCCGAATCTTATCCGGGCATCCCGGCCAGCGTGACGGAAGCATACCGCGTGCTTAGCATCGGATTGCTTGAGGGTTTCCGCCGCCTTGGATTAGACGCGCGTATGACGGGAATGGACGCTGTGATGGATGAAGCCGAGGAGACCGCAGCATTGTCCAGCACGGGTTCTTCGGCTTGCTTCGACTCGCCTACGCGCTACGAACTTGTCGTCGAAGGCCGAAAGATCGCCGGCAGCGCGCAAATGCGGGCCAAAGGCGTTATTCTCCAGCATGGTTCCATCTTACTGGATCTCGATACAAACCTTCTATTCGATGTGCTTCGTTTTCCCGACGAACGCGCGAAGATCAGGATGAAACGCGTCTTCGAGAGCAAGGCGGTTGCGGTCAATGCTTGCATGCGCGAGAGGAATAAACCAACGGTAACCATGACGGAGCTCGAGGCCGCCTTCCGCGCAGGATTCGCGGAAGGTCTCGGTGCCGATTTGGTGCCGGGCAAGCTATCGGATTTGGAGGAGGAGCGGGCGCGGCTTCTTGCCATCGAGAAATATGCCTCTGACGGGTGGAACCTTCGAAGATGAGCTTCATCCATTATTGTAATATTTTATAAATAATTGATTCATAGCTATCAATCCGCAGTTTAGACGAATCTTTCTCAGAGCGACGATCGTCTTTTCCCGTACGATAGATTACATTCTCGCTATCTCTAGAAAATTCGCTTGCCAAAATGTTATTTTCAAAACTGACATACAAACAATCCTTTGATAAATTAACTAACACCAAATACTTGCTGTCTTCATATTGTCGCGTATAAGACAATACCATCTCTTCCGAGTTACGAATGAACTCTAGTTCTCCCATCCAAAATGCCGGATTGTTTGTTCGAAGATGAATCAGGAATTTATAGTGCTCAAACATCTCGGTATCAAATTGATTCCAGTTCAATTTATATTCATCGAATAGAGACGTCCAAGTTTCCATCGTTCTCTCATTAAATTCTTGCCCCATCATAATGAAAGGTGTACCTTCAAGAGTCAACAAGATAGTAGCTGCAGGCCCTGCAAGCTTTTCGCCAAAATCATCACATATTCTTGACTGTTCTTTCTCCTCTAGCCAACTCATTCTTCGAGCATTTTTAGGAAAGCTGTACTTATAAGAGTTATAAATCTCCATAAAATCATTTTGCGTAATTGTTCCGTCACTCATATCGCGAATCAGTATCCGGGGATTGCCATCGTAGGTCAAGTCACAAGATTCAATATGATGATATTCATCGTATGATTGGGAGATAAGGATGAGATCGGCTTTTACTTGTTGCAGTGCATGCTTAATCTCGGATAGAAAGTCATAGGGAGTAAGGTCCGAATCATCTAATCTAAACCCGTCGAAATCAAACTCAATAATCCAATATTTCATAGCCTCAATGACGTAATTCCTCATTTGACGGTTATTAAATTGTATACCGGCGAAATACTCTCGATTGGGTACATCATAATAGATTTCATTTCGTTCATTTCGCGTAAAATATTCCGGATGGCTTCCCGTCAGAATGTGATCCGCGCTTGTGCGGTTCAAAACCCAATCCATAATGACTTTAATCCCGTTCTCATGTGCTTTGCGAATAAATAGTAATAGGTCATCTTTTGTTCCCAAACAAGGATCAATCGAATAAAAATCTTTTACCGCATAGGGGTCTCCGTATTTACCAATCCTCCCTTTAAGTCCAATTTCGTTAAACGGCATCAGCCAAAGTGTATTTATGCCTATTTCTTTGAAATAGTCTAACTTCTCTGTTAGTCCATTAAAACCGTACTCGGTAAACGCCCTAATATGAAGTTCATAAATCACCGATTTTTTAATCCATTCCGGACTATGGATAGCCGTAAAGTTCTCATACATATATCCCGGCCGTTCTTTGGAAATCTCATTTGTTCTGATCAGAACTTCTCCATCCTCAGTAACAGTAATTGCCGAATTATTCTGCCCATCCTCCGACACGCTCGGATTCATGGGGTCCAAAATCCACGCTTCCCCGTTAAACACGAATTTATAGAGATGTCTTCCCTTAGGTATGGCTAATTCAATTTCCCAACCTTTTGCATCCTCCATTTTGCTCATGCAGTTTCTATCGCCATTCCAATGATTAAAAGTCCCTGCTACCGAGACACGATCAACTTGAACATCCGGGTAGTAAACAAATCTTACACCCTGTGCTCCTTTTGTCGGAAAGTGAGGTGGCATCGTATGATCTCCTTTATTGTGTAATGCGGCTCTATTCTTTCTCTTCTCATATAGTAGCTGAAATGAAACAATCTACCAATTACAGATTCCATTCAAATATGACGCTATTCTGCTGTTATCTTCTATTCCTAGGAGATGAGATTCGGATTGAGCATCGATTAGATTTATTTTCCAAAGACAGAGCTGCTACCCTCTTAAAATCAGATAGAGTACCGAATACTTATAGAGAGTAAGCAGATAATTTAAGGAGGAGTATAAAAAATGAGAAAAAGTTGGATGATCATCGGATCGTGTGTAATGGCGTTAAGTCTTATGACCGGATCGGCATTTGCAGCATCGGGAAACAGTAATGGTTCAGCAGGTGCGAGTAAGCAGGGGTCGGGACAATTAAACGTGGATATTACGGTGGAAGCCGAGGCAAACGCGTCTGTTACCTCCGCTACCTATGGCGACCAAGGTCATAATGGATACAAGGGACTTCTTAAAGCGATCGTTAATGTGAAGGACAAGCCTGCCGGAGCAGCTATCGCAGAGCTTTTGATAACCAAATACGATACAAAGCTTACTGCTGAAATGAAAGCTGAACTTGAGGCTATCGTAGAGGCGGATGCGGCTTTGTCGGCGGTTGCTGATTATATGGTTATTAACGGAGACGTGAACGGCGCGGTTTCTGTACAGAAGGAAGCTGTTTTGGCTGATGTCGAAAATCTTGAGGCTTACAAAAAGCTAGGGAAGCTGTACGCTAAAATAGGGAAAAAGGGCATCAAGCTATATGTAAACGGTGAAGAGCCTGCTTTTACTACAGCCCCATTCGTTCGCAGCGGTAAAACTCTAGTGCCATTCCGCGCTATTGCAGTGGCTTTAAAAGCAGATGTAAGCTGGAACGCAGAGGAGCGTTCTGTTACCGTTATCCGTGACGGTATAACCGTTAAACTCTTTATTGATAGTAAGACTGCATTTGTTGACGGCAAGAAATTAACCCTTGAGGTTGCGGCAGCAATCGAAGGGGGCAGCACTGTTATTCCCGTTCGATTCGTCAGTGAAGCTTTGAAGGCCTCTGTTAAATGGGAAGCTGAAACCAAATCCGTAGTCATTTACGAGTAATAATCCGGAAAATACCGATCGACTATATTTCTTTCGTGCCAAAGCAGTTGTCGCAGAGTTTCCTCTGCGACGGCTGCTTTTTAATAGGAAGTTATAGCGTTATGTGAAAAATGATTACCCGCGAATCTTGTTTCTTGCTGAAATGATTTATTTCCCTTTACAATTTATTTAAAGGGGAGTGACGAGATGACAAGTGCTGTGCGAGAACCGAATATTTCTAAATACGCCCCTAAACGGTATCTTTGCAGGAGAACGAATCTAGCATTGACTTCACTTGACGGTCGGCTGGATAAACCGTTCTGGGATATCGCGGAATGGAGCGATAATTTTGTGGATATTGAAGGCGACGCCAAGCCCTCGCCTGCCAAGAGAACACGAGTTAAGATGCTTTGGGACAACAACTATTTGTACTTCGGCGCTGAGCTCGAGGAAGACGAAATATGGGCGACGCTCACCGAACGGGAATCCGTTATTTTTCAGGACAACGATTTTGAGATTTTTATCGATCCCGACGGTGATACCCATAACTACTACGAATTCGAAATGAACGCTTTGAATACGATTTGGGACTTATTGCTGGTGAAGCCGTATCGCGAAGGAGGACCGTGCGTGAACGGCTGGGATATCCATGGTATCCGATCTGCGGTTCATATTGACGGGAGGTTAAATGAACCTTCAGCAGACAACCGTTCTTGGAGCGTTGAGGTGCTGATGCCGTGGAACGCACTGAAAGAATGTGCTCTGGAAGCGCGGCCTCCTCTTCCCGGTGAGTTTTGGCGGGTTAATTTCTCACGGGTACAATGGCAAGTGGAAGTAAAGGACGGTAAGTACGTGAAGAAACAGGATCCCCAGACAGGGCGTCCTTATCCGGAGGATAACTGGGTCTGGTCTCCGATGGGCATTGTTAACATGCATTATCCGGAGCTATGGGGTTATGTCTTTTTCACCAATGATCCGTCCGGAGGAATACCTCAAATCCCTGAGGATGAACAACGGAAGTGGGATCTCCGAAGGCTGTACTATCGTCAGAGTCAATATTATGCGGAACACGGACGATACAGCAACGATATTGCGGCCTTGCAAGTAAAGGATTGTATTGCTAAGCCCGAGATTGAGACAACATCCCGAACGTTCCTCGCATCCGTACCGAGTTCAGACGGGAGAACGCGGATATATATACAGGAGGACGGGAAAGTATGGAGCCCGTGAACCATAATGTTCTGTCAATGGAGAAACAATTTATATTCGCGGACGACCGGCCGTTTCCGAGCTGCCACGCCTCCACGCTGGCTATTCTACCTAACGGGGACGTACTGGCGGCATGGTTCGGCGGGTCTTACGAAAAGGCGAGCGATGTCGCGATTTGGATGTCCCGCCGAAGCGGGGACGCGTGGTCGGCGCCGTATAAAATCGCGGATGAAGAAGGCATTGCGCACTGGAATCCTGTTCTGTATGCGGAGGGCCTGAAGATTTGGCTATTCTACAAAGTGGGACATGAAATCCCGGCCTGGTTTACACGGATTATGCGCTCGGAAGACGGCGGGCAGACCTGGTCGGAGCCGGAGGAGCTCGTCCCCGGCGATATTGGAGGCCGGGGCCCCGTTCGCAGCAAGCCGATCCGGTTAAGCGACGGTTCAATGGTAGCTCCAACTTCGGTGGAATACCGCGATCCGGAAACGCCGGGAAAGGAAATCTGGGAAGCCTATGTGGATATCACCGGGGACTCTGGAAATACATGGACTCGCAGTGCTATCGTTCCGATGAATGTATCGGAACTGGTTGGAACAAACTATGGGCCGAGCAAAGGGCTCATTCAACCGACGCTGTGGTCGCCCGGCGGCTTTATCGTTCACATGCTGCTCCGGAGCACGGAAGGAATGATATTCCGGAGCGATTCCGAAGATGGCGGTTTCACCTGGTGTACGGCGTATCCCGCAGGCTTGCCGAACAACAACAGCGGGATCGATGTTGTTCTCATGGACAAGGGGAAGCTGGCACTCGTGTTTAACCCCGTGAGCGGTTTTACGACCGATTCTCCGCGCACCCCTTTGGTCATCCGCTTCTCTTCGGACAACGGATTCACATGGACGGATGAGGTTGTCCTCGAAGACGGTCCCGGCGAATATTCCTATCCGGCAATTGTTTACAGAGACAATGAACTTTACGTCACCTACACGTGGAACAGGGAACGGATCGTCTTCAGGAAGCTGGTTATGCTACCGTGAAGCGTTGGCTTGAAAACGGGGATTTTGGGTCCCGTTTCTTTTTTTTTCAGGAAAAGCATCCGAATCCAGGCAATCGCGAGGAAAAATGCAATCTTTCAGAATTAAGTGAATTGCGGAATCCGGCACCTGTTTTGTAAAGTTTAAGTAAACAGGGGAGGTATTTTTAAGTGAGCGATTTCACTGAGGAAGTGCAGAACGGAGTTCACAATTTCAGCAGCGAATCCGATTGGGTTAAACCGGAAGATCCGCTTATTCTAGAGCGGCTGGAATGGTTCAAGGATCAAAAACTGGGATTGATGATGCATTGGGGTCCCTATTCCCAACTGGGTACGGTGGAGTCGTGGGCTCTGAGCGACGAGGACGGCGACTGGTCACGCGACGACATTAACTGGACAAGCGACATGGAGGAATTTAAACGCCAATATTTCGGATTGAACAAGACGTTTAATCCGGTTCGCTTTCAGCCGGACGTATGGGCGGAGCTCGCTGCCGAAGGCGGGTTCAAGTATTTGATATTCACGACCAAACATCACGACGGCTTCAGCATGTGGGATACGCATGCGACGGACTACCGGATTACGGGCTCGGACACTCCTTTTCACACCCACCCCTATGCGGACATTTGCAAGCACGTATTCGATGCGTTTCGCTCGAAAGGATTGGCCATCGCCGCTTATTTCTCCAAAGCGGATTGGAACACCCCGTACTATTGGGCGCCGGGTATGGCGCGAGGCCGCAACATGTGGCGGGGACCATCCTATGACCCGAAGGACTATCCCTGGCTGTGGGAAAAGTTCGTTCAGTTTACCCATGAGCAAATCATGGAATTGATGACCCGGTATGGTCGAATCGATGTACTGTGGTTGGATGCCGGCTGGGTTAAAGCAGGAAGGGGCGGGCAGGATATAAGGCTTGGCGAGGTCGTTGAACGGGCGCGTGAAACCCAGCCGTGGCTGCTTTCGGCCGATCGCACGGTTGGAGGTCCGTATGAAAATTACGTAACGCCGGAGCAGACGATTCCGGACGGCCCCCTGAATGTGCCATGGGAAAGCTGCATAACAATGGGTACCTCCTTCTCTTTCCGCTATGAGGATCAATATAAATCGACCAGAAAACTGGTGCATATTCTTCTAGAGGTGGTGGCGAAAGGAGGCAACCTAGCGTTAAATGTGGGACCCCAGCCCGACGGTCGATTGCCGGAAGGTGCTGTTAGACGAATGAAGGAGCTTGGCGCATGGATGAAAAAGTACGGGGAAGCCGTATATGGGACACGAATTTGCGCTCCTTATTATACAAGCGGATGCGCGTTCACCCGCAAAGAGGATACGGTATACTGCTCTTATCTATATCCAAGTCCGGATTCACCTGTAACGGAACATATCCATATTCCCTATATGGAAACAGTTGCGAGCATCGAATTGATCGGCGTCGACGGAAATCTAGAATATGTCCGGTCAGAAGAAGGGATAACTGTTCGTCTTCCAAGGTCCGAATGGACGGGCGAAGCCCCGATCGCTCACGTATTGCGGATCATGACGCTTTGATCGGAGAGCCGCTCATTTCCAATCTTTACATGATACGCTAATGCCGCAAAAGGGCACTTTTCGGGTATGAGTTGTGATATAAAGGAGAAAAGGGGGTTCCGTTCCGTATGAATAGAAACTGGTTCCGCAAACTCCTTTTATCATACCTGCCTGTGTTTTTCGTCGTCATCACGATTTTATTCGTGGTTTTCTTTCAGACGTTAAATGAACAGAGCCGCAAAGAAACGATCAAAGCCAATGAATTTCTAGCCCAGCAAGTTATACGGACCACGGACAACTCGCTGAAAGCGATAGATTACAATGTCGTGAGAGATATACTCATCCATCCGGTCCTGTCGCGGTTTTTCAGCCTTGAAAACATCGACGCTTACGAGAACATTCAGGCCGTTAAGGTTATGGAAAACTTGAAATTCAATTATCCGATCATTGATTCCATTTATTTCGTACGATTGAAGGACCAGTACGTGTTAGGTGATGGTTCCTCCTTCAGAATGGAAGAGTTCGCGGATAAAACCTTCATCGAACAGGTTAAGCAGAGCAAAGCTAACGTTAAATGGACGGACAAAAGGATTTATAAAGCGTACCCCGATGTCGCTGGAGAAGAAGTCATTACGCTTGTGCGGGGATACCCTTATTTTAGCAGTGTAAAAAAAGGTTTTTTTGTAGTGAATGTCAGTTTGCCGAAACTTACGGCTTCCATCGTCCAAATGTATAATCCCGGTATCAGCTTTGTCCGTTTAATCGACGGCCAAGGACAGAATCTGGTGGGAGTAGAGGATGAAGGGAAAGTATTCTCCCAGTTTGTCTCTCCTTATACCGGTTGGCAGGTGGAAAGCGGCCTTATCGACAAAGGGATTATTCGTCTTACCCTGAAGTTTTATAATGTTTGGCTTATCACGGCGATTGCCGCGGTGCTGCTTGGCGTCATTTGGCTGATCTACGTAACCAAACGGAATTATAAACCGATCGGGCAGATTGTCTCGCTGATCCAAACCAGCTCATTGACGAATAAGGAAGCTGGCAAGCCGGGCGAGAACGAATTCGGCTTCATTCGCGGCGCATTGGAGCATATGATGGAGGAAATGCAGAAAATCCGGCAGCAGAACCTGGACATTTTCATCCGGCAAAAAAAGCATAGATTTCAGGAAGCGATGGAAGGATCCGTTCCGATTAACGAGAAGGAATGGCTATCCGACTTGAAAAAATATAATCTGGATGTCGTCGGACAGAAAGCCTACGTTCAAGTGCTGGAAATCGATGGTTATCACTCTTTTTCTCAAACCTATAATCAACACGATCAATCCCTGCTCAAGTTTCTTCTATCCAGCGTCCTTCAGGAAACGGTTCAGATTCGAGAAGCGTACATTTGGGCGGAATGGATGACCGACCGCCGGCTCGCCGCTATCGTATGGGTTCCAGATGAGGAGAAAATGATAGAGCTTAGAGATAAAACAGCCGCATTGGCCATTCAGTGGGTGAAACAGAATCTGAGCTTCACGATCACCCTTGGTCAGGGAAGCACGGCTTCCACGCTCGAAGAGCTGCGCAGTTCTTACGAAATTGCAGTCAGCATGCTTCAATATAAAGCTGTTCTGGGCACGGGTCGGGTTATTCATCCGGTAGAAGTAACAAGGCCCCAAACAAGGAGTCACGAATACTTCCACACGATCTATTCTTTTACCCAAGCCTTTCGGTTGCCCGATCATGAATGGGACAAGCATTTGAACGAATTGTTCAAGCAAATCAGGGACTCCATCTCCTCGCGGAAAGAAATCGAAAGTCTCTTGCAATTTCTTCATCAGCATTTGGACCGCGTCTTTTTGGAACTGTCCAAAGAGTATCGGAATGTTTGGAAAGAAGCGGAAAAGGAATTACTTGAATTAGAGAAATACTGGGAAACAGTTAATGAACTCGAGCGCCACTGCATCCGTATCTTTGGGGCTGCATCCGAAAAAATGAAAACCTTAAGGGATTCTCATCGAAACCGGATCGTCATTGGCGAAATCCGCAGCTACATCGAAGAGCATTATGCCAACCCGGATCTTTCACTCGACTATTTGAGTAATAAATTCCTGATGCAGGCAAAAAACATCAGCAAATTGTTCAAGGAAGAATTCGGCGAAAACTTCGTGGACTTCCTGATCGGGCTCCGCATCAAAAATGCTCAAACAAGACTTCTTGATACGGAGAAATCACTGCAAGAGATCGGCTTAGAGGTAGGGTACTACAATTACAATTCCTTTAACCGCGCCTTCAAAAATATCGCGGGAGTTTCTCCCAGCGATTTCCGCAAGCAAGCTGGAATTTGATTTATAATGTTGCGACTATTCGTTCAAATCCTTGGTTCGTGTCAATAAATCTGACGCGAACTAAGGATTTTCTATTAGGTGAAAAGTGAGAAGCGTAGAAAATTACGAAGTAAGCGCTTTATTCCAACTTTTATAAGCTATTTCTGGTGTTGAGAAAAATGTGTTGTCAACGAATCTTACAAATTGATCGATGAAGTAGGGGGAGTTTAGTATTAAGTTATCAACCGGGGCAACCTGCAGAGCAACGCTCGGGCTAATCGGGACAATAAGGGGAAATGCGTATGAGCCAATCTTGGATAAAGATGAAGCGAAGTTGGGAATTATACTGTCTTGTTTTTCTCCCAGTGCTGTATCTACTGATTTTCAAATACATTCCGATGGTCGGAGTCCAAATCGCTTTCAAAGATTTTAATGTTATAGACGGGGTTTGGGGGAGCCCTTGGGTCGGAATGAAGCACTTCGAATTGTTCTTTAATTCCCCAAATTTTTGGATGATTATCAAGAATACGCTTGGCGTCAGTTTCTATTCCTTGTTTGCCGGGTTTCCTGTTCCAGTCTTGCTTGCATTGGCGTTGAATGAAATTCGCACCGGTTTCTTCAAGCGGTCGGTACAAATGGTAACGTATGCCCCGCACTTTATTTCCACCGTTGTCATGGTTTCTATCCTCATTCTGATGCTCACGCCGCATGTCGGAGTAGTAGAGCGCATATTCACGTTCCTAGGACTGCCGACATCCAACTTCATGGGGGTTCCAGAATATTTCAAATCCATCTATGTCTGGTCCGGTGTGTGGCAGGAAATGGGGTACAATTCCATCATCTTCATCGCGGCGCTCGCAAGTGTCGATCCTTCCTTATATGAAGCGGCCCGAATCGATGGAGCCTCCAGAGTGCGGAAGATTATTCATATCGATCTGCCTGCTCTGGTTCCGGTTATGATCATCATGATGATCCTGAAACTAGGACAGGTTATGGGCATCGAATTTGAAAAGATTTATTTGATGCAAAACTCGCTCAATATAAGCTCGTCCGAAGTCATCTCCACTTATGTTTACAAGGTAGGTTTGCTCGGCGCGAATTTCAGCTTCTCCACGGCCGTCTCCTTTTTCAATTCCGTCATAAACCTGATCCTGGTTCTATTTGTAAATTCCATTGCGCGCAGATTTTCACAGACAAGCCTGTGGTAAAGGAGGAGAAACATGTTTAACAAAAATAGAATCAAAGAATCCTTCGGCGACCGTGTCCTCCTCATATCCCTTTACACCTTATTAAGTGTGTTGATGCTGAGTGTCTTATATCCCCTCCTGTACATTTTAAGTTCGTCGCTCAGTTCGCCAAGAGCGGTCGTGTCCGGGCAAGTATGGCTGTTTCCGGTAGAGTTTTCGTTCAGGGCATATGAATCAGTGCTCCAAAGCTCTCAGATTATGCTTGGCTATATGAACTCGATTATTTATATGGTGGTCGGAACGTTGATCAATGTCGTGTTAACGGTGCTGCTGGCGTTCCCGCTTTCACAGAAAAATTTTTATGGACGTAATATCGTCGTCATTATCATGATGATTACCTTCTTCTTCAATGGGGGACTCATACCCACCTATTTGCTCGTCAAGGACCTTCACATGCTGGATACCCGTTGGGCGCTTTGGCTTCCAAGTGCGTTGTCCGTCTTTCAGGTCATCGTTGCCAGGACTTTTTTCCAAACCTCCATACCGTCAGAGCTTCAGGAAGCAGCTCAGATCGACGGGTGCAGGGACATCCGGTTTCTGGTAAGCATCGTAGTTCCGTTGTCCAAACCAGTTCTTGCCGTTTTGGCACTGTTGTACTCGGTAGGTCATTGGAATGCATACTTCGATGCCTTGATCTACTTAAGGTCGGAACACTTATTCCCGTTGCAATATGTACTTCGCAACCTGCTGATCCTCAACGCGGCCGATCCCGAAATGCTGGCGAATACGGCGCAAAAGATGCGCGACCAAGGCTTCGAGACAGTACTCAAGTACGCGCTGATCGTGGTAGCCTGCATCCCTGTCCTGGTTATGTATCCTTTTATACAAAAGCATTTTGTCAAAGGCGTCATGATCGGTTCCTTAAAAGGCTGAGTGCAGAAACCAGGTTTATTCTTGATGGAGGTGAGGGCCCAAAGAGAAGGAAGGCGCAATACCGCTGCACCGCCGTATCATGAGTTTTCTGCATTTTGGATTTACATTCAAAGGAGGAGTCTGTTTTGAAAAAATCATTGTGGGTAACGGTCATAATCTTGCTAATCGTAAGTATGGTGCTAGCCGCTTGTGGCAACAACAAAAAAGAGAATGCTGCAGAAACGCCGAGCGCCGGAACTAGCCCTACAGCCAGCGCAGAACAATCGACACCAGCGGAACCGGTGGAAGTTACTTTCTTCGCTCCTCAGGGAAAAGCTCCATTGGAAGCCAACGATTATACGAAGCTGGTCGAAGAGAAGTTTAACGTCAAAATTAAGTGGGATCTTGCTCCCGCAGATGCATTGGTTGACCGCAGACAGCTTCTGCTGGCCAGCGGCGACTATCCGGAAGTGTTCTTGGAAGGCAAGTTTTCGAATTCAGATCTCATGACGTATGGCAAGCAGGGTGTATTGCTTCCACTCAACGATCTGATCGAGAAATATGCTCCGAATCTCAAAGCGTTGATGGAGAAGAAGCCGTTTTTGAAACAAGCGATGACGGCTCCGGACGGCAATATATACGGAATTCCGCGTTTCAACGAATGTTACCATTGCACATATTCCCAGAAGTACTGGATGAACAAAGAATGGCTCGACAAGGTTGGATTGCCGGTACCGACAACGACGGACGAGCTGTACACCGTGCTTAAAGCTTTCAAAACGATGGATCCGAACGGCAACGGTAAAGCCGATGAAATTCCGCTGACCGGCGCGCCAAACAAATCCGTCTGGAATGGCAACATCGACGCTTACCTGATGAACTCGTTTATTTATAACGACAACGATAAATATTTGACGATGGAGGGCGGCAGGGTAGATTTTGCTCCAAACAAAGAAGCATGGAAGGAAGGCCTCGCGTACATGAACAAATTGTACAAAGAGGGGTTGATCGATCCTGCTTCGTTCACACAGAACGATCAGGCGATTGGCCAGCTGGGCAACCGTGAGGGCGTGGAAATAACTGGCTCCATAACCACCGCGCTGGTCAGCTACCTGCTTAATGTCGGGGAAGAAAGCATTACCCGTCACAAGCATTGGGTCATCGTGCCGCCGCTCAAAGGACCGCAAGGTGTTCAGCTTGCAGGTACGTGGCAAGGTCTGGGAGAATTCGCGTTCACGATTACGAACAAAGCGAGCGAAGCGCAGCAAATCGCCGCTATCCAAATTGCCGATTATGCCTTTAGCGAAGAAGGCGCACTGTTAAGCGAATACGGAACGAACGAAGGCGTCGGCTGGAACAAGGCGCAGCCGGGCGAGAAAAACAACGACGGCGAACAGGCTAAATATTCCTTCGAGGGCCTCAAGGCGCAGGATGAGAACGCTGTTAGAAACGACAGCTGGTCGCTGCTCGGACCTAAGGATATGTCAAAGGAATTCCGCGACTCGTTCGCGTCATCGCAGGATCCTTTAAGCATCAAGGGCTACGAAAGACGTCTGGCGGATGCGACGAAGGCATATGAGCCATATGCTCCTAAAGAAATCTATCCGGCAAGCGCATATATCCTTCCGGAGGATTCAGACGTTGCAGCACAGCTTGCGACTTCGATCAAAGACTATGTGCAAAGCAATATGGCCCAATTCATTCTCGGCAAAAAAACCATCGACAAGGACTGGGATTCATACGTGAAAGGCTTTGACGGATTGAACCTGACGAAATATATTGAAATTTACCAAAATGCGATCGCAAAAAAATAATCGCTAAACGAGCGGAACGGAAAATAACCTTCGGGTTTGCTTCCTTCCGCTTTGTTTATAAATAGAGCAAAGGAGCGGGATTATGAGCTATAGGGATTCGTCTCTGCCGGCAGCGGAAAGAGCCCGGAAGCTGCTGGCTTTAATGACGATCGAAGAGAAGATCGGCCAACTGATTCAGCCCTTCGGTTGGAAAATATACCATAAAGACAATGGCAGCATCCTTCTTGATGAAGCCTTCAAAAATCAAGTGATAAATGGCGGCGTCGGGTCGCTGTACGGAGTGCTTCGCGCCGATCCGTGGACTAGGGTTACGTTGGAAAACGGACTGTCGCCGGAAGAGGGAGCCAAAGCGGTCAATGAAATTCAACGCTACGCAATCGGAAGCTCGCGGCTCGGAATTCCGATCCTGTTTGGCGAGGAATGCTCGCATGGACATATGGCGATCGGCGCAACTGTTTTCCCGGTTCCAATCCTAGTAGGCAGTACATGGAATTTGGACTTATATAGGCGAATGTGCCGCGCGATTGCAGCGGAGACCCGAAGCCAGGGAGGTGCTGTGACTTATTCCCCCGTACTGGATGTTGTCAGGGATCCCCGCTGGGGCCGAACCGAGGAGTGCTTCGGAGAAGATCCCTATATGATCGGAGAAATGGCGGTGGCCGCAGTCGAAGGGCTGCAAGGAGAAAATCTAGATTCCGAGGATAGCGTTATCGCGACGCTGAAGCATTTCGTAGCATACGGCAGCTCCGAAGGGGGTCGGAATGCGGGGCCGGTTCATATGGGCTTGCGTGAGCTGCAAGAAAGCGACCTTCTCCCATTCCGTAAAGGAGTTGAGGCAGGCGCTTTGTCCGTCATGACAGCTTACAACGAAATCGATGGGGTTCCTTGCACGTCGAACGAATATTTGTTGCAGCAGCTTTTGCGTGAAGAATGGGGCTTTGACGGATTTGTTATTACGGACTGCGGCGCCATCAATATGTTGGCCTACGGTCATGATGTTGCTCAGGATGGGGAAGAAGCGGCGGCGATCTCCCTCAAAGCGGGCGTCGATATGGAGATGTCCGGTGAAATGTTCGGCAAGCACCTTCAATCGGCACTGCAGAACAAAAAGGTTACGGAAGCGGATCTGGACGAAGCGGTTAACCGCGTATTGAACATTAAGTTTAGGCTCGGATTGTTTGAACGCCCGTATGTCGATCCCGGCAAAGCCGCGCAAATCATCGGCTGCCGGGAGCATGTCGAGCTTGCCCGGCAGGTCGCCCTTGAAGGGATCGTTTTACTGAAAAACGACGGCGGGACGCTTCCTTTGAACAAAGACACCGGTAAAATCGCGGTGATCGGGCCAAACGCGAACCAAATTTATAATCAACTTGGAGACTATACCTCTCCGCAGCCCCGCCATCAAGTGGTTACCCTATTGGACGGTATCCGCAACAAATTAGGCGGGCATCGTGATGATCGGATCCTGTACGCACCGGGCTGCAGGATTAAAGGGGATTCCAAAGAAGGCTTCGAGCTGGCATTGAAATGCGCCGCGCAAGCGGACGTTGTCGTCTTGGCGCTGGGCGGCTCCAGTGCGCGCGATTTCGGCGAAGGGACGATCGATCTCCGAACAGGTGCTTCCGTTGTAACCGAGCATTCGTGGAGTGACATGGAATGCGGCGAAGGGATTGACCGGACGGGCCTGCATTTGCTTGGCGTACAGCTGGAGTTGGCGCAAGAAATTCATAAGCTGGGGAAACCTGTAATTATCGTTTATATCAATGGCCGTCCGATTGTGGAGCCATGGATTGACGAGTTTGCCCATGCGATCATAGAGGCTTGGTATCCGGGACAGGAAGGCGGTAACGCCCTGGCCGATATTTTGTTCGGCGACGCTAATCCTTCCGGTCGTTTAACCGTATCGGTTCCGAAAGACGTAGGTCAGCTGCCGGTTTATTACAACGGGAAAAGAAGCAGGGGCAAGCGGTATCTAGAAACGGACGCGAAGCCTCGTTATCCGTTCGGCTTCGGGTTAAGCTACACGTCGTTTCATTACGACGGACTGAGCATTTCCCCTGAACGGATCACTCCGGATATGGAAGTGACTGTAACGGTCAACATCACCAACACGGGCGCGGTTTCGGGCATGGAAGTAGTACAGTTATACGTTTCCGATAAGGTCAGCTCCGTAACCAGACCTGAGAAAGAATTGAAAGGTTTCCGTAAAGTGACGCTTGCGCCCGGAGAAACCCGTATGGTTGCCTTTACGCTTGCGAGGGAGCATCTACAATTGTTTAATCAGCAGTTTGAGCCAGTCGTCGAAGATGGGGAATTCCGAATTATAGTCGGGGGAAACGCTGACGAGGAATTTATCAGCACGTCTTTATTCGTTCAGAATGAGGTGTAACCTAATGTACCGAATATTACGTTTCATTAAATATTTATCCGATAAACAATGGCTGAACGCCGTCCCGATTCGCGACTGGGAGATGAGAAAAGCCCGTTATGTCAACCCGGGAGAATATGAATTCGAATCGGCCCAAGACAGTTTGTTTATGACGGATCGGTTGGACGGCAAGCATGGAATTACTTACTTTTTGGCTAAGAAAATTGTGATTCCTTCGGAGTGGGCGTCCGATCCGGTCGGTTTGGTCATCGAAGGCGGAGGAGAAGGGCTGCTGAGAGTAAACGGCGTTTCTTATCACGGGTTGGACCGAAACCATCCTTTCGTTCCGCTGTATTTGGGCGAGATCGGCAGCGAACCGCTGTTCGAAATCGAGCTGTACGATCCGATTCCGGAGCCGGTCGATCCGTTAAACGCTCAATCTACGATCCATCCGCCCGTCCAAAGCCTTCATATTCGGCTTGTTCGCGTGAATAAACCACTGCAGAGCTTATTATATAGCGTCATGGTGGCTTACGAAGCGATGCTGCTGCTTCCCGAGCAGGATTTGGCCCGGTTGAAAATGATGAAAGCTTTGTATGAAGCGATGGATGAAACGGACCGGTTTCTTGAAAGCCGACCGACCGATGGAGAATGGATGCGCTCCATGGAGGAAAGACTGGTGGATCGCATTCAAGCGTTAATGCCTGATCAACGTGCGGGCGGTATGATGCATATGGTCGGCCAATCGCACATCGATGTGGCTTGGCTATGGCCCGTGCGGGAAACCGTCCGCAAAGTCAGTCGTACATTTTCCACCGTGACTACTTTGATGGAGGAGTATCCGGATTTCGTCTATTCCCAGAGCCAGCCGTTGTTATATGCTTTCGCGAAGGAACACGATCCGGCGTTATACGAGATAATCAAAACGAGAATCGCGGAAGGACGTTGGGAATTGGTTGGCGGCATGTGGGTGGAGCCGGATTTGAACATTCCGAGCGGAGAATCCCTCGTACGCCAAATGCTGTACGGCCAATCCTTTTATAAAGAGGAATTTGGGAAAACCTCGAATATAGAATGGCTGCCGGACACATTCGGATACTGCGCTTCGCTTCCGCAGATGTTGAAGCTTGCAGGCATCGAATATTTCATGACAACGAAATTGAATTGGAACGATACCAACAAGTTCCCTTACGATCTGTTCCACTGGGTAGGAATTGACGGGACGTCGATCCTATCTTATTTGAACCATGGCTTGAACGAGCATACGAAACCGAAGGATATCCATGAGCATTGGCAAGCTTTTCGTCAAAAAGACAAGCATGACGAGCTAATGCTGCTGTACGGGCATGGAGATGGCGGCGGCGGGGTTACCCGCGAGATGATCGAATTCGTACGCCGTTCTCCGCTCATGACCCATTTGCCATCTAGCCAGTTCAGTACAGCCGGGGCTTTCTTCGAAGAGGTCGGGAAAATCGGACAATCGCTGCCGCAATGGAACGGCGACTTGTATTTGGAGCTTCATAGGGGAACCTACACGACGCATGCTCGCAATAAACGCAACAATCGAAAGGCAGAAGTGCTGTACCGTGAGGCGGAAATTTGGAATAGTATTGCGCCCCTTTATAGGAATAGGGAACAGGTGAACAACATTCAAGAAGCGCTTCGCGAAGGCTGGAAGCTAATTATGTTGAACCAGTTTCATGATATTATACCGGGCACGGCGATAACCGAAACCTATGAAACGTCCGCAAGAGAGTACGAGCGGGTGTTTGAGCTGGGGAATGAATGCCTTGAGCAATCGCTGCAGACAATAGCGGCGCAAGTTTCGGCAACCGGAGAAGGAACGCCTTATCTCGTATTCAACAGTCTCGGTTGGGAGCGGGATGAAGTCGTCACGATTGACGGGGACGCCGAACTCTTGAGATCAGGCGTAATCGATCATACCGGAAATCAATTGGAATGCGATGTCCGAGGCAAGGAGTCTGTTCCCGGCCATTATACGATGTCGGTTAACGTTCCATCGATTCCAGCCTTCGGTTATACGACGATATGGCTCAAGACGTTGAAGGAATCCGCCGGCGATGATTCATTTCGCGCGATAACAACGGATTCGTTTGACGCTTGGGAAACCGGCCAATACCGGCTGGAGTTCAATTCGGAAGGGGAAATTACGCGCTGGCTGGATAAAACCGCCGATCGCGAGCTTTTACTTCCCGGAGCGAAAGCCAATGAATTGCAATTTTTTCACGATAAACCGCTCTATTGGGATGCCTGGGATATCGACCCTCGTTTTGAAGCGCAGCGTGCCGGTCAGGTTAAACTGGTCAAGAAGGAGCTTGTCTCGCAAGGAAAGACGGCGGACGTGTTAAGGTTTGAGTGGATGTTAAACAGATCGTTCATCAGCCAGGACATCATCCTGTATCATCATCAACAACGGGTCGATTTCAAAACAAGCGTACAGTGGAATGAAGACCATAAATTATTGAAGGTAGCGTTCCCTGTCGACATCGTTGCCAACAAGGCGACCTATGAAATTCCATTCGGCGCTTTGGAAAGGCCGACCCATAACAACACGAGCTGGGAACAAGCCCAGTATGAGGTTTGCGGCCATCGCTGGGCGGATTTGTCCGAGGGCGGATACGGCGTAAGCCTGCTGAACGATTGCAAATACGGCTACGATATCAAGGGCAGCACCATGAGACTATCTTTATTGCGAGCTCCGAAATGGCCGGATGCTTCGGCAGATCAAGGGGAGCATGAATTTACTTACTCCTTGTATCCCCACCAGCTGGATTGGCGGAGAGCAGGAGTTGTTCGCAAAGCCGCCGAACTGAATCACCCCGTCATAGTCATGCGTATCCCTGCACCGAAATTTACTGCGATCGATCAAGCTTCCTTGCCAAGCGAACAGTCCATAATCTTCTGGGAGAGCCGCTCTGTGATACTAGACACGATAAAAGCCGCGGAGCGCGGCACCGGAACGATCCTTCGGTTATACGAATCATCGGGAAGCCGGGAGAGTGTCAGCATCCGTATTCCGAATTTGCCTGCCCAGGTTTATACTGTCAACCTGCTTGAAGAAGAGCTGGAACTCTTGAACATAAACAATGGAATTCTGAGCTTGGATTTCAAGCCGTTCGAGATCAAATCCGTCTTATTGCTGATGTAGAGGGAGATAGAATGAAATGAAATTACCGCAGGCGATACAAGATGTATTGAAGATAGCCGAATCAAAACTAAGTCACGACCCGAAATTGCTGTACATGTTTAAGCAGTGCTTTCCCAACACTTTGGAAACAACGACAAAGGTCTCGGATGACGGGACCTCTTTCGTGTTTACGGGAGACATTCCGGCAATGTGGCTCAGGGATTCAAGCGCGCAGGTTCGGCATTACTTGCCGTTTGCCGCACAGGATCACGAGCTGCAGCAAATCATAAAGGGATTGATCAAGCGGCAGTTGCAGTATATCGCTGTCGATCCTTATGCGAATGCATTCAACGAGGAACCGAATAACCAACGGTACTCGGAAGATATTACGGAGCACAATCCTTGGGTATGGGAACGCAAGTATGAATTGGATTCCTTGTGTTATCCGCTTCAGCTCAGTTATTTGTACTGGCAATCCACGGGTGATGCTTCGTTGTTCGATGATCGCTTTAAGGAAATCGTTTATTTGATCATTCGGCTATGGACAACCGAACAGAGACATCTTGAACAGTCACCGTATCGTTTCACTAGATTGAACGGTCCGGCTACAGAGACACTCCAAAACTACGGAATGGGTATGCCCGTTAATTATACGGGAATGACTTGGTCAGGCTTTCGTCCAAGCGATGATGCCTGTACCTTCGGCTATTTGATCCCTTCGAATATGTTTGCGGTTGTTGTCCTTCGATATATACAGGAAATAGCCAGTGAAGTCTATCAGGATGAAGCTTTGGAGAAGCGGGCCGCCGTTCTAGAGGCGGAAATTAATTATGGGATTCAAACCTATGGCATTGTGCAGCATCCTGTTTTCGGTAAAATATATGCCTATGAAACGGATGGATATGGCAACTACAACTTAATGGACGATGCGAATGTACCCAGCCTGTTATCCATCCCTTATTTAGGCTATGCCTCTAAGGAGGATCCTATCTATTGCAATACGAGAAGATTCATCTTGAGTGCGGAGAACCCTTATTATTATGCAGGAGAACACGCTCAAGGGATCGGCAGTCCTCATACGCCGAAGCGCTACATTTGGCCGATCAGTCTCGCCATGCAGGGATTAACATCCAATGACCCGGAAGAAATTCAGAGCTTGGTCAAGGTGTTGACCGCTACGGATGCTCAAACTGGATTCATGCACGAAGGCTTTCATGCGGATGACCCGAAGCAATTCACAAGAGAATGGTTTGCTTGGGCGAATAGCTTGTTTGCCGAATTCATATACAGCGTATTCATTGCGTCACCTTAGTCATTCAGCAGCCGAACATAGTTCAAGGCTTTGACAGAAAGCTGTTCCCAATGCATGGAATGGCGAGAAGGCACTTGAACCCATCCATTCATGGGGCGACCGGGCATTGGCTCAAATATTCGGACTCCTTCCATAGACATTAAGCTGTCTTCCGCAGGAAGCTTGAACACCATCTCTTCTTGATGGTACATGGCGAATGCTTTATTGTTTATCTTTAGGCACTTTGCGCCGAACATATTGCCTTTAGCTGCGTTATCCGTAAGGTTAAGGTGCGCGGCAATTTCATTAAACTTTTCCTCAGACTGCGACAATGAATTTCCTCCTAATGAAAACTACACGAATAATTTTCAATTGCCATGACAACATTAAGATGAATGCAAAGAACAGCAAGACAAGTCTTTCTCACAAATAGGAGGTTGCTTCATGACCAATAGTCTGGATGCCATTCGTGCCGATCAAGCTAATTTCCTGGACGAAACTGAGGATGAAGTGAAGGAAGTCCCATCAAGTACGGTTGGCGGTGAAGCAGTCGAGGCGATGGTTACGCACATAAATAAATATGATGTGCCGGAAGAAAAAGAAGGCAAGTGAAGCTTAGGTTTCATTCGTCCCTCCAAAAAACCTGACCTAGTAGGGTCAGGTTTTTGATTGTATGATCTCAAACAGGCAAGGGGGTGAATCCCGTGAGCGAAATGGACTCCGATGTAAATGAAGACCGCAATAGAGAATGGCAGTTGGATCAGTCTTTTGAAGAATGGTATGCACAGATGGAAGACCAATTTCAACAACAAGAAGGAATTACACGTGTTCCTACTCAAAATGTATTCGAAGCTGCGGAACAGATGGATGATGGCTCCTCATGAAAATAAGCAATAAACAAAAAACAGTCTAACACTTTCGTGTTTGACTGTTTTTTGTTTCCGTCAGCTATCGGATACCGGTATACTTTCGGAGGAGGCTAAGATTTACCATGTGCACGCAATAAAATTCACACTTCTTCGATAAGATTCATACTGGACAAGGCAGGAATCCTGTCATACTGTTCTTTATATGTATTGATTAAGGAAGAAGGGTTTGCCATGTGGAGCCGGATTAGACCGAAAAAGATGTATTTAAGCATATTTTTATTTTCCTGCATAGCCGTGAGCTTGCTCACCCTAGTATTCACCATGTTGCTGAGTCAGCAGTTCGCTCGAAGCGCAATGGATGAAATGGAAAAGTCTAATCGGGAGAAAATGAAGCAAGTCGTGAAAACCTCGGAATTTACCTTGCAGAAATTACGTCAGTTTGCGCTGAGAATCTATTCGGATGAAAGTATTGCACTTTGGACGAACACGGATAATAACGATTACTCTCCATTAGCATTGAGTAAAGCCGCGACAAGCGTAAGGGAATTTATGAGCAGCGAGCCTTTCATTCACGGCATTTATTTAATCAATTTCAGTATTGACCAAATCTACACCTCAGACTCAAGCATTTACACGACGCAGAATTTCTACGACCCCATCATGTTGGACTACATTAAGGTCCAAAAAACGCCGTATTTGCAGTATGTTAACCATGAGGTGGAAGGTGAATCGTTTCTGGCTCTTGTCGTGCCGGCAGCCGGTCCTAATCAGAACTATCATGGTTTTGTTGCGATTCTGTTCAGTAAACCCTTGTTGAATGTGAACATGCTGCAGATTTCGGAGGAAGATCAGAACAAAATATATATCGAAGGCAAGAATAAGGAGTTCATTCTGGGCAATACGGATCCTGCGTTAACGAAAGAACTAATGGAAATGGATAAATCGGCAGCAAAGCAGAACGGGAGATGGAAGTCCGGCAATGAAACCTGGTCTATTCAGACAGAACGGTTGCCTATAGAAGGATGGAATGTTTATCACTTATCGCCGATCTCTCTCTGGCAAGCAAAGGTAGCCAAGATTCGGACCGAAATTATCGGTTCCTCAATCATTCTGCTGTTAACTCTACTGTTATACTTGTTCTGGCAGTCCTACCGCAGCTTGAAGCCTATTAGCGACTTGGCCTATCAAATACAAAACAAGCTGGGCAAGAAACATCCCATCGTACAGACAACGAAAACCAATAATGAAATGTCATGGATTCATTCAGGGTTCGATTCCCTTGTTGAGAAGATCGAACAATTGGATTTATCGCTCAAGAGCAGCAAAGCATTGGTGAAGGATGATTTCTTGCGCCAATGGATTCTAAATTCGAAGTCTTCCAGACCGATTAAAGAGTTTATTAGAAACCAAACGCAAATTCTCCGAACCGGATGGTTCCGCATGGCGGTCATACGTCTGGAATCGTATGGACGCTTCGAAGAGCAATTCGACTTTGCTTCGCGCAAATCATTGCGCTTTGCATTAGGAAACATTATGACCGAAGTCCTTGTGAATCACGGCTATGCTGCAGAAACGGTAGATTTCGGCTCTGATCACATCGTGGCGCTCATTTCTTCGTCTACTTCAGAGGAAGACTTGGGATTAGTTGTGGGAGCGATGGAGGACGTAAAGATCCAGATCAGTCGATGGCTGAAGCTGGAGGTGCACGCTGCTGTAAGCTCCGTGCTTGATGTGGAGGAGAATTTGCAGATTATTTATACCCAGCTGTACGAACTGACGTTAATGGGATTCATTAATCATGAGGACAGGGTGTTTACCTCCGAAGATCTGGAGCGATATGAACGCGGCAAAGACAGTGATCTAGATGAAGCATTGCTGAAGCAGGTTATTCACTCTGTTCAGCTCAAGAACGATAAGGCTCTTGAAGGTTATTTGGATCATCTCACCTTGCACATGCAGGAGCTAAGCTATGAGGAATGCAAGCTGCAGCTGACCCACATTATTTATTCGATAATGAAGAGTTTCAAAAATTATAAAACGTTTCAAGGGATGAAGAGTATCCATACTTTCCTGGAGCAATTTGCAACCTTAGGGGAAGTGAAATCGTGGTTGTACCAGGAGATGCTGCAGATCATAGACCAGCACCGCAACAAGAATGCCTCAAGCCGGAAGGATGAGGTCGCTGCCGAGATGGTCGAATACGTACGTAATCATCTTCACAATCCGATGCTTTCCGTGGATGACATTGCCGCCCATGTATCTATGTCCGTGAACTATACCAGACAAATATTCAAGGACCATTTCCATTGCTCATTATCCGATTATATTACAAACCAACGGATAGAGTATGCTATCAAGCTGCTTACAACGACCGATTGGACCGTAGCCGATATAACGGAACAGTCCGGTTTTCAAACCAAGAGCACCTTCTTTTCCTTGTTCAAACGAGCAACCGGAATGACGCCGAATCAATACCGTTTGGATAAGACACAAGCTGAACAGTAGAAATTCGTACTCGGTTTGTTAGAATATATGTACTCATCCATTTGTAACATTCCGTACCGTTTGATAGATACCGGACTGTACGGAAGCTGAGCAATCCCATTATGATCAGACACGAACCGAGCAAGCGGGATGCACGAGCAAAACGCAAATGATCGGCATGTCACTGCTCAGTTGATCTTAAAAAATGGAGGGGTTAATCAATGAAGCTAAGAAGGAAAGGTCTTATGTTAATGGCGGCTTCGCTAATGCTGGCAGGAACGTTGGCCGGCTGCGGTTCGAATGAGGCGGCATCGTCAGAAACCGGTAAATCAAATGCGGCCGAACCGAGTGCATCAGCAGCTTCCACAGACGCCAAATTAGATCCAGTCACACTGAAAATCATGTTCCCGGGAGATCCGCCGGCCGATTGGAGTGAAGTGAAGGGAGAGATGGAGACCCGTCTTGCCGATTCGCTTAATGTGAAGCTGAACGTGGTGTTTATTCCATGGGCCGATGTCCTTCAGAAGCGTCAAGTCGCCTTGTCCTCCGCGGAAGACTACGATCTGATCTGGGACAATAGACCGGAACAAAGCATTGCTGCTGGTCTCTATGAACCGTTGGACGAACTGATCGAGAAGTACGGACCTGACATCAAGAGCAACCGCTCTCCGCAGCTGATGGAAGCCAACAAAGTAAACGGCAAATTGTACGCGGTTCCGCTTGAAGTCAATTTCATACGTCCGTGGACGTTTGTCATCCGTAAGGACATTCGGGAGAAGCTGGGTATCGAGCCGATCAAGAGCTATGACGATCTGATCAAATTCATGTACGCTGTGAAAGAGAAGGTTCCTGAGGTAACTCCATTCATCGCTAATGGTTCTGAACATGTTGGTCTGAGGTTGGCTAGTATGCTTGATCCCAATGCCAACCTTGCCGCCGTATTGAATTATCCAGGATTGTACACCAAAGGGAATGATGGCAAGGTCTATAATATTTTCGATGACATGGACCCAATGATCATGAAAAATTTCGAGCAAAATCACAAGTTCTATCAGGACGGGATTTTTGCCAAGGATGCCCTTTTGCTTAAAAATGGAGAGTTCACCAAGGGGAAGGCAGCGGTTTCTACCTTCTTTGATTTCGGAGTAAATCTAGGTACTCGTACAGGGTTAGATAAGTCGGTTCCGGGAGCGACCGCGGAAGCTTTCAGCCTATTTGACCCGAGCATGAAGCTAAGCTCGACGTACAAAGCAGGCAACCATATTGCCGTTCCCGTTGTCAGTAAAAACAAAGAACGCGCCATTCAATTCGTCAACTGGCTGAACCAGAAGGATAATTACGATTTGCTTGCATACGGTATCAAAGGTAAAAACTGGGAAGATGCGGGAGAAGGCTTATATAAACCAATCATAGAAAAGCCTTATGGCGGTATTCCTTTCGCTTGGGGCTGGAACCCTGCATTGGATCGCATCGATGCCAGCTTACCTGAAGATGTCATCAAGCTGAACAAGTGGCAGAGGGATCCGGATAATTTCACAACGGATATTCTCTCCGGCTTCACCTTCGATCCAAGCCCGGTATCCAATGAAGTGGCACAATTAAGCAATGCCGGTAAAGAGTACTATGAGCCGATTGTATTAGGTCTGGTGGAACCAACAGAGGGTTTGGTCAAGCTTAAAGAAAAGACGTATGAGAATGTCAAAAAAATTCAAACCGAGTATCAAAAGCAGCTGGATGCGTTCCTAGCCAGCAAGAAGTAGCTTAACCCTGTAAGCCGGTGACCTGGAATTCTAGGTCTTCCGGCTTTTTTTAATGGACGAAAACAAACGTTTACCGCCGTCCAGGTTTGTTGGTACCTGGATTTAAACTCATGATCTGCTTAGGGATACCAAGATCTGGAGATGGTGCCTTATCGCTTTAAAGTGTGAAGCGGTTCTGTACGAAATGTTCGTGCGGAGAACAGCTTGCAAACAAGAAGACGGAGAAAGCAGATGCAAGAACCCGGAGCCAACCGCGACAGGCAGTTAGAACAGGTGGTTGTTGAAGCTACAATCCGGTAGTTCTACGAATCACCCACAACCCGTCAATCCTTTTGTGTGTCCGTAAATCTGTATGATTTTTCGAATAGAATAGTTGGGATAAGCGCTAAAAGGAGAGATTCTATACGATTTTTCATACAGATTTAACGATATTAACATCTTGGGGGAAAATCGATATGATTTTTCATACAGAATCGCTCGAATCGAGTGTTACGCACGAAGTAATGTGAGCATTAAAAAGAGTAGCAAAAGTGCATCTAAATTCACCTTGAACACCTCATTTTTAGCCATTACTTGTAAAAGTGCATTTAATATTGCGCATTTAGGCTGAAATAGGCTAATGGCAACAATATAGATGTACTTTTACATCAATGATGCAGAAACCCCCGGAAATCCAACAATCAGATGTATTTTTACAACTAATTGGAACATGGCCTAGAGGTCATCCCTGACCAAGCGTATTACCACTTAGCCTAAGCCAACGAAGCCGCTTTACTAGGTACTGGTAAACTCCGTACTTCCGCGAGTGATAGAATTCAAACCTCCACAGTTGTTACCGTTGAAACTCATTGATAAAAGCAAGACTATACGCCCAGCTTCGTGAATGCGTAATATTCAATTACATAAGAAAGGAAAGGTGAGCATGAACATGAGTATGATGCTGGAGCTCAGGAAGAACAAATGGTTATATGCTATGTCGCTTCCCGTGATAGTGTACGTATTTATTTTCTCTTATTTACCCATGTCCGCACACATATTGGCGTTCAAGCAGTTCTTACCTGCGAAGGGGCTCTGGGGCAGTCGATGGGTGGGACTCGATAATCTCACGTTTTTCTTCACAGGTCCGGATTGGCTGGGGGTTACGTTAAACACGATATTCTTGAACCTTCTGTTCATTACGGCAGGCACCGTTAGCTCATTATTGATAGCCCTGCTTCTTAATGAAATCAGACAAGCGTTTTTCAAGAAAGTAACTCAATCTCTCGTGATATTGCCGCATTTCATTTCCATTATCGTCGTTAACCTGATGGTGACGAATTTCTTCAACGGACAGGACGGCATGATCAATAAAGCGTTGAATGATTTCGGGTACTCGGCGGTCGATTGGTTTCAGACGCCGTCGGTCTGGCCTATGCTGTTGACGATCATCTTCGTATGGAAGGGAGCCGGCTGGGGTTCGATTATTTATCTTGCGACCGTAACCGGCTTCTCCGAGGAATATTACGAAAGCGCAAGAATTGACGGCGCCAAGCGATGGCATCAGATATGGTATATTACCCTGCCTCTGCTCAGGCCGACCATTATCGTACTTACGCTTCTCGCGCTGGGACGTATCTTTTACGGAGATTTCGGCTTGATTTATGGAATCATAGGAGACAATTCTCTGCTCTTCAAGGCTACGGATGTCATCGATACCTATACTTACCGCTCCTTGAGGGATGTCTCGAATATGAACAGCTACAGCAATGCCGCAGCAGTCGCCTTATTCCAATCGGTTATGGGTTTTATCACCATCCTATTCTTCAATTGGATTGTCCGTCGGGTGGATAATGATTCGAAGATATTTTAGAGAGGAGCTTAAGCATGATATCGAAACAACGAGATACTTCCCAGCTTACCGTGTCCGTCGCGGCATATGTATTCATTGGCTTTTTTGCCCTGATTTGCCTCATTCCCTTCTGGCTTGTGTATATCGGATCGTTCACAGCGGAGCATCAGATTGTCAGAGGCTTCCAGATGCTGCCGACGGCTTTCTCGCTTGATTCCTATCGCTTCTTATTCGCGGGCAATCAGGTGTACCAAAGCAGCTTTGTTTCCGTGTTTATTACTGTGGTCGGTACAGCCGGAGCCGTGCTGCTGACTTCCATGTTCTCTTATGTTGCAGCTCATCAGAAGGTGAAATATCGGAATTTTCTTTCCTTTTACATTTATATCACGCTGCTGTTCGCGCCTGGTCTGGTGGGCTATTATTTGCTCATCTCCAACTGGCTGAGCTTAAGAGACTCGTTATTGGCGTTGATCTTGCCGCAATTGTTCTCCGCATTTAACGCATTCTTGATGACCTCCTATTTCCGAACGCTTCCCTTTGAATTAAGCGAGGCGGCGACTGTGGACGGAGCCCATGAGCTGTATATCTTCTTCCGGATCATCTGGCCGATCTCGATGCCCGTAATCGCAACAATCACACTGTTCTATGCGCTTTCTTATTGGAATGACTGGTTTAATGCGCTGATGTTTATCGATAATCCGCAGAATCACCCTTTGCAGATGATGTTAAGAAGGATCGTGTCCAATGCGAATCTGGATTATCTGAATACGAATGTAAACATTCCCGTTTCCGCATCGGGCGTGCAGCTTTCCACGGTATGTGTCACCATTGGGCCGATCATATTCTTGTACCCCTTTCTGCAGCGCTATTTCATCAAGGGGATGACGATTGGCGCGGTCAAGGGATAGCTTTAAGCTTTCACTTCCTAATTGGCGGAGGATAAATGATGACTGTTTACAGCAATAAGGAGCAGCTATTGGCAAGTCTTTCAGCACGGGAAGCTTCTTACAATCCGGCAGTAAAGCTGCAGTATGGACCGATGGAGAAAACCTATCATACCGCTCTTAAAAAGGATTCCTATCCTTATGTGCACTACACCTACTTGTCTGTCGTATATGCACTGGATTTATTGGACAGCGGGCTGTCTGATTATGCACAGCGGGCGGCAGAAATAGCAGCCGTCATTGTGCAATTACAGGACAGGCGTAAAGATAGCCCTACCTATGGAATTTGGTCCTATTATTATGAGGAGCACCTGGACCAGATGGAAGCTCCGGATTGGAACTTTGCCGATTTCATCGGTAAAAAGCTGGTTTTAATGTTAAAGCACCATGGGGATCGCTTAAGCGAAGGGCTCAGGCAAGGATTATCGGAGGCAATAGGACGTGCTTGTCAAGCGATCGTGAAACGGGATGTCGGTCCCAGCTATACGAATATAGCGGCGATGGGGGCTTTCGTTACACTCGTAGGCGGAGAGGTCATTGGGCTAGAAACATTTGTGCAATATGGTCGGAATCGACTGCGGCGGCTTTATGATTACACCGTACGGCTGGGCACCTTTGTCGAATTTAATAGCCCCTGTTATACGCCGATTACCATGGAGGAGCTTCACCATATTCATGAGGAGACCAAGGACCCCGCTTCCGTCATGCTAACCGAGAAGCTGCTTTTCATCGCATGGAGAATGGCAGCCGAGCGTTACCATCCGCGTACGAAGGAATGGGCAGGTCCGCATAGCCGCTCTTATTCTCCTATGCTGGAGAGCTATCCGGACACTCGAGCGCTTCGTTGTCCGGAGGAGCTATTACCTTACTTTAGCACGGAGGAGGAACGTTACTTCCGTTGTACTGTCTTCGAGGAAGAGGAGACGGGTTACCAGAGCTTTGCTACCACGTACATGCAGGAAGCGTACTGCTTAGGCTCCTTCTCCAAGGACATGATGTGGAACCAACGCCGCAACCTGATTGCTTATGTGGATAACCATGGCAAGGCGGCCTATGTACAGCTGCGCTTCCTGAAGGATGGGAGGGACTTCTCGTCGGCTGTCTTCACGGGAGTGCAGGATAAGAGCGATATCGTATTCGGGATCAATATGGCGCTGGATTTCGGGGACTGGCACCCGGTTTTGGATCCGATTAATGGCGTATTTAAGGCAGAGGATCTTCGAATCCGAATAGAAATCGGAGGTTATATCGAAGGGGTGGATTGTGACTCTGGCAACAAGCTTGATTACGATGCTGCGGTTGTCATTGGCAGGCAAACGGTGCGGGTTAAGCAGCTGTCTGCTTTATCGGACAAAGGTGTGCCCCGTATGGAGATCACCCGATCTGAGCAAGAAGGTACCCTGTGCATCGATTACATCATCTATGATGGTCCAAGGAATCGGTTCGATTTCCATGAATGGAATCAAGCGGCATGGGTGTTTTTGTTTACGCTGTCGGAGCGCGCAGAGGAGCTGGAAGCCGGAAGCGAATATAAGGATGGATCACTATACGCCTGGTGCGAGAAGCAAGGACGGAGGATGGGCATCACCATCCCTGTGAAGCCGGACTGCATTGGGCAGCTATTTCAAAATAATGAAGTCTCATTTATGACAGAGGAGGTGTAGAAATGAAGCCGCATTTCCGATATTCTCCGCAGCCGGTGCTCGAACCGGTTCCTGGCTGTGAGTGGGCGAGCAAAATGGTGCTAAACCCAGCTATTGTTAAAGATCCGACTTCTGATAAGCTGCATATGCTCTTTCGGGCTACGGGACCATGGTCTCGGAAGCGCAAGGAAGGGAAGCACGACCCGTATCCGATTTTTCTGGGATATGCGGCAAGCAGCGACCTAGGCAAGACGTGGGATGCCGATTTTTCCAGGCCTGCGCTTGCTCCAGCTCTGAATGAGGGTTTCGAAGATATTTACATTACGGACATACACGGAACCACGGTGCGCGATTATTCGAACGGCTGCATCGAGGATCCGCGCCTATTCCCTGTGGGAGATGAGCTGTATCTATCCGTGGCATGCCGAATGTTCCCGCCGGGCCCGTATTGGCTTATTGACCAGGAGCCGTCGGTTGATACGCGGAACGACTATGTGCCCGGCTGGGTGCATGAGGGTGATGATACTTTCCATGTTACCGCGCGAACCAACAATACCGTAACCGTTCTGTATAAGCTGGATTTAGAATTGTTGAAGGCTGGCCGCTATGAAGAAGCTTTTACCTATGTCTGCCCCTTAACGGAAGGTCATGTAAGCGATAACCGCGATGTTTTCCTGTTCCCCGATAAGATGAGGATTGACGGGAAGCTGCAATATGTGATGCTTCACCGCCCGATGACGCCTGCCTTATTCCCGCAAGGATCTAAGCTAAAGAAACCGTCGATCTACCTCGCTGCGGCGGAGAAGTTGGAGGACTTCGTAACGGATCGGGTAACCCATCGACTGCTGGCAACCAGCCAATTTCACTGGGAGGATAACAGGATTGGGGCAAGCTGGGCGCCTCTCAGGATTTCAGCTAACGAATGGCTTGTTTCTTATCATGGCAAGAAGGATGTCCAATTTGGTTACACGCAATCGTTCCTGATCGTACGCGAGCAGGATAATGACTTCCCGGTTGTGATGCATCGATGCTCGGAGCGATTAATGTACGCCCAGCAAGCTTGGGAGATGCCAAGCGATTATCCTACGCCTTGCTTGTTTACAACAGGAGGAATTATTGCAGGAGATGATCTGATAATGTCTTATGGCGCTGCCGATCAGAAGGTGGGTATTTCTTGGGTTAATTTCGATTCATTGGTGGAGTATGTTAAGCAATTTGACGCAGAAGGCAGGAAGATGGAGGGATAATATGGGCTATTTATGTAAGCGCTTAATTTCAAAAAGAATACATGTTGCAAGAATGAGAGGAGATGGTTCCTATGTAGCCCCAAAAGTATGGATTTCTCGTTCGCTAGCGCGTCTATCAAACACTTTTTTAGGAGAAAAGAGGAGGTTGAATGATGGGAACATGGCGTAAAGGATATCAAACTCGTGTTTTGGCACTATTTCTAGCATTCCTAATGATAGCAACGTTTATCCCTGCCGGAGATGTTGAGGGGGCAGGCACTCTGCTAAAAACCGGAAATTATTACTATAAACCTGCGCCGGATGGGGGTAATTCGCCTGATAAGGGAGCTACAGGTCTGATTTCCTCGACCAATGGCGTGCTTTTTGACGGATTAACGACAACATACGCCGGATGGATGGGGAGTGCGACTTCCCAAGGGACTGTACAGGTGGTATTTGACCTGTTGAAGGACTACCCGTTGGAAAGTATTAACGTCGTACTGAATTCACCCAATAGCTTTTGGGGGTTTAAAGAGTTTACGGTCAAGTACCGCCCTGAGGCTGTAACGGATTTTTACTATATTGCTGCCAAACACATCAGATCACCTGGAATAACCTCAACGAGCCCAAGCTCAACCTGGAACTATTCGGTCAACATACCGATGTCGAACAAGACGGCCAGATATATTGTAATCGATATTAAGCGTCCTCATGCCTTTCAGCATATCCCCCTCACCGAAGTTCAAATTTATAAAGGGACCGGACAGGAAGGCGTGAATCCCGGTCCAGCGCTTACTGTGGAGCAAATGGCTCTCGAGCTTAAGAAGGATGCCCTAATGGTAGACAAATATGGGCAATGGGTTTACGAAACATGGGATGGAAAGGTGACATCCGACGCGCAGCTGCAGCAGGAATACACGGATGAGGCAAATCTGCTATCAAAGGTTTCGCTGGACCCTTCAAAATATGATCAGTACGGCGGGATTAAAAATGGAGGACATTACACTAAGACCGGTTTTTTCCGACTACAGCAAATCGATAACAAATGGTGGTTTGTTACCCCGGACGGGTATAAATTTATTCTAAAGGGCGTGGATGCTACAAGTATATGGGAGTGGGGATACGGAACGCCGCTTAAAAAAGCGGACGGCACTCCGAAGCAGGTGTTTGAGGAGCTTCCTGATCCCGTTGCTTATGCTCCTGCCTATGTAAATGATTCTAACGGAGAAAGAGTAAGCTTCGTCATTGCCAATGTCATGAGAAAGTATGGCAGCGACTTTGAGTCGAAATGGGAGGATATCACCAAGAAACGTTTGATAGATTGGGGTTTTAATGCCTTTAGCAAGTGGACAAGACCGACTAATGTAACGTTTCCGTACATTCAGGTCTTGCAGGATCCCGGCAGCCTAAGAAGGATTCAATGGACATACGATGTTTTTGACCCGCAGAGTGAATCCATAATAGAAACCGCTTTGACCGCGCAGCTTGAAAAGGCGAAAAATGATCCGTGGTTAATCGGATATACTTACGATAATGAGGCTGGGTGGTCTGCCGATATCGTAAAAGAGGTACTGACACACAATTCTACATCTCCGGCGAAAAGCGCATTCGTGGATTTTCTTGCGCCAAGGTACAACAATGACATTAATGCCGTTAACCAGCTTCTAGGTACGAGCGCTGAATCGTTCACTGCGTTAAAGGATACTTCGATCAATATAGCCAAGGTTCCGGCTGCGGATGTGTCGGAATATATTAAGCTAGCATCTAGAACCTATTTCTCTACTATCAGAAGCATAATTAAAAAATATGATACAAACCACCTGTTCCTGGGCGCGTCTATCGTACCAACCTGGCGGACCAGTCTGGATTGGGATTCAGCGGCCATGGAGTTTGTGGATGCCTTCTCTGTAGATAATTATACGAATAGCGCGGATTGGATATCCAGATATGAGACTTACGGAAAACCCCTATTGAATCTGGAATATACATTTAGTACCACAGAGCGCGGTTTGTCACCCGTGAATGCGGCTACAACTGTACCCAGTATAGCGGATAGAGGTTTGGCCTTCAAAGCTTTCGTCGAAAGCCAAATCGAACATCCGTTGTTTGTTGGCTCTGGTTATTTCTCGTACTATGACCAAGCGGTTACAGGGCGTAAAGACGGAGAGAATTTCAATATAGGCTTAGTGAATCAGCAGGATCAGCCTTATACAGATATGGTAAACATTTTGAAGACCGTCAATGCCGGTTTGGAAAATGTACATGCTTATGGGATTCCTGTGACTTATGAAGCAGAAGATGCTGTGTTAAGCGGACCGGTTACTGCGAACCAAATTTCAGGGTATACCGGTACAGGGTATGCAGACTATATCCAGGCAAGCGGAGATTATATCGAATGGACGGTGAAGAAGAACATTTCCGAAACGTATGAATTAACGTTCAGGTATGCCAATGGAAGCAACGGGGATCGTCCGCTGCGGATAACGGTTAATGGCAGCGTAGTCAACAGCAGCTTGTCCTTTCCGCCGACAGGCGGCTGGAGTACTTGGTCGACGGCAAGCGCGACCGTTTCTCTGAACGCTGGGAACAATACGATACGGGCAACCGCGATCGGATCAAGCGGCGCCAATGTGGACTCTCTAACCGTGAAGTACACCGATCTTACGCCTCCATGGATTTCGATCGATGGCGTGGAAAACGGACAAAGTTATACGGACAGTGTCATCCCGGTTGTGAAGGCTGACGATGCCGGAAGTGGACTTAAAAGTCTTGATGTGAAGTTGAACGGAGTAAATTGGACAACGGGAACGGCGATTACGGTCAAAGGCGAGCATACTTTAATCGCGACGGCGATCGATAACACAGGCAACGCAGCTACGCAAACCATTCGCTTCACGCTTTATCACGGCACACAGCTGCAGGTGGAACCCGCAGCGGGCGTATTGAGCGATACGACCGTTCTGAATGCCGTGCTCACGGATTCATTCGGACAGCCGGTATCCGGGGAATCGGTGACTTTCACCGTTGACGGAACGGTTGTCGGTACGGCAGTTACAGATGAGCAGGGGAAAGCGCCGTTAGGCTACCAAGTGGACGTTGGCGCGGTGCCGGATGCGGATACGCTTGCGCATGACCTGCAGGCCGCATTCGCCCAAAACGATGCCTCCCATTATCGCGGCAGCGACGGAAGTTCCGTATTGACGGTGGCCAAAGAGGGAGCAGCCATCGAGTATATGGGTTCAACTGTCGTGTCGTCCGATATGGAATTGGCGCTTGCCGCCAAGATAACGCAGGAGGATGACGGAGAACCGGGCAGTCTGGCGGGATTGCCGGTGCGGTTTACCGTCCACCGTATCCATGTGGACGGAACAACAAGCTCGGTAACGAGCGCAGTATACGGTACAGACGAGGCGGGAAACACTTCCGCATCCGTCTCCCTGCCTGCCGGTTTGTATGAGGTCAAGGCGGAAGTACTGCCGAACAGCTATTATAAGACGGCGGAAACGTCGGAAGTCGCGGCCGTTTACGAGCCGCGAACGGGAATGCGGATGAACGGCTGGCTGGCGATTCCCTCGGGAAGCAGCGGGCTCAGCGACAAGGCGAAGAAGCTGATGATCGAAACCGATTGGCAGTACGGCGAGAATGACCTGCTGCAGGGCAAATTGAAGCTTCGCGCCGAACCGCTGGGGCTGCAATTGGAAACGCTAGCCGCCGAGTGGATGGTTATAACGGAAGATTCGCACGTATATTTGCAGGCGGTGGCTCAGGATAAGAACGGTGAAACATATACTATCCGGATCATGGCACCGACTTCATCCGCAGCAGGAGGCAATGCGCAGACTCCCGTATCGGTGACGATCTGGCAAGGAAGGCAAACGAACGGGACAGCGCTGTTTCAGGTATTCAGTCAAAGTTTTTACGGCGACATTAAATAAAGACTCATTAAACATGCAAGACTGTATTGAAGCCCGCCTCTAGACGAGTGCGGGCTTCTTACTTGTAATTTGTATCAACCTTCCTTAAGGGGCATTTCAAAATTAGGGTTCTGGTAGTTCTGCCTTAAATATTTGGACTGCTCTTTTTCAAATAATTTGTTAAATTCTACGCACGACATATAAGCATCATAAAAAATAAAAGAGTAGATGGACGGGAGGTATAATGTCCACTGCATATCTAAAACCTTATTAGCCTGTGAAAAATCACCCCAAAGTGTGAAATTTATTGCTTCTGGTATATGGGAAAAATACATAATTAGTATGGTATATCCGAAGATAAAAAAACCCATTAGCACCTTATGAATATATAGATGTCCTAGCCCTGGAGTTAAAATGGACCAAGCAACCGCATTCCAAGGTTTTCTTTTATCCAAATAATTGATATCCCATGTGCCCAACTTAATCGGTATTAGCGGTGCATCTTCTCTATCCGCTAAAATACTGAGTTGATTTAAATCTATTGTTGAACGATAGCTATCCCAAAGGGCATACATATAGATTCCGACATAAAGCATTAACCAACGTTCGTCCAGGATTTCTTTAGCCTTATCGAATTGTCCTAGAAGCGAATACATAATACCAAGATTAATCTTGGCTTGGGAATTGATAAATAACTCCCACGATAACAAAATAAGAGCCTTTGCGTTCCGATGCAGCATCAGCGCTCCGAATCCTGGATATGCAAAGGCGAAAAAGGCGATAACCCAAGGGTTTCTCAAATGGAGTTGGGTCGTAGTAAATTGGGATAAATAAGCCCTTGCTCGGCGATCTGGAGGGATTTGATTCAATGTCGTAAGCCGCCTTTTTTAGCAGGTATGTATTAATATTTTCAGTATGGAGAAGAAAAAATAACCGGGGCGTCGGCCGACGTTATTGAGGTGCCCTCTTGTAAATTTTTAATCCGAGAAATCCCCAATGCCGTGTTATCCCAAAGAATATTTTCAACTGTTTCCCATTGGTGTTCATCACAACGAATGATCAAGACCACTTCCGAGGTTATATTTTTCGTGCCGTAATTACTCTTTTTCACGATCAAAAGCTTCAAAACAAAACCCAATAAAATTCCCGATACGGCTCCGATAATTCCCCATATAATAGGACCCCATTTCAAAACATAACCATAAATGGCTCCAAGAAGCATGAAACACGTTCCCAGTATCGCTGCGGCATCGAACATACTAAATCCGTCTGCTCGATGGATGGTATCAAACAGCTTCCGTGGTTCTGTTCTTTTATCCATAGGTACAGCGAGTATCTTTTCTTTCAGAATTCCTTTTTGTTCTAATGCGGTAATAGCTAATTCCAAAAAAATGGATTGTTCAAATGTCGCTATAACATACAATTTGGGTCACCCTTCCTTAATGGGCATTTCAAAATTAGGGTTTTGATAGTTCTGCCTTAAAAATTTGGACTGCTCTTTGTCAAATAATTTGTTATATTCCACGCACGACACATAAGCATCATAGAAAATAAAAGCATAAAGTGATGGAAGGTATAATGCCCACTGCATATCTAAAACTTTTTTAGCTTGTGCAAAATGACCAATAAATGTGTAATTAATAGCTTGCGGTATATGGGAACAGTACATTATTGCCAGGGTATAACCTAAGAGAAAAAAACCGGTTATTACCTTATGAAGATATAGATGTCCTAGTCCTGGAGATATTAATGACCATGCAACTGCTGCCCAAGGTTTTCTTTTGTCCAAATAATTCATATCCCAAACACCAAACTTAATCGGTATTAGCGGAGCATCTTCTCTATCCGCCAGAAGGTAGAGTTTATTTAAATCTACTGTTGTACGATAGCTATCCCACAGGGCAAACATATAGATTCCGACATAAAGCATTAACCAACGTTCGTCCAGGATTTCTTTAGCCTTATTAAATTGACCCAGCAGCGAATACATAATGCCAAGATTAATCTTTGCTTGGGCATTGATAAATAACTCCCACGACAACAAAATAAAAGCCTTTGCGTACCGATGCAGCATTAGTGCTCCGAATCCCGGGTATGCAAAGGAAAAGAAGGCGACCACCCAAGGGTTTCTCAAATGGAGTTGTGTCGTAGTAAATTCGGATAAGTAAGCCCTGGTTCGACGAAAAGGAGGGATTTTATTCAATTTCTTAGGCCTCCAAAGCTTTCCTTCATTGTTTTCTTAAAAAAGTATTTGACGAAATGAAAAAAAGCGATATATAAACCGACAACCAACAGATAAACAGCATAAGAGTGGAAAAGAGTCCAGCCCGTGTAGTTAAAAATTCGGACTTTCATCATCATCCATTCGAATAATACGGCAAAAATCGACCAAGCCATAAGATAAAAGAAGATGGTGATCCCACGTACATTCCACTTATCATAAACGTACAACATGAGATAACCGAAGGCAGGGTACAGGAAACAAGTCAAGAAATCAAATAGTTCGAATTCCATTGAGTCGTTTAGATAATACAGGACATAGGGAGGGTATTCCAAAATTAAATCGGTTGCTTTTTCCAGAGAAATACTGAACATATAAATCAACATGGTGATGGTTTTCGGAAATCGCTGCGGCAGAAGGAAGAATAAAGCGTATACAGCGATTAACGCGACCAGAATGATCCATTCGTTCATATCGAAGTCATTGGGAAGTACAAGTACTTTCACCCGGTTTTCACCTCTTTTTCAAAAACACTCCGAAACCATATCTTAAACAGGTATGTAATAAAAATAATCGCTTTCCATTGGACAACTGTCCACCATATCTGCCAAGGCTCAGCATGGTGGAGCACCTCCAACCAATCGGACAAGTATTCGATTCCGGTCAATATGGCGGTGAAAGTCACAGTCAATATCATCTTAAAGAAAAAGGAACGTACCGATCCATACAGATCCAATAACCAAATAATCAGTAATGGCATTAAGACAAACCTATTGATAACGAATGACCAGAGTAAAAACAGGTTAGTGTTTACCTCGATTAATTTATAATTCAAGATGAGGATGGCAAATAATGTCCCGTGTACTAATAAAATAACAAACCAATTAAATAATATTTCAAGCAGATGGAGTCTTTTCGGGGTTACCGCAAAGAAAATGACAAATATCAAAGTTATTGAAAAAAAGAAACTGAATACCGTCGCCGCATCTATCGCCATCGCAATAATCCCTCTGCATTTGTATTTTTCAGTATTATTAGTTTGTTTGGGATATTTATACATGGACCATTAGAGGTATTCGTTTGATGTAATCACTCCCTCTTAAAATAATCATTAGATTTGGTCACGTCGCTCGTTGCACCAGAAAGTTATCACGAATGTGAGGATTGTATACGTAATGGGGGCCGCTTCCATATAATCGAATTGCAGTCGAAGACTCAAATCTGATTTATGGGAGGAGAATAATTAATTGAAACGAATGAAGCTGGTAAGCAAATGGATCGTTGTACCTTTGGCACTAGCAATTGTAGTATCCTCTTGGAGCCCGATCTGGTCGGATTCGGCTTATGCATCAGGGTTCGATGGTAAGGTGGAAGCGGTCAATGAAACGTTTAATGCGATGGCCACAGGGCAGACGCCTGTAGGCTTCACGGTTTCTGAAGGAGGAGGAACGGTTCGAGTTGCGGAAGTGCCGAACGCCTTGGATAAGAGCGTTTATCTAGACGACACGAGCACTTCTACGAATGTCATTATGAGTACGTCGATCGAACCGTTGGCCGGACAGGTTACGGTTGAAATGGATTTTATGATGCAGGCGTATGTCAGTTCCACAAAGGTCATTAGGTTGAAGGGAAGCGGCGGAACGCCGATTATCCTCGAAACCAAAAGCAATAGCGTGACCTATCGTCATGCCGATAATACATATGAGCCGATTGCAGCGGTTACGGCGAATGAGTGGATTCGTTTGAAAATGATCGCTGATACAGACACCGACACGGCCGACATATACGTAAACGGCGAACTGAAAATCGACGGCGCTCCATTCTATAGTCCATCGAACACCGTGGATTTCATGGAGTCGTTTACGCCGAACAGCAGCACCGGCTCCCATTATCTCGATAATATTGTCATAGCTGGTTATCCCGAAGGATACGTGCCACCTGTTGTCGTTGTTGAAAGCGATTTCAATAATGAGGCGATAGGTGAGCTTCCGGTTGGTTACAGTGCTTCCGAGGCGGGTGGAACGGTGCGGATTGCAGCTGTACCGGATGAAACAAATCGGAGCGTCTATCTGGACGATACGAGTGATAGCACGAATGTGATTCTTAGCAAATCATTTGATCCTTTGGCAAGTGAAATAACGCTGCAGCTTAAATTTATGCAGCCGACATATACGAGCTCCACCAAGGTTGTTCGCCTCAAGGGTGATGGCAAGACCTCTGTGGTGCTTGAGACAAATGGCGGCTTTATGAACTATAGACACGCGGACAATACGTTCGAGCCTCTGGTAACTGTTGCGGCAGGCGTCTGGTACGATATCGCTGTCGTGGCAGACGTTACGTCTCAGACTGCAGATGTATATGTAGATGGAGCATTAAAGCTAGAGAATGCACCTTTCCAACAGGCGGCGGACCGTGTCGATTACTTCGAGACATTCACGCCGAACAGCAAGATGATCGGACATTACGTGGATGACATTATTATCGCGGGCACACCGTATGTGGCCACGGAGGATCCGGGGACCGGCGGCGGGGGCGAACAGCCATCCGAGCCACCGGTAAACGGTATCTATGAAGCGGAGGATGCGATATTATCCGCCGCTATCATCGATAATAAGCATCCTGGATACACGGGCACGGGCTTCGTCGATTTCAATCCGAACGCTCCGGGCGGATGGATTGAATGGACGGTGAGTTTGCCTGCAGCCGGCGAATATACGTTGGAGTACCGTTATGCGTCCGGTGCGGCAGAGGATCGCCCAGCCGAGATCGCTGTGAACGGAGTTGTTGCGGCACCGCAACTAGGCTTCCCGTCGACCGGAGATTTCGCCCAGTGGCAAACGGCGTCCTTCAAGACGACACTTCTGGCTGGCGCTAATGTAATCCGTGCAACGGCGACAGGTCCGAGCGGCGGCGCGAATATCGATCACTTGCGGATTCATGACGGATCGGACACGGAAGGACCGCCACCGGTTGCCATGGAAGAGGTTGAGGTCACCGATATTATCGGAGGGTTGCTCCTAAAGAAGCTAGATGCGATTGGTATGCTTGCTGGGGAGCGTTCAGCAGATCGCGTAATCACGCGGATCGAGTTCATGTCCCAGATGAACGACACGCTTGGCCTCGTGCATGATGATAAGTTCCAAGGGCTGTCTTCTCAGACTGCCATATGGGAGAAATCCTTAGATGAATGGGATGCGTACGTATTGCAAGCCGCAAAGTCAGCGGGCTATGTAGCAGAAGATGACAACGCGGAGGCTCGCCCGCATGAATCATTGACACGGAAAGCCGCGGCGGATATGATCGCTCGTGCGCTCAGCTTGACGGATAGCAACGGAAGCATTGGTGCAGTCGTTCGCCACGGCTATATGTCGGGGAAGGGCGGATTCGGTGAGAAAGCGATGGTCACGTCCGCTGAAGCGCATGAAATTATCGCGCGAATTGCCGCGGAAACGCAGGGGTCACCCGAAGTTCGCATCGTCGGCGCACATGCGGTCGCAAGCAACATTGTGGCGGTGACGCTGAATGCACGGCTTGCAGAGGTGGACTATAAGGATCTGACGCTGAGCTATCCGACGGGAAGCTGGAAGTCGCTCACGCCGGCCTTTAAAGGGTTGCAATTGAAGAAGGGTGCGAAGGGAACGAATACGTTCGGCAATACGGTTGTCTTCTTCGAAACCGTAGAGCAGCTAGGGAATGGTGCAACGTTTGCACACGAGAAGAAGCCTGGCTCGTTCACTGGTGATTTGGCGCAGGCTATTCAACAAGCGAACAACCTAGTGTCATGGCAGATGGATCACGGTGGTTGGACGAAGGCAATGCCCTACAATCGTCCATGGAACACAATAGAGAAGAAGTCCTCGCAGTTTGGACCAACAGGCATTGAGCTTGGCACCATCGATAACAACGCGACCATTAACGAAATTCGTTTTATCTCACAGGTGTATCAAGAGACGAACGATGCAGCCTACAAGGAAAGCATTCGACGCGGCATCGATTTTATCTTAGATATGCAATACGATACCGGCGCTTGGCCGCAGGTATATCCGGAGCGCGGCAGTCCGGGGGACGGCGTCTACTATTCGAATTACGCTACGTTTAACGATAACGCGATGATCAATGTGCTCGAGCTGATTGATGATATCGTCAATCAAGCATATCCGTTCGATTCGGCGATCGTCGACAATGCAACGGTGGAAGCGCTTATGCAGGCGAAGTCACTGGGGATCGAGTATATTCTACGCTCGCAGATCGAAGTGGATGGGGTCCTTACTGCTTGGTGTGCGCAGCACGATCCATATACGTATGAGCCGAGGAGTGCTCGGGCTTATGAGCATCCGTCGATCTCAGGGTCCGAGTCGGTAGGAATCGTCCGATACCTAGCGGCGCAGCCTAACCAGACGGAAGAGATTCAACGTGCCGTAATGGGCGCGTTGGAATGGTTTGACTCCGTCAAGCTGGAGGGCATCCGTTACGTAAGTGCTGACCCGAATGGCGTTTACTTTGTTGAGGATCCAAGTGCGGTATCCTGGTACCGATTCTACGAAATCGGTACGAATAAAGGTATCTTCTCCGGTCGCGATGGTATGATTAAGTACAGCATTCAAGAAATCGAACAAGAGCGAAGAGACGGATATTCATGGGGCGGAAGTTATGCCAGGCAGTTACTTGAAACCATGAAAATGACGGGTTATTTCGTAAATGGGGTGTATGCGCTGGCAGAAAATACAAACTCCGTCACCACGGACGGAAGAACGCTGAAGTCAGGCGATATGGAGCGGGTTGGTGATCTTCGCAGCCAGCTTAGCGCGATGACGAATCACTTAACGGTCGCACAGGACGGCAGTAAAGACTACGTGACGGTTCAAGCTGCGATTGATGCGGTGCAGGCCAACAATACTGAACCCGTAGAAATTTCTATCCTTAATGGGATCTATAAAGAGGTCGTGACGATTCCGGCGAATAAACCGTTTATTACTTTAGTCGGGGAAAGTGCGGAAGGAACCGTTCTCACCTATGATAATTATGCAGGTCTGGAACGCCCGATCGGTGGTACTTACGGTACGAGCGGAAGCGCAAGCGTATTTGTAAACGGTAATGACTTTACTGCACGCAACCTTACTATCGAGAATTCCTTCGATGAATCATCTGTCAATGTGCAGAACAAGCAGGCAGTTGCACTAAATGTACGAGGTGATCGTCATCGGTTTATCAACGTCCGTTTCCTGGGCAACCAGGATACGCTGTTGACGAACGGAGGCACACAATATTTCTATCAATGTTACATTGAAGGCGATGTGGACTTTATCTTTGGGGGCTCCCGTGCTGTATTCGAGGAAAGTGTGATTCATTCCTTGGATCGGGGTTCCTCTTCGAACAATGGCTACATTACGGCAGCGAGTACGATGATCACAGAGCCGTTCGGCTACTTGTTCTTGAACAGTAAGCTGACAAGCGACGCAGCTTCTGGAACGGTCTGGCTCGGACGTCCGTGGCACCCGAGCGGCAATCCTAATGCCATCGCTAGTGTGCTATTCATGAACACAGAGATGGGGGCGCATATTAACCCGATCGGTTGGACGGATATGTCCGGCTTCCTAGCGAAGGATGCACGGTTCGCCGAGTATCAAAACTATGGCCCAGGCGCAATCATCACCGATACGCGTCCGCAATTAACGGACGAAGAAGCAGCGCAATGGACGATTGAGAACGTGCTTAAGGGGTTGAACCCGAAGGGGGAGTAAAGGGGCTATCTTAAAAGTAGTAAGTTCACTTAAAGACAGCTCACTTTATCAAAAAATCATGAAAATTATGCAGATGTGGTGGTACAGGGGGCTAATCCTGTACCACCACTTTTCGATTTTGTTCGATTAATGATTTCTTGAGTAGATTATGTGCAAGTGAAAGCCACCCGACCTCTAAGCTTACCCTGGCCAGTCCGAGACTTTGGCGATTATTCCGTAGATTAATGTAAGGTAATATGACATTTATTTGTGATGGTGTAAAATAAATTAACAAATTGACTTGACTAATTTGAAATAATCAATAAAATAAATAATATAACAGATTAATAATGAACAAACGGTGTCATGATTACTAACATCTAATAGGTTTGATGACAATGATGTCTTTCAAACATATGGGCAATGGAGCCCTGCAGAAACTAATTGTTTTGCGCGTTTTTATTTCCGCGTGAACAGTCGGCGAATGCAGGGCTTCCTTTATTGGTATGACACGTAGATGTGTCTTCTGGGCAATGTCGCCTATCCGCAGCAGCAACACAATAATGGTGAAATGCCGTTTTTAACGGATAAATCCTGTTGTGTGCTTTTGTGGGTAGGCGTTTTATTTTAGACACATTAATGTGGGGGGAAAAGTCCGATGAGCGATAAGATGACGAGACGGGATTTTTTGAAAAAGGCTAGCCTTGCAGGAGCTGCAGCATTGGTATTGCCAAGCGCGCTCCTTGCAGCATGCGGCGGCGGTGGCAATAACAAGCCGGCAGCAACGTCCGGAAACAAGCCTGTAATGTCGGGAAAAAAGATCAAAATCGGTTTCATTCCGCTGACGGATTGCGCTTCGGTCGTCATGGCCAAAGAACTCGGCCTCTTTGAGAAGTACGGCGTGGACGTGGACGTCACCAAGGAAGCATCATGGGCCGCGGTACGCGACAAATTGCTCTCCGGAGACCTGAATGCGGCCCACTGCCTCTTCGGAATGCCGTTCTCCGTTTACACTGGGGTCGGCGGCCAGGCCGGCAGCGAGCTGCCAATCGCCATGATGATCAACGTGAACGGGCAGGCGATTACACTTTCCAACGAGTTCAGCAAAGCTGGCTTTCGAGATTTGAAGGCGGCTAAAGCCGCAATCGAACAGAAAATGTCAGAGCGCGAGACATCTTTCGCCGGGACCTTCCCAGGGGGAACGCACGACCTCTGGCTTCGCTACTGGTTGGGGGCAGTCGGGGTAAATCAGAGCAAGGTGAAGATCATCACGATTCCGCCGCCGCAGATGGTTGCCAATATGAAAGTTGGGAATATGGACGGGTTCTGCGTGGGTGAGCCATGGGGCGGAGTGGCTGTCCGCGAGAAAATAGGATTCACTCATATTTCCACTCAGGACATCTGGAAGGACCACCCCGAGAAGGCTCTTGTCCTCAACAAGACCTTTAGCACCCAAACCGACGAGGTGAAGGCTGTCATGAAAGCTGTCCTCGAAGCGTCGCAGTGGCTCGATAATTTGGATAACCGCAAAGAAGCTGCTAAGGTGATCGGCGGCAAGGCCTACGTTAACGCCCCGGCCGATACAATCGAGAATCGACTGCTCGGTAAATACGATCTCGGCGCCGATCTTGGCGAACACGTCTACACGGACGATTATATGCTCTTTCACAAGGGCGGCAACGTGAATTTTCCGCGCAAGTCCCACGCCATGTTCTTTATGAGCCAGTACGTCCGGTTTGGATACTTGAACCAACACCCGGAGTACGAGAAGATTGCCGACAAGCTGATTATGAAGGATCTGTACCGCGAAGTCGCGGGCGAAATGGGAATAGCTATTCCCGACGACGACATGAAGCCATTCCAGCTCAAATTGGACGGCGCTACGTTTGACCCGAGCGATCCGGCGGGATCGTTAAAACAATACGGAGGTTGATCGTCATGAGTGAGCAATTGGAACAGGGCGTCACAAATAGAGTGTTATCACCGGGGCGCCTCGCTCTGCCTTCCCACTGGAAGAACGGCCTAAGAAACGGCCTGCGCAAGACCGGTTACTTGCTCGGGAGCATGGCGCTTCTCGTCCTGTTGTGGGAGATAACGAGCCGGCTCTCGGGTAAATCCCTTCCTGGACCCATGAGTACGCTGGCCACTTTCTGGGAGCTCGTCTCAGATCCGTTTTATGACTTCGGGCCTAACGATAAGGGGATCGCGCTGCAGTTAATCGCCTCGCTGCAGCGGGTATTCGCCGGATTCCTATTGGGTGCGCTCGTCGCGGTGCCGCTTGGGATAGCTATGGGCGTGACCCCGTTCTGCAGGCAACTCTTCGACCCGATTGTCCAAGTGCTGAGACCCGTATCCCCATTGGCATGGTTCCCTATTGGGCTGGCGGTATTTCACTCGGTCGGTCCGGCCACGATCTTTATTATCTTCATCACGTCGCTTTGGCCGACGGTCGTAAATACTGCCTTTGGCGTCTCGTCGATTCCTAAGGACCATCGAAACGTCGCTGCGGTCTTCCGCTTCTCGAAATGGAAGTTCCTGACGAAGGTGCTTCTTCCCTACGCGTTACCGTATATCCTTACGGGATTGCGGCTGAGCCTTGGAATCGCCTGGATGGTTATCGTCGCCGCAGAAATGCTTTCAGGCGGAACCGGTATCGGATTCTTCGTCTGGGATAGCTGGAACTCTCTCAGCCTGGAGCGGGTTATCTCTGCTATCGTGCTCATCGGCTTGGTTGGTCTCATTTTGGACCGATTCTTTCATTATATTGAAAAACGATTCAGCTATGGGGGGTGACGGTATGTCTTATCTGAATATAGAAAACATCAGTAAGGTGTATCCAACCAAGAAGGGCGATTTCCAGGTCCTCCAAAATATTAACTTGAACATCGAAAGAGGCGAGTTCGTCTCCTTGATCGGACACTCCGGTTGCGGCAAATCCACAATTCTTAATATCGTCGCCGGACTGGAGAAGCCAACGACCGGTCAGGTACTCCTAGGCGGAGTACCTGTTACCGGGCCCGGCCCGGATCGGGGCGTCGTCTTTCAGAACTACTCTCTCTTGCCGTGGCTTTCGGTATGGGGAAACGTCTACGAGGTCGTCGACGCTGTCTTCCCTGACCGTTCACGGGATGAAAAGAAGGGTATCGTCGAGCATTATCTCAGTGTGGTCGGATTGTGGAAGCATCGCCATAAGCGGCCGGACGAGATTTCCGGCGGTATGAAGCAGCGTGCGGCTATTGCACGTGCTTTCGCGGTTGGCCCTCAAGTGCTCCTTCTCGACGAACCCTTCGGCGCGCTGGACTCACTTACTCGTGCCACTCTTCAAGATGAGCTTGTCAGTCTGTGGAAGCCGACGGAAGGCGGAAACGGCGACGACGGATCTGATGGCGGTACTGACACCGTCATTATGGTAACCCACGACATTGACGAAGCCATTCTTCTATCCGACCGTATCGTGGTGATGACCAACGGTCCGGCCGCAACAGTGGAGACGATCATTACCGTTCCGATCAAACGTCCCCGTGCGCGGCGCGAGGTGATCCACCAATCCGTTTATAACGACCTGAAAGATGAATTGCTGGAGTATCTTCACGGCAGACCAGCCGTTGAAATGAGGTAAGTACGCAAGTTAAATTCAAAATGACCATGGGGGTGGCAAGATGATAGGTAATATCGGAATTCCTGGATTGATTTTAGTTCTCGTCATTGCTTTGGTCGTGTTTGGACCGCGCAAGCTGCCTGAAATCGGAAGTGCTTTCGGAAGGACGTTGATGGAATTTAAAAAGGGAGCCCGTGAGCTCACCCAGAGTTACGATGAGAAGGAAACAGAAGGACAAACACCTAAACAAAAAGAGCTTATTGAAATTTCCGAGAAACCGAACTGAGAAGAAACCTCAGTTCTAATTTAATCGGCCAGAACAAACGAGTGTGGATGAGGGAGTAACCCCTTTCGCTAGGGGTCAGCCAACGCCCTCACTCGTTTTTCCTTTTTTCAATGCCGCATGGTGGTAAGCTTCAGACGTTGAGGAAGGAGCGATACAGGATGGATATGCATAAGTCAGTAGTGGAGCATATGGAAGAATTCCGTACGCGTTTTATCGTTTGCGGCATTGGTTTTCTTGTATTCTTTATCTTTTCTTTATTATTCGTAAAGGATATTTATCAATATCTCGTCAAGGATCTCGATCAAAAATTAACGATTCTCAGTCCAGGTGATGTGATCTGGGTGAACATGGCTATTGCGGCCATAGCTGCACTTGCTCTGACGATTCCTTTAATCGCCTATCAGGTATGGAAATTCATGACACCGGCGATGACTGAGGATGAGAAAAAAGCCACACTTGCGTTTATTCCTGGTTTGTTTTTCTTGTTTATTATTGGGCTATGCTTTAGTTTCTACCTTATCTTTCCAACAATCATGTCTTTTATGGTGGAGCTGGCGGAAGATGAGTTTCAAATCATGTATACGGTGAGCGGATATTTCACATTCATGTTTAGATTGACGGTTCCTATCGCCATTGTATTTGAAATTCCAGCGGTTGTCATGTTCTTGACGCGCCTTGGAATACTTAAACCACAGCTGTTAAGAAAATCGCGGAAATATGCCTATTTCATTCTCGTCCTATTATCGGTTGTATTGTCGCCTCCCGATTTTTTGTCCGATGTACTCTTGATATTACCGTTAATATTGTTGTATGAAATCAGCATCCTATTATCTGTATGGGTAAATCGGAAACAAATCCAAAAGGGGCTATCCTGGTCATAACCCTATAGAAGTAGACAACTGCAAAAGGTTTTTAAGCAACGGCTGTTAACCGGGAATCTATCGGGGAGCAGCCGTTCTTTTATATGGATTGCGAAAATTTATCTATAGTGGAGAAAATGAGAGATTTAGCGCGAAAATATCTCCTTGCATTGACTAAACAGAATAATCTGAATATTTAATTATTTATTAAAATAGGCTATAATAAAGACATCAAATGAACTACCTTTCAGCTCGATTATCCAGCTTCAGGTGAACCTAAGGTGACCAATCGGCTGCTCATGGAAGACGAGTCAGCCCGGCTCACACCCAATAAGTAATCACCTGAACTGAATAATATACATTTGCATAGAAGGGAGAATCATCCGATGACGTAGCGTGAGGCGAAGCATGCTAGCACACCTCCCGGCATGCGGGTATCCGAGTGATAGTAATTCTACAGGACATAAGCAATAGGACGTGTGTGGTTACATGCCAAGCATGTTTGATTTATCAAATCTGAAATGATGTACATGTTGTGCATGTATCGGAGGTTTAACGAATACAAATGAATAGTTTATCGAAATATTAGCCCTGTTCATGGATATCCATGAGCGGGGCTTTGGCATTTGGGGAGAACTTAAAAGGAATGATATAATATGACCCAAACATAACATTATAACTGGGTGGTTTTACATGATAGGTGCGAGGGTAATAAAGACTTCCTTGGCTGTGGCAACGTCAGTTCTTATTGCTAAAAGTTTGGATTTGTATGTATATCAATTCGCAGGAATCATTGCGGTTTTATCTGTTCAACCTTCACTGTATCGTTCATTACGAAATGGAATCCAACAAACAGCTAGTGCTCTAACGGGAGCTGCGCTTGGGGCTATAGCCTTATTTACCATAGGCGAGTCTTTTTTGGCGATGGGTTTTGTTGCATTCATGTTGATGGTATTCCATGTTTACATCAAATGGACGAATTCGCTTTTAGTTTCCGTTGTCATAGCTATTAATACAATGGGGACTATAGGGCTTAATTTTTGGGAAGCGGCATACAGCCAAATGGCGTTGGTGTTAATAGGGACAGGCGTCGGAACCCTCATAAATTTAATACATAAGCCTGTTCATCAGGAAAGAGCTGAAATCATCCTGAATCAGGCGGAAGGAATGCTTCGGGTACTGCTACATTACATTGTTCTTGATTTGGAAAAAAATCAAATCACACCTTATCCATTCATGAAAGAACAAATTGATGAAATTAGACTGTACTTAAAAAAGGGAAAAGAAATTTCAGGTCTTATTATAGAAGATCGGAAGTTTAGTAAAACTCCAATTAAAAATACATCCAAAATTTTCCAATCTTTTGAAACGATGGCGGAACGAATTCATGACATGTCTAAAACTCTTACGAATATTGACTTAGTCGATGATGAACTCAAGTTTTCGAAAAAATCACTTAAAATTGTTATTTCAATGCAAGAAAAAATTATTCAAGGAAAAAGATTGAACCTTAAATTACTTACGCGTGTATTGGATCAAAAAAGAAATGAATTATGGAGAGGTTCGGATGAATCTGAGGGGTTTTATAATTTTTATGGATATATTAGAGCCTATCTCAAGGAACTGGAACATTTCCTAGTTGAAAATTCAGGACAAATAAAGAAGCAAATATCTTATTCTTCGATTGATCGGCCAGGACTTATAGCGGAAATTTCCAAACTATTGGTAAATTATGATTTGAATATTACGAATGTTTCAATAAGGGTTAACGGCGAATTTGCAACAACAACGATTGAGGTCTCTTGTAGATACGACTTTGAGGGTAATAAGATGATTAAAGAAATTCTAAATGTAGATGATGTACTTACAGTCAAATTTGATTAGCTATAATTTCAAATAATAGTATTGTTTAGTTTCGATTAGGTAATAAAAGAAATATATTACTTAAGCGAAGGAGTTATATAAATGCATGCCATGTGGAAGGGGACCATTCAGGTCGCGAAGTTTCAAGTTCCTATTAAATTGTACGCCGCTACAGAGGATAAAGAAATATCGCTTAAGCAAACCCATAAACCTTGCGGGGGCTCTATCGCTCATATGAAATTTTGCCATACCTGTAATGCAGAAGTAGAAATGGAAGAAATACAAAAGGTATATGATTTAGGCGGCGGGAATTTTGTGGAGGTCACTATGGATGAGCTAAAGAAAATTACGCCTCCAGCCTCGAAAAGCGTCGTGATCGAACAGTTCGTGGATGAAGCGGATATCAATCGTATTCGGTTGAAGAAGCACTATTATGTGGGAACCGATGAGGTGGGGGAAGAAGCCTTCCGGCTGTTTCATAAGTGTCTCCTTCAATCGAGAAAGATCGGAATAGGCTACATTACGCTTAGGTCGGTTCAAAATCTAGCTGCGGTGTGGCCGCTTGAGGAAGGGTTGGTCCTTTCCACTATGCTATATAACGAAGAGGTCCGATCTATGGAGCCTATCATTGCTCCAACTAACAAGTCAAAAGCGTATGTATCCGATGACCATCTATTTGTGTTTAACCAATTGATCCATGCCATGTCGACACCCTTCGTTGGCTCCAAATATATAAATAAGTACGACGAAGCTCTGAGGTGCCTGATTGAAAATAAGATCACTAATAAAATACCTAGAAATGTCGTTGCGGAAGAGCCGTTACTACAAAGGAATGCAAACTTAGAGGATTTGTTATCGTCGATTCATACAAGCTTGGACTACGTAAAGAACGAGTCCGACGTATTTACCCAGTCGGACTTTAACCAAACTCATTGATATTTAAACACAATACGAACTAGCTTATCGTTATCAGGGGTTCGAGTAAAATCCTCATGGGAATAACTGAAGCCAGAGAGTCCCTTTTGAGCGTTAAAAGCCTTCCTCATATCCGAGGTTACCGTTGTTCCCTTCATATAGCGGATGACCAGTTCCTGCTGGCGATTGTCTACGGCCGCGCCAATCTTGCTAGTTAAGTCTTGCAGGTTCGCTGCGGTATTCTCATCCGTTAGGTAGACGCAGCCCATTTCCGGATTAATCAGCGTTGTAACTTTAGGGGTTATTAGTATGACCCCTACAACGAGTAAGCCTATCATCCATTTTCTCATCGGATTTTTTATCCCCCCCAGTAATTATTTGATAATGCGGTGCATTCGCGGAAAGCGAAATGCTGGCAGCCTAGACATTTGTTACGCTCCAGCTGGAGCAGTGCACAATTAATGGCGTCACCCGTATGCTTGAAAAAGTGATTTGTTCCAATGAAGTGATATAAACCTGTCTTATTCAATACTTCTGCAGGTTGTGGTTGAATTCCCGAAATAAGCACGATACCGCCAAGCGACTTGAAATGCTTCACCAAGCTGGCTAGATTAGACTCGCCTGTCGTATCCATGAAAGGTACATTCCCCATGCGTAGCAGCAACACCTTAGGTCTTAGTCTGATCGCATCCATAATCGATTTCTCAAACGCATTCGCGACACCAAAGAAGAGGGGACCCTCAATCGTGTATATGCTTATTTGGGGGCAGTTATGACCTTCGGTTACCATGTGAGGCTTCATTTTCTCGTTCTTGGCAGCGGGATCGGGTAACACCTTGGATACCCTCAGTGCTTCACTCATTCGCTTTACGAATAGAATAACAGCCAGAATTAATCCGACTTCAACCGCCGTAGTTAAATCAATAAATACGGTTAGTAAAAAGGTAAGGACGAGTACAATGGAATCGCTCGTTCTAGTTCTCAAGACAAAGGCAAATTCCTTTCTTTCGCTCATATTCCACGCAACCATCATCAGGATAGGCGCCATACTGGCAAGCGGGATATCGGAAGCATAAGGAGCAAACAAAATAAGCACTAATAAAACAACAGCACCGTGTATGACTCCAGATAAAGGGGAGGCTGCTCCGCTCTTGATATTGGCTGCGGTTCGAGCAATGGCTCCGGTCGCTGGAATCCCTCCAAAGAGAGGAGTAACTATATTAGCAATACCTTGTCCAATCAGCTCGCGATTGCTGTTATGGCGAGTGCCGCTCATTCCATCGGCAACAACGGCCGATAACAAAGATTCTATGCCTCCCAGCATGGCAATAATAATAGCTGGGCCAATCAGCATTTCAATTCGGTCCCAGGTGATGTTCAGCATTTGAAAGTGAGGTAATGTACTTGGGATAGCTCCGAAGGAGGATCCGATGGTTGCTACATTTCCTTTGAAGAACAGGGCTGCGAGTATACTGGATACAATAAGCCCCATTAATGAACCCGGGATCTTCGGTAGAAGTCTTGGGGTAAGCAGGATAACCAATAAACATACCCCGGCGGTTATGACACTATATATATTAATGGATACTAGATTCACCGCAATTTCCATCATATTGGGCAGAAAATTTTCATGCTTCTCGATATCGCTCAGGCCTAAGAAGTAAGCGATTTGGCCGCTAAAGATAATGACGGCGATTCCAGAGGTAAAGCCAATGATTACAGGACGAGGAATAAACTTAATTAACGCGCCGAGCTTAAATGCTCCCATAAGAACTAACATAATTCCTGCGAGAAATCCGGCGATCAATAAATTTTCGTACCCGAATTGCATGACAATGGCGAAGAGAATCGGAATAAATGCACCGGTTGGACCGCCGATTTGAAATCTTGAGCCACCGAGCAAGGAAATTAAGATACCGGCAATAATGGTTGTATAAATTCCGTATTCGGGCTTGACACCGGCGGCAATAGCAAACGCCATTCCTAATGGAATGGCGATTATCCCTACAATTAGACCGGAAATAAGATCCTTACGAAATGCTGCTGCATGGTAGTCTTCAAATCTTCCCGTCCATTTCATCTATTTACCTTCTTTTGTTCATATATTTGATTATTTGAATATACATGAAATGTTACTCCCGTAAATTCATAAAGTCAATCACAATAAGCGGACTTATTTCCGCTAAAGAGAATTGAAAAAAATAAAAAAACAAGGGTATCCTTAGTATTGCTTACGGATACCCTTGTTTTTGCGTTTATGGCTCATTTCGGATGACCTCGAGCAATGAAATCGCATCCACGAGGTGATTGTCAAAAATCTGCTTGGTGACGGCTAATAAATCTTTAATCAATGGATCCTTTAGTGAATAGATCACCGAGGTTCCTTCTTTTATGCTATTTACTACATTTTTTGTACGCAATACGGATAATTGCTGAGATACAGCCGAACCTTCGGAGCCCAAAATATGTTGGAGCTCATTTACGTTTTTTCCCCCATCGCTAAGAATTTCGAGAATTCGAATTCTCATGGGATGAGCAAGAGCCTTGAAAAAGTCGGCCTTAAATTGTTGAATGTTCTGATTCATATATATATACTCCCTAATTGTTAAACTTTTGAATGTATGAATATAATAGCATATTTCTTATCGGAATAACCCCTCGACAGTTTCTGGCAAAAAACGAGTGGAGACCCCCTTAAAATACGAATTGATAACGAATATATAGAGAGTAGAGATAAGTACATACTTAAAGGAGGCAATTACAAAATGAGAACAAGCTGGATGATCATCGTATCCTGCGTAATGGCCGTAAGTCTGATGACGGGCTCGGCATTCGCGAAGTCGGAAAATGGTAAAGGTGCAGATAAGAAAGAGGTCTCAACCGGTAATAGCAAGTCGGGGGAGGGGAAAATACACGTTGAGCTGGAAGTGGAAGACGATACAGATGCTAGTGTAACATCCGCAACATACGGAAAGGGTCATAAAGGATACAAGGGACTTCTTAACGCGATCAATAATGTGAAGGACAAGCCTGCAGGGGCAGTCATTGCAGAGCTTTTGCTGACCAAATACGATACACAGCTTACAGCAGAAATGAAAGCTGAACTTGAGGCTATCGTGGAGAAGGATGCGGCTTTGTCGGCTGTTGCCGATATGTTGGCTGAGAGCGGAAGTGTAACCGACGCAGTATATGTACAGAAGGAAGCTGTGCTAGCTAACGTCAAAAATCTTGAATCTTACAAAAAGCTAGGCAAGCTGTACGAGAAAACGGGGAAAAAGGGTATCAAACTATATGTAAACGGTGAAGAGCCTGATTTTGAGACAGCTCCGTTCGTTCGCAGCGGTAAAACTTTAGTGCCTTTCCGGGCAATATCAGAGGCTTTAAATGCGGATGTGAGCTGGAACAAAGAAGAGCGTTCCGTTTCCGTTACCCGCGATGGCATTACCGTTAAACTCTTTATTGACAGTAAGACCGCTTACGTCGACGGTAAACCAATAACTCTTGATGTTCCTGCAGCTATCGTTAAAGGCAGCACGGTTGTTCCTGTTCGTTTTGTGAGCGAAGCCTTAAAGGCTGCCGTGAAATGGGAGCCCGAATCCGAATCCGTGGTCATCTACGAGGAATAATCAAGCGCTTGATCATCTAACTTAATGAGCAAAGCAAACCCAGAACCGGAATGGTTCTGGGTTTGTGTGTTATAATCTTTAAAAAAGATGGGGTTCCCAAATGGAGTGATGATTGTGGATAGGCTGGATTTGTTCGATGGAAATGACCCCTTTGCCACACAAGAAAGTATCCTTCAGCTCTTCGAAGAAGTCGATAAGGACTTAAAGGGTCAACCTTTGATTGATGTTTATGTCGTAGGATATTCTGCAATTGTCCTAGCAAGGAAAAATAATCGGGGTTCAAATGACGTTGACATTATCCCCTCTAGGTTCTCAAGAGTTTTCTCAGATCACGGACTTGAAGTGTTCGATGAACATTATTTCTACCTTCCAACAGATTATAAGTCCAGAGCTAGAGAAGTCGATAAGAAATATGAGAGCCTTAGGGTTAAGTATGTAGATGCACACGATATTTGGTTTACCAAACTCGGGGCTTTCCGTAATAAGGATAAAGTTGACATGATCCAGATGATCAAAGAAAGCGTGGTTGACGCGAATGTCTTAATAGACATCATGATTCCAAAAACAGTCCTTCCTGAAGAAGTATATGAGGCAGCTTTCAAGCAATACGTGCTTGGATTGGTCGAGAAATGGTTGGGATCCGGCATCGATGTATCTCAGACTAGCACTGTCTTAAAGAAGATAGAGGATGTCTCCACAGAAAACTACCGCGCCAGCTATTTGAAATATCTATTGCCATTAGTGGATACCAGCTTTTTGGAGGTGTCATCCCGTTAAATATAACAAAGTCGATGTATAAGGTTTTGTATAGCATGCGAATTAATGATCTTGCTTACAATGACTTTATGATGGACCGATTCTGCGATATCCTGCTTAAAGATACTGACAAGAGAGGGATGTTTGCCATGCCTCTGCCTGAAGATTATAAAGACCTGCAAAAGCTGGTGTGGTCATTTGTCCAAACGTTTAGGAAGAAGGTAGCTTCTGAGCATTCGGAGTACGACGGGGTGATATAAAATCCAATTCGAGCTATCTCTTAAGCAGACTCTCTGTTTGAGGGATAGCTCTTTTGTATAAAATAAATATTTACAGGAAAATTGTAAACTAACCGGGAAGAGGAGTTGGATGAAGAACATGGAAAAAACGAGAACTTATATAATGGTCAAGCCAGACGGTGTAGAGCGGGGGCTGATCGGTGACATTATCTCGCGGTTTGAGAAAAGAGGAATGAGGCTGGTAGACGCCAAGCTATTGAATGTAAGCCTGGAATTGGCGAAGCAGCATTACATCGAGCACCAGGCTAAACCTTTCTTCGGGGAGCTAATTGATTACATAACCTCCGGCCCCGTGTTCGCGATGATCTGGGAGGCTGAGGATGCGGTGACCGTTGCCCGGAGTATGATGGGTCCCACCAAGCCGGCCAACGCGGCTCCCGGTACAATAAGAGGAGACTTCGCGTTGTCGGTGGAAGCTAATGTTATCCATGGCTCTGATTCTCCCGAGAGCGCGGAACGGGAAATAGGTTTGTTTTTTGGAACTGCCCAGTAATTGGATTGGGCATGCAGCTATTCTGCAGTATGATACCGCTAACCCGTTACAGATTCGCTTTGATACTTATCATAGTCGGCAGTTCTGCAAGTCAGCTTAAGCAGGGTACCCTCATATTCATGGCTCATGGACTGTACATGAGCGCGTTCGTTAAAGTAGGACACCCAACCTCCCTTATCGAAAGGGATAAGGAGCTCGCATTCCACGTAATCGTTGAAAATACGCTGGCTTATCAGTCCAGTGAGTTCATCGATTCCGCTATTGTTCCTTGCGGAAAGGTATACGTTGTTTCCGTCGATCCGAGGATACTTATACTCCGTCAAATCCAGCTTATTATAGGCGTATAAGGTTGGAATATGATCAGCTCCCAACGCTTTTAAGGTCTCGGTCGTTACCTCGATCAGCCTCTCATATTCCGGGTTGGAGAAGTCGACCACATGAACGAGCAGATCCGCCTCGGTTACCTCCTCCAGCGTGGAGCGGAACGCCTTGATCAAATGGTGGGGGAGCTGGCTGACAAACCCTACCGTGTCGGTTAAGAGAAATGTCTTGCGGTCAGGCAGCTCAATGCTGCGGACGGAGGTTTCAAGCGTTGCGAATAACATGTCTTGGGCAAGCACTTGCTTGCCCAGGACCGGATTATACTTGTCGATCATCACGTTCATCAGGCTAGATTTACCGGTATTCGTGTAGCCGACCAGACAAACGACGGGAACTTCATTTTTCTGGCGCTGCTTGCGCTGAACCTGCCGCCTTGCAACCATTTTGTCCAAGTCGGCTTGCAGCGCCGAGATTCTGTCCTCAATTCTTCTCCGGTCAAGCTCTAGCTTGGTTTCGCCGGAGCCTCTGTTCTTCAGGCCGGAGCCGCCGCCACCGCCTTGCCGTCCTAAAGACTCGCGAAGACCCACCAGGCGAGGAAGCATGTATTGCAGCCTAGCAATCTCAACCTGCAGTTGGGCTTCCTTTGTCTGTGCACGTGTCGCGAAAATATCCAGAATCAGAATCGTACGGTCAATGACCCTGCGATCGATCGATCCTTCGATGTTGCGAATCTGAGAAGGGGTGAGCTCTTCGTTGAAGATCACAACTGAAGCGTTAGTTTGCTCTAAAAGTTTCTTTAATTCCTGCATCTTACCGCTGCCAATATATAGCGATGAGTTTATCCGGTTGGCCTTCTGCTCTAATTGCCCAATCACCTCGATCTGACAGGCGGCAGCCAAATTTCTCAGCTCCTCCATCGAGCTTGGGAAGTCGGTTTGGTTCTGTAGCTGCACCCCGACGATAATCGCTTTCTCGCGTAATTGTTCCATCTATTCATCATCCTCCAATTTGTTGAAGCGAACAAAAAACACACAGGCGATCTGCCTGTGTGTTGAGATAAACGTTAGAGGACATCGGAAAAAGAACGCAAGAAGACGAAGTTCGCCGCTTGCTGGATCAGACCTATGAATAGAGAAATGAAACGGATGCCATCCATCCTTAACTGCAAAAAGAAGAGGTTCTTTCCTTTTGCAGTTAAGAGCAAGCCGTTCATTATCCAACATATTGGGTTCATAGGACAGACTAATCCTGAGTCCTCTGCACACAGGCAGAGCCTTTCGCGCTATTCAATTAGCCGCGCAAAGATCTAACTCGGATGTAGTCTATCACACGTAACCCTCCGTTCATTTAAGGTAACTCGATAGTAGCACAGGGATACACGGATTGCAATTTAGGAATTTACTTTTTATTTCCTGATTTGTTGCCTTTCCTGTCCGATGTTCGAGTTGTTGTGTTCTGATTAGCATGCCCTTGCTGCTTAGACAAAATGATTCGCCTCCTTATTTAGTTATGGGATATTTTTCGTGCATCACGCCTAAGTTATTCGTCTTTCTAACAGTAAAAATTACCCATACATTTTTAATGATAATGGTATAATTATAGAAATACTCGAGTATATAAGCCCGCTCTAAACATAGGAGGCTTGTTTTCCGCATGAAAGCTGAACAGGGTTTAATCAAATACTCAGTCAAAAACAAATTGGTCTTGGCATTCGCTATCATTTTGCTGTTGCCAAGTGCAGCAATTGGGTGGATTTCTTACACTACCGCAAAGGATAAAGTGGATGACCAAATGAAGCGGGCAGCTTCCGAAGATGTAAATTTGCTTAATGAAACGATTACTCAAATAATAAATGCCAAAATAAGTGAAGTTAATATCCTGTCGGAAGAAATATCTCTTGGATCGACAGGCTCGAACCAGGGAATCGATGATCCCAAAGTTAAAGAGAAGCTGGATAGGTTTTTAAGGTATCATCCCGAGCTGGAAGGGATCATTGTCGGAACGGAAGAAGGGAGATATCAATTCTCTCCAAGCAGCGTGATGCTGCCCTCTGATTACGATCCAAGGGAAAGACCCTGGTACAAACAAGCGATGGAGAACAAAGGGAAGGTTATCATTACGGATCCGTACATCATGCAAGGGACCCATAAAGTCGTTTTGTCCATAGCAAAGGTTGCGAGCGACGGTCATGGCGTCATCGCACCTACTCTTGATTTGAAAACACTGGATACCATCGTAAAGGGAGTAAAAGTAAGCAATCAAGGATATATTTTTCTAGCTGATGCAAAAAGAAAATTTTTATCTCATCCTACGCAGCCAACGGGTGGTGAGCTGAAAGCATCGTTTACAGACACCATATACAATTCCGATTCAGGCGAGATTGATTACATAAACCCGATTGATGGAAAATCCAAGAAAATGGTGTTTACCACGAATCGATTGACCGGATGGAAAATAATGGGTACCTGGTACAAAGAGGAAGTGGTGCAGGAAGCCGCCCCCATTTTCAACGCGACTATACTTGTAACTTCCATTGCTTTACTTGCAGGGGCAGCGTTTGTATTCTTTATTATTCGTTCCCTTCCATCCCCGCAGCTCGAGCGGAAATATCAAATCCTCTATGAACTCTCTCCTTTGGCGATTCTGTTATTGGATCAAAAAGCCAGAATACATGATGCCAATCCAGCTGCGCTTCAGCTGTTCGAGATGTCCGCAGGCGAAATTAAACTGCAGGGTTTCCCTTCTTTAATGGCACCGAACGATCGGAATACTTTCATTAGGCAGCTTGAGAGCGGTTTGTTGAATGAAAAATCAGGGAACAGCGAATTCAGGATAGTGATAAATGACCAAGAACAAAGGTTGGTCAGTGCGGAAAGCGAGTTTATCACCATTGCCGGAGAGCAATTCCAATATGTCATTCTTCGGGATATCACGGAGCAAAAACGGACGCTGCAAATGCTCGAAGAGAGCGTAGACCGGTACACTTCCTTGGAGAGCTACAACCCGGATTCCGTTGTTTCCTTGAGCCTGGATGGAATGGTCATGTCCGTGAATCCGGCAACCGAGCGTATATTCGGCTATCCGGCGGCTCAACTTATCGGGAAGCATTTTACCGAATCGATGAATAAGGAGGATGCTGAGAATTCCTTGTCCTTGTTCCATCGGATTGTCTTTGAAAAACTGTTGTCGAGCTCGGAGCTGCGGGTCCGGCATCGGACGGGAGATCCATTGGATCTGCTGGTTACGCCGGCTCCGATCTACATCATGGGCAATATGGTAGGCTGCTACATTATTTCCAAGGATATAACGGAGCAGAAACGAAAGGACGAGCTTCTGATGAAGTCGGAGAAGCTCTCTATCGCCGGTCAGTTGGCAGCCGGAATCGCCCATGAAATCCGCAATCCGCTGACGGCAATTAAAGGTTTTGTACAAATGATGGGAAGCTCCGAGGCTTATAACCCTAAATACTTGCAAATCATACGGGAAGAGATGGAGCGCATCGAGCTGATTATCAGAGAACTGCTCATGCTGGCGAAGCCGCAGGCTATCCAGATGAAACAAGAGGATTTGAGGGCGCTGATCGAGGATGTCATCCTTCTGATTGAAGCTCAGGCGATCCTGCAAAATATTGAGATTCGGTTGAACCCGGCGGACCAGAACTGTTTCATTCAATGCGATGCCAATCAAATCAAGCAGGTGTTCATCAATTTCTTTAAGAATGCAATCGAAGCGATGCCGCGAGGCGGAGTCATTCAAGTGAATTTAGAAATCAGCAGCGACCATGAAGCCGTTGTCCAGATCAAGGATCAAGGCTGCGGCATCTCCGAGAAGCAGCTGCGCCTAATCGGTGAGCCGTTTTATTCCACCAAGGAAGCAGGCACAGGTCTAGGAATGCTAGTTAGCTATAAGATTATCGAGAACCATGGCGGCTGCATCCGTATTTTCAGCCAGATGGACCTTGGAACTACCATCGTCGTGACTCTTCCGGCTATTAAGGGCACTAACTATTAATGAGGTTAGTGCCTTTTTATTATTGCTTTCTGAGTCCAGCTTCGTATCTTGATAATGATTCATGAGCATTCGAAAGAAGCCTTGATTCCCCCTTATATTTCGAAAACTGAAGGATCTATTTCATTGAGGCTGGTTTTGCATGTACTGTGATCACGCATAATCCGAGCCTTAATAACGATATCCCTTCAACTCAGGGACCGACTTGTTCGATTTATTCTTCAGCTGAGCGAAGGGGATATCGTCATAAAGGGGTAAGAAAAAAGAGGATCGCGCACGTTGAAGGAAGCGAAATACTTGAGTGACAAGAAGGGAAGTGGAAGCCATGAGCGATAATCGATTTGAAACCCGGTGCCTTAGTTCTTTGGCCAAAGTGTTCGCCGAACAGGAACTGAACGACCCGCCAATGATCAAGGGATCATCCATGCGGAACGAAGCCTACTCGTTTCAGGTGGCTTATCGTGCGAATCAACAGTTGAAAGGAATACTGGTTCGGATCGACTCCGATTTATCGGATGCGATTTCCATTCGGACCGTCGAACTTGTTCCTTCCGAATTGCCGATTTACGCCGACCACGACCACTCGATTATTAGTGCCGAGCCGGGGTTGTTTCCCGACCCCTTGCATCCTATTGATGACAAGAAAGGAATTACGGCTATGCCGGGACAATGGGGGGCCATCTGGCTGACGGCGGATATCCACGAGCAAGTGCAGGCGGGTATTTATCGGGTACGAATCCGGTTTGAAACGTCTGCGGGAGAGCGCTTGGCCGAGCAATATTTTGATCTGGAGATCATCCCTGCGTCTTTACCGAAACAGCGGTTGATCCATACGGAATGGTTTTATGCGGACTGCCTTGCTGTTCATTATGGGCATGAGGTGTTCAGTGAGGAGCATTGGGACATGATCGACCGATACGTTCTGACCGCGGCGAGGCATGGGATGAATATGCTGCTCACTCCGCTTTTTACGCCGCCTCTCGACACTGAAGTGGGAGGGGAACGGCCGACGGTTCAGTTGGTGGATGTGGTGAAGGCCGGGGAAACGTATCAGTTCGGATTTGACCGGTTGACCCGATGGGTAGAAATGTGCGACCGAAGAGGAGTCGAATATTTCGAAATGTCCCATCTCTTTACCCAGTGGGGGGCAAAGCATGCACCTAAAATAATCGCAGAAGTAAATGGGGAATGTCAGCGAATATTCGGCTGGGAAACGGATGCGGCGGGAGAAGTTTACCGAAACTTTCTATCGCAATTTCTTCCGGCGCTAACAGATTACCTGCGTTTGCATGGACTAGAACAACGCTGCTATTTTCACGTATCGGATGAACCGAACCTTGATTGTCTAGAATCCTATCGGCAAGCCAGTGGGATGATTAACGAGTACATGCCTCATTTTCCGATTATAGACGCTTTGTCAGACTATGATTTCTATGAAAAAGGACTTGTAAAGCATCCGATTCCTGCAAACAATCATTTGACGGCGTTTGTGGATAATGACGTGCCGAATTTATGGACGTATTACTGCTGTGCGCAATACAAGAAAGTATCTAATCGCTTTTTTTGTTTCCCATCAGTGCGCAATCGCATCATCGGTATGCAGCTCTATAAATTCGATATCGCCGGATTTCTGCATTGGGGCTACAACTTTTGGTTTACGCAGCTTTCGCGAAAGCAGATCGATCCGTACCTTGTAACGGATGCCGGCGGAGCTTTTCCTTCAGGAGACGCATTCCTTGTATACCCAGGCGACGAAAGTCCGATCGAGTCGATCCGTCTGGAGGTTTTCTTCGAGGCGCTGCAGGACTTAAGGGCGCTGCAGCTGCTCGAAAGGTTGATAGGAAAGGAAAAAACGCTTGAGCTGTTGGAAGAGGGGCTGCCGCATCCGCTAACATTCACCGAGTATCCGGACGAGTCAGAGTGGTTATTGTCCAAGCGGGAACAGATCAACCGGACGATTTCCGAATACGTCCAATCATAAGCCGTTACTCCGATCAACTCAACCCACCCAATCCCGCCGCAAGGTAAAGAGGTCCTTCAACGCGTCCGTAGACAGCTCGGTAATCCAGCCTTCGGAGGTGGAGATGACATTCTCGCTGAGCTGCTGTTTGTTCTCTAGCATTTCATCGATCCGCTCCTCGAGCGTGCCGAGAGAGATGAACTTGTGAACCTGAACATCCCGGGTTTGACCCATACGGTAGGCACGGTCCGTCGCTTGGTTCTCGACGGCCGGGTTCCACCAGCGGTCGAAGTGAAATACATGATTCGCTGCTGTAAGGTTCAGTCCGACACCCCCAGCCTTAAGCGATAGAATAAAGACGTTAGGCTGATCTTCAGAAGCTGGCTCCTCTGCAGATTGAAACTGTTCAATCATACGGTCGCGCGCGGTTTTCGATGTGCTTCCGTTCAAATATAGAACAGGCTCCTGAAGTTCTTGCTGAAGCACGAGCCTCAGCATTTGTCCCATTCCGAGATACTGAGTGAAAATCAGGCATCGTTCGCCCTCTTCACGGAGCTCTTTGACCATGGCCAGCAGACGCTCAAGCTTAGAAGAACGGCTGATTAGCATTTCCGTATTGGACTGACCGTTCCCCGCTGCGTCTGCTGTATTTTCCGACAACGGTTCCTTCGTCATGAGCATCGGATGGTCGCATAGCTGCTTAAGCTGCGTAAGGGCGGCAAGTATAGCGCCTTTACGTTCAATGCCTTCCAGCTTCTGCATTTTCTCTAACAGGCTGTTAACGGTTTGCTCATATAGCGCACCTTGCTCGGTAGTTAAATGTACATAGGTCTTCATCTCGTTCTTCTCCGGAAGGTCGAGTTGTATGGCAGGATCCTTCTTCTTGCGGCGAAGCATGAATGGCTTGATCAGCTTCTGCAAATCCGCGGTGCGCTGTGTATCGCGTTCTTTCTCAATCGCATTGGCAAATTGATTATTGAATGTGCGCGAGCTGCCGAGATAACCTGGATTGATAAAATCGTAGATAGACCACAGCTCCGACAACCGATTCTCGATCGGAGTACCGGTAAGGGCGATGCGGTGCCGTGCGGAAAGGCTTCGAACAGCAGCGGATTGCTTGGTTTGGGCATTCTTTATATTTTGCGCTTCGTCTAGGCAGATGGCGGTCCAGGTAAGCCCTTGAAGAGTTTCCTGGTCGAGTGAACAGGTAGCATAAGAAGTTAGCACGACATCGGCATGCTTGGCGTCCGAGATGAAGCTCTCCTCGTTAAGTCGTTTGCTCCCATAGTGCAGCATGACCTTCAGCGAAGGTGCAAATCGGGTGAGCTCCTTCTGCCAATTGCCGAGAACGGAGGTTGGACAAATGATCAGGGAAGGGATTCGGGAATCCGACTCTGCTATGGTATTTTCTTTAATGTGCAACAGGTATGCGATTAGCTGAACGGTTTTGCCCAGTCCCATGTCGTCCGCCAGACACGCTCCAAGCCCGAAGCGACGAAGGAAAGTCAACCACTCGTACCCCTCTTGCTGATAGGTCCGAAGCTCCGCTTGAAGACTACGCGGCACAGCTAGCTTCGGATGCTCTGCCTGTTGATTAAGCTGGCTGATGAGCTTGATGAGATGCTCACTAAGTTCAACTTCCAGCTTGATTCGTTCGAAATCGTCGGCTTCTAGTTCGGACATGCTGTCTTCCGCTGAGTCACCTAAAGCTGCATCATTATCTCCCAAAAGGTGCAGCTGCAATACGTCTTGGAAGGATAGTCCTCTCCCTTTGTCTACGCTTGCCATAGCTTTGCGAATCTGGGCAAGCAGGGCAGGGTCTAGCTGGATCCACTCGCCGCGGAAGCGCACTAGCCTTACGTTGCGAGCAACGAGGTCGGCGAACTCGGCTTCCGATAGGTCAATTTCACCAATGGCAATCCGCCAATTGAAATCGATGAGCGAGTCGAGCCCGAACAGCGAGCCGCCGGTACGGCTTCCTTCACCGGAGTTAACCTTGGCGCGAAGCCGAGGCTTCCTCCGGCTGGCGGTTTCCCACCAAGCCGGCAATAAAACCTGCCATCCAGCTTCTAGGAGCCGAGGGCTATCCACCGCCAAGAAACGCCAAGCGGCTTCATCGTCTAGCTGATTGGCAAGGATATCGTCGCCTCGAGCGATGAACCTCTCCGCGGGCAGACTAACGCGCAAACGCTCTAGCCAGCTCGCCGAACGCTGGCGTATATGGGGTGTCCAGGCGCTTGGCCAAGAACCGAATAGCTCGCCATCCTCGTCGATCCGCACATGAGTTAGCACGGCTGCATCTCTCTTATCCTGGAGAACAAGCTGAAGACGCCAATTCAATTCATTGTCATTTGGCTCCAGCAATTGCAAAGCCGGTCGGAAGGGGGCGTTGTCAGCTTTCCAGCCAATCGTAACCAGCCACTCTTTCTCGTCTATTCCCGTATCAACGGTACCTTTTCTAAATAACAAAGGAAATTCTCTTCTTAGGTCAGCTGCTGCCGCTTCCGAGTCGTAGCGGGTATTAAAAACGGCTGCAGAATAGGCGGCTCGTAATCCTTCCATAAAATCTGCATCGGCTGCGGCTTTTTCCAATGTCTTTCGCTCAAGCGGATCCATCGCTTCTTCGTCCCAAGTCCATTGAAGCTTGCCTGACTGAAATGCGGAATAGTTGGGGATATATTTCTTACCCCTCAAGCAGTTAGCCAAGAGAGGGGCAAGGCGAATTAATTGCTCTGCTCGATCGCCCCACTCCCATTCGATATGCTGGAGAAGCTCGAATTCGGCGAAGAAAGGAATGACCTGCTCGGCGGGAAGCAGGATAAGCTCGATCCCCTCTACGGTATGGACAGCGAGCTCAGTCCCGAAGAAGGAAGCTTCATGCCAGGCAAATAAACGCTGCTTAATGAATAGTCCGGATGTAAATCCACGCTCGCCAATAGATCCAACGATAATCGCATTCCCATACTCGTCCAAGCTGATTTGTAAGCTTATGATTTCGGTATAATTACTCATAGCAGCAACTTTCCTTTCCTAAGCTCTTCTTGCAACGCGCGCAGACGGCTGTTACGAATGGCGAATGCTTGGATATAAAGCTCCCATCGCGGCTCCTGCTTCGTTTTTTTATATAGCTTAGCCAGACGCTTTAAAAGCTTGACCGCGGCCTTGTAGCTGTCCCGATTTTTGTTCAGAACGTATCTCTCGACGGCTTGATGATAGAAGGGGAGCAAAACTTCCGGCGCATTCTTCTCTAGGGGCGCAAGTTCGGTAACGCGGAAATCCAGAGCGTCGCTTCCTTTGCTTAGATGATAATCCATCCAGCGCTTCCAGGCACTCCTGGCAAGCAGCTTCTCTTCGTAGAGGGGACGCGAATGCGGAAGCATAGACACAAGCGTGTCCCACATCTGCGACTCCGCTTCCGGCAGATGTTGAATCGCTGACTCCCAATAGTCTGAATAGACAGGAAGTCTCGTGTTACGGAAGGAGCTAAAGAAAGGGGCCAGTTTAATTAACCATAAAGTTAGTCGTTCCCATTGCTCCGCTTTCAAGAGGTGAGACAGGAAATAGAGAGAAAACTCCGCTGAATGATCAATTTTCTCCTGTATGATGTCAAGCCGGTCCCACGCCTCTTGGTCATTAGCTTGAAACAAATACATCCCGATCTGGGCGATCGTGAATGAGAAGCTAGTGTGGGAGATGTTAAGCTTGCCCGCAGCGGCTTCTAATTGTTGAAGCTCTTCCATGTAGGGGAGCGTGTTTGGGGTAGCAGGACAAACCCAATAGATCCATACATTCATATAGTGGGAGAGGAAATAGTGGTAATCATCAGTCTGGATCAGCATTTCTTTGCGCAAATAATCTAGGGTCTGCCGAATGAGGTGCTCGTTGGAAGGGTCGGATGTTAGATGCTGGGCTTCCGTTATTTTCTGCTCGATGATATCCTGCAGGTCCGACGCAACATGGTGGATCTGATAGGCCAGATAGGAATTGTGATGTCCCGACGGACTATAGGCTTGTTTAGTTAGCTTGTTGAGGACGAATAGATGGCTATGCAGCACAAAAAAATTCTCAAGGCTCGACGGGAGCACTAGTTTAGCTAAATGAATGGATTCCAACGCATCCGCAACATATTGAGCGTTCCTGGTATTCTGGGCTAAACGCGCGGTACAGAGCTCAAAGAAATCATGCCACTGCGGAATGCTTAGATTGGGGATCAATCTAGCCTGTTCCTCCAGAGCGGCCTCCTGTTCTTTTCTTATCGTAAGAGCGTTCTTCTTAATGGAAGGTGCGGTATAGACGGAAGGCTTTACGGTTAGCTTTGGTTCGGCATTCGTCTTAGCATTCACTAGCAGAAATACCGACCGGCCCTGCAGGTCTGCGAACTCTAGAAGCGACGCAACGATATGCTTGCAAGGTCGGCCGACTGGGCATGAGCAGCGGCTTTCCGAGAAGATCTCCAAATTAATTCTTACCCGGTATTGTGCCGTTCCTTGTACGCTGGATTCAATAGAAAAGGAATTGGGCATGTTCATGTATTGAACACACCCTTGCTTATAATATTGGAAACCCCGCTTGAGGGTAAGATCGTCGAAATGAGCAGTAACATTTTCGACGAGCCGATTCCACTGGGCATCATCAAGTGTGTAGGTTTGTTTCATATTCCACAAGGCTCCTATTAGAGATTCTTCACCATTTACATCCTTTAAGTATATCATTATTACGAATTGGATTATTAACCGAATAAACCATGAATAGTAAGAAATACTATGGTGCCCCGTCAGGGGTTATTGTCGTTACGGAGTGAGTTTTTCGTTTACGGACCTTAATAATTTGCACATCGGCAAGGATACTGTAAAATATAGAAAGGATTGCTGAGAGCTGTAGCTTTTCTTGAAAGGAAGTTTCTCCATGAATAATTCCCGAACTCGCTCTGTTTTAATGGGGATAGGCATTTTTTTGTTAGCAAAGTTCAAGTGGGCATTTGCTTTGTTGAAATGGACGAAGTTTGGCGGGACATTCATTACGATGGCAGCTAGCATGGGTGCATATGCTATCTTCTACGGATGGAAGTTCGCGGCAGCGCTCGTCTATTTGATTTTCGTCCATGAAATGGGACATATTATTGCCGCCAAGCGCAAAGGAATTGCAACGTCACCAGCCTTTTTTATTCCCTTCGTAGGCGCTTTAATCTCCTTGAAGGAGAGACCCCGAGATGCTGCAACCGAGGCATATTTGGCCTATGGCGGTCCACTTGCTGGGCTTATCTCCTTCTTGCCTGCTGTATTACTCTATCAATATACGGAAGAGCCCTTCTGGGCACTGGTTATTTTTCTTGGAGCAATGATTAACCTATTTAATCTACTCCCTGTATCGCCGCTGGACGGTGGAAGAATCATCTCTGTGTTATCGACGAAGATTTGGCTAGTAGGCTTATTGGTTCTTGGCGTATTAGTCTTTCTTTCCCCTAGCCCCATTCTCTTCCTCGTCTTTCTTGTCGGGTTGTTTACCTGGTGGAATCGTGCGAGGGAAGGCTATAGCAGCTTGATCTTCTTGTATGAGAAGCAGAAATTAAACGAATTCCTGGCTAACATTCAGCAATGGCCGACCCTAACCAGTACCTGGGAGCTTAAACAATCTCTTCTGGCAAGAGCGAATATGAAGCAGCCTAAGGATTCAGGGCGCAAATGGCATGTTCCTTTCCTGCATGATAAGGAACGTCTAACGCGAGACCAAGAGAAAATTGACCATGTTCATGTGACTCAGACTTTAGCTCTGCTTCAAGCTTGGGAACATCAACCGGTGGAATATGCGGAATCGGATCCTTCGCGTCCCATTCCTTCCGAGCTCTTGCTCAGTGCCCAGCGGCAAGCAAAAGCGAGGATTGATCAGTTGGATGTAGAGCTGCAACGTTACCGTACTTATTATCAAGCTTCTACCTCCGTGAAGTGGAAGGTGTTAGCTGCCTATCTCCTTCTAGCTGCTGTCTTGTCCGTGTTCATGCTCTATGGCCATCGTCTAATGGAGCTGCACCAGATAGGCTAACGGTAGCACGTTCATTACAAAAATCAAGCCCGGTTTCCCCTAAAAAAAGGGAATCGGGCTTATCTGCGTCAACTACAACAAATTTCATATGGTATAGTTAATAAAGCTTAATACAACATAAATCGCATTATAAGGTATAACATATAGGGGAATTCCTCAAAATTCCGGATAAAATAGTAGAGAAATCATATAAAAACATTAAAAAGATATAATCACTATTTACAAAGTAATGGATTGGTTATAAAATGAAAACGTAATCATTCAGGCGGTGCAGCTGATGGGATGAGATTTGGATATACCAACTCACGGGAATGCGCTTGATAAAGCCGGAGGGGGGAGTAAGCGCAGTTGCGACACTGCAGTTTTGAAAGGGAATATACATTTTGAAAGCCTAGGGGAGGACAAATCGAAATGCATTTTTTCAAAGTGCGCAAAGTCATGGTCACCATCATGGCAATAATGCTTGTCTCAATGGTTATCGGCTGCTCAAGCTCCAACAACGACTCATCGCCAAGCGCGTCTTCGACGCCGAGTGCAAGTCCGTCGGCTTCAGAAACGACGCCTGCTTCTCCTTCCGCTTCTGCGGATACAGCACCTGATCTCCAAGGTGCCGCTGTGAAAATCGGGTTGTGGTGGGACGGCGCCGATCCTCGGCTAAAAGAAGTAAAAGACCGCACTCCTGCAGATGACGAAGTGATCGCGTTGATCGAAGCTGCAGAAAAGAAATACAATTGCAAAATCGAATACGTCAAGTTCGGCGATTACGGCAAATACGTGGAAAACTTCACGACTACTTCACTCGCCGGGGAGCCGTTCGCGGATGTGGTTGTACTCGAGCTGTTCTGGGCGTTCCCTCAGCTAGTTAACAAAGGTTTTGTTGCACCGATCGACGATTATCTGGATGTCAACGATTCGAAATATATCCCTTGGATGAAAAACGGCGGAGCGTTCCAAGGCAAGCAATACGGATTCATTGATTCCCCTCCGTCACCGTATGGAATTTTCTACAACAAAACACTCGTTCAAGAGCTTGGACTGGAAGATCCTTATGAGCTTCAGAAAAATGGCCAATGGACATGGGATAAATTCCGCGAGCTTTCCAAGAAAGCGACGAAAGACAAGGACGGAGACGGCAAAGTCGACGTATTCGGTTTTATCGGAGACTTGAAGACGAGTCTGCAGCAGTTCGTTTACGGCAACAAAGGCTCCTTCGACCATGACGCCAATGGCGATATGAAATTCGCTATGGACAGCGAGAACGCTATTCAAGGACTTCAACTCATGTCGGACATGTATAATGTCGACAAGTCGATCATTCAACCGGCGCCGCAGGATGGCAACGATAAGGCGTTCATCGCAGGCAAAGGTGTTATGTACGGAGGCTTCAGCTGGGAGCTTGGCGGTTTCACGGATAATATGAAGGGTGTCGAAATCGGATACGTATTCTTCCCGAAAGCGCCGAATGCGGATGATTACAACTCCTTTACGCCGTTCGGCAACATGTTCATGGTATCCAAATACTCCAAGCATCCGGAAGTAGCTATGAAGATTATGGACGAAATCAGCTTGCACGGCAAAAACAAAGAATTGTCCATGGAAGCATGGAAAAATTCTTGGTCGCCGGATGCGTACGACACACGCGTTCAAATGTATGACAAAATCGGATACAGCGGCAGCTTCATAGCGGTCCCGGACGGTGATAAATTGGTTGACGGTGTTGTGAAGGATATCACTGAAGGCAAAGTCGCTCCTGCGACTGCTGTTGAAAAGGTGAAAAATCAATTTGATGCCAATATCCAGAAATTGCTCAGTGAAACGAAGTAATCTTAAAAATTCATTCTGATGGGGTACCCCTAATTCGATGCTGGCCATTACCTGCCATGGCGATTTAGGGGTACATCTTGTGAGGGAGACTATGCGGCGACCAAGCTACAAATTTGTATCATTACTTGCCATTTTTTTATTTGCAGTTATCTATTTTATAGTATACCTGCTCGGAGGAAGCGCCAGCCGTGTTGTTTCCGCAGAGGATCGCCCGCTTGACACTTCAGGACTAAAGGGAATCGTTTCTTACAAAAAGGGCGGCTACGATGAATATCTGGCCAAATATCAGAACGCCGATAAGCCGAGTGCGGAAATCCGCTTAGAAGGAGAAAGCTTCAGCCAGACATCAGGGATGACGGCAACTGTCTTGGATAATTTTGAAGGCGTGCAGGGGAGAATGGCCCAGACTGGCGATGTTGGATCGGTCACGTGGGAATTTCAAGTTGAACAAGCCGGCCTATATAACGTGGGCATGAAGTATTTTACGGTAAAAGGTAAAGATTCAGATATTGAAAGGGAACTGATGATCGACGGAGTATCACCGTTCAGAGAAGCCAAAAGCTTGATCTTCAACCGGATATGGAAAGACGAGAAGAGCCAGTTTGATCGTGATGACCGCGACAACGATTTAACGCCTAAACAAGTGGAAGTTCCAATGTGGCAGGAAACGTTATTCAAAGATGCATCGGGATACTACGAAGAGTCGTATTATTTTTACTTTTCCAAAGGAAAGCACGAGCTGACGTTAACCTCCATCAAAGAGCCGCTTGTCATCGATTATTTGAAGCTGACAAATCCGGAGAATACGCCGACTTATGACGAGCTGGCGAACCTATATAAGCAAAAAGGCTATAAGCAGGCTAAAGAAGGATTCATAAATGTACAAGGAGAAGTGCCGGCATACAAATCGACCCCTGCGTTGATGCCTTACAACGACCGTTCTAGTCCGGCTATCGAGCCTTATCATGCATCGAAGCTTCGAAACAATGCTGCGGGAGGCTGGGCTTGGCGTATGCCCGGACAGTGGATCGAATGGGAATTTGAAGTGCCGGAGGACGGGTTGTATCAAATTGCGGTCAAAAACCGCCAAAATTATTTGACCGGCATGTCCTCTCTTCGGACGTTGTACATCGATGGTGAAATCCCGTTCAAGGAAGCGAAGCGGATCGGATTCGCATACGACAGCCCATGGCAAATGAAGGTGCTGGGCAGAGACTCAGACCAACCGTATCTCTTTTATTTTGCTAAGGGAGAGCATTCCATCCGCCTTGAAGTGACGCTTGGCGAATTGGCACCGCTCGTTCGATCGGCAGAGTCGAGCATTCTGGAACTGAATGCTATGTACCGGAAGGTCATCAGCTTTACTGGAGTTGTGCCGGATGCGTTCCGGGATTATGCCCTAGAGAAGCGGATTCCTGAGATGACCGATACATTCCGTCAGCAAAGCGAACGGTTATATATGATTGCCCAGATTATTCAAGGTCCAGATGGAGGCAGCAACGACCGTTCGGCTTTGCTGAATTCGCTTGCCTATCAGTTGAAGGACATGGCGGACAGGCCGGATACGGTTCCTGGCCGGATTGATGCATTTAAGAACAACGTGGGTGCTCTCGGGTCTTGGATCTTGATGATGAATGAGCAGCCGTTGACCATCGACTATTTGATCGTTTCAGCGCCCGGCGCAGTACTTCCAGACCCGAATGCTACGAATTGGCGGAAGTTCCAATCGGGAACGGCATCGTTCGCGGCGTCATTCTATGAGAACTATGACGATTTCAGCAGTGCGGACGAAGCTGGAAAATCTGTGACGGTATGGGTAACCACGGGACGCGACCAAGCGCAAATTTTGAAGCGGCTGGTCGATGACTCGTTTACTCGGCAAACCGGAATCAAAGTGAACTTGAAGCTCGTATCGGCGGACGTCTTGCTGCCGTCGACCGTTTCAGGGGAAGGTCCCGACATCGCACTGCAAGTTGGCAACGAAGTGCCTGTTAACTTTGCGACGCGCAATGCGCTCCAAGATTTGTCCAGTTTTCCCGATTTCGACGAGGTGAAGACGCGGTTCAACGAAAGCGCCATGGTGCCCTTCGAATATAACGGCAAATCTTATGCATTGCCTGAACAGCAGACATTCCCGGTACTCTTCTACCGGAAAGACATTATCGAAGATGAATTGAAGCTAAAGGTACCGCAAACGTGGGAGGACATGTACGCGCTTATTCCGGAGCTGCAGAAGCACAACCTGCAGTTCGGCTTGCCGCAGAAGGGGCTTAACGCTCAGGGGAATGAGACGGTAACTACGGATATCATCACGCTGCCCCCAAGCCCAACCTTTGCGATGCTATTGTATCAACACGACGGACAGTTCTTTAAGAACCATGACATGGCCAGCGGCTTGGACGAGGAGACGGCAATCCAGCAATTCAAGAAATGGACGGATCTCTACGTCAACTACAAGTTGCCTATCCAGATCGACTTCGCCAACCGGTTCCGAACTGGAGAAATGCCGATCGGCATTGTCGATTATACGATGTACAACAAACTCGCTGTATTCGCTCCCGAAATTAAAGGGTTATGGGAGTTCGTACCCGTTCCCGGCACCAAGATGACGGACGGCATGATTCGGCGGGATGTCGGCAGCGGCGGGACCGCATCGGTGATGTTCAAGCATGCCCAAAACAAGGACGCCTCTTGGGAATTTCTGAAATGGTGGACTAGCAAAGATACGCAGCTCGCATTCGGTCGTGACATGGAAGTCCGATTAGGGACTTCAGCGCGTTACCCGACCGCAAACATTGAAGCGTTGACGCTGCTGCCGTGGCCGACGAGGGATTTGAATAAGCTGAAGGATCAAATGCAGTGGGTGAAAGGAATACCGGAAGTGCCGGGCGGCTATTTGACCGGGCGCCATATCGACAATGCATTCCGCAAAGTCGTTGTCCAGGGCGAGGATCCGCGTGAGACGATGGAGTATTATGTGCGATATATGAACGAAGAGATTACCGCTAAGAGGAAAGAATTCAATCTACCCTATGAGAAGTGAGGGGTTGACCCATCTATCCGATCATTCGTAAAAAACTGGGATATATGACGACAGAGATTAGAAAAAACAAGCATGCTTATGTATTGATGGCTCCTTATTTCTTGATATTCGCTGTATTTACCGTAATCCCAGTGTTGATGTCCGTTGTTCTTAGCTTTACCTATTTCAATATGCTTGAGCCTCCGCGTTGGGTAGGCTGGGACAATTATGCCAGGCTGTTCGTACAGGACGATGTGTTCCTTATCGCGCTGAAAAATACATTTTTGTTTGCTTTCATAACGGGTCCAATCAGTTATGTCGCTTGCTTCCTGTTCGCGTGGCTCATCAACGAGCTTCCGCCAAAACTACGCGCGTTATTGACGTTGATTTTATATGCGCCGTCCATCGCGGGCAATACGTATCTCATTTGGTCGACGTTATTCTCAAGTGATTCGTACGGCTACATGAATTCGTTCTTGATGGAATGGGGATTCATTCTTGAACCCATCCAATGGCTGCAGGATCCGCGTTACATGCTCGGTATCCTTATGGTGGTGCAGCTGTGGTTAAGCCTTGGCACAGCCTTCTTGGCGTTCATTGCCGGTTTGCAAAACGTCGATCGAACCCTATATGAAGCTGGGGCACTCGACGGCATCCGCAACCGCTGGCAGGAATTGTGGTTTATTACCCTTCCTGCGATGCGTCCTCAACTGATGTTCGGCGCCGTAATCCAGATTACGTCGGCATTTGCCATTGCGGAGATTTCCATCTACATGATTGGTTTCCCGAGCGTAGATTACGCGGCGCATACGATTGTAACCCACTTGGTCGACCATGGAACGATCCGTTTCCAAATGGGCTACGCATCATCGATTGCCACGATCCTGTTTGCGATCATGCTGGGAACGAATATGATCACGCAGAGACTGCTTAAAAAAGTAGGTGAGTAGAACGACGATGAATCTGAAGATGCTGTTTCGGAAACGGCTTAATCGTTCTTGGGCCGTCGATATTTTACTGTTCTTATTGCTTGCAAGCGTCGCTGCTTTCATGTCGCTGCCTCTCGTCTATACGTTAAATAGGGCGTTTATGCCGATCGATGAGATCTTTGCGTTTCCGCCCCGGTTTATTGTAGGACATCCGACCTTTTATAATTTTAAAGCATTAGTCAGTATTTTCTCGGATTCCTGGGTGCCGTTATCGCGGTATGTGTTCAATACGTTTTTTATTGCAATCGTCGGAACGGTGGGGCATGTGATAATCGCTTCGGCCGCGGCCTATCCACTTGCAAAAACCAATTTTCCGTTTCGAAATGTCTTGTTCAGCCTTGTTGTAATGTCATTGATGTTCACCGCTTACATTACGCAGGTGCCGAACTATATGACGATTTCGTGGCTCGGTATGATCAACACTTATTGGGCGGTCCTGATTCCGGCATTCGGATCGACACTCGGGCTATACCTTATGAAGCAGTTCATGGAGCAAATCCCAGATGCCTTGATCGAAGCCGCGAAAATCGACGGAGCAAGTGAATATCGAATTTTCTGGCGGATTGTCATGCCGATCGTAAAGCCCGCATGGCTGACGCTGATTATTTTTTCGCTCCAAAGCTTGTGGACGAACGGTTCGGTTACGAGCCACAAATATATTTATAGTGAGCAGCTCCGCACGGTGGATGCCGTTTTTGGACAAATCGCGAGCGGCGGTATCGCCAGGACGGGTCCCGTAGCTGCCGTGACGCTGCTGATGATGATCGTGCCGATCACTGTATTCATCGTGACGCAGAGCAACGTCATTCAAACGATGTCCACATCGGGGCTGAAAGAGTAAGGAGGGGGAGCCAGATTTTGACTGCCAAAAGGTTGACTGCATCGATGATGCTGGTATTGGTCTTATTCGTAATCGCTGCTCCCGCCGCCGCTTCGTCCGATGGGTACAACTATTCCTATTGGGGAAAGGCCGTACCAGCGCCCGAGGCCTACACGCCGGCGAGGGTGATTTACGGACATGATTTACAGATTGGCCCCTTGTCTTCACCGCAAGACTTATATATTGGGCAGGAAAACAAAGTATATATTGCAGATACAGGAAACAACCGGATAGTTGTATTGAACGAACAGCTCGGTGTAGATCGGGTCATTAGCGAATTCGATAACAAGGGCAAGAAGGATAGCTTCAACCAGCCCGAAGGCGTATTCATCGACACGAAAGGCGGCATCTACGTTGCCGACACACAAAATCGAAGACTTGTCGAGCTGACGCCCGATGATCAGTTCGTACGGGAAATCGGCGAGCCGAAATCAACGCTGATCCGCCAAGGCTTTCCCTATTCCCCCGTCAAAGTGGTCGTCGATCAGGCTCAGCGGATCTACGTCGTTAGCCGTGGATCGTATGAAGGAATAATGGAATTCGACTCCGACGGCGGATTTACCGGTTTTATAGGAACGAACCGGGTCAAGTTCAGCCCGGCGGATCTTTTTTGGAAGCGGATTTCTACCAAGAAACAGCGCGACCAGATGCAGCAATTCATTCCGTTGGAATTCAATAACATCGATTTGAATGAAGATGGTTTTATGTACACTACGACATCTGAAGAAAAGTCAGACCGACCAATCAAGAAGTTAAACCCGTCTGGTGCCGATATTTTGCGCAGCAAAGGGTATTTTCCACCCAAAGGGGATATCCATACTCTTGATGTGGGCAGTGTTCGCGGGAGCTCGATTTTCGTCGACGTGGCCTCTGATGAAGGCGGGATGTACAGCGCCCTTGATTCTAAACGCGGACGCATATTTACTTACGATAAGGATGGCAACCTGCTTTATACGTTTGGAGGATTGGGTGGACAACTAGGAAGGTTCCGCACTCCATCGGCAATTGGAATGCTTGGAGAGCAGGCGATTGTGCTGGATAAAGACAACAATCGGCTGACGGTGTTCGAGCCTACACGGTACGGAAGCTTGATCCGCCAAGCGGTAGCTTCGCTGTATAACGGCAAGGTGGAACAGGCGACCGCAGCTTGGCGGAACGTGCTGCAATTGAACGGTAACTTTGAGGTTGCATACATCGGGATAGGTAAATCGCTAATGAAGCAAGGTGATTATAAAGAAGCGATGGCGTACTTTAAGCTTGGGAACAACCGAGAGAATTATTCTGAAGCCTTTAAGCTGTACCGCAAAGGAATCGTCATGGATAGCTTCGGCTATATCGTACTCGGGATCGCGATGATAGTTGGAATGATCATCGGCGCCGTGAAATTCGTCAATCGTCGGACTGCCGCGCTCCATTACGAGGAAATCGGCGTACTGAAAAACCCGTTTTATACGATGATTCATCCGTTTGACGGTTTTTGGGAGATGAAGTTCGAACATAAAGGCAGAATTAAAATCGCGTTCGTTATTTTGTTTTTGTTCACACTGCTTACCATTTTGAAGCGGCAGTACAGTGGATTTGTCGTCAATTTTAACAATCCTGCCGATCTGAACAGTGTAAACGAATTGAAATTCATCATAGTGCCGTTTGTCCTTTGGTGTGTGGCCAACTGGTCGCTGACCACCTTGATGGACGGGGTGGGCAAATTTAAGGATATCGTAATGGCGACGGGATATTCCTTGATGCCTTTTGTGATCATTTACGTGCCTCAAATGTTATACAGCCAAATGATAACGGCGGATGAAAGCTCGTTTTATTATCTAATGGACACGTTCGCTTATCTTTGGTCTGTTTGGCTCTTGTTCGTCGGTACGATGACGATTCATCAATACTCGGCCGGCAAAACACTGGTGACCATGCTGCTAACGCTTGTTGTGATCGGTATCATTCTGTTCATCGGCGTGCTGTTCTTCAGCATGATTCAGCAAATCATAAGCTTCGTAACATCGCTGTATCAGGAAATGTCCTTTAGAATTTAGAAGGGGGGACGGTCATGAATAGAAGGAAACTACTTGTAATCGCAGTCCTCAGCCTTTGCTTAGTTATCGGCGGTGTGATCATGAATCACGCTGGCGACCAGGTTACTCAAGCTGAGTCAGTTGCGGCCGCGACAGCCAAAGCTCAGACGAGCGGCACTGATAATGGCGCAATCAAAACCGCAGGCGAAGGCGATGCTGTGGTCACGGCGGCGGAGCAATCGGCTTTCGCTTCGATGGAGCTTGCCGCCGAGAACGAAACCTTGATGTTACATATCAAGCGGGAGACGGCGGAGATCGCGGTAAAGGACAAACGTGATGGATATATTTGGTTCTCCAATCCGGTCGGGCGTGTTGATGATCCGATCGCCTCACCGCTCTACAAATCAGAGCTGTCTTCTCAAGTGCTCCTTTCTTATTATAACGAGAAGGGGCAGATCTATAGTTTCAACAGCTACGATGACAGTGTAAAGAAAAATCAGTTCGACATGCAATTGATGGATCAAGGCGCCAAGGTCGTTTATCGGTTCGGACATGTATCGGCAAACACGGAAATCATTCCGGCTGTAATCAGCAAGGAGCGGCTTGAACAGCGGATCTTAAACAATCTGAAGGATGAGAAGGACCGCAAACAGGTGCTGTACAAGTACCGATTTAATGAAGAGAAGCAAGTGTATGAGGTGCGGAAGCTGCAGGACAATGTCGCCGCAGAGCTGGCGGGTCTGCTCGCCTCAGCCGGGTATACGAAAGAGGATGCTGCCGAAGACAACAAGGAGAACGGAATGACCTCGCAGGAGTCGGAAGACTCAGCGGAGTTTACTGTGCCTGTAGAGTACATGCTCGACGGCGAACATCTGGTCGTATCCATCCCGGCGAAGGAAGTAAAGTATACTCCGGCGTTTCCCCTTGCGAGTATCCAAGTGCTGAAATATTTCGGGGCAGCGGACGACAAGAAAGAAGGGTATATCTTTGTACCCGACGGTTCCGGGGCGATTATAAAGCTGAACAACCAAAAGCTGAATGCCGAGCCTTATCGTTTGCCGGTATACGGTCAAGACGGAACATTTGACGTTAAAGAACGGATTCTGACCAACGAACCAACTCGCCTACCCGTATTCGGCCTGAAGCAGAATGATCATGCGTTCCTTGGCATTATGGAGAACGGGGAGGCTCTGGCGAGTGTTTCGGCCGATATTGGCGGACGTTACGTTTCTTACAACAACGTAAGTGGAAGCTTCCGCTTCGTGGCGATGGATCTCTATACACTGAGCTCGGGAAGCAAGACCAGCTCGGTGCCGATGTTTCAGGCGAAAGCGTATCAGGGCGACATTCGTATCCGCTATGCTTTCCTGTCCGGGCGTTCGGCGGATTATGTTGGAATGGCGGGAACCTACCGTAATTATCTTATCGGTAAATACAAGCTGGGAAAGCTTGAGCATGCGGAGGATTCCCCTTTTGTTCTCGAATTGGAAGGCGCGTTCAAGAATCGCAAATCTTTCTTAGGCATTCCCTATTCATCTACAGAGTCGTTAACGTCATATGACGAAGCGGTTAAGCTGCTCACCATGCTGAAGGAACATGGGATCAGCAACGTGTCGCTTCGGTATGTAGGCTGGTTTAACGGCGGGATCCGTCACGACTCCCCCGGGGAAATCGATATCGAAGGTGCCCTCGGAGGAAAAAAAGGGTTCCGGAGACTGATCGATTACACGGCACTCAACGGGATAAGCCTATACCCGGATGCTGCCTTCCTGAAGAAATACAAAGGCGCAAGCGGCAGTGCGAATTTTCTAGATCGCCGCAAGGCGGGGATTTATGAATACGACTCCGTTACTTATATGAGAGATACTACCCGGTTCTCGCATTACGTAATGTCTGCTTCGAAGCTTCCAGGTGTGGTTGATGGATTTCTTGCCGATTACGCTAAGCTCGGAATCAGCGGAGTATCCTTGCGGGATATGGGCGATGAAGTGAATTCTGATTTCGATCCGACCACGCCGGTGAATCGCCAGGAAGCGCTTGAGGCGATCGTTAAGGAAACAAGCAAGCTGAAGAAGCAGGTCGGTTCCCTTATGGTGAACGGGGGCAACGCTTATTTGCTGCCATACGCCAGTGCGGTAATTAATGCGCCGACAGTAAGCAGCGCGATGAATATCACGGACGGGGACGTTCCTTTTTATCAGATCGCCCTGCACGGTTATGTGGATTTGGCCGGCGCACCGTTCAACATGGACCGATATCAGAATCCGCGGGTTTCGATGTTGAAGGCGCTCGAGACCGGTTCGAACATCTATTACCAATGGTTCTACAGCCCTTCGTCGACAGTTAAGGATACGGCTTTTAACAGCCTGTACGCGCTTCATTACCAAGATTGGTTCGACGAAGCGATTAAGCTGTATCAAGAAGGGAATGCCATATTGAAGGACGTTCGTGATCAGACGATCACGGGTCACCGAAAGCTGGCAGATCAGGTCGTGGAAACGACGTTCGAGAATGGAATATCGATTTTCGTCAATTACAACAAGACTGCCGTGCAAATAGACGGCATGAAGGTTGATGCAGAGAGCTTCCGGGTAGGCGGTGAACCAACCAAATGAAGAAAGTCATGAGCTTAAAACTAAAGAAACGTTTGAGCCTAAAACAGAAAAATGCATGGTTCGGCGTCCTGTTCGCGATGCCGCTCATCCTTGGGATGATCATGCTGTTCATTCTTCCGCTCATCCAATCGCTGCTCTACAGCTTTAGCTCTATCAACCTGATAGATGGCGGATTCTCCGTTGACTACGAGGGAGCCAGCAATTACGAGAGCTTATTCACCTCAAACCCGGATTATCCGCGCAGACTGGTTGAATCTATCGTTGACATGATCGTCAATGTGCCGCTTATCATCATCTTCGGTTTGTTCGCAGCCGTTCTGCTGAACCAGAGATTCTGGGGGCGCCCCTTCGCAAGGGCCATATTCTTTCTCCCGGTCATTCTCGCTTCCAGTGTTATCGCGAATTTGGACATCAGCAGCTTTGTCGGCGGCGGGGCGATCCCGACCGGCAGCAGCGGCGGGGATGCGGGGGGCAACATGCTGCAAAGCTTTGAGTTGAAGAAAATGATGCTGGAATCCGGGTTTTCCCCGGTTATAGTCAACTATATTACCGGAGCAGTAGACCGAATTTATGAAATCATTAGCTCCTCCGGCGTGCAAATTTTAATCTTCCTGGCGGGATTGCAATCGATTTCACCCTCTCTCTATGAAGCGGCGAAAATCGAGGGCGCCACCGGTTACGAAAGCTTTTGGAAAGTGACATTTCCAATGATGACACCGCTCATTCTGACGAATACGGTCTACTCGATTATCGATTCGTTCAGCAACAGTAAGGTTAATGAATTGGTTTCGCAAACGGCATTCGAGATTTTCGACTTCGGGCTAAGCGCCGCGATGTCTTGGGTCTATTTCTTATCCGTGTCCGTCATTCTCTTTCTTTCCGTCGGTTTAATTTCTCGTAAAGCGTTCTACTACGATTAGAAGGAGGTGAAGTCATGAGATCGCCAACCGAATACACAAATTTGTTCGTGCGAAGATACAACCCTCTGGAAAAGGGAAAACAGCTGTCGTGGATGATTATTCGGACCGTCATGATCATAGGCTTTTGCTTCATCATTTTGTTTCCGTTGTTTCTGAGGGTGTCTGTCGCGGTTCGGAGCAGGGCCGATATTTACGATCCGACGGTTCTTTGGATTCCGCGGAACTTCACGCTCGAAAATTTGAGAATTGCAATAGAGACGACAAATTATGTTGAATCCTTGCTCAACACTATTCTGATCTCCTCGAGTACGACGATCATCCAGTTGGTATCTTGCGCGTTGGCGGCTTACGCGTTTGCCCGCCTGCCTTTCAAATGCAGCGGACTTCTGTTCGGACTGGTCATCTTCACGATTGTCGTGCCGCCTCAAACGATCATGATCCCGCTTTACTTGACGTACCGTAATTTTGACCTGTTCGGCCTTATCCCTCTATTCACGGGGAAAAGCAGCCTTAATCTGATCGATACGTTCTGGCCATTTCTGATTTCCTCGGGTACTGCAATGGGCTTGAAAAACGGATTGTATATCTACATTTTCCGGCAATTCTTCCGCGGTATTCCGATAGAAATCGGAGAGGCCGCATTGGTGGACGGAGCGGGCGTGTTCCGGACATTCTTTAAGATCGTGATTCCGAATGCGGTGCCAGCCATTATTACGGTGCTGCTGTTCTCATTTGTTTGGCAGTGGAACGACAGCTATTATGTCAGCTTGTTCCTAAAGCAAGTGAAGGTGCTGTCCACCAGCCTGATGGATATGGGGATGGGATTGAAGGAGCCGGATCCGGTCTATACTTCGATGCTGCTCAATACGGGCGTATTGCTTATGATTGCACCGCTGATCCTTATGTATCTGTTTGTTCAGAGATATTTTGTGGAAAGCGTGGAACGTACTGGTGTAGTCGGATAAGAAATGCGGAAAAGTTAGCAGATGATTTCTCTATTGGATATACCAACAAACAAGGATATAATTATCATATATCCGAAAAGGCCGGGGTGTGAATCCAATTGTTGCATGGTGACAAGCCGTTATACAGTCAAATAATCGAGATTTTACGAGGATATATAGAGCGCGGCGAATATGTACCGGATCAGCAGCTGCCGACCGAGGTGGAGCTTGCGGAGCAGTTCGGCGTGAGTCGGATCACATCCAAGCGGGCTCTTATTGAGCTTGAACGTGAGGGACTGATATATCGAAGACGAGGCAGCGGCAGCTTCGTGAAGAAGCAGAGCGTTATCCGTAGAAATGTGGAAGAACAGAAATCCACTTCGAATCAGATTATATCCATGATCATTCCCTATGTCGCTGCGAACAATATGCTAGGGTATATTCCCGGTATTGCCGCTTATTTGGAGTCCAAAGGGTACTACTTAAGCATTCACAATAGCGATTGGAGCAGCTCGCAGGAACGTGAGCTGCTCCAATCCCTGCCCAAGAGAGGGACTTCTGGGATCATCCTATATCCTGTCAGCACGCAACGCAATTTGGATATCGTACATGCTCTTCATATCAATGATTATCCGATTGTAACCATAGACCAGTACTACAGCATCCTTACGATGGGCAGCGTGGTCTCGGACAACTTCGACGGCGGTTACACGGCTGCGTCCAAGTTGATAGAGCTTGGACACTCCCGTATCGCGTTCTTGTCGACGATCGACATTCAATACCGCAGCACTGTAAGGGATCGCTACTTTGGATACTGCAAAGCTTTGAATGAGAACGACATTACCGTGGATATCGACCTTGTATTCAATGGAATGCCTGTGGAAGCTGAAGGAAACCCATTGAGCAGAAGGGAATTTTACAAAACACTGTTGAATCAAATGCTCGAGCTGCAGGTAACGGCGATCCAGGCGGAACACGATTTAGTCGCATTTGAAGTCATCAAGGCTGCGGTCGAATTAGGCATTCGAATTCCAGAGCAGCTGTCGATCGTCGGATTTGACAACAATCAGGAATACACGCTTCACGCCGATGTTCCGATCACAACGATTGAGCAGGATTATCAGGAGATTGGGAAAAAGGCCGCAACAATGATTGTAGAGCACGTGGAAACCGGTGTGCCGCAGACGAATCGCACCGAAATTCCAATTCTATGGATTCCTCGACAATCGACCGGCTCGGGGCAAGAAGCTCAGAATCTGGACGTTGAATAGATTGTCTCCAGGATGCAGACCATCTTACGATTGTTAGAAATCGTAAGATGGTCTTTTTTGTACTAGATATAACCAGAGTATCTAAAAATCTCGTAAAAGGTATATCAAATATTTACTGATCATAGATTAGAGTATATAATAAAAGAGGAAAAAGTAAGCTTTCACAACTAATAAGGTATATAAGCGACAAGAAGCAGGAGGACATATGGGAAATAACAAGGTCGATAAGAAAATTGCGCATATCATCTCCCATTCACATTGGGACCGGGAGTGGTATTTACCTTTTGAGAAGCATCGTTATTATCTGGTCAAATTAATGGATCGTTTGCTGGATATTCTGGAACAGGATCCGACATACAGCAGCTTTCATTTGGACGGGCAGACCATCATACTGGAGGATTATTTGCAAGTGCGCCCAGAGAAGAAGGATCGGCTTGCGAAGTTGATCCTTGAGGGTCGGATTCACATCGGGCCTTGGTATATTCTGCAGGACGAATTTCTCACGAGCAGCGAGGCTAACATCCGTAATTTGCTGACCGGACATCGGGATGCGAAGGAATATGGCGCGTTGTCCAAGCTTGGATATTTTCCCGATTCTTTCGGTAATATGGGGCAAGCTCCGCAAATCATGCGACAGGCGGATATCGACACAGCCGTCTTCGGCCGGGGGGTCAAGCCCACCGGTTTCAACAACATGGTAGGGGAGCAAGACTACGAATCGCCTTATTCGGAGCTTCACTGGGAATCGCCGGACGGGTCGCGCATGCTGGGCATTCTGTTTGCTAATTGGTACAGCAACGGCAATGAAATCCCGACGGATCAAGAGAGCGCCCGAGTTTTTTGGGACGAGAAGCTTGCGGGAGCAGAGCGATACGCTTCAACACCGCACTTGCTGTTCATGAATGGCTGCGACCATCAGCCGATCCAGACGGATTTGCCTATGGCGCTGCAGACAGCCAGGGAGCTTTATCCGGACACGGAGTTCGTTCATTCCGACTTTGAGACGTATTTGGAAGCGCTTAAAATGACCGTCCCCGACGATCTGCAAACCATCAGCGGCGAACTCCGCAGCCAGCGTACGGATGGATGGGGAACATTGGTCAATACAGCTTCTGCACGTGTATATATCAAACAAATGAATGAACAATGCCAGACGCTGCTGGAGAAAGGCGCGGAGCCCTTGGCTGCGTATGCTTCACTGCTTGGCTTCGACTACCCGCATCACCAGCTTCTGCACGCGTGGAAGACACTCATGCAGAACCATCCGCATGACAGCATTTGCGGTTGCAGCGTGGACGAGGTCCACCGTGAAATGATCACGCGTTTCGAGAAAAGCCGTCAAGTTGCGGAAATGGTTGCCGATGAAAGCGCGGCTTTCATTGCCGAACGCATCGACACGTCCGTTTTTGCGGCTGTCGGAAACGGCGCGATGCCTTTAGTAGTATTCAATACAACCGGCTGGGCGCGAAGCGGTGTCGTAACTGTTGATCTTGATGTTTGCCGTATCTATTTCCGCGAAGGCATTCCGTTCGATGAGATGAAGGAAAAGGTAAAATCGATGCCGATTGAAGGCGGAACTATACTAGATGGCGAGGGGGGCCAAACGGCATGCAAGGTGACGGATCTTGGTCTTCGTTTCGGGTACGATTTGCCGGATGACCGATTCCGTCAACCATACTTCGCCCGCACGCTCCGCATCGAATTCGAAGCGGCTGATGTGCCGGCGAATGGGCACAAAGCTTATGCCTTTCTCCCATCCCAGATTTCCGCTGCCGATGGTGATCGCTCCTTGCTAGTAGACGAACGGTCGATGGAGAACGGACATATAAGAGTTCGCGTGGAGGCAAATGGGTCCCTTACGCTAACAGAAAAGAAGAGCGGCAAAACGTTTCGCGGCCTGTGCATGTACGAAGATACCGGAGATATCGGCAACGAATATATGTATAAGCAGCCGAATGGCGAACTGCCGCTGACGACGGAGCATGTAAAGGCTGAGGTGTCCGTGCTCTCTGATACGCCATACGAGGTATCAATTGAAATTGTGCATGACTGGGAAATACCGGCCGAAGCGGAGCCGCTGCTCGCGCAAGAGAGGGAAGAACTGGTCTGGTTTACCGGACGTCTATCCGGGCGGGTCAGCCGTACGGTGCCGCTGCGAATCCGTACGGTCGTCAGCTTGGAGAAGCATGGCAAGGGATTGAAAGTACGGACCGAATTCGTCAATTCGGCTAAGGATCATCGCGTCCGTGTGCTGTTCCCTACGGATCTGAATACCGATGTGCACTACGCCGACTCGATATTCGAGGCGGTGAAGCGGGATAACGAGCCTGCGTCTGAGTGGAGCAATCCAAGTTACTGTCATCACCAGCAGGCGTTTGTTAGCTTGCATGACGAAGAGGCTGGGCTGACCATTGCCAACCGGGGATTAAACGAATACGAAGTGCTGAGGGACAGCAGAAATACTATTGCCGTCACCTTGCTGCGTTCCGTTGGGGAATTGGGTGATTGGGGCGTGTTTCCGACACCGGAAGCTCAGTGTATCGGCCCGCACACCGCAGAGTTCATGATCATTCCACATGGGGCGGGAGGGATTCAGACGGAGGGTTATTTCGCAGCTTATCAATTCCAGACTCCATGGTTTGCGAAACCGACCGGGATTCACAATGGGACAGTCCCGCCTCATCACAGCTGGATTGTTTGGGACGCACCTGAGTTGGCGTTGTCGGCGGTGAAGGTATCCGAGGACACGGGAGATGTTATTGTGCGTTGGTTCAATTGGACTGACCGGGAGTCGATGTTGTCGGTTACGCCTGTTTTCCCGCATGAACGTATATCATTCAGCGATGTGCTGGAACGACGCCGTGAAACCTTGGACGGCATAAACTGTCACTCCGTCGGTCCTCACCAAATCATAACTCTGTCAATATCGCCGATAGGAATAAATTGAAATTGAATATACCCGTACCTTCCGAATCGCTTGTCAACCATTCTAGAAGAGGTGATCGAAGATGAAGATCGGTTTAAGCACTTATAGCTTGTTGGATACCCTTAAGGCGGGAGAAATGACCGTTCTGGATGTCATTCAATGGATCGCGGACAACGGGGGCGAGCATATGGAGATCGTTCCCTACGGATTTACGCTCGTCGACAATCCGGAGCTGGCGGACGCCGTCAGGGAAAAGGCGAAATCGGCGGGCATCGAATTGTCCAACTATTCGATGCCTGCGAATTTCGTGCAGGAGACGGAGGAGCTATTCCAGCAGGAAGTGGAGCGCGTCAAGCTGCATGTCGACCTCGTCGCTCGCATGGGCATGAAGCATATGCGCCACGACGTCACCGCGTTCACGATCCCGAAAGACCAAATGACGATTGCCTGGTTCGAGCAGCACTTGCCGCTTATGGCACGTGGAAGCCGCCTCATCACCGATTACGCAGCCCAGTCCGGCATTGTGACGACACTCGAGAATCACGGCTTTAGCGCCCAAGCCAGCGATCGGGTGCAGCGCGTCCTGCAATACGTCGATCATCCGAATTTCCGGACGACGCTAGACATAGGCAATTTCATGTGCGTGGATGAGAATCCGATCATTGGGGTGATGAATAATCTCTCTTATGCCTCGCTCATCCATATCAAAGATTTCTATTTCCGTCCCTATGACGAATCCCCGGGAGAAGCCGGATGGTTCCGAACCTCGCACGGCAACTATCTTCGCGGCGCAATTGTAGGGCATGGGGACGTCGATATTCGCCGCATCATCAAGCTTATCAAAGCATCGGGATACGACAGTTACCTCACGGTAGAGTTCGAAGGCATGGAGGATTGCAGGTCAGGCTCGAAAATCGGGATGGACAACTTGCGGCGCTTCTGGGAAGAAGCTTGACGATAGGAGGAAACTGACGTGTATAAGAACGGCGTTCCAGAGCCGAATATCGATTTCGCTCCTAAGCATTACTTTTGCCGCCGCGCGCTGGGACCACTCGTTCTAGACGGACGCGTAGACAAACCGTTCTGGGAGGATGCTCCGTGGACCGACGACTTCATCGATATTGAAGGCGAATCCAAACCGAGGCCAGCTAAGCGGACCAGAGCCAAGATGCAATGGGATGATGAGTATTTTTACTTTGCGGCGGAGATGGTGGAGGATCAAATATGGGCCACTATGACGGAGCGGGATTCGGTTATTTTTCATGATAACGATTTTGAAATCTTCATCGATCCGGACGGGGACTCCCACCAATACTATGAATTCGAAATCAATGCGCTTAATACTGTGTGGGATTTGTTGCTGGTCAAGCCGTACCGAGATGGCGGCCCCCCTGTTAACGGCTGGGATATTGCCGGGTTAAAGACGGCCGTACATATTGACGGCGAGCTGAATCAACCAGGGGCGGACAACCGGGGATGGAGCGTTGAAGTGGCGATGCCTTGGGCCAGCTTGCGGGAATGCGCACCTGAGGGGCGTATTCCGCTTCCCGGCGAATATTGGCGCGTCAACTTTTCCCGCGTCCAGTGGCAAGCGGAAGTCATGGAAGGCAGCTACCGAAAGGTTGTCAACCCGGCAACCGGTCGGCCCTACCCGGAAGACAATTGGGTATGGTCCCCGATGGGATTGATCAATATGCATTATCCAGAGCTATGGGGATTCGTCATATTCTCCGCTTCCCAAGGGCCCTATTCGTTCGAGCTTCCTGCTGACGAGAAGATCAAATGGGAGCTGCGCAGGCTTTATTACCGCGAACGCAATTATTACGCGTTGCACGGGGCTTTCTGCCGTGAAGCGGAAATCCTGATGAACGGCGGCAATTGGTCGATCCAGCCGCGGATCGAAACGACCGACCGGCTGTTTCAAATTTCCGCGCTGTCGCCCTCCAGCGGCACGACTTATTATATCCGGGAAGACGGAAAGCTGTGGAAGGAGTGATTCGCGATGGCGGTCAGCACCAATGTATTTTCCTTGGACGATCCAACGCGCGTGCAAATTGAGAGCAAATTTGAGATCAAACGGAAATTGGCCTTTGCGAGGGAAGATGATCTGTTCGGCGTGTTTCAGGAGGAGCTGAGCGCGGAGGAAATGTGGGCATTAAAGTTCCTCTATGCCTATATGCCGCTGAACGATTTGGCCGATTATGACGGACCCCTGTTTCTGCGTCACGTCCGACGGACATTAGAGATCCGCACTTTGCTGCCTTGGGGCAGGCGAGTTCCGGACCACCTATTCCTGCATTTCGTGCTTCCGTACCGGGTGAACAATGAGAATGTCGAGGATTGCAGGGGTATTTTGTATCAAGAGCTGGCGGAACGTGTGAAACATCTGACGATGGAAGACGCCATTCTGGAAACCAACCATTGGTGCCATGAAAAGGCGACATATGTTGGCAATGATCCAAGAACCGTATCTCCGATGACGCTAATCCGCACCGCACTGGGACGCTGCGGCGAGCAGTCGACATTGGCTGTCGCGGCGCTGCGCAGTGTGTGCATTCCCGCAAGGCAATGCTATACGCCGCGATGGGCGCACAGCGATTCGAATCATGCTTGGGTGGAGGCATGGGCGGATGGAAGGTGGCATTATATCGGAGCATGCGAGCCGGAACCCCGCTTGAACCAAGGCTGGTTCAGCGGTCCCGCCCGAAGGGCGATGCTGGTCAACACGCGAGTGCCTTCCAACTACCCCGGACCTGAAGACATTACATTGGCGCACGAGTGGTTCACGGAAATTAACCTGCTGGACGGGTATGCGCCTGCCCGGACGATCAAGGTATGCGTCAATGATCATGTCGGTGATCCCATTCAAGGGGCTTCAGTGCTGCTGCAGGTGTACAACTACGCGGAATTTACGGCGATCGCCAAGCTGACGACCAATGAACAGGGAGAAGTCTCGCTCAAAACCGGGTATGGAGAGTTGTTCGTGCATGCTTCGCTCGGTGCGCGATGGGGAGAGAAGAAAATCCGCGTTTCGGACGGCGATCTTTGCCACATCGAACTCGATCGTCTCGAGCAGGAAGACGGCTCGTCTGATATGGACATGGTTCCGCCTCCGGAATTGCCGGATGACACGGCGATGTCTATTCCGGAAGAGGAGAGGCAAAGGCACAACGAACGTGTGCAAGCCGGAGCGCGCATCCGCAAGGACTTCGAGGAAACGTTCGTTGGCAAGGAGCAAGCTTTCGAACTGGCAGGGGAACTCGCCCTACCCTCGGAACGTGTTTGGGACGTGTTGCGAAAGGCCAGAGGGAACAGCCATGAAATCGCAGCATTCCTCCGCGAACAAACCGGCGAGCTAGGGGAGTGGCCGCTTCGTCTGCTTGAAAGCTTAAACGATAAAGATTTGACAGATACGTTAAGGACGGTACTGACGGATCATTTGATCGGTGCGCTCCCCTATCGGGATCAGTTCGACGAAGAAACCTTCGTCACCTATATCCTTTGCCCGCGCGTATTGTACGAAATGATCAGCCCTTATAAGCGGGCGTTTCAAGGGAGTTTCTCTATAGAGCAAACGGAGCGGTATCGCAGCAATCCAGCGGAATGGGTCCAGTATCTTTCGGCCGCGTTTGAAGTGGTGGAGGACATGACCTATTATCAGGGCTCGGCGACACCGCTCGGCAGCTTCCGGCTTCGGAAGGGCGACAGCACTTCGCGGGATATTCTGTTCGTCGCGGGATGTCGCAGTATAGGTATTCCTGCACGATTACAACCTATCTTGCGCAAACCGCAGTATCGAGCGGAGGGCGTTTGGATCGATGCGGAGTTCGAACCCGCATCCGGCGCGAAAGCCCAAGCGGCAACGGGCGGCAGAGTAATGTTGCTTCGCGACCCAGAAGCCCAAATCGACACGCCGGTAGCTGCTTATTTCATCAACTTTTCCTTCGCCCGACTGGAGAATGGCGTGTATCGAACCCTGTTTTATCCACACGGTAAATCCGATGTTTACGAGGAGGCATTCGAGCTTGAATCTGGTTCCTACCGGATGACGGCTGGAACCAGACTGAAGGACGGCTCCGTGCTTGTCCGCCTGACCCGCTTTACAGTCCGGTCCGGCCAACAGCTCCAGCTTCCGCTGACGTTTAGGCAGCAGCCATCCGATGTGCCCGTGTTGGGCAAGATGGATCGCTCGTTGGCGTTCGCGTTAGCGGACGGAACAGGCGGCACGCTCGGAAAGCTTGCAGGCCTGCAAAGCGCCGTATTAGCCTGGATCGAGCCAGACCGCGAGCCCTCAAAACATTTGATTCGTGAAATCGGCGAGCTCGCCTCAAGTTATGCGCAGCATGCCACATCTGTCATTCTCGCCGTTGGGAACGAGGGATGGACCGCTTCATTCGATCCGTCATCCTATCCGTTGCTGCCGGAAGGGACCGTCTTCGTACACGATGTCTCCCAAGCGGTGATGCGGCAAGCCGCATCCCTAATCGACCTCAATGGCGGGGGGTTGCCGCTCGTACTTGTACTGGACGAAGCTGGCTGTATCCGTTACTTTTCTTCCGGGTATAAGCTTGGAATCGGTCGAGAAGTGCTGCAAACCCTTGCGCGGTTGGCGGAATAGCGGCGAATGGCCGTGCTGTAGCAAGAGGATCTACAGAAGGAAGGGATCGTGATGTCGATGGAACGAAAATGGATTTCGGCGGGTTACGCCGGTGACGATGCGCTTCCGCGCATAACGAAGGAAGCTGCGCTGAAGCTCACCCACTTGAACGTGGCGTTCGGACATGTCCGGGATGGTAAAATTTGCATCGACCATTTGAAACACCTGAATCGCCTGCCTTTGATCAAATCCGACAATCCTGAATTGTCCATTTTGCTCTCAGTTGGCGGATGGGGAGCAGGCGGATTCTCTGAAGCCGCCTCCGAACCGGAGGGAAGACGGAGTATGGCGGATACGGCGATTCGTATTTTGCGGGATCACCCGTTCGACGGTATCGACCTCGACTGGGAATATCCCTGTTATGCCGTGGCCGGAATTGCCTCGTCTCCCGATGATAAGAAGAATTTCACGCTGCTGCTGCGGGAGCTCCGGGAAGCGCTGGATCGCGAAGGTTCGGCGCGAGATCGGCATTACCTGCTGACCATCGCTGCTGGCGCTGACCGATATTATATCGACGGAACCGAGATGGAGCAAGTGCAGAAGTATTTGGACTTCGTCCAGATTATGACGTACGACATGCGAGGCGGCTTCCAAACCTTGACCGGCCACCATACGAATCTTTATACTTCGACGGGCGATTTATATCGTATCAGCGTGGACGCGTCTGTCCGCATGTTTGTGCAGGCGGGTGTTCCACGGGATAAAATTGTCATCGGCGCCGCTTTCTATTCCCGGATGTGGAAGAACGTCCCGGACCGCAATGGCGGACTGCACGAGATGACCGCGGGTGCCGGCGGGTACGGTCCCGATTATACCCGTCTGACAGCCGAGTATATCAACCAAAACGGTTATAACCGATACTGGGATGAAGAAGCCAAAGCGCCGTATTTGTTTGACGGTGAGAATTTTATTTCCTACGACGACGAGGAATCGCTTCGCCATAAGTGCGAGTATGTCAAGAACGAGAACCTTGCCGGGATTATGTTTTGGGAATATGCCTGCGATACGACACATCGTCTTTTGAACGCGATTTACGAGAGCTTTGAAGAAAATATCCCAACTGGGAAAAACCGATAATCTACCAACAGAGGGTGAAGACTGCTTGGAGCAATTCAGACTGCCTAAAATATCGATTCCCGAAATGAAACTGCCTAATGCCATATATAGCGTGCTGGCCGACGCGGAGCGCCAGCTAGCACATCGGCCGAAGCTGCTGCAGCTGTTTCAAAACTGTTTTCCAAACACGCTGGCGACGACGGCCAAACGGATGGATGACGGAACAACATTCGTCATTACCGGTGATATCCCGGCCATGTGGCTGCGCGATTCCGTAGAACAAGTCATGCCTTATGTCCCCCTGCTCAAGGATGATAAAGACTTGCAGCAGATCATTGCCGGCTTGATCAGGCGGCATATGATGTGCATCACGATCGATCCATACGCGAATGCATTTAACGAATCGGCCAATGATTGGCATTGGAATGCGGAGGATCAGACGGAAATGTCCCCTTGGGTGTGGGAAAGGAAATTCGAGCTCGACTCCATCTGCTTTTCGATGAAGCTGGCCTACCTATACTGGAAGGAGACGGGATTCGCAGACATATTCGATTCCGGCTTTAAGTCTGCGATGCGGATCGTGGTCGATCTATGGAAAACGGAACAGCGCCATGCCGAGTGTTCGCCCTATCGCTTTATAAGGGACAACGGAGTTTTGACCGACACGCTTGTGCAAGAAGGAAACGGGTCGCCAGTCAATGTCACGGGGATGATCTGGTCGGCTTTCCGACCGAGCGACGATGCCTGCGATTTCCACTATAGTATCCCGTCCAACATGTTCGCGGTCGTGACACTGCGGCAGATGCAGGAAATCGCCCGTTACGTTTTCCGCGATGAGCCTTTCGTTCGAGAGATGGAGCGGCTGGAAGCTGAAGTTGAACGCGGCATACAGTTGTAAGGCATTTATCGCCATCCCGAATTTGGCCCGATCTACGCGTACGAGACCGATGGCTTCGGCAACTACTGTCTGATGGACGATGCTGGAACGCCAGGACTTATCTCGATTCCTTATCTCGGCTACACGACTGTAGACGATCCGGTCTATATCAACACGCGTAACTTCGCCTTAAGCAAACAGAATCCCTTCTATTACGAAGGGAAAGCGGCGAGAGGAATCGGCAGTCCCCACACTCCGCCGGGTTATATATGGCACATGGCACTGTCGATGCAGGGATTAACCGCGGCGACCCGGGAAGAGCGGCTTACGATGATCGCCATGCTGGAAGCGACGGATGCCGATACCGGCTTCATGCACGAAGGTTTTCATGCAGACAATCCAGCCGAGTTCACGCGGAAATGGTTTGCTTGGTCCAACAGCCTGTTCTCTCAGCTTGTCTATAAGGCGATGATAGAAGGAATTCTGGCATGACGAACGCGCTCATTTTCTATGATCCGGCGTTTCCTATGGCGGACGGTCAGACGGTAAGCGCCGATATGCTCGAGGGTATCGGACGTATCGTCTGTGCAGATGGGCTCTCGGGTGCGCTTCATCAGGGGAGAATCCGGATGTTTCGTCAATTTGCATGCCCCAAATTTTCCTAAGGAGTCTTAGACGGATCTGCTTGCCTATTTGAAGCGTGGTGTCGATGACAAGTCAGTTATATTCGAAGTCATACCTTATCGGGTATGACTTCTTTTTACGGAAATTATTAGGTATAGAATTAATGTACAGTGCATTTTCTAAATAAGAATATGCAAACAAGAGCAACAATTAACAGCAATCAATACAAGAAGAGCTGGGAGGCTGGAAAATTGAATTATGCATATCTGGGAAAAACGGGTCTAAAGGTTAGTCGCCTTTGTCTAGGGACAATGAATTTCGGACAAAGCACTGACGAGAAGGAAGCTTTTCGCATCATGGATGCAGCGCTGGATGCGGGGATTAATTTCTTTGATACCGCTAACGGTTACGGAGGGAATAAGCGGGGATATACGGAAGAGATTATCGGCCGTTGGTTTGCCCAAGGCGGGGGTCGCCGTGAACGCGTGGTGTTGGCTACTAAAGTGTACGGCAACATGGAGGATCAGAACGACGGGCCTAATATGGCAAGCGGGCTTTCGGCTTATAAAATACGCAGACATTTAGCAGCGTCGTTAAGTAGACTTCAAACCGATCATATTGAGCTGTATCAAATGCATCACATTGAACGCAACGCAACCTGGGATGAGCTGTGGGAGGTATTCCAATCCCTTGTTCAACAAGGAACCGTTGATTATATTGGCTCTAGCAACTTTGCTGGCTGGCACCTGGCAGTGGCACAGGCTGAAGCCAAGGCTAGGAATATGCTTGGACTCGTATCCGAGCAGCATAAATACAGTCTTTTATGCAGAGAGCCAGAGCTTGAAGTACTGCCATCGGCTAAGCATCATGGGATTGGTGTGGTCGCGTGGAGCCCGCTTGCCGGGGGGCTGCTCGGAGGGAATGCGCTTAAACCTGAATATGGCTCAAGATCTTCGCATGAAGCAAAGGCTATAGAGGAGAGACGTTCGCAATTAAAGAGATACGCGGCGCTATGCTCAGATGTGGGTGAAAGTGAATCCAACCTGGGCTTAGCTTGGCTGTTAGCCAATCCAGCACTTACGGCTCCTATTATTGGTCCCAGAACCTTGGGTCAGCTCGAGAATTCACTGCGCTCTGTCGAGATCGTTATTAACGAAGAAACGAATAAAGAGCTTGACTCGATCTTCCCGGGTCCGGGAAAACCAGCTCCAGAAGCCTATGCGTGGTAATGATAATATCCGTGGTGAGGTCCCCCTGCAGGACGCCTGTGCGTCTTGTTGGGGGTTTTTCCGTATAATTTGATAAACAAGGTATTAATTAAGTTGTGGATGTGAATAGAAAGAATACGATGGGTAATAAGAGTTATAGCGCCCAAGGAATGATTGGCGTCAAGGAGGAGAATGGTATGAGTAATCCGAAAAAAGATATCAAGAAGGATGTAGAAGACATCTGGCAATCGATTGATGGTATAAAAACGGATATGCGGAGTGCCATTCTGGAAGTGAAGGATGTAATCGTAGAAGCGAGGGAATCCTTCGCGAATTGGAAAGAGGGAGCTAACATGGACGAGATGGGCGAGCTGGTGAAAGAAGGCAATGCATTTGTTATCCACGGAAAAGAAGGGCAAATAGGGGAGATAACGTATGCGCCAATTGATGAGAACACTTGGGTAATCAATCATACCTATGTGTCTCCGCCCTATCGCGGCCGTGATGTTGCACAAAGAATGCTGCGCCGTGTAGCTGAGGAAGCCAGGCTGGAGAACAAAAAGATCGTTCCGCTCTGCTCATACGCGGCTGCGCAATTTAAGCGAAATCTCGAGTACGATGACGTTTGGCAGCAATCCGAGGTATAGAAATTGTGATACGGGGGTTAGAAAGATTTAATTCCCGTATCCGTTTCTATCCTGAATAAGGAATTTGTGAGAAGTCCTTCTAACCGGAGGGGCTTGTTTTTGTTTTTTACGGGCCTTATGCTTACATACAGAAAGGTCTAAATTTAATAATAAACTCGTTGGTCTTAAAGGAGTTAGTAACGGTGGAGACGGCTTTAATTGGAAGCTTTATATCTGCAATGGCTACTGTTTTAGGAGCAGTGCCAATTTTATTTATAAAGAAGCTGTCTGAGAAGTGGAAGGATATCCTAATCGCTTTCACAGCCGGGATCATGGTCTCCGCTTCGACCTTTGGACTTATGCCGCAGGCCATTAAAGAATCAGGCATCGCGGGACTGATAATCGGATTTATTATTGGTATTTTTGTTCTCGATCAGATCGAGAACAATATTCCCCATGTCGATGTCGAGAATGATTCGAGGGTTAGCTCCTTTGATTCGAAGTCATTATTGGTTATCATAGCCTTGTTTATTCACAACATTCCGGAGGGACTCAGCACAGGTTTTAGTTATGCGAGCAATAACGAAGGCTTGGGACCAATGGTAGCTATCTCTATCGGGGCTCAGAATATACCCGAGGGTCTTGTGCTGGCTGTTTTTCTCATCAACTCGGGCGTGAGCAAATTCAGGTCTCTTCTTATTGTTGCCTTAACAGGACTGATGGAGGTTATGTCCGCAGTCGTCGGTTATTTCTCGGCGAGCTACATAGAATCGCTAATTGGGTTTGGGCTAGCCTTTGCTGCGGGGGCCATGATGTTTATCGTGTACAAGGAATTAATCCCGGAAAGTCACGGTCATGGGTATGAACGAGCGTCAACTTACTCTTTTATTTTGGGATTGTTAGCGATGGTATATATCAGTTATCTATTTGCTTAGTGCGAAGGCTGCAATCGCTCCTCCCTTTCCGAAGGGACGTTTAAGAATTTCATCTCAGGATTCTGTAGCAAGCTAAAACGTCCATAACCGTGAATCAGCTCTGTGTAACAGTCGATCTTTGATCGGCTGTTTTTGTAGTGCATTCTAACACGTTCGCAGCGTCTTAATCCCGCTAACCGAGCTGCTTCCGCGCTTCTAACACGCTCGCAGCGTCTTAATAGGGTAAAAGCACTCTATATTGAGACCATGTATTATTTGGAGAAGGTTGAGAGAGTACCTTATCACCATCCGGGAAGTGCAGCGCTGGGCGATGGTGTTTATGAGAAAGCGAAGCTAGCAAACATCCTGCTGCTAGAAAATCACGGCGTTTTGGTGTACGATACTTCAATACGTGAAGCGCGCATGGCCTTACAACCACTAGAGATGGCTTGCCGTATGCTCATTGTCTCGCAATCCGCGAAAATTCCGATGTCTGGCTTGTCTCCTGAAACGGAACGGGATTTTATCGAGAATGCGGGGTATAAACCAAGAAGGAACTGGAGTCTATAACTCATGGATCAACAGGCGATACTAGCGCTTACCTTTTTTCTGATCACGTACAGCATGATTATTGCGGAGAAAATTCACCGGACAATCGTAGCCATGATTGGCGCCTTATTGGTCGTATTTCTGGGAATTGTAGACCTAGATTCAGCGATTGAGCATCATATTGATTTCAATACGCTGGGACTATTAATCGGGATGATGATCATCGTAAGCGTAACTGCCAAGACCGGATTGTTCACTTACATTGCAGTTGTCGCGGCTAAGAAAGCGAGAGGCGAGCCGGTTAGAATTATGGTCGCACTTGCTCTAATTACGGCTGTGGCATCGGCATTTCTAGACAATGTCACGACTGTGCTATTGATGGTGCCCGTCACGTTCAGCATTGCGAGGCAGCTGAAGCTTCATCCATTTCCCTTCTTATTCACACTAATTCTGGCATCCAATATCGGGGGTACGGCTACCTTGATCGGCGATCCGCCGAACATTATGATCGGAAGCGCGGTTAAAGAGCTTACCTTCATGGCCTTCATCGATAATTTGGCGCCAATCGTTATCATTATCATGGCGATACAACTCCCCATATTCGTACTTATGTTCCGCAATAAGCTTAAGACAGCGGAGGAGAATAAACAGGGAATCATGGAAATGGACGAGAGTGGTTTAATTACCGACCGACCGCTGCTTATTCGTTGCCTCATCATTCTGGGAATAACGATTGTCGGCTTCTTCCTCCATCAGCTCATTCATGTGGAATCCTCCGTTGTCGCACTCTCCGGCGCATTCCTGCTGCTCATGCTCTCAGGAGAGCATACAATGGAAGAAGCTTTTACCCGAGTGGAATGGACGACAATCTTCTTCTTCGTCGGCTTGTTCACATTGGTTGGAGCTTTAGTAGATACGGGTATTGTTAGTGACTTGGCGCTGAAGGCGATTGAGCTTACGGGGGGAGATCTTACAACCACGGCTATGCTTATTCTCTGGATGAGTGCAATCGCCTCGGCATTTATGGATAATATTCCTTTCGTGGCGACGATGATCCCTCTAATTCAGGAAATGGGCAACATGGGAATCGAGAACCTTGAGCCGCTATGGTGGAGCCTTGCATTAGGGGCTTGCCTAGGAGGAAATGGAACGTTAATCGGAGCTAGCGCGAACCTGATAACGGCAGGATTAGCAGCCAAAGAAGGATATCCGATTTCCTTCATTAAATTTCTTAAGTATGGCTTTCCATTGATGATTCTCTCCGTCGCATTGTCTAGCATCTATATCTACTTAAGATACTTGATGTAAACATGTTACTAGAAGCATAGAAGCGGGGAGCGCCGAATATTTTTGGGCGCTCCCCTTTTTGAGCTCTATTTAGGTGGTTTTGTTGATTTGGATTGCTCAACCAGCGTGTTACGCTCCCAGAATACGCCTTCCGAATAGCCTTGGATCGAAGGGGCGCTCACTGCGGTCGCAAGCCTTTTCTCCGCTAGACAGCAATAGGTTTCATCGATCTCGATTCCTACATAACGACGGTTTAATTTCTTAGCCACGACTGAGGTTGTGCCAGCGCCCATGAAAGGGTCGAACACGACGTCGTTCTCATCAGAGCTGGCGAGAATGACTTTGGCTAGCAGCTTCTCCGGCTTCTGCGTGGGGTGATCGGTATTCTCGGGCATGGACCAGAAGGGAACCGTTAAGTCCGTCCATAGATTGGAGGGGAAAGTAAGCCGGAATTTCCCGTCGGAATCATCCTCCCAGTCTTTCGGCATCCCCGCCTCCGTTCGATAGGGGGCGACCACCTTTCTCTTCATTTTCACGCGGTCCACGTAAAATTTGTAGTCCTCTGATTTCGCGCAATACCAGATATCCTCCGAAGCGTTCTTCCAATTGTTCAGCGCTCCTCGGCCCTTCTCGCGTTCCCAGGTAATGCGGTTGATAATATTCAGGTGTTTAGAAGCAACCTCGTAGATAGAGTGGCTTGAGCGCCAATCTCCGCAGATATATACGGTAGCATTGGGTTTCAGAATACGAACGATTCTCGAAAACCAGTTGTCCAGCCACTCCGTATATTGTTCGTTGTTCATGCGTTTGAAGGTTTTCCCGTTAAAATTTTTCGTTAAATTATAGGGTGGATCGACGAACATAAGATCTACAAATTCATCAGGTAAAAGATCAATCACCTCAAACAAGTCTTGGTTGATCGTTCTGTTTATAAGCTGCTCAGTCTCCGCTTTAGCTGTTAACGTGATTAACTTTTCCCTATATTTTATTCTCTCCGACTCATTAAGAGTAAGCGTGCGATTTCTCTCGGCTCTTACTTTGTCTTCGTTTTCTTGCACTTCGAAGCACCGCCTTTTACTTCACAATCATAACAGGACAATTCGCTCTCTTGGCAACTTTATGACTGACGCTGCCGAGAACAAATTCCTGTAGTCCGTTCAGACCTCTGCTTCCTAGCACAATGAGATCCACTTGATTCTCGTTAGCATATTTCACAATTGCCGGACCAGGTTCACCATGCAAAATTTTTGTTTCGAATTTCACGCCCGCAAGCGCCGCTTTCTCTTCAACGGCGATAACACGCTTTTTGCGAAGGTCGGTACGATCGAGATCATTCCAATGGTGCAGCACATCCGCTTTTACAACGGCTGCATCGAGTACGTACACAATTTCAACAAGGGTTTCCGGGTCGCAAACGGCAATCTTCATTGCTTGGTCCGCAGCCCTTAGAGAATGTGGAGATCCATCTGCGGCTATCAATATTTTTTTGTACATAAGGTTGACCTCCTCTGATTTTACAAGCGTTCCCCTCGTTTTACCTTCTCGAGAGCTTCTTTCAGGTCTGTTTTACGGATTCGCCAATGCCGCCCAATCTTAAATGCCGGAATTCGTCCTTCATTCACTAATTTGTAAGTCGAAACTTCGCTGATTTGCAAGTATTTGGCTACTTGTTCAACTGTCATAATTTCATGCTCCAAGTGGAAAACTCCTTAATGTATAAAATTAGTTGCTGTAGATATAACTCAATTATACCCAAATGCATTAAAAATGTATATTTTAATCAATACTTAGCCAATAAACCTTGATTTCAAGAGTGATTAAAAGGAAACAGAAGAATTCTCACTTTAAGAGCGCTTTCTTGACAATAAAAGTGCCTCGTAATAAAGATGCTAACTCTGTATAATCCAAAAAGGAGATAGCTAACGGACCCGACTTTTCTGAGAGTGAAAAGTCAAAGTATATATCTATGGGAGGAATGTTGTTTTGGCAGCTAGTTTAAGCATAAAAAGAGATTGGTTCACAGATCCGAAAGCAAATATTCTGGCAGGTATGACGGTAGCGTTTGCTCTTATACCTGAAGCCATTGCTTTCTCGATTGTTGCAGGGGTTAATCCAATGGTAGGGTTGTATACTTCCTTTATCATTGCTGTAATGATCTCGTTTTTTGGTGGAAGACCGGCAATGATCTCCGCAGCTACTGGTGCAATGGCATTGCTAATGGTTGGGCTGGTCAAAGCACACGGTGTTGAATTTTTATTCGCGGCAACGGTATTGACGGGAATCATTCAAGTTATTGTAGGCTATCTTAAGCTTGGCAGATTTATAAGCTTCGTACCTCATTCTGTAATGACGGGGTTCGTAAATGCGTTGGCGATTCTTATATTTATGTCTCAACTTACGCATTTCGTAGGACAGGGCTGGATCATGTATAGTCTCGTTGCATTGACTCTTCTGATCATTTATATTCTGCCCCGATTCACAAGAGCAGTGCCATCTGCATTGGTAGCCATTATCGTTGTATCAGCAATAACGATAAGCTTAAAGATAGGTGTGCCGACAGTAGGTGATATGGGGAATATTATCAGCGCGTTTCCAGTGTTTCATCTTCCTGACTTTATTCCGACACTTGATAATCTTATGATCATATTACCTTATTCCATCTCGCTGGCTCTGGTAGGTCTCCTAGAATCATTGTTAACGGCAACCATTGTGGATGACATGACAGATACAAGCAGCGATAAGAACCGAGAAGTCAAGGGTCAGGGTCTTGCTAACGTAGTTACTGGATTTTTCGGAGGTATGGCTGGCTGCGCCATGATTGGCCAATCCGTTATTAATGTCAAGTCAGGCGGCCGTACTCGTTTATCTACATTTGTCGCGGGTACTTTCTTGTTATTTTTGATCATTGTTCTTAGCAGCGTCGTGAAAGAAATTCCGATGGCGGCTTTAGTCGGCGTCATGATTATGGTCTCGATTGGCACATTCGACTGGTCATCGCTCGTTCAGCTTAAGAAGATACCCTTTGGCGATGCGCTTGTAATGATTGTAACCGTCAGTATTGTTGTTATTACCCACGATCTATCTTATGGCGTTATGGCGGGTGTACTTCTAAGCGCATTAATCTTTGCGGCGAGAATATCCAATCTTAGAGTATCTTCTCGATTGGAAAAGGACGGAAAGAAGATTTACTCCGTTTCGGGCCAATTATTTTTTGGAACGACGTCACACTTTGCCGAGAAGTTCGAGTTTTTCGATGATCCCGATCATATCGTGATTGATTTCAACCACTCCCATGTGTGGGATCACTCTGCAGTGAATGCCATTGCAAAGGCGGTTGCGAAATATCGGCAGTTAGATAAGCATGTTGAAGTTGTAGGGCTGAACGAGGAAAGCAAACGTATTATTGATAAAATCGGCATTGAGTCGCCGGGTGGTCACTGACAATTCGCGATACCTCAATAAAAGCCAAGGAAGACAGATTAATGTCTTCCTTGGCTTTTTCTTGGTTCCTATTCAGATAACCCCCGAATCCTCTTTCCAACTCTTAGCGGGCACCCACTGCTTTGTCTTGAAAGAATAGCGTTTAATTACGCGAGCAGGCGCACCTACGGCAATACTATATGGCGGAATTATTCCCCTAACGACACTCCCAGCACCAATGATTGATCGTTCCCCAATATTGGCGCCTGCAAGAACGCAAACATTCTGCCCAAGCCAAACCCCTTTGCCTATCGTTGTCGGTGAGAATGTTAAAGGCTGCTCCGCATATTGAGGCCCTTCCGGATCGATGGAATGATTATTATCGCTTATGTAACACCCTCCGGCAATCAGAGCATCATCTTCAATGATCAAACAATGCCTGCTGGAAAGGAGTACTCCATGCCCGATGCTAACACCATTTCCTATCTTTAGGATTGGGACGGGTCTTGATGTTTGTGTTTGTGGATTAGCGGGATAAGTCTCAATCCTACAGGAGGGTCCGATATAAACTCGGTCGCCTATTGCAATATATTCCGCATGATGAGTATACAAGGGCGAACTAATCGTCGTCCGTTTGCCTATTCGATAAAAAAGTAATTTATACAGTAGCAAAGTCACGATTTTATTCTTCACTTCTCGTGTTCGTTTAAGAACATGTCCTATCCATTGGGACATTATCACCTCTCCTTATGATCATTTTGTAGCGACTAACCCGTTCATATATGAATGCCCAAAGGCATTACTCTGCAAAAAATAATTCAAGCAGAAGTTGACTTCATTCACCATGGCTCGTACTTCAGTCGTGGTTACTTCATTATAACGATGATGTTTTCGAATCGACACGGGGTTTTTTTAGCGAAAAAGAACAAGTTTTGTTGAAATTAGGTATGCCCAATTATTTTACTTAATGGATATATTTTGTAAAAATAAATCTCGTAACTTGACAAAAAGATACATAATGTTACAAAAAAACACCGTTTACCCAAATGGATATACTTTGCTACAATTAGTATCAATATCTACTAGATTTCTTCCAATGTTCGTCAACCTGATGACGGTGCGACAGAGATACCCGTAGAAACGAAAGGGGAATACCATGAAACTTGTCAGCAGAATGGGTTTAATTATTATGTTACTAGTTACGTTCGTACCCGTGAATAGCATGTACGCAGCGCCCGGCGATGGAGCACCTAGTGAATATGGTGACAATTTAATTGTCAACGGAACGTTTGAGGAACAGTTAGAACAAGGGTCACAACAAAGGGTAGCACATTGGGGAGTCTGGCCTCCGGAAGATACATTTGAGGTCGTTGATATAACATCCCCACCGGGAAATCGGGTGTTGAAGATGCACACGGAAGACATCCCCGCGCAATGGGGAGTTTCAGAGGCTCATCAATGGGTCAGCATGGTAGAGAACCAGCCTTTTGCGCTTTCAGCTGATATTTTCTTTGAATTCGCGCTAAATGCAATTGTTACGATGCGAATTGATTTTTATGATCAACCAGTTCCTCATCCAGATGCTTATATTTCCCACATTTTTAAAGATGTCTACTATAATTCGGCTGCTCCCAACAAGGCATTCAATGATGTTGATATTGCCGGGATAGTGCCGCCGGGCACTCGATCCAGCAAGGTCGAGTTTGATATAAAAGCTACCCAAAAGAATGCGAAAGGAACGGCCTATGTCGATAATGTAAAATTGCAATATCAGTGGGCGCCTACGGATCTAAGAGTAGCGGCTCGAACGGATACATCTATCAATCTTGCATGGGACAAGCCGCTGTTTGGTGATGGTTATCAGTATGAGGTCTATGATGATGATAAGGGAATATTGCTGGGAGAGTCGGAGGATACAACCTTCACCGTGGAAGGATTGGAGCCTAATACAGCCCATACGTTTTATGTTGTAGCCAAGACGATTGATAAAGTATCTTTGCCGAGTAATACATTACAAGCAGCGACTAATAAACCGGACGGCACGATTACGATCATGCCGCTTGGCGACTCTATTACAGCAGGCGTTTTTGACGGGGGGTATGTTCCAGGCGGATATAGAGGGTACCTTTCTGAGCTTTTGCAGAGCAGGGATTCTAATGCACATTTTGTTGGTTCCCTTGACACCAATCCGGCGGATATTGAGAATTTCGATCGAGATCACGAAGGGCATGAAGGGTTTACAACGACACGTATCGCCACAGAATTGATTGACAGTCGGGTGTTCGTGTATGCACCTGACTACATTCTTTTCCATGCAGGTACTAACGATATGTGGAACGCGGACAATAAAGCAAAGGACAATATGAAAAAAATGCTGGAGAGCATTACGACACGCCTCCCGGAAACCTACGTTATCGTTGCATCAATACCAGGCATATATCAGCCCAATGTAGAGTTGCTTCCACGAATCCAAGCGTATAACGCCGACTTGAAAGAGATCGTGCAGCAGTTAAATGCTGCCCACAAGAAAGTCGGTTTCGTGGATATGAATGCCATGGTTACAGAACAATATTTTACCGCTCCCAACGGTGATCGTATTCATCCGAACGCGGATGGCTATAAGACCATGGCAGAAGTGTGGTACGATGCCTTGGATGCGGTAATAACGACTGGCGACGTTGCGGGTATGTTTCCTGAAGCGCCGGTAATGAACGATCCAGAGCTAAACACAGATAATACTACAGTCCAGTTATCCTGGCAGGCCGGTGCCGATAACATCGGTGTCGACCACTATCAGATTTATCAGAATGATATCGCAATTCCGAGTGTCACTGAAGCGACTTACGGCAACATAACAGGACTTGCTCCTTCTACTACGTATAATTTTTCAGTTGAAGCTGTTGACAAGGCGGGTAACCGATCCCGAAGTAACAGTGTTAGCGTGGTGACTCCTGACATGCCCGATTCGAACCCGCCGACAGCTCCAACCGATGTGACGGCAGTAGCTGTCACGCACGATAGCATCAAGCTATCTTGGGTTCCAGGCACTGATGACATCGGAATTCGTAGCTATGAAGTGAATTACAACGGGTTAACTACTACTACCGTTTCGGATGCCGTATACAGTGGCTTTGATCTTATGGGATTAAGTCCAGAAACACCTTATTCCATTTCTCTTAAGACAATCGATCTTGCGGGGAATATGTCTGATGGCACTGACCCGATAGTAGTCGAAACCAGTGCTGCGCCTCCAAGCGGTCTTAAAGTTAAGGATAAATCTTCAGCAAGCATAACACTGACATGGAATGCTGCGGAAGACAAGGATGGTATAGCTTCATATCGTGTCTACATGAATGATTTACCGCATGTCACAACTGAAGAAACTAGCTATACCTTTAATGACTTGATACCAGGTCAAACGTATGTGTTCAAAGTTACGGCGGTAGATAAGCATGATAATGAAACCACTCCAACAGACATTTTATCTCAGGTAATGGTGCTGCTGCCTCCAGTAGGTTTAGCGGACACGAAGACAACCACTAACACGATCGATATCCGTTGGTCATCTGTTGATGGTGCTACTGGATACAAAGTGTATGTGGATGAAGTATTAAGAACAACGGTTAGCGGCACAGAGTATCGGATTGAAGGGTTAACGCATAATACGGAATATTCGATTGCCGTGAAATCCGTGTTCGGAGAAGGGCTTGAATCTGTTATTAGTGACGTAATTAAAGTCAAAACGGACATGATGCCTGAACCACAAGGACCAACGGGATCATTCGCGTTCCCTGTGACCCCTGCCGATCTACTGGAATACACCGAGACGGACAAAGGCATCAAATTACGATTCGTTCCGAATATCGATGAGACTAAGAAATCGTTGAACGGAACAGACGAGCGATTGGTGTTAAGCATTCCGTCCGATAAGCCGTTTGATATGCTGGAAGTCGAACTGAGCGGAGAGTTGCTGAAGCTGGGAGCTGACAAGAAGAAGCCGGTCGATATCCGAATGGGAGGCCTTACTCTGGAGCTTGCTCCAGGTTGGTTGAACGCCGCTGATAAAGATAGCGTGACGCTCATGATTGCTGCCCGAACACTTGAGAAGGATGAATCGGTTTCGAAGCAGTCACTCAAGCCTCTATCATCCGCTTATGACTTCGAGGTTCAGTTGAATGGCGCCAAGGTGTCCGCTTTCTCCGAACCTGTTAAGTTAAAGGTATCGACAAGCAGCACACCATCTGCAGATCTTTCGGGTGTTTACCTGTTGGACGAAACCACGGGAGCGTGGACATACCAAGGAGGATCCATCGGCTCGGGCGGTCAGGTAATGCTGGAGCTGCCGCATTTCTCAGAATATGCCGTATTCACCAGTGTGAAGACATTCGCTGATATCTCCACTCATTGGGCGCTGAAGGATATTGAATCTCTCGCTGCCAAACAAATCGTATTCGGTTTGACGAATGACCAATTCGGTCCGTCCGGCGAAGTGAAACGCGCAGAATTTGCAGTCATGCTGGCCCGGGCATTCAAGCTGAAGGCCGTTGACGGAAAGCTGCCGTTCGAAGACGTTTCTGAACAGGCATGGTACCATAATGGAGTAAAGGCGGCATACCAGGCAGGCTGGATCCAAGGGGTTAGTGAAACTCGATTCGATCCGAATGCTCGTATTACCCGCGAACAGATGGCGGTCATGATTATGAAAGCATACCAGTATGCTGCGGAAGGCAGCCTGACACAAGATGATCAGACGGAGGAGTTACCATTTAAGGATGCAGCCGATATTAGCGACTGGGCGGTAGCCTATGTACGTCAAGCTTACACACAGGAGCTGATAAGCGGCATGGATGGAAGCTTTAAACCGAGTCTATATGCCGACCGTGGACAAGCGGCGGCTATGATCAGCCGGCTGCTTAAGCTAAACGTCTAAGTATACTCGAAGTTAGGAAAGGCGAACGAAAAATCGCACCTCAATCCAGAAAGGGATGAGGTGCGATTTCAATTTATCATAACTTGCCGATTCATCCCTCTTCAACGAAGTAAGAGAGGGATGAATCGGCATTTTCTTTTTGCCCTAGATACGAACAAATGTGCTATAATGAAAGAGGGATTTACGTTCGCAGAAGGAGGTGTGCAAACTCAGATGCTGCACCGCAAAGCTTTTCGTTTTCGTCTCTATCCATCGACCGAGCAGATCATCCTCATTCGCCAAATGTTCGGATGTTCAAGGTTTGTGTTCAATCATTTTTTGACAAAATGGAACGAGTCTTACAAGGAGTCAGGAACAGGCTTGTCCTATCACAAATGTGCGACAGGTATCCCTGCACTCAAACAAGCTTTTGTCTGGCTTAAGGAAGTGGACAGCATATCATTGCAATCTTCTGTCCGCCATCTAGCGGATTCCTTCGATCGCTATTTTCGTAAACACAGCGACGCTCCTCGCTTCAAAAGCCGCAAAAATCCGGTTCAATCCTACACCATGAGATACACCAATGCCAATATTACGATCAAAGATACAGAATTGAAACTGCCGAAACTCGGATGGGTCCGTTTTGCCAAATCGCGCGAGATAGAAGGCCGCATCCTGTCGGCCACCGTAAGACAGAAC
>NZ_JBEQAP010000015.1:0-112457 GCF_041640265.1 Cohnella sp.
TACAGCCCGCCAATGCACCCAAACCAGCGACGCTGTTTGCATTATGTAAACTACAGCCCGCCAATGCACCCAAACCAGCGACGCTGTTTGCATTATGCAAACTATCGCTAAGCCCGGCTATTACACTCCGCCATGATCAGGCGAACGCCATCTGGTACAATGGGAGCAAGGTACGATAAGTTTCTTTAACCTGCTTCAAGAAAGCCTCTCCATCAGCGAGCAGGGGGTCGCCCCGCAAGACATGTATGCCGCATGTCAATTCGGAAGCCTTGACTGTCTTGAGCCGCATGAAGAGCTCAGACAGCTCGTCGTTCGTGAGCTCCGAATGAACGCTGCCGGTTGGCACCATATGATCCTTGGACCACACGAAGCTCCCGGGTACCGAAGCGCGAACAGAGTCTAGCTCAGCCAGCGCACGCTCTGCGAAGACGTTCTTATTGGGGCACTCGTAAATAATAGCGAATTGTACGAATACATGCGTCGACCACAGCCCGACTTGGAAGTGTGGATGAGCTTTGTAGCCCCGTTTGTTGTTAGCGAAGGCAACCCAAGTATCGTTCGGGGCATTCACTGTGCGTCTTGCATGCTTCGCGACATGAGTGAACATTTCCTCTCCGCATAATTCGCTGAGGCTTGGAGTTAGCTTATCTCCTATTAAGTGTAATTTCGGACGAACTCTTTCAATCAGCGCATCCATGCGCGCCTCTAGGCCTCCAATCTCGAATACTTCAAAATCGCGCTCGCCAAACCCGGCGAAAGCAGCTGCTGCAGTTGTTGCTTGTGTCATATTAGGAAACTCTCCCTGTCGTTTAATTTTTCAAATAGAAGATTGCAATTTGTGTTCGATCTCGGAGAGCTAGCTTTCCTAAGATTTCGGAGATGTAATTTTTGACGGTCCCTTCGCTTAAGAATAGTATATATGATCTGCTGTCTGCGCGCGAGAACGTTACTTTTTTTTCTGCATTATGCGGACTGCAAGGAAGCGTGCTTAACGAACGAGTTGAAGAAGCGCTTGAATTCACCGGCCTTCAGAAATTCGCACAGGACATGCCGGGTACTTTCTCCGGCGGGATGAAAAGACGATTAAATAGTCTGGTTGCCCGCTATCCGGATGGGGCTCGGAATTCTTCTTCTTCTATTAGCTGCCGTACTCCTAGCGTTCGGATCAACCATTTTACAGCCTGCCAAGGGTTAATTAGCCCATATCCAAACCCTCTTCGATCCTCGGAGCGGGTTTGTTGGATAAATTAGGTTAGAAAATAGTCAAGAAACCAAGTTGCCATAACATAAGATGGAGTATAAGATAGAAGTAAGAATAAATAGTCTGATAATTCGGTCAACATCTCAAGCCATGCGATTAATGCAGGAGGGGGGATGGCCGTGAACCGCAGTCATGAAGTGGAGTATTGCAACCTGGAGCTTCGGTTTGACCGCCGCCAAATTCAGAATCTGATCCGTGAGCTGATCCAGGAAGGTTATTCCTTGTACTGGAACGAGAGTGAGCACCAATTCATCGTATCCGTCCGAACCGGGAGGAAGCTGCTAAAGCTTAAATTTCTAAGGGTGCTTAATCGTTACAAAATGGTAGGAGATTATCTGGTCAAGGATGAGAAGCTGGCGATTTGGATCGAGAAGCTCATAGGCGATTCCCGCGGCCACGCCATTGTAAAGAGGTTCAACGACCGTCAAGTGCTTAGAATTGAGAACATCATGTTCGGTGAAATTATCCGTCTCGTGGAGGTGTCCGGCATGGAACATCGGATTATTTTTCAAAAACGACCGCAGATTACGGTAGAAGACATGGTTCAGGCTTTCAAATCTAAGAGAGCCGAGCAACGGGCGGGCGTACTGCGTCTTGAAATCGATTACGAGTTAGCTGTTCTTCATGAAGCGATTCAGAACGGATGGACGGAGCAGATCGAGTCGAGTAAGGAAAAGCTGAAGAGTATGCGAATAGAGATGTTGGTTCTGGAGCTCTGATGAGGAAGTATAACTATAAAGTCAAAAAAAAAGCGGAGCTCCTTAACGAAAAGGAATGCTCCGCTTTTGTATGATATAGGATTACTGCCGATTGAATCGCGTATTAAGCTTGTGCGAATTCCAATTCGATGTGTACTTTGATGGCGTCTCCGATTAGGAAACCGCCAGTTTCTAGCGCCGCGTTGTATGTCAGGCCGAAATCAGAGCGATTGATCACGCCGTCTGCTACAACACCCAATTTAATGTTGCCCCAAGGGTCTTTCGCAGGACCGGCAATCTCCGTGTTTAAAGTAATGGATTTCGTTACACCGGCAATCGTAATGTCGCCAGTTAGTGAGTAGTCGTCTCCGCCTTTTGCAACAAGCGAAGTCTTCTTGAAGATGATTTGTGGGAACTGCTCGACATTGAAGAAATCCGGGGATTTCAAGTGGCCGTCGCGTCCTTCGTCTTTGGTGTTGATGCTGTTCACGTCGATTGTAAGAGTTGCGTCTACAGCCGTGAGGTTGTCAGTGTCAGCGGTTACTGCCGCGTCGAACTCATTAAAGCTTCCGCGAACGTTAGTGATCATCATGTGACGTACACTAAAAGTAACACCGCTATGAGATTTGTCTAATTGCCAGTTGCTTGTTGTCATTTTGATTCACATCCCTTTAGTATTTATATATACTATTAAATATTAAGTTACGATATAAAGCAAGCGAAATTTATTAACTTGATTTTCAAATAACAGATCTAGGTTTTCTTCTTCGGGTAAAAAGAGTACAATGGTCGTATTGTGAAAATTTTAGGATCAAAGGATGAAGAAACCATGTCTAATGCAAACATCGGTGTTGTCGGCTTAGCTGTAATGGGACGTAACCTCGCTCTGAACATCGAGAGCCGCGGGTTTACCGTTGCGGTATTCAACCGCTCACCTGAAAAAACTCATGATTTGTTAAACACAGAAGGTCAAGGTAAGAAGCTTGTTGGAACTTTCTCAGTTGAAGAATTCGTGAACTCTCTGGAGAAGCCTCGCAGAATTCTAATCATGGTGCAAGCGGGTGCAGGAACGGATGCTACGATTGACTCCTTGCTGCCGCATCTGGATCAAGGCGATATTATTATTGATGGCGGAAACGCCTATTTCCCAGACACGCAGCGTCGCAGCAAAGATTTAACGGCTAAAGGCTTCCACTTCATTGGAACGGGAGTATCCGGCGGCGAAGAAGGCGCTTTGAAAGGCCCATCCATCATGCCGGGCGGACCCGAAGAAGCTTATCGTTTGGTAGAGCCGATTCTGACGGGCATCTCCGCGAAAGTAAACGGCGATCCTTGCTGTACTTACATCGGACCAGACGGTGCCGGACACTATGTCAAAATGGTGCACAACGGCATTGAATATGGCGATATGCAGCTCATTTGCGAAGCTTATCAGCTTCTAAAGGATATACTTGGCGTTTCCACGGACGAGCTGCATAACATCTTCAGCGAATGGAACAAAGGCGAGCTGGATAGCTACCTCATTGAAATTACAACAGATATATTCGCGCAGAAGGACCCGGAAACGGGCAAGCCTATGGTCGATGTCATTCTGGATGCTGCCGGACAGAAGGGAACGGGTAAATGGACGAGTCAAAGTGCGCTTGATCTGGGCGTTCCGCTGTCTATCATTACTGAATCCGTCTTCTCACGTTTCTTGTCTGCTATGAAGGAAGAGCGTGTGGCTGCAAGCAAGGTTCTCAAAGGACCGAAAACAAGCAAATTTCAAGGCGACAAAGCCGCGTTCATTGAAAGTGTTCGCAAAGCCTTGTTCGCAAGCAAAATTTGCTCCTACGCACAAGGGTTCGCTCAAATGCGCGCGGCTTCCGAAGAATATGGTTGGAACCTGCGTTATGGAGACATCGCGATGATCTTCCGCGGCGGTTGCATCATTCGCGCACGTTTCCTTCAAAACATCAAAGACGCCTATGACCGCGATCCACAGCTTCGCAACCTGCTGCTGGACGAGTATTTCAAAGACGTCGTTGAGAAGTATCAGGATGCGTGGCGCGAAGTGGTTTCGACTGCTATCAGCTATGGTATCCCAGTACCTTCATTCGCCAGCGCCATCGCTTATTACGACAGCTACCGCTCGGAGCGTTTGCCTGCGAACCTGCTTCAAGCGCAGCGGGATTATTTCGGCGCACATACATTCAAACGTTTAGATAAAGAAGGTTCGTTCCACCATGAATGGTTAAATTCATAAACTTAATCCGAATTTGAAGAGCAAGCAGCTGCGGCCGATCGAGCCCCGACCATTCGGGAGCTCATCGGCCATTTATATGATATGATAGAAAAATCGTAAAACAAAGGTATGCTAAGGCAGATTAACCCAAGCCAGCATACCCCCGACAAGGTTGGTAGTGCCTGTATATCCAAGAGACGCTAAGTACTGGCATGCTTGATCACTGCGATAGCCGCTGCGGCAGATGATGATGACTTCTTCCTCCCGTGGAATTTCGTCTAAACGCTGCGGCACTTGGCCCAGCGGCAAGTGAATGGCTCCCGGAATCATGCCTTGCGCGACCTCTTCGTCCTCGCGAACGTCAATCAAATGAATTTTTTCTCCGGCATCCAGTCGTGCTTTTAATTCCTCGACGGTTGTTGTCGTATAGTTACTCATCATTAGTCATCCTTTCTTGAAACTTATGTTCATCATAAGAAACTGTGCATAGAGCTGTCAATGAAGGGACAGAGGAATCATGAGGATCGTGCTTGGCATTGCCGTTGCCGGGTTTCTCGGGGCGATTGCCCGTTATCAGATCGGATACTTACTTCCGCAAGGCTCAGACGCTTCGTTCCCTTGGGCAACTCTACTCGTAAATTTACTTGGTTCCATACTGCTTGGTTATTTATTCGGCTTATTGAGCCGTAAACGCATGCCTGCATGGTGGGGGGAAGTAGCCGGGACTGGATTTCTGGGTGCATTTACGACCTTTAGCGCATTTAATGGGCAATTGTGGTTATTGTATGAGCATCGCGCTTTTCTATATGCTGGTGCTTATGTTTTGTTAAGCGCAATCGGGGGATGGATGCTTGCAGCTGCAGGACTGAACTGGGGAAGGGGCACAGCTGAATGAGCCTATGGCTTGCCTTGTTAGTCGGAGCAGGAGGTGCAATCGGTTCCTTGCTTCGTTATGGAATCGGCCGCTTGGTTATCGCCAGACAAAAGCCTAGTTTCTATGGAACACTAATCGTAAATCTGGCAGGGTCATTTGCCATTGGAATTTTTATTGGACTGAACTGGGAGCATCAGTATCAAGCTGTTTATGCATTTACGGTAATTGGCCTATTAGGTGGACTCACCACCTATTCGACACTGAATGTTCAGAAAGCAACGATGGTTAACAATGAATCTAGACATGTACTGGCCGGTTACATGGCTGCCACCTATTTAGGGGGCTGGAGTTTAACGGCAATCGGTGTTGGATTAGGATATCTACTATATACATAACGTACTAGGAGAGTGTTTGTTCATGGATATGATCGTAAACCCAACTGGCAGACTTGAAGGCGAAATGCAAGCGTTATCCTCCAAAAATTACACAACCCGGTATCTTCTTGTCTCGGCATTGGCCGAAGGGACAAGTACGATTTTGTATCCGGCACACAGCGAAGACGGTGAAGCTATGCGGCGCTGTATTCGCGATTTAGGGGCAGTGGTTGAAGAGGATGCGGAGAAAATTGTCATTACCGGCTTCGGCCGTAACCCCAAGCCTGCAAAGGAATTAAATGTCGGGAATGCCGGAGCTGTTCTCCGTTTCATTATGTCCATTGCCGCTTTACTTCCCGAAGTTTACTTTGTGAACGCTTATCCTCAATCGCTAGGCAAGCGACCGCATGATGATTTGATCGTGGCTCTTGAAAGTATGGGAGTTGATATCGAGCATGAGAATGGACGCTTACCAATGACAATCCGAGGCGGGAACCCTCGCGGCGGTAAAATTCAGGTGTCGGGAAACATTAGCTCGCAATTCCTTAGCTCCTTGTTGTTCTTGACTCCGCTGCTTAGTGAGGACAGTGAAATTGAGGTGCTGCATGATTTGAAGTCCAAGGTCGTTATCGGACAAACGCTCGAGGTGCTTGCACAGGCGGGTATTAAGGTCGAAGCCTCTGAGGATCTGATGCATTACCGGATTCCCGGCAACCAGAAGTACAAAGCTCAAACCTATACCGTTCAAGGCGATTATCCAGGCTCTGCCGCAATTCTCGCGGCAGCTGCGGTTACGGAATCGGATGTGATTGTTCATCGTCTGTTGGAGGAAAGCAAGCAAGGAGAACGGGCGGTTGTTGATGTGCTTCGAGCGATGAATGTCCCTCTAACCCATGAGAATGGCATTGTTCACGTGAAAGGGAATGGCCGACTAACGGCAGGGGAGTTCGATGGAGATGAATTTACCGATGGTGTTCTAGCCATGGTAGCTGCAGCGGTATTCGCTGAAGGGACTTCACGTTTCTATAACGTAGAAAATCTGCGTTACAAGGAATGCGATCGGATCACCGATTACTTGGCAGAGCTTCGCAAAGCCGGAGCGCGCGTAGAAGAGAAGCAGGATGAGATTATCGTTCATGGCCGTCCCGAAGGCGTTGAAGGCGGCGTAGAAATCGATTCTCACATTGATCACCGGGTTATTATGGCGTTAACGATAGTCGGCTTACGTTCTGCTCAGCCAATTCGAATCAAGGATGCCCATCACGTAGCTAAGTCGTATCCGCAATATTTCGATCATCTGAAAGCGCTTGGCGCCAAGGTAGAGTGGGTAAACTAAGTTAGCTCTTATAAGGAGGCTTAATCGATGTCATATACTCACCCGCCACGTGAAGAGATTAAGAAAATACTTGAGCAATCAACTACAATTGCCGTTGTAGGACTATCAGATGATCCATCCAAAACCTCGCATATGGTTTCCGAGGCTATGCAACAGAAGGGCTACAAGATCATTCCTGTTAATCCGAACGCGGCAACTATACTAGGTGAGACTAGCTATGCCTCGCTTAAGGACGTTCCCGTTCCGATTGATATCGTTAACGTCTTCCGCCGTCCCGAGCATACACCTCCGATTGCGGAAGAAGCCGTTGCTGTAGGTGCCAAAGTTCTCTGGCTTCAGCTGGGCATCTCGAACGAAGAAGCAGCAGCAATAGCGTCCGATGGCGGTCTGCAAGTCATCATGGATCGCTGTATCAAGGTGGAGGACTCCATCCTGCTGCCAAACGGTAAATCCTAATTTCAATAAATAACGGATAAGGTTCTTACCACCTAGTGAAAGGAGGGGGAAATAGACTCATGTTCGGAGTCGGCTATCTCCAAAGGCTTGGACGGGCTATGATGCTCCCGATGACGGTGCTTCCTGCCGCCGCTATATTTCTTATGTTATCGAGATTGCCATGGGAAGCCATGGGATGGCCGCAAGTACCAGAGCTCCTGTACGCAGCGGGGATGGGAATCTTTCAATTCGTGCCCTATGTATTTGCGATTGGAATAGCCCTTGGTATGTCCAATCAGACTGCTGCAGCTGGGATGGCGGCGTTGACTGGGATGTTTATTTTTCATATTGTCACCCACACCTATGATCCGTCCGGCGTTCAACCCTCTATGTTCGCGGGTGCTGTTATCGGAATATTGTCCGGATGGGCTCATGACCGTTTTAAAACCTTTCAATTGCCTGAGTTTTTGCAATTTTTCGGAGGTACCCGATTTGTTCCGTTATTCATGAGCGTAGTTTCACTCTTGTTTGCTTGTCTTATGATCGGTGCAGGCGAGGGTCTGAGAAGCTGGGCGGCTTCAGCCGGAACTCTCGTCTATTCAGCCGGCGGCTTCGGTATTTTCTTATATGGCTTTCTGCATCGGATTCTAGTTGCATTCGGACTTCATCATTTGTTGAATCACTTATTCTGGTTTCAAGTAGGTGAGTATAAGAGCGCTGAAGACGTCGTATACTTTGGTGATTTGCCTCGTTTTTTTGCGGGTGATCCTACTGCAGGCATATTTATGGCGGGGTTGTATCCAACGATGATGTTTGCCCTGCCGGCGATTGCTTTTGCCATTATCCACGAGGCGAGGGAGGACTTGAAGCCCAAAACCAAAAAGCAATTTCGCACGGCGGCCCTCGGCTCTTTTCTTACAGGGATAACGGAGCCCATAGAGTTTGCGTTCTTATTCGTAGCCCCTTATTTATTTCTTGTCCATGCGCTTTTGTCTGGCGGGATCATGTGGCTTGTGTACGAGCTTAGCATTCATCATGGATTCACGTTCTCGGCAGGGGCGCTGGAGTTTTTGGTGAATATGCCTCTTGCTGCGCGAGGGTGGCTATTACTTCCGATCGGTCTCGCAGTCGGGCTGCTATATTACGTCTTGTTCCGATATAGCATTCGTCGATTTCAATTGCCGACTCCTGGACGCGAGGACGCGACGAGATTGGATGACTGGGCGGGTGATATCCCTTACCGTGCCCCGTTAATCTTGCAAGCCTTAGGCGGCAAAGAGAATATGATCAGGTTTGAAGCTTGTATTACGCGTCTTCGGTTAACCTTGGAGGACGATCGAAGAGTGGATGTGCAGTCACTAAGGCACCTAGGGGCTGCGGGGGTCATTCGGCTTGGCGGGGGTCATGTACAGGTCGTATTCGGTACCTTCTCGGAGCTCATCAAGGAAGAGATTCAGAAGCTGATGCAGCTGGATGTGCAGCAGGTCCAATTCCATGCTCCTGTACAGGGTAGAATGATACCTCTTGAAGAGGTAGACGATCCCATTTTCGCGCAGCGATTGGTCGGCCGCGGTGTAGCCTTTATTCCGGACAAAGGCGAGCTGGTAGCTCCGGTTCAGGGGAAGGTTATCCATATACACCCTTCGTTGCATGCGATTGGCTTGGAGACCAAAGACGGCCTGGAGGTCCTTCTGCATGTCGGCATTAATACCTCACATCTGGAAGGGAAAGGCTTTACGATTCTCACCAAAATCGGAGATGAAGTATCGCCGGGGCAGCCTCTTCTGAAGTTCCATATCCCTAGCTTGAAGCTGCATGCCAAATCATTAGCAACACCGATGGTCATAACAAATCCTGATATCGTTAAATCTTGGCGGTTCGCACCATTTAAAGCAGTCAAAAAGGGTCAGGCTGCTGTAATGTCTGTGGTCGTGCACGATAGAGAGAAGAAGGGGGCAGAGAAATGATTCAAGCTTTAGGGGCCTCGGATGGTATTGCAATCGGTAAAGCATTTGTTTTGCCTCATTGGGAATGGGAGCTGCCGGATCAGAGGATCGACGTGGCTGATTTAGCTAAGGAGTTCGATCGACTATACGAAGGCATCCGTCGCTCTAAAACAGAAATCACGCAAATGAAGACGGAGCTTGACGAGGCAGTCGGATCGGAAGAGTCAAGTATTTTCGATGCCCATATTGCTATACTTGAAGATCCCGTATTCATGAATGAAATTCAAGGCATTATTCAAAGGCAATACAAAGTGGCAGAGGTAGCGGTTAAAGAAGCAATTGATCACTTTGTGACCATGTTTGATCTTCTCGATGATGAATATATGAAAGAACGCGCCCTCGATATTAAGGATGTGGGTAACCGCTTGCTCAAGCATCTGCTTGGAGCCCCGGATATTGCTCTGCCCGAAGATACTCAGCCCTTCGTGTTGGTCGTACGCGAGCTTTCCCCCTCGCAGCTCATTCATCTGAAGCCTGAGCTCGTCCTCGGAATCGTCACGATGATCGGAAGTCCAACCTCGCATTCCGCTATTATGGCCCGGGCATTCGGTATACCGATGGTGATGGGAGTAGAAGGGAAGCTCGAGCATCTCATTGGCACCGGGGACCTGTTAATCGTGGATGGAGGAGCAGGCCTGCTGCAGGTGGAGCCGACTCCAGAAACGATATCACGGTATACGGAACTCCGCAAAAGTCAGTTAGCGGCAAGAGAACAGCTCTTATCGATCGTAGAACTGCCAGCCATAACGACGGATGGAATCGCTCTGAAGCTGGCGGCGAATATCAGCTCATTAAAGGAATTAGAAGCAGCGCTGAGCAACGGAGCGCAGGGCGTAGGGCTGTTTCGGACGGAATTTCTTTACATGGATCGTGATCATTTCCCTACTGAAGAACAACAATTCGCTGTTTACCGAGCAGTCGCGGAGAAGCTTCAGGGAGAAACATTGATTATTCGGACCTTGGATATCGGCGGTGACAAGCAGCTTGATTATTACGAGCTGCCTGAGGAAGTTAACCCCTTTCTTGGGTTCAGAGCCATTCGTTTCAGCTTGGAGCGCAAGGATTTGTTCAAAGTCCAGTTAAGAGCTATTCTTAGAGCTTCCGTCTATGGCAACATTAAGATCATGTACCCGCTTATTGCTTCCGTAGAAGAGGTCCGCGAGGCGAATGAGGTATTGGCTGAGGCGGAGCGCGAACTTTTGGAAGAGGGTATTCCCTACATGGCGCATATCCCAACAGGCATTATGATCGAGGTTCCCGCTGCGGTAGCGATCGCGGATTTATTAGCCCGGGAGGTATCCTTCTTCAGTATAGGAACGAATGATTTGATCCAGTTTACATTGGCTGTAGACCGAATGAATGAACAGATTAACCATTTATATGAACCGTATCATCCGGCCATTCTTAGAATGATTCGAGCTGTTACCAAAGCGGCTAAAGAGCGTGGTATTCCAGTCAGCGTCTGCGGGGAAATCGCGGGTGACGTGAATGCATTGCCGATTTGGCTTGGCCTTGGCATCGAGGAGCTTAGCTTATCTGCTCAAGCCATTCTGCCGGTGAAACAGAGCGTGCTCCGGACAAAGGCAGCAGATAGCCGTAAGCTGCTAGAGGAGATGTTCCGGTGCGCGACAGCAGGGGAAATCCGCCGGCTGGCAAATCAGTTTCACGCGGAAGCGGCGCTTACACCCGGCAGCGTTCAATAAAGAGTGTGAAGGCAGCGTAAAAAGCCTCCGCACCGCTGGCATAGGGGATACCCGGCGGCATGAAGGCTAGCTATCATACAATGAAAAGATTATTCACGGTTAAACAGAAGGTCGCAGAAGGCTTTGGCGTACGGTGGAAGATCAGGCGGTCTGCGGGCGGATACGATATTCCGATCGATCACGACTGCTTCATCCAGCCAGATCGAACCGGCATTTTCCATATCGTCCCGAATTCCAGGCGTGGAGGTAACCGTTCTACCCTCCAAGATTTTAGCGGATATGAGTACCCAACCGGCATGGCAGATTTGGCCGATCGGTTTGTTTAGCTCGTTCATCCGTCTTATGAAGTCTAGTACTCTCGGATCTCTACGGATTTTGTCCGGTGCCCAGCCTCCGGGTACAAGAACTCCGTCAAAGCGATCCGCATCAAGCTCATCATACGAAATATCAGCTATGGCAGGAACGCCATATTTTCCGATATGCTTACGGCCCTTCTCAGGACCGGCATACAGGACTTCGGCTCCTTCTTCGCGAGCTCGATATACGGGATACCATAGTTCTAGATCCTCGAATTCATCATCCAGCAAACATACGACACTTTTGGTTGCAGACATTCGTGAGCCTCCAATCTTTGATTTAAGGGGTTCATCAGACATCTATTGTACCAAATCATAAGTCATCCTTCACGTTTGTTTTCGAGAAAAGAAAGGAGCTCATCTATTTGGCAATATACAAGCGAGCTTGGCGATACCTTCCGGCCATCCTCTGTATGCTGGCAATCTTCATTTTTTCCTCGCGCAGCGGGGATCAATTGGATAGCGTTCTGCCTTGGGTTCAGAAATGGCTGCCTTGGTTGACGGATTTCAATCCGATGCATTATGTCGCTTTTTTTATTCTCGGCTTAACTGTTGCTTTTGCTCTTGGAAAGCTGGCAGGGACTTGGCTGGGATGTTTGTTAAACGTCGCGATATGCACGTTATACGGAATTACGGATGAATGGCATCAAGCATATGTTCCGATGAGGAGTCCAGACAGCTTAGATTTGTGGCATGATGCTATTGGTGCAGGGGCAGCCAGCCTTCTAGTCCTATTTGGCTTTTTTCTGAATAGAGGACGGAATTCCAGAAATTACACCGGCAGTTAAAGCAGGATTTGAGGAGTTGTAAACGAATATATTTGGGATGTAAGCTCTTTTTGTTTAAAGGAGAGAATCCCGTTGCTTAAAACCTGCTCATGCGGAGGAAATATGAATCTCAAGCTCCGTACCGTTATTTTCGCGAGAAAAGTAAAAATTAACAATGTCCCAGTGTACAATTGTTCCCAATGTGGACGTCATGATGTATTCCCAGGAGTCAAGGAAGACGTTGGAAAGCTGGTAGGTCAATTAGGATCTAAGCCAGCGGCCCATAGTATCCCGTTCGATCAGGTACATGAGTGGGCAGGCGTGCTATCCCATGTGATGAACCAAGCGGATTCGCTGCAAGCCTCAGTTGTTGCTAGGGCGGCTGAAGAGAGAGTGAATCAATTGCTAGACTTATTGTTGATTGCCTCATCATTAGGGGATAAAATGTGGAAGAGTGAATTACATAACCGATTATCCCAATTAAGCGCGCAATATATATCATAGACAGAGAAGGGGGCTGCAGCTCCCTTTTTTTGCGAACGGCTTACTTTTCTGCTACTCTTAGCTTATTGTGTTTCTAGGAGGCTAAAAATGATGGCAGAAATTCAGCAATTAATGTCAGTGAACCAATGGGACGTTGCTTTGAAGGCGTCTTCCGAGAAGCCCTTGCTTGTTTTCAAGCACAGCACGAGCTGTTCCGTCAGTGCAGGTGCTCACGAGGAATTGATGAACTATATCAAAGATACGAATACAGCGCCAGTCGATTTCGCCATTGTACATGTTATTGAAGAACGCCCGATAAGCAATGCGATTGCAGAACAGCTGGGAATTAAACATGCTTCTCCGCAAGCCATTCTTGTGAAGGACGGAGAGGCTGTTTGGGATACTTCCCATTGGCATATTACATATGCCTTCCTTTCAGAGAAGCTAGGCAGCCCTGCAAATAGCCAATAATATCGAATTCACATTCTGATTACATTCATGTCAGATTGCTAAACATGAGGTTTTGTCGTATGATTACCTTTATAATCCATGATCGGACAAGCATCTGCTCTCCGATCACGAACATTGGAGCGAATTCTAGTGACGGTAACCATTTATGATGTGGCACGTGAAGCCGGAGTTTCGATGGCGACGGTTTCTCGCGTTGTCAACAACAATCCTAATGTTAAACCCCAAACTCGCAAGAAGGTATTCGAAGCCATCGAACGCCTTGGCTATCGACCGAACGCGGTTGCACGAGGTTTAGCAAGCAAGAAGACGACGACCGTTGGCGTTGTCATTCCCGATATCGCCAATGCCATATTTGCTGAGGTGGCAAGAGGAATAGAAGATATTGCGAATATGTACCATTACAATATTATTCTTTGTAATGCAGATAAACGCAAAGACAAAGAAATCAGAGTCATTAACACCCTCCTGGAGAAGCAAGTAGACGGCTTGTTATTCATGGGCGGTGCTGTGACTGAAGAGCACATTCAAGCGTTCCGATCCTCAAATGTACCGATTGTTCTTTGTGCGACAACCGATGATAAGGGTACAATTCCTTCCGTCGATATCGACCATGAAGGAGCGGCATTTGACGCGGTTAACCGACTCATCGCTGAGGGACATAAGTCTATTGCGATGATCAGCGGTACCCTGCAGGATCCTGCGAATGGATATGCTCGTTTCCAAGGTTACAAACGCTCTTTGGAGCAAGCAGGTATTCCTTATCGCGAGGAATTCGTAAGAGTGGGTAATTATAAGTACGAATCAGGCATCGATGCGATGCAGTACTTCCTGGACTTGCCTGAGCGGCCTACTGCAGTTTTCTCTGCGACAGATGAGATGGCTATCGGAGCTATTCATTGTATCCAGGATGCAGGGTTAAACGTTCCAGAGGATGTATCTGTCATTAGCGTGGATAATAGCCGTATTTCATCGATGGTTCGTCCTCTTCTGACCACAGTTGCCCAACCGATGTACGATATCGGGGCCGTTTCTATGAGACTTCTTACGAAGCTTATGAAGAAGGAGTCCGTGGAAAATTCGAAGGTAACTTTACCGCATGAATTAATCATACGACGTTCCGTAACCGGACCCAAAGGCAACTAATACGAATAAAATACAAATAGAATGCCCTGCCTCGGTCAATACTTGACCGGTGCGGGGCCTCTTTATGAGAGAAGGAAGATTGAGATGGTCTATGGAACAATTGGTATTATGGGAGCCATGCAGGAGGAGATTGACCTTCTGTTAGCGCAGTTGCAGGATGCGACGGCAGAGGAGCATGCAGGTATCACTTATCATCGCGGCGTATTTCAAGGTAAGAGGGTTGTTCTAACCCGTTCTGGAGTAGGTAAAGTGAATGCGGCGGTATGTACTCAAATCTTAATTAATAGCTTTAATACGGATGTGATCATCTTCACTGGAGTGGCAGGAGCAGTTGATCCGATTTTAAACATCGGTGACATTGTTGTTTCTACAAGCAGCCTGCAGCACGACGTGGATGTGACGGCTTTAGGATTCCCGCGCGGTACGATCCCCTTTCAGGATGTATCGGAATACCCATCGGACAGCGGATTAGTGAAGCTGGCTGAAGAAGCCGGGAAAACGGTTTATCCGGGGCGCTGTCATAAGGGTAAGGTTTTATCGGGTGATCAGTTTATTGCGGATCGTGGAGTCGTTAAGCGACTTTACGAGGAGCTAGGAGGGGCATGCACAGAGATGGAAGGGGCAGCAGTAGCTCAAGTGTGCTATATGAATGCTATTCCGCACGTGATCATTCGTTCGATGTCAGATAAAGCTGACGGGTCCGCGCATGTTAACTTCGCGGAATTTACAGTGGAGGCAGCAAATCGATCCTACGCTATCGTGAATGAGATGATTAAACAGCTATAGGCTGTAGGCTTCTGAGGAAAGTACCGCAAGGTGCGCACGTAATGTAAAGGCAGCTCCAAACAGTCGAAGACTTTTGGAGCTGCCTCTGTATATACTCGCGTGAAGCGCGGAAACACCTAAACTAACTACTTCCACACCTCTAACACGCTCACAGCGTCTTAATCCACCTAAACTAACTGCTTCTACACCTCTAACACGCTCACAGCGTCTTAATCCACCTAAACTAACTGCTTCCACACCTCTAACACGCTCACAGCGTCTTAATCCACCTAAACTAACTGCTTCCACACCTCTAACACGCTCACAGCGTCTTAATCCGCCTAAACTAACTGCTTCCACACCTCTAACACGCTCACAGCGTCTTAATCCGCCTAAACTAACTGCTTCCGCGCCTCTAACACGCTCGGAGCGTCTTAATCCGCCTAAACTAACTGCTTCCGCACCTCTAACACGACCCTTTAGGGTTATTTTGTTCCTGAATAACGGCAACGAAATGTCTAGCCGATATGCTGTAGAGCAATCTCGAGCATGGCTTTATTTTTTGCTGAAATTTCAGCCCTTCTTGGCATAGGTATCCAGGTGCTGGTGTCATCAAGCCATGTTTGGGGAAGCTGAGAGGGCGCGTCAGCCAGTTGAAAAGCCGGCCATTGCGGTGGCAACAAACCTCCATGAGGTAAGCTGTCAATCTGCGCAAGTAACGGATGACCGCTCATTTCCAGCCATAGCAGACTCCAGGCTCGCGGAACAACGCGCCAATGATCATAGCCTCCGCCGCCAAGTGCCACCCACTTCCCTTGTGAATGACGCACTGCTGCATCATGGATAATTCTAGGCATTTCACGATAAATTTTCATGCTGCAATGAATATGAGCAAGCGGATCGAAGGCATGCGCATCGCAGCCATGCTGAGTGACAATGATATCTGGCTTGAAGCTGCGTCCTGCATGATCTACAGCCTCTTGAAAACATTCCAGCCAGGACTCGTCTTCCGTATAGGGCTCCATGGATAGGTTAAGACAAGCCCCGTAACCAGAAGCTTCTCCTCTTTCATGGTGGAAGCCCGTTCCAGGAAATAGGAACTTGCCTGTCTCGTGTATGGATAGTGTAAAGACGTCAGGATCCGTATAGAAAAACCACTGAACACCATCCCCATGATGAACATCGGTATCGATATAAAGGACACGCGCATGATATTTTTGACGAATGTAGGAGATTGCTGCGGCAGCATCATTATACACACAGAAGCCAGAGGCCCGATCAGGGAATGCATGATGCAGTCCGCCAGCCAGGTTCAGCGCATGTTCCGATCGACCGGACATAACCGCATCGGCAGCGGCGAGAGAACCGGCGGTCACGCTAAGTGCGGCTTTATGCATACCTGGGAAAAACGGGGTGTCGCCATCTGTTTGCAATCCGTATTTCTCCGCCAACCTGATTGCGGTTTGATTCGGAGATGTACTGCTAAGCGCAGTAACAGCATCAATATAATCCGCCCGATGGATCTCTCTAATTACCCTTTCAGCTTCTATCAGAGAGAAGGCAGAAGTTATCTGAGCATCATCCAACGAATGACTTGCTTGCAGTAGATTCTCCGTTAATTGTAGGCGTATCGGATGAAAGGGATGCTCGTCATGGAACCGATATTGCTCGGAAGCTTTATTGTTAATCCAAATTGATCGAGAATTCAGAGAAGGTCGCCTGCCTTTCAAATTAATACATGAAGCGTTGCCGGAATCTTACGCGGTCGAACTGTTCCACGGAAGAGAACGGTACGTCCTTCCCTATGGCTACCATGAGACAATTGGCGGGATGTGCGCAAATTTCAGGATCATCCGTTGCGAACCAAACCATACCAACCGACTTCATTAATCGTTCCATCATTTCGCGATACTCCCATACATTCAAGCCGCTGGTTTCTAAATCCCAGTGCCAGTAATATTCCGTAGTGAAGACAATGGCATTGTCGAGCTGTCCATCTTGAAATGCTGCTGAAATAAGCGTTTTACCGAGACCCAGATGACGGTATTCATCTGCTACCTCGATTGCTCCAAGCTCTATCAAATCGAGCATGCCGCCTTCTGACCAACGTTCCATCTCATCTGGGTAGTGAAAGGTTACATAACCCACGATGACATTCTCTTCGCGTACGAGGATAATCCGCCCTTCAGGCAGGCCTGCAATTTCTACCAAAGCCCGATGCTGCTCCGCGGGTCTCCGGAAGGCATCTAGCTTAGGATGGAGAGTCAGCTCGCTGAGAGCTTCCGGAGCGACGGGACCTTCTACAATCAAAGAACGGCCTTTACGATTTATTGGATGCCGGACATAAGATTTGATATGCTCCATGCCGTTCTCCCTTCACGACGACTGCGACGATAGAATTTCAGCCGTAATCAAACTTTGTTGTTATTATACACTATCATGGGAAAATATCCTTAAACGGTATGCAGATTCATTAATCACTATGATATAATTGACTGTGGTTGAGATGAGGTTCCCTCAGATAGATGAAAGCGCATTCGCTATCGAATGCCCGCACTCAAACGGGAAGGTGATGGATCGTGACATTTGAGCAGAATGAGAGATTAGCCGTCACAGCGACGGAGTCTAACATGAAATCGTATGAAGAAGCTGTAAAGACATTTAACTGGACGGATATTGAGAAGCAATTTTCTTGGGCAACGACAGGCAAGGTTAACATGGCATATGAAGCCATAGATCGCCACGTGATCAATGGTCTAGGAGACAAGGTCGCGCTATATTACAGCGACAGCCAGCGCGATGAAAGCTACACCTTCTCAGAAATGTCCAAGCAATCGAATCGGTTCGGTAACGTCCTCCGTAATCTTGGCGTTGAGAAGGGTGACCGTGTATTTATTTTCATGCCTCGTACGCCAGAATTGTACTTCAGCTTGTTCGGAGCTCTTAAAGTCGGCGCAGTAGTAGGTCCATTATTCGAGGCATTCATGGAATCGGCGGTAAGAGACCGCCTGCAGGATAGCGGTGCTGTCGCAATCGTTACGACACCTTCGCTCCTGTCTAGAATACCCCGTGCGGATTTGCCGGATCTGAAGCATGTCATTGTTCTAGGTGATTCGGTAGAACAGGGCGATGGAATAATTGATTATCGCTTAGTAATGGCGGACTCTTCTGATGAGGCTGAAGTCACTTTTCTTGATCGGGAAGACGGACTTATCTTGCATTATACTTCTGGATCTACCGGCAAGCCCAAAGGCGTATTCCATGTACAGAATGCGATGCTTCAGCATTATCATACAGGACGCGTAGTACTGGATCTTAAAGAAGACGACATCTACTGGTGTACGGCTGATCCAGGCTGGGTAACGGGAACCTCTTATGGTATTTTTGCACCTTGGCTGAATGGAGTTACGAATGTCGTTCGTGGTGGCAGATTCAGTCCTCAGGATTGGTATTCAACCATTCAAAAATATAAAATTACAGTATGGTATAGTGCGCCGACTGCTTTCCGTATGCTTATGGGAGCAGGAGATGATATCGTTACCGGGTTTGATCTGAACAGCTTGCGACACGTCCTTAGCGTAGGAGAGCCTTTAAACCCCGAGGTTGTTCGTTGGGGGAGTAAAGTGTACGGTCAGCGTATTCACGATACATGGTGGATGACAGAAACCGGTGGACAGCTCATTTGTAACTATCCAAGCATGGAAATTAAACCTGGCTCGATGGGTAAGCCGGTACCGGGTGTCCAGGCAGCTATTATTGATGACCAAGGTAATGTGCTTCCTCCGTACCGGATGGGTAATCTTGCGATTCGCACGCCATGGCCGTCTATGATGCGCAAGATATTCAACAATCCTACGAAATACGCTGAATATTTCCATATCCCAGGCTGGTATGTTTCAGGTGATTCGGCTTATATGGATGAGGAAGGCTACTTCTGGTTCCAAGGGCGGATCGATGATGTCATTAATACTTCCGGCGAGCGTGTTGGACCTTTCGAGGTAGAGAGCAAGCTGGTTGAGCATCCTGCAGTTGCCGAGGCAGGTGTTATCGGTAAGCCGGATCCATTGCGCGGAGAAATTATAAAGGCTTTTATTTCCTTGCGCGAAGGGTATTTACCTTCGGATGAATTAAAGGCAGACATCGTGCGTTTCGTTAAGGAAGGACTTTCCGCTCATGCTTCCCCGCGCGAGATTGAATTCAAAGATAAGCTTCCTAAAACCCGCAGCGGCAAAATCATGCGCCGTGTGCTAAAAGCATGGGAGCTCAATCTCCCAACCGGTGACTTGTCCACGATTGAAGACTAATTGTTGATTACAGTCTTCGCGACGCTGTCAGGAAAGACATGATTTTATAATAAATATATAATGCTCCTAAAAAGAACCCGCCTCCGTTTCTAGTTAACGGAGGCGGGTTCTTTTTATGGAGCTACCTCCACTGATGCCGTTGGTGCTGACTCTCCAGATGCGTTTAACGCTGTTACTCGGTACCAGCCGGAAGAGAGGGGAGAGATGTACTCGAAGTTCGGGGACTCCGACCCTCCGAGTAATTTATATTTACCTTGTTGCGTTGGACTGTACCAAATTTGATATTGGGTAATGGCTTCTTGAGTTGAATTCGCATTCCAGCTTAACGTTACGCCGATAGCCGATCCGCTTGCAGTAAGTCCGCTTGGAGTTGAGGGTGCACTTCCGTTATGTGGATCAGCAGGATTTGCCGGGTTACCCTCGTCTGGATTATCGGTGCTGCCGTCACCTGGGAAATTAGGGTCAAAATCCGGTTGTTGACCATCCGGCGATACGGCTTGGCTAGGCGAAGATTCATGGCCAGCAACGTCTACAGCGGTCACATAATAAACGTAAGATTGGCTAGCGTTGATGAAATTGACGAATTTCGGATCATTACCTGTCGGAACGGAAGCTTCAACCTTCTCGAACGGACTGCCATTAAGGGAACGGTATAATCGATAGCCGGCAACGTCTGGTTGTTCGGTTGGCGTGAATGTAATTCTCGCCTTGCCCTCCAATACCTCCACAGTGATATGAGCGGGAGCGTTAGGCATTGCGCCGTCGTCTACGCGCGGATCGATTTTGGAAGGTGCACTCTGGGAGGCATCCTGCGGCAAATAGTAAGCGAGCGGTTTACGAGATTGGGCGGATGTTTTTCCAAGCTTTGCCTGCAAATCTTCCATCAGCGCATCAAGCGGCGTCTCGCGAATGACCATGACGGATTCACGCAGCAAGTCCTCCGGCGTTCCATCCTGCGGCAAGTAATTCACGCCATTGAATGAAATGTATTTCACTTTGACGAGAGCGTCATCCTCTTCCGTCGGTATAAACTTTTTGTTGAACATATCGGATACGAGCTTTCCTGCTTCCTTCGTTAATTCCGTAGGGAGCTTACCGCTGACGCTCGATACAGTCATATTAACGATACCCTCAGGCTTCTCAAAGGCTTTGGTAGGGAATAACTCCGGCTTTGCTTCCGATACTTCATTCATGATCTTGGCCCAGATCGAGCGAGCGCGTCCATGGCTGCCTGAGGACAGCGTATGAATCACCTTCTCATAACCTGCCCATACCCCAAGCGTAATATCTGGCGTAAAGCCTTGGAACCATACATCTCCATAGTTTTGGGTTGTTCCAGTTTTCCCGGCAATTGGGATTTCTCCAAAATTCTTAAATTGTGATTTAAGAGAGGCTCCCGTCCCGCTCGTGACGACTGTACGCAACATGTCGGTCATAAGAAATGCTGATTGCTCAGATACGACGCGCTGCGGATTTGCTTCATGCTTATAGACCGTTTTGTTATTGGCGTCACGTATTTCTTCGATTAAGTATGCATCGTTAAAGACACCTTTATTGGCGATCGCAGCATAAGCATTGGTCAATTCTTCAACGGAAACGCCATACTTAAGACCACCGATTACACCTGTTTGAGCCACATCATCCTCTTTAACCAAAGTCGTAATTCCGAGAGAACGTGCGAAAGCCCAGGAATCCAAAATGGTTACTTTATCGAGAAACACTTTCAAAGCAGGAATATTATAAGACATATTAAGGGCTTGGCGAGCGGTTACGAGCCCGGAATAACGGTTATTGGAGTTTTTCGGGATATGGAACCCGCTGCTTCCGTTTTTCAGAATAAGAGGGGCATCATCAAGGATGCTGGCGGGTTGTATTAGACCTTTGTCAATTGCCGGCAAGTATGCGGCGATTGGCTTCATTGCCGAACCTGGCTGCCGGGTCATCTGGGTTGCGAAGTTCATCTGCTCGATGTGGAAGTCGCGCCCTTCGAGCATACCAAGAATCGCACCCGTCTTCTGATCCATCATCACTGCGGAAATTTGCTCAACTCCTTTGACCTTATGGTCGGGAGCGAAATTGTCCGTATTATCAGCAATTTGGCGCATGAGATTGTAAACTTTTTTATCAATGGTTGTTGTGACTCTGTATCCGCTGCGAAGAAGCTGTCTGCGTGCATCCTCTATAAGAACGGAATTTTCCTTGCTTTGCAGGTCTTCCCGTTTAAGCCCTGGGTTCTGCTGCAAGACGAGTACCTCTGCAGCTTGACGTTCAACTTCAAGCATCAGATACGGAAACGTGTTATAGGCTTTTTCTGTAGGCTTGGCCAAAGAACTATAGAGGTCGAACGCTAAAGCCTCTTCATACTCGGCTTGGTCGATCTTGTTCTCTATAAGCATACGGCTAAGGACTAGTTTCTGCCGTTCTACCGCGCGTTTGAAATTTTTCTCGTTGAAATCTCCCTTGCCTGTAAAAGCGGAATATAAGGATGGCAGCTGCGGAACTCCGGCAAGATAGGCAGCTTGAGCCACATTCAGATTTTCTAATTTCTCGATACCGAATATACCCTTGGAGGCGGCTTTGATTCCGAACACCTGATAACCGGATGATCCGTTGCCATATGGTACTTTATTTAAGTAAGCCGTAATAATTTCTTCCTTGCTCAAATATCGTTCAAGTCTCAATGACAGGAAAATTTCCTTGGCTTTCCTGCTGGACGTTTGGTCAAGGTTTAAGAAAACGCGGCGTGCAAGCTGTTGGGTAATCGTGCTCCCGCCGGTTTGGACGCTTTCATTCAACAATTGCTGCTTAACGGCACGCAGCAGACCATTCGTATCGACACCTAAATGGGAGAAGAAATTTTTGTCTTCAATCGCAATAACCGCATCGATAATGATATCGGGTATTTGTTCAAACGTAACAGGGCGGCGGTCTTCTTCCGTACGTAATTGTCCTACGGGGGTACCGTCATTGAAATAGACAAAACCGGTAATGGCATTCTCATTAATCTTCTCTTCGATAAAGCTCCCGTCACGAATCGGGTCGTCATGAACTAATGATGCTATGTACCCCGTAACCGCGCCGGCTGCGACTAGTCCAGCAAGCACACCGAATAAAATGAGCCAAAGAACAGTAAATCCAGCGATTTTCCCAGCTGTCTTGATGCCTTGACCTTTACGTGAAGACAAACTAGAGGGTTGTTTAGTTTCATTCATAGGAAAGCCTCCTTCAACAAACACAACTATTATAGCACATTTACCCATCGTTTGACTTCCTTCGGAAGGGTGTGCTATAAAGAGAGAAATTCGCACCTGAATACGTGGTAATCGGGACAAAAGCGTTTGAGTAAAAGGGAGGAAATCGGAATTGAAGACGGATGGACAAAAGACAATAACCCATGAACAGAAAAATGAGATCGCACGTCAGCTGGAGATGATCCGGCGCGGCACTGCAGATATTGTACCAGACGAAGAATTGGTCGCAAAGGTTACAGAGTCCGTAACTACAGGCCGGACGCTAAAAGTTAAGCTGGGATTGGATCCTTCTGCACCGGATATCCACATCGGGCATACGGTGGTCTTGCACAAGTTACGGCAGTTCCAGCTGCTGGGCCATGAGGTTCAGCTTATTATCGGAGATTTCACCGGACGAATCGGCGATCCGACAGGGAAGTCAGAAACTCGCAAGCAGCTTAGCGAGGAGGACGTTAAACGTAATGCCGAAACTTATCAGAAACAAATTTTCAAAATACTAGACCCGCAAAAAACGACTGTTTATTATAACTCTTCCTGGCTGTCTCCACTAAATTTTGCAGATGTAGTTGGACTAGCAGGGAAAATCACGGTTGCCCGAATGATGGAGAGAGACGACTTTACGAAGCGGTTTCAATCGAATCAGCCAATCAGCGTACACGAATTTTTCTATCCTCTTATGCAAGGTTATGATTCCGTTGCACTGGAAAGCGACATTGAGCTAGGTGGAACCGACCAGACCTTCAACCTGCTGATGGGGCGCACTCTGCAGAAAGAATATGGCAAAGCGACGCAAGCTGCAATTACCCTTCCTTTGTTAGAAGGTCTAGATGGCGTCAACAAAATGAGTAAGAGCTTAGGTAATTACATCGGGATTGATGAGGAAGCGAATCAAATCTACGGTAAAGCCATGAGCGTACCCGATGAGCTGATGCTGAAATACTATGACCTGGCAACCGATCTCACCAACGATGACCTTAAAGCACTCCGCGAAGGGTTAGCGGACGGCTCTGTGCACCCGCGTGATGCGAAGATGAATCTGGCTCGTACTTTTGTCCGAATGTACCATGGGGAAGAAGCTGCTGCAGCCGCGGAGAATTACTTTGTTACCGTCTTCCAGCAGCGCGCGATTCCAGAAGACATCGAAGAGGTTACTGTACCGGCTGAGGAGCTTATTGAAGGCAAAATCCGTACGACAAGGCTTCTTATTTGGCTTGGCTTGCAACCCTCCGTAAGTGAAGCGCGCAGAAGTATTCTGGGTGGCGCCGTAAGGCTCAATGAAGAGAAGCTTACGGATATCATGGGAGACATCGAGCCGAAGGACGGCGACGTTCTGCAGGTAGGTAAAAGGAAATTTGTCCGGTTCTCGATGAAATAGGTTGAAAAACTAAGGTGCCTCGTAAAGTCATTTGACTTTGAAGAGGCACCTTTTTATGATTTTTCGTATGTGTTAGCTTATTTGCCGCCAAACGCTTGCTTACGATATTCGTTAGGTGAGCAATCCGTCCATTTCTTGAACACCTTACTGAAATACTTTTCGTCTTGAAAGCCGACTTTTTCAGAAATATGGGCAATTTTCAGCTGAGTGTCCGCCAGCAAGCTTTTGGCACGTTCTATCCGAATCCGTGTAATATAATCGGTTAAGTTCTCGTTCATCTCCTGTTTGAACTTGCGCGAGATATACTCTCGACTAAGAAAGAAACGATTGGATATATCCTGAAGCGACAAATCCTCATGAAGAAACTTATCTATATATTTGGCAATTGCCTGCATAGAGCTCTGATTACGGCTTGAGCCAACCGACAAGAGCTCCAACATCGTGTGAGCTTCTCCTTCAAAGTATTGTTTCCATTCCTCTAAAGTAAAACTTCCTTGATCATCGACCACTGTAAGTATCTGTGTTTCGCGGGCAAAAGACGATTGCTCGAGAGAATTGTTCATCCAACTGGTTTGAGCAAGCCGGAATTCCAGCTTCCAGTGGTGAAGCTGTTCGAGCGTAATGGATTCGGATTGCTCGATGGCTTTAAACCAAGCAGCGAGAGCGGCTTCAAGCTGCTCCTTATCTCCGCCTTGGATGGCATAACGTATCCTTGGTTCATATTCCGAGAAGTATATCGTGTTTTTATTTACCGGTTCGGCTGAAGCGCTGGGTTGAGACCAATTCCTCGTAAGTTTCAGGTTACGGTGACGAATATTGCTCCGCGCTTGTCTATAGGAGAGATGCAGCTGTTCGGGAAACAGCGTTGTTTCGCCGATACCGAAGGCTAATTTCACATTTAACGCCCGAAAGATTCCTTCATTAATTTCTGTGAGTATCGCTTCTGCCGGCTCGTTGTTTTTCCAATAGATGATAACAATTTCGTTCTCTTCACCCCAATAACGGAATGCAAAACCCGACCCCTGTCTACGTAGAAATTCATTGCATATGTTCGTTAGCGAAAAGTAGAGTAGATCCCACCCGGCCTGAAATTTCTTCCGAATAGAGGGAGGAGCCAACTCAAGCGTAAGAACACAAACCCGTGCCTGTTGTATCTTCTGATCGATGCCGAATTGCTGCTGGAGTGTTTCGTGAACTGCAGTATTTTCACCATGTACACTAAGAACAGTAGAGAAGAACTTGTCTAAATAAACTGGCTTTAGCTGATTGATTTCCATATTCCGATTTCGATCTCTTGACCGAATTTCCTCGTCTGCTTTCCAGTCTTTAATAGCTTTTGTTAATGCAGTAATTAGCTGAGCTTCATCAATGGGCTTTAACAAATAATCCATACCGCCATATTTAACGGTTTGTCGGACCAATTCGAAGTCTTCGTGCCCGCTGACCACGATGATTTTACTAGCTGGGGCGTGCGCGGATGCCCACTCGAGCAGCTCGACGCCTCCCATGCGAGGCATCATCATATCCGTAAAAAGAATAGCCGGATTTTCCGCTTGGATGATAGAGATGGCGCTTTGTCCGTCAGAAGCTTCAAGGATATGATGAATACCGAATTGTTCCCAAGGTACTAGAAGCTTAATGGCTTCCCTAACGTGCTTTTCATCGTCAATAATGAGTGCTTTCATTCCAATTCGGCTCCTTTCCTAGAGGAATGTGAAGGTCCACGGAAAGGCCTTCCGGAGAAAGGTTGGACAGCGTAATAGATGCAGATTCGTGAAAATGGAGCTGGAGTCGCGAGAGTACGTTTAATAGACCTATTCCGCTATCCTGACCCAAACCAGTTTCTTCGCCGACCCGTAAACTTTTGTTCACGGCTTCAAGCTGTTTATCCGTCATTCCCTGGCCGTTATCCTCCACTTTTATTTTCAGAAGCTGATTCTCGAGAGTACAGGAAATGAGCAGCCGTGCGGGCTCGTCGCTTCGTTGACGGAAGCCGTGCTTGAAGAAGTTCTCTACAAGCGGCTGGAGAATCATCTTGGGAACCAGGATAGCGCTGACTTCAGGCTCCAATCGAAAATTTACCTCAAGAGAAGTGTCGAATCGCTGCTTCTGCAAATCTAAGTAAGCCTGTACATAATTTAGTTCTTTTTCTAGCTCGACGATGGTATCACTGGTATTCATATTGTAACGCATCATTTTACCTAAAGAGGTAACAAGTGAATAAATCTGCTGGTCCTTATGCTGCAAGGCGACCGTTCCAATAGATTGCAGCGCATTGTATAGGAAATGAGGATTAACCTGCGCCTGCAGGGCTTTGAGCTGATTGGTCTTGTTCGCAAGCTTGAGCCGGTATTCCTTGAGAATAAGATTGTTTATCGTCTGCATCATGGACCTGAACCTTCTGGAGAGTAATCCAATCTCATCGTTACTGCGAATATCGATATCAACATTCAAATTTCCTCTTTCAATCTGATTCACATATCCAATAAGACTTAACAAAGGTTTCGTGAAACGCAGAGAAATAAACAACGTTGCAAGAACCGCTATAGATAAAAAAATCGCCCCAACCCACGTATTAATCCGGGTTATTCCTTCGGCGGTCTTATATAAATGCGTGTACGGGGTCAGTTTGACTAAGTACCAATCCATAAAAGGAGTTTCTAAGCGATCATAGAATACCATTCCGGAGAAAGCTTCATCCTCCCAGTTGATATATCCGTTCACTTGTTTGGCATCGCGAATTTGATTAAACCATTTAGCGCTTATATTTTCACCAATGGTATCTTTCTCCGAAGAAATGATGGTTTTCCCGTTCGCATCGAATATATAAAATGTTTCTTGTCCGGAGTCATAGACCTGGCCGTTTAAATCGTCTAGTACGTTTAACTTAACGTCAATGGACAGCACGGCGAGAAGATCTTCGCTGGGCGCGCGAAATATCGGACGATGCAAGGTGATAACAAACTCATCTTTTTTATAAGTTTTGAAAGCCAAACCGTAACTATGGCTCATATGACTAGGCTCGATAAATGTTTTTTTCAAGGTAACATGATGAGGATTTTCAGGTGTTCCTACTTTGATATCGTCATCGCTTTTCAGGAGGTAGGTCGTGTTTTGCTTGACCACATGAAGCCTTACCTGATGAAATTCGCTGACGCTTTGGTAAATGTTTAGGAGATGGTCCTTTAACAAGTTTCGGTTGCGGATGACATCGGACAGCCCGCTGGGAAACACTTCATTCTCCATGTTGTGTTCTAGGATGTAGTAGAGGGAGCGCGGCACATTGATAGAATTATAGACGGCTAGAGACTTCTGATTAATATTATGCATGTAGTTGAGCATATTGGTCTTGGCGAGAGATAAGAGACGTGTGTTTTTCTCATAGGCCTCCTCGGAGATGGAACGTTTGGTCGAATTATAGGAGATGACCATGGAGGTCGCGATTGGTAAAATGGTTGCAATAAGGAGAAGAAGCATAAGCTTGTTGCGTATCGTATTGCGAAAAAAGGAAGGGGAAGTCATCTTCTTTTCTCCTTTCTGTCATATCAATCTCACATAAGAACAGTAAACCATGCTTTCCAAATGGTCAATATATTCCACCTAGATTATCATCATCCTAGGTAGTTACAGAGATTTGAGCAGTCTTATACTAAATCTAGGGATTAGCAGAAGGTTTGGACATACGTGAGCAGGCTGAAGGGAGTTGTTATCATGGTTATAAAGGGAAAGAGATGGAGTGAATGGCTGCAGCAAGCTATTTTCGTAGGACCGGGTCTTGTTTTTTTTACCCTGATTGTTCTTGTTCCTTTTTTTATGGGGTTTTATTACTCTTTTACGGAGTGGAACGGGGTTTCAGAAAATGCAAAATGGACCGGAATCACTAATTTAAAGCGCGTCTTTACGGAAGACGAGAGGTTCTGGTCGGCCTTCTGGTTTACCTTGAAATTTACGATAGCCTCGGTCATCATTGCTAATTTACTGGCCTTTTTCATGGCTATGCTGCTCAATCGCGGCCTGAAAACCAAAAATATCTTAAGGACTTTATTTTTTCTTCCCAATGTAATCGGGGGCTTGCTTCTCGGTTATATCTGGCAGTTCATTTTTGTTCGCGGCTTCGGAGCGATCGGTGAATTTACCGGAATCGGCTGGTTTGATTTACCTTGGCTCGGGACGCCTGATACGGCATTCTGGGGTATCGTTATCGTATTCGTATGGCAAACGGCGGGATACATCATGATCATATATATCGCCGCTCTGGTAAGTATTCCGAAGGATTTGACAGAAGCCGCTACGATTGATGGGGCTGGCAGATGGCAAATGCTGGGCAGCATCGTCGTTCCGATGATCATGCCGGCCATAACGGTTTGTTTGTTCTTAACGACATCCAATGCGTTCAAGATGTTCGATCTTAATTTATCATTGACCTCGGGAGGTCCGGGTTATGCTACAGAGTCCATTGCCTTGAACATCTACCGCGAAGCCTTAACGAATAGCCGCTTTGGCCTCGGAACGGCTAAGGCGATGATCTTCTTCTTCGGGGTTGCGCTCATCACGGTTACTCAAGTATTGATCACCAAGAAAAGGGAGGTAGAGGAATAATGGAAGAGAGTAAACGGTATTCGCCGGGTTTGTTTGCGGCGGAAATAGGGGGAATATTGCTCGCTCTTGTCTTTTTGTCTCCGTTCTATTTCCTAGTGGTCAATTCATTCAAGAGCTTAAAGGAAATTCTTCTGAATGCCGCAAAGCTGCCGGAGGTATTCAGCCTGAATAACTTCCGTCAAGCTTGGGAAGCGATTGCCTTTCCGACCGTATTCATGCATTCGGTTGTCATTACGGTACTAAGCGTTACCGGCCTGATCATCGTCAGCTCCATGTCCGCTTACCGGATCTTACGAAGAGCGACTCTGTTTAACCGCGTGCTATTCACGGTGTTTATCGCGGCGATGATCATTCCTTTCCAATCCGTCATGCTGCCACTGATGAAAATCACCTCGCTCTTTCACTTGAGAGGCGAAGTCTACGGGCTGCTTATCTGTTATCTTGGATTCGGAATCTCTCTCTCCATGTTCCTTTTCCACGGATTCATGAAGTCGGTTCCCCGCGAAATCGAGGAGGCGGCGATTGTCGATGGCTGTTCCCCCTACGGCGTGTTCTGGAAAATCATCTTTCCTTTGCTCAAGCCGATTTCGGCAACGGTGATTATTCTGAACGTACTGTGGATCTGGAACGATTATCTGCTTCCGGTATTGGTAGTGAACAAGAACTATACGACGATCCCGCTTTCCATTCAGCTCTTTTTCGGCCAATACACGCGCAAATGGGATCTGGCAATGGCTGCGTTAACGTTAAGCACCATTCCGATCGTTCTCTTTTTCCTGACGCTTCAGAAGCATATCGTAGCGGGAATAACGGCTGGTTCCGTCAAAGGTTAATGAATTTGACTAAACCGATAGAAATAATCAAGATTTTCCACCCAGTTGTTCAATATTCTAGGTGTCGGACTAAAGCGTTTCCAAATTATAATGAGGCAGCACCATTAAGATACATTATGGGAGGTCATTCAATTGTTAAAGAAAATCTCAATCTTTGCTCTACTTACCGTAATGCTTGTTACTCTTATCAGCGCTTGCGGGAACGGAAACAACAACACGAGCGAACAAGCTAGCTCGGCGCCAGCTTCTTCTGCAGAATCCGCATCGGCGTCTGCTTCAGCTGAACCGAAGAAAAAAGACGTCACAATCAGAGTTTTCCAATTCAAGGTAGAGATCAGGGATGCACTTGAAAAAATGGCACAGGAATACGAGAAAGAAACCGGCGTTAAAGTAGAAATCGAAACCCACGGCGGCGGCGAGGATTATAGTGCCTTATTGAAAGCTACGCTTGCGGCGGGAGAAGAACCGGAAATCATCACCTCCGCCGGCTCGGCAGGTTTCGACCCTTATGTCGACCGCGCCGTGGATTTGTCCAATGAAACATGGGCCAAAGATTTGGTCGAAGCTTCCAAAGCACAAATCTCGCGTGATGGGAAGCTGCTCGGTTTGCCAATGAATTTGGAAGCTTACGCATTTACTTATAATAAAGATCTGTTTGCGCAAGCGGGCATAACTGATCTTCCGCAAACTCTCGATGAGTTCGAGGTTATGGTTAAGAAATTGAAGGATGCCGGTATTACCCCATTTGCTCTTACCAACGAATGGTGGTCCATGGGTATTCATACGCTGAATATCGCAATCGCGAACCAACCGGATCCTGAGGCATGGATTGAAGAAGTGAAAGCAGGAACGAAAACATTCAAAGACGATCCAATCATGAAACAATGGCTTCGCCTGGTTGATATCATGTTCGCTAACGGCCAAGAAAAAGCGATTACAGTCGATTATAATACCCAGGTTGCGGAATTCGCAGCGGGTAAAGGCGCGATGATTCAGCACGGAAACTGGATCCAAGGAAATGTCGATGCAGTTGATCCGAATCTAAATCTGGGTATGATGCCGGTTCCGCTGCTAGATAAACCGAACGTCTTTACCGGCGTACCGAGCAATTGGGTTGTCAACAACAAATCCGCGCATCCGGAAGAAGCTAAAGCGTTCTTGAACTGGATGGTAACCTCTGAAACCGGCAAGAAATTCATCTCTACCGATTTCAAATTCGTTCCTTCATTAAATTCGATAACACCGAATCCAGAAGCGATCGGTAAGATCGCAGGCGACTTCGCGGTCTTCTCACAAGCTAAACCGGATCAAGTTAAAGGCTGGCAATGGGATCGCTTCCCAGATGGAATTACACAACAATGGGGCGCGGCGATGCAGGAATATCTCGGTAAGCAAATCAATGGCGACCAATTGCTTGAGAAGTTTGATAAAGCCGTATCGGATATCGTGAAAAAATAACATTTCCCCATAAACGGTCAAGAGCTCTCCCTTAAGTCATAGACTTATGGGGAGAGCTCTTGATTTTGTTTATAACTCGAAGGCAGGTTTTGTATTACACTTAAATGGCTGGTGGAGTAAACGTACGCTGAGCGAATTCGCTGTCGAGCATGAAGAACGCATTGCTGTCTTTATCGATACGCTTAAGCTTGTTAATAATGCTGTCGAACATTGATTCTTCTTCCACTTGCTCATCGATAAACCATTTCAGGAACTGGATGGTTGCATGCTCCCGGTCATTCATAGCGAGATCGGATAAGTGATAAATCCGCTTCGTAACCTCTTGCTCATGTTCATACGCATGCTCGAACGCTTCGAGAATGGAATGGTAGGTATTATTCGGGACATTCATTCCGGATAGCGTTACTCTTTTACCGCGGTCATTCAAGTATTTATAAAGTTTCATCGCGTGGAATTTCTCTTCTTCCGCTTGGACCATGAAGAAGTTGGCGAAGCCATCAAGACTTTCGCCAGAACAATATGCGGCAATGGCTAAGTATACGTGAGCAGAATAGAGCTCGAAATTAAGTTGTTCGTTTAAGCTTTCGCTTAGAGATTCTTTCATCATTTGACACACTCTCCCTCAGGAATTGGTGAAGTTGTACTCGAATTGTACCATATTAATGTCGAGTCAACCAATTCGCTGCTTTAATTTCTTATAGAGCACTTTAGGGGAGGGAGCAACAAGAACTTCAGCTTTGCCGATCATGACCATACACTGCTTGGCGCATAGCCTGCAGTTGCTGAGACAATCTTTCTTTTTCTGCTTCAAGTCGGGGAATTCGGCTTTTAAGGTTTTGTAAACCGCTTTGGAGCCGTGCTTGAAATTTTTACAGCAGTACTTGATCTTTTTCATGAGCAACCCGACTTTCCTAGAAAAATTCAATGTCTAAGTTAAATGATATTAATTATCATTATCAAAGTCAATACAAAAGAAAAAAACCACCCCAGTATAACTGGAATGGTTCTAGCGGTCCAATGTTGGTTAATTAACGGCTGTAGAACTCAACGATTTGCTTAACGTCGATATCTTGGGACAGCTCGCCACGGTCTGGAAGACGAATGAACTTACCTTGCATAGCATCAGCGTCGAATTCAACGTAGCCCGGCAGGTGATGACGGCCTTCCATTGCTTCTTTGATCGATTTGAGGGAGCGGCTACGCTCACGAAGACCGATTTGGTCGCCAATTTGTACAGTGTAAGATGCGATATCGACTTTCTTACCGTTGACTGTCACGTGACCGTGAGAAACCAACTGGCGCGAGCCGTAGCGGGAGTTAGCCCAGCCAAGACGAAACACGAGGTTGTCTAGACGGCTTTCAAGCAAGAACATGAAGTTCTCGCCGGCGATCCCTTGTTGCTTCGATGCACGGTCGAACAAGTTGCGGAATTGCTTCTCGTTCAGGCCATACATATGGCGAAGCTTTTGTTTTTCTTGAAGCTGCATGCCGTAACCGCTGATTTTGCGGCGTTGGTTAGCACCGTGCTGACCTGGAGGGAATGCACGCTTCAATTCTTTACCGGATCCGCTTAGAGAAATTCCAAGACGGCGACTTAACTTGAACTTAGGGCCTGTATATCTTGACATGATTTGAAAACTCCTTTTTCAAAATAAAATGTTTTGAAAATGGGTTTCGTTGCGCGGATTTCTCCATAACCGAAGTTTCGGTTCCAGTAGGGATGTTCAGCCGCAGCCCGCTGGTGGGAAATCCGAGAGGGTGTCACAAGAGCTAAGCCCAGTATTCAACAAGTTATATTATATGAAATTGTACGCAAATGTCAAGTTATTCGTATGAAGCAAATCGGATTTATTAATAACTCTCCTGATATGGTCCTATAGACTATAGACTTATATGAACCTAGTGCAAAAATCACAATTTCATTGTATAGTGAAAAGAAAGAGACATCGGGGGCGGAGGTGTCGGGGCTTGGTTAATAAGAGGAAGATACAGCAACTAGAAGATATGGATCATAATAGTCCATCCGGCACCCGTCAGCAATTTCCTGGCTGGCTGCAGAAGCAGGATCTTACAGAAGCGGACCTGCCTTATATTCACCCTTTATTAGTAAATAGCTTTACAGATTGGTTGGAGGATGTGGATCGATTTCCGTGGCTTAACGGTCAAATGGTTCTGCTTCATCCGGACGGTACGAATATATTAGTCAATGGACAACTCGTAGAAGATAAAGAAGCTTGTCCGGTCTCATGGAATACGGAAGTGATAGGTCCGACTGCCGCGACAACGGCTCTTGCTACCTGCAGGCCTACCCTCATGCGAGCCGAAGAGCATCAATTTCCTAAATTCAAAGCCTTCGATTCTATTGCCGTTCCTATTTTTACCCGTACGACCGGCATTCCATATGCGGTTATCGCTTGCTTACTCCCAGCTGGAATTGCTCAGGCTGGTGATTTAAAGCTGCTTCAGGCGGCTGCACTCCATTTGCGAAGCTGTATTTATTATCACTTCGAGAGTCTTTTTGTTGGCAGCTTATTGAGAGAGCAGACGCTTACAAAAAAGGAAGAGCGCCGACGCAACATCCTGTTTGATGTCATGCGGCGATTAAACGATCATATGGATGTGGAGAATGTCCTGTCCGAAGTATTGGACAGTCTCGAGCAACTATATCCGGTTTGTAAAGCCGATTTATTTTTATCCCAGGATTATAACAGTAATATTGAGAAAGTGAAGCCTCTTGCATTCCATCTCAACGACATGGATTTGTGCAAATCCGCATTTGTAGACGGGCGTATTCGTGAGGAGCATTCTCAGGGTCGTCATCGGCTTGCGTTGCCGCTTGCCGGCAAGCAGGGTGTATATGGCGTTCTAAGGCTGGACTTACCGGACAATGAATTTGACGAGGCCGATATCAACTTTTTGACGATACTTGCAGGTGCTGCAGGGGCTACTTTCGAAAAAGCAAAGCTTCATGAACAGGCAAATATACTGGTGGGCGAGTTAAGGCTCATTAATGAGCTGACACAAAGACTGAATAGCAGCTTGAAGTTGTCCGATACGTTGCAATTCGCGTCCGCTGAATTATTAAATATATTTAAATCGGATAAGTGCACTATTTTTCAGGTTGAGCCGGCAACCTGTGATTTTGTTGTTTTGTCTACGAACGTGGAAGAGATTATCGGATCGAAATACCCGAAGGATTATGGTTTCCTTGGAGTAATGTGGGAGACGAAGGAGCCGATAATTTTATCGGATTATTTTTCGGCAACTCCAGTCGGTTCGGAACTGATGGACATCACAAATTCTCGATCCCTCCTTGCAGCTCCCTTGCTGCTGAATGGAGATCTAATCGGTGCGGTAATGATTACAAAGCGTGAAGCGAATCATTTCTCTTACGACAATTACAAGCTCCTGCAAGTATTGTCTACACATCTTGGGCTTGCGATGTCAAACGCGACCCTTCATGCAGAGGTTCGAAGGATGGTCATCACTGATAATTTAACCGGTTTGTTCGCTCGACACTACCTGAATGAACGAATCGGACGCAAGCAGAATAGAGACGCCTCGGGCTCACTCATCGTCGTAGATATCGATCACTTCAAGAAAATCAATGACACGTACGGGCATCAGGTTGGTGATGATATTCTCATTCATGTCAGCTCCATCATCCGAGGCTCCATCCGAGATGACGATATTGCCGCCCGTTGGGGCGGGGAAGAGCTGGCTATTTACTTACCCCTGCTTGGCCTGGAACAAACTGAGCGAGTCGCAGAGCGGATTCGTTCCCGTGTTGAAAGCGAGACAAGCCCGCAGGTAACAGTATCTTGCGGAATCTCGGAGTGGCGCTCTACGGATGAGAAAGTGAGTGTAGAATCCTTGTTCTATAAGGCGGACATGGCCCTGTATGATGCTAAACGCCACGGACGTAATTGCGTAATGATAGGATAGTTACTTTATCTCTGAAGCTTACGTTTTTAGCCATACGGCTAAAAGCAAGCTTCTTTTTTTATGAATATGCATGCATATTGCCTGCAAATGGGGAGAGGATACGAAGCGAAAGGAGGTAGGTGTGCATTCTTAACAAAGTGAAAGCTTTTGCTGCAGCACCAAGCACGGTATTATTGCTCATGTGCTTACAAGGCTGTATGGCATCGTCAACCTCATTAACAGCGCATGAAGCTTTTGCCTTGTCGGCATCGGCTCTGTCTGGAATAGATCGTTATGAGATCGAAGGTCAAGTATTTATTCTAGGGCCCGGCGGCTATGTTTTTGATAAAGCGGGATACGAAGGAAAGGTCATAGGCCATGGGAATCTGAAGCTGCAGTGGAGAGCCTTGAGCGTTCAACCTGCCTCTGTTAAGGAACAGGCGATTACGTCTTATCGCCCATTGCAATTATTGGAGATCATTAACGATCGATCAGCCGTAATTACTTATGCCGAAACACCTAAATCCAATCAGATGGTTCACTTCAAGATTAAGCTGGATGATCGGATCGCACGTGAAAGAGCAGCGGGCGGCTTGAGAGCGGAGATGAAGCTTCTGCGCAGCGAGAGCGGCCTTCTAAAGCGCGATCCGGTTGAAGCGAATAAAGTACTAAGCCGAGCAGAGAAACGGTTAGAGGAGGCTCTTGCCACGTTGAAGGTTACGACAACATGTGCCTGGACTGCAAATCCGCAGGATTGGCTTCCTCGGCAATTGAAGGAGGAAACCGTCTTGAGCTATACATGGAATGCTAAAGCATTCAAGGAAGAACGGGTCTCGGAAACCAATTTCCACCTCCATGCTCAAGATGATACAATAAAGAGAAGTAAAGGACATCTAGGAGGGTAAAATTCTAAAATGAGAGATCCGAGATTGCAAAAATTAGCTGCCAATTTAGCTGGATATTCCGTTAAAGTTCAACCGGGAGATAATATTCTTATCGAGATGATTGGTTCCGAACGTGAACTTCTCAAGTGTCTGATCGAAGAGATAACCAAGCTTGGCGGACGTCCTTATGTAGAAATCGAGGACCGATCCGTTCTTCGCACACTGCTTAATCATGCGACAGCCGATCAGTTAGAAACCTGGGCTGCTTACGATCTTGAACGAATGAAACAAATGCAAGGCTATATCGGAATTCGCGCGGGAGAGAACGTAAACGAATTGGCTGATGTACCCTCAGAGAAAATGAAGCTATACGATAGGATCCATCGTCATCCCGTACATATGGAACAACGAGTGAAGCGGACAAAGTGGGTCGTTCTGCGTTACCCGAATAGTTCAATGGCTCAGCTTGCAAATATGTCGACAGAGGCTTTCGAGGACTTCTATTTTGATGTATGTAACTTGGACTATGCCAAGATGGACCGCGCCATGGATCCCCTGCAGCAGCTAATGGGCCGGACCGATAGAGTAAGGATTGTCTCTCCAGGTACAGACCTGAGCTTTTCAATAAAGGGTATCGGCGCCCAAAAATGTTCAGGCGAGCGCAACATACCGGATGGTGAAGTATACTCCTGCCCTGTACGCGACTCTATCAATGGGACGTTAGCTTATAACACTCCCAGCGTATATAACGGCTTTACTTATGAGAACGTCAAATTCACCTTCGAGAACGGTAAAATTGTTAAGGCGACTGCTAACGACACGGATAGAATCAACGCGCTTCTTGATAGCGATGACGGGGCACGCCATATCGGGGAATTTAGCTTAGGGTTTAATCCTTATATTCTGCATCCGATGAAAGATACGCTGTTCGATGAGAAAATCGCAGGCAGCCTGCATTTTACGCCGGGTCAAGCATATGAAGTAACCGACAACGGCAACCGTTCATCCATCCACTGGGATTTAGTGCTTATTCAACGTCCTGAATACGGGGGAGGAGAAGTGTATTTTGACGACATTTTAATTCGTAAGGATGGAATCTTCGTCATTCCCGAGCTTGAAGGACTTAACCCTGAATCTTTGAAATAATGCATTCTCCTCTTGCGTGAATTTAGGGGAACAAGGTATGATGTGATAGACAACAAATTGCCTAAATATTAGGAGGGAATCCCATGTCTAACAACGCGGCGATCGTAGAACTATCTCAAACCGCTAACAAGTACCGTTCTTCAATCGTTCTTCAAGCCGAGAACAAGTACATTGATGTAAAAAGCATCCTGGGATTATTTACCACGTTAGTTGGTAATCTTTCTTATGAGCTTCATGTTCACGGTCCTGATGCCGAAGAGGCTAAGAAGGAACTTGGAGAAGTATTCGCCAAACATAGCCTAAAAGTCAAAGTAATGGAATAGTAAGCACGGAATACTCTTGCTCTTTGAATGAAGCGCCTTGTCCACGGACGGGGCGTTTTTATTATGAAACGAGAAAATGAGAATGAGTTTTGGCAAATTGGATACCCCGTCCTTGTGCTTCTGCTTAATATCGTCTAATATAAAAGTGATAGCTAGAGATGACTGGAGTGCTTGTTACATCACTAGCGCACAGTTCGCTTGGGAATGGGAGTATGGGCACAGGGGGAGTGAGAATGGCTACATCGGATACAATCATCGATCTGAATCAAAAGGCGTTACGTCTTCTTCAGGAAGATGCCGATAAAATCGAAAAGCTGATCGCGATCCAGATGGAAAATCTGACAACCCGCAAATGCCCGCTGTATGAGGAAGTGCTGGACACTCAGATGTATGGCTTCTCGAGAGCGGTTGATTTCGCGGTGCGGACAGGTTTGGTGGACGAAGGTGCGGGTAAATTGTTGATTAGCCAGCTTGAACGTAACCTGGCGATTTTATACGAAGCGTTGGAGAAAAAAGAAGAGTAGCACCCAGGGGTGCTCACTCTTCTTTTTTTATTGCGTAAAGGTGTGTTGGAACGATTGTTACACGAAGAAGAAACAAACGCCAAGCATCGCATAGACAATAAGCAACAGCTTACCCTCGAACCAAGTTGTCGACCCATCCCTGGAGATCGATATGGCGATCAATGCGGCAACGCCGATGGCTGCGATCTCGATCGTCGTGAAGATAAGATCCATCTGTTGGCCGAATAGCAAGCTGATGAATACCAATACAGGAGCAACAAACAGTGCGATCTGTAAGCTGCTGCCTACAGCGATTTCAACTGCAGCTCCCATCTTGTTCTTCATCGCCAGCAGGATTGCTGCGCTATGCTCTGCGGCGTTACCTACAATCGCAACTACAAATGCTCCGACGAACAAATCGGACAAGCCGAAGCGCGCTGAGAAAGTATCAAGGGTATGTACGAGCCATTCGCTTATGAAAGCGACCATTACAGTAGCGATAAGCAGGAAAATAATGGACGTTCTTCTGCTCCAAGCAGGCTTCTCGCCGTGGTCCGCTTGCGTATCCATATGATCCTCCAGCATGTCCTTATGCGTGAACATCGAATAGAACAACCATCCCAAATAAGCGAAAATAAGAAAGGCTGCAACGATAATGCTAATCGTCATCGTGTTTTCCGTGCTGATATGCTCGGTTTTAACGAAGATTGCAGGGACGAACAGCGCGATAACGCCGAGTAACATAAGTGTAGCGTTCTGACCGGCGAGATGCACATTGAAATTCTGCTCCTTATACTTCAAGCCTCCCGCAAGAGCACTAGCACCAAGTACGAGGAGCAGATTACCAATGATTGCACCTGTCAAACTCGCTTTCACAATTTCGAATAGTCCTTCTTTTATCAGAAATATGGCGATGATGAGCTCGGCTGCATTCCCAAATGTAGCGTTGAGAAAGCCCCCTATCCGCTGTCCCGCATAATGGGCAACAGATTCGGTTGCTTTGCCGAGTAGACCGGCCGCGAATAATATCGCTAAGCCTGCGAAGGCGAATTCGATTTCCGCTCCCCAATGCATATAATGAGACACGGCGCTCAATATAAAAGTTATTGCTATTAAGGGGAAAAACATTCTTTTGATCAATTCGACACCTCATTTTCTAATTAGGGTTTCTTAATGATAGGCATTAAATACTATAACCAAAAAGTAATTTGAAGTAAACGAAAAGCTTAATTGTGATTTGGGATATGCTGGAATACATGCGGTTGCTTATAGGCGGGTCTTCCTTTACAATGGAAGCATATTAGGTTCGGGAGAGTGGGCCCTCATGACGGAAGAGCAGCAACAAGGATTGATTCGTATTTCGGATGATGTCGTCGCTACAATCGCAGGATTGGCAGCTTTAGAGACTCCTGGAGTAGCCGCCATGTCAGGTGGGATTTCAGAGGGCTTGGCCAAGCGATTAAGTGGACGTAACGCACAAAAAGGAGTTTCCGTCGAGGTCGGACAAGTGGAGGCCGCAATTGATTTAAGAATCGTGGTGCAGTATGGAATTCCGATTCAAGAGGTCGGACGAAGACTTCAGGATAATGTACGTGAAGCTGTAGAGAATATGACCGGTCTTAACGTTGTGGAAGTGAATGTGAAGGTAGAAGGCGTAGCCTTCAAGGATGAGGAAACGGATGATGCTCACCGTGTGAAATAATCCATTTCTGCTGATTGGATGTGTTCAACTAAAAAAGTGGTGGAGCAGGAATAATCCTGTCCACCACTTTTTTTGCGACTAATTTAGGTTTGCCGTGATCTGGTCGTTTGAGGAGCGCTGCTATCCCGTTCCACACGGTTATACTCTCTGGAAACACTAAGCAATATCCCCATTCCAATCAATAATGTCAGCATCGACGACCCTCCATAGCTGATGAAGGGCAGAGTTACTCCGGTAATGGGAATAGCGCCGCTGACACCGCCCATGTTAATGAGAGCTTGAATCGCAATCAAGGATACAAGACCAACTCCGATTAGGGTGCCGTAAATATCCGGGCAACGAAGCGAGACGATGAGCGCTCTCCATAGGAAGAAAATATAGAACAGGATGAAAATCGTTGTACCGATAAAGCCTAGCTCTTCAGCAATGACGGCAAAAATGAAGTCGTTGTATGCATAAGGCAAGTAAAATAATTTCTGTACGCTGTTCCCAAGACCTGCTCCATTCAAGCCGCCATGACCGAAAGCTTCGAGAGAACGGATCAAATGATAGCCGTTTCCCTGCTGGTCAGCTAATGGGTCGAGGAAGGAAGTGAAACGGTCGCCCCGAAATCCGAAATCTGCTTCGGGATTGATCAAGAAATAGAAGCTTGTCCCAAGTGCGGCAAGTCCAATCAGTACAGCCGAGGACAACATGATATGCTTGAGGTTGGAGCCCCCGGCTATAACGATCGCGGAGGCACACATCACGAGGATAACGCAAGAGCCGAAATCTGGCTGCAGCATAATCAGGAAGGCGAAGAAACCAACGACAATCATCACGGGCAGCAACCCCCGTTTGAAATCGCGGAAGTTCTCATCCTTCTTCGCGATAATCGCAGCCAAATAGAGAATGATGGCGAGCTTGGCGAATTCAGTCGGTTGTATGCCGAAGCCGCCAATGTCTAGCCAGCTTCTAGCTCCGTTCCTTACGTCTGCAACGAAGGGGACGATCATAAGCAATAAGAGCGTTCCAACAAAGAAAAGAATAAACAACTTCTTATACTTCGCGAAGTGAATGTTCATTAGCACTAACATAGACAGCGTGCCAATCCCAGCAAACATCAGTTGCCTTTTCACGAAATACAAGGAATCATAGTTATACAATTCCTTGGTGACTGCCATACTGGAGCTAGCACTGAACACCATGATCAGACCGAAACCAACAAGCAGAAGCGTCAGAATAAGCAGCAGAAAATCCGGCGTTCCGCGCTGGCCGCTCTCCGATGATTTCATCTCTGCATCCTCCGCTTCGTCAAGACAACAGTTTTTTCAATTCCTGCACTCGCTGTGTTGCGATATTTAGGATAGGTTGTGGTATGGGGGATTCGTAATCAAGACCATGCGGGAAAGTTGCACGGCCGATATAGACGGCTTCCACCTCAAGTATAGCATCAGGATTTTCGAGTTTTCCTTCGATCGCGCGAGTCGTAATACGGAGGAAATAATCCTCTCCGTTCGTGCGGTCTTCAAGCTTCAGGTCGTATGTAGCACGGCGATATTCCCACTGCCAGCGAACGAATCCCAATTTGTCTCCGGATTCGTCCAAATGTCCGAGATCACTGCGCATTCCGTTTAATCCTGTATTGTCGAGCAACATAAAATAATCCTCCTTTGGAAGGTCAAAACGTGCATGGTTCCATTCCATGATAGACGGTTTACGGACCTTCTGCAAGCCCGCATCAGCACACAAGTTCGAACGTTCATTGACATTTTTCTTCATATGCAGCGAAGGTAAGGTTACGTAGGAGTATGCTTTCTGATACAATGGTACAAACAAATGGGACACGGAAAAGGGGGGCGCCACCTTGAAATTAAAGGAACAGACGCTGCAGTCACTGTATGGCGACATGGTGAAATGGCGCCGGCATTTGCATCAGCACCCGGAGCTCTCTTTTCATGAATATGAAACCTCGCGCATGATTGTCGGCTTATTGGAGTCTTGGGGACTAGAGGTCCGTCAAGGCGTTGCCGGAACGGGTATTGTTGCTAAGCTCTCCGGTCGTTTGCCTGGTCGTACTATAGCGCTTCGTGCGGATATTGATGCTCTAGCCATTCAAGATGAGAAAAGTTGCCCTTATCGTTCGACGGTCCCCGGAGTTATGCATGCCTGCGGACATGACGGCCATACTGCACAACTCCTCGCGATCGCCCGCTACTACAGTATTCATAAGGATGAAACCGCAGGTACGCGGGTATTCTTATTTCAGCCTGGAGAAGAAATATTGCCCGGCGGTGCAATCCGCATGATTGAAGAAGGCGCGCTTGACGGCGTAGATATCATCTATGGCGTTCACCTGTGGTCACCGTTATCTTATGGCAGGGCAGGAACCCGGCCTGGACCCTTCATGGCGACCCCGGACGAATTCGAGATTGAAATTATTGGTCATGGCGGTCACGCAGGTTTACCTCATCATAGCAAGGATGCGCTTGTAACGGGTGCTTCGCTTGTTATGGCATTACAGACGATCGTAGCTCGAAGTGTCGATCCTTTGGATGCGGCTGTTGTTTCTGTCGGACAGTTCGCTTCAGGCTCGGCTAATAATGTAATCGCCGAAAGCTGCCGATTAAGCGGTACGATAAGATCCTTTAATTCCAATATTCGCTCAATCGTACGTAAGCGCCTGGAAGAGATCGTCAAGCACACATGCGAATTATACGGGTGTGAGTATAAGCTTAAATATATCGAGGGATATCCGCCGGTTGTGAACGATGACAAGGAAACGAGCCGAGTTCTTCGAATCATATCTGAATTATTGCCTGAATCTGGCATAGAGCCTTGCGAGAGGATCATGGCCGGGGAAGACTTCTCCTACTATCTGCAACAAAAGCCGGGCTGTTTCTTCTTCGTGGGTGCAGGTAACGATGAAGGGGCTTCCGAGGCTCACCATCACCCCCGATTCGATATTGAAGAGAAGGCGATGCTCCAAGCCGCAAGACTTCTTATCGCGGTATCGGATGACGCAGCTTCTGAGCTGCAAGAATAAATTAAATTTTTCGTATGAGGCAGCCCGATCATGGTCAATCTAGAAAAGACCGAAAAGGAGGTAGTCCCATTGCGAAAGATAGCCGATATTATGACAGAAGATTGTGTGACCGTTACTCCTCAGGATAGTATTGTCGAAGTCGCAACGTTAATGAAGCAGCATGATATTGGATTCGTGCCTGTCATTGACAACCGCAAGCTGATCGGAGTTGTTACCGATCGTGACATGGTTATAAGAGGTTACGCAGAAAATCATTCCGGATCTACATCCATTAGGGAAGTACTGACGGATGAAGTGAAAACCGTAAGTCCGAATACGTCAATTGATGAAGCAACCGCGATTATGGCATCGGGACAGATTCGCCGTTTACCGGTTGTTGAGAACGGGGAGCTTGTAGGTGTCGTCTCCTTAGGAGATTTGGCAGTCCGTGAAATCTTCGTTAACGAAGCTGGCGAAGCATTAAGCGAAATATCCGAGCATGTGCATCAGGGGTCGGCATACTCCCACTGAGCGAAAAGGTTCATTTTCCGGCAGTGCTGGAAAATGAACCTTTTTTTTAATTTAGGATGGAATTACGTTTAGTTATGCATTAACGAAATCGGAATGGGAAGGCTGTAGTTGCAAGGAGGTTGCAGAATGAACAATTCTCGTCCGTTATGGGCACAATCAGATGGAACGCTGCTGTTGGATGAACGACACTCTGAATATGAGAATGCTCGTAACCTGTTGAGGGAAATCGCGGAGCTGCATAAGCGGCCTGGAGTGCTGCACACCTATCGTCTAACTTCAGTCTCACTTTGGAATGCTGCGGCAGCAGGGTGGAAAGCTGACGAGGTTGTAGATCAATTAGCTAGTCTCTGCCACCAGCTGCCTCGAGCCATGGAAGAGGAAATATTTACCCAAATGAATCGTTATGGACAAATTAGAATTTACTCCACTGAAATCGGATTAACGCTTGAAACCGATACAGAGGAGAGGATGAAGGCGTTAAAGGCATGGAAGGATATTGCCGCGGCCTTTATTGGCGAACCTGCAGGAACTATAGTTAGCCTGATTCCGGAGGCGCGAGGATGGATCAAACGTGAGCTTGCCGTTCGAGGATATCCCGTGAAGGATGAGGCTGGTTTTCATAGAGGGCAAGCGCTGGATATTTCACTGAGAGCTGTGTCGCATTCCGGCCGACCCATTAGGCTGAGAGATTATCAGGTCGATGCGGTCGATGCGTTACTCGGTGACGAAACTCGGGAAGGAGGAAGCGGTGTTGTTGTGTTGCCTTGCGGAGCAGGGAAGACGTGGGTGGGCATGAGTGCAATCGCTCGATTGAAGTGTGAAACCCTTATTTTAACACCTAACGGAGTGTCGGTGTCCCAATGGATCTCAGAACTGCTGGAGAATACAACCCTAACGGCTAATGAGGTTGGAGAGTACACCGGACAAGCAAAGAACGTTAGGCCTATAACGGTTGCAACTTACCAGGTGCTTACGTATCGCCGCTCAAAGGAGGAGTCTTATCCTCACCTGCAGTTATTCGTAAATCGGGATTGGGGTCTCATCATTTATGATGAGGTTCATTTGCTGCCTGCCCCTGTCTTTCGGATAACGGCGGATATTCAGGCCACGAGAAGGCTAGGGCTGACAGCTACACTAATACGCGAAGACGGTCGTGAAGGAGACGCTTTCGCTCTTATCGGTCCCAAAAGGTATGAGATACCTTGGAAAACGATGGAGGATAACGGCTGGATTGCAAAAGCCGATTGTACGGAGGTAAGAATACCGCTCGATCCCGCGGCAGCTATCTTGTATAATGATGCATCCAAGCGGAATCGTCATCGCATCGCGGGGGAAAATCCGCGTAAGGCCGAAGTGGTCAAAGCCCTGCTTAGGCGGCATACTGGCTCTCCAACGTTAGTTATTGGACAATACTTAGATCAGCTGCACCAGCTTGCGAGCGAGCTGTCTCTCCCCCTTATTACAGGAAAGATGCCCAATTTGCGCCGCAAGCAATTGTTCGATCGCTTTAATCAAGGGGAGATCGATGTTCTCCTGGTTTCCAAGGTAGCCAACTTCGCGGTTGATCTCCCGGATGCAGCCGTCGCCATTCAAGTATCCGGCTGCTTCGGCTCCCGCCAAGAGGAAGCCCAGCGGCTTGGCCGCATCCTGCGTCCGAAAGTATCAGGCGAAGGGGCAACCTTCTATTCTTTGGTTAGCGAAGGAACGAATGAGGTGGAATTTTCACGTAACCGAGGGCGATTTCTTCTGGAGCAAGGCTATCCTTATAAGGTAGATCTATGGAACCCCATGGATTCAATGCCCGAAGGGAAGGTGAGTCCGTGAATCTACAGATGTCCATCGAACGAATATCAGATTCAATCAGACAGCTTATCTCATCAGAGCCAACAGTTAGAAGACGTTACGAGCAGGGAGAAGGGCTGGAGCAAATTTTAAGCTGTTCGAAATGGGCAGCAACATGGCAACAGTCCACCGACCTTGCCCAAGTTGAGGTTCTAACTAGGATATTGCTTCGATTCGCCGGATTGCCATTCGAATTGGAAGGTTTAATGAAAACGGGAACGGTAAGGCACTTTCTAACTGGAGCGGAAATTCGAGTAGCGGTGGCGCGTCTGCGTAGAAGCGGAATTCTATTTGCTATGCGTAAAGCCTGGGGAGAGCAACTGATTTATTTACCTGCGGATACCTTCGCAATGTGGCAGCCTTTGCTTCTTCCTGTGGAATATGAAGCGTTGCCAGAGAAAGACATGAGGGAGGTATCACAATCTGGTAAAGACTTTCGTCTTCCGCTGTCCTTAGAGCTGCTAATAGCATGGCATACGATTTATCGTCAACCGATTGCCTTTACCGCGAAGGGAGCCTTACATCGTCCTGCCATTGCCCGCATGGCTGCAAAAATGCGTCTGATTCAGAGGGAGCTAGACTGTTTAGCATTGACCTACCCCCAATCAGAGCAGATCCCAGCCCAAGTTGCTCTAGCGCTGGACATCGGCTTGCACTGTGGGATTTTATGCGAGAAAGGGAATGAAATTCGTATTTCCGATTGCATTCTTGAGACTTGGCTTGTTCTTTCTCCTATTGAAGCAGATCTTCGATTACATGAGCTAATCATGACAAGATATGGATCAGTTGATCCTTCTTTACACCTGACAGCGTCAGCTGTACAATCATTGCCAACCATGAAATGGGTGATGGACGAATCGATTAAGGTTATGGGTGAACAAGAGGGTAAAGTTGATCAGTGGTTGGATCTTATGGAGTCTTTCGGTTGGGTAGATAGAGGAATGTACAAAGGGAGGCCCGTCTTCCGGAAGAAGGACCGATTAGATCCTCGCTTGCAATCCGTCCCTATGAGGTCAGAAACTATCTTTGTGCAGCCGGATGGCGAAATCTTCGTACCGCCAGAGACGGTGCTTGAACAGAGATGGATGCTGGAGGAAATCGCGGAAAGAGTGACAGCAGATCACTTGTTTGTCTATCGCTTAACTCGGGATGCGAGTATCCGTGCCTTTAATTCTGGACATTCGGTTCAATCCGTTGTGGCGTTTCTGGAGCGAAATAGCGGCACGAGTCTGCCAGAGCCTTGCTTGAGGGCGCTTCAGGATTGGTTTGCACCACTTATCGGAATTCCCCCTTTGGAACAAATTCGGAGGGGCCCAGCCTCATCGAAGGCTGCGGAGGCAACAGCAACTGGAGCAGCTACAGATCGTCTTTCGAAAAAGGAGCAAGGCTGGATTTACAGGAGCCATGCGTTGTCCGTATATGAGGCTGATCGGACAATTCCGAATAAGGATGAATTGTTTCCCGGAATGTCGAGTATACCCGCGAGCTGGATTTCTCAACCTCGGACATACCATAAAACCACACATAAGGAAATTATCCACCGTGCAATTAATTGGCAGGCAGCTGTCCAAATCGGTCAGAATAGCGGACAACATTCATTTACTCCCGTAAGACTAGAAGAGGAAGACTCAAGCTGGCGAGTGTATGGACAGTGGCTAACGGAAAAAGGGATTGTATCGGTTCAGGCAGATGACATAAGGGAAATTATGATTTTACTGCCTCCGCTGCAGGAGCTGGAATCTATTTGACCGAATATCGTTGAATTATGTTATTATAGTAGGGTATGGCATAGCCGAAAGGTGAGGTGAGGCCCATGGCCAGTATGACTCAAACCCTCCCTGCGGCAGTTGAAGGTATGATGGAGAACGAGCCAGCCGATATGGCGCTGCTTTTGTCCCATGCCTTCGAGCTCGGGGATTCGCTTAAGCAATCCGCTTTTGCAGCGGAATATGTTTATTGGAAACAGCAAGTACATCAGGACGTCGAGGTACAGAACTTAACCAAGCAATTCGCGAAGGCGAAAGAAAAGTTCGCCGAATGTGAACGGTTCGGAAGGTTTCATCCCGAATATAACGCCGCTCTAGACCATGTTTATGAGATGGAAGGACGTCTAGATCAGGTGGAGTCCGTTCGCAGATTTAAAGCAGCGGAATCCATGATGGATGAATTGCTTAATGATATATCTCGAACTTTGGCTCATGCCGTGTCGACAACGATTAAGGTTCCAGACAATAATCCCAATCCTAAGGCCTCAGGCTGCGGTAATGGCGGGAGCTGCTCTTGCAGCAGCACGGGTGGATGCGGCTAATAGATTTTGCACATAACGGAGGTTAGACATGTTTGCCGAACGGACAGGATATATCGTGTGGTTCAGCGATTCGAAAGCGGCCAAAGGGCTGGAGAAATTCGGAACTTTGCATTATTTATCTCGTAAAATGCAATATGCCGTTATGTATATGAACGCCGATGTTGCTGAAGAAGCCGTTCGCAGCCTACAGCGTCTGCCCTTCGTACGCAAGGTCGAACGTTCTTATCGCAACGAGATCAAAACCGAATATGAGAAAAATGTACCCGATAAATCGCGTTTTTATGGGCTTCAGTAAAGGCTGATATTCTAGACAGCCATTAAATTTGAAAGTCTCCTAATCTTTAGGAGACTTTTTTTCGTATTTTTTAATAGATATATTATTATACAAAAGGTGGAACGTAAGGATAGCTTTTATTTTTTTGTTGTATCCTCGGGATTAAATGCGGTAAAATAAGATTAAACTCCTAGGCTTTCGGTTGAAATATGATCTAAAAGACCTAGAAACGGGAAGGGGATAGCCCGGTGAAGGACAAACACACTGAGCGTTGGCATACTTACGAACCCTTCCATGTCGTTCTGGGGGATAAGAAGATTGTTGATATTATCATTACCAACCATGCTCGTACGCGCTGGACGGACCGGGTGGAGAGTGAAAAAACCGGTTATTCAGATATCGCCGAGTACATGTGGGAATGCTTGAAGGAAGATCGTATCGTTTCCTATTATCGGAACGAGCAGGACGTGTATACGATTGATGACGATCTCGTTTTTGTTGCGGAATTCTCGCTTAGCGAGACTGACACCGATTTGCTGGGCAATCCGCTTCATAAAATGATTGTCGTAACCTTTCTTGGGCGAATGTCCGAGACGATGGAATTGCGAGATTTGAAAACGTATTATTCGTGGCTAAGGCATTCACGACGAATGACCTTGATTAAGAACAACCGCAAACGCCGATAAAGGAATTTAGAGCAACCGGGCTGGAGAGCTATTCTCACCTGGTTGTTTTTAGTTTGTAGGAAAAACACGCGTTTATCACTTGTGGTATAATGCGGGTAAATTGTTGGGGCGGAAGGCGGAAGAAGCATGGCTCTGAACGTACATCAGCTTCATATTTTTTACACAGTGGCAGAGAGAGGAAGCTTCTCGGCTGCAGCCCAGTCGCTTCATATGACACAACCTGCCGTCACCATGCAGGTACAAGCGCTGGAGGAAAGATTCGGAACGAAGCTGCTCAACAGGACGACCAAGAAATTAGAGCTGACTGAGGCTGGGCATCGCCTGTTGCCGCAAGCGCGTAAAGCTGTCGAGCTGATGCGGGACACCGATGTATTGATGGTAAGCTATATTGAAGATTTGAAGGGGCGGTTGCAGTTTGCGGCTAGCTTAACCATAGGGGAATATGTATTACCAAGACTGCTGGGGTCATTCTTACGGCGGTTTCCCGAGGTTTCGGTAAACATGAAGGTCATGAATACGACTGAAATCATAGATGAGATTGCTCATCATGGCTTGGATTTCGGTATTATTGAGGCGCCTTGCGAGGTAGCCGGTTTCGTTGCGGAGCCGGTAATGAACGATGAATTGATGCTGGTAATCCCTGCGGAGCATCCGTTTGCATCCCGTGATGCCGTAACTCTGGAAGAAGTGATAAGGGAACCGTTGGTGCTGCGTGAGAAAGGCTCTGGGACTCGGCAAATTATGGAGGAGGAGCTGCTTCGTCATGGCATTTCGGAATCGCAGCTGCACGTTATTAGCGAGTTTGGAAGCACGGGTGCTGTCAAATCTGCTGTAGAAGCTGGATTAGGCTTATCGATCTTGTCTGTATGGACCATTAAGCACGAAATTGCTCTCGGTTTACTCAAACCGGTCAGAATAACAGGAGTTAGCTTCAATAGGCAATTTTTCGCAATCCGCTTGCAATCTTCACTCCTCCCGGTGCCCGCCGAAGCTTTGCTGCATGATTTAAGGAGGCTGTCACATGATCAATAAAGCGGATTTGCATACACATACAACAGCGTCGGATGGAATGTTCCGCCCGGAAGTCAACGTCAAGCTGGCTCAGGATGCGGGCTTATCGGCAATCGCAATCACAGATCACGATACGCTATCGGGAATACCGGAGGCTATAGAGGCGGGAAAAACATACAGAATTATTGTCGTGCCAGGTGTAGAAATTAGTACAGCCGTTGAAGGTAAAGATATTCATATATTGGGTTACGGGATATCGCATGATGATCAATTGCTTCAGAGTCGATTGCTTTCTCAGAGGAATATACGTCATAGACGAAATGACGCAATATTAATACGATTAGCTGAGTTAGGCATGACTGTTTCCATCGAAGAGCTGGAACATGCAGCAGGTAAAGCTCATACAAGCGGCGGTTCGGTGGGAAGGCCGCATATCGCGCAGGTGCTTGTCGATAAAGGCTATGCCGCTAATATTAAGGATGCTTTCGATCGTTATTTGGGCGAGGGGAAGCCTGCAAACGTTAGTCCGCCGCGAATTACTCCTTTAGAGGCGATAGGCTGGATTCATGAAGCCGGCGGGAAGGCCATCATTGCTCATCCGGGAATATATAACGATGATAATCTTGTTCTCTCTTTGTTAGATTCAGGAGCGGATGGCTTGGAAGCCTTTCATTCAGATCATGATGCTCCATCGGAGCTGCGTTATGAGGAGTGGGCAATGGGCCGGGGCAAGCTGGTGACGGGAGGCTCTGATTTTCATGGTATAAAGGACGGAGAAGCTTTCCACGGCTCGATCGGCAGCCGAAGCGTCGATATAGAGATTATAAGCCGGCTTTTGCAGAAATAGATCTATTGAGGCAATCGGAGAAGGACAAGTAGAGTTTGATGTAAAAGTGCCGCTAATTTCTCGAATATTATCGTTATTGGAGATGTAGATGTATTCATACCTCTAATTTGCCTATAATGTCCTGATTGAGTGGATATGGGGGTCAATTAGATGTACTTTTGCAGCTAGTCATTCAATATTGAGATATCGGAAGAAATTTAGCGGTAGAAAAGCAGCAAGTTTCTCCATAGAGTTACACCCTTCAAGAAAAATAGCGGGGGCATATCATAATGGGACAGCCCCTTGTTTTTTCATTTTACTGTAGAAGGCATTTGTTGAATGAAAGGCTCATCAGGAGTTATATATAAGGTTTTTTGACCTTCATAGATAACAAAGCCTGGCTTCGCTCCGCTTGGTTTCCTGACATTACGAATGCGAGTGTAATCGACCGGGACACTGCTAGAAGCTCTCGCTTTACTATAAAACGCAGCAAGCATTGCAGCTTCATGCAGGGTCGCGTCCCCGAATTCCGGGCTGCGAATGAGGACGTGAGATCCGGGAATATCCTTCGTATGCAGCCAAGTATCGGAAGACATCGCTAAGCGGTTTGTTACATAGTCGTTCTGCGTATTGTTCTTGCCGACATAGATCGGAATCCCCTCACTAGAGGTGTAGCAGAGAATGGAGGGACTTCCTTTCTTTTTCTTCTTCATGCCTCGCTTAAGACCACGTTCCCGAATATAGCCCTGTTCGATAAGCTCCTCGCGAATTTCTCCGATGTCGTTAGGAGTCGCGGATTCAAGACCTTGAAGTACAGAGGCTAAATATTTTATTTCTGAATCCGTCGCTTGCAATTGCTCTATAACGATAGAGCGGCTATTCTTCAACTTGTTGTACTTGCGGAAATAGCGCTGTGCGTTCTCGTTTGGCGTAAGAAGAGGATCCAGCGCAATGGAGATTTTCGGCTGCTCCTCGTCATAATAGTCAACCACTTCGACGGATTTGTCGCCTTTCTTATATAGATGAAGGTGTGCAGTAAGGAGCTCGCCCCTGCGGCGAGTAAGATCTGCTTCGATCGCTTCCTCCAAGGTTTCTTGCAGCTTAACGACTTTTTTCTCGTTTTTGGCCACTTCATTCAAGAGAAACCGATTCAGATCCGTCGTACGCTGGCGGACTAAGTCTCTTGATGCCTTATCTTGATAATAAGCATCCAAGCATTGATGCATGGAAGTGAAGCTCTGGACTGCTCCTTGTGCTTGAGTTAAGGATATGGCTGAGAATAGCGACTTGCCATCCTCTAAGATGACAGAATTAGGTTCGTAGCTGTGTTTCGCGACTTGCTCCATCATTTCATGGAAAGCAGTCCAGGGCTTATCTTGTTGCACTTTGGCTCGATATTCAATCTCCTTCGCAAGGAGAGGACTTAGTCCTGTATAAGCATTAAGAAGAATAGTAGAGAGTGCTATTGAATTTGAATTTGTATCTTCATTCTTCGCGGAACGAGCTAGTACTTCGTTAAATTCCGCTTCCGTTTGCTCCAGCGGGTTCACCTTGTCTTGCGACGGAGGCGATATATAAGCGCTGCCCGGCAGCACGACCCGATGGCTGCTGATGGCTGGGGTTACGTGGCGAATTCCGTCATGAATAATTCCCGTAACAGGATCAAGAAGGATCAAGTTGCTATGGCGACCCATAATTTCAAGTACAATTTTTTTAAGAGAAGAATCTCCGAGCTCATCACGATGCCGAACCTCGATCTCAATGATACGCTCCAGACCGACCTGCCTGATCGTTTCGATCACGCCGCCCTCGCAATATTTGCGCAGCAGCATGCAGAACATAGGCGGCTCCTGCGGATTTGCCCAGGTTTGCTCTGTCCAATGAATTCGCGGCATGGACGGATGTGCTGACAATAGCAGCTTTCCGTTCACGCCTTGTCCTCTTATATGCATAATCAACTCATTATCTGTAGGCTGATAAATTTTATGAATACGGGCTCTGATGCAAGCTTGAAGCTCATGCACGAGGGCGCGTGTGACAATTCCGTCCAAAGACATAGCGGCAGCTCCTGTTACATCGCTTGGGATGTGTGTTTTCACGATTCAGAAAGCATAAACCTTTTTTATACTTGTCCTGAATCGTCTCCGACATAAACGTTGAACGCCGATAAAGGACGGCGTTCAACGTTTATGCTTGTGTCTTCCTATGATGCCACACATCCCCGCAAAGGGAAAGTCTTCAGAAATGTCTTCTGTTGCCTAAGGGGATATTTCTTGGCTTGTCTGAATACATATAGGTCATAAATGCGGACAAGGCGGAAGGAGCTGACCATCGTGGAAGGAAAGGCATGGCATCAGATGAGCGAGGGGCAAATGCTGGAGGTGCTTAACTCCGACCTCAAAAACGGGTTGACGGCTGATGAAGCAGCCAAGCGGTTGGAAGAGCATGGCCATAACGAGCTGGAGGAAAAGCGTGGGGAATCTCCACTTAAGCTATTGCTGAATCAATTCAAGGATTTTATGGTGCTGGTCTTGCTTGGAGCGACGATAGTCTCGGGATTGCTGGGCGAAATGCTGGATGCATTAACGATTGTTGCCATCATCCTCATTAACGGAATTCTTGGCTTCTACCAAGAGTTCCGGGCTGAACGCTCTCTTCGCGCGCTTAAGGAGCTGTCGGCGCCTAATGCCAAGGTAATCCGCGGCGGCGAGTATGAGGTGATTCCCGCGCGGAATCTCGTCGCAGGGGATTTGGTGCTGCTCGAAAGCGGAGATCGCGTTCCGGCTGATTTAAGGCTTGTGGAATGCAATCAATGCTCCATTGATGAAGCGGCATTGACAGGTGAATCCGTGCCTGTTGTCAAGGAATCAACAAGCATCGATGGAGCCGATATCCCTCTCGGGGACCGTAAAAACTGCGGATACTTGGGGACGATGGTCACTCGCGGAACGGCCAAAGGAGTCGTAACCGTTACTGGGATGAACACCGAAATGGGTAAGATCGCCAATCTCATCCAACAGACGGAAGAAGCGGATACTCCATTACAGCACCGTTTGGAGCAGCTTGGCAAAATTCTGATCATCGTTGCTCTTGGCCTTACGGTAATGGTAGTGCTTGCGGGTATTCTGCATGGACAGCCGCTGTACGATATGTTCCTTGCGGGCGTCAGCTTGGCCGTTGCCGCGATTCCTGAAGGACTCCCGGCGATCGTGACCATTGCTCTAGCTCTTGGCGTACAGCGAATGATTAAGCGCAGGGCAATTGTTCGTAAGCTGCCATCAGTAGAGACATTGGGCTGTGCCTCCGTTATTTGTTCCGATAAAACAGGGACGCTGACACAGAACAAAATGACGGTGACCCAGCTCTGGCTCGGAGCCCGAGTAATTGAGGTTACGGGTGAAGGCTATGACCCCGTCGGTCAATTAAAGGAAAATGGAAAAGGGATAGACGCTAAGGGTGATGCGGCGCTAAGGCGGCTCACTCAAATTGCGGCTTTGTGCAATAATTCGGAGCTTGCTCTCCAAGAGCACAGTGAAGAGCAGAAGAAGCGGAAATCAGTGAAAGGTGAACAAGCATCCGAGGATTCCATGGAATGGCGGATTAAGGGAGATCCTACAGAAGGTGCCTTGCTCGTACTCGCTGCCAAAACGGGTTTAACCAAATCGTCTCTGGAAAGCTTGTATACTCGAGTGAAGGAGTTTCCATTCGATCCAGAGCGCAAGCGGATGTCCGTTCTTGTTTCTCATCAAGGCGGCAAGCTGATTTGTACCAAAGGGGCGCCGGATTTGCTCGTGGGGAAATGCGCTTATGTTTTGTGGGGAGATCACGTTGTACCGTTCACTGGAACGCTGAAGCAGAAAGTACTGGCGGCTAATGAGGGCATGGCGAGGGATTCTCTACGCGTACTCGGCTTGGCCTTCCGCGAGGTGAAATCAAATGATGAGTGCAGCGACAATGAGCAGGCGGAAAATGGACTCATCTTTGTTGGCTTAACAGGGATGATGGATCCTCCGCGCAAGGAGGTTAAAGAAGCGATCTATAAATGCCGTCAAGCAGGTATTAAGACGGTCATGATTACCGGGGACCATGGAACAACCGCAGAAGCCATCGCCAAAACGCTCGGGATTATGGGGCGCGGAGGTCGTGTCGTAACAGGTGCGGAATTATCCAGAATGAGTGATGATGAGCTGGAAAAGATAGCGGACGATGTGTACGTTTATGCGCGGGTTTCCCCGGAGCACAAGCTAAGAATCGTTCAAGCCTTGCAGCGTCGAGGGCATGTCGTTGCGATGACGGGCGATGGAGTCAACGATGCGCCGGCCGTCAAAGCTGCGGATATCGGTATCGCTATGGGGATTTCTGGAACGGACGTTACGAAGGAAGCATCCGCTCTTGTGCTTGCGGACGATAATTTCTCCAGCATTGTTGCGGCAGTAGAAGAAGGACGCGGAATATACGAGAATATCCGTAAGTTTATCCGGTATTTGCTTGCCTCTAACGTCGGGGAAATTATGACGATGTTTATGGCCATGATGATGGGATTGCCTTTGCCGCTCGTTCCGATTCAAATTTTGTGGGTTAATCTGGTGACGGATGGTTTGCCTGCGATGGCGCTGGGTGTCGATCAAGCAGAGAGTGACTTGATGCAGCATAAGCCGCGCTCCGCTAAAGAAAATATCTTCGCTCGCCGCCTGGGCTGGAAAATTATTAGTCGGGGATTGCTCATCGGCTTCTGTACCTTGGGGGCATTCATTCTTGCATTAAACGAAGGCGCCGGTCATTCCCAGCAGCTGATTCATGCTCAAACCGTAGCTTTCGCAACGTTGGTTATGGCACAGCTCATTCATGTGTTCGATTGCCGGAGCTCCAGGTCGATATTTCATCGTAAGCTGCTAGAGAATAAAGTTCTCGTCCTAGCGGTATTGTCCTCTCTCTTGCTCATGCTTGCCGTTCTTTACTTGGAGCCATTACAGCCGGTTTTCAAAACCGTGCCGCTTAACTTTAGGGATTGGGCACTCGTGCTAGTTGCAGCTGGAATCCCTACATTTGCATTGGGGATTGGCAGCGTGCTCGGCTCGTCCAAACAGAAGAAGAACCGTAAAATTACCTATCGAGGGAGCTCTGCACCTCCTACTGTAGTGAGATAATTGTAAACTTAGCAGCTCAAAACCCAAATATGGCAGCTCCCATACAGATGTTATGTATGTTTGGGAGTTGTCTTTTCTATGTTCCGAACGAAATGAAGGTTCACTAAGCCTATCCTTGGTAGATCCTCTAAGCCTTTGCTCCCCCTGACCAAAGACAATAGCACAGCATACACTACATACAAGATTATTCCTAAAGGGGGAACCGCCTCGTGAGGTATACGGTGCAATATATACCACTTAGCAAAATCAGGCCCGACTTATCAGCCCGAATAACGCAGCGCGTTAAGGAGCTGCGCAGAGCGGCGCAGGATTGCATGCATTTGTTGATTGTTCGAAAAAGCAGGAAACCGCGCGGTTATATCATTGTAAGCGGAGATACTCATTTTAAATACCTCAAAAACCATACGCAAAAAAAATATGCGCCTTGCCTTGTCGACGAAAGTAAAGCTTCGTCCGGTATTGCTTCGTTCATTTATCGTTTCAGAAAGCGAAAACTGCCTTATGATGTTCCGCTCATTAAACCGGGCAGGTCCGCTGGCAGCAGCTGGTCCATCATAAATACCTTCTTAAAACAGGAGCCCCGGTTTAAAAATTTATCCCGGAGGCAGCAAATCAAAGTCATTCGACTCGGGTTACAGTATAAGAAAACGACGATATCATCCATGAAAGCAAGAGTTGACGATTTACTAAAAAATTAAGCTCAAGAATTAGTGCACATAGTCCTATCCGAAGCGTCAAGCCAGGTCATGGATTATGCTTATGAAAACAGGATAACCCGCGGCATAATCCGCGGGTTATCCTGTTAAGATCATCAGTTCGTTTTCTGCAGCCTCCATACTTCGCTCCGGAAATCTCCGTCTTATACCGAATGGGGAGGTGTTTGCGAGAAATGATACTCGGCTCTACAGCCTGTTATGTTCATTGGTGTATAATGGACGTTATTACATAAGCAATTGGGAGGAATCGGTTCATGTATTTAGCTAAAAAGTTGTTGCTGCTCGGATCTGGAGAGTTGGGCAAGGAGGTCATCATTGAAGCGCAGCGTCTCGGAGCCCAGACCATCGCAGTCGATCGATATGATCATGCGCCGGCTATGCAGGTTGCCCATCGCAGTTATGTGATTGATATGCTGGATCGGCAAGCGCTTCGTGAGGTTATTGAACGGGAAAAGCCAGACCTCATCGTACCGGAGATCGAAGCAATTGCAACCGCAGAGCTCGTAAAGCTTGAGGAAGAGGGCTATCGTGTAATTCCAACTGCTTGTGCTGCGCAGCTGACGATGGATCGCGAAGGAATTAGAAGGCTTGCTTCCGAGACGCTTGGGCTTCCGACGGCTGGTTATCGCTTCGCGGATACATATGAGCAATTTACACAAGCGGCAAGCGAAATGGGTTTTCCTTGTGTCGTTAAACCACTGATGAGCTCGTCAGGCAAAGGTCAAAGCGTATGTCGCTCCGAGGACGACCTGGAACGCTGTTGGGCCATCGCGATGGAAGGCGGTCGTGTTCAGCAGGCGAGAGTAATTGTCGAGGAATTTATTTCGTTTGAATCGGAAATCACGCTGCTTACCGTTCGTTCTGTGAACGGAACCTTATTCTGTCCGCCTATTGGTCATATTCAGAAGGACGGCGATTATATCGAGTCGTGGCAGCCGCATGTGATGACAGAAGTTCAGATTGCGGAAGCCAAAAGAATAGCGGGAGTCATCACTGATGCGCTGGGAGGAGCCGGTATTTTCGGCGTCGAGCTGTTCTTAGCCAAGGATAAAGTTTATTTCAGTGAGGTTTCCCCGCGTCCTCATGATACAGGTTTGGTGACACTTGTCAGCCAGAACTTATCGGAATTCGCGCTTCATGTAAGGGCAATACTAGGCTACCCGATTCCGGAAATTTACGTAACCTCTCCGGGTGCGAGCCGGCCGCTTAAAGCAGAGACGGAGCTTGCGGCGTACAAGCTCGAAGGCATTGGCGAAGCTTTGTCTGTTCCTCAAACGCAGCTTCGTGTTTTCGGGAAACCAGTCACGAAGTCAGGCCGTCGAATGGCGGTAACCTTGTCGACCGGGGATACTGTAATTGAGGCTCGTGAACGGGCCAAGAAAGCGCTGGATCAGTTACGTATAATAGGTGAATAGTAAGTTGCAATAAGCGGAAAAGTGCAAACAAAAAGAGGATTGCTGTATACCCTTCCCCCCGATTAATCGATATGATCGAATATAGGGAACCAATAAGACGGGCTTATATTTGCGGGAGGTAAATAGGACATGGAATTCACAAAAATGAACGGCTTGGGTAATGACTTCATCATAGTAGCAGGAGAGCATGCTCTTCCCGCTAACGTTGCGGAATTGGCTGAGAAGCTATGCAACCGTTTCTTCGGTATCGGAGCTGATGGCTTGGTATACATTCTTCCTTCGGACAAAGCTGACTTCCGGATGAGGATCATCAACTCCGACGGCTCGGAAGCGGAGCAATGCGGCAATGCCATTCGATGTGTAGCGAAGTACGTATATGACAATGGACTAACGGATAAAACGGAGCTGACTATCGAAACTTTGGGTGCAGGTGTTCAGCCTGTGCAGTTAGAGATAGATGGCGGGCAGGTTCAACGCGTAACCGTAGATATGGGACAACCGATCCTGAATGGGCTCGATGTACCGACAACGATCGACGCTAACCCGGTATTAGGCCACAAAGTAACGGTAGACGGAAGGGAGTTTGCTTTCACCGCGGTTTCCATGGGTAATCCTCACTGCGTTATTTATGTGGATGATGCTGCCGGTTTCGATTTGGCAACATGGGGACCGAAGCTGGAGAAGCATCCTTTGTTCCCGCGTAAAATCAACGTAGAATTTGCTAAGGTAAACACACGCTCCCAGGTAGACATGCGCGTATGGGAACGCGGCGCTGGTCCAACGCTCGCCTGCGGAACAGGTGCGTGCGCCACACTCGTTTCTTCGGTGCTTAATGGTTTAACCGACCGCAAAGCAACAATCTCACTAGCCGGCGGTGATTTACTGATTGACTGGAACGAAGCCAACAACCGCGTCTACATGACGGGTCCAGCAGCGTTTGTTTTTACGGGTAAAGTCATCTGAATATGCGTATAAACGGAGAGCCGGACCGAGGTCCGGCTTTTTCAGTAGTATTTATAACTTTTAGAGTATTTCTTCGGAAATAACAACTTATTGCATTTATTATCGTCTTGGAAGGGTTCTGGCGATAAAATAACAACCTATTGCAGTTATTTCGAAACATAAGTGGAGTTTCAGCAGCTTATTTCCAAAATAACTGCAATTTGATGTTATTAATCTACGAGCAGGTGTTTCGAGGGAAAATAACGGCCTTTTCGCAGTTATTTGGGAAGCGCATTGCCACGAAATCTGCTATACACCTAGCCGTAAAGAACAGTCAGACTATTATCGTCGAAATAGACGTTTGCGACCTTCAAGGGACGACGAAGTCGTTTTTCCTTGTATGATTAAGAAGCCTAAATTCCGTGAATCGGGTTTACATTCTCAAGAAGGTATGATATGGTTTATTTCGATACATATAGAAATAACAAACTAACCTCGGAGGGTGAACGACGATGGGTGATGACCGTGCCGATATCCAGCAAGCTGTCAAAATATATAAGGCGCTCGGAGAACCGACAAGGCTCAAAATCGCCCTTCTACTAACCCAGGAGAGAAATCTATGCTGCTCCGATATCGGGGGCAAGCTGGAATCCGTTGCAGGCTCGACGTTGTCCCATCATTTGAAGCAATTGACGGATTGCGGATTGCTGAATCTCCGTAAAGACGGAACGTACATTTTTTATTGTGTGAACCAAGAAATAGCGCAAAAGTACGCGCCCTATTTGTTGAAATAATTTTTTTAGATTCTATTTCTATATTTTTAGAAATATAAAAACAATGGAGTGGAGAAGGGAGCTTGATCCGTATGACGAATTCTTGGAAAATTTATATGCTGGCTGCCGTGAGTTTTCTGGTTGGAACGTCGGAGTTTATTATCGCGGGGATTCTGGATATGATTGCAAGCGATGTTGGGGTATCGGTAGCCGCGGCGGGACAACTAATTACTGTCTTTTCGATCGCTTACGCGTTCGGAACGCCGATTCTGATGGCGATGACGGCGCGCTTGGAGCGCCGGAAGCTGATGCTTGTCGCGCTGGGGACGTTCGTTATCGGAAATTTAATCACCGTTACGGCTCCGGGATTCCTGCCTCTTATGGGCTCGAGGGTTATCATGGCGCTCAGTACGGGGATATTCGTCGTGGTTGCATTGACAGTCGCTGCTAAGCTGGCGCCGCAGGGCAAGCAAGGAAGTGCCATTGCGACGCTGATCATGGGCTTTAGCACTTCGCTAATTATAGGTGTTCCTCTCGGAAGGGTGATTGCATCCATTTACGATTGGAAGGTGATATTCGCTGGAATAAGTATACTTGCGCTGCTTGCCATGTATGCCATTTACCGGACGATACCTCGATCGGACGGGGAAGAAGCCGTGCCGCTCCGCGATCAATTTAAGTTATTGAAAAATCCAAAAATCGCTATTGCTTTGACAGTTACCTTTTTCTGGATTTTTGGTTATTCCATCGTCTATACGTACATTTCTCCATTTCTGCTTACGATCACTGAAATGAGCGAGCGCGCAGTCAGCATAGGATTATTCGCCTTTGGCGTCGCGAGCCTGATCGGTTCTAAGCTTGGCGGCTACAGTACGGACAAATGGGGGGTTCCGCGGACTTTGGTCGGCGGCATGATGCTTCATTCCGCAGTATTGATTCTGCTGTCGACATTTTCCCAATCCGCCGCTTTCGTATTCCCGTTACTTATGTTATGGGCGTTCTCCGCCTGGTCATCCGGACCCACTCAACAGTACTATTTGATAACCTTGTCGCCGGAAGCATCAGGCATCATGTTGAGCCTGAACACCTCTGTTTTGCAGCTTGCGATGGCAACGGGCGCTGGAATTGGAGGCGTAGTCGTGAACAATATTTCCCTTTCTTCGGTCAGTTGGCTAGGAGCAGCGGGAGTCGCCGTCGCCGCAGTCACGGCTGCCGCGATGTTCGGACTATCTCGTAACCGGACCCGCGAATACGTGAAGGAACAACGCTTGGCCGGAGTCGATTCGGAAGCTTAAATCATATTCTTTGCCGTAATCTAGTTAACCCGATCAAATATGGTCGGGTTTTTCCATTTTACCAGAGGCGAATTTGTGCTACATTTAGAATACTTTATGGATGGAATGGATGGGGAAGCTTCATGAAACCGGACTTGCGTACGGCGCTAGCAGAGAGACCACGGGTCGGCGACGGTGCGATGGCTACTTATTTGTATCAGCTCGGCTTGCCCGTCGGGGTTTCGTTCGAGGAATTTAATCTGCTTAAGCCCGATGTGATCGCGGACGTGCACCGCCGTTATGCAGAAGCGGGAGCAGAGATTATTGAGACGAATACGTACTCCGCCCAATATAACAAGCTGTCTAGGTACGGCTTGGAGAAGAAAACCGAAGAAATCAACGCGGCAGGAGTCGCAATCGCTCGCAAGGCCGTCGGTCAAGCCGCCTATGTTGTGGGTTCGATAGGAGCAGTTCGCGGCGGCGTCGGAAAAAATATTAGAACAGCCGTAGTCAAACGAGATTTCGAAGAGCAGATCGGTGTTCTGATTGCTGCGGGTGTCGACGGGCTGCTGCTGGAAACCTTCTTCGATCTTGAGGAGTTGTCTTTGGCTTTAGGGATTATTCGTAAGAAAAGCGATATTAGCGTCATCTGTCAATTCGCAGTAGAGGATGCACAGAGAACGCATGATGGTATTCCGCTTGCTGAAGCCTTCCGCCGATTAAAGGGCGAGGGAGCCGATGTGATCGGTTTTAATTGCCGCAGCGGTCCTAACGGCATTCTTCGAGCTATGGAGACGATACCGCGGGATTTGGGCGTCCCTCTCAGTGTGTTTCCTAATGCCGGCATACCGGATTATGTTGACGGGAAAGTCGTTTATTCCGCTACGCCAGAATATTTCGCTTCCTGTGCGATTAAGTTCGCAGATGTAGGTGCCAGACTCATCGGGGGCTGCTGCGGCACAACACCGGAGCATATTTCGGCCATTGCAAAAGCTCTTCAAAGCTACTCCCCACTGACGATTAACCCAGTCGACACGGAAGAAGTGAAGCCCTCACAGCCATTGGAGATTATCAGCGATACGACTATCCTCAACGATAAACCGCCGCACGACCAAGATAATGAGCCTAGTATCGTTGATCTGGTGCTTGAAAGACATACCGTAATCGTCGAATTAGATCCGCCTCGTGACCTGGACATCACCAAGTTCATGACCGGAGCCCAAGCGCTCAAGGACGCTAAGGCGGATGCCTTGACGATGGCCGATAACTCGCTTGCCGTTACGAGAATGAGCAATATGGCGCTGGCTGCCCTGCTGAAGGAACGGGTAGGCATTAAGCCGCTTGTGCACATTGCATGCCGGGATCGCAATCTGATCGGTACTCAATCTCATATGATGGGTTTTGATGCACTGGGAATTGATCATGTGCTGGCCGTAACCGGAGATCCTGCTAAGTTTGGGGATTTGCCAGGCTCGAGCTCAGTCTATGATCTTACGTCTTTCGAAATCATTCGTATGATCAAGCAATTAAACGAGGGTATTGCTTTCTCCGGTAAACCCCTAAAGCAGAAAGCGAAGTTTATTGTCGGGGCTGCCTTCAACCCTAATGTTAAGCATTTGGACAAAGCAGTGCAGCGACTCGAGCGCAAAATCCAAGCGGGTGCAGATTATATTATGACCCAGCCCGTCTATGATCCCGCTCTTATTGAGCGGATTGCTGAGATGACGAAAGACTTAAGCATTCCTATTTTCCTAGGCATTTTCCCGCTAGCAAATGGTCGTAACGCGGAATATCTTCACAACGAGGTGCCAGGCATTCAGCTATCTGATTCCGTAAGAGAGCGAATGAGCGGATTGGAAGGGCCGGCAGGTCGTGCAGAAGGCATCAAAATCGCGCAAGAGCTCCTCGATGTTGCTATGGCCCATTTTAACGGGATATATCTGATGACCCCATTTATGGCCTATGAAATGACGGTATCTCTTACCGAATACGTGAAAGAAAAGAGCAAGAGATTAATACGCGGCAGATAAGGTGCTTACATCCTCTTGTCCCACCATGGGTTTTGAAGTACAATAAATCGATAGAAGTATAGAACTAGCATTTTCAAACCTGCAGTATGTGGGCAAACGCTTTCGGCAACACTGTGAGCGTAGCTCAATTGCCCATCATGCTGTCTGGCAGGAATGACCGGAGGGAAAGTGTAGCCATGGCGATCAAGCTGATTAATATCGGATTTGGCAATATCGTTTCAGCGAATCGGATTATTTCGATAGTCAGCCCGGAATCGGCGCCGATTAAACGGATCATACAAGAAGCTCGGGATCGGCATATGCTTATTGATGCGACTTATGGTCGTAGAACCCGTGCTGTTATTATTACGGACAGCGATCACGTGATTTTGTCGGCTGTTCAGCCGGAGACGGTTGCACACCGGTTGTCTACTAAAGACGACGAACATGATGAATGAATTGGGGAACACCATGAACAGAGGTATTTTATTCGTACTATCCGGTCCTTCCGGAGTAGGCAAAGGAACAGTGTGTGCTGCATTGCGCCATAAGCTGCCTGAATTAATTTATTCCGTATCCGCAACGACCCGATCGCCTCGGGAGGGCGAGCGTGAAGGAGTTAACTATTTCTTCAAATCAAGAGAGCAATTCCATCATATGATAGAGACAGATGCGCTGCTCGAACATGCGGAATACGTCGGCAACTATTATGGAACACCTCGTGAATTCGTGGAGAAGACGTTATCAGAAGGCAAAGATATTATTCTAGAGATTGAAGTTCAAGGCGCCTTGAAGGTGAAAGAAAAGTTTACAGAAGGTGTATTCGTATTTCTGATGCCGCCTTCTTTGAATGAATTGAAGCAAAGAATCGTAGGACGGGGTACGGAGTCGCAAGCCACGATCGATCATCGGCTTTCTGTAGCGGCGGAAGAGATGAATTTGTTGCACCATTACGATTATGCAGTGGTGAATGATGAAATCGACAACGCTTGTAGTCGCATTATGTCCATCATTACGGCAGAACACTGCAAGCGGGAGAGATTTCTAGGCGAGCTGTTCCATGATCTTGCCAATTTCCCTGCTGCGGATAACGTCTGAAAGAGGTGATATTATGTTATATCCATCCATTGATGATTTAGTCATAAAAGTAGACAGCAAGTATACGCTTGTTGTTGCTGCATCCAAGAGAGCGCGTGCCTTGCGCGAAGGGACGATGTGTAATCTGGGTGCGCCGAAGTCTCATAAATATGTTGGCGTTGCTTTGGAAGAAATCTACCACGATGCGATTAAGGTTGAACATCTTAAGACGAATACCTTGAATAGAGATTAGGAACTTGCAGCTTCATAAGGTTCTGAAGGAAGGACAACCCCTGCGGTTGTTTTTTTTCTACTCAAACGTATATCGGAGGGGAACAGATGGACAAGAGACTCGCTGGGAAAACGATACTTCTTGGAATAACAGGCGGAATCGCCGCTTATAAAGCAGCTGCCTTATGTAGTCGTTTAATCGGTCTCGGTGCTTCAGTTAGGGTAATGATGACGGAAGGGGCTACAAAGTTCATTACGCCGCTTACGCTGCAGACATTATCTCGACATCCTGTCGCAACGGATGTATTCGATGAAAGGGATGCAGCAATTGTACAGCACATTGATTGGGCGGATTCTGCGGATCTGGCGGTAGTCGCGCCTGCGACTGCGAATATGTTATCGAAGATGGCGAATGGTTTAGCCGATGATATGCTGAGTACGACATTACTAGCGACAACGGCTCCTATACTAGTCGCACCGGCAATGAATGTACATATGTGGGAGCATCCCGCGGTTATCGATAATGTGAATATACTTGCCTCGCGCGGCGTTACTTTTGTAGAGCCGGGATCTGGACAATTAGCCTGCGGCTACGTAGGCAAAGGGAGGCTCGCGGAGCCTGACGAAATTGTGGAGGCTGTTGTTACCATGTTAGTCGGCCCGCGGCCCTTGGCGGGCAAACGCGTGCTGGTTACAGCGGGAGGCACTATCGAGCGAATCGACCCTGTCCGCTATATCACGAATGATTCCTCCGGCAAAATGGGCTTCGCGATCGCTGAAGCGGCACGTGACGGTGGAGCGGAAGTAACGCTTGTGTGCGGAAAGACTGAAGTTACCCCGCCAAACGGAGTAAACGTCGTTAAGGTTGAATCGGCTTTGCATATGTATGACGAGGTAATGGCACGTCTGCCGCAGATTGATATCGTCGTGAAGGCGGCTGCGGTAGCCGACTATCGGCCGGCTCACCGAGAAGAGCATAAGATTAAGAAGAAATCAGAAGCACTCACCTTGGAGCTTATTCGGAATCCCGATATTTTGCATGCTGTAGGCGCTTGGAAAGAAGGACAGCAAGGTAAACGCAAGCTGTTCGTAATCGGTTTCGCAGCAGAGACGATGGAAGTTGAGAAGCATGCAATGGACAAATTGGCTCGCAAAAAATGCGATCTTATCGTTGCCAACAACGTCTCCGAAGAGGGGGCAGGCTTCGGTAAGGAAACCAATATTGTGAGTGTTTACAGCCCTCAGGGGCTAGTAGAACATATGCCCAAAATGTCTAAGAGAGCAGTTGCCGAGCGACTTTGGCTTCTTGCGACTACTAGAATGAATCACCTGGCGGAACAGGGTGATGGGAAAGGAACGAAAGAATGACTGTTGCCCGGGTTATTGTAGATGTCCCGAGCAGGGATACGGATCGTACCTTTGACTATTTAATTCCGGACCGGCTAATCGGCTGGGTTGAGGTTGGCAGCCGGGTGGCAGTGCCATTCGGAGGTCGAAAGCTGCAAGGTATCGTAACGGGCCTGGCAGAAGACGCGGATATTGAGTATGCCAAGCTGAAGCCGCTAGACGATCTAATGGATGCCATTCCACCGCTTTCAGCTGAACTCGTGGAATTAGGGGAATGGATCAGCAGGAGATGGCTGTGCCCTTTAACAGTTGCGTTGCAGGCGATGCTGCCAGCTGCTCTTAAGGGACGAACGGAGAAGTATGTATACCCGGCGGCGAATGCCCAGTGGTCCGAAGAAGAGACCGCCCAAAGTGGCGGTCTCTTGCTTGCGTTGCAGAAGGGCGGACCTCTGAAGCTGACTTCGCTTCTTCAACACTATACCGAGCATGGCCATCTGTTGAAGCGCTGGCTTCGCCAAGGGCGCCTTGAAGAGAGACAGCGGGTGGAGGATCGGCTTTCCGTGAAAACCGTATTAACGGTTTTCCCCGCTCATCAGGCCGCTTTACGCCTAGCCATTGAACAGATTCCCGCTAGAGCGCATAAACAAAGGGAAGTGCTGCAATATTTGGCAGAGCAGCCTGAGCCAATGGGGGTTCAGAAATTAGCAGAGGCCTTAGGGACAACATCGTCTACGATTCGTTCATTGGCTGATCGCGGCTGGGTCGAAATACGTGCGGTTACGGAAGATCGCGATCCCTATGCCAATCGAGATTTTCCCGCTTCCGCCCCAATGGTTCTAACCCCCGCACAAGCATCTGCTTTAGCTCCTATTCATTCCGCTCTCGATCAGAGGAGAAATGAGGTTTATCTCCTTCATGGCGTAACGGGCAGCGGTAAGACTGAAGTATACTTGCAAGCCATTCAACGATGCCTGGAGCACGGTAAGGACGCGATTGTTCTTGTTCCGGAAATAGCTCTTACGCCGCAAATGGTAGAGCGGTTCAAAAGTCGCTTCGGTGCGAGAGTTGCGGTTCTGCACAGTCGATTGTCCCAGGGTGAGCGTTACGATGAGTGGCGCAAAATTCGAGAGGGCAGGGCTCAGGTAGCGGTAGGAGCGCGATCCGCGATATTTGCGCCGTTTGCCCAGATCGGACTAATTGTCATTGATGAAGAGCACGAGACCTCATACAAACAAGAGGAAAGTCCTAAGTATCATGCTCGCGATGTAGCAGTAGAGCGTGCACGTCTTCATGGCGCGGTTGTTGTCCTCGGCTCGGCGACACCGGCGCTGGAAACCTATGAGGCAGCCGTCCATGGGGGAAAAGAAACCCAGCTGGGAAACCCGGGTTATATTGCCCTGCCTGAACGTGTGGCGAATCGGCCTTTACCCGGCGTGGAAATCGTGGATATGCGCGAGGAGCTGAAGCTGGGCAATCGTACGATGTTTAGCTTTCCATTGGCGGCCGCAATAAGGGATCGATTAGAGAGGAAAGAGCAAATCGTACTTTTGCTTAATCGAAGAGGTTATGCCACGTTCGTCATGTGTCGTTCATGCGGCTATACGGCTGCGTGCCCGCATTGCGAAATATCGCTTACTTATCATAGAGGCTCGCAAAATCTTCGCTGCCATTATTGCGGTTACGCTGAAGCAGAGCCGAAGGTTTGCCCGAGCTGTGAAAGCCCGCACATTCGCTTCTTCGGAACAGGAACTCAGAAGGTAGAGGAGGCTCTTGCTGAGACCTTCCCAGGCATTCGAGTCATTCGGATGGATGTCGATACAACGACTGAGAAGGGCTCCCATGAGAGGTGGCTGACGGAATTTCGCGAACGAAGAGCTGATGTGCTTCTAGGCACCCAGATGGTCGCGAAAGGTCTGGATTTTCCTTTTGTGACGCTTGTGGGTGTATTAGCTGCAGATGCAGCGTTAAGACTGCCGGATTTCCGCGCTGCGGAGCGGACATTCCAGCTGCTCACTCAGGTCGCAGGAAGAGCTGGGCGTCACGAGCTGCCGGGCGAGGTTATTATTCAAACATACGATCCGGAGCATGAGTCGATCACCTCTGTGGTAGGACACGATTACAAAGGATTCGTGGAGAGAGCGCTGGATCTGCGCAGGCAGCTGGGTTATCCGCCTTATGGCCGCCTTATTGCGGTTACATTCTCGCATGAATTGGTACCTATGCTTCTTTCCACAGGAGAAAGATTTGCATCCGGTCTTCGGGAAAAAGCGGCAGTACTTGGGGTTCGTAATGAATTTGACTATAGCGGAAGAGCGGCACTTGAGGTGCTGGGCCCCGTTTCTTCACCTATTGCGCGATTGAAAGATCGCTACCGTTTTCAATGTATGGTAAAATATCGGGGAGACGTCGATGCAAGCCTCATGACTTCACAGGTGCTTGCGGAGATGGGAGATACGGTTAAACGGAACGGTATATTGATAAGCGTCGACGTTGATCCGCAGATGATGCTCTAAAGAAAAGGAAGGTTGCCGTTATGTCAATTCGATTAATTGTGAAACACCCTGATGATGTGCTTCGAGAAAGAGCGCAGGAAGTGACCAAATTCAATGCCAACCTGCACAAATTGCTGGACGACATGGCGGAAACGATGTATGACGCCGACGGAGTCGGATTAGCTGCGCCTCAGGTGGGAATCTTGAAACGAATCATAGTCATTGATGTGGGTGATGAACATGAGCTCATCGAGTTGGTTAATCCAGAGATTGTATCCAAGGAAGGCGAACAGCTTGGACCGGAAGGCTGCCTCAGCATCCCGGGTTTGCAAGGAGACGTTCGCCGGGCGAACAGGATCGTTATCCGGGGGCAGGACCGTAACGGTAAACCGATACAATATGAAAGCACGGAGTTTCTATCTAGAGCGTTTCAGCATGAGGTTGATCACTTAAACGGAGTATTGTTCATCGATTCGGCTGAGTCCGTATACGAAGCTCGTAAGCCTGTCGAACAGGATCAGCAGCAGGATGGAGCATAGAAAATGAATATTTTGTTTATGGGGACACCGCAATTTGCCGTGCCTTCTCTAGCGTCACTCTTAGAGCAGGGTTATACGATTGCGGCGGTGGTAACACAGCCGGACCGGCCAAAGGGACGGAAGCGAGAGCTGACCCCTCCTCCTGTTAAAGCTTTTGCGCTTGAGCATGGACTCACGGTACTGCAGCCCGAGAAGCTGCGCTCGCCTGAAGGTGTCGCTCAAGTAACGGCGATCGCTCCTGATATCATTATTACAGCTGCATATGGTCAAATTCTGCCCAAAGCCGTTCTGGACTTACCCCGTTTGGGCTGCATAAATGTTCATGGCTCTTTGCTGCCGCGATATCGAGGCGGGGCGCCGATTCAACGTTCGATAATAAACGGGGAGTCCGTCACAGGAGTGACTCTTATGTATATGGCTGAGGGCTTAGACACCGGCGACATGATCTCCAAGGTTGAAGTTCCGATAACCGATGAGGATACAGCGGGTTCGATGTTCGATAAGCTGAGCGATGCAGGCGCCGAGCTCCTCCGTGACTGGCTTCCTCGCATTGCGGAAGGCAAAATTGTGCGAACACCTCAAGTAGACAGCGAAGCAACTTATGCGCCTAACCTGACGCGCGAGGATGAGAAGCTGGATTGGAAGCATTCCTCACGGACGGTGTTTAACCGAGTAAGAGGACTTAACCCGATGGCGGGCGGCTTCACTTACTTGGACGGCGAGGTATTCAAGGTATGGGGTACCCGGATTCCTCAGGGCTCCGACTCGATAATGCGACCGGAATGGGTCAGTTTAGTGCCGGGCTCTGTGTTAGAAAGCGGCAGCTTCGGTATACGTATTCGTACAGGCGATGGCAGTATTGTGTTAACGGAAGTACAGCCCGCTGGCAAAAAAGCATTGGCAGCGACAGAATTTGCAAGAGGTGCAAGGCTCGCTCCTGGTAAGGTGCTCGGGTAACCCGAGCTTTTTTTGTGACGATTAGAGTGTGTAAGAAAACTGTCGTCCCGAGGACGGCGTTTTCGTTTTACTTGGACTTGAAAGGTTAAACTAGATAAAAACGATTTCCAAATAATAATTCAATGTTTCATACGGAGGAGGGGCAAAGGAGTGATTTTGGAGAGATGGACAGGAGCAAGAGAAACGCAAATTCCTCTCATGACTGAAGTCACAAGTATCCTTTGCGTTAAGAATGAAGAAAACTACCCGATTGCCTGGCGGTAAGCCTCAGGGAGCAAGAGAAGTCGCCATGAATGTACTGCATAATGTAGAGGTCAAAGGCGCATTCAGCGGACTCGAGCTTAATCAAGCCTTATCATCTTCTGACCTGTCACGTTCTGACGCGGGTCTAGCGACTGAAATTGTCTACGGGACCATTCAGCGAATGAATACCATTGATTACGATCTTGAGAGTCGAGTTAAAGGCTGGCCGAAGAAGGTAGAGCCGTGGGTGCGAAGCCTCTTGCGAATGAGCTATTACCAATTAAGATGGCTTTCTCGCGTGCCTGCCCACGCAGCAGTAGACGAGGCTGTGAGAATGGCTAAGAAAAGAGGACATGCTGGAATCGCCGGTCTTGTAAACGGGGTGCTGCGCGGTCTTCTGCGCGAGGGTTTCGATGCTCCCTTAAACGATAAACTGTCTGAGGTCGGTCGACTTGCCCTAGTTCATAGTCACCCGCAGTGGTTGATTGAACGCTGGATTACCCAATTCGGAGTACAGAAGACAGAGGAAATCTGTGCAGCAAACAATGAGCATCCTCATGCTTCTGCTCGGATTAATCCCCTGCGCATAGGGCGCCAAGAGCTGCTTGTATCCATGACGGAGGAGGGATTGTCGGCAATCCCTTCTCCTTTAGCAAGAAACGGAATTATTGCAGAGAGAGCCGGGAATCTTGTACATACTAACTGGTACAAGGAAGGTCAAATGTCTATCCAAGATGAGAGCTCGATGCTCGTCGCTGCGGTTGCAGATCCGAAGCCGGGAATGCAGGTACTCGATTGCTGTGCGGCTCCAGGCGGGAAAACGACGAGTATGGCGGAAAGAATGCAAGATCAAGGAAAAGTGATTGCCAACGATGTGCATCCTCATAAGGAAGCCTTAATAAGGCAGCAAGCGGAGAGACTTGGATTAAGCTGCGTAGAGACGATGACAGGCGATGCAATGGACTTGCCAAATCGCTTGCCGGCACAGTCATGCGATGTTGTTCTGCTTGATGCTCCGTGCTCTGGGCTTGGTGTCATTCGACGCAAACCTGAGATCAAATGGACCAAAACCCCAGACGATATTGCAAGCTTGGCAGTGTTGCAGAGCCAGCTTTTACGAAGGGTGCAAACGCTTGTGAAGCCAGGAGGCATTCTTGTTTATAGCACCTGCACGATAGCGGTTGAAGAGAACGAGCAGACGATCCAGCATTTTCTCGCCGAGTCTCCTGAGTTCTCTCTTGATGCAGAGTGGTCTGAGGAAGTTCTAGCACCGTTTAAGGAAAAGGGAATCCTTCCCGAAGCCTTCTCGGGAATGCTTCAGATTTTACCTCAAATGTTCGGGAGCGACGGGTTTTTTATCGCACGTTTGCGCAGACAATCCCAATAATTTTATGTTAAAATAAAAAGAATGGTGGTGACGAGATTGCAGATTGAAGAAAACAAACCTTTTATTTATGACTTTACATTAGAGCAAATTCAAGATTGGACGAAGGAGCAGGGAGAACCGGCTTTTCGTGCAGGACAAATATTCGACTGGCTGTATGTAAAGCGGGTCAGCTCGTTCGAAGAAATGACCAACCTGCCTAAGCCGCTCAGGGATAAGCTTCTTGACAGCTTTCGTTTCGTAACAATGAAGGAAATCACGAAGTTTGTATCCAAGGACGGAACGGTGAAATTTCTATTCGAATTACACGACGCACATGCGATAGAAACGGTAATCATGCGTCATGATTACGGGAATAGCGTATGCGTGACGACGCAAGTAGGCTGCCGAATCGGCTGCACCTTCTGCGCTTCCACGCTGGGTGGATTAAAGCGGAGCTTAACGGCGGGCGAGATCGTGGCTCAGGTTGTACAATCGCAGAGATTGCTTGACCCCGAGAACCAGCGTGTTTCCAGTATCGTCATTATGGGCATAGGAGAACCTTTCGAGAATTACGATGCAACGATGAATTTCCTGCGCGTCATGATCCATCCCAAAGGTTTGAATATTGGTCAGAGGCATATTACGGTGTCGACGAGCGGAATCGTGCCCAGCATGCTGAAGTTCGCTGAAGAGAATACACAAATCAATTTGGCGATTTCCATTCATGCTCCGAATGATGCTCTTCGTTCTAAGCTGATGCCCGTAAATCGGCGGTTTCCTTTCGTCGAAGTAATGAATGCTTGTAAGTATTATATTGAGAAGACGGGGCGACGAATTACCTTTGAATATGCGCTCATTGGCGGAGTGAACGACCAACCGGAGCATGCGGAAGAGCTTGGAGATGTCCTGCAAGGAATGCTGTGCCATGTGAATCTTATTCCAGTCAATTATGTTCCCGAGCGAAATTATGTTCGTACTCCAAGAGATGACATTTTCGAGTTCCAACGAATATTACAGAAGAAGCATGTAAATGTAACGATTCGCAGAGAGCAGGGGCATGACATTGCAGCGGCTTGCGGACAGCTGCGGGCGAAGCATATGGAGACGACGACGGGGTGAATGGTGTGAGGACGGTATTACAGAGTCATGTCGGCAAGGTAAGGCAGGTAAATGAAGACCAAGCTTGGAGCGGTCGCTTGTTAAATGGCCATACGGCAGCCATTGTCGCAGACGGAATGGGCGGACATCGCGCAGGTGACGTAGCCAGCGGACTAGCTGTGGATAGCTTGGTGCAATCGTTGAAGGCTTGGGAGCAAGCTGCTTCTGCTAAAGAAGCAGCCTCTAGACTACGGGATATGATTCGTAAAGCCAATTCAGTTGTATATGAAACAGCGTCTCTTAATGAGCAATATCATAATATGGGGACAACTGTCGTTATGGCTTTGTTGGATGGAAATACCGGCTTGATTGGCCACATTGGAGATAGCAGAGCTTATCGGCTTCGCAGCGGTAGGCTCGAGCAGCTTACAGAAGATCATACCTTAGTTAACGAGCTTACAAAATCAGGACAACTAAGTCCCGAAGAAGCAGCCCGCCATCCGAGACGGAATGTGTTGACGAGAGCGTTAGGCACCGACCGTGAGGTAGAGGTTGATGTTCAGATTATCGACTGGCAACTCGGTGATCGGATCGTGCTGTGCAGCGACGGCTTGAGCGGCTTAGTCGAACCTCAGGATTTGCTCGCCACTTTGGAGGATTCTGGGGCGAATTTAGAACAACAAGCACAAAGGCTTATTGATTTGGCGCTTGCAGCGGGCGGAGACGACAATATAACTGTCGTGCTGGTTGCAGATGAAGGTAAAGCTAGCGCCGCAGGAGGGGATACAGCATGATCGGACTTACGCTGAGTGGGCGTTACGAACTGCTGGCTCGAGTTGGCGGCGGCGGGATGGCACTGGTCTATAAAGCAAGGGATTTATTGCTCAATCGCTTGGTTGCTGTCAAAGTATTGCGCCAGCAATTCACTCATGATGATGATTTTGTGAAACGGTTCCGTCGTGAAGCACAGGCGGCAGCTTCGTTGTCGCATCCGAATATTGTAAGCATCTATGATGTAGGACAGGTTGAGGATACACATTATATCGTTATGGAATTCATTGATGGCGCTAACTTAAATGAAATTATACGCGATAGGGCGCCTCTGCAAGCGGATGAAGCTGTTAGAGTGGCGGCCCAAATTTGCGATGCATTAGAGCATGCCCATCATAACCAAATCATACATCGCGATATTAAACCTCATAATATACTCATGGGTAATAATGGCAGGGTTAAAGTTACGGATTTCGGGATTGCCCGCGCCGTAACCTCCTCGACTATTACCCAGACAGGCTCCGTTATCGGCTCCGTGCATTATTTTTCGCCAGAGCATGCTAAGGGTGTTCCCACGGGAGAGAAATCGGACATTTATTCCTTAGGAATCGTACTTTACCAGATGCTGACAGGCAGCCTGCCATTTCTGGGTGAAAGTCCGATTAGCGTAGCGCTTAAGCATTTGCAGGATACATTCGAGCGGCCAAGGAAGGTAAATCCTCATATTCCGCAAAGCGTGGAAAATATTATCTTAAAGGCGATGCGTAAAAACCCCCAGGAGCGTTATCAATCCGCTAGAGAAATGTATCAGGATCTGGATACCTGCTTACAACCGAACAGATTAAACGAACCTGCCGCGATTTATGCAAGCGACGAGGACGATGAAGCGGACAAGACTCGGATTATCCCGGCTATTCGACCCGAAATGCGCAACACCCTTGAAGCGCCGGCGGTTAAAGGTACAGATTCCGAAGACCGCTGGAATTCACAAGGACTTGAAGAGCCGAAACGCAGATGGATTATCCCAACCGTACTCGGTATACTGGCTATTGTATTAATTGGAGTACTGATATGGGCGGTTGCAGAGTTAAGAGGACAGCTTAACTCCGAGGATATACGCGTTCCAAAGGTTGTCGGCATGAAATTGGATGAAGCAGAGAAAACGTTAATTGATGCAGGTTTTACGATCGACGAACTCATTCTGAAAGAAGCTAGCGATACGGTTGATGAAGGGATCGTCTTAAAGCAATCTAAGATCGATGTCGATGCCAAAGAAGGATCTCCTATTCAACTAACGGTCAGCACGGGCAAGGAACTATCGGTGATGCCTGATTTAGAGGGCAAATCGTTCGAGGATGCCAAAAAGCTGCTTGAGGACATGGGCATTGCAAGCGAGAATATACTGCCAAGTGAAATATTTGACGAAAGCGAGCCAGGAACGGTACTTAAGCAAAATCCTAAGCCTGACGAAGAGTTTGATCCGTTGACAGAGACGGTCACCCTGACTATAAGTAAAGGCGAAGAAGCTTTCGCTATGCCTAACCTGATCGGCAAGACGGAGGGCGAAGCCAAAGCAACAATTGAGAAGAATGACCTGAAGCTCCCAGCCGATAAGATTTTGCAGGAGCCAAGCTACGCTCCGAAGGGTACAGTATTTAAGCAATTCCCAGCCGAACAGAATGAAATGGTTACTCCTGGTACTGAGATATCCATCTGGGTCAGCAGCGGTTATCCCGCGGATTCGAGGGAGCAAGATTTGGAAGTTACTGTCTCTCCTGCGGTTGAGGGTGAATCGAGTACGATAAGGATCGTTTATTCCGACGCCCGTGGAGATAATATCGAGTGGGGCTCCAAGAAGATTAGCGCAATGACGACTTTCCCCATTAAGTTGATACTGTCGCCAGAAAAGGATGGAAAAATTACCGTCTACCGTGATGGTCAATTTCTTCAAGAGGAACCCGTTCCTTATAAAGTGATTCCAGCCTCATCGACTCCAGTTCCGGATCCTAACCAGTCTGCAGAAGATCCGAGTACAGCAGATGGCGCTGCCGCAGAGGGATCAGATCCTGTGAACGGCGAACAAGGGAATCAGGAATGATAGAATGTATCAACAGTGATGTCAGAAGCCTGATCGGGCTTGGACAAGGAGTTGTTCCCCAATGCCCGAAGGCTTGATCGTCAAAGCGTTGAGCGGTTATTACTACGTACAGAATTCAGAAGGCGGTCAACCGGTACAGTGCCGCGGCCGTGGGATATTCAAAAACCGGGGAGAGTCCCCGCTTGTCGGCGACCGTGTGTTATTCAGTGAGACGGAGAACGGGGAAGGCACGGTAGAGGAAATTCTTCCGCGTTTCTCTGAGCTCATTCGTCCGCAGATTGCGAATGCCGATTTGGCCGTTCTTGTTTTTTCAGTGGTTCGTCCAGAGCTGAATTTACTTTTGTTAGATAAGTTTCTGGTACATACCGAACATGCGCGCATGAATGCATTGCTTGTATTCACTAAGATGGACCGGATCCCGGATGATGAAGAGGGCGAGAGCATTCGCCGCGTAGTTGAGGATGCTCGGGCTCTCTATTCATCGATCGGATATGAAGTCATTCTGACTAGCGCTCATGAGGGTGAAGGGATGGATAAGCTTCGACAAGCGCTCGCGGGCCATATTAACATGCTCGCAGGTCAATCCGGAGTCGGTAAATCCTCTCTAGTGAATGCACTTGTTCCGGGTCTAACTCTGGCCACGAACGAGATCAGCACGAAGCTGGGTCGGGGCAAGCATACGACACGGCATGTTGAACTGATCCCGCTAGCTGGCGGAGGTTATATGGCAGATACTCCCGGCTTCAGCCAATTGGATTTCGCAGAGCTGGGTATTGATGAAATCGGATCTTGTTTTCGTGAATTTAGAGAGCGAGCCTCCACATGCAAATTCCGTGGCTGTACGCATACTCACGAGCCGCACTGCGCCGTTCTTCAAGCGAAGGAGCAAGGAGAGATATCAGAGAGCCGATATAGCCATTACGTTGGATTCATGACGGAGTGGAAAGAAACAAAACGGAGGTATTAGAAAATGGTAAAGATAGCTCCCTCCATATTGGCTTCGGATTTCGCGAAGCTCGGAGAAGAAATTCGCAGTATTGATTCCGCAGGAGCGGATTGGATTCATATTGATATTATGGATGGTCACTTTGTTCCTAATCTTACTTTTGGCCCACCCATTGTTGCTATGATCCGTCCCGAAACGAAGCTGTTGTTCGATGTTCATCTCATGGTAGAAGCACCACAGCTATTATTCCCGGCTTTGGCCGCAGCGGGTGCAGATCGAGTAACCGTACATCCTGAGGCTTGCGTTCATCTGCATCGCACGTTGTCGGAAATTAGAGAGCTTGGAATGAAAGCAGGCGTTGCATTAAATCCTCATACGCCATTGTCCGTCTTAGAATACATATTAGATGAAATTGATCTAGTGTTAATTATGACGATTAATCCCGGATTCGGGGGGCAATCCTTTCTCCCAGCCATGCTTCCAAAACTCCGACAGCTTCATGAGATGCTGGAGAAGCAAGGTCGCAGAGATATCTACATTCAGGTAGACGGCGGCATTAATGCGGAAACAGCGGCATTAGTTACGGCTGCGGGAGCCAATTCACTTGTAGCAGGCACGTATATTTTCAGTCAAGACGATCGAGCAGCGGCTATATCCGCGCTGCGTACAGCGTCGTCGAAATAAATAAACCTCAGTTCCATCCCTTTGAATGGTATAGGACAAATTCGAACCTGCATACACTGGAATAAATAACTGCGCTTCGATACCGGAAGACGGTAAGGGTTTTAGTCCGTGGAGGAGGGATGGGACGATGAGGTTTTACACCATCAAGCTGCCGAAATTTTTGGGTGGCTTCGTCAAAGCGATTCTCAACACGTTTCACAAAAATTGACGCCTTTAACCAATGATATGAACACAAAAAGAACCGTCAGGATGACCTGACGGTTTTTCTTCATGGCCGATTTCGGCATTGATTATACGCGTACCACTTTGCCAGACTTCAAGGCGCGGGTGCTCACATAAACACGTTTAGGCTTACCGTTCACCAGAATGCGCACTTTTTGTACGTTAACTCCCCAAGAACGGCGAGTAGTGTTATTAGCGTGAGATTTGTTGTTACCGGATCCCGGCGCTTTACCTGTTAGATAACATTTACGAGCCATTTAAAAATACACCTCCCTGCCACGTCCATACAAATACTTTAATATCATAGCACAGGGGATAGGTCGATGCAACGAAAAATGATGGTAATAATGCTGTCAAACTTGATAATCGGTAGGTTTCCCTAGAAAACGGCTTCATTCTCCCGTTTTTTTATAGTACAATGAAGTATGGTCCATAATACAGACATAAAGGAGTGAATTTCCATGCCTCTGCAGCTGGTCTCGGAGAACGGAAAGATAGATGTGGCGGATCAGGTAATTGCCGTGATTGCCGGTTCGGCGGCATTGGATTGTTATGGGCTGGTCGGCATGGCATCCCGTAAAGGCTTGAAGGATGGAATTGCAGAGCTTTTAGGCAGGGAGAATCTATCCCGGGGCGTGGAAGTCCGCAGAGAAGGGGAGCTCCTCCATCTTGATCTCTATGTCATCGTAAGTTACGGAACCAAAATTTCCGAAGTAGCGCACAACATTCAGTCTAAGGTTAAATATGTATTGGAAGAAGTCGTAGGACTAAAGGTCGATTTAGTTAATGTGTATGTTCAAGGCGTGCGTATACTCAAGTAACCTTGTCCTGCTAGAGCAAGAGCATTGCTCTAGCATAGGGCGAATCGTGACGACCGTCAGTCTGTGGCAGAACACATACAGAGCAGCCATTGCATCCAGGACGACGGTCCGTGACGCCGCTTTAGGTACAGAATTAACGATCGCATTCGTGACGACCGTCTGTGACGCGAGAGCGGCGCGCAACGAAAGTCGCACAACGGACAGTCGCACTTAGGAAGGGGAATCCATCATTGAGCAAGCGCTTCTTGAACGGAAGTGAATGGGCGGCCATGATTTTTGCAGGCGCGGAGCGGTTATCCCGCAACGTCGATCAGGTGAACGCCTTGAATGTATTTCCCGTGCCGGATGGCGATACGGGAACGAATATGAATTTGACGATGTCGGCCGGTGTGGCCGAATTAAAAAATAAACCTTCAGAAGATGTCAGTCGGGCAGCAGAGGTGCTGTCGAAGGGGCTTCTGATGGGAGCGAGAGGGAACTCGGGAGTTATTCTATCCCAGCTTTTTCGTGGTTTTTCCCGTGGAATAACGGGTCAGCAGGAACTAACAGTACCATTATTCGCTAATGCTTTACAGCAAGGAGTTGATACCGCTTACAAAGCGGTTGTTAAGCCCGTTGAAGGGACTATACTTACGGTAGCCCGTGAAGCGGCTAAGCATGGGGTCACGGTTTCACGTCGTATTACGGATCTGAAGGAATGGATGCTAGAGGTACACGCCAAAGCATTAGAGACGCTTGCCCGTACGCAAGAGATGCTCCCGATTCTCAAACAGGTTGGAGTTGTTGATTCCGGTGGACAAGGACTCGTCTATATCTATGAGGGTTTTGTCGATTACTTAAGCGATGGTTTGTTAACAGATTCTCCGTCCATGTTACGTGTGTCTAAACCAATGATACAGACGCCTTCAATCGCAAAGCAAGCGGTATCGATTGGAACTGATGCCCATGCAGCAGCCCAACATACAACCGTACAATCCAAGATCGCCACGGATAGTATTGCTTTTCCTTACGATATGGAATTCTTCATCCAGCGAGTATCGACTGCAGGTCCATTCCCAGAGCGAACATTCCGTCAAGCACTTGAACGGGATGGTGATTCGATTATCTTAATTGAAGACGATGGAATTGTTAAAGTACATGTCCATTCCCGCAGGCCTGGCGATGTCATGAATATGGCACTGACCTACGGAGAAATTACTCATATCCATATTCTGAATATGCAGGAGCAGCATCGAGAGCTGCTTGCGCAGAAGTCAAAATCCAACCTGGAGCATGGTTCCCATGTGAAAGAAGCTATCGATTCCCAAAAAACGAACACCGAAGCTAGTAAGCCGCAGGTTGATTACACCATGGGTATCCCGCATGTGGATTACTCGAGTCAGGGAGTGATCGCTTCTCCAGAAAGCGAGCCGAATCCAGATGTTTTTGAAATGGCGTCCTATGGCGTCATAGCAGTTAGCGTCGGTGAAGGTAATGCAGAGCTGTTTCGTAGTCTTGGCGTAGACATCGTCCTCTCCGGCGGTCAAAGCATGAATCCGAGTACGGAGGATTTACTCGGGGCGATCTCTTCCCTATCGACGCATCATATCTTTGTATTGCCCAACAACCCTAATATCATTATGGCTGCCAAGCAGGCTGCAGAGCTTGCAGAGAGGCCTGTGACCGTTATTCCAACACGGACTTTGCCGCAAGGGATGGCAGCGATGCTAGCCTTCCAAGAGAATGAATCGGAGGCTGCGAATATCGATCGGATGACCAAAGCCTATGAACAAGTCGTTACCGGTCAAGTGACACAAGCGGTAAGAGATACAGAGATGGATGGCTTAGAAATACGCGAAGGCCATTTTATTGGAATAAAAGATAAAACCATTGTCGCTTCTGAGCCAACTCCGACGGAAGCATGCAGATCGCTGCTATCTGAGCTGCTTATAACAGGTGGAGAAATCGTTACAATATTGACGGGGGAGGATGCTGTGGAGCAACAGACTGAGGAACTTGTAAGCTGGATAACGCAGCAGTTCCCGGATGTTGAGGTCGAGGTGCACGAGGGCGGCCAACCGCTTTATCCTTATTTATTCGCTGTTGAACCCTAGAAACGAATATCAATGATGGAGGGACAAGCTATGGCATCGATTGTTCTGGTAACGGATAGTACGGCGGATATTCCTTTAGAGATCCGTAAGAAGCTCGGTATTTCGATGGTGCCGCTGAAGGTTAACTTTGGGGATCAAACCTATCTGGATAATATTACGCTGCAGCCTGGGCAATTTTATGAGAAGCTAACCTCCTTTAATGGACATGCAACAACATCGCAGCCATCACCAGCTGATTTCTACGAGGTGTACAAGAAGCTAACGGATGAAGGACATTCTGTAATATCTATTGAACTGTCAGCAGCAATGAGCGGAACTTATCAGGCAGCCACTATCGCCAAGTCTATGCTTGAAGCAGAATCAAATGTGGACATTACAGTGATCGATTCCAAGTCTGCCTCATATGGTTATGGGAGGATGGTCGTCTTAGCGGCAGAAATGGCTAAAGCAGGTGCGTCTAAAGAAGAGATCATTGCTGAGGTACACCGGCTGCGCAAGGAACTACGACTTTATTTTCTTGTCGATACATTAGAATATTTACAAAAGGGCGGTCGAATCGGTAAGGCTTCAGCCGTTCTAGGCTCACTCCTCAACATTAAGCCGATATTATCCGTCGATGATGAAGGTACCGTCTTTCCGCTCGAGAAGGTTAGAGGACAGAAAAGGGCAATGGCTCGGATCGCCGAGCTGCTCGAAACCGATTTCCATGATAAGCCGGTGAATCTGACAGTGGCGAGTACACCTGGATACATAGCGGGGGTCAGTGAGATAACGGAGCTGCTGAGAAAACAATTAAACGTTAGACAATTCCAGGAAACGGAAGTCGGCCCCGTTGTCGGGACGCATGCAGGTCCAGGAACGATCGGTATATTCGTGACCCCCGCCGATTGACGGGGAGTATTCAGTAAATAAAGAGGTTGGTCTTATGTCCTATCATTTGTTATCCATCCCTCTGACACAACTTCAAGGCGTGGGCCCTCAGAAAGCGGAGGAGCTTCACGCCTTGGGCATTTCCACGGTCGGAGAATTACTCGAGTATTACCCCTTTCGTTATGAGGATTACCGGATTCGCGAGCTGCATGACGTGAAGGACGGAGAGAGAATTACGATCCAAGGGAAGATAGCTTCTTTGCCGACCCTTCAGCGTTATGGCGGGAAATCCCGGCTTATTTGCCGTGTTACGGTGGAAGGGATGCTAGTAACGGCGGTATGGTTCAATCGGACTTACCTAAAGGAGCAGCTAACATTAGGACGGGAAATAACCTTAACCGGCAAATGGGATCAGCGCAGGCGGCATCTAACGGTTGCGGACTCTGAATTTCCTGACCGGGATGGGGGAAAGACCGGAACACTTCAACCGGTATATTCAGTTGCGGGCAGCATCACTCAGGCTGGAATACGGAAACTAATAGACCGTGCTTTGACACAATACGGCGTATTAATCCCCGAGTTGCTGCCGGAGGAGCTGGTCAGCAAATATAATCTATTGCCCAGAAGCGATGCTATTACGCGTATTCACCGCCCCGAGAATACGCATGAAGGACAGGAAGCCCGCCGCAGAATGGTGTATGAGGAGCTGTTTCTGTTCCAGCTAAAGCTTCAAGCCTATCGCACTACCCACCTCAAGCAGGCTGACGGGGTCACGCACCCTGTTAATAACGAGGAAATTCGGCAGTTCGTAAGCGTGCTTCCCTTTATTTTGACGGACTCGCAGAAGCAAGTCATTAATGAGATCCTTCACGATATGAAACAGCCTTACGTGATGAATCGATTGCTTCAAGGGGATGTTGGCTCAGGTAAAACCGTTGTAGCGGCGGTAGGTCTATATGCAACTGTAAAAGCCGGTCATCAAGGCGCTCTTATGGTGCCTACCGAAATATTAGCGGAGCAGCATGCTCGTTCTCTTACTAAGCTGTTCGAGCCCTGTGGGATACAAGTTGGTCTATTGACGGGAAGCCTAAAGGATCGCAAGCGTCGCGATCTAGTTGCTTCCTTGCAAATGGGACTCTTGGACATCGTGGTGGGGACTCATGCCCTCATTCAAGAAGATGTGTTCTTCCGGAGCCTTGGCTTAGTCGTAACGGATGAGCAGCATCGGTTCGGAGTGAATCAACGCAGTATTCTGCGTCGCAAGGGAATGAATCCTGACGTTCTGACGATGACAGCGACTCCGATTCCCCGAACGCTCGCCATTACCGTGTTCGGAGATATGGATGTCTCAACCCTTCGAGAGCGACCAAAGGGCCGCAAGTCCATTAAAACCTATTCTGTTAAGCACGATATGATGGATCGGGTACTCGGATTTATTCGTAAGGAGGCGGATGCCGGGCGGCAATCCTTCTTCATCTGTCCCCTTATTGAAGAATCAGAAAAGCTTGATGTACAGAATGCCATCGATTTACATATACAGCTTACTCAAGCATTGCCTGAGCTAGCGATTGGTTTATTACATGGTCGGTTGAGCTCGGCCGAGAAAGAAGCGACAATGGCGGAATTCGCGGCAGGCAGGGCGGATGTGCTCGTGTCCACAACAGTTATAGAGGTAGGGGTAGATGTTCCAAATGCTACTTTGATGATTGTTATGGATGCCGATCGCTTTGGATTGTCTCAGCTGCACCAGCTGAGAGGTCGGGTTGGACGCGGGGAGCACCAGTCGTACTGTATTCTGATAGCGGATCCTAAGTCGGAAAACGGACAAGAACGAATGAGAGCGATGACTGAAACCGAAGATGGCTTCGAAATCTCTCGTCGCGACCTGGAGATAAGAGGACCAGGCGAATTTTTCGGAACGAAGCAAAGCGGTATGCCGGAATTCCGGCTTGCGAATCTGCTTACGGACTTTGAGGTGCTGGAGCAGGCTAGGGATGATGCAGCTGAATTAACTTCACGGGAGCAATTCTGGTCTTCGCCGGTTTACGGAGAACTAAGGGATACGCTTGCGCGCGACGCGCAGTTGAACGGGGAGCCTCTGGACTAGTCTATTCAATCGTCAAGATGAACTTTAACCCTGTTATTATCAACTCGCTGCAGACGCCTTTTGCGCAGAATGTTGTTCATCTTTTTGATACCCCAGTAATATTTTTGGTTGGGCAGCTTGGAAAACCCCTTGAAGCCCGGATACGAAAAATTCACTTCAATGAGCCATATTTTCCCTTTATTGTCGACAGCAAAGTCATTACCGATCTTTTGATAATATCTAATCTTCCCGGCCCGTTTGCAAATTTTGTTGCTTAGGTGGATAAGCCGTCTTTTGACTCTTTCCGTTTTTTTCTTAGAATACCTCAGCGATTGCTTCATCGAATTTTCAAAGAGAGTTACATAACCCCGTGAGCTGGTTACATTGGTTACTATGCTCTTGGGCCCCGCTACTTTGGAATAGAGCCCGAAAAACTGCCAGCGGTTCTGCAAGTTGCGCATCATCATGACGCGGATGTCGAAAGGCCTGCCGTTGATTTTGGCCAGAGGAATGGCTTTTTGAATGATATATTGCTGGGACAGGGACCGTTTTTTAATTTCTTTGTACAATCTATCCAAGGAAGCACACTTTATGGTATTTCCCCTCAAAATGACAAAAGCGTATCCTCTGGGAGTTCTCCATGCTTTTATAATTCCTTTACCCATGTGCTCATTATCAGGTTTAATATAAACTGCACCATATTTTCCCATAAATTTTCTCAACGTTTCTGCATTGAATAATGAGGTAGGAGGTAAATATTTGCGGATCTCGGAGTCTTTTGAATAGAAGTGATGAAGATTCCATTTTCCCAAGGGTGCCATTCCTCTCCTGAGTTCTTTCCTTAAAAGAATTCACTATTTTATGCTTTGCGATAGGTTCGAGTGATGGTTCATCAGCCCGATATTGTCATTTCACATCTTCCATAGGCATATGATGAACGGAAAAGTGCCGGAAGGAGTGTGGTCCTCTATGAGTGGAAGCTGGCAGAAATTCGGCATCAAACCAGAGTTCGTGGAGCGCGTCAAAACGAAAATGAAAAATCCAGCGGTCAAGGAACGGATCAAAGGATTGTTAGAGGGCGTTACGAAATACGATCTCCAGGATCGGGTAAAGGTTAGAAAATGGGTTAAAATGTTTGCTCGAATACTGGGTGAGCCTTTAACCGAAACACAAGAGGATCAATTGGTTAGTTTCATCATCGCGCAAAAAATCGATCCTAATAATACGCTGCATCTGATTAAACTGTGGACGATGTTCAGGTAAAACCATAACGCTCCGCTCCGGTTATCAGCCGGAAGTTGGGGCGTTATTTATTTTGTCAACAGAGGCGGCTTTGAAGCAGAGTTGGAAAAACTCTAACCGTTCATGGGCAGTTATCGAATGCAATAAGAAACCTCCTGAATAGGATAGTTTGAATGCTCAAAATGGAAGGGGTTCGTATATGAATTTTATTATTGATGAATTTCATAAGCTCTATTACAACAGTTCGGTATGGCAAAATACAAAATGGTTGGGTGTACCTATTCTGAAAATGCCGTTGGATTTAATGTTATATCAAGAGATTATTTTTGAAGTCAAGCCTGATGTGATCATTGAAAGCGGAACATTTAATGGCGGCAGCGCCCTTTTTTTCGCTTCGATGCTCGATTTAATAAATAAGGGAAAAATAATGACCATTGATATTGCGAATCAGCCAAACCTGCCCATTCACCCCAGATTAAGCTACATCAAAGGATCTTCGTTGGCGGACGATATTATACAAGAAGTAGAAGGCTTTATTAAACCAGGAGATGTTGTGCTTGTTTGTCTAGATTCCGATCACTCCAAACAGCATGTTCTGAATGAATTGAGATTGTATAGTAGGTTTGTTACAAAGGGCAGCTATTTAATATGCGAAGATACGAACATAAATGGACATCCCGTGCTGCCCTCTCATGGAGCAGGACCTATGGAAGCCGTGCAGGAATTCCTTCAGACAAATCATGATTTTACGATTGACGACAGCAAGCATAAGTTTTTCGTATCCTTCAATCCGAATGGTTATTTACGAAAAATAAAATAGGCAGTTTCGGGATGGTGTAGAACATGAATAGGAATAAGATATGTTTTATTACTTCCGTTCAAGATCCTTCTATATATCAAGAAACTATAGCTTATATCCGAGCGCTAGATGTACCGAAAGGATTCGAAGTAGAAACCGTCTACGTGCAGGAAGCGGCAGACGGTATATCGGTGGCTTATCAACATGCAATGGAGCATTCTGACGCGAAGTATAAAATTTACGTTCGGAGCAACGTTTATTTAGTGAATCGAAATCTATTGATAGAACTTATCGATTTATTCCGCAATCACCTGCAGTTGGGACTGGCCGGTATCGCCGGGGCGTCGTATGTCCCTCTGTCACTTTCATGGGAGGACGCCAAAGAAAGAGCGGGTATTTACTTCGGCAATTCTCCTAGTCAATCCATGGCAGAGGTCCGGTTAGGGGAAGATGAACAGCCCTATCAGCCGATGGCGATCCTTTCCGATACTTTTCTTGCAACTCAATATGATGTAAAGTGGGACACCGATTTTTCAGGGGAACATTTCTTGGGAGCCCTTCATGCCTTGCAATTCCGAAAGGAAGGATATCAAGTCGGTGTTCCCCGCCAATCGAAACCGTGGTGTTTGGTAGATAAGGATGAGCGGCTTGATGGCAGTGAACAAGAAGCTTTGGAACGGAAGTTGTTTTTACAGGCTTATTCCCATCTTGTTTTTCCAAAGGTGAGTATTCTAATTCCGACTTATAATCGTCCTGAATGGCTTGAGCTTGCTCTCAACAGCGCGATCAATCAAACTTACCGCCATTTAGAAATCATTGTGTGCGATGACAGTATGAATGAAGAGACGGAAAGGATGATACAGCCTTATTTGGAAGTAGATTCGCGGATAAGATATGTGAAAAACGAACGTAACCTAGGTCAGTTCGAAAATGATTTGAAATTGTATTCTTTGGCTTCTGGGGAGTATATAAACTACCTTATGGACGATGACCTCTTTCATAATCAGAAAATCGAATTGATGATAGGTTACATGCTGAATGACCGTGATGAAGCGGTTTCATTAGTCACTTCCCGTCGCGGGTTGATAGATGCTGTGGGTCGTCCCATTCAGGAAGAAACATTTGACAGACCCGTTTTTCAGAAAGATACTCGAATTAGCGGCATTGAGATCGGAAATGTCGTGCTTCGTTATAATTGGAACTTCATTGGGGAACCAACGACTCCATTGTTCCGCAAGAAAGCGTTAAAAGTTCCTTTTGGAACATTCGCTGGACGTAAGTATGGATGCAATGTAGATACGGCTACATGGCTATCCTTATTACAGAATAGTGATGCCATCTATATGGTCTCAGTTTTAAGTTTTTTCCGAATTCATGGAGAACAACAGCTTCAATCCGCCAAAATGAAACTTCTCGGAGCAGCCGACTATGCGCATGAGATTTTGAACGCGCCATCCTGCGGTTTTTTATCCGTTCCCGATGATTATCGCAAGGCTTTGGAGAATTGTATTTCGTATGTTAGCAAAGTAATGGCTGAAACCGATGAAACCGATCAACAATTCGCGGATCTGATAGAGGAAATCAAAGGATCTTTGCTTGCTTTGACACGAACCCATCATGACTTGACGCCTAAAGTCAGTATATTGATTCCGACGTACAACCGCCCGGAATTGTTCGAGCAGGCATTGCAAAGCGCCATTAATCAAAGTTACCCTAATATTGAAATTATTGTTTGTGATGATAGTACGAATGATGAAACGGAAGAGCGAATCAAAAAGGTTTTGCCGGAGCATCCCCAGCTCCGTTATCATCGTAACGCAAAGAACTTGGGTCAGTTTGAAAATGACTTACAGTTAATGAGGTTGGCATCGGGAGAATACATTAACTTTTTAATGGATGACGACTTGCTTCATCCTGAAAAAGTTAGCAAGATGATGAATTACTTCATTCAAGACCCTGATATCACAATTGCAACTTCGCATCGTCAAATCATAGATGGAAAGGGTCAAAAGCAGCCTGATATTTATTCGACACTTCCTTTGTTTAATAGTGATACCATTATTGATGGAATAGAGCTCGGAGAACGTATTTTGCAAGAGGTAAGCAATAAGATTGGTGAACCAACAACCGTATTATTTAAAAAGACCGCACTGAAGGAAGAGTTCGGGGTATTCTGCGGGAGGAAATTCGGTTGTAATGTAGATTTGGCTTCTTGGTTAAATTTATTGGCTGAAGGGAAATTGGTTTATTTATCTGAGACGCTAAGTTCGTTTAGATTACACGATCAGCAGCAACAGCAGTCCGTAACATACACGCTCTTAGGATGTTCTGATTTCGCATATCAATTGATTCATGCTCCAAGCAAAGGCTTCTTTAAGGGTAAGGATCTAGCCTATTATAGGGCGATGGAAAACTGTCAAGTATATATAAACATTATTATTCATGCAATGAATGAGAACGTAAATGTTAAAGAGCTCCCGGAATATATAGAGCTGCTTGAGTATTACGAACAGCTGGTATTGAGAAAAGAGGAAGTCATTAAAAAGTTACCTGCGTAATGATTTGAGCAACTTGATTAAAATGCTGTTCAACTTGATTGATCAAATCATCGCGTATTTTATTTTGTTGTTCTTTTGGATTTGGTAGGGTAGGATTCATTTTTCGATCGAAAGCAGCATCTAGATTCAGCAGGGATTTCAAGCTAAAATCTAGTTCATTAATTAAATCAAAAAAACCATTAAGCTTCACTAGATTCGCGGTGTTAATGGAGATATGGCCAATTCCGTAAGAATAGGCCGTAATGTTTCCGTGTAGGCTTGACCCTATAAAAAATTGGGATGAAACAAGGGTGGATAGAATATCGATTGGGGATAATTTGTTTTCAATATAATGAAAACGATGCGGATGAACACGATTGATTCTTTCCAGAGTCATCCCGTCGTTATGACAGTATCCGATCGGTAATAAAACAATTTCCAAATGATATTTTAATTTAATTGATAATAAGATATCGGCTACCCATTTAATATTTTCTTCTCCCCAAACAAATCCAGGGGATGACTGGAAAATCAGAAAATCTCTCTCGATATCTAAGCCAATCTCTTTGTTTAATTTCGAGAAATGCCTCACCAACGCATTTTTATCAAAATATTTGCTTAGAGCAACCGCAGTATCAGGCACAACTAGAATTTCCCTGTCTACGCCGGCGTCCAACAAAAAATTTTTTGAACGATGGTCACGGACAGCTAAATATTTTATATGATTGCAGTATTCGCGAACGAGCGTCCGTTCATTTTCAAAACGAAATTGAAAAGGAACGCCGATTGAATTCCAGATGACCGGTATGGAGTGTTTTTCTGCAAAGGTCGAGACATTCCATAACAATTGGGTCGCTGGTGTCATTCTTTGGGTATAGAACTCCGAAATGCTTGTGTCCAGACGAAAGAGGTCGCCTCCGCCCAAAATAACGGCATTAAATTTATGTTTATTATGTTCCGCGTCAAAATTTGTTATGGGTTGTACCCTGATATTGGGTTCAAATGGTTTTGGGCCGCCAGTCGGTGAAAATAATGAAATATACTCTAAATCTATCCGTTTAGATAGACCGCGTTTCAAAATTTCCGGAAAAAGCAAGTCGCCGAAATTCTCTATGTCAAAAGTCCCGATGTTGGCAATACTGCTTCCTGTCATTTCAATCCTCTTTTCACTGGTTTTATTTTCAAGCTTGAAGCCGGCTCCGGAAAGGAGCCGGCTCAAGTTTTTTGTTTAAACACCGTTCATCCGAGTCTCTCCCTTTAATAAAATACTTAGCAGCTCATCTTTCGATTGTATGAGACCATGCTGCGTTAACATTTCGGCGATTTTCTGCGCCGTTTCCAAACGATGGACGACATCTTGTTCAAATACGTAAGTTAGATCGGATAGATCAAAACCATGTTTCCGGTACATGTCGACGAGTTCCAAACGGCTTTCTTCCGGAGTAATATCCCATTCGATTCGTCGTACGAGTTTTTTTAGCTTGGCGTTTGTATTAGTGCGCGACGGGTCGTGAGGAGAAGCTTTCACAATATACTGAAAAGTCCGCCATTCCTCCTTCATCTCGTCACCGACAATGCCCCCCATCATATCGATCCATGCCTCTTCTTCCTGCGTGTGGTCCTGGATGTTTTGGCGAAAATCCAACGATTGGAAGCCAGCGTACGAAAACAAATGCATGATCCCCTCCCTCGTAAAAAAACGAAGGTGAGTAATGTCCAGCAGCCCCTTGTCCGTATACGTCCATCGTCCTTTAAGCAGGTCGCGGATGATAGAGTGATGAGCGATATTTGGAATGCTAGCCAGCACTTTTCCATTTTTTTTCAAATAAGGCTTAACGTTCCGGAGAACGTTCCAGGGTTCGACCAAATGCTCGAGCACGTCGCAAAAAATAATATAGTCGAAGTATTCGAACGGTAATTCGATATCCATCGTTTCGATATTTCCCGAGCGAACATTCGCAACAAGGGAGCCGATGGCGGCCGCATGCGGGTTTAGTTCGATGCCATGGAGCTCCGCTTGGGGATACCAGTTTTTTAATTCAAGAAGCGTAGCACCGCAAGCGCATCCGATTTCGAGAACCCGTATCGCTTTCTGCTGAGGTTCATCGATCAACTGTAGGATTTCGGGCCGGATTTGAAGGGAATAATCCGGTCTGAACCCCCATTTTTGCGTAAATTTTTTGTTATTGGTTTGCAGTAAAGCGTAAAAGGATTGTGGATCCTCCCGGAACGAAGCACTGCCTTCATGATGGATGAACGTATCCGTACAAAGCATTAGCCGGTAACCGGCTTGGCGAATGCGAAGACAGTAATCGTCATCCTCAAAATTTCCGGGCGAGAATCGTTCGTCCAAATCGCCTACGGCTTCGTAAACCTCTCGTTTGATAAGCAGGCAGAAGCCAATCAACTTAAGGCGCTCCTCCCATTTTGAAGGGTCGGAGCTGTTGAATTGTTCGGAGAAAGGGATCAGCTCTTCCAATGTCCGATAGGGAACCTCGAGAGCCGAGTAATAGGCAGCGGCATTCGTGACAGGGCCTACCCCGCCGATCCGGTCGTCGCTGTACAGGCAGGTAAGAAGATGATCAAGCCATCTGGGGGTAACGAACGTATCGTTGTTAAGCAGAAGCAGATTATCTCCTTTAGCCAGCGCCAAACCTTGATTGCAGCCTTTCGGAAAACCGGCGTTTTCCCTATTATAAATGACTTGTAAATCGGATTGTGCCCGAAGCCACTCGACGGTTCCGTCTGTTGATCCGTTATCAACTATAATGATTTCATAATCGTTCGGCGGGGTGTATGTTCGGATGCTCTCGATGCATTTTTTCGTATACGCAAGTCCATTATAGGTCAGAAGAATGATGCTCGTTTTCATCGTGTTTACCCATGGCCTCCTCTAATTGTTTTTTGTTTTGCAGCAGGTTGACGTCTCCCTGCAAATAGTCCAGCGCTTTCAGGTTATGTTTGTAAGCTTTTTCGAGCAGTGCAAGCTTGGCGTAGCAAATCATTAGTTGAACGTGAGGAGCCCATGTCCAGCAGGTTTTATTCATCAAGCCGAACACATGCTTCGGAATTTCTTGCCTGAGAGCTGTTTCGTACCAATAGACGGCTTTCTCATAATCTTGATGTTCCTGATACCAAAATCCGATGCGGCAGCAATAATCCGCGCGGGGTAAATCGAATTCGAATGTACGGAACAAGTAGTGTAATTCGCGTTTGTATTCGCCTTTTGTGCGATAGCAATGTGCAAGGTAGCTGCAGGCGGTCACTTGATCTTCAAAATAGGCTTCATCGCGGAGAAGAAACAATTCGTACAGGGTTATCGCTTCTTCCAACTGCCCGGTATCCATTAACTCATTGGCGTAATAAAAGTGGTAGCGGGAGTCCTCAATGTTATGCTCGGGATCCGAATATTTTTGAATGATTTTCAGGTTGCGCCTAGGGTCTTTATGTTCCCGGTCCGGTCCGTGCGTGATTTCGATATCGGTAATCAGAATATTTCCTTCGCCGACAATAAGGACTTCATGAACGGGATAGATCCAGCTGAACCCTTTCGAACGTTTCACAAGTCGGTTCCGCCTCGTAAAGAGCAGCGTGTTGCCGTATGCATCCCGGGATACAGCATAGTCCATCATAACCGAATCGTAGAAAGGGTCCAGCGTCTCTTTAAGCTTCCGGAACGCATCTTGATCCTTCTGCAGCAAGTAGTCGTCGGCATCCAGCCACAAAACATATTCTTTCGTTGCATGCTGGAAAGAAAAATTGCGGGCGGCGGAAAAATCGTCAATCCATTTGAAATCGAATATTCTTTCCGTATAAGCAGACACGACTTCTTTCGTACGGTCCGTCGAACCGGTATCGATAATATTTATCTCATCCACCAGATCCGAGACTGAATCCAGGCACCTGGCGATGGTATTCTCCTCATTACGGACGATCATACAAAGGCTGATCGTAACCAAATTGATTCATTCCCTCCCAATAGGATAAAAAAGGAAGCTACACGGCAAGAAGACCGTATAGCTTCTGAAAGATTAGGCTGTTGCAGAAGCGATACCCCAGAAGACTTCGGGGCCGACACGAGTGACTGATCCAATAGCGCCGGGCGTAACTACTATGGCAGCCTCGTAGACAAGTTCAGCTGCTGCAGGGGCGAGCAAATCCTGCACTGTAAAGGAACGAATATCGCCAAGAACTGCGCCGGCAGATTCGATTTGGGCGGTGTAGAAGACAACCCCATTACGAGTGACCTGGATTAATGCCGTGGCGCCGGCAACAGCTGAAATTCCGACAACTCCTGTGAGGTTGACGATCGGGTTCGGCACACCTTGCGTCTGAAGGCCGATACGTCCAAAGATATTAGACGTAAGCCCCGGGGTCGAGGTAACACCGATAGCTATCGATCCAGTCGCGTTGGCATTCATCGAACTACGTTGATCTAAAAAACGTCCCATATGACATCCTCCTTTCTTTTGTGGGATAGTACATGCTATTCAAGAGATGGAGGGTTTGAGTAGGTCAAGCTCTGGCGTTATTTGCGGATTTTGAATAGTTTGCTATAATTAGGGTTGAAAGAAGCGGGTTTCGACAATTGAATAAGCCCCGGGGGAGCTGGAGCAAGGCCGGCTGAGAGTGCATCCCGTTAATGATGCAGACCCTTATACCTGATCTGGTTAATGCCAGCGTAGGAAGGTGGGAACACAACTTTTAATAGGTTGTGTGATTCGTCCGTGAATATAGGACGCCCTCCGGAAAAGGTGGGCGTTTTTTTTATTGATAGAAACCTTCTTCTCATCAAATAGGTTTATAGAGAGGGAGAGAAAGATGAAAAGAAGTAACAAGGCTTGGCAAGGTTTGGGATTAACGATGTTAGCGGGCATGCTGTTAATGGCAGGCTGCGGCAACAAGGAGAACACGAATGGTTCCGGAAGTCCTTCAGCGGCAAGTCCATCGGCTTCGCCTACAGGAAGCGTGGAGGAGCCTGCACAAGCGCTGCAGGAAGTAACGCTTGTGCTCGATTGGACGCCGAATACAAACCACACCGGGCTTTACGCGGCGAGGGACCAAGGCTTGTGGGAGAAACGCGGGCTTAAGGTGGAAATCATTCAGCCGCCTGAGACAGGTTCGGACGCCATGGTGGCGAGTGATGCGGCGGAGTTCGGAGTTAGTGCCCAGGAAGGCATGATGCTTGCCCGGGAGCAGGGCTTGCCGATTGTTTCCGTAGCTGCGATCATCCAGCATAACACGTCCGGATTCGCTTCTCCTGTTGATAAGAACATCAAGGAGCCTAAGGATTTCGAAGGCAAAACCTACGGAGGATGGGGTTCTCCGGCAGAGCAAGCGGTCATTCAATCGATGATGAACGTTCAGAACGCGGATGTCGGTAAGGTGACTTTCGTTAATGCAGGATCTGCGGACTTCTTTACCGCGGTGAAGAAAGATATCGATTTCGAGTGGATTTTCTACGGGTGGACGGGAATCGAAGCCGAACTTCGCAAAGAGCCTATCAATATGGTTTATTTGTCCGATTACAGCAAACAATTGGATTACTATACCCCTCTTCTGACAACCAGTGAAAAGCTGATCAAAGATAAGCCGGAACTCGTCCGCGCGTTCGTGGAAGGAGCTGCGGAAGGCTATCAATACGCGATAGACAACCCGGACGCTGCTGCCGAGCTGTTGCTTAAGGCGGTTCCAGAACTGAATGCGGAGTTAGTTAAAGCGAGCCAGAAGTGGTTAAGTCCCAAATACAAAGACGATGCACCGCGTTGGGGCGAACAGAAGAAGGAAGTATGGTCCGGATATGGGGAATGGATGACAAAGAACGGTCTGTTGAAAAAAGAATTGAATTACGACGACATGTTCACGACCGAGTTTCTGCCTAAGTAAATTTTGCAGGATGACAAGGAGTTGATACGTATGGCTCAAGCGTTATTAAGCATTCAGATATTGCCGAAAGTGAACGCTGGTGAAGAGGTCATTCCTTACGTAGACCGGGCGATAGAGATCATTAAAGCTTCCGGCGTTCCTTATCGGGTCGGACCTTTGGAGACGACGATAGAGGGTGATCTCGATCAATTGCTGGATATCGTGAAGCAAATGAATACCGCTATGTTCGAGATGGGAAGCCCATCGGTCCTGTCGCAAATCAAACTTGTCGTAGACGGCAAGGAAGGCGCTTCGATGGCGCGTCTTCTACAGAAGTACCCGGATGGACAATAACCCGCTTCGTCAGGTATGGCTGCCAATTGCAACATTAATCATCTTCATTGCGACCTGGCAGGTTTGCTGTGTCTTATTCAAGATTGATCCATGGCTCCTGCCCGAACCTAGGAGTATTGCGCTTAAAATGGTCGAGGATTCTGCTTTGTTGTGGAAACATCTGTTATCTACGTTGAGTACGGCACTGATGGGAACCGGGCTTGGCCTCCTAATCGGAATTATAGTTGCTTTGGCGCTGCATAATGTTCCATTCTTACGAACAGCTTTATCGCCGTTTCTGGTATTATCGCAGAATATACCCATTATTGCGCTTGGACCGCTGTTAATGATTTGGTTTGGTTATGGGTTGTTACCCAAGCTAATCCTGCTTATTATCGTTTGTTTTTTTCCGATTGCTTTATCAATGCTCATAGGACTCGGGCAAGCAGAACCGCAGCTGCGAGAGTATTTAGGAATGATAGGCGCATCAAAATGGGAGCGCATGAAGCGATTGGAATTTCCTGCTTCGCTGCCTTATTTGTTTTCTGGCTTGAGAATTACGGTGACTTATGTAGTCTCTTCTGCCATTGTTGCCGAGTGGCTCGGCGGGGGCAAAGGAATTGGATATTATCTTGTTCTTAAATTCAAAGGGTATGATACTCCAGCAGTTTTTGGAGCTATAGTTTGTATTGTAACACTTAGTCTGCTGTTCTACGGGGCCGTTGCTCTCCTGGAGCGTATAACCATCCGCTGGAGACCGCGAACGGTGAAGTGGCGAGGAGGTGGCGCGTCATGAAACCTACTGGCAAAGTTCTATTAGACCTAATTGGAATTTCCAAGTCCTATCTGCGCGGTAAGGTATCGGTTCCTGTTCTTGATAACATCTCGCTTCATGTTCGAGAGGGTGAGTTTGTAACCCTCATCGGACCTTCAGGAAGCGGAAAGTCGACACTATTTCGTCTAATTGGCGGTGTGGAGCGTCCGGATTCGGGTCATGTTATCATCGACGGTACGGAAGTAACTGGCAAGCGCGGCCTTATCAGCTATATGCCGCAGCAGGCGGCGCTGTTTCCTTGGTTGTCTGTGGCCGACAACATTTCTTCTACACTGGTAACTGCGGGAACCGCGAAGAAAGAAGCGAAGGAACAAGCGCTCAAGTGGCTTCATCGTATCCATCTAGGAGGCGTGGCGAATGAATATCCCCATGTTCTGTCCGGCGGAATGCAGCAGCGAGTATCCTTCTTGCGGGCATTGCTCATGCGACGCGATGTTATGTGCTTGGACGAGCCGTTCGCAGCTTTGGATGCCTTAACAAGGGCGGATATGCAAAGATGGCTGCTGGAGCTTTGGGAGACTGATCGCCGTTCTGTACTGTTCGTCACGCACAGCATTGAAGAAGCGTTAATGTTATCGGATCGCATATATGTTCTTTCTTCTGCGCCGGCAACCATTTTACGCGAAATTGTCGTTCCCTTCGATCGTCCTCGCCGCGCTGATGTATGGACAGAGCCGGCATTTGTAGAGCTCAAGCGGGAAGTACTGAACCTATTGGAAAAAGGGGATACCACTCTTGTTTGACACTCATATCCATCTTGATCTTTACGAGCTTGAAGAGCGGAATCGGATAGTGGAAGCCGCTATAGGATCGGGTATTGAAGGTATGGTATCCGTGTCGATGGGAATGGAGTCTTGTCTTACCAACCGTGAGCTGGTGTTACGGCATAATGGACGGATAATGCCCGCTTACGGTCATCATCCGGAACAATCGCCGCTTGATGAGGAAGCGCTTCTGGTTTTGTGCAATTGGATTCGGGAGCGGGGAGAAGAGCAGGAATCGTTTGCCATCGGAGAGGTCGGTCTTCCTTACTACTTGCGCAGCGAAGCGGAGAATAAGGGGCACTCTTTCGATCTTTCGTTTTATTTAAGACAATTAGAAGGCTTCATCCAATTAGCGGCGGAATTGCACCGACCAATCGTGCTTCACGCGGTTTACGAGGATGCAGAAACGGTACTTGATTTGTTGGAGCGTTATTCCATTCGCAAAGCACACTTTCATTGGTTCAAGGGTAGTGCAAGTACGGCAGCGCGTCTCATTAGCGATGGTTATTATATCTCAGTTACTCCGGATGTACTATACGAGCCGGAAATTAGGGAGCTGGCAGCCGTATTCCCTCTCAATCGCTTGATGGTTGAGACGGACGGCCCTTGGCCCTTCGAAGGTCCGTTTACCGGAAAGCAAACGGAGCCTGGCATGGTGAGAGATGTCATACGTGAAATCTCATTGCTTCGCGGCTTGGACGAGGAAAAAGTAGCTGAAGCAGTGAATGATAACAGCAGAAACTTTTACGGATGGAATTGCTGATGACTTTGGCATTGATGTGAACAACAGATGACCCGCAAATACGGATCAGTAAGAGGCCTATGCAACTGCGCATAGGCCTCTTCGATTGTTTATTCTCATCTGTGATGATTGCTCAAGGCGTAATGACCGGATAAAGATTTCCCTTGATGGCGAAGGACGCTGTGCCCGATTCCTCGGATACGACAAGGACGATCGCATCGCTCCGTTCCGTTAGACCGACGGCGGCTCTGTGCCTTGTGCCGGTTATTCGTTCATTCTCTTGGTTAGCTGTTAAAGGAAGAATATTCCTCGCGGAAATAATCTGGTTGGACCGGATGAGTACGGCCCCATCATGAAGCGGACTGCCAGGGTAGAAGATCGACTCAAGCAGCGAATGGGTGACCGGCGCTCCAACCGGGAATCCCGGCTGAATAAGGGTATCGAGTGAATCGTTGCGTTCTACCGCAATCAAAGCGCCATGGCGCCGATCGGACAAGCTTTGAATGCATAACGATAAATCCATATAACGATCGGTGTGGGGAGACAGGTAACAATTTAAATAAAAAGTTGCTGCGCTCGACTCGATACGGAGGAAGTTTTTTTTAATTTGATCAAGCTCACCCAATAGACATTTTCCCTCATCGTCGATAGAATGCAGAATCTTGTCCAGCCGAACCGTCATTTGACGCAAATCTTCCTTAATTATCTGCTTCATCGGCGAGAAATCGCAATTATCGGCGGGTGTCGGCATGGCTTCACATCTCCTTGGTCATACTCCGTCTTAGGATGCAAATTGGGGAAGCTTTGTATACAGCCGAATAGGTGAACAGATAGTGGGCAGCGGAACAAGGAAATCGTCTGCCGAATGGTCGGGAATGCCCGGACATCTTATCATATTCCAGCGTAGTATAGACAGGAAGTGCTGGCGGATAGCAAATGGATATGCAAAAAGATTCCTATTTGGGAGAGATGGACTTGAACCGATTTTGGGAAAAAGCAATAAAACCGCTTATTCTTTCTGTCAAGCCGGAAATCATTGTTGAGATTGGCGCTTTATCTGGGGAAAGCTCATTCAAAATACTTGATTATTGCAAATACTGCGGAGCGCAAACGATCATTATTGAGCCTATGCCGCTGTTCGATGTGCAAGCGCTCCAACAAAACTACGGAGAAGCCGCAAAGGTCATGCAAATGTATAGCTTAGAAGCATTGCCCCGAATTGAAAAATACGATCTGATATTGATTGACGGTGATCACAATTGGTATACGGTGTATAATGAGTTGAAACTTGTGGAGAGAATGGCCGATCAAACAGGACGATTTCCTATCGTTGTTTTGCATGATACAGATTGGCCTTACGGTCGGCGTGATTTGTATTACTTTCCTGAATCCATTCCGGAAGAGATGCGAAAGCCCTGCGCCCTTAGGGGAATTGAGCCGGGCAGATCCGAGTTGCTGGAGTCAGGGGCAGGGGGCATGAATTGTACCGTCTATAACGCTCTGTACGAATATGGAGAAAAAAACGGCGTCCTCACTGCGATCGAGGATTTCATGAAGGAATCCCATTTCAAACTCAAATTTTATCAACTTTACTCCAATAACGGACTAGGAATTATTGTTCCGGAGGATAGTCCTCATCATTCTATTGTAAATTATATTATAGCTACGTCAGGCCTATGAAATAGAATAAAAAAAGTCGACCCCCGTCTCGCGACGAGGGTCTTCATGGGAGAGGAGAAACCGGACGAAGAGCTTATGGGGAAACGTAAGTCTTCTCCGCGGTTGTCCCCGACACCTCTCAGTGCCGGTACTATCATTGTGACCTTTGAAGTGGAAAATATACGCTGGCGGGGAAATAAATTGATACGCTTTTGTAAACCTTTAGTTTGTGGTAACATAACACCAGTTAATCTATCAGGAAACAATAACCATCATTGATCGACATGCAGGGGTTGAAGACGTGCGAGTCATATCAGGACAAGCCAAGGGACATCCATTAAAGGCGGTTCCAGGCAGCAACACTCGTCCGACAACGGACAAAGTTAAAGAATCTCTATTTAGTATGATCGGACCTTATTTTGACGAGGAGCGAGTTCTCGACTTATTCGCCGGTACGGGGGGGTTGGGAATTGAAGCGCTTAGCCGCGGGGCCGGACATGCCGTTTTTATAGACTCTAATTCCCAAAGCATAGATATCATCCGTCGAAACCTACAATCAACGCGATTGGGTGATCATGCCGAGGTTTATCGGAATGATGCTCGCAGAGCCTTAAAGCTACTTGAGCGTGCAGGGAAGCCTTTTAATCTAATCTTTCTAGACCCGCCTTATATAATGAAAGATTGTGATGAATTATTGGTGGATCTGGCATCAAGAGGCTTAGTGGAGGAAGGCGCTGTTGCGGTCGTAGAACACCATCCGAATGTCCTGTATCGTGATAATTTCGACGGATTTCATCGTACGAGGTATGCGGTTTACGGTGAAATTGCTTTATCCATCTATCGCTATCAGAAACCAGCCGAGACGGAGGAAGCTGCTCCCTCTTCGGAATCGAAGGAGGAGGACAGACCATGAGCCCTCATCAGACGCGCTTGGAACATGAATACCGGATTGCCGTTTATCCTGGCAGCTTTGACCCCGTCACCTTCGGACATTTGGATATCATTCGGCGTGCGGCTAAGCAGTTCGATCTCGTCATTGTCGCGGTGCTGAATAATACGACGAAGAGCCCGTTGTTCAGTGTCAAAGAAAGAAAGGAATTGCTGGCTGAAGTGACTCGCGATTTGCCTAATGTGGAGATTGACAGCTTCCGAGATTTATTGGTGCGTTATATGCGTTCAAAACAGGCACAAGTAATTGTTCGAGGGATTAGGTCCGTTACGGACTTCGAGTACGAGCTTCAGATGGCATCTACAAATCGGCAATTGGACGAAGGTATCGAAACGGTCTTTATGATGACGAATCCTAAGTATTCTTACCTAAGCTCAAGTATTGTCAAAGAAATTGCAAAGTTTAATGGACCCGTGCAGGACTTAGTGCCACCGGCTGTTGAGGTCGCCTTGCAGCGGAAATATGCAGCAAATACGGACACGAGCAGTACAATTGGCAGTTAGCAAAACAACAAAAGGAGCTCACGCCTTAAATATAGGCGTGAGCTCCTTTTTACTGTCCGGTGATTAAGAGTTGGGCGGAGGAGGAGTGTCATCACGCTTGTAAGGAGATTTCGGACGGACGACTACGGCGAACAAGGCTAATAACAAGAAGACGCCAAAAGTGACAAAAGCTATCATTAGGGTTTCAGACAGATGTCTCCAGCCGCTTGGCATCGGGCTCTCAGCTGCCCAAGCGTTCACTGCAAGCCAAGGATCTGGCCATATCCCTGCAGCGAAGCTTTTCATTGGAGAAGACAGGGCTGCTAATGCCAACGGATAGGTGATCAGTATAGCGAGTGCACCATGCATTAGACGGCTGACAATGACTCTGCTCCAGGGAAAGGAAGAAGCTGTGCCGAAAGCTGCGCGCGCTTGCAGGAGACCGCTCCAGCCGCTCCAGGCAAGGGCAGCTGCAAGGAGCGCAGCGGCTTGTGCGGGTGCAGAAGTGAAAAGCGTGGAGCGACTGCTCTCGAATGCCCCCAGATGCATCTCGTAGACGCCGGGAATGGCGAGCCATATATCGTTTCCGGGGAAAGACAGCTGAATTAATCGGATGACAACGGCACTCATCATCATCAGACCGCCTAGTGTCATCAGCGTCCCTACAGAGTTTGTGACGGAATCCGCTAATTGTTTGCCGAACGGGCGTCCGTCTTCTTTCCTTGCATCAACTGCGGCTCGCAAAGCTCTTCGCAATAATGCCCGGGGCTCGCTCAACGGGATTTGCGGCACTTTAGGTTTCTTAGGCTTCGTAAGCCTTGCCCATAGAAACCCGGATGCGAGGGCCGATAACCATAACCCCAATGCTATCGCCCATCCCAGCTCAGGAGACTGCAGAAAACCGTAACCAATGACAAGCACAATAAGAAAAGGATTGGGTAAATGGGAAACAAGGAGGACAGTATCTACATCCTCCTCATGGAGCATACCGTTTTCCCGCAGGCGCGCTGTTTCTTTAGCTCCTGCGGGTATGCCGGCGGACCAGCCGAATGCGATCGCCCAGCCTGATGCGCCGGGTAAACGGAACAATCCGCGTGTCAGCGGCTCCGCCAAGGTAGACATCCCATGCAGCATGCCAGAAGCAGCCAGTAATTCGGCTAGTATTAGAGGAGGCAGCAAACCAGGAAAGACGTTCTGCCACCAGATCTGCAAGCCCGACAAGGATGCACGGAAGGATTCGCCAGGTGAATAAACAATTCCAACTACGACTAAAAGTGCCGATACCCCAAGAAGAACGGAGAGGAAGGCAGAGCTTTTCCGTCGCTTCGCTTTAACCATAACCACACAACCTCCCGTACGGAAATACATTACAATGTACGCCCCGCGAGGGAGGGTTAGACCTTCTTGTCCAGATTGAGCATAAACTCAGATTCGAATCGGTGGTTTTGTGTAATCGCGCATGGCAGCCGAGGGATCAGCTTTGTCGAAAGCTAGAGAATATACGGCTGTCGCACGGGCGTCCATAGCCAGATAGGGGGAAGCAATACGTGCAGCAGAAGTGATAACTGGAATAGCGGCTTTCGTGCGCATCTCGTGAAGCAGCCGCTGACCACGTTCGCTGAATCCGAGTACACGAATATAATCGATACCTGTGGCAAGCCTCTGCGCAGTCAGCTTTTCCTTATGGTGGCCAAGCAATATTCGCAAAAGCATTCTCTGCAGCTTCGTATGGGTGTATCTTTTGGTTTTCAGCGCTTGCAGCAGCTCAAATACGGTTAGCTTCTGTAATGCCGGCAGCACCTTTTTAATGCGATATTCTAAACCCTCAGTCACCTCCGCATAAGAGGCGATATCCGCTTCATCTAGACGCAGCAGCTCATGAAAGAGCGGACGGGCAAAATGCTCCCAGTGAACCGGTGCGCGTCCGGCGTTCATCTCGCGGCGGAGGATTTCAATAGTTGATGGCGGAGCAAAGGGGGTTAGCTGCTCAAGCGATCCAAATTCGCCTAACAGAAGCTTGCGCAGCGCTGTTGCGCTAGCAATCTGGCCGTCTGTAATATCGGCTTGGTTATATTCAGATTTCTCCCTGCGCAGCGTATATGGAGCTATCCTGCTATTTATTTTCCGTAAAGATATCAAATAGTGAAGACCTAACGTATGGTTAGGCTGTTCAAGAGAGAAAGCAATTTCACCCATTCCTTGGTCCTGCAAATAAGCTTTAGCGGCGGCCGTGAAGGCCGAAGGATAAGGCAGCCCTTCCTTAAGCTTCGTTGCTAGAAGGGCTGCGAATGCCGGCGGCTCGTCCGCTAATAATGATGCCATCAGCATAAGCGAATCCAAATCGCCGCTTTCGCTCCCGAAGCAAATCGAATCAACGACTCCGGTAGCTTCGAGCAGGGATACTGCTCCGTAGGCAAACCATTGGGCAGGCTGTGCACTATAAGCGACAGGCAGCTCCAGTACAAGGTCGCAGCCTGCATGCAGGGCCATCTCTGCCCGTGCCCATTTATCAGCGAGAGCAGGCTCTCCGCGCTGCAGGAAATGACCGCTCATCACCGCAACGACGTTGTCCGAGCCCGTTATTTTTTTAGATTGCTGCAGGTGAAAGAGATGACCGTTGTGTAAGGGATTATATTCTACAATGACTCCGACAGTGGACATAGCGGGCTCCTTTACCGATTAATGGTGAAATTCCTTGGATTTAAATATAACATGCAGGGTCATGGGTTGCTATTTTGATAATCTAGGGAAGAAGATGGAATAATGATGTTTATGGGGGTTCATGGCAAAAATCATTGACAAGACCGCCTTAAAATCGATATAATAATTTTTGTCTGTTTGGAGTGATATCATTGTTGATAAAAGTTCAGGAACTTGTAACCCGGCAGGAGCCGGTTCAACTGCAAGGAACTCTCGACACTAAGGAAATATTTCGGAATAGCCCCGAATACAACCCGCTCGGACCGCTGGAATTCGATGTGAATGCACGAGCTGCGGATGATAGAATTCTAGTCTCGGGCCAGATTTCCTGTAGTGTTGGAATGCAGTGCTCGCGTTGCTTGGATCCCATTGAGGAGAAGATTGATATTCCTTTCGAGGAACAATTTCGAATCGTTGAAGACGGTAATGTTGAGATGAATGCTGATGACGAAGCCGTGCCGATTACAGGTGAGCGGATTGATCTTGCGCCATTCTTGGCGGAAGAGCTAGTGGTCCAGCTGCCGTATGCACCTCTTTGCAAGGAAGATTGCAAAGGGCTGTGTCCGAAGTGCGGAACAAATTGGAATGAACAATCCTGCGGCTGCGATACGGTGGTTGTTGACCCCCGCCTGGCAGCGCTCCAAGATTGGTTTAAACCTCAGCAAGAATAGCACGGTTGTATAAGCCGCGTTATTCGATTCTGATAAGGAGGTGTTAGCATTGGCAGTACCTTTTGCAAAGACATCGAAAGCTCGCAAGAACAAGCGCCGGACGCACTTTAAATTGGTCGTTCCAGGCATGGTGAAATGTGAACAATGTGGCGAATTGAAAATTTCGCACCGTGTATGTAAGGTTTGCGGTACGTACAAATCACGCGAAATTATTAAGCAATAAGATTTAGCGCGTCTGGATTCTCGGCGGCGGGGTTTAATCGACTGTTTCACAGTCGACTATGACGTTACTCGCGGTTGTTGCATACGGACGCGTTTTTCTTTAATCATTTTTTGGCACCAGGTATTAAAGGTTATTCATAAAAGAAAGCGGTGGTGAGATTGGAACGGCTTCCCAAACGTCAGCGTCACCAGCAGCTAATTCAATTGTTGGATGAGAATCCGTTTCTCACCGACCGGGAACTAACAAGACAGCTGAAAGTCAGCATACAGACGATTCGTTTGGACCGTTTGGAGCTGGCTATACCGGAACTGCGGGAAAGGCTTAAGCTAATGGCGGAGCGCTCGTATGACTCTGTTCGATCCTTGCCTTTGCATGAAGTGATTGGAGACATCTTAGATCTTCAGCTGGATAAGAGCGGGATCTCGTTATTTGAAATAAGTGATGAGCACGTATTCTCCCGCACGGGTATTGCTCGGGGGCATCATGTTTTCGCGCAAGCCAACTCTCTTGCGGTAGCGGTAATTAACGATGAGATCGCCTTAACGTCATCAGCGGATATTCGCTTTGTACGACCGGCGCGGCTTGGCGAGAAATGTATTGCGAAAGCATATGTCAGAGCGAGCGGGGAACTTAAAGGGAAAGCTAAAGTTGAAGTGTTTACATATGTTGGCGAAGAGATGGTTTTTCAAGGAAACTTCGTCATTTATCGATCCGCAGGGGAATCTAAAACATAAAAGGAGTGGAGCTCATGCGGATTGCGATTGATGCGATGGGCGGAGATCATGCGCCGCACGCGCATGTTGAAAGTGCTTTGGCGGCAGCAATCGAATGGCCGGATACTCACATCATATTAGTTGGAAATCCGGGAGTGCTTCAGCCGCTGATTGGCAATGCTCCTCCTTCTAATGTTTCTATAGAGGCTGCCATGGAGATTATTGGTAACGATGATGAGCCCGTTAAAGCTGTTCGTCGTAAAACGGATTCTTCTATGGTTGTGGCAGGCCGAATGGTTAAAGAAGGAAGAGCGGATGCTATGATATCCGCAGGAAATACAGGTGCTTTAATGGCTTTAGGGCTTCTTGTAGTCGGCAGGCTTAAGGGGATTGAACGCCCTGGCCTTGCGCCGATGTTCCCGAGCTTAGATAACGTAGGTGTGCTGGCGCTGGATATGGGCGCGAACATGGATGCGAAGCCGGAGCACCTGCTGCAGTATGCATTGATGGGAAGCCTCTACCGCAACAAGGTTCATGGGATTAAAGAACCGCGCGTTGGATTGCTTAATGTCGGCACGGAAGCATCTAAGGGCAGCGAATTAACCAAAGCCGCTTATGAACTGCTTGAGAAGGCTCCGATCAACTTTGTTGGAAATGTTGAAGCTCGCGACGTGTTAGATCGTTCGTGTGATGTACTCGTATGTGACGGGTTTTCGGGAAATATATTGCTTAAGGCGATGGAAGGCGCGGCTTCCACGATATTTAAGCTGCTGCGCGAGGAATTAACCTCATCTTTTAAGTCAAAGCTGGCTGCTGGTGTTCTTAAACCTAACTTTCGGCGAGTGAGGGATAGAATGGATTATAATGAACACAACGGAGCACCGTTGCTCGGTGTAAACGGGTTAGTCGTTAAAGGGCATGGATCCTCGGATGCCAAAGCTATGAAGACGGCGATCAGACAAACACGAACAGCGATCGGGAACGGGCTAATAGCGGCGCTTGCAGATGAATTCAGCGGAAAGTGAGAGAAGTCTATGATGGGAACTTCTGTCGGTATTCTCGGTACGGGTAAATACGTTCCGGAACGCCGTTTAACAAACAAAGAATTAGAACAGATGGTCGAGACGAACGAAGAATGGATTGTTAGCCGTACGGGTATTCGGGAAAGAAGGATTGCTGAATCAAGCCAAGCGACATCCGATTTGGCTTATGAAGCGTCCATAAGAGCACTCGAAGCCGCCGGAATTACGGCGGATCAATTGGATCTGATTGTTGTCGCGACAATTACACCGGATATGTTCTTTCCTTCAACGGCCTGTATCCTGCAAGAGAAGCTTGGCGCTAAAAAAGCGGCAGCATTCGATTTATCCGCAGCTTGCTCTGGGTTTATCTATGGTCTAGCGAATGCTGCAGGCTTTATCGCAACGGGGATGTATCGTTATGTGCTCGTTGTCGGTGCGGAATGCCTATCCAGAATTACGGATTATACAGATCGCAATACCTGCATCTTATTCGGTGACGGAGCTGGAGCCGTCGTCCTTGGCGAGGTTCCGGAAGGACGCGGCTTCAAATCGTTTAAGCTGGGAGCTGATGGAGCAGGCGGTGATCTTCTGAGAATTTGCGGCGGCGGATCTCGCGTGCCTTCTACGGAGCAAAGCGTAACGGAACGACGTCATTTCATCGAGATGAACGGTCGGGACGTGTTTAAGTTCGCAGTGCGGGTAATGGGCAGTGCGGCGGAGGAAGCTTTAGCGGCTGCAGGAATTGACAAAGCCGATATTGATCTTCTTATTCCTCATCAAGCAAATATTCGTATCATTCAATCTGCATTAGAAAGATTGGATTTGCCGGAGGAGAAGGCCGCGATTAACCTGGATCGTTACGGGAATATGTCCTCGGCATCGATACCGGTTGCCCTTGCGGAAGCGGTCGAAGAAGGCCGCGTGAGTGAAGGGGATCGCTTAGTGCTCGTCGGTTTCGGCGGGGGCTTGACCTGGGGCGCTTCTGTCTTGGTTTGGTAGCTTGTCTTATTCGGTAGCATGATATAAAGGTGTATCGCCGTCCTGTAGACGACGAAGCCAATTTATTTGGGAGGATTCAAATTGGGTAAAATTGCATTTGTATTTCCCGGCCAAGGTGCTCAAGCCGTTGGGATGGGGAAGGATGCTTACGAGAGTCATGCAGCTGCACGTGCTGTCTTTGATCATGCGGATGAGGTGCTTGGCTTCTCGCTTTCTAAGCTAGCTTTCGATGGTCCTGATGAAGAGCTGCGCCAAACGGCCAATACGCAGCCTGCTTTGCTTGCAACAAGCATCGCATTACTCGAAATGTACAAAGAAACAAAGGTGAAGCCGGACTTCGTTGCCGGTCATTCCCTAGGAGAATACAGCGCTCTTGTTGCTGCAGGTGTGCTCACTTTCGATGATGCCCTTCGCTTAGTAAGATTGCGAGGTCAATTCATGGAGCGAGCGGTTCCAGGCGGTCAAGGTGCTATGGCAGCTGTGCTAGGAGCAGAACGTGAGGCCTTACAAGGGCTTTGCGCGAGCATTACGGCGAATAGCGGGCTTGTTGAGCTCGCGAACGTGAACTGTCCAGGACAAATCGTAGTCTCAGGATCAGCGAATGGGGTTGCAGAGCTTGTTGAACGGGGTAAGGAAGCAGGTGCGAAAAGAGTGATCCCGCTTGATGTAAGCGGACCTTTTCATTCCTCGATGATGCAGCCTGCAGCGGATTTACTCTCTGAGGAGCTGTCCAAAGTAACCTTCAACTCAGCTTTGGTTCCCGTTATCGCTAATGTGCACGCGTCGCCAGTTACTTCAGGGGAAGAGCTGCGTGAACTTCTTGTGAAGCAAGTGGTGTCGCCTGTGCTCTGGGAGGATACGATCAGATATTTGATCGGCGAAGGCGTTGATACCTTCGTTGAAATCGGCTCTGGTACGGTATTAGCCGGACTTATTAAGAAGATTGATAAGTCTGTACAGGTGATTTCAGTAAATAGTGCAGAGGCAGCTGCAGTTGCACTATGAAGCTGAAACAGCGACAATGGACGAGAGGGTGAATGAAACATGGCGAACTGGGACTTAATGGGTAAGAGCGCGCTTGTCACCGGAGCATCCCGCGGGATCGGCAAGGCGATTGCGATCGGACTCGCCGAAGCGGGTGCCGATGTTGCCATTAATTACTCCGGTAATGAGGCGGCGGCAGTAGAAACCGTCAAAGCGGTCGAAGCGCTTGGGCGCAAAGCAATCATGGTTAAGGCGAATGTCGGCAAAGCAGCTGAATTCGATGCGATGGTTTCCCAAGCGATTCAAGCCTTCGGGAAGCTTGACATTCTTGTGAATAATGCAGGAATCACTCGCGACAACCTCATAATGAGAATGAAAGAAGAAGAGTTCGACGAGGTTATCGAGACGAACTTGAAGGGCGTGTTTAATGGCTTAAAAGCCGTGACGCGTTCGATGATGAAGCAGCGTTCCGGCCGCATCATCAATATTTCATCTGTCGTCGGCGTATTAGGTAACGCAGGACAGGCTAATTATGTGGCCGCTAAAGCAGGTGTCATCGGATTGACGAAGTCTGCCGCCAAGGAACTGGCGTCCCGGGGAATTACGGTTAATGCCGTAGCTCCAGGATTCATTGAATCGGATATGACAGATAAGCTTCCCGAAGAATATCGGGAAAAGCTTCTTGCGGGAATACCGATCGGCCGTATGGGCCGTCCCGAGGACATCGCGGCGGCCGTTATTTACCTAGCTTCCGATGCTGCATCTTACATGACCGGCCAAACGATTCATGTCGATGGCGGGATGTACATGTAAGCGATGCAAATTCGATAGTTATGCAACAAATTGCTATCGTTTATTGCATGTAATCATACGGTTAGCGTATGATGCATCTATGGCTTTTTGTCCATGATTCACGTATAATACGTTAAGGGAGGTGAACCGGATGTCCGATGTACAAGAACGTGTTAAACGCATCGTTATCGAACGCCTGGGTGTTGAAGAGGCTGAGGTAACAGCCGAAGCATCCTTTAAAGACGACTTAGGCGCTGACTCTCTCGATGTGGTAGAACTCGTAATGGAACTCGAAGACGAATTCGACTTGGAGATTTCAGATGAGGATGCAGAGAAGATCACAACCGTGGGAGAAGTCGTTAAATACATACAATCTCATGCGTAAATGATCAAAAACCGGGTCCCGTTATTGTGACGGGACTTCTGCACATTTTAGCGTCTTTTACCCTGAAGAGGTGAATTTGATTTTGAAACAACGTGTTGTTGTAACGGGTATGGGGGTTGTTACATCCCTCGGAACCGACTTGCCTACCTTTTGGAACAATTTGTTAGAAGGCAAATCGGGTATTAGTACAATCGAAGCTTTTGATACAACCGAATATACAACGAAAATAGCGGCGGAAATCAAGAATTGGGATCCTTCTGCTTATATCGACAAGAAAGAATTGCGTAAGATGGATCGTTTCGTGCAGTTCGGCGTTGTGGCCAGTAAGCTTGCTCTGGAAGATTCGAAGCTGGTCATTGGCGAGAATGCCGATCCTGAGCGGGTTGGCGTCGTAGTTGGATCGGGTATCGGCGGTTTGGGTACTTGGGAAGAGCAGCACACCGTGCTTATGGAGAAAGGTCCGCGTCGCGTAAGTCCTTTCTTTATTCCGATGATGATTGCCAATATGGCCAGCGGTCAAGTGTCGATCAGCACAGGAGCCAAGGGTCCGAATTCGGCTGCTGTATCGGCATGTGCTACGGGTACGCATTCTATAGGCGATAGCTTTAAGATGATCCAGCGCGGAGATGCCGATGTCATGATTTGCGGCGGTGCGGAAGCGACTATTCGGCCAATCGGAATGGCAGGGTTCTGCGCGATGAGAGCCATGAGTACCCGCAATGACGAGCCTGAGAAAGCTAGTCGTCCGTTCGATACGGATCGCGACGGTTTCGTAATGGGCGAAGGCGCGGGTGTTTTGATTCTAGAATCTCTCGAGCATGCTCTGCAGAGAGGCGCTGATATCTATGCCGAGGTTATTGGTTACGGTATGAGCGGTGACGCACATCACATGACTGATCCTGATCCGGAAGGCGCAGCCCGTTGTATGAAGAAATCACTCAACGATGCCGGAATCAAGCCTGAGGAAATCCAATATATTAATGCACATGGAACTTCTACGGGCGTTGGCGACAAGTCTGAGACAACCGCGATCAAGAAAGCTTTCGGCGATCACGCTTATAAGCTGGCGGTAAGCTCGACAAAGTCAATGACTGGACACTTGCTCGGGGCTGCCGGCGGTGTGGAAGCGGTTATTATTGGTTTAACGCTTCAAAAAGGGATAATCCCCCCGACGATAAATCTTGATAATCAAGATCCGGAATGCGATTTGGATTATGTACCAAATACGCCTAGGCAAGCGGATGTACGTGTGGCAATGTCGAACTCCTTCGGGTTTGGCGGTCATAACGCTACTGTCATCATGCGTAAATATGAAGCTTAATGAGCGTGTGAACGTCGACGCAGGCGGCTTATGCCGCCTGCGTCGATTGTTTTCATGGCACCATTTGAGGTGATCTAATGAGCGATAATTTCCAGCAACTACAACAGCGTTTGAATATTAATTTTCATAATCCTGCGCTTCTTAGGCAAGCTTTCACTCACACTTCGTTTGTGAATGAGCAGCGTGGACCCCGTCTGGCGGATAATGAAAGACTTGAGTTTCTAGGTGACGCTGTGCTTCAGCTGACTATTTCAGAATATTTGTATGGTATCTATCCAGATTCGCCGGAAGGGGAATTAACCCGTTTGCGGGCGAGTATCGTCTGTGAACCGTCGCTTGTCCGTTTTGCCGAGGCGCTCGAATTCGGGCAGGTCGTGCTGCTCGGCAAAGGGGAGGAGCAAACGGGAGGCCGAACCCGGCCATCTTTGCTTGCGGACGCTTTCGAGGCGTTCTTAGGCGCTCTGTATTTGGATCAAGGATTAAATACCGTACGTGCTTTTCTCGAATCTCACCTCTTCTCTCAACTTCCTACGAACGGGCAAGCGCCGCTTAAGGACTTCAAGACAGAGCTGCAGGAGAAGGTTCAGCATCTGGCGATGGGAGTGCTCGATTATCGCATCGTTGAAGAGCGGGGGCCAGCTCATGATCGCGAGTTCGTCGCTGTCGTAGTCATTGGTAAGCACCGTCTGGGCAAAGGAATCGGCAGATCTAAGAAGGAAGCAGAGCAGCAAGCAGCTTCAGAGGCTCTGACAACGTTAGCTAAGCAATACCCTGTTTAACCGACCGACTCGAGAGGAGAATTTATCCTTATGTTTTTGAAAAGAATCGAGCTGGCCGGGTTTAAATCATTCGCGGACCGGACCGAGCTTGAATTCGTTCGCGGTATCACTGCGGTGGTTGGACCAAACGGCAGCGGTAAGAGCAACATCTCAGACGGCATCCGCTGGGTGCTTGGCGAGCAAAGCGCCAAGTCTCTCCGCGGGGGCAATATGCAAGACGTTATTTTCGCTGGAAGCGACACCCGAAAGGCTGTTAACTTTGGCGAGGTTTCTCTGACGTTAGATAATATGGATAAGGCTTTACCTCTCGATTTCAGCGAAGTGACAGTCACTCGCAGGGTCCACCGCAACGGGGATAGCGAGTACTTGATCAACAAGCAGCCCTGCAGGCTCAAGGACATCACCGAGCTATTCATGGATACAGGGATCGGTCGGGAAGCCTATTCGATTATTGGACAAGGAAGAATCGAGGAAATACTGAGTACGCGTTCCGAGGATCGCCGCGGTATTTTTGAAGAAGCTTCGGGAATCGTCAAGTACAAGAGCCGGAAGAAGGAAGCTCAGAAGAAGCTTGAGGATACCGAGGGTAACCTGCTCAGGATTCATGATCTGGTCAGCGAGCTTGAAGGTCAGATTGCTCCGCTCAAGGATCAATCCGAGAAAGCTGAAACCTACAAAGTAATAAAAGAAGATTTGAAAAATAAAGAAATCGCGCTATACGTTCATCAAATCGAGGGAGTACATACTTCTTGGACTCAGACGAACGATAAGCTGGCGGTTTTTCGCGATGAGCAGATGTCGTTGTCGACGTTCGTTAGCAAGCACGATGCCATTCTGGAGGATGAACGTCAGGCGCTGATCCGTTTAGAGGAATTGTTGGAGAGACTCCAGGATGAATTGCTGCGCTGCAGTGAAGAAACCGAGAAATCCGAAGGTTATGTCGAGCTGCTTAATGAGAGACGCACGAATCTGGAGCGTAATCGCGAAGGATTGGTTCAGTCGCTTACGTCCGCTGAGGAACGATACGAGCAGGCTTCCGCTGAGGAAATTGTTCTGAAGGACAAGCGCTCGAAGTTAGAAACGGAGCTTGCGTTATTATCTAAGAAGCTCTACGAGGAAGAAGAAAGATTAGCTTTGGCCGATGGCAGCTCGGAGGCGGAGGAGCGGCTTAAAGCGGAGCTGTTCGATACGTTAAACGCGATGGCTCAAGCGCGCAACGATATTCGTTATGGTGAAGGGCAGCGCGAGGTGTTGGAGCGCCGCGTAGCGCGGATCACGGAAGAGGAAGCGAAGTGGCGTGAGCAGCTCGAGGCATTGAAGGACAAACGAGAGGTGCTGGACGAGAAGCTTGCTATTGTAACAAGAACGCTGACTGAGGTGCGTGATCGTTACGTAGCGGAAGGTGCTCGTTCTGGCGAGCTGCAGCGTTTGCTGGAGGAAGCTCAAGCAGCTGTTCGCCGCTCCGAGCAGAAGCGTGAAGCTCTTGTATCCCGTAGAGATACAATTAAGGAATTGCAGAACGATTACGACGGTTTCCAGCATGGAGTCCGCGAGGTGCTCAAGGCATCCAAGCGCGGAAATCTGCATGGGGTGCATGGAGCTGTGGCTGAGCTCGTCAGTGTGCCTGCTCATCTCGAAACCGCAATTGAAACGGCACTCGGTGCCGCGCTTCAGCATATTGTCATGGAAGATGAGAAGTGCTCTCGAACCGCGATTACTTATTTGAAGCAACGTCAGTCAGGGCGCGCTACCTTCTTGCCGCTCGATGTCATTCGAGCAAGGCATATGTCCGACAGCGATCGCCGGATGTTGGAGCAAGCTGATGGCTTCATTGGAGTAGGATCGGAGCTGGTTGGAGCCGAAGCGAAGTATGCGAATGTTGTCAGCAGCATGCTTGGAAATGTTCTAATCTCTGAAACGTTAGAGCAAGCGAACCGGATTGCGTCTAAGCTTCAATACCGTTACCGTGTCGTTACTCGGGACGGAGATATCGTAAACGCCGGCGGTTCCATGACAGGCGGCAGCCTGCAGAAGAAATCGTCCAGCCTGCTCGGCCGGCAGCGGCAGCTTGAGGAATTGGAACGGGAAATCAAGGAAGCTGAAGCGGCAAGAGAACGTGCGAAGGCAGAAGCGGATAACCTGAAGAAAGAACTTGCTCAAGCGGCGCAAAATATTGAAATGCTGCGAAATCAAGGGGAGGAAGAACGCCTCAAGGAGCAGCAAGTGGCAGGAGAGCATGGACAGCTTCTTCAGGATGAGAAGCTGCTGGAGGAGCAGCATTCTGCTCTTGCAGGGGAAAAGGCTGCTTTTGATGCTGAATCAGGCGGGCTTAAATCTACCCGTGAGGAGGCAGAGGCTCGCCTTGCCAAGCTCACGGAGGATGAGCAGCGGATCCAGAACCGGATCCGTGAGGCGGAGGAGCTGCGTAAGAAAAGCGTATCCGCTAAAGAGGAGCTGCAAGCTACGCTTACGGATTTGAAGATCTCCATTGCTAGGCTGGAGCAGGATCGCAGTGCATTGGACGAGCAGTTTAGCCGTCAACGTGCAGATCTATCCCGGCTTACTGCAGAGAGAAAGCAGTTCAAGGAGTCGCTTGAGCATAACGATGTGGAAACTGCACGTACGACCGAAGAGTCCGTAGAGCACAGAGAGCGCTTGAATGAGCTGCGCCTTCAGAAGAAGCAGTTTACCGAGAATATCGAATTTAAACGGGCAGACCGCGCGGAGAAGCATCGTGATCTCGAGCGTAAGGAAGGCGAGACGAAGGAGCAGCGTTCCAAGCTTAGAAGCGTCGAGGAAAGTCTGCGTCAGGCCGAAATCGCCGTTAACCGGATGGATGTCGAGCTGGAGAACCTGCTTCGCAAGCTGACCGAGGAATACGAAATCGGCTTCGAGCTGGCGAAGGAACGTTATCCGATTCCGGAGGATATAGTTAGCACTCAGAACGAAGTCCGTGATATGAAACGTAAAATGACATCGCTCGGGGACGTCAATTTGGGAGCGATTGAGGAATTTAAACGGGTAAATGAACGTTTTCAGTTCCTGTCGGAGCAAGAGAACGACCTTATCGAGGCGAAGACGAAGCTGCATGGAATTATCAAGGAAATGGATGACGAGATGTCCAAGCGCTTCCGTACAACCTTCGAAGAGATTCGCAAGCATTTTGTCGTCGTCTTCTCCAGAATGTTCGGCGGGGGCCGCGCAGATCTCATTCTTAGCGATCCAGATCATCCGCTGGATACGGGGATCGATATTATTGCCCAGCCGCCTGGCAAGAAGCTGACGAATCTTCAGCTCTTATCGGGAGGAGAACGGGCACTTACAGCGATCGCACTTCTATTCGCGATTCTCAACGTAAAGCCCGTTCCATTCTGCGTACTAGATGAAGTTGAGGCTGCACTTGATGAAGCGAACGTAGCACGTTATGCTCAATATATGCGTGAATTCTCGGATACCACTCAGTTCATTGTCGTGACCCACCGTAAAGGTACGATGGAGGAAGCGGATGTGTTATATGGAGTCACGATGGAGGAAGGCGGAGTCTCAAAGCTTGTATCCGTCCGTTTAGAAGAAGGCGAAAGCTTAGTATCAGAGACTGCGACCGCGAGCGCTTAATCTACTTAAGAGGCTATCCCAATAGCTCAGCATTCCTGTAGAGCGTTAAATTTCCACTTTGTAAATAATGAAGCACCCCTATAGGATAGAGGTAGGCCCCACGAAGGCACTACATTCTATCCTAGGAGATGCTCTACTATGAAGTTTAA
>NZ_JBEQAP010000016.1:0-11367 GCF_041640265.1 Cohnella sp.
ACAGGGCTTCAACCTTAGGATCTCTCCACCAGTTGCCTGTCAGCTACGAGGCGACTTGGCTCTTACCTCGATTGATCTTTCATCAACTAGTTGTGCCTAGCTTGGCTAGGCGCGCGAATAATAAAAACCGTCAGCACTCTCCCTGACGGCTCCTATCACCCTTATCTATTCCACTGAAATCCGATTTTGTCCAAGAAAGCCCGCGCGAGGACGACATGTCCTGCTTGCGTTGGATGGACCCGATCCCATGCAAGTGCAGCCGCATAAAGCTCCTTGAGCACCTCGTTAAAAGCGGCCTGCGTATCAACGAATATCGCACCAGTTTCCGATGCTATTCTCTTCACAATCGCACCATATTCGTCCATTGTGCTACGCATCGCGTCTTGTTCATTGCTCTCTATATAAAACGGAGTCATCAGTACCAGATGACTCACATGAGGCTTCGTCTGCTCCACCAATTCGCGCAGGGTCGCTTCATATTTATCCGCGTATACATGTCCTTCCTTAATGAATGGCGTATCGTACTGGCGCCACACATCGTTAATTCCGATCATGACGGACAGCCAATCCGGCTTCTGATCCAGCACATCCTCCTGCCATCTCGCCTGCAAATCCAGCACGGTATTGCCGCTCGTCCCTTTATTGACAACACGAATGCCCAGCTCCGGATATACGGCTTGGAGCATCGCGTCAACCAAGGAAACGTACCCTTTGCCTAACGCGCCGAATAGACCTTCTCCCGTCGGTTTCGCTCGCTCGCAATCCGTGATCGAATCTCCGATAAATAGCAGTTTTTCCCCTTTTTGCAGCAACATCGAGCTCTCTCCTCTTCCGTCTCATTCTCTTACCAGACAATTATGCAATAGTTGAGTTACGCTTAGCAACAGTGATTTCCAAGGTAGTAAATATGCACAGGCAAATAGTTTTCGGCTCATTGGTATAAATTTATTGCTCTAGCTTCTCACATTGTTCTTACGGACTTTTGAAATTCAGGTTAAAGACTTTATCTTGACCTAACAAAAATCTTACCTCGTTCATAGGAAAAAAGGATCATCGACACGCCTAAGATCGCGCAAATCATATACATAAATGAATAAGAGGAAAGGTCCGCGATCGGGCCCATAATGATACCACCCAGCGAAACGCCCAAATCAGCCATGGCAATAAATAAGCCAATTAACACATTACGATTCATCTGCGGCAATACAAAAGTCAAATACGTTGTTAACGTAGGATAAAGGACTGCCTGAGCGATCCCCATTAATAGGGCGCCGACATAGAAAAACACTGCTCCACCCATTACAGAAAAGCTTACACTTTGCGCCGCTACGGCTAAGATAAGCATCATCGACATGACAAAAGCAGAGTGCCATTTGCCGTCTGAGGGGATTTTCTTTCTCAACACAAACCTGGCAACGACTACGGTTCCCGCCTGCAGCATGAGATAAATGGCAGCATTGCCGCCTTCGATTTGCACAGCATATAGGGGGACAAAGATTGTCACCGCACCAAATATAAGGGAAGCAATCAGCATCAGAACGCTGCATTTGAATAAGTACGGGTTCTTTACCAGTTGGCCGAAGGAGTTAAGTAACGCCCCGCCCTGCCCTGATTGACTCGAACCAGGCTCAGCCTCTTTCTTATTTATTTTGGCGCTATAGCCCACCACTCCTGTAAGGATGGCAATGGTGATCATCCCCGCAGTAAAACCACTCATATCCCCTGCTTGCCACATTCCTAAAGCCAGCAAGGGACCAATAATCCCCGGTATGGACGCGCATAAGGAATACATCGAAATCCCTTGTGAACGATCCTTGTCTGGAAGCGCGTCGATAATTCCCAATTGTAATGCCATCGAAAAAAAGGCAGTGCACACCCCTTGCAGTATACGGGCAACAAAATAGCCCTCTAATCCAGTAAACGTGTATAGGATTAAAGCAAATCCATTGATAACCAGAATCGTGCGCAAAACTTTAATTGGCCCATGCTTGTGGATCATATGGCCTGCCCACGGCCGAAACAGCATGGTTGTAAACAGATACGCCCCCATGATAATCCCGATCGTCGTATTGGTCGCTCCCAACGATTCGCCCTTCAAAGGAATAATGACATTCAATATCGAGTTAGCGCTAAAATACAGAAGCGTCAAAATATATAACTGCAGAAAAGGCCATGACAAAGCTCCTCTCAAAACGCTTGCTCCTTCCTCTACTCCCTTTGACATTGCCCATTGCCCACACCGTTACGCAATGATCATCTGCAGCAATTTCTTTGCATACGCGGACTGGACGTCTTTTAACTGTTCAATCATGACCATTTCTTCAATTTGTCCATCTCTAACGATCATGACTCTGTCGCAAATATAGGCCGCAGCCTGAATATCATGGGTGATGAAGATATAGCCCATATGATAGATTTTCCGCAAGCTTTTTAGCAATTCAAGCACCTGGATTTGAACAGATCCATCCAAAGAGCTGATGGCTTCATCCAATAAAATACATTTCGGTTCCGTTGAAACCGCTCTTGCTATGCACACCCGCTGAGCTTCACCACCCGATAACTCATGAGGATATTTGATTCGATAGGATGAGTTCAGCCCGACTTGATGCAAGAGCAGATCAATCTTGCTTCGAGCCTCCTGTTTAACCATTCCTTGCAGCTTCAAGGGCTCCATCATGGCCTGCTCCACGGTATAAAACGGATTGATGGAGGAGGTATAGTCTTGAAATACGGCGCTGATATTTCCCAATCTCGATTTTCGATCCTCTATGCTCTTTCCCTCAAATAGTACGGTTCCGCGATCAGGCTTTTCAATCCCTAATAGCAATCGACCCAAGGTAGATTTGCCGCTTCCGCTTTCTCCGATAATGCCCAAACATTCCCCTTGCTGGCATTCGAAGCTTATGTTTTTTAGTACCTTCTGTCGTTCCTTTGAAAACAATCCGCCCTTTTTATAGGATTTCTCAACACGATCAACGCTCAGCAACGCGAACGCCCCCCATGATTCTCTTAAAATGGTCATTTAGCGCCAGCTTAGTAGAAACCAAATAGCGAGTATACTCATGGTGAGCATCAGAGAAGATGGCCCGGGTTGTCCCTCTTTCCACAACTTCTCCGTCTTTCATGACCAGAACCTCATCCGCCATTTTTTGGACAATGCCCAAATCGTGAGAAACAAATATCATGGAGCAGCCCATCTTCTCCCGCAACCCGATGAACTGCTCCACGACCTCGAATTGCGAGATCGTATCGAGCGCTGACGTCGGCTCGTCGGCGATCACAATGTCGGGTTCCAACACGATGGCCAACGCAATCATAACCCGCTGCAGCATACCACCCGACAATTGATGCGGATACTGATTCATCACCGCGATCGGGTCTTTCAGCATGACACTTTCCATCGCCTTTTTCATTCTGGCAGTAATTTCTTCACGGCTCCAGCCGAAGTGCCAGGCCAGTGTTTCCTTTAAATGAATCCCGATCGCACAAGAGGGATCAAAGGCACGCATGCCATTTTGCAAAATCATGCAGAGCTGCTTTCCTCTTTTTTTTCGCATCTCTTTTTCAGGGAGCTCGCTTAAATTGATTCCGCCGAGCAGAATGTCTCCGGATTGGCGGAGACCGGCTTTATTCAATCTCATAATGGCCCTGCAGGTCAGAGACTTGCCGCTCCCGCTTTCTCCTACAATAGCCAGACAGCTTCCCTTTTTGACATCAAATGAACTATTCGGAATGACCACGTTGCCGGTGCGGCTATCCCAAATCTTCAAATTTGCCACCTCTAGAATATTCATCAATGGATTAAGCCACCTCTTTCCCCTGCAGCTTCACGACCGCGGCGAGGGTCTGTCCTTGCCGCTTATATCGGGAGGTCATTAATTTCGGATCTAAAGCAACTTGAAGCGAATCAGACAAAAAGTTGATGGCCGATACGACGATAATGATCGTTAAGCCGGGCGCTAACATGAGTTCCGGCCTTGAAAACATGACTTCCCTTGCCTCATTTAACATCATGCCCCACTCCGCCTTCGGCGCTTGAATGCCTAAACCGAGGAAGGAAAAGCCCGATAATTGCAAAATCGTCGAACCGAAGGAACTGCTGGAAATAACCGCAATGTCCGGAAACGAAACGGGAACGATATGCTTGACCATAATTTTGATGTTGCTGACACCGAGCGCCTTGGAGAACTTCACATAGTCGGCTTCGGCATATTGCATGACAGACGTTCTAATGATGCGGGCAAACCATGCCCATTTCATCAAAACAAATGCAATCAAAATATTCTCAAGCCCAACGCCCAGAATACCGATCACGGCCAAGGTCATGACATATCCCGGGAAAGAAAGCATCACATCGCAAACCCTCATTACAATGGCATCCGTTTTCCCTCTAAAGTAGCCGGCGATAAAGCCCAGAATCGCTCCAATCCCTACCGATATCGCCAATACAACCAGCACCCAAAGCACGCTGGGACGGATGCCATAAATGAGTCGGGATAAGATGCACCGCCCCAGATGATCGTTGCCTAACAGGTATTCCCAAGATGAGGATGCAAAGCGAAGTTCCATATTTACTTCATAGGGATCGTGCGGCGCAAATAATGGGGCGAATATCCCGACAACAAGGGTGGCCGCGATAATGAACAACGATATAGCGGCTAACTTATCCTTCCACATATGCTTTAGCAGTTTCATTTAGAGATCCTTCCTTAACTTGGGGTTCATCGCCGCATTGAGAATGTCAGAGGCCGTATTGAACAGTACAAAGGTCACTGCCAGTACAAGGACATACGCCTGAATAATCGGGAAATCCCTGCTTAATATGGACTTAACGCTCAGCGTTCCTAACCCGGGCCAGGCAAATATGTTTTCCACGACGACCGTGCTTCCCAAAATAATGGGGATTGCCATGCCGAACACGGTAATCGCAACCTGCAAGGAATTTCTTACCATATGCAGCGTTATCTTCCTCTCCGGCAAGCCGCATGCCCTGCCGTAAAGCACATAGTCTTCATTCAAGTTGCTTATCATGGAGCTTCTTACGATTCGAAAGTAAACGCCTGCAAAGCTTATCGTGGTGACAATAACCGGTAGAACATAACTTTTGAACGAATCCATGCCGCTTGTCGGCAACAAATCCAGCTTCACGGAAAAATACCAGACCACAAGCGCCGCAAGCCAGTAGGATGGCATGGAAGTCAGAAAAAAAGAGACGCCTCTTACCGATTTGTCCAGCGCTTTTCCTTCTCTTAATGCGCAGATGACGCCTAGTGCAACAGACAGCGAAATGATGGCCATAACAGAAACCAAGGTTAGTTTTAACGTATTGAAAAAAGCCGGGCCGAGTAATGACCACACCGGCTTCCCCGTCACGTACGAGTGTCCGAAATCCAACTGCAAGCATGATACGAACCAATTCAGATAACGGATCAAAAAGGGTTGATCCATCCCCAGTGCCGCTTTCGTTTCCGCGATCAGTTCAGCTGTTATTGTCGGTACGCCTTGTGCGTGCAATATCACTTCTGCCGGATCTAATGGAGATAGATTGACAAAGACAAACGTCAAAAATGAAATCATCACAAGCAGAGGAATCGATATCAATAACCTCTTCATGATATAACTGCTCATCGCAATCTCCCTTTCAAATAAATAAAAAAGGGGGTGGACCCCCTTTTTTTATTTATTTACTCAAAGTGCATTCGCTCGAATGGCAGCTCATATTGCGTTTGCTTGAATGAGATGCCTTGCAAGTTTTTCGGGGCTACAACGGTGACGTTGCCATTGGTGATGGGAATAAAGACGGCCTCATCATGAACGATTTTCAGGATGTCCGCGTATAACGATTTGCGGCTTTTCTCATCCATAGTCACCATAACCTGATCAATTTTCTTGTAGAGCTCATCCGCTTTCGCTATACCCTTCGTCGTATAGAGATAAGACGCCTCGGAAGTAAAAGCAGCGATTGTGCTTTGCGGATCATAAGCGAGCCCCCATGTTTGATTGAACAGTAAATCATAGTCTCCCGTCGATCTTCTTTTTGCGATGGAAGAAGACTCTTCTCCGACAAGCTCCAGCCCAAGTCCTATCTTCTTTACTGTGTTTTGAATGAATTCCGCTTGCGTTTTTTGGGAGGAAGAGTTGACGTCATAGTAAAGCTTCATCGTTAATTTGTTTCCGGCTTTCATTCTGACTTCGCTGCCATTCTCTAATTTCCATCCGGCTTCTTCCAAAATCTTTTTCGCTTTTTCTAAATCATAGCCTCGTTTTTGCAGTTCCTCGTTGGCATAATTAACGTTAGATGAGAATAGTGTATTGGCGGCCGTTTCCGTACCGTTAAAGATTTGCTTGCTGATCGTTTCTCTGTCTATCGAATACCAGATCGCTTCGCGAACAGCGGTTTCACTTACAGGATTATCTGCTTTGCTGCTATTAGCCACGATCATTTTCGTATTCATGGCTTTACTTCTAACCAGTTGATAATCACCCGCTTTAACTAACTGATTCATCGCTTCCACATCAATGCTGTCTGCGCCTCGATCGTCTGTAAATATGAAGTTGACCTCTCCCTTTTGCAGGGCCAAAAATGTCGTTTCTCCTGCAGGTAGCACTTTTGCTGTAATCTTTTTCACTTTTGGAGCGCCGCCCCAATAGTTTTCATTGGCTTCAAATACGGCATATTGATCGGTTTTATGTTCGGTTAGCTTATAGGGACCCGTGCCATCGTAACCGTTTACGCCATCCTTTGTTCCTCCGTTCTTAAAATCTTCGGGAGAGAGGAATACATAAGGTCGGGTCATCGACAATTCAAGCAAGGTCGGGTAATACGGCTCCGATAGAGCCAATTCAACCGTATACTCATCGACTGCTTTGACACTTACGATTTTCGTAGATAGCTTGATCCAGGAATGCTTGCTTGCATTGCCTTGCACAGCTTCGATATTTTTCTTCACGGCTTCTGCGTTAAATGGTTCCCCATCCTGAAACTTTACATCTTTTCTTAGATGAAAGGTGTATATTTTTTCATCTTCGGAAATCTTCCAAGATTCGGCTAGCAAGGGCTTGATTCCATCTTCCGTATTTTCAACCAATGACTCGTACACCATCCCTTGCGCCGGCAAGGAGCCCGGATATAAATGGGGGTTCATATCGTTAATATCTTTTGAGGTTGCGTACACCAATTCTTTGCCTTTATCCGTTACCCCCGTATCCGCAGCTTTGCCGCCGCTGCAGCCTGCCATCAGCACAATTGAAACCATTAATGCAGATAGTAAAACAATCATGTTTCTTGTCATGTCGTATCCTCCTGTAGATAACTCTACTTATTCATTTTATATGTAATGATTACGATTATCATACTTAAAACATAAGGCTACGTCAATATCTTGATGTCGCTGAACTTTAATAGGATCCTTATTGTGATGCCTTGTTGGAATTGATCTCTCTATTTTCATGACGTCTAACGAGTAAAAGCGCCACGAATATGAGAATGAAAGCAACTAACGCAAGCATGGGAACCGTAAGGAATCCGAAAGCATTCAGCACGTCTTCTTGACATGATACTGGTCCGCAAGAGGCAGAGGCACTATCGTGTGGAATCTCTTGAATGAAGATATGATAGGACGAGACAAGGCCGCCGATTATGACCAATGGTAAGGCATAGGGGATAATAAAGGTATGATTGCGCGCAGAAGCAATACCTAACAGTATCGTTAAGGGATACATGAAAATCCGCTGATACCAACACAAGCTGCAAGGCGTAAAATGCAAATATTCACTTAGATATAAGCTACCTAAAGTCGCGACTACAGAAATTGCCCATGCATTAAACAGCCACGAGCTTTTCTTGGTTTGGGTTTGATTGTTCATCCTAATCCACTCCAATTGATTTATCATTTTACAAACTACTATACAGTGCTTCAAAGCAGGTTAATATGACTCATCTGAGCTATTCTTCCCTACTACTGACATGAAATCGTCAGAAACAAATGCAAAACAAGCCATATAACAAAGGTGGCATGCCATTTCAATATTTACGCTCGATGTGACGAATTCTTCCGCTGTCATGATTCTGTCACAAACCGTATGCCGACTAGCTATTTCGAGTTATTTAGACGTTCTTCCGTTCCGCGTATACTGTAAGTGATTCCTTTTCTGAAGGTTTCATCCGAAAAAAGCATGTTATACCAAAGGAGGATTCAATTATTGAGCAATAAAATACGAAGCTATTTATTTCCGTTAGTTCTGCTAGTGCTTGTTATAAGTTTAGCTTTTTACTTTGTATATCGTTCGGTCAACTCGGAAACGGAATTGCCCATCGGGAATGCCGCACCCGATTTCGTCTTGCAGGATTGGGATGACCAATTCGTGAAAGCAAGTTACAACAAAGGTAAAGTCGTTCTGATGGAATTCATGTTCACGAGTTGCCCTGATATTTGTCCTCTTACTACCTATAAGATGGTTCAACTTCAGGAGCAATTAAAGCAAAAAGGCTTGTTCGGAAATCAAGTACAGTTTGTTGCCGTGACATTCGACCCCGTTCATGATACTGCTGAAGTATTGCGTGAATATGCGCTAAGAATGAATATGGATAGATCAGGCTGGCACATTCTGAGGGGTGAAGAAGAACAAACGAAGAAAATCGCGGCTGAATATGGAATTATGGTACAAAATTTAGGCGACGGACATTTCGTACATACGGTCACTTCACTCCAATTAATCGATTCCGAGCAACGCATCCGCAAGATCTATGAAATGGGAGAGGAAATGAATAACGAAGAGATTATGAAGGATATCGAGTCACTTCTCTCCAGATAATCGAACTGACAATTGTTACGATAGTGGATGGTATTGACCGGTAAGGAGGGATAAAATGCAAAAGCGGTTAATGGCGGCGTTAGTATGCATAGCCTGTGTCTGCGGAGTGTATTTATTAAGCACGGAACTCCCTGACAAAGAAGAATCCATTTCTGAAGGTACTAAATTTACGGTGCCTGAGAGAGCTGTGGATGCTGCGGCATCTGAGCAGTTATACAAAAACATGTGCATTTCTTGTCACGGGGATCATTTGCAAGGAGCCATTGGTCCAGAACTCGCACATATTGGCGATTCGATGACCAAAGAACAAATTTATAAGAAAATATCGGATGGCGGCGGTGGAATGCCGGCCTTCGAAGATCGCTTGACAGAGGACCATCTGATAACGATCACCACTTGGCTGGCATCTCATAAGTAAGGAAAAGATGCTATTAAGCCCGAATCGGTTAACCGATTCGGGCTTCCCTCAATTTCGAAAGTATCCTTGCTCATATGCATACCGCGCCAACTGTACGCGATTAACGAGATGCAGCTTTTGCAGAATATTTTTCAAATGATTTTTGACTGTGTGTTCGGAAATATCGAGTTTGGACGCAATTTCCCGATTTGATGCGCCTTTTGCTACCCAACTTAATATCTCCTGCTCTCTGGCGGTTAAAGGATTGCTGACGGCTTCCGGTTTTTCCTTTTGGGAAAATTCCTGCAAAATCCGCTGGGCAAATTCCCTGGACAAGGGCGCTTCATCGAAAGCCACCGCTTTAAGATATTCGTGCCATGCTTCAGGATTCAGGTTTTTAAGTAAATATCCCTGGGCTCCCTTTTTCAATGCCTCAAACAGATGGGCAATGTCGTCGGAAACGGTGACCATGACGATTTTGACATAAGGAAACCGGGACTTGATTTCTTTTGTTGCCTCCAAACCGTCCATTTTCTTCATGTTGATATCCATTAGAATCAGATCGGGCATGGATTGCTCCGTCAGTTGGATCGCTTCCAAACCGTTATGCCCCTCGCCAACGATTTCGAATAACGGATCCACACTCAGGGTCTCCCTTATTCCCTCCCGGGCATGATGATGGTCGTCCACAATCAATACGCGAATCGGCTGCGTCATGCGCGTTCCTCCTCTCTTTCCTCGAAAATGAAATCCGATTCATCAGGCTGACTATTATATTTTCGCTTAAAACAAGATGATTGAACATGACCCGATAGAGCTAAAGCGCATGATAAAGTGTGACAAAACAGCGAGCAACTAATAATTGACCTTCCTGATCAAATGCGGAATGTACAGAACAAGAAAAACGGATCTTCCCAAAGCGAAAACAAGAAACGATAACCAAAGTCCATTGTTGTGGTAAGAAGGAACGATGCTTGCCACAGCCAGCAGAAACAGAACCAGTGATATTAACATAGAATTACGGATGGGATACGTAATCGTCATTCCTGTGAACACACCGTAGAAAACGAGTCCGAAACCGGCACTGATCGGAAACCAGATCAGCCAATGGCTGTAGGTATTTGCGAGATCTTGTACAATTACGTGTTCCGTAAATAAGGAAATCGCCGGCCGCTTGATCCACCAATATACGAAGCTGATGGAAAGCGCAGCGACAACTGTCCATATGCAGGAAAGTTTGATCGTTCTTCTCAAAAGCCGAACGCTGCCGGCTCCGCGGGCTTGTCCTGCGTATATGCTGCTGGCATTGCCGAAACCGTCAAAGAAGTAAGCCATGAGATAGTGAATTTGCAGCAAAATGGCATTGGCCGCCAGCACATCCGTTCCAAGACCGGCGCTCTGCGAGGTGAACAGATTGAACATGACCAACAGGCAAGCGGTTCGGATCATAAGGTCCCCGTTGGCAGACATCATTTTTTTCCATTCCGAAACCTGGAACCATTCCTTCCAGCGGGAAGTCTTATCGCTTCGCCACTGCTTCCACAACCGTGATCGAACAATAAGAAGGATACCGAGCACACATGCTGTCCCTTCGGCTATCAAAGTAGCTGCCGCTACACCGGCAACGTTCCAATGAAACACCTGGACGAAAACCAAATCGAGGGCAATATTAAATACATTCATAAAGATCTGCACGAACAGAGTCTCCTTCAGACGGGACAAGCCCATTAACCATCCGATAAGAACATAATTAATGAGTGTAAGCGGTCCACCCCATATCCGAATATTGAAATACTGGGCCGCTTGAGTGGAAACTTCCGGTCCGGGTTGAATAAAGTAAAGTGCTGCACTCAAAATCGGTTTCTGGAGGGCGATGAAGACCATACCGATAAATAAAGCGATGACCAGCGGACGTATCAGGGCTGCGATTCCCTCATCCTTGTCTCCCGAGCCAACGGCCTGTGCCGTAAATGCAGAGGTGCTCACTCTAAGAAATCCGAACAGCCAATACAATGTATTGAAAATAAGGGTACCAACGGCAACACCTCCCAAATAGGCCGGGTTGTTCAAATGACCGATAATTGCCGTGTCCGCCGCCCCGAGGAGTGGAGTCGTTATTGTCGAAATCGTTAACGGCAAAGCCAAAGCCAAGTATG
>NZ_JBEQAP010000016.1:11377-74728 GCF_041640265.1 Cohnella sp.
AGTATGCCCGGTGAGAGTGTAATTTAAGGGTGATATTCGTATTCATTATTCAAACATGGAAATGAGCTCTTGTGTATACGGATGACGATCCGCAGCAAAGAGTTCTTCCTTTTCAAATCGGTCCACAATGATACCGCCCTGCATCACCATTATTTGTTGGCTCATCGTGTACACAGCCGAGAGATCATGTGAAATGAAGAGATACGAAGTGCCTAATTGCTCTCGCAGCCCATCCAGTAAACGGAGAACGGCGGCTTGAGTCAGAACATCAAGACTCGAAGTCGGTTCGTCTAGAATAATAATTGCGGGTTCAATGCTAATAGCTCGAGCAATGGTCGCTCGCTGCTTTTGTCCGCCGCTCAGTTCATGAGGATAACGATGGGCCAGGCTTGCCGGAAGTTCTACAGCTTCCAACAGCTGTGCGACAAAGTCATTTTTATTCGTATAATGAAAATGCTTCATCTTAGCTTGATCGCCCAATTGCAAATAGGGATCCATCAACGAATCTATTATTTTTAGCTTTGGATTCAACGCTGCAGAAGGATTTTGTAAAACCGCTTGGATATTTTTTCGATAGGGTCTTAAACTGCGTTCATTTTTGTTATGAAGAGGTGTGCCCTCCAGCAGAATACTCCCCTTATCGATCGACTCCATGTTTAATAGGCAGCGAGCAAGCGTGCTTTTACCGCACCCGCTCTCGCCCACAAGACCGAGACATTGCTTCTTATCCAACGTAAAATTCACATCCTGAAGCACTGCGGCTCCATGATCGTATGTTTTATAGACATTATTTACATCCAACAGATTCATCGTGTCACTCCTGCAGAAGTTAGTGGGTTCAGGCTTCTAAGTGGCGGCGATGATTTGATCAGCAAATCGGTATAAGCATGCTTCGGATGATTCAGCACCTCGTTTTTATCGCCTGTTTCAATGATTACTCCGTCTTTCATAACCGCAATGCGGTCTGCATATTTCTTTACGTGACGCAGATCATGGGTAATGAACAAAATCGCGCAGCCGGTTTCCTCTTGCATCCGGGATAATAGTTCCAGAATTCTAAAAGATGATACGCTGTCCAAGGCCGTGGTAGGCTCGTCGGCTATCAGTATATCCGGTTTAAGCAGGAGTGCAATCGCAATGGATACACGCTGCAGTTGTCCGCCGCTTAATTGAAATGGATATCTGGTGTAGATTTCCTCAGATAGGCCCACGGAGACAAGCGCTGACATGGCTTGCTGTATTCTTTCTGTTTTGGATAGGGTTAGATGTCTCCGTTGATATTCCTCGAAGTGACGACCTATCGTTAGAAAAGGAGTAAAGGACCCTTGGTAATCTTGAAAGATATAAGACAGACGTTTCCCGCGAATTTGACGCATTTCGGAGGAGGAGAGAGTTATTAAATTTTTGTCTTGATACCCTATTTCGCCTGTCGCTTGAAGGTTGGTTGGCAGCAGCTGTCCAATTGCCGATGCAGTCATACTTTTGCCGCTGCCGCTTTGGCCAACAAGCGCAAACCACTCTCCCTCATGTATTTCAAATGAAATATCATGAACGATCCCATTTTGCCTTCCTGCAATGGACAGATGATTCACGGTTAAAATGCTCACTTTACAACCTCTTTTTTCACATCAAATTTATCACGCAAGAAATCGCCGAGTAAGTTTGACAGGAGAACGACAAACACAATCATTAATCCCGGATAAATCATTAAAGACGGATTGGATTGAAAATAAGGACGAGCATCATTGAGCATCGCACCCCACTCCGGTGCCGGAGGCTGCGCACCGAGTCCGATATACGAAAGAGATGAAATGAGCAGAATGATTTTTCCTAAATCAAGGCTGGCGAGCACGAGTACGTTCCCGATAATATGGGGAAACAGATGTTTGGTCATTATTCGGCCAGTACGAAGACCATTTATTTTGGCAATCATAATATAGTCTTTCCGGCGTTCAGTCAGCACTGTACTGCGCACAAGCCGGGCATAATTAACCCATTTCACCACAACTATTGCGAGTAACAGATTTTCAATACCCGCACCAAGCAAACCACTCAACACGATCGCAACAACTGTATCCGGAAACGACAGGAAGGCGTCTGCTATACGCATAAAAATCCGATCGAATAGACCTCCTTTAAATCCGGCCCATACACCAAACGGCACACCGATCATTACTGCAATCAGCAGTGCCAAGAGACCGTAGCCTACCGTCAGCTGGGAGCCAAGCAGAAGACGTGTCAATACGTCACGCCCTAGATGATCTGTCCCAAGCGGATGTTCGAAGCTCATCGGCAATAATCTTTCAGCCAGATTGACCAAAGACGGGTCAACCTTCAGGACTAGGAAGGTGTATGCAACAATAACCAGCGACAAAGTCAGCATGAAGAGCAGAACGGCAGCTTTCCAGCTCTTCTTGCTATTCTTGCTATTCTCTTTAAGCACTAACTCCATCAGCTGTTCTTCCTTTCCCTTAGTCTGAGCTCCGGGTTTAAATATCGGTAGGATAAATCGACAGCGCTATTTACAAGAAAAACGGTAATTGCCATGATCAAAATGTACCCTTGGATCACGGGGTAATCACGCGATCTGATTGAGTCGACCACCATCTTACCGATACCAGGGTAGGCGAAAATAACTTCAATAACAACAACTCCACCGATCAAGCTGCCCAGGCTGACACCGAATACGGTAATAACAGGCGGAAGACTATAACGAAATGCATGGGCGAAAAAAATTCGCATTTCCGATAATCCTCTGGAACGTGCTGCCCTTATAAATTCATTGCTGAGAGAGTCGAGTAAGCTCGAACGCAATAACCGAACGTAAACACTTGTGATGGCAAGTCCTAAAGTAATGGAAGGAAGGACAGCAGAAATAAGTCCGTCCCTTCCCATTGGAGGGAGAATCCCCCATCGTACTGCAAATAAATCAATGAAGATCAATGCCAGCCAAAAACTAGGTATTGCTGCGCCAAGCAGCGACACTCCCCGGCTTATCTGGTCAATCCAACTTCCGCGATAAAGGGCACCGAGTGAACCAAGCGGAATAGCAACAACGAGCATGACAATAAGCGAACCCATTGTCAATTCAATTGTTGCGGGCAGCCCGCTTAAAATCATATCCATCACAGGCTGATTCGTAATATATGAATTCCCGAAATCCAATTTTAAAAAGTCAGCAAACCAGCGGCCATACTGGACTAAAAGAGGGTCATTAAACCCTAATTCTTCGCGCAAAGCTTCGACTTGTTCATTCGTGACCGACAAATCATCGACTCTAAGAATGGATAGAACCGGATCACCCGGAGCTAGACGCAGAAAGAGAAAGCTGATAAACGTAATGGCCAGAAGAAAGATCAGGACCTCGATTAATCGCCGGCCTAGAATCTGAAGCATTTACTTCTTCACATCCAATTCATTCGTCAGCATATAGTATTCACTTCGGGATGTCGTCCAGTTTATAACTTTATCTGACTTATAAGCGACTAGTGTGTTCGGATACAAAACAAACGAATTATAAGCCTGTTCATCTACATATATTGCAATTTGTTTCGCTATAACCGAACGCTCTTCCTGTCCAACGGCCACGTTTAACTCGTCGATGAGAGATGTTAATTTATCGTCATCCGTACCGCTGAAGTTCAAAGCGCCCTTTGGATGAAACGTTGCATTTAAAAAGTAACCGGCATCACCGCGAGGTGCAGTTAAATAACTGTAGGTTGCCAAATCCCAATCTCCATTGGCAGTCATATACTCTTCCGGCTTTTCGATCAGTTGGATTTCCACGTCAATTCCCAGCTTGCCAGCATCTGATTGAAATACTTGTGCGATTAAGGGTAAGTCAGCACGCGCACTGTAAGTCAGGAGTTTAAGTGTGAGCGGTTCGCCGTTTTTTTGCATAACGCCATTAGCTTCTGTATATCCTGCTTCTTTGAGATATGCTCTAGCAGCCTCCAGACCACTCTTTTTCTCAGGATAGTCTGGTGCAAATGAAAAGCTAGATGGGAATGGTCCTGCAGCAACTTCTGCATGTCCCTTTAAAATAGTCTCCACAATAGCTTTACGATCAATCAATACATCTACTGCCTTGCGAACATTGACATCTTGAAGGGGCTTCCGTCCCATATTCATTATCAATTGATGCACTCGGAAAGTGGAAGTGGAGTCGATGGTCACACCTTGTACAGCTTCCAAATTAGCAAGGGTTTCTACTTCAGGACGGAAGACAATATCAGCGACTCCTGATTGTAGGGCAAGTGAGCGAGCATTCGCATCTTCATTAAACGAAAATCTTGCTGAATCCAGTTTTGCGGGTCCGCTCCAGTAACCATCATAACGGATCAGGTCCACTGCGGTACCCGGCGTAAATGCTGACACGGCAAAGGGGCCTGTTCCTATCGGTTTATTAATAAAATCCGTTTCCGTCACGTCGATAATCGATGTGTTTGGATGAACCAGTTCTGACGGGAATTCGGGAAAAGGAACTGCTGTCTTAATCGTTAACGTATTTGCATTTGCTTGTATGGTTTCAATGCGCAGGGCGTTCTTTACTGCACGACTATCTTTTATTGCCCGCTCCAGTGAGGCTTTTACAGCTGCGCCATCCATAGGTTTGCCGTTGTGAAAAGTTACCCCGTCTCTAAGCTCAATCGTCCATAACTGGGCGTCTTTACTATCCCAGCTTTCTGCAAGCCACGGCTCGATTGCCAACTTCGTATCATTGAGGCGTACCAATGTTTCCGTTATTCCTGCGCGAAGTGGTAAATAACTTGAATCCACATTCGGATCAAGCGAGCTTGCTGCAAAATTAAAGAGCAGGTTTACGTGTTTTTTCTCCTCACTTTGGTTATCAGCAGCGTTTGAAGTGCAAGCCGCCAAAAAAATAACCGAAAGAAGTAAAACCAACAATGATTTATACCGATTAGACATAATTAATTCCTCCACTATAAATGATTAAGTTTGCATAATGTGTAATCATTACGGATAAAACTCCATACATAAGCCGGACGTTAAGTCCGGCTATGTACCCTTTGTATTATCATGTAATACATATAAATTACCGATGTAAAAGAAAAAATATTTTATTCGTAACGTTTACGTATAGTAGTATAGCAATCGCTTTTCTGCTCGTCAATCCCTCGCGATAACTACTTATAATCTTTAAGAAATTTAGCTTCTATATGTAACAAACGATCCAAGCCCTTCACGACACCGAGCAGCAAGAAGCATAGTATTAGTGCCACTAGCTCCAACTGAAGCAGATACCACGGCCAAGGTGCAAGGAGGTCTAGCAAAGAAGCCGTAGCAGGTTTGCGCGCTAGGAACATGAAGTTACTCCCGGTAATCGTGTTGGCGATTGCAGCTGGAATAGCTAGTATATGCAGCCATCCGATTGCTTTGAATACGGAAGTGACCTGTGGCCGATATCCATCCACGACAGTTAGAAATACACTCGCTCCTATAATCGCCCCATGGGCGATAAAGAAGTGGAAATAGCGATATTCCGGAAAAGTCGCATCCAAATTTGGTGTTAGCAGTGCCTGCATCGCACCCATTATCCCGAGGAAAAAGGTAATGTCGCATAGTTTACGATTCCGGGTCAGAAGAACCGCTGCAGATAACCACATCATGATGCTGCATAACTGGAAGGGAAATGAATGTAAACCGAAGTTGTCCGTTACGGCGTACCAAACCTGAAGAGAAATTTCACAACCCGCGAGTATGGCAATCATTCCGAACCTCATTCGCCGGTTAGCCGCGGGATTCCTTAGCTTCCTTCGGAAGCTTATGATCAATATGATGAATAGGACAGCCATCGCGATTCCTATCCCGTGCGCCAGCGAGAAAATTACGAACCCCATATTACTTCCCCTTTTCTCCTATTTAGGTTGATAGCTTTATACCTTCATTCTAGAAAATACGCGCAAAAAAATAGTACCAACTTTGTGTGGTACTACTTAGGGTTAACGTTTCTGGGTTAAAACAATCCCTTATCCTTAGCTTCCTTCGCTGCTTCCTTAGAGCCTTTGGCTCCTAGCTTCTTTAAGATATGATTGATGTGATTTTTGACGGTGCGGATCGATACGACTAACTTGCTTGCGATCTCCGATTGGGAGTACCCCTTATCGATAAGCTTGAGAAGCTGCAGTTCGGAGGGTGTTATTTTGTCTTGCATGGTTTTCGTTTCGAATTCCCGCTCCATTTGCTTCAATCGGCGGAATTCCTCCCGCATTTTCTCCGCAGCTGCCGAGCTGATCGGAGATTCCTTGCGCGCAGCCGCCTGGATCGCATTCGGTAATCCTTCGAAATCCGATTTGATCTGATAATCGATTGCTCCTGCTTGGAATGAGCGGAAGATGAGCTCCTTCTCTTCCATCGAGGTCAGCATAATGACGCGAGCGCCTGTGGAAATAGACACTTCCTCCGCTAACGCAATTCCTGCTGGATCTCCGTCAAGCATGATATCCATCAAGACAACGTCTGCTGTATTCGTTATTTTAGCTAGCTCCTCCCTTACGGCATCCGGGTTATCCGCAGTGAAGGTAATCTCTAAACCCTGCTGACCGTTTAAGTAAGCTTTTAAGCCGCGAAGCCAGTCCTTGTCATCCTCTATAATCCATATTCGTATATTATTCATGGGCATCTCTCCCTTTTGCGGTCATTTGCCCTTGCTGCATGGCCTTAATTCTGCTCTTCGGAAAAGTCAAATAGACACGCGTACCGACGCCAAGCTTACTCCTAATCTGCAGTGACCCGCCATGCTTACGCATGACATAATACGCATAAGGAAGCCCTAGCCCGAAATTTGCTTCTTTACTGCTTTTCGTCGTATAGAACGGTTCGAGAGCTTTGGAGGTTTGTCCCCTATCCATCCCTGGACCAGTATCCCGCACTTCCACAATCAGCTCTCTCTTACTCTCCCGTAACGAAAGGAACAAATGCCCTGTACCTTCCATCGCATCAATCGCATTAGCAATCAGATTGTTGAGCGCTTCTCCAACCTGAGCGGGATCTAACCTGCACAGCCAGCCGCCTGATACATTCACATGCAGCTTGATGCTCTGAAGCAAGGGTTCATGAGGCTTTAGCGTATGACGGATAAGCTCGCCTATATCCACCTCTGCCGGCTGTACCTCCAGATCCTCCGTACGACGATGAACACGGGAAATCATATCCTGAATATGATTGGAAGCACTCTGAACAACCTTTATATCCTCCAGTAATTCCAGTTGGTCCGTTGATTCCGCATAAGCTTTCATCTTCTCTGTGAACAGTCTCATTTTGCCAACGTCGTTCTTGATTGCATGATGCAGGATAGCCGTTCCCGAGGTTACTGCACGCAGCGTAGAATCGAGTCTCCGACGATCGATCAGCACTCTTACGCCCAAGAATCCATAAGTGAAAAGACCCATAACGAAAACCGCAATTCCTATGCTGACGAACCACGTATTGTATTTCCACATCCTGAGCAGTCCGAGGCTTGGCAGCAAATAACTCATCAGCATGGCGAAAATAACCGGAGGAAGAACCGCCAGGCAGATCATCCAATGGGTGTGGGAAGGAGAATAATGGCCCGACTTCTTCAGGAGCACGATCACGGTTCCGGCTGCGAAATAAGGAACCGCCCACCACACCACCACAGTGAAGGTTATGGGGTATACCTCGTTATATCCAGAAGTGAATAGCAGGCACCCGATAATCGGAAGCAGCAGGACAAGCAACGTAAGTCTCTCCATGGTCCGGTTCATAAGAACCGGACGGTATGCAAGGGCAAATAAGAGAAAGGAATAGGGAAGCCCATAATATGAAACCAAAGAAGAGCTTGCTTGTATGTGGTATAAAGCGTTCTCCAATCCTTCGTTTGGGTACGTCGCGTTGATATAGGGGATAAAGGTAATATCCAATACAGCAGCTAAAGCTCCCGCGCCACCGCATAAGGCAACGGCACTCAGACGTCGGTTAATCGATGATCTAGTGTCCGATAAGAGAAGGATGAGCGCAACCGCCCATAATGCAATCCAAACAAAAAGCATGCCGCAGCTCCTGACTTAAAATTGATATCGCTTGAGCCACAGTCCGCATACGGATGTCCAAGAGGCGACATGCTCATCTTCCTCAGCCATGCCAAGTCCATGACGTCCCTTCTCATAAACGTGCAGATCGAAGGGAACTCCCGCTCGCCGGAGAGCGCTCGCAAAAAGCATGCTATTCTCCACAGGAACGGCTCCATCATCCGAAGTATGCCACAGAAAGGTTGGCGGCGTATCCGCAGTAACTTGTCCCTCGCAGCTCATTCGTTCTACCAGCTCCTGATCAGGAGCAGGACCAAGCAAATTGAGCATCGAGCCTTGATGATAATAAGGAGGCTTCATTGTAATGACCGGATAACAAAGAATAATCGCGTCGGGACGACAAGACTGTCTGTCTATCTCATCTTTCGCTTCAGGATTCCCCGAGTCATATTGAGTGCCAATCGAGGCTGTCAAATGTCCCCCTGCCGAGAAGCCGAGCACGCCGATCTTATTCTTATTGATACCATAATCCGCCGCATTGTGCCTCACATAACGAACTGCTCTTTGCACGTCCGTTAGAGCGCAGGGATACCGGTATGGCGCGACACGGTATCGCAAAACAAAAGCATGGATCCCGATACTGTTCAACCACAGCGCAATCGGCTCGCCTTCATGATTTGCTCGTGCGCCATATCCGCCGCCTGGACAGACAATGACCGCTCCTCTACCATCACCATCAACCGGATAAGCTGTAAGTGCGGGAATATCCTCATCGTTATTTCCTTCCGCCCTCGGAGCACCCTCCGGCCAAAGCTCGATCCATTTTCTATTTATATCCGCCATCATTCGTCCCTCGCCTCTCAAATGAAACCTTTGATAATCCCTCACTTTTTTTCGAATGCCTTGTTATAACAGCGCCGGCATACCGGCTTATAGTCCTCGCTGCCGCCAACCTGGATTTGTTCTCCTACATTTACGGGAACGCCATCCTTGAGACGTACAACCATTGTCGCTTTTTTATCACAATACCAACAAATCGTTTTGATTTCTTCGATTTTATCGGCGTATATAAGCAGATTATAGCTGCCCTCGAACAATTCATTCTGAAAATCATTCTTCAAGCCAAATGCCATAACAGGAACATTTAACTCGTCCACCACACGGGTGAGCTCCAAGATATGCTTCTTCTTCAGCCATTGGGCTTCGTCAACCAACACGCAGAAAAATCGTCCGGAGCCCGAAAGCTGTGTTTTCACGGACTCATAAAGGTCAGTCTGGTCGTCTACGGGAATCGCTTGCCTTGTAAAGCCTGCACGAGTGCCGACTTGATTAGAACCATTTCTCGTATCTATAGAAGGAGTAAAGATTAGAACCGGTTTGCCTTGCTCCTCGTAGTTATGCGCCACCTTGATGATTTCAAACGATTTACCGCTGTTCATTGTACCGTATTTAAAATATAGCTGTGCCAATGTATTCCCTCCATAGTAAAAACCATCTGATCGTCTATGCCGTTGGTGTTAGCCATTATTATACATGACATTGTACAGATGGAGTAGACGACAAATCCTGCATGATTAGCTATCGCAATTTCGTTTCATACACATAAATTTTCCAAGCAGATCGCGGATTGTTAAACACTTTCCGAAGCGTCAGCCCATTCTCTTCTTCGTTTACAATCGGAACCGCAGAAAAAATAAACTGCCCGCCCAGTCCCTTAAACGCATTGATGTTTAACTCCAGATTACGGATTTTTTTGCCCGACGTCTTTCGGTAATCGTATTTCCCTCCTAATTCAGCAACGAATAGATAACATCGCCCGCCCCAAGTATCGAAGTATTTCCGAAGCTTTTTCTGTTTAGCGAGTTCCTTCTTGATAATGCGCCGAAACGCATGCTTGTATTGCAGAGAATAAAAATTATTGTACGTATCCAACGTATAAAACCCGTTGTACTGCGCGATTGATGGATGCAATCCAATGCTCGCTACCCGGTACGAATCCTTAGGAAGTCCGATAAACCGCTCGATTTCCCGGAACTGCTCAACGGCGTAAAACTCGCGAAATGACGGCGTACCCTTACTCCGATATACAAATTCATCGTTGCTTGCCAGCAGAATCACCACTTGCGCGATCAACGCCGTTTGGGCTATCCAACGCCCCTTTTTCCCCCAAATAAAAATGAGCAGCCGCAAAGCCAGAGCAAACCCTAAATATATAACGAGCGGGCGCAAAAAATGAAATCGCGCAAAATTAAAAGTATTCAGCAGAGAGTATTGTTGTTTAAGCAGCTGCCATCCCTTGTAGAACCAGAACGAATACCAAAAAGATAACGCCAAATTAAGCGCCATGAGAAACATAAATAGGTTCCCTGTTCGAGTACCCTTCCATTTAGCACGGCCTAGGAGCAAATACAATAATACAGTTAACATAACCGGTAAAATGACAATTGTATGAAGAGTCAGCACGTGATTGTGTCCATATATGAAGTTCTTAATACCAAGCCGGATGCAGTGCCAGAAGTCCAATCGCGATGAAATGAACTCGTCGCGGCTCGTCGGTTCGCCAGACAAAACAAGGGACAATAAAAGGCGGTAATCAATCGCTAAATAGAGAACTCCCATTAGCACGATGCTTGCGAGAAACCGTAAATTCGTTTGCTTTTTCACTACCAAATCCCATACCCACAACAGTCCAACCGCTATGAGGAAAAAGAAAAAACCTAAAACGAGGCTAGAATAAAATGGAAGCAGAATCAGCGTAAACCAATACTTAAATGCGCTCCGCCCTTCCCTTATGTGCAGAAATGCCCAGAGTGCCAGCGGCTGTCCCAACGTGCTAAGCATGCCCGAAGGCCAGAACGGTGTCAGCGCAAAAGCCAGCGCCACCCCGACTCGAACGAATGCATAATTCCGCCCTTGGATAAAGTGATCTCTCAGAAGGAAATACATGCCAAGAAAAGCAAACACCCTAGTAATCGTCAGGCTGAGCGCATACGCCGTCATAGACGGGAAAAGAGCATGTAAAAGAACATTACCGCTAAATTCAGTACCGAATGCATTTCTCGTAAGTCCGTTAATCACTTGCGGAATGACGGCAGAATAGCTACCGAACCACTCACCGCTGCTTACCAAAATTTTATACCAAGCGATATTCGAATCCAGATTGTCATGAACGCGGATATGAGCTTCCTCGCCCAATATATACAGAGGGGAGAGATATAGCGCCAGTAAGGCTCCGCTTATCCAAAGCAATCTTCTTTCTTTGCTTGAATGAAGCAATTTATTCCCTCCAGCCGTGTTAGGAAGATTACTTTAATGTTCCATAACAGGCTCTCGTTATCCATAAGGGGCGAATAGATTGGTTTCCTTTGGAAAACGATACAAGTATTATTTTTTATTATTGGAGGGAAAAACTTGAGCTTACGTTCATACGTCCAACGAAATTATAATAAACATACTTTCACGTACTCATCGTTATTTTGCATATGTTTGAAGAATTATTTGGTCCATCGTTATTGCTTTGAATTGCCGGTAAAAGGCTTCTATCAGGAACTCATTTTACTTATTAGCACTTGCAGTTCCATTCTTATCCTGTTTAACTTCGCTATGTTAGGGTTTCGAAAAAGAATACATATTCCAATTGTGGCGTTAAGCTTCTTATCCTCGATACTGTTATTGTCCGATCTTGTTTACTACCGTTTCTTTAACGACTTTATCACGATCCCAGTATTGTTTCTAGCCGATAATATGAGTGTTGTCTGGGGCAGCTTATTCACGCTCCTGCGCCCTTCTGATCTGCTCCTTTTCCTTGATACCTTCATCTTGGTTATCATGATGAATAGAAAATCGATTCAAAGGACTGCTTGGAGCTTTCGTCATCTGACTGCGACTATTATGCTCGCTATATTGCTTTTATATCTCAATTTTGTCATGGTCGAGAAAGGTCACCCGGAGCTGCTAGTTCGAACGTTTGATCGTCAAATTGTTGTCAAAAGCATTGGAGCCTACAATTACCATCTGTACGACATCATTACGAGCGCAAAGAGCGGATTAAAAAAAGCAGCTGCCACCAACGATGATCTGTTGACCGTCGAATCGTTTCTTAAGCAGTTACCCAAAGAAGAGTACAATAAGAAGCTGTTTGGGGCTGCCAAAGGCTATAATGTTTTCTTGGTATCGATGGAGTCGTTGCAAAGCTTTGTAATCGGCCGGCGTATTGACGGACAAGAGGTTACTCCTTACCTGAACCGGTTGATTAAAGAAAGCTATTATTTCGATAACTTCTACCACCAAACCGGACAAGGCAAAACGTCAGACGCCGAATTCACTATAGACACGTCTCTCTTCCCCTTGCCCAGCGGAGCTGTTTATTTCTCTCACGCTCAGAACGCATATGACTCCACGCCGAACATTCTGAAGAAGATCGGTTATTACCCTATCGCGTTTCACGCCAATAACCGATCATTCTGGAACCGCGGGAACATGTACAAGACGATGGGATATGAACGGTTTTTCTCTTCATCCGATTACAAAATTACGGAAGACAACACCATTGGGTGGGGATTAAACGATATTTCGTTTTTTAAGCAATCTATCGAGAAATTAAAAGAACTGCCTCAGCCTTTTTACAGCAAGTTCATTACCCTGACCAACCACTATCCGTTTGATTTAGACGAGAAAGACCAGCTAATTCCGAAATACGTATCTAATTCCAGTACGCTGAATCGATACATTCCCAACGTGAGATATATGGATGAGGCGTTAAAAGTATTTTTTGAGGAAGTGAAAAAGGCGGGGCTTTATGAACGATCGATCTTTATTCTGTACGGAGATCATTACGGTATTTCGCACAAGCACAAGAAAGCGATGGCCCAACTGCTCGGGAAAGAGAAACTGAATTGGTATGACCATGCGCAGCTGCAAAGAGTTCCTCTTATCATTCACATTCCAGGACAGAAGGGGAAACAAATGGATACGATCTCTGGACAGATCGATCTGAAGCCTACTCTCTTGCATTTGCTTGGGATAAGAACGGCTGGTCAACCGAATTTCGGGCAGGATCTGTTTGCTATGAATCGGAGGGAATTAGCGATATTGCGGGATGGAAGCTTTATAACGGATCGGATCTTGTTCACTAAAAATCGTTGTTACGATAAAACATCAGGCGAAGTTACCGATAAAGCAGAGTGCGAACCTTTTAAGAAGGATGTCGCCAATCGGCTGGCTTATTCGGATCATATTGTGTATGGGGACCTGTTGCGATTTACGAACCAGGCTAAGAAGCTATAAATAAACCCGAGAGATGTCCTTCTGGATAACGGTGTTACAAACGGGAAAGCTAACATAAGCAACAATCTGCTAATGATTCGATTTCAGGGGGTTTTTATGATAATGAAACGGATAGCAACACTACTAAGCCTGATTCTTGTTATAGCAATGACAGGCTGTGGTGGGGGTAATACCAACGAAAATACGACACCGGTCGCTCCTGATACACAGGTTGCACCAACCCCGCCGGCTGCCGACAGTCCCGCTGCAGATACCGTAAATGCTGCAGAAGCCGAAGCTCTCTACAAGAAAAACTGTATCGGTTGTCATGCTGTTGATTTGGGCGGCGGGGCAGGCCCTAATCTACAGCGTACCGGTGCCAACTTGTCAATCGATGAAATCCACAACCGTATCTCTGAAGGCAGAGGCGGAATGCCGGCCTTTGAAGGGAAATTGACAGACGATCAAATTCAAATATTGACACAGTGGTTAGCCTCGAAATCCTAAGACCGTTGCGATAATCATTTCTCCTTCCGGCCGCTGGTGAACTCCACTTGTTTTGATTCCTCTAAAAGGAAACAAGTGGAGTTCAAAGGCGGCGCGTAAACTCTCCAGGAGAAACGATTCTCTTCACTTGGCCTATCCGTAGCTGTAAAACAAAATCTAACACTACATGGCCAGATCAAACCCTCAAAGCCAGATCAAACCTTCAAACGATTAAGACCTTGCGATAATAAGAACGTTCCGAGATTCACGAATCAAAAGTAAAGTTGTCGGTCCTACAAGGAAGCTCCTCAAGTAAACTAGACCTGACTTTCACCGATTAAGGACCTGAGAGGGTTACTACTTAGGTCTTCTAGATACGGAGACTTTTTCTTTGGTATTTTAGGCTCAGTTATCAAATTATGAACAAAAAGTATAAGTGGAATTAACGGCTATTGTGTCTGAAATTTCGTACAGAATTAAGTAGTATGTAATAACAGAGGCTATTGTGTATGAAATTTCATACAGAATTAAGCAGAATGTCGTAGCGGGAGCTATTCTGTATGAAATTTCATACAGAATTAGAATGTTACATAAGTATATCTAATTCAAAACCAAACACACGGCTCATGTCGATCTGGTTATGGATCCGCGGCGCTTGCCGATTTTCCAATACATCTGATTATAAACGCAAAAAGACCCGAGAGAGGTCACTTCTTTTCAAAGTGCCGATCTTTCGGGTCACAGTTTAGTACTTTCGATTGCCCACCTCTTTCTTTGCCATTTCTTCAGTAAATACGCTTTCGGTAGGTACGATTCGTTTCGGTAACGTTCTGCCCTCCATCAACTCTTTGACAGCTTGCATGAGATGCGGGCCAAGCAGCGGATTACACTCAACAATGCAATTGATTTTACCTTCCGCCATTTTCTCGAAAGCTTGTTTCGTTCCGTCAACGGAGATGATTATGATATCTTTCCCTGCTTCGAGCCCGTATTCTTCAATGGCTTCGATAGCCCCAAGCGCCATATCATCATTGTGGGAGAACAGAACGTGAATATCCTTCCCATGCTCCTTTAAGAAGGAGCTCATCACTTTCTTGCCTTCCTCCTTGGTGAAGTTGGCGGGCTCGCTGCCAAGCATGATTAACGGCTCTCGTTCCTTGACTACTTCATGAAAACCTTTGCCCCGCTCTACAGACGGTGCCGATCCAACCGTTCCCTGCAGCTCTACAATACCTGCGGGCTCTGTTCGATCTCTCATTTTGTCTAGCAAGTATTTGCCTGCTTTGCGTCCTTCTTCATAGAAGTCACTGCCGATCAATGTAACGAACAGTGAAGTGTCGCTAACTTCAACGGAACGGTCAAACAGAATAACAGGAATGCCTGCCTGCTTAACTTCCTTTAATATGGGTTCCCAACCGTATTGAATAACCGGAGCGATGGCTATTACATCCACTTTCTGGTCAATAAAAGAATGAATAGCATCAAATTGTTTGGCTTGAGATTGTTCAGCATTCGCGAAAACTAGATCGATACCCGCTTCTTCAGCTGCTGCGTGGATCGACAACGTGTTAGCTTTGCGCCAGTCGCTCTCCGAGCCAAGCTGCGAAAACCCGAGCACAATCTGTTTGTCGGAAGGCAAGCTTTCGGCTGTTGGACTAGCTGTCTCCCAACCATCACCAGAGTTAACACTCGTAGAATGCGGTCCTGTTCCTATTGAAGCCGGCGACTGGCAGCCGGTCAATACGATCATAAAAACCAAAGCAATGAATGTTAAGGGGTTGGACCGTTTGTTATTCATATGACCCCTCCTCGACCTCCATTATACCTGAAAACGGGACATCGTTGCTCTCTATTATTTGCTTCGGACTGTGGATCGCCTAGCACTAAGCAATCTTTGCAGCAAAATAAACAGGAACAGGAGTAAGCCGATAACGATTTTGGTCCACCAGGAGCTCAGCGTACCTTCGAAGCTGATAATGGTCTGGATAACCCCTTGTATCAATACTCCGAATAAAGTACCGACAATATACCCGACGCCGCCGGTCAGAAGGGTACCGCCGATTACAACAGCCGCGATCGCATCCAGCTCCAATCCGACCGCATGCAGGCCGTAACCCGAAAGCATGTAGAATGTGAATACGACGCCGGCAAGCGCGGAACAGAAACCGCTGAACATATAAACCGCTATTTTCGTCCTTCCGACAGGAAGCCCCATCAGCAGAGCGGATTGCTCGCTGCCCCCGAGGGCGTAAGTATTACGGCCGAACCGGGTGTAATGGGCGATATAGATAGCGATGGCAACGACAACTAATGCGATGAGGACGCTGATGGAAACAAAGTTGCCTCCGGGGAGAGAAACCTTCGTCTGCGCGACCTTGGTATAGAATGCGTTATCGATTGTAATGGTATTGATATTGATCACGTAACAGAGTCCCCGGGCCAAGAACATTCCCGCCAGAGTAACGATAAACGGCTGAATCTTAAAGTAATAGATAAGCGCTCCCATGATCCAGCCAAAGAGAGATCCAAAAATCAGCACCAAAGGAATAACGACAGCCGGCGGCCATCCATGCTCTTGGACTAGGCTTGCGGAAATCATCGTTGTCAGGGCAATCATCGAACCAACAGACAGATCGATACCTCCCGAGACGATGACGAACGTCATCCCTACCGCCGCGATAAGCAAGAAGGAATTGTCTATCAGCAAGTTGAACAGAACCTGCAGCGAGAAAAATCCAGTGTAGCGGAATGAACCTGCGGCGAACATTAGGGCAAATAAACCGATTGTTACGAGGATAGGAACATATTTCCGCTTAAGCATGGTGCGTTACCTCCTGCTCACCTGGATAGTTGCGCGTTTTCCAGCGTCTAACCAAGGTTTGACGAAACGTCTCGGACTGGATCAAGCAGACGAGCATGACAACGAACGCTTTAACAACTAGAATAATTTCCGGCGGCACTCCCGTCATATAAATCGTTGTGGTCAGCGTTTGAATAATCAATGCTCCGATCAGGGTGCCGGTTAGATAAAATCGGCCGCCATTAAGGGAGGTTCCCCCGATGACCACGGCCAGTATCGCGTCAAGCTCGTACCACATGCCGGCGTTGTTGCCGTCCGCACTGGAAACGTTGGAGCTTAAGATCAACCCTGCGATACCCGCACAGAAACCGCAAAATATATAAACTGCAATGATAACGACCCTGGATCTTATCCCTGCTAAACGACTCGCAATCGGGTTGCAGCCTACAGATTCGATAAAAAGACCGAGCGCAGTTCTCCGAGTCAGGAGCGTGGCAATAAGGAATACCGCCGCAACTACGAAGATGGAGAAGGGCAGAGTCGCAAGCGCTCCCGACCCGATATAGTTATAGGAAGAGCTATTAACGGTAATGATTTGACCCCCAGTGATCAGTTGCGCGATACCCCGGCCTGCAACCATGAGAATAAGTGTAGCGATAATCGGCTGAATGCCTGCTCCAGCTACCAATAAGCCATTCCAAAGTCCGAGCACAAGAGACAAAACCAATGATATACCTACTGCCAGAAGCACGGCTCCGAGAGCGCTTTGATCGGAGCTCCTGCTAATCGAGAGACATGCCATTGCCCCTGCAATCGCCACAATAGAGCCTACGGATAAGTCGATACCTTTCGTTGCAATGACCAATGTCATGCCAATCGCGACAAGAATCAATGGCGATCCGAAGTTCAGAATATCAATCAAGCTTCCATAGAGATGACCGCCCCTCATTTGTATGGCGAAGAAATCCGGGGAATAGAATAGATTAAACAATAGTAACGCGGCCAGCATAGATAGCGGCCAGAACAAATGATGGTTCAGTATACGATTCATCGTCTTCATCCTCCTGCTATTGCTTGCATGACATCTTGCTGGCTCATTTGCTCTTCGGCCATTTCTTTCACTTTTCTGCGATCGCGCAATACCGCAATCCGATCGCTGACGCGAAGCACCTCTTCCAGTTCTGAGGAAATAAACAGAACAGACATCCCCTTCGTCGATAGGGCAAGCACCAGCTTCTGTATTTCGGCTTTGGCTCCTACATCGATTCCTCTTGTAGGTTCATCTAGAATGAGCAGCTTAGGATCAGTGAGCAGCCACCTTGCAAGAATAACCTTCTGCTGATTGCCCCCGCTTAGATTCTTAATCAATTGCTCCGGATTAGGAGGATTGATGTTAAGTGCCTTGATATACTCATCCGTCATCTCGTCTTGACGCTTCCGCGATAAAGTTCGGAACCAGCCCTGAGTCGCTTGCAATGCAAGAATAATGTTCTCGCGCACGGAGAGCTCATCGATGATTCCCTCCGTCTTCCTATTCTCCGGACAGAAAGCGACTCCATTATCTATAGCCTGCCTAGGCGAATGCACACCCTTAGCGGAATCCCCGATTTGAAGCTTTCCTTGATCTGCACGATCTGCACCGAATAGAAGCCTTGCGAGCTCAGTCCGTCCCGAGCCAAGCAGTCCAGCAAGCCCGATAACCTCCCCTTTTTGAATGGTCAGATCAAAAGGAGCTATTGCACCCTTGCGACCGAGAGCACTGGCCTCAACCATGACCTCCCCTGTTATCGAACGGCTCTTCCCTTCCGTCTTAGGCAGCTCTTCTAGCATATGAAGGGCTTTCCCTATCATTTTTGAAACCAATTCTATCCGGGGGAGCTCATCTGCAAGATACTCCCCGACAAACTCTCCATTGCGGAGAATGGTTATTCGATCAGAAATTTCATACACCTGGTCCAGGAAATGCGTAACGAATAGAATCGCTAACCCTTCGCTCTTCAGCTTGTTCATGACTCCGAATAGCTGCTGAACCTCGTTGCGATCCAAGCTTGAGGTCGGTTCATCGAGAATGAGCACTTTAGCTGACGTATTAAGCGCTCTAGCAATGGCAACCAATTGCTGAATCGCTACGGAATAGGATTGTAACGGAAGCGTGACATCAATCTGAAGCTGAAGCCGATCCCACAATAATCGCTGCGCTCGGCTGTTCATTTCTTTCCATAGAATTCGACCGAAACGACGGGGCTCACGCCCGATGAAGATGTTCTCCGCAACGGACAAGTTCGGGCACAAGTTAACTTCCTGGTATACGGTACTAATGCCGATCGCCTGAGCTTCTTGTGGACTATGAACCGTAATTTTCTGATTTTCAAGCTCGATATTTCCTTGATCGATGACGTAGACGCCAGTCAATACTTTAATAAGGGTTGATTTGCCTGCCCCGTTCTCTCCCATCAAGGCATGTACTTCGCCCGCGTACAAACGGAAGTTTACTCCGGATAGCGCCTTGACCCCTGGAAATCGCTTGTGAATATTCGTCATTTGCAAGATCGGCTGACTCTCCCTCATTTAATCCTCTCCCCCATTGAAGAGAAAAAACCACCCCGAAGGCACATCGGCTGGTGGAGTGGTTTAATCTCCTTACATGAATATAGGTATTAGTACTGGCGGTTCGGCAGCTCTCTCTTCGCATCTTCCGAAGTAAATACGCCTTCTTCAGTCACGATCCGTTTCGGAATTTCTTTACCTGCCAGCACATCGTTGACCGCTTGCATCAATTGAGGTCCAAGCAACGGGTTACATTCGACGATAAAATTGATCTTTCCTTCGCTTGCAGCAACGAATCCATCTTTAACTCCGTCGATGGAGATGATAATAATGTCTTCGCCCGGCTTCAAACCTGCGGCTTCAATCGCTTGTATCGCTCCTAGCGCCATATCATCGTTGTGCGCATATAACACATCAATATCCTTGTTCGCCTTCAAGAACGCTTGCATGACCTCTTTGCCTTTAGCACGCGTGAATTCCGCCGTTTGCGATGCAATAACCTTCAGATTCGCGCTGCTCTTGATCGTTTCCTCGAAGCCTGCTTTGCGGTCAATCGCCGGTGCTGAGCCTGTTGTGCCCTGCAGCTCAACAATGTTCACGTCACCCTTCTCATCCTTGAATTTGTCCACTAGCCATTTACCTGCACGGCGTCCTTCTTCCACGAAGTCCGAGCCGATGAAGGTGACATACAACGATGTGTCTTTGGAATCAACGGCACGGTCGGTCAGAATAACCGGGATACCCGCATCCTTCGCTTCCTTCAGCACTGTGTCCCAACCGGATTCAACGACTGGAGAAAACGAAATGACGTCAACTTTTTGTTGAATATATGAACGTATCGCTTTGATTTGGTTCTCTTGTTTTTGTTGAGCATCAGAAAATTTCAGGTCAAAGCCCGCTTCCGCCGCGGATTCTTGAACAGATTTCGTATTGGCGGATCTCCAGCCGCTCTCCGCGCCGACTTGAGCAAAGCCTAGTGTAACTTTCTTGTCTGCTGCAGGAGCTGCAGCGGATTCGCTTGGACTCGCTTTCTCGCCTTGAGCTGGTGCAGCCGCACTCGATGATGGGCTTGCGTTGTTGTTGCTGTTATTGCCTCCGCAAGCAGTGACAATAAGCATAAGGATAACGAGAATGGCAAGCATATACCCCGATTTTCTTACTTGAATCATTGTTTTCATTCCTCCCCTTGTATCACCAGTTGCTGGTGTGAGGTCATTATAGAACGCTTTCATAATGGCAGGATACGGAGTTCTATGGGAGTTCGATTTGATTTTTTGGCTATTTTCGATTCTTGTCTAAACTTTGGTTTGTTTTTTTGTTTGGAAGTTACACTTTTATCGTTGTGGTTGCGTTTTCATAGAATCGTCTTCCCTTATTTGCTATAGTGAAGTAACATAAAATATCTTGAAATTGGGACGGCTTCACAACTTCCATCGAAAGGTCTTAAATCGCCCATGAAGCTTATGAGATGGATATTCTCCAGCTTGCGAGCCAAGCTGCTTACCTTGTTCGTTATCTTGACTACAATCCCGTTAGTAACAATCGGCTTGGTTTCTTATCAGAAGTCCTTCAATACTGTGTCTGGTCATAGCAAAGCAGCAACCATGCTCGTTGCAGACCAGCTTGGCCGTGATATAGACGTTTTGTTCCAAGACACCGGCAAGCTGCTGGAGCTTGAGAAGAATCCCTCTGTTCTTCACTATTTATTTTCCCAAGTCGATACCTATGAGGATGCCAAGGAAATATTGAAAACGTTCGATTTGTACCGAGAAACCTACAAATATGACAGCGTTCTCAATATTACGATGGTCAATCTCTATGGCAGAGGGATCAGCGAGCGCAAAGGAGTGTTTCAGCTCGACAAAAACCCCCTGCGCAACCCGCATTTCCTCCATTTGGTCAATCATCCTAATGCGGTATTGAATATTCCACCTTCGGAGGCTTCGCCGCTTGATCGAGTGGACCAATTTCAATACCCGGAAAAGAACGTCATCTCACTTATGGCTACAGTCAAACAGCGGATAACCCATGAAGTTATCGGATTCATCATTATCGATTTGGATGATTCCGTCGTTGAGCAATTTATTGATACGGTTTCCATTGGTAAAACCGGCTTTTTCTATGTGGTCAATCCAGCTGGGGATCCGATTTTCACACCATCCCGCATACAAAGGTCTGGACAGACGCTTCAACCCTTCGATCTAACGCATAGGTCCTCTGAGCCGCGCGGTGGATTTGTGGACCGATCTGTAGATAAGACACATTTCGTTGTGTATACCACATCCGAAGCGACCGGTTGGAAAATCGTCGGGCTTGTCCCCCTTCAAGAAATCGTCGCAGAGGCGAACGAAATTCGCCAGCTCATTATCGTTAGCGTTGCGCTTAGCATTTTGTTTACCATTACCGCGTATTTCTTTATCACGAGACGGCTCACCTATCCGGTACAGCTATTGAAGAACAAAATGCGTCAGGCCGCATCAGGCTACCTGGAAGCAAAGGTGAAACCGTCAGGCCAAGATGAAATCGCCGACCTCGGGAACAGCTTTAACATCATGCTAGAGAAAATAAAAATGCTGCTCCAGCAAAGTATCGAAGAGCAGGAGCATATTCAGAAAGCGGAGCTGCGGACGCTCCAAGCTCAGATTAATCCCCATTTCCTTTACAATACGCTTGACTCTATTATCTGGACAGCGGAAGCCGGTAAGAACAAGGACGTGATTCAGCTTGTACAGGCGCTCTCGAAATTTTTCCGTACCAGCTTAAATAAAGGACGAGATTGGATTCGTTTAGAGCAAGAGTTGGATCATGTTCGGAGCTATCTCGTCATTCAGCAGATGCGTTACCGCGATATTCTCCATTACGAGCTGGAAGTTGAACCGAGCCTATCTACGCTCTACATTCTGAAGATGACTTTGCAGCCTATTGTGGAAAATGCTTTATACCATGGAATTAAGAACAAACGGGGCAAAGGGCTCATTCGAATTACTGGGCACGCAATTGAAGAGGATCATATGGTGCTCCTCATCAAGGATAATGGCATCGGGATGAGTAATGAAAAGCTGGAGCAATTAAGAGAACAGTTGAATAAGGAACGGTTGCCGAATGAAACGGGTGATGAAGTATCCGGCGGTTTCGGTCTGCACAACGTTCACCAAAGAATTCGGCTCTATTATGGAGACCGTTATGGTGTACAAATAGATAGCGTTGACCAAGTTGGCACTACGATCACCATTCGAATTCCGGTAAAGGGGGGCATGCCGTCATGAAGAAAGTTATGCTAGTGGACGATGAAATCCTCATCCGCGAAAATATCCGGGATTGTGTGGATTGGGAGAAGGAAGGCTTTATTTATTGCGGAGATGCTTCCGACGGTGAAGTCGCCCTGCCGATGATTGAACAACTTATGCCGGACATTCTTATTACCGATATCAAGATGCCATTCATGAACGGATTGGAATTATGTACCATTGTGCGTCAGAGAATGCCGAGAACCAAGATTATTATCTTAAGCGGGCACGATGAGTTCGAATACGCAAGGTCTGCCTTGCGGATCGGAGTTGAAGAATACTGCCTGAAGCCTGTGACTTCTACGGACATTATTCAGTTACTCCACACCGTAAGCGACAAGATAGATCAAGAGCGGTTGGAGCTGGAGCGAATTGAGAGGTTAAAAAAGAACGAAAGTGATCAGATCTCTCTGTCGCAAGAAAAGCTGCTAGATGACCTATGTTCCGGATTGATCACTACGACAGAAGCGATTCACTCTGCTTCCTCTCTCTCGTTTAACCTTATAGCCCGTTATTATGCGGTTGCACTTTCGGATATTCGGTGTTTAGAGAACACAACATCCATCGTAGCCGACCTTGTTCATAAGGTGGAGAATCTACTCTATGAGCAATTAGGTGAGCTCGTAAGTCCCCTAGTCTACAAAAGAAACCGCACAGAAAAGGTATGGATCTTCAAAGGCGACTCTAAGGAGCAGCTGCAAATCACTTTAAATCAGCTGCAAAACGAATATAAAGTTACAGTTGAGAACCGTATGGCTTGTACAATTGCCATTGGCATCGGGAGCATTCAAGATCGTCTTCAAGGCATTCACCTTTCCTTTCTCGATGCCGAGGAAGATAAGCATTGGCGCCGTCAATCCTTGCTGAACAGCCGCGCATTCAGTGAGGCCATTGGGATGTCCTTGGATCATTCTGCATTCCTGGATCGTAACCGATTCCTTGAATTCTTGACGCTAGGCTCAGCATCTCAGCTGGAATCGTTCCTCCATCCGTTTACCGACAAGCTGCAAGCTGTTCAATGGCAGTCGTCTTTGTATGGCTACTACATTCTGAATGATTTAACCTTGGAAGTGTTCCGAGCAGCCAAAGAAATGTATCGTTCGGTGGAAATCTCTGAAGAAACTCTGCTTAAGTGTCAGCAAAGGATTGGGAAAATTCGCTCCCAAGAGGAAGCTTGTGATTATCTGGCTAAGCTTGCGGAGCATTTCTGGCTGTGGCGCTCGGGCTCCTCGGATCGGTACGCTGAAATGATCTCCCAGGTGAAGGATTATCTTCATCTTAACTTCGACAAGGATTATTTATCACTTCAGGAAGCGGCCAAGCATGTTCGGGTCAGTCCAAGCCACCTTAGCAAAGTCTTTAGTCAGGAAACGGGTCAAACCTTCATGAACTACTTGACGAATACAAGAATACGCAAAGCGATGGAGCTCCTTCAATCCACGAACCACAAATCTTATGAGATCGCTCATCAAGTCGGGTACAACGACGCTCACTATTTCTCTAATTTATTCAAGAAGGTGACGGGGATGACGACCACGGAGTTTCGAAAACAAGGGCAAGTCAGTGGAGAATCCGATACAGGAGAAGGAGAATAGCATGACAACAAGGATTCAGTCTGGCGTTAAGGCCATTGTATTTCCCCTGTTATCGATGTTCCTGCTATTCTGTATGGCTGGATGTATATGGGAGACAAACTCGACGCCTCCATCCAAAACTATTACACCAACTACAGTAAAACAGGATGCACCTATTCGAACTTTAGGGATTATCTATCCGATGGCGCATCCCTTCTATGAGATGATTACCCGATTTGCGGAGGAAGCCGCCAAGGCTTATCCGGTACAGCTTATTGTCAAAGCTCCAGACGAAGCCAATCTGGAACAGCAAATTCGAATTATGGAAACCATGATCAAACAAGGAGTCGACGGAATCGCGATTGACCCCGTTGATGCGGATGCTCTTTCCCCTGTTATCAATAAGGCTGTCCAAGCGGGTATTCCTGTCGTTTGCTTCGAATCGGATTCACCCCAGAGCAATCGGCTGGCCTTCATTGGGACGAACAATATTCAAGCCGGGGCAAGAATGGGCAAGGTTATTGATGAATTGTTAAATGGCAGGGGAATGATCCTCGTAGAGACTGGCATGTCCAAGATGAAAAGCTTAAGTGAGCGTTTAGAAGGAATGCTGGACTACATCAATACACAAACAGCTATCCAGGTACTGGAAGTTCGTTATAATGAAGGCAATGATACACAGGCCCTAAGCGATCTAGAAACAATGATCGATGCCCACCCCCACTTCGACGCTTTTGTAGCCCTTGATTTCGTCTCTGGTTCGACCTCTATTCTCGTATGGAAGGCCAAAGGTTTAAACCGCTATGCGATCACCTACGGAATGATGCCCGAAATCAAAGAGGCAATTCAAAACGGACAGATTACGTCAGCCGTCTCCCAGAACGAGCAGAAATGGGGCAGTCGGATCGTGGACCTGCTATATCAAGCTTCCCAAGGCACGAAGATTCCCGTGTACGATGACACGGGAACGGTTGAAATCACAATAAATAATGTGGAAAGCCTTGATCTCCAGTAAAAGGACGATAACTCTTCTCCAGCATTTTACGAACCAGCGAGCCGATATAATATCGGAAATGCGATAGTCATTCCTTGACCGGGAACTCGGCTTTGACCAAGCCGGGAATTCTTTCGGCCGAGACCGGTTTGCTTAACAGGTAGCCTTGAATCTGATCGCAGGAATTGTCGCGCAGATAACGGAATTGCTCTAGCGTTTCGACGCCCTCCGCAACCGTAATGATCTGCAATCGGTTAGCCATTTCGATCAAGGCCGAGACCACGACCTGGCTCCGTTCGTTGTTTTCCAGCTGGTCGATCAGCGTTTTGTCAAGCTTGATGCACTGAATCGGCAATTGGCTAAGATATTTCATGGAAGAGTATCCTGCTCCAAAATCGTCAACGGAAATCATGAAACCCATACTTCTTAGTTTGACTAGTGAATCGACGACTTTCTCGAACTTCTCGATCGCTGTGCTTTCCGTAATTTCTAACTCGAAGCACCGGGGATCGACTTTCTCCTCAGAGAAAATCCGATGAACGCGTTCTACAAAATCGGGCTGCATAAGCTGGACGCCGGAGATGTTAACAGCGACAATCATAGGCAAGTCCGCCGCCTGTTTATGCCAAGCGTTGACCTGCTGGCAGGCGGATCTTATGACCCATTCGCCGATATCGCGGATCAGACCAGTTGATTCCGCGATCGGAATAAACTCGGAGGGCGATACTTGTCCGAGCTTCGGATGAGTCCAACGCAGCAGCGCTTCCACACCGACCATGCATCTTCGTTTGACATCCCATTTCGGCTGATAATGCAGTGTTAATTCCCCATTCCCTGCAGCGTTCTGCAGCGAATGTTCAACAAGCAATCTTCGGCTCCGCAACGATTCAATCGATTCCGAATACCACTGGATATTATTTCTGCCGCTTTCTTTCACGTCCAGCATGGCGGCATCGGAGGACTTCAGAAGTTGGCTGGGTTCAGTTCCGTGCTCCGGATAAAGGCTGATGCCGATACTCACGGAAATCGTCACTTTCTGGCCGTCAAGCTCATAAGGCTGCCCAAGCGTTTCTTTGATTTTTATCGCCAATTGTTCGACTTGAACGGAGATGGCGGGCTGCTCAGACAGCAGACAAAATTCGTCCCCACCCAGCCGACAGAGAAAATCTCCCCTCTTCAGACACTGCTTAAGGCGATGGGCTATTTGCATTAAAAGTAAATCTCCCTTTTCATGTCCCCATGTATCGTTTATCCGTTTAAAGCGGTCCAAATCAATGAATAGGATAGCAAAATGTGAGTGATATCCGATACTTTTCTCCAAATGCTTGAAAAAGGCTTTACGATTCGGAAGACCGGTCAGAACGTCATGATCGGCTTGGTATTGAATCGCGGATTGCGCATGCTCAAGAGACACCATCATTCGGTTAAATGATTTTTCCAGCTGCGTAATTTCGTCTTTACCGGATTCTTGGACGCGCAAGGAGAATCCCTGTGTACTCTCGATCTCACTCATTCTGACAATCGCCCGTTTCAACCGTTTAAAAATCGTTCGCCGAAAGACATATATGATCAAGAGAAAAAACGAGAAACCGGAAAGAGTGAAATAGATTAAATAAAACCATGTGTTCTTCTGCGCCTGATCAAATAGTTCTCGCGATTGCGAAAATTTCAGGATCATTGCAGGTTTATGCTCATAGTCGGACAAAAGCGCATAGGAGGTAATCGACGTCTTATCGGTAACCGTCCAAAACGGAAGAGCTTCTTTACCTGTACCGATTAAGGTTTCCGAATGGCTTGGCAGAGAAAAGGACGGACTCGCCAGCTCGTACGAAAGCTTCATATCCGCTTTCTCGGAAATGTATTGGATGTAGTTGTCATCCAGATAACGCGCGAAAACGAGGGTCCCGTGAACGGGCCCTTTATTATCGCTGGTTAGAATTGGATACGAAGCAAGCATAATCGGTTGGTTATCCACTACGATGAGTCCTTCATTGCGGGAATTCTCGTCTTGATGGTTAAGCAAAGCAGGATGATCAATCACTAATGCATCGATAAAGGCTTGGGGATAGGGAAACAGTCGATTGTTTACGTAATCGTATGCTTTGCCGAAATAAATCTCCTCTTGGTTATTCATGAGGAGGGTAACATTCAGTCGACTGGATTCAAACAAAGAATCGGGGTAATTCACCGTTAAATAAAGATCATTCGGGTCCGGGATCTTAGGCCTTTCCACAAAATGATAGGTATCGTCCCATCCCCCATAATTGATGGTGATCGATCCAAGATTTCTATATTCGTCATAATAAGCAAGAAGAACCCGCTTCATGCCCTCACGCGAATTGTTCAGTTCCATCGTTTCGTAATTGCGCAGCAACGCTCTCTCGGAAATCAGATACAGCAGCGTAAGCATGCAAAAGGTAGTCAAACCTACGTATATCATAATTTTCAGCTTCAACGACATGTCAGAATCTACTCCTGATGAATTCGACTTGTTGTATAATTGCAACGCTATCATAATTGCCTACGCTTACATTTCCAATTCGACGTGGATCGGCAAAATCCCTTCTGACTTGCGGGCATTAATGGCCATACGAAAAAAAACTGCCGCAAACTGCGACAGCTTTTACTTCTCAGTCTATCCTTTCACGGACCCAGCCGTAATTCCGCTTACGAACTGCTTCTGCAAACCGACGAATACCGCGATAACAGGCAGGGATGCCAAGACCACTGCAGCGAACATGATCGGATAATTCGTTAAATATCGACCCATGTATTTAGACAAACCTAAGGAGATCGTCTTAAGCTCTTCACTGCGGATGTATAACAAAGGGTTATAAAAATCATTCCAAATGGTGAGCAGATTCAGTATGAGCACGGTACTGATAGCTGGCTTGCAAAGAGGTAAGATGACCCTCGAGAATGCCTGAAATTCTGTACATCCATCGATGATCGCCGCTTCATCAAGCTCACGCGGGATCGTACGGAAAAATCCGCTTAATATAAAGATAGAAAAGCCTAAAGTTGAGGCAATGTAGATGATAATAACAGATGATCTCGTATTAACCAGCCCCAGCCTCGCCATCATGATATACGTAGGAATCATGACCGCTTGAGCGGGTACAATGATCCCAAATACGAAATAAATATAAATTTTATTACCCCATTTAAATCCTTGCCTCGTAATCGCATAAGCCGTTAAAGTACTGAGCATTAAAGCAACCACTATTGAAACAAATGAAATGTATGCCGTGTTCTTGAAGTACACAAGCATATTCCCTTGAATCAACGCTTCATAGAAATTACGGAACACCGGCTCGCTCGGAACCGAGTAAGGGTTGTTGAACAGTTCGCTTGAAGTCTTAAAGGCACCGAAAAATACAATAGCAAGCGGTGTTAAGATCGCTAAAGCAAAGAGGAACAAAAGCACATATTGTAATGGCAGCAGCTTGTCTTTCATTCTGAACCCTCCTCTCAATCTAGTTCCTGAGCACGGAATAATCGAATTTGTACGAATCCCACAACCATAATGATTAACAACAGGATTAACGACATCGCGGAAGCATAGCCCATTTCGCCATAGGTGAAACCGGTCTTATAAATCAGGGTTCCAAGCACAACCGTGTAATCGCTGACCGGCCCGCCAGGCGGCGTCATAATATAAATTAAATCAAAAACCTTCAAACTCCCCGTCGTGGAGAGTACAACGTTCATCATAATGGCCGGCATCAGCAAGGGTAATGTGATGTTCTTGAATTTGCTGAATCTGCCCGCTCCGTCTATTTCGGCTGCCTCGTACAAAGAATTCGGAATTGTAAGCAGACCGGCGATAAAAATAACCATGGAATACCCTACGTACTGCCATGCGTTAATAAACGCGATCGAGAACAGAGCAGTCGAACGATCTCCAAGCCAGTTATGCGATAAAGAATCGAGACCGACAGCTCCCAAGAAGGAGTTCACAAAACCGTTCAGCGGGTCGAACATGTAAGACCAAACCAAGGCCAACGTCACGTTAGAGAGAACGACCGGCAGCAGGAATACGGTCTTGAAGACATTGCTTCCTCTAATCTTCTTGACCAGAATCAAAGCGAATACAAGAGCCAATGTCAACTGAATTACAACGACGATAACCATATAAACCATGTTGTGCCATAACGCCCCGTTGAATTCCTTATCATCCGTAATTAACCGAATAAAGTTGTCGAAACCGACAAAGGTCATGGCCGAATTTTTACCGCCGTTCCATTCATAGAAGCTTAAATAGACATCCCCGAGAATTGGCAGCATAAAAAAAAGGGTGTAAATGATTAATGCTGGAACTGTAAATAGGAGCAGTATGATATCTCTCTTCCGGCGACCGGCATTGTTACGAACGGATTTTGCCTTCATCTTACCACCTTTTATCCAATGAATTCATAAGGTTCAAGATGCTTTTGGCGATCTTGAACCTTATGTGGGGTTTATTAATTTATTTCTTATTTTTTAGCATCATCAATGGCTTTTTGGATTTCTGCAAGTGCTTCGTCCAAAGCCAAACCGGCTAAATATTTATTTACGCCTTCTAGAATTTTCACTTGCAAAGACTCGGTAGAAACCGTATGAGGCCAGTATAAGGTAGCATCTTCGCGAGTTACGACAGACGCGACTTTGTTGACGATTGCGTTATCCACTTTCGCATCGGCAACGGATGGAACCGCGAGAGCGCCGACCGCCATTTTCTCTTGATTTGCTTTACTGTTCATGAAGGCAAGGAATTTCTTTGCCTCTTCCGGATGCTTGGTGTTCGCGTTAATGACGCGGTAAGTTCCGACATTAATATTCGGCACAGTTTTGTCTTTGCCTGGGACCATCATGAAATCAATGTCATTGTCGGGATTACGTTCTATAATGCTGGATATATCCCATGTACCCGTTATAATCATAGCCGCTTTACCTTGACCTACCAGGTCTTTGGATTGCTCATGCTTCATCCCGGTCCAATCTTTCGGCACGTATCCTTTATCAATAAGCTCTTTATGTTTACTAATCGCATCGACGAAGATCGGATCCGTAATTTTGACTTCGCCGCTTTCCAGCTTTTTCGTCCAATCTGCATTCGCGCCATTGTTAGACATGAGGGAGCCCCAGAAGAATTGCGGAACCCACCATTCGGAGTCCATGGCAATCGGAGTAATGCCTTTTTGTTTCAATGCTTCACAAACTGCGATGAATTCATCCCACGTTTGTGGAACTTTTAACCCATTTGCTTCGAACAACGTTTTGTTGTACAGCAATCCGTCGCTGTGCATAAGCTCGGGAGCGCCATATACTTTCCCATCAATGGTTACCGGCGCAAGGGAGCTCGGCAGGAAAGCACTCAGGAATTCGGACCCTGTCAGATCTAGATATACATTGTCATCCAGAGCTTTGAATTCAGCGAAGAGGCTGGGGGACCAAGTATCGAATACGTCCATTTTCTCTCCGCCGAGCAGACGGGTTTTGATCCCTGCCGTATAGTTAGCGTTCTGGATAAAATCGGTTTCGATTTTGATTCCCGGATTTGCAGCTTCAAATTGTTTGATCGCTTCATAGTAAGCATTACCTGCTTGTGCTGTATCGAGTTGATAACTGGAGTAACGAAGCGTCACTTGCTCGCCTGATGATGCTTCCTTGCTGGGTTCGGCGCTAGGAGAGCTTTCCGCTGCTGAGCTGGTTGTTGGTTTTTCAGATGAATTCGAATCCTTATTCCCGCCGCAAGCTGTCAATGAGATGACAATCACCAATGCCAGAAGCGCCAATAATCCTTTTGTTTTAACCATGTTTTCTTATATCCCCTCTCTGGTAACCTTTTCTTTACAATCTTGATTATACGTAAATCATTCCTTTACCTAAATCAACGTTCTTTACGTTCACATCCACTTTCTTTACCTTTGTAATTGTCCATAAAAAAAGCGCATAGACTGTCATGCACTTCCTTTACTCTATCCATTCTTTTTTTGACTTAGCCTCGGTATTCATCCGGGGTAACCCCAACGACTTTCTTGAAAATTTTGCTGAAATAGGTCGTGTTGGGATATCCGACTTTGTCCGCGACTTCATAAACCTTTAAGCTTCTCGATTCCAAATAATATTTGGCCGTATCGATTCTCACTTTCGTCAAGAAATTAATGAAGTTCTCGCCTGTCTCTTGCTTGAAGATACGGCTTAAATAAGAAGAGTTAACATTAATCTGATTCGCCACGGTTTGAAGAGATATTTCCTCTGCGTAATGCTTCATAATAATCTGGATAGCCAAGTCGGCATAGCTTTTGGGTTCGCCGCTTAATGTTCGTTTATAGTGAATGGATTGATGGAAATAATCCATTACCCATTGATGAATGTCGTCAAAGGTTTCTTGTCCTAATAATCGTTCGTACGTGGATCTGTTATCGGATACAAGATCGGGCATGCTTGGGAAATGGGAACTCATCCACTCCATTATCCGAATATAGGTTTTACGAATCGCTTGTTCGCTGGCAAGGTTCGCATGCAACTGATTTTTTAATTGCTCCATCTGAAGGCTAAATTGTTCATAATTATGGCTTTCCAGAGCTAGCTTGAAAGCTTTCTCTCCTTCTCTGCCGAGTACAAAATCCTGACGGTCAATGGCAGCATCAGCTGCGATTTCTTCGTAAGTGATGACTTTACCGTTCTCGTTGTAAAAATGGCTTTTTAATGCGATATCCGCTTCGTGATAGGCCGCCTTCAAATATTTGAAGCTTGGGACAATCGAACTTACACCTATGGAAAAGGATATATTCAGAAAATCCCTCATCGCTATAAAAAGCTTCTCGAACAGCCTGCCCAATTCATCCTTGTGCAGCTTGCCTCCGCTTGCTTCATGAATGTTCATCACGATTAGATATTCCGCCGAATTTTCTACAATGATTTCCTTGCTCCATTTTCTAGGAATAATCTCCTCTAATATATTAATCACTGCATATCGGAGTAATTGTTCGTCCTTTTCCACATATTTCTTGCGAATGATTTCGAAATGATCCACTTTCAGCTTTAAGAGCATCATATCTTCCTGTCTCACTCGAATGTTTAGCGTCTGGAGTTGATTGACGAAGTCCTCTTCCTTGCGGAAGCCGCTCAACATTTCCTTGAAGAGAGTTTCCTTCAAGTAGTTAACGCCACGTTTGTAAGGCTCCATGTTGTCTTTACGGGAAGATATCTCTACTTTTCTCTTTATCGTATCCAATACTTCAACTAGCTGTTGCTGCTTTATATCGCTTTTAATAAGGTAATCAGCGGCCCCTAATTTCAGAGCTTCCTTCACATACTGAAAATCATCCATACAGCTTAAAATGACGTATTCGCACGAATCCAGAAATCCCGAAGCCTCCCGGATCAATTCCAAACCGTCCATGACGGGCATTTTAATATCGGTAATGATAAGATCGGGCTTTTGTTCGCGGGCTATCTCAAGCGCTTCTTTACCGTTGGCTGCTTCTCCAATAATTTGGAAGCCCTGTTCCTCCCAATTAATCATGGACTTAAGACCAATGCGCATAAGCAACTCATCGTCTGCAATCAATACATTGATCATATGATCTCCCTCTCATCGCTCACCATTTCCGGAATCCGAATAAAAAAGGTCGTCCCCTTATCTTGCTCGCTGACAAAATGGATACCGTATTTCAAGCCGAAAATACGTTGAATTCGGCTATGGACATTACTAATCCCAATCCCGTTAAATTTACCTTTGGTGCCGAGAACGTCCCTCTTCAGATGTTCAATGGTTTCCTCGTCCATTCCCTTCCCATTATCATGAATGGCTATCACGATTTCGCGATCTTTCCGGTAGATTCGAATGGTGATCGTTCCTTCTTCTTCATGTTCGGCAATGCCATGAAAGATCGCATTTTCTATAATCGGTTGAATCGATAATTTTAATATTTTAGCGTTCAACGTTGTCTCGTCAACCTCGTAGGCCACATTGATCCGATTAAAGTAACGGACCTTCTGAATGGTTACATAGTGTTCAATATTTTCCATCTCTTCCCGAATCGTGACGAGAGCATCCACATGACTAGTCGTATATCTTAGCATAGAGATCAGTGCTTCCGTCATATCCACAATCTTCTCGGAGCCCTGCATGGATGCAATCCACTTGACGGAATTTAACGTATTATAGAGGAAGTGCGGGTTAATTTGGGCTTGAAGCGCTCTCATTTCAGCCTCGGATTTCTCCTCTTCTTCCTTATAAATTCGCTCAACAAGCTGCTTTAATTCCGATGACATGAGTTCAAATCGGTTGGCCAGCAGACCGATCTCATCATTAGACTGAACGGCAGGGAGATTATCGAACTTCCCTTTTTCCACCAAGGTCATATTTCTCATCAGCTTCTTAATCGGTCGAGTAATGATATTCGATAAATAATAAGAGCTGATAATCGCAAAAAAGATCAGCATCAAAGCGATGAATAGAAGGTTCCGCTTCAATATATCCCCTTCAACAGACAATTCCTCAAGCGGCATATACAGATAGGTCGTCCACTTCTCCTCTTCGAAAGGGTTATGAATAAGAATATAATCCTTGCCCCCGGCCTGTACAATCTGCCCTCCAGAGGTTAAATCTTGTAGATCCGAATCTAGCGGAAGCACTTCAGTAAAGGGTTTCCCTATCCATTCGTATTTACTATTGTAAATGACCAATCCGTTCTCATCGACAATCGTAAAAGCGGAGCTGCGGCCTTCTTGATGATGCTCATTCACTCTATTAATAAAATCAAGATCAACACTTATTACCATTACGCCAAGAAGCCTGCCATCCTTTAGATCGAATATTTTGCGGACGTTTAAGATGGCCCAATTGTCCTTGCTTTTGGTTTGCATTTCCAACCGTGTAGGAACGTTGATCACAATGGCCTCTGATTTCAGAAAGTTCTCAAACCATAGTTCGCCCCTAGGGTTATAGTTATAATCGATCGGTTTATCGGAGCTGATATATAAATCCTTGCCTCCATTTAGATTATATATAAAAGCGGAAAAGGCGCGATCTTTCATGGTGATATAGTTCATTAGAAGGCGTGAAGCCTGATTCTCATGGAGCGTATTACTCTCTCTAAGATAATTCTGGATCGGGTAGTTTTCTTGTGAGGTCGCGGATACATAACTATTGATTCCATAGCTGGAAACGAGCGAGATTTTCTCCATTTCGTTCAGAAACTCTTCGATGCGAATGTTCGACTGCTTAGAGATATCTATTAAGAGATCCGTATATTTATTCTCGAGAAGCTTCTGAGAGGATTGATAGGAATTTATAGACATTATTAGTATAGGGATAATTATAACGACAAGAAAGAGGACAATCATTTTTGTCTTAATGCTGATAAATCGGAACCGTTTGATCATCTCTCCACCACCGACAATGGATTTGTATAATGCCAATCAGTAAAAACAAAGAACTGCCCATAAGTGGTCTTATGGACAGCCGACTTCTTTTTCCCTTAATTAGACTCGTTAGAAAAAGAGCTATTATTCAAATTGTCTTCTTCATTATCCCGAATCGTCTTCTGCAGTACTAAGCAAGACACAATTAGGAATACGGATGCGATCGCGTAATACCCAACAACATATAAAGGCTCCTCCAACGTTGATAATCCAACGAATTGAAACAGTACGGCAAGCAGGAAGCCTGCCCAAGAGAGAAAGGTAAATGCCGAGGTATTCCTTCTGCGATGATTAGGATTCTGCTCCCGAAGGAAATTATCCTCGTCGTTGTCCCGGACTACCTTCTGCAGGACGAATGAGGTAATGATTATAAGGACTCCTACTGCTGCATAGAAGCCTTGTACGGATAACGGTTGCTTAAGCGTATAGATACCGCCAAATTCGAAGCCGCAGGCCAGCACGAATGCCGACCAAGCCATAAAGGTGTAAGTCGGAGTATTTCTTCTGCGGTAAAAGTTGTTAGTGCGTTTAGCGATAGGGATTTTGTTGTCATTAAGGTTGATTGAATTATTGTTATTGTCTTCCATAGGAATTCCTCCTGCAATATTGGGGATATAATGTCGTTGAAGTAATCATAGCAGGAAATGGCAAATGACAATAGACTCATCTTTTTATAGTACTAACAAGACCAACTTTTCACACAAAATTTGTTTAAATAAAGCATTTAAACGATAGTATAGAGATAGATGGATAAATGAGGAGGCCACAGAAGCACGTGGATTATATGACACATACGCTATTCGGATTCGCCATCTATGGTGCTCTTAATAAAATAAAAATGGACAACAAAACGAAGCTTGCCTTTCTTGCTGCCTCCGTCGGATCAAGTGTCATTCCGGATATTGACCTTCAATGGGCAAGCTCAAGCGCGAAGTATCTCATGTCACATAGAGGAATCACTCACTCCTTCTTCATGGTTCCGGTCTGGGCAGCCCTCTTCTACGTTCTGAGCTATATCATTTTCCGAGTGAAAGACCGACGAATATTTACGACAGCATTCGCAGGCGTACTTCTCCATATTATTAGCGACTGGACGAATGCTTGGGGTACCGGACTGCTTGAGCCGTTTACGTCACGCAGATATTCAATCGGCGTTATACCCAATGAAGGACATATCTTCTGGGCAATCGCAATCGTTGTGGCCCTGCTGCTCCTTCTGTTTCGGAGGAAGGAATACAGACTGCGTATTTTCCGAACATTCTGGTTCCTATCGGCGATATATGCCAGCTTCCAGATCGCTTTTAGCGCTTATATCTATTTCGAGCTGAAAGCGGAAGGATACAAGCAAGTATCTTTTCGCGCGGATCGTTATCCCGGCGGCCTTACGTATTTTGCGTTGAATGATAACGTGGTCGTCGAGGGTGGATATGAGCTGGGAGGTGAGCGCGAAGTTACTCAGAACTATCCCATTGACCACGTGGATTTAGAAGAGCTTAAGGAGAATCGCTCTGCAAGAGATATCATCCTCTTCGCCCCGTTCGTGGTCACGCAGGATTTGGGAGATCACATTCGATTGTTCGACCCCCGGTTTTCCGGAAGAATCGCGATGCTGGATATCCAGATTCCCAAAGTGAATTAATCATTAAAGCTGATCCCCATTACGGCCTAAGGGATCAGCTTTTTTTCTATCTAAACGTGTAAAACCTCTTGTTTCAGAGGCTCGAGCGCCTTGGATTCGTCTACATAGACAAAAGCGTCGTATCGCTGAGCAATACTAGACGGTACATAATTTCCATGGCGTTCGTATCGAGGATTGTACACGACTCCGATTGCTCGATGACCTATTGTCTCGTGGAACAGTTCTGTATCCTGATCGAATAGGAGTATTTGGTCATGTGCTCCTGCTTGATGCATAAGTTCCTCCCAGCTGTCCGGCTGTGCTTCGAGTACTTCCATGCGCTGGATATCTCCGCCCCATTGATCGGAAGCAATGACGGTTCCGCGGTAGGTTCCGAAGCCTACGGCGTAAACCCTCTCTAGACCTTGCTCCTCACGAACTAATTGTCCGACATTCACCATTCCCTCAGCAGCCATGTCAGTTGCTCTGGCATCACCTATATGTGTGTTATGCTCCCACACGATCGCTTTGGCACCTGTACCATGAAAGGCCATAATCCGATTAAGCGCCTCAACCATGTGTCGATCCCGAACATTCCAGGAATCGGGACCTCCTCTTACCATTGAACGGTAATAACGCTCCGCATTTACGGTGACCAGCGCATTGAGCTCATCACTAAGTGCTGCTTCACTGTCACCTGCTTCGCTCTTCCTTCTAGCTTGTAATTCAGTAAGCAGCTTAACAACCTCGTCTTCACAGCTCTCAGATAGAAAAGCGGCTGCAACCCCATATTTCTGCAGATCCCGACTGTGGGGGTCGAAGCAGGCAAAAGCTTTCCTTGCCATCTCCAGCTCCGGCGATCCCGTCTTCTCCAGATGGGTAAGTATCGCATCCATGGATTCCCATAAGCTATATACGTCGAGACCATAAAAACCAATGCGTTGCTCCCTTAAGCCAGGCTGATTATATTCGCGCAGCCAATCAGCCAATGCCATGACTTCTCGATTCGCCCACATCCATGCAGGCCAGCGATTGAAATCGCGAAGCGCTTCTCTCGTGTTATCAGCAGCGCCTGGATCGTGTTTAACGAAGCGATTTAACGAGTAGCAAGCTGGCCAGTCTCCTTCCACGGCTATGAAGGAAAAGCCCTTCTCGCGAATTAGTCGCTTGGATAATTCAGACCGCAGCGTATAGAATTCAGACGTTCCGTGAGAAGCCTCCCCCAACAATACATAATCGGCGTCGCCAATAGCGTGTACGATCTCATTAAGATCGTCCACTGTTTTGAGCTTTATCGAATACTTCCTGATGTTATTTACGATTTTCTCGCTATTCACTCTCGAATAACCTCCCGTAATGGAAAAGGGCAGTTCTAGTATCTTCCCCGGGAGGGTTTTTCTTCATTCCTAGCATCTAGACTTCATTAATTGTTGAGAAATATCCATTAAACGTTTTACTCCATCCCGCAACTGTCCTTCCTTAACGAAGGAATAGCTCAAACGGATCCAAGAATTCATCTCTCCGAGCGGATCACATATCCTGCCCGGTACGAACGAGACGGATTGCCGAATGCTTTCACTGAGAAGCGCTTCGGCTGAAAGCTCATTCGGGAGCTTGATCCATAGATTTAGACCGCCTTTCGGACTGACCCAACTCCAACCGCTATCCGCCAATTCCCCCTCCATAATATCTCTCCTCAATTGGAGAGCTGTACGCAGCTTCCCTACGTGTTTCCTCATCCGTTCGGACTCGAAATAATGGAGGAATATTTTCTGAGTCACGAGCGGCGTGCCGTTATCGGCTAAAGATTTGGCAATGATCAGCGGTTCGATTATGGATCTTCTCCCTATAACTGTGCATATCCGTAAGCCTGGCGCTACGTATTTGCTAAAGCTCCGAATATAAACAACCCAGCCCTCTGTATCGTAAGTGAACAAAGGCTGCGGAGGGGGACCCTCGAAATACATATCGTGAAAAGCATCGTCTTCGATAAGCAAACATCGGTATTTCTCAGCTAACTCTACGAGCTGCTTGCGCTGTAAGGGGGGAACCGTATACCCCGTCGGATTATGAAAAGTAGGATTCATGTAGAAAACCCGAGGCTTATATTCCTTCATCATTCTTTCGACTATTTCCAGATCATACCCCCCCGGATTAATGTCAACAGGAAGAAACCGTGCGCCTTGTTGGCGGAAAATATCAATTGCAGCGCTGTAAGTCGGCCTCTCTATCAATACATAATCCATTGGTCTGACGAATGTACGGGAAATTAAGTCAATAGCCTGCTGCGCCCCCGAGGCAATAAGCAGCTCTTGTACATTCAATTGAACACGAAGGTCCCCAATCATATAGCGGCAAAGAACTTCACGCAGCTCCTCATCTCCTTGCGGCGTTGAATATGTACCCATTAATTTAGGATAAATGTCGAATACCTTCTTCACGTAATCGGAGAGATAAAGATTGGGCAGCAAGTTCGGATCAATTAACGCTTGGGAAAATTGATAAAGCACGGGTAGTTGCTGAATTTCATTCATCTCGTTCTTCAATGAGCTAGACACGGCAATATCCTGGCTATGCTTGTGTACTTGAAATGCCGCCACAGAATTACCCGAGCCAACGTAATAACCTGACTTCTCCTTCACATAAGTTTTCCCTTCCTGCTTCAGCAGCTGATAAGCACGAAACACAGTTAAGCGATTGATCTCAAATTGCTGAGCAAGAATCCGAATGGATGGGAGCTTGTCATGAGCCTTCCACTCACCCCGTTCGATATGGGTTATAACATAATCGTATACCTGTAAAAAAAGGGGCTTGGAACCGTCAGCGGCCGTCAGCTTTTTCCCCATGACTTCACTCCTTTTGGTTCATTGTACACTAAGATCTCTCTAACTGTTCTATTATGACCATTCTGTTCTAGTTCATCTCTTGTATGATACTTTCATAGGGGGACAGACTATGATTATATTCAACTATTTGATTGTATGTATCATTTTCGGAACGACTTTTCTGGCTATAAAGGTAGGGATCGATGCCGCCATGCCGCCGTTCTTCTCAGCAGGGATCCGCTTCTTCTTAGCAGGGCTCATCATTTTCCTGTGGATGGTATGGAAGAGAAAAGCGAGCTTCAAGCTTCTGTTGCGCAAAGAAATGCTGCTGTCTGGAATCTGTCTGACATTCGGCACTTTCTCTGCTTTGTATTGGGGCGAACAATATGTCTCCTCTGGTATTGCTGCCGTGTTATCGGCTACGGGTCCGCTTATGATCCTATTGCTTCAGGTGATTGTAATGCGCCATAAGACATCCTTCTTCTCCGTTTTAGGCTGTATTATCGGATTTGCAGGAGTCATTTTATTACTGCTTCCAAGCCTTTCAATTTCAGGTGGAACCTGGTTTCTCATGGGCTGCGTCGTGATTCTGATTGGCGAGCTTTTCTATTCCTCAGGAGCATTATATTCCAAACAAGTCATTCAGAAATTCCAAGAGTTTTCCCCCATTACGCTTAATGCTGCCCAAATGATGCACGGGGGATTATTAATGCTTTTACTATCCGTATTAACGGAAGATATTCACATCAAGAGCATGCTAACGACCCAAGCAATCGGATCACTTCTATACTTAATCGTCATTGGATCGATGATCGGACATAGTCTCTTCTATTGGCTTGTCGCCAAGACGAATCCCGTCTTTCCCTCCACTTGGCTCTACATCTCGCCTCTAATCGCTCTCGCATTCGGTGTATTGTTCTATCGTGAGACACTTACTTGGATTACTGGAATCGGGGTCATTACGATTATTGCAGGCACAGTTCTTACCAATCTGAAGAACTTAGCACAATTGATCCCAAGATCGAAGACCGAAGTCACAAAGTTGCAAAAACCTGCGTGATAATAAATTCGGCTTACATAGTGAAGTTATGATAAGCTATTCTCATCTTTTAGAAACGAGTGATCCTGACCATGACTAAGATTGAATTAATTGCAACTACTCCAATGGGCCTTGAGGCCGTGCTCTCCAGAGAGCTGAAAAGCTTAGGTTACGAAGATCAGCTTGTAGAGAACGGGCGCGTTACCTTCTACGGCACGGAGAAAGATATATGTATCACTAATTTGTGGCTCAGAACGGCGGGTCGCATTCTCGTCAAGATGGGCGAATTCGAAGCGCGAACCTTCGACGAGCTATTCGAAGGGACCAAAGCTCTTGCCTGGCCGGATTGGATACCGAAGGACGCTGAATTCCCAGTGGACGGCCGCTCCCATAAATCGCAGCTGAGCAGCGTGCCCGCTTGTCAAGGCATCGTCAAGAAAGCTATCGTAGAGAAAATGAAGCAGCGCCATAACACAGAGTGGTTCCCGGAGACGGGGGCCCGCTTCGTGGCTGAGGTGACGCTGCTTAATGATATAGCAACTTTGACGCTCGACACGACCGGTGCAGGACTACATAAACGCGGTTATCGAATGGAAACGACGGAAGCTCCTTTACGGGAGTCGCTCGCGGCGGCGATGATCTTGCTTAGCCGATGGCGTCCGGAGCGTCCGTTGTACGACCCGTTCTGCGGATCGGGGACGATATTAATCGAAGCAGCCTTAATCGGTTGGAATATCGCACCGGGACTCAGACGCAGATTCAACGCGGAAGAATGGCCTAATGTAACTCAGTCAATGTGGAGTGAAGCCAAAGAGGAAGCGTATGATTTATTGAAGGACGACGCACCCTTGAATATCGTCGGCTCAGATATCGATCGTGATGCGATTCAAAGCGCTCTGAAGAACCTGAGAAGCGCTGGAATGAGTAAGGACATCAAGGTGAACGTAATGCCTATTTCGGACATACGCCCGGAAGGCGATTATGGCTGTATCATCACCAATCCGCCGTACGGTGAACGAATCGGGACAATGCCGGAAATAGAAAAGTTAACTAAAGAACTCGGGCGACTTGCCAAACAATTGGCCAACTGGTCCCATTTTATCATCACTCCAGATAAAACCTTTGAAACGACATTCGGACGGAAGGCCGATAAGAGACGAAAGCTCTTCAACGGACAAATCGAATGTACGTATTATCAATATTTCGGACCACTACCGCCAAGATGATGCTGCTGTAAAGAGACAAGTTCTTGTAGATTTCTAACCTCACAAACATCGAAATACTGTATAGAAAAGAAAAAAACACCTTCGCGGTGTTTTTTTCTTTGGTTGGGAGGAATATTTAATTCAGCAGAATTAATAGATTAACCGAATTTCATTCTTTTCTAATAAAGACAATCTATCCGTATTACTCCGGGATTCTCTTTCTTCGTGGAATATCTTGGAGCGTTTCAAGTCTGTTATAGTAACCCATGACAACTTAGAAGGAGGTATACACGAATTGTTATCCAAAAAATTGATCAAAAAAGTCATCGGCGTGAGCCTTTGCGCAACCATTGGTTTCACAGCGATGGGTGTTGGACATGCCCCCCTTATCCCTACTGCCTCAGCTGCAACGTCTTATGAAACGAAAGTCAATTACGGTGTTAACTTTAGAGTAAGCCCCAGTACAAGCGCATCTAAGATTAGACTTCTTCCGAGAGGCGAGCAAATCCATGTAATCTCAAAGGTCAATTCCTATTGGCTCAAGATCAAAGATAAAAATGGCCGTACGGGCTACATATCCAGCAGCTCTAAATACACCAGCTTTAGCAGCAAAAAAAGTGACTCTGTAAATGGCACTGCTAAGTCTGACCGAGTAATAGAACTGGCTGAAAGTTATAAAGGTCGAGTTAGCTACGATTATGGCACAAGAAATCCGAGTCGCCTTATCTTTGACTGCTCTTCCTTTACTCAATTCATCTTTCGCAAGGTAGGCGTTGAATTGAAGTGGGGCACTAGGCAACAGAAGTATCAAGGCGATTATGTTAGCAAGAGCAACCTTAGAAAGGGCGATTTGGTATTTTTCGATACGATAGGAAGCAACAACAAAGTCATTAATCATGTCGGTATCTATAAAGGTAATGGCCATTTCGTTCACAATACGCCTTCAGTAGATGGGATAACCGTTAGCAGCTTGAGCTCCGGTTGGTGGTCTAGGCATTACGTAAGCGCGCGAAGAGTTTTGTAAAACGATAAACGAATAACAATTCAGAAAAGGAGCTGTCCCGAAAGTAAGTAAGCTTACTTCAGGGACAGATCGCTTTTAGTTAAAAAGCATGGAATTGACAAAAACGGGACGGAGCAGATCTGCATTCTTCTCCGTCCCGTTTCTTATTTGGTTACTGGTGGCCAAACGCCGAACCTCTCTATCGTTCCCCATTTGTCCTAACAAACTCTCTTCAGAACCGTGAACTGTAAAACATACCGTTAATTTAGTTATATTATGTTGAACAAAATCATCTGCCTGCACAACATACATCTAATTTAACTGTTTCTGTCCTCATACCGGGAAATAAGCTATTTTACCTGTACCTTTTGCAGTAAAACTGAAAATGGCATGCGATTGATTGATAATTACTGTTTGTTTTACAGTTATTTTCTCCACATCGACTCCAATCCCCCTCTCGTCAACTCATACTGGACGATTCGCTCTCCCGCTCCTCTCGCAACGGGGGCCATCCATCCTTTCTCGCAAAGAGATCTCAATAACCTGACTGCCGTACGGTGATTGATCTCAAAGTGATCCCCCACATCTTTCGGACGGATTGGCCGAGCTAGGCTGGCAGCCAGACGGATCACTTCGTTCTCCTCAAAAACGGCCCGCTTGACTGTCGTTTGGCTCGTTTCATACTGACTCAAAAGCATGCGCATAAGGGCGACGATAAGCCCAGGGTTGCTCTCCACATCGTCATATGCGATGGAAATGACACGAAAGCCCAATGCCTCGAGATAGAGCTCTCGCCTGCACCTTTCCATCCAGGGATTTTATAGGCAAAATCCGCAAAGTAGGACTTCCCACGCCAATCCGTTACCTCGTATTCCGGATGAAGCCCTTCAAAATTCCCCTTTAACTCCCACCAAATATTTTGACAAAAGAGCTTTTCTCCATGACCGTGCCCCCTTTCCAAACGACCCTTGCGCTCTCCTGCCCGAAGATCTAGATGGCACCGAATAAATGCGGCATGCGCTTCTTCAAATCTCATTCACATTCCTCCTCCGGATAAAAATGAAAAACGCCCCAACCCCCGTGTTGTACGGTGGATCAGGACGTTCTTCGTCTCTCTCGTATTCTACCATAAATGATTGTAACGCCAAAATCATCGATTATGGGGCAGCCCTTTTTCTCTGTAAACCTATCATTGTAATTAGCCTATCTTGGATCTCTAAGTGAAAGAAGCGGGAAACAAACGACTCATATCGATATCGATACAAGAAAATACAGGTGAGGTCATTCGTCCAGATATGCTGTAAGTTTCAAATAGATCAAACTTGCCTTTATTCAGAATGAATTGATCAACTGTCCGGTGAACCGGATCTACAATCCAATACTCCTTCACACCATGGCGTTCGAATTGACGTTTCTTGCGAATCTTGTCGTTGTGGCTTGTGGATGGCGACAAAATTTCTACGACGAGATCCGGAGCGCCTTCGATTCTCTTTTCCTTAATGATCTCCGCATTCTCGTGAAGGATATAAACGAGATCAGGTTGAAACTGGTTGTCCTTATCCAAGAAAACATCAATAGGAGAATATAGAATCGTACCAATGGCATGACAAGTTTGGTACAGCATAATGTGCAAAGATCCCGAGATTTGCTGATGAGTAACTGTCGGCGTAGGCTTCAATTCGTAACGAATTCCTTCCACAATCTCATAGCGAGGCTCTTCCATCCCAAGAAATTCAGAGTCGCTATCCCCATAAGACTCCGACTGTTCCTTAATTCGGTTATTCCCATCGCTATGATCCTCTAGTTTACGATTGTTAGACACTGAAGTAACACCGCCAATCCAGCTTTTAGTCTCAGTTTAGCATAGAATCCTTACGAATTCTGCTCAATCACCCTGAACGAGGCGGTTGCCAAGGAACAGAGTGTATCATTTTCGTTTCTAAGCGAGCCCTGCGTCGTAATCATTCTCCCAGATTTATGCAGAATCTCAGCCACAACTGTGACTTTCCCTAATCTAACCGGGGAGGTGAAGTGGATATTCATGTTCGAAGTTACCACATCCTCCCCTAGCCTCGCAGACATTGCCATGATCCCCATAGCCGAATCTAGCAGAGTCGTATGAACGCCGCCGTGCAGGATACCTATCAGATTAAGGTGGTGCTCCTGCACTTCAAGCGATACAATCACTTTTGATTCATCCATATATTCCAGCTCGCATCCGACGTAACCCCAGAAGGTTTTTCGCGCGAGTTCCGATAGGTGCTCCATCTGGCTGCGTCCGTTTGTCGTATCCATTCTGTTCCTCCTTACTATAATTAGCAACCGACTGAATCAGGATCCGCCAGATTTGTCTTAGGATACGAATGGATTGGACTCGAGTTAGTTCACGAACTTCTCAGCCTGAATGACCTGAGCCGCGATCCGGCGTTTGGCTTGTATGGTATTCCATGCAGTATGGCGGGTCAGCTTCTTGAGTACCGAGAGCTGTGTCCGGAGACTATCACCCTCCTCGATAGCTGACAATATATTTTTGGCGAAGGTCTCGATCTGCTCGAAAGCTTCATGAACAAAAATCCGGGTCATCTCGATAGCGGTGGACGCTTTCTGTTCACCTTGCTTATTCATCCGTTTCTGAGTCCGGAGCAGCGCGCTTTCCATGGCAAAGATTTGAATCATGATATCCGCCAGATGGCTGAGCACCTCCTGCTCTTGCTCAAGCATCATTTGATATTTCTGAACAGCTGCTCCTCCTGCCATCAGGAAAATCCTTTTAGCCGTCGCAACCAGATGCGCCTCTTCCTCCAGAACGCCTTCGAACAATTGCCCTGGCATAAACTGCAACAGCTCCGACTGAAGCGCTTTTGCTTTCTGCAGCAATGGAAGCTCGCCTTTCATGGCGCGCTTGATCAGCGTTCCCGGGATAAGCAGCCGATTGATCTCATTCGTCCCTTCGAAAATGCGGTTAATGCGTGAATCCCGATAAATGCGTTCAATGGTATATTCCTGAATAAAGCCATAACCGCCGTGAATCTGTACTCCTTCATCCGCAACGAAATCCAACGCTTCAGAACCGAATACCTTGTTAATGGAGCATTCAATCGCATACTCCGCAATCGCTTTGGCTGACTGGACGCCGGATTCCGGACTGTCGTGATCGATATGGCTGAGCCCCGCGTCCATTAAGCCTGCGGTTCGGTAAACCATGCTTTCAAGTACATAAGTACGAATATTCATTTCAGCGAGCTTCTTGCCGACAAGCGGGAAAGAGGAGATAGGCTTACCGAATTGCGTACGTTGATTGGCATATACGGCGCTTATCTCAATGGCTTGCTTTGATGCACCCAGGCAGCCCGAAGCAAGCTTGAATCGACCGATATTCAAGATGTTGAATGCGATCAAATGTCCTTTTCCGACCTGCCAGAGGAGGTTCTCCACCGGTACTCTCACATCCTCAAGAATCAGCGGACGGGTCGAAGACCCTTTTATACCCATCTTCTTCTCTTCGGGACCGAAACTGACGCCTTCCATCATTCTCTCAACGATGAAGGTGCTGAATTCTTTGCCATCGACCTTCGCGTAGACGATAAAGATATCCGCAAAGCCCGCGTTCGTAATAAACTGCTTCGCACCGTTCAGTACGTAATGCTTGCCGTCCTCCGACAGAATTGCAGACGTCTTGGCGCCAAGCGCATCCGAGCCGGATGACGGCTCCGTTAAGCAATAAGCGGCAATTTTCTTGCCGACGGACAGATCGGGCAAATACTTCTTCTTCTGCTCTGCTGTTCCGAAATAAACGATTGGCAGGGTGCCGATGCCTGCGTGGGCGCCGATGGAAAGCGCAAACGAGGAGGCTTTGGACAATTTTTCGCTGATCAGCGTAGAGCTCACCTTGTCTAATCCGAGGCCCTCATAAGCTTCCGGCACATCCGCTCCGAGTAATCCAAGCTCTCCGGCTTTTCTCATCAGCTTAACCGTAAGCTCGTAGTCCAGCTTCTCAAGCTCCTCGTCGACAGGACCAATTTCCCCTTCTACAAAATCCGCCGTCATCTCTGCGATCATCCGCTGCTCTTCCGTCAACTCATCCGGGGTAACGATCGAGAGAAAATCGATATCGTCGATAATAAAGCTTCCGCCTGCTACTTTATCCGCCGTTTTATCCACCCTGCTCATCTCCTCAATCTTATTCGGGATATACTTCGAACACGCCAGCCGCGCCCATTCCTCCGCCGATGCACATGGACACGACGCCATAGCCGCCTCCGCGTCGACGCAACTCGTAAATCAAGCTAGTCGTGAGCTTGGTGCCCGTGCATCCGAGGGGATGCCCAAGCGCGATCGCGCCGCCATTTACATTGACCTTGCTCTCATCCAGCTCTAACTGCCTAATAATGTGTAAGCATTGGGAGGCGAAGGCTTCATTGATTTCGAACAATCCGATGTCAGCGAAGCTGAGCCCTGCCCGCAGAAGGGCTTTCGGAATCGCTTCTACCGGCCCGACGCCCATGATTTCCGGGTCTACCCCGGCAAGTGCATAAGACTTAAAGCTCGCTAACGGTTTAAGGCCAAGCTCCTCTGCTTTTTCTCTACTCATCACCAGTACCGCTGCCGCACCGTCGCTCATCTGAGAGGTATTGCCAGCTGTGACCGACCCGCCAGCCTTGAAAGCAGGCTTCAGCCTCGCTAAGCCCTCTACTGTTGTGTCCGCTCTTACCCCTTCGTCCTTCTCTAGAACAACTGGCTTCACCCAAAGCTTTCCGTCATCGCCGCAGCCTTTAAGCGAAGTCGTTACAGGCACTATCTCATCTCGGAAAATGTCATTATGCAACGCAATTGCCGCTTTCTGATGGCTTGAAGCCGCGAACCTGTCCTGATCTTCTCTGGAAATTCCGAATCGGTCCGCGACATTCTCCGCGGTATGTCCCATGCCGATATAAACTTCAGGCATCTCCCCTACGATTGTCGGATGCGGAGACGGCTTGAAGCCTGTCATGGGAACATGGCTCATGCTTTCCACGCCGCCGGCGATAATAATATCCGCGCTCCCTGCCAGGATCCGTTCCGCGGCAAAGGCAATGGACTGCAACCCAGAGGAGCAGAATCGGTTTATGGTCAAGGCTGGAACAGTCGTAGGAAACCCCGCATACAGCGACATGATTCGGGCGAAATTCAGACCTTGCTCTCCTTCCGGCATGGCACAGCCGATGATGATATCCTCCACGTCCTCTTTAGCAACCCCTGGAGCGCGATCAATCACGGCCTGCAATACGAGCTTCCCCAAATCTTCGGCTCGAGTATGAATGAGGCTCCCCTTCCTCGCCTTCCCTGCCGGTGTGCGAACCGCGGAAACGATAACGGCTTCTCTCATAGCTATTCACCTCTTCCCTAATGGATTAATTGCGAAGCGCTTTTCCTTTTGAGAGCATATATTGCATCCTCTCCTGCGTCTTCCTTTCGCCGCATAGGCTAAGGAATGCTTCACGCTCCAGATCAAGCATATATTGCTCCGTCACCATCGTCCCCGCGGGTACATCTCCACCAGCGATGACATGTGCCAGTTTACCTGCAATAAGCAAATCATGATCGCTTATATATCCGCTTTGTTTCATCGCAAGAGCACCCAGCTTCAGAACTGCTTTGCCATCGGCGCCAACCACTCTGATTTTCTCCGCCTGCGCAGCCTCATAGCCTGATTGAACCAATCTCAGGGCTGATTGCTTGGCTTCTTGGATCAGATAATCCCGATTGGCGACAATACGGTCAGATGAGCGGAAGTAACCTAGCTTCTTCGCGTCATGGGCACTGGTTGAAACCTTGGCCATTCCGATATTCATGAACATTTCGTTGATGAAGGGCTGCAGGTCGATATCCGGATTCGGATTCGCCTTGCTAATACGCAATGCCATTTCCTTGCAGCCGCCGCCGGCGGGGATAAGCCCAACGCCAACCTCGACCAGGCCGTAATACGATTCCGCATACGCGCACACCTCGTCAGCTGGAAGGCATACCTCCACCCCTCCCCCGAGCGTCATGTGGTGCGGCGCGGCAACGACAGGCTTCTCGAAATGCTTAAGCTTCATCATGGTGTTCTGGAACAGCCGGATAATATGGTCGACCTCATCCCATTCTTCATCCTGCGCTTCCATAAGAAGCAGCATGATATTAGCCCCAACGCAGAAGTGACGTCCTTCGTTAGCGATAATCAGAGCGTCGTAGTTCCGGCGAACCTCTTCCACGCTCTGCTGGGTCATTATTAGAATATCGGAGCCGATCGCATTGTTCGGCGAATGAAATTCCAGACAGGCTACGCCGTCACCCACATCAATTAGACTAGCTCCGCTATTTCCGCGAATTACCTTGTTTTGTTCCTTTAGGCTGGCAAGTGATATGATCTGCGGATTCTGCTCCACCTTGAGGTATCTTCCGCCGCCGACATAAAAGCTGATTCCGTTCTCTTTCCGATAAAACGAGCTGTATCCGGCTGCAACCCATTCCTTCACCCAAGCTGGGACAGCCTCTCCCTCTAATTCCATTCGTTCAACCGAGTTCGCTAGACCGATAGCATCCCACAGCTCGAAGGGGCCAAGCTCCCAATTGAAGCCCCATTTCATCGCTTTATCGATATCCAGAATTGAACCCGCAATCGAACCGACTTTCTCTCCAACCATATCCGCGGAATATAGAAGCGTCTTCTTCAAAACCTCCCAAGCCAGCTGTGAATATCGGTCGTTAGCTCCGAGCAATGCCTTCGTCTTGCCACTCGCGCCTTTAGCCGTTTTCGCGGCCTCTAGGGAGGCCGAAGCAGGCTTCTTGCTCCTGCCATACTCCATTGTCGTCAGATCAAACGATAGAATTTCGCTGCCCTGCTCGCCTTTGATCTTCTTATAGAAGCCCTGCCCGGCTTTCTCCCCAATCCAGCCGCGCGATACCATTTCCCTTAATACCTGGGGCGGTTCGAAAACCATTTTCTCCTCTCCGTTATCAATCTTCTCGAATACGTTATTCGCCACATGCACGAAGGTGTCCAGCCCCACCAGATCCAGCGTCCTGAAGGTTGCGCTCTTCGGTCTGCCCATCGCCGGACCGGTAACGGCATCTACCTCCTCCACACTGAAGCCCTTGTCTACCATCGCCTGCAGAGTAACAAGCAAACCGTAAGTTCCGATTCTGTTAGCTATAAAATTCGGTGTGTCATTTGCGATAACGACTCCTTTACCAAGTGTCTTCTCGCTAAATACCCCCATCTGCTTTACGATTTCCGGATGTGTGGTCTTACCTGGAATGATCTCCATCAGCTTCATGTAACGCGGGGGGTTAAAGAAATGCGTACCGAGAAAATGAGTCTTGAAAGACTCCCCGCAGCCTTCCGCCATCTCATTAATGGAAATCCCCGACGTGTTGGAGCTGACGATTATTCCCGGCTTCCAATGTTCTTCAATTTTGCGCAGCAGCTCCTGTTTAACCGAAAGGTTCTCAACGACAACCTCGATGACCCAATCCACGTTCTGGATTTGACTAAGATGATCCTCGATGTTCCCGGGGGTAATCCGGCTCACGAAGGAATCATCGTAAAGTGGAGTAGGCTTAAGCTTAGGAAGCTTACTCAGCGCGTCCATCGCCAACCGATTACGAACAGCCGAATGCTCAAGCGTCAGTCCTTTGGCTGCTTCAACCGGAGTAAGGACTGTAGGCACGATATCCAACAATAAACTTGGTATACCGACATTCGCAAGATGTGCCGCGATGCTTGCGCCCATAACGCCTGAGCCGATCACGGCTGCTTTGGTGATTTTCGCTGCCATAACTTTCTACCTCCTAATTTAGAGAGACTGGGCCGAATACGGCTTGCTCCAAAATTTCCGCGATATCCCGTGCCTTCACTTGTTCTTCTACTTCCTTCTGCTTAGTGCCGTCTTCCAGCATGGTGAGGCAGAATGGACAGGCGCTGCTAATCATCGTTGGTTTGGTTAATAACGCTTGCTCTACTCGAGCCACATTCACGCGTTTGCCTGACGATTCCTCCATCCACATCATCCCGCCGCCAGCTCCGCAGCACATTCCGTTTTCTCGTGAACGCTCCATCTCGACAAGCTCCACGCCTGGAATCACCCGCAGAATATTCCGAGGCTGATCATACACATTGTTGTAGCGTCCCAGATAACACGAATCGTGGTAGGTTATGCGTTCGTTCACGGTATACTTTGGAATCAACTTCTTCTTGCGAATCAACTCTTCGAGCAGCTGCGTATGGTGCAGCACTTCGACCCCATCCAGCCCGAATGCAGGATACTCGTTCTTGAGCGTATTAAAGGTGTGCGGACAGGCAGTCACGATCCGTTTCACTCCGTATTTCTTGAAGGTCGCAATATTGTCTTGGCACAACTGCTGAAAGAGCAGCTCATTCCCCATCCTGCGAGGTGTATCTCCTGAATTCTTCTCCTCATTGCCGAGAATGGCGAAGCTGATTCCGGCTTCGTTCATCAAACGAACGAGCGCACGCGATATTTTGCGGGAACGATTATCATAGGAGCCCATCGATCCGACGAAGAACAGGATGTCGAACTCCGGATTATCCTTGACGGTCGGCACGGGAATGCCGCCAATCTCCTCCGCCCATTTGCTCCGGTCATTACGACTGATTCCCCATGGATTTCCCTGACGTTCGATGTTCTGCATCGCCCGCTGCCCTTCTTGCGGGATGCTGCCCTCCATGAGCACGAGATGACGACGGAGATCGATGATTTTATCGACATGCTCATTGGCTACCGGACATTGATCCTCGCAGTTGCGGCATGTCGTGCATGCCCAGATCTCTTCCGCCGTCATCACATCGCCGATGAGCGCCATTTCTTCCGCCTTCTTATCCGACGGAAGCCAGGTTTCTTTCTGCCAGGCCATGGTAGGGGCAATATCGGTTATCGCGCTAAACTCGGATAAACTTCCGGTATACCGATGCTGCAACTGTGTGTGTCCGTTCACTACACTGTGTGCATTTCCTATCGGGAAAACCAAGGCAGGCATCCAAGGTGACTTCGAGGTAATCACCGCGCCTTTTTCCGTGAGGTGGTCACGAAGCTTCATGATTAGATGCATCGGCGACAGCAGCTTGCCTGTGTTCGAAGCCGGGCACACATTCGTGCAGCGTCCGCACTCCACGCAAGCGTAGAAGTCCAGCATTTGCTTCTGGTTGAAATCTTCGATCTTGCCAACGCCGAACGATTCTGCCTCCTCATTTTCCAAATCAAGCTTGCGAAGTCGTCCCGCCGTCCTACTTTGGCCGAGAAAAATATTAATAGGTGCTGTAATGATATGAAAATGCTTAGATTGAGGAATATAGACAAGGAATGTTAGTAGAATGAGGAGATGTGCCCACCAGAAGGTGTAGAAGACAGCTTTCGCTCCCCCTTCAGATAGGAAGGAGAAAATAGCAGCAACGATAGAAGATACCGGCGCGTAAGCCGATGATTCATGGCCCATCCAGACACGATGTAAGCCAAGGGAGAGTAGAACGGTCAGCATTAGGAAGAAGATAAGGAATATTACGATGCTAGGCTTCCAATCCCTCTTCAGACGCTTCAGCTTCTCCCCGTATCTGCGGTAAGCCGCATAACCTGTCGCCAGCAGAATAAGAAGAACCGTTATTTCCTGCGAGAGCCCGAAAGCCGCATACCCGGGAATGGGAAGCGGTGCTCCCCCTGATAAGCCCGTATAGATGAGATCAAGCGCACCAAATTGCAGGATGATGAAGCCGTAGAAGATGACAAGGTGCATGACTCCGCTCTTGCGATCCTTCAGGAGCTTCCGGTGACCTAAGCCCTGTGACACAAGCTCCCTTACTCTTTTTTTCCAATCAAATGGTCTTTCCTCGGCTTGCCCCAGCTTCACGTAAAGGTATCGATGGTACACAGCTTTGTAAAATAACATAAGTGCATATCCAACCACCAGCAGGAATAAGAAGTAATGCATCCACGACCAGAACATGAGCACCTGTCCTTTCGCATAGATTCATGTATACCTTATATTGACAGCGTCAAGTAAATCGGCTTCGCCGACATCGACTTAAGGATTACAAAAAGTGAATGTAGGAAATGAATGACCATTCATTCAGTTTCTCTGAAAAATTAACACCGGGGTGATCGCATGATAAGTAAAAAATCAGATAAATTCGAAAGAATCATTGATGCCGCCGTTAAGGTGTTCGCTAAAACCGGCTATCACGGCTCGCAGGTATCTAAGATCGCCCGAGAAGCCGGGGTAGCAGACGGAACCATATATTTATACTTCAAGAGCAAAGAGGATATTCTTGTATCCCTCTTCCGCGTGCGTCTCGGCGAGCTTGTCGCTAAATTCAAAGCAAGCGTTGAGTCCTCAACTACGGCAGATGGAGCGATTCGTAAAATTTGCGAACTGCATTTTACCGAGCTGGAACGAAGTCCGGAGCTGGCCTATGTCACACAGATTGAACTCCGTCAGAGCTCTTTCGAGCTTCGCAAAGCCATAGGCCAAGCCCTCAAGCCATATATTCAATTGATCGAGGAAGTACTGGTTCAAGGCATAGAGGAAGGAATCTTTCGTCAAGGACTGGATGTTAAGCTTGCTCGTCTTCTGATTTTTGGCGGGATTGATGAAGTCGTGACCTCTTGGCTGATTTCCGGCCGCAAATATTCTCTAAGTGCACAGATCGATAACACCGTGGAGTTTTATCTAAGAGCTCTTAAACCTTGATTGACACACCCATTCGTAAGTTTTGAGAGGAGCATGCGAAATGAACGTGTACGTGATTCTGAAGCAAACCTTCGATACCGAGGAGAAAATTAAGATCCAGAATGGTCAAGTTTCCGAAGACGGCGTTAAATTTGTCATTAATCCCTATGATGAATATGCGGTGGAAGAAGCAATCCGTATTAAGGAGCAGGCTGGCGGCCATGTCGTGGTCCTCTCTATCGGACCTGAGCGAAGCGCCGAGGCGCTGCGAACGGCACTTGCCATGGGTGCCGATGAAGCGGTTCTTCTCTCTAACGAGGGCATTCCTTCCGATGAATACTCCCTATCAGTTGTGCTTGCTTCTTACCTCGCTGACAAATCCTATGATCTCATACTCGGTGGTAATTTCTCCGTCGATAACGGCGCGGGCCAAGTGGCCATCCGTTTATCGGAACTCTTAGGCATCCCTCATGTTTCATCCATCACAAAGCTCGAGTTATTGGATGGGAAAGCAAGCGTGGAGCGTGACGCAGAAGGTGACTTGGAGCAAATGGAAATCTCACTCCCCTCTCTGTTTACTGCCCAGCAAGGCTTGAACGAACCCCGTTATCCATCGCTGCCTGGCATAATGAAAGCTAAGAAGAAGCCCTTCCGGCACATCCGGCTTAATGAACTCAACATAACGCCGGATCAGTTGCGGGCCAAAACAGCGCAAACCGAGCTTAACCTGCCCCCTGCAAGAGCAGCAGGACATATTCTCCAAGGCGATCTCCCGTCACAAGCGGCCCAACTCGTGAATCTGCTGCGCACGAAGTCCAAAGCGATCTAAATCCGGTGATAGAGCTAAGGAGGAATCCACTCATGGGCAAATTATTTCTTATTGTATCGGAGCACCGCGATGGAAAAGTTCGTCAAGTTACTTTGGAAGCGCTTCAAGCAGCTCGTACTGCATCAAAGGACGGTGACCGAATCTCGGTCGTACTCATCGGCAGCGAACTTGATTCCATAATAATCCAGCTATTAAGCTATCCTATATCCGAAATCCGCCTCATCGATCATGACAGCTTAAAGCACTATAATCCGGAAGCCTATATGGCTGCTCTAACTCCCCTTCTTAATTCCTTACGTCCCGACGCGGTATTCACAGGACATACCGCTTTGGGCCGCGACCTTGCACCCGCACTCGCGGCGAAGCTTCACGCTGGCCAGCTGTCGGATGTCATTTCTCTTGAGGGCTCAGGAGAAGAGACGGTTTTCACTAGACCTGTCTACGCAGGAAAAGCATTCGAGAAGAAGCAATTCCAGAGTTTCCCGTGGGTCGTTACCGTTAGACCGAACAATTTTCCCATTATCGAGCCTTCATCCTCTGGTCAGCAAGCTCAGATCATCATAGAGGACTATGCTCCTCCTGCCTATCTTCGTACGATAGTCAAAGACGTTGTTCGGAAAACAACCGGCAAGGTGGATTTAACGGAAGCAAAAATCATTATTTCCGGCGGTCGGGGCGTTAAAAGCGCAGATGGCTTCAAGCCTTTGGAGGAGCTGGCGAATCTGCTGGGGGGTGCGGTGGGTGCTTCTCGGGGCGCTTGCGATTCAGGCTACTGCAATTATGCACTTCAAATCGGGCAAACCGGCAAAGTGGTCACCCCTGAAATCTATATCGCATGCGGAATAAGCGGTGCCATCCAGCACTTGGCGGGCATGAGCCAATCGCGAATCATTATAGCCATCAATAAAGATCGAGAGGCACCTATCTTCAAGGTTGCCGATTACGGGATTGTGGGCGATTTGTTCGAGGTTGTTCCCCTTCTGACTCAAGAATTCCGAAAGGCATTGGCCTAGCAGATGGGACCCTTCGCGAACGATCTATTAAAGGATAAAGTCGTTCTTATTACTGGCGGCGCTACCGGCTTGGGCCGAGCCATGGGAGAAAAGTTTCTCGAGTTAGGAGCTAAGCTAGCGATAACAGGCAGACGTGAAGAGATATTAAAGCAAGCTTCACAAGAAATGAATGCCAATGGAAATGATATTTTCTATAAAAGCTGCGACGTAAGAGATCCCGCCCAGATCCATGAGCTTGTGGAGGCAGTCTATATGCGATTCGGGCGGATTGATATTCTCGTCAACAATGCGGCAGGAAACTTCATCAGCCCAACGGAACGCCTATCTCCTCGAGCGGTGGACGCGGTGCTGAATATTGTTCTGCATGGAACCTTCTATACGACGCTCGAGGTCGGGAAGCGTTGGATAGAGCAAGGGCAGAGCGGTACCATGCTGAATATCGTTACGACCTACGCTTCCTCCGGCTCCGGTTTCGTCGTTCCATCCGCTGCCGCCAAGGCAGGAGTGTTAGCTCTAACCCGTTCTCTCGCAGTAGAGTGGGCCAGGTATGGCATTCGCCATATTGCCATAGCGCCTGGACCCTTCCCGACGGAAGGAGCATGGTCGAGACTTTCACCCACACCCGAACTGCAGGCGAAAATGATCAACCGCGTCCCTATGAAGCGAGTCGGGGATAAAGAAGAGCTAGCAAATTTAGCAGCCTTCCTGGTCTCTGATTACGCCGGTTATATGAATGGCGAGGTCGTTACCATTGACGGCGGAGAATGGCTTCAAGGTGCCGGTCAGTTTAACGACCTGACCGAGGTGACCGGGCAACAATGGGATGCGTTGGCGGAGATCACTCGGAAAGGGAAATGAGTAAAACCACCCTAGCGGGCGTGTTAGAGGTATGAAAGTGCTAGTTGAGTTGGGTTAATACGCAAGGAACGTGCTACAGGTGGGAAAGTAGGTAGTTCAGGTGGTCTAATACAGGCGCATAAGTAGCTAGATTGGTTGGGTGGATTAAGACGCTGGGAGCGTGTTGCAGGAGCGAAAGCAGCTTGTTTAGGTGGATTAAGACGCTGGGAGCGTGTTGCAGGAGCGAAAGCAGCTTGTTTAGGTGGATTAAGACGCTGGGAGCGTGTTGCTGGCGGGAAAGCAAAGCAAATCCCATTTCAATCAAAAATAGGGACTGTCCCATAAGATTACTCTTATGGGACAGTCCCTTATTGCTTCAGGCTACCACCGTTATGAAAATAGCGGCAAAACTACTACTATATCATCTCTAATATCTCATTGTGGGTCAACTAATAACAATAGTACTGCTATCAACCTCCATTTTCAACGAAACAGGGGTTTGAAGACATAATAGTGGTAAGAAAGCAAGTAAATAAGAATTATCGGTTGGACCCATGAAATTAGTAGCACATTTACCTCAAGTTGCTTATAACCCGTCAAGAGAAGCAAATAGGAATCTTAATCTTTCCATTATTCGAATACTTCTACTTCCTTTACCTTCCGGAACTTACCCGTAATGAGATAAATAACAGGCAGCACCACCAATGTGAGCAGCGTTGATGTTGTCAATCCACCGATAACCGTTATGGCTAATCCGCTTGAGATCAAGCTTGATGAAGCAGACTCAGATAAGGCTAGAGGAACAAGCGCTAGAATAGTTGCGCATGCCGTCATCAGAATCGGTCTCAGCCTTGTTTTGGAAGCTTCCACAATCGCTTCGGTTAGATCGATTCCGGTTTTACGATTTTTCTCAACACGATCTAGAAGCACGACCGCATTAGTCACAACGATTCCAACCAGCATCAACACACCGATCATCACACTCATGGACAAGGATTGACCTGTAATGAGCAGACCGCCTAAAGCTCCTACGGGTACAAACAGCAGTGAGGATAAAATAATTAGCGGTGTTAGAAGGCCCCCGAACGTCATGCTCATGACGAGGAAAACCAACCCAATTGCTGCACCAATAGCTATTCCAATGCTTGCAAATCCCTCATTAATCATCTCAAGTCCGCCGCCGAATTTCACTTCGACACCGCTTGGAAGCGCCAAGCTCTCGATATCCGTCTGGACTTCTCCCGAAACCACGGCGGTATTCGACCCTTTAACCTGTGCGCTTATTTGCGCGTAAGCTTTGCCATTTTCATGGTTGACGCTATTAGGTGCTGTAGATTCTGTCAAGTCAGCAATTTCCTTCAGCTTCTTCATCCCAGCAGCAGTTGGAATTGTAATGTTCTCAAGCTGATCTTTGGATGCGATTTGCTGCTTGTAGGACATGTTAATAGCTAGCTCTTTGCCATCCAGCGTGTAAGTTCCTACATGAATAGGTCTCAATTGTTCGTTAACGGCTTGCATCACTTGAAAGGAGGATAAATTCGCGTCCAAGCCTGCTTGAGTAAGACTTAGTACCCACTTCGGTGTTACGTCATTGAGATTGTTCGTAATATCTTTCAGTTCGGTATTCTGCTTCATTAACTGTTCTACTTGTTTAGAGGCAGCTGCCAAATCGTTAGGATTGCTCGAATATAAGCTCACATCGATTCCGTTACCGGACGGCGGCCCCGCATCCTGCACACCTTCTTTAACCTCTATCGTGGACTCAGGCATTGCTGCAGTAACCATCGGTTGCAGCTTTTCATTCATTTGACTCAACATGATCTCAATGTCGGTTTCTTCAGTAAAAGTAAGGCTGAACGTTGCTTTATTGCTGTGAGACGATTGGTCGAATGGGTTGTCTGCACTAGCTCCTCCGATAGAAACCTTATAATCCACGATTCCCGGCAGATCCTTGACGTAGTTTTCTATTTCCTGACTAAGTTCGGCTGTTTGATCCAACCCACTCTTTGCAGGCAAGGCAAGGTTCAATTGAGCTGTCGGAGCCGCTGTCGTTGGCAGGAAAGTGACGCCAAGCAATGGAATAGTGGCAAGTGAACCAATCAAGAGAACTACTGCGATACTGATCGATAGCACTTTTCTTTTCAGTGCTCCGCGAAGCAGCTTCTCAAAACTGCGTGTAAGAGAGCTTTCCTTCTCATGATGCTTAACCTTTTTGAAAAATTTGGCACCCAGTACAGGAATCAACATAACAGATACCAGCAATGAAGTTATGATGGATATGACGACCGCATAAGAGAAAGGACGGAAGAATTCCCCAATGATCCCCGTTACGAATGCAAGCGGCAGGAAAACGACAACTGTTGCAAGCGTAGAGGAAGAAACTGCCCCTATAACCTCTTTGGTAGCCTTGAAGGCAAGTTCCTTGCCTTTCATCTCGCTGCCCTTCTCTTGTCTCCATCTATAAATATTCTCGATAACCACGATACTGTCATCGACGATTCTACCGATGGATACAGCTATTCCTCCAAGCGTCATAATGTTGAGTGTATAGCCCATTTGATTCAAGAGGGCAATTGTCGCGAATATAGAGATCGGCAGCGAAAGAATAGAAATCACGGTTGCTCTTATATTTCGCAAGAATAAGAAGATGATCAGTACACAGAATAACGTACCGTACAATCCTTCCGTTACGAGCGAGGACACCGAATGTTCGATTTCTGCGCCTAAGTCTGCAATGACACGAATATCCATTTCGCCAGCACCTTTGTATTCTGCAAGGGTGTCTTTGACCAAGTTGGCAACATCCGCCGTATTCGCATCTTGGTTTTTCATAATTGATATCGTAAAGCTCTCGTTCCCGTTAAATCGGGTTATCTCCTTCTGTGAGGACACAGAAGTAATATCTGCGATATCTGCCAGTTTTACTTTAGCGGGTACAACAGCAGCTTGCGCCGGCCCTCCTTGCGCTGACCCTCCTTGCGCTGGCCCTCCTTGCGCCGGCCCTCCTTGCTGAGCGGGTCCGCCTGAGCTCAACATCAAATCTTTAATTTCCTGAAGCGAGGTCATATTTCCGACAAGGCGAATCGGAATCGTTGTTTCATCCTGCGTTACGGTACCGAGCGGCAAGGCGTATTCAAGAGCTTGAATGGTGCTTTGAATCGTATTTAAGGAAACGCCATATTGGCCTGCCTTTTCTTTATCTACATGAATTTGAATCTCTTCCGAGACCGTACCGCGCAGCGTAACCGAGTTGACTCCCTCTAGTTTACTTAGCTTCGGAACGACCTCGTTCTCCAGCTTTAATTGCAATGCCTGTGCATTCTCATTATCAGAAAATACTGCCGCCTCATAGATCGGCTGAGAGTTTATGGACAGCCTTTGTACCGATACCTCCGCTCGATCTGGCAGATTGAGCTTCGCTAGCGCGCTTTCCACATCCGCGTTGACTTCATCCATATTTGTTCCGAAAGGATACTGCAGAAAGATGCTTGCCCGATTCTCCGAAGAAGTACTGGTCAGCGAATCATAACCCTTCATCCCGAGTAAGCTGCTCTCTACGGGAGCTGTAACCTCGGTCTCCACCTCTTCCGTCGATGCACCGGGGTACGAAGCCTGTACGAACACTGCCGGAAATTCAAGATCGGGAAACGTCTGCTGTTTGATCTGAGTTGCCGAGAAAAGACCGTACCCCAATACAATCACGCATAGAATAACTACGGCTATTCCGTTTTTCAAGCTTATTTTACTTAACCAATTCATTTGAATCTCTCCTCTCTGTATCTTCGTTCACTATAAAGGGTCATTGTGTATTCAATATGAACGCACCTTTACAAAATAGAAAAACCGCTATGCCGAGGCATGCGGTTTCATTAATGACGACTTTATTTCCAAAGTTCTAATTCTGTATTAAATTTCAAACACAATAGCTACCGCTACGACATACTGCTTAATTCTATATGAAATTTCATACACAAAAGCGTCCTGTTACAACATTCTACTTAATTCTATATGAAATTTCATACACAATAGCCGTTAATTCCACGGTAACCTTTATTTCGTTTATTTATGCTCCGCATAACTCAGTGGAAGTTGAACCGTGAAGATAGTGCCTCCACCCGACTGTTCGGATACCTCGATATCGCCATGATGGATGTCGATGATTTGCTTGACGATAGATAGTCCAAGCCCGTTTCCCTTAATCGAACCGTCCCGAGATTTGTCTGCCTTATGAAATGGCTTAAAAATATCAAGCCGTTCTTCTTCCGGAACTCCAATACCATTATCTGCAATGGAGACGATGGTGAGATGACCGCTGATGACAGCCTTTATATGGATAGTTCCGTTATCGGGTGTGAATTTAATACTGTTGCTTAGCAAATTGATCCATACTTGATTCAATTGGTCTTCATCCGCCTGTACGACCATCTCTTCAAGCTGAAGCTCTAGCTCAATTTCTTTGGATGACCATTGGGTTTCTAAAGCGATAACCACCTTCCGCAATTGCTCGTCAAGCCGGAAAGTACTCAGATTGATGTGATGATCTTCATACTGTAGATGAGAAAGCTGCAATAAGTTCTGGCTAAGCCGGGATAATCGCTCACTTTCCTCTTCTATAATGGTCAAATAATGGAGCCGGCTTTCCTCGCTCATCTTTTTACTCTTCAACGCTTTAGTAAATCCTGAGATGGAGGTTAATGGAGTCTGGATTTCATGCGATACGTTAGTGACGAATTCTTGTCGCATCCGATCCAACTTAGAGAGCTCAATGGCCATTTCGTTAAAGCTGGCTGTTAGTTGACCGATTTCGTCCTTTCTTGTGGTTCTAAGCTGAATATCGAAGTTGCCTCTGGCCATATTCTTGGTCGCATTCGTCAGTCGAAGCAGCGGCTTAACGATATATCGTGCAGCAACAAGAATTAACAGACTGCCAATGAACAGGACAATAATAAGAACGGTACGGAGGGTGTTTATGAACATCCTTTCGAAAGCACTCGCCTCTATCGTGATAAACAAAGCGTACGGGTCTCCTTTGTCTTCAAAAGGAAGGCCAATAAGCATTTGGCGCCCGTTTCCAATATTTAAGTCACGCGCTATACTCCCAGAAAGTACGCTTTCTATGATTTCAGGATTTACCTGTAAGGGAAACTCTTGACCGCTAAGAATAGGCTTTCCGGTATAGCTGTAAATTTGAATCACATTATTGGAAATCCCTGATACATTGCGCATGAAGGGCTCTAACTGTGCGGATGGCGTGGATTGATAGGTTTGAATTATTTTTTTGCCAGACGCAATTAAATTCTCATTCAACAGATCTTTGACTTGGCTCCGATACAGGATAGAAGCGATGAAGAACGCTATAATTAGACTTGCAATAACGGTGCCGACGAATATGAGAATAACTCTGATATATAAGGATTTAATCTGGGAACACCTCCAGCCGATAGCCGAGCCCGCGGATCGTCACAATCTTGAAATCGGATTCGAATTCCTCGAACCGTTCCCGAAGGCGCTTAATATGAACATCAACCGTGCGTTCGTCCCCTTCATAATCCATACCCCAAATGTCCTCTATAAGGGTAACCCTTGTAAATAGCTGACCGGGATAGCTGCCTAGCTTATATAGGAGTTCGAATTCTTTCATAGGTAACGTTATCATCCGATTATTCTTATATACGACTTGATAACTTTTCTTGTCTAAGGATATCTCTCCAAGCTTTATGGTTTGGGAGGTTGAAATCCCATATCGTCTAAGCAGTGCCTTGACTCGAAGCACCAGCTCCATTGGATCGAAAGGCTTAACCAGATAATCATCCGTTCCCAGACGAAAACCCTTTATTCGATCCGCCGACTCCCCTTTTGCGGTGATCATCAGGATCGGGGCATTGCCAAGCTCCCGAAGCTTTAGGGTTAACTCCCAGCCATCCAGCTGCGGCATCATGATATCCAGAACAAACAGATCAACGGATTGATTCTCCGCATAGGTTAATGCTTCCGCTCCGTTTGATTTCTCTACAACCTCAAAACCTTCATCTTCCAAATACAAACGAACCAGCTCACGAATGTGAATATCGTCATCTACTACTAACACCTTCGGCATTTCGATACTCCCCTTTGCCGTCAGACGGCTCCTTTAAGTGATTTTATACTTACTCGCAAAAATAATAAAGAGCAGGCAACCGAGGAAGAGTTCTCAGCTGCCTGCATTACCTTGTTACTCATTACCATTAAGCTATAAAGAGATACCCTTATTTCGCAATGTGTTTATCCCGCTTTCTTCGAAGCGGGCGGCCATTAGCTCGTAGCCAGAGGCATCCGGGTGAAGACCATCCGGAAGATGATTCGCGTCAGCCATGCCAAGCAATTCTAATCCATCCAGATAAAAAATACTGCGGTCACCCCGATTTTGCAACAGAGCTACCGTTTGGCTAATTTCTTCGCGCATTGCGATTAACGTAAAGCCCAGCTTATTCTCCGTTGTCTCGCAATCCGGAGCATAAATAGGTGAGATGACCAGCAACGGAGTATGGCTGTGTTTCTCCCGAATTATCTCCAACATTCCAATTAGCGCCGGCTTGAAGGTTCGAGGGCTAAGCGTGGCGGCTCCATAGACATTAATTCCTACACAAAGGGAAATCAAATCCGCCGGCAAATCCCGGATCAACCGGGCAACCATCGACTCCAGGTGGCAATTCCCCGAAAATCCGAGGTTTGTCAGGTTAAATCCGGAACTTCGGGCGGCAATGGCTGGCCATGTATGGGATGGACTCCGCGCGTCGACGCACTGGGTGATAGAGCTGCCGTAGGTTACCCACTTCGGCCTTTGATCCGGGGAAAATGCAAATTCCGCGCAAGACATCACTCGCAAGCCGATTACCGTCATGCCGGTATTTTGAGGCAAGTAAATCTCCAAATCCACCATTTCACCGGGCAGCGGGGTGAAGCAAGCCTCCGTATCTCCTTGACCTAGCTCCACCGTTGAATGCAAAGCACCATCCACTGTACAATCCATACGAGCTGACTTTTCCAGGGGAGCAAACATGACGACAACAGCCGTAGAATCGGTTCGCAGCCGTAGCCTTACTCCGGCACAGATTTCCGCTTTTGTATCGATCCCGTTCGGTGGAAATAACGCTAGATCCCGATACGGAATTCGCCATGGCTTGATCCCCCCATTTGTATGCTCAAGGGAAACCGCACCGTAAAAAAAATCATCGATCAAAGGGATCTCTCTCAAATGTCAGCCACTTCGACTTCCGCTTGTCCTTCTGCAGCAGCACTGGCAAAGCTTTCACCGAGCCATGCTCCTTGCTCCAGCAATAGCTGCTGAAGCCTTGGAAAAGAAACGTCACGGGATGTACCAGATAAGCTTAACGCCAATGCTGCAGCCGTTCCGGATGCCTGTCCCATAGCGAAGCAATTCGGCATCACTCTAAGTGAGCCTTGAACTACCCGGTCGGAGGAAGCCGCTCGCCCCGGTACCCACAGGTTGTCGATGCCAAGCGGCAGAAGGACGCGGTAAGGGACTCCGTGAGATTGGCCAGGCGGCAGATGGGTAAAAGTCATACTGCCTTTACTATCAGCTAAATGAATATCGATATAATAAGCGTTGCGCGCAATATCGTCCGGGAAGGAGCGAGCCTCCATAAAGTCCTCTCCCGTGAGTACATAATCCCCTTGTATGCGCCGCGTTTCCCGGATGCCTACCTGTTCTCCGCTGGCAACCATATGGGCATTCTCGAAGCCCGGAACGTAATCGCGGAAAAATTGTGTCTGCCTCTCCGCCAGCCTGCGCCCTTCGATAGCCCCGCGGGTTAAATCCTCTGCCTTGGTGCCGTCGATCCCGAATACATGCCCGAAATTAACACCGACCAAATAATCATTAACCCATGCCAAACCCGA
>NZ_JBEQAP010000016.1:74738-110198 GCF_041640265.1 Cohnella sp.
TCCTTCCGGCAGAGCTCCGTCGGCAATTGCCCGTTCCACCGTGCGGTGAAGCTGGCCCGAATCTCCGGATTCCCGAAGAAACCGAGCAAACTTCTTCTTGTCCACATTGGCAAGCAGATAACACATACTGCCCGGCTGCAGCTCTCCATGCTCTCCGCCCTTCTGAAACGGAACTCCAGCAAGGGCTGCAATATCGGCATCCCCGCTGGCATCTATAACATAACGGCATCGCACGAAAGAACGGCCCGTTTTGTTTACAATAATAACGCCTTCAATGGTTCTTTTATCCTCGGAAAGCAGAACATCATACACTAAGGTATGAAACAAAAGCGAAACACCATTCTCTAGCGCAGCGTTGTCATAAACTCTCTTGAGCACCTCTGGATCAATAGGCACCCAATCCAGCGTTTTCTCGTAATTACTTCTGTAATCCGAATTGCAAGCCTGCTTCATCCGTTCCATTAGCTCTAGCCCGATCCCGCGGATGATTGGTTTTTCTTTATCGGTAAATGGGCAGAACGCCGGAACGAGGGCTACCGTGCCCATTCCACCGAGAAATCCCCTTTGCTCGATGAGGAGCGTATTCGCACCATTAGCCGCAGCGCTTATAGCTGCAGCAATACCAGCCGCACCACCGCCGACAACAACAACATCTACCTCGCGGGAAACCGGTATATCTTCTGCCGGCAAGGTCACTTGACCATAGCTCATAGTTATCCCTCCTCCAAGCATAGGCGCACTAAATCATCAACATAAGCAGTTGCCAAGCATTCCACCGTATCCGCGGCACCGTAATAAATTTTCACTTCGCCGGAATCCTCGAGAATCATGCCCCCCGGGAAAATGACATGGTTGCGGAACCCGCCATCTATCTCGTAAGCCGCCTCGGGAGCAAGCAGAGGACACTTCGCCAAGCCGATGATTCTGCTTGGGTTATCCGAATCGAGCAGCATAATCCCCGCCGTATATCGCTTCTTCCATGTATCTTCCCAGCCGTTCTTACCGCGGCTGCGGTCAATATCGACTGCATGAAAAGTCGTCAGCCACCCCTTCTCGGTCTTGATTGGGGGAGCCCCAGGCCCAACCTTGTCGTTAGCGAAAGGAACCTGCTCTACAGCAAGAAGAAGCTGGGAGTTACCCCAATAGCGCAAATCAGGGGAATCGCTCATCCACATATCAAAGCGGTCGATTCCTCCCCGGCTATAAACCGGAAAGGGTCTTTCCAAACGCACGTAATGGCCCGCTATCCTCCCCGGAAACAACACCATGTTCCGGTTATCGGGTAAGGATAGGCTGAGCACTTCGAAGCGTTCGAAGTCCTCGGTCACGGCGATCCCCCCGCGCAGCCCATGCTTCGTGTCTACCGCGAAACACATATAGCATTTGTCCTCGATAACGGTCAGCCGCGGGTCATAAACCCGGATAACCTCTTCATCGTTCCAAGTCCAGCAGGTTGTGTCTTTAACTTCCCATTTCACGCCGTCATCGCTAAAGGCAACTCCCAGATTAGTCGTGTTATGCGGCAGGATCGTATGTTTGTCGGCATCCCCGTAATCGTTCCGGAATACCATGACGTATTTGCCTTGAAATTTGGTAACTCCCGCATTAAACACCATCGCAGGACCGTAAGGGACATCCTTCGGCGCCAATATCGGATTTGAAGGATGACGGTGGATAACCGGACTGGAATGCAGCGGGCCGATCGTTAATTCGTTCATGGGATTCCCTCCTCTAGCCTTTAATAGAACCTGCCGTGACCTGCATGAACGATTTGTTCGCAACCATGTAGACCAGCAGCATAGGCAGAATCGACAAGCAAGCTCCAGCCATCATCAGATGGGTCTGCATGGCGGCAGACGAGCCATAACGAAGATTCGCCAACCCTACTGTCAACGTCTGCAGCTGCGGATTCGTCATTGTAAATACGAGCGGTAAAATATATTCATTCCACGCATGCCGAAACGCGAACAGTCCGGAAATCCCCAGCCCTGGCGCAAGCAACGGAAGAATGATCTTATAGAAGGTTCGAGTAAAACCCGAGCCGTCAATCATAGCCGCTTCATCAAGATCCCTTGGAATCGCTTTGAAGAAGCCGATCAGAATAAAGAATGTCGTCGCATGAGCACTCACAAGAATGAGAATGACCCCCCACAGCGATGTATTCAAATGAAGCTTGACCATAAGATCGAACTGCGGCCGCAGCACGATTGCCCCAACGGATATGAACATCGTCGATGCCTGAACTCCAACATAGAGCGCTTTCCCCGGAAACTGCCTCCGGTCGACGACATACGCAGCCATGGCCGCTACAAGCAGTGTGCCAATGGTTACCGCGATGCTCAGAAATAGACTGTTCCAAGTGAATCGGGCGAAATTAGTCTGCTCCCACGCCAGCGAATAGTTGGCGAACTGCCATACCTTAGGCAGCAATCCGCCGCCGGTCATCAGCTCAGAGTTGCTTTTCAAAGAACCGGATAAAGTCATTAATACAGGAAACAAGGTCAGAAGAGCAGTCGCCAGTAAAAACAACCACATCACTGTGCGACTTACGGTTCTAGCGAGCCGTGCCGATGATTTTTCAATAGATAACGACTGTACGTTCATGTGCAGACTCGCCTCCTAGAATACCTTGTTCATTTTTTTAGTCATACAATAATAGATTGCCGTGATTAGTCCAACAATGACAGCCGTGGCAAAACCAACGGCACTCCCGTAACCTAATTGCTGTTCGACGGGCGGGCCTGTCGGAACCGGGAAAAGCAGCTTATACAAGTACAAATACATGACCTCCGTCTTGCCGATTGGGCCTCCGTCAGTCATGACCATAATACTTTCGTACCCTTTCAGCGAAGCGATAATCGCCAGCATAATAATGATCTGCATAATGGGTCCCAGCATTGGAATCGTAATGTACCGAAACCTCTGCACGGCATCCGCTCCGTCGATTGAAGCACTTTCGTATAGGTCCTGCGGAATGCTCTGCAGCCCAGCAAGGAACAGCAGCATATAATTGCCGACCGCTCCCCAAGCCGCCACGAGAATTACAGTCAGCATGGCATATTTTGGTCCGAGCCAGGAAATGGGCTGATCGATCAGATGATATTTCATTAACAGCTGGTTAACCATGCCGTTATAGGAATTGAAGATAATATAGAAGACGACAGAAATAACTGCCGTACTAATAATCGTTGGCATGAAATAGACTGCCCGTAACAAATTGCGCCCGCGAAAGCTTCTGTTTAATAGAACGGCCAGAAGCAGAGACAGAGGAATCGTTATCAGCAGCTTGCCGGCCGCGAACGCGAATGTGTTCTGAACCGACTTCCAGAACTCGGAATCTCTCGCCAGCCGCTCGAAATTGTCCAAGCCGATGAACAGCTCGTTGCCGTAGCCGGGATAATCATAAAACATAAAACGCAGCATCCATAGTAATGGATAGATACCTAATACTAGGGTAAGGATGACACTTGGGAATAAAAACAGACAATTTTCTTGCAGCCGCCTCCAACTGAACATTTTTTACCCTCCTTACAGGAATGAGAAAGAGGCTTTCGTCAACAGCTCACGAAAGCCCCTGCCCTCGCCCTATTATTTTGCTTACGGCTTGCTTGGATCAAAGTCCGGAAGTACTGTTACATTAACGTCGCCTTTCGCGACTGCTGTACTCAAGGCTGTGTTATACCTGGTGTTCAAATCCTCTGTGATTTTCGGCAAATCTCCGCCGGATATCATATATTTGAAAAATGCATCGCCGTAGTTAAGTCCCTCAGGAGTTACGTTAGGAGAAACTGGCCACAGGGAGTCGGATTTGCCGACGAGAAATCCTTCCATACCCTTGATATCCGGATTTTTCGCCTTTGCCGCAATGCTTGGCACGATAGCGATCCCGAAGCCTTTCTCATGATAAGTCGTCTGAATTTCATCGCCATACATATATGCCATGAATTTCCAAGCTGCATCCTTGTTCGCTGACTTTTCGCTAATTCCAAGCCATGTGCCGGCCGATACAATTTCGGAGGTTCCTAGTTGCGTACCGTCAATCGACGGGGCTAGGGCTCCGCCCCAATTGATGTCAGTCGGGAACTGGTCCTTATACACGCCGGGCTCAGTTGAGAAGCATAAATACATGCCGATCTTGCCGGCCGCGAACTGAGCGCGCAGCGGATCGATATCCAGCGTTTCCGCTCCAGGCAGTATGCTGCCTTCGTCATACATTTGTTTATAGTATTCGATAACCTGCGCATAAGGGGCGAAGTCGAACTTGCCCGTTTTCAAGTCAAATCCTAGACCTTGGTGACCGCTGAGAGACAAGATCTCACGTACGGAACGGTCGAAGGCGCTTTTCGGGTTTTTGAAATTCAGGGCAAAACCATAGATACCTTCTTTCTTGCCTGCTTCGGTTATCTTCTTGGCATCGTCCACCATTTCTTGCAGAGAGACCGGCGGGCTGGTAATGCCAGCTTTCTCGAACAGATCTTTGTTATATACAAGACGTAAAGTCAGACCCGTATTCGGAAGAGAGTATAGCTTGCCGCCGAAACGGTTTACATCGTCAATGATTCCGGTGGAGAACTTCGTCTTCATCCCTTCGTTCACGCCTGTAAGATAGTCATCCAGGGGAGCCAAGTATCCTTTTTTATAAAAGAGTGCGGTGTTGGCGCTCTTCAATCTCAGAACGTCCGGCGCTTGATTACTGGAGAATGCAATGTCCACGCTCTGGTTGTAATTCTCCGACAGAACGGTTAGCTCGACTTCAATGTTATCCGGGTTCGAGGAATTGAATTGCGTGATAAGCTCCTTGATGTACTCTTGGTCATGACGGTCGTCCGTCCAGTATTTAATGACCTTCTTCTCCGCTGGAGCGGATGCTGATGCTGATGCTGATGGAGCTTCACTGCTTGCTGATGCTGCAGCCGGTTCCTTGCTCGATTCGGAGTTATTGCTGCCGCAGGCTGATAAAACCACTGCCAAGACAACACTCAAACTTAGACTAAACCATTTTTTCAACATATTCGCTGCCCCTCTTTTGTCGAGTTTTGTTTGCTGCAACTTCATTATAAGACGCTCAGACAAAGAAGTGAGTGGGGTGAGTCCACTCTTCAAGGATACGATTTTATTGTCTTTCGGCGATGATGGTTTCCGGATGATAACTTGCCCGGAATTCCGAGGGAGTCATCCCGGTTGTTCTCTTGAACATATCGCTGAAGTACCGACGCTCTTCGTATCCTACGGCAGAAGCAACCTCTTGCACCGTCAATCCGCTAACAAGCATCGACTTCGCCTTGTTGATTCTCTCCGCGGTTACGTACTGGGTTACCGTCATACCCGTTACTTTCTTAAACAGGCTCGAATAATAACTGACGCTTAGATGGACATAAGCCGCGCATTCCGTTAACGTCACATCCTGATCGATATGACTGTTTAAATAATCCAGCGACCTATAGATGACCGTCTGCGCCTCCGATAACGTATTTTTCCTGACCGAGTCTGCACCCTCATGGCATAGTGCCAATAGCTGCTGCTCCAGCTCGGATAACGTTAAACCCGACATTCCCCACTTCGCCTTAAATCGTTCGACAAGCGGTTGAACCTCTGCAAACGGCACCAGCTCGTAAAAAATCCGAATGGCTGAAGCCGCCAGCTCCTCGTAAAGGCTAATCAAATAATTCGGATTCGGCCTTGAGGTCATCATCTGCAGCGAATTCGAAATGTCAGCCAATATTTCTTCGGCCCGGTCACCGTTGCCAGAGCGCAGGACAAGCAACAGCTCATCCTTGCGTTCCAGCGACAAAGGCGCTTGCAGATCCGTCTTAGGCAGCTCTTCGTAACTGATCGCTCCGTTGCCTCCAGTAAAGAGGTGATATGTCAGTGCCCGATCAGCCTGCCGATAAGAATTCGGAAGCTCGCTAATTTCCTCGACCCTTCCTCCTACTCCGACAGAAACGGTAAACTTCGTGTACCGTTCTATATTCTTGCAGCATTTCTCTGCGATCCGAGTCGTGCTGAGCGATTCGGAATCATTCATTACGGCGACGAAACGATTATTCTTACCTCGAAACACCACACACTTTGCATAAACCTGAATCGTTTCCTCTGTAATATTCTGCAGGGAAAACCGATTCAGCTCCACCTCAAGGACTGAAAGATCTTCAGACCGCTCTTGAAAACCATCGATTTCTAGCAATACAACAACAAAGCCGCGATGAATGAGATCAACTTGAAGGAATTCCCAGCGCTCCGCCGCTCTCTCCCAAGAGGTCTGATGGCTTACTAGAAGAGAGAAATACTCCTGTCTAAGCACAGGCAAGCTTTCACGCAGCTTGAGCTCCATCTCCCGTACACTTAGGAGCCGCGATCTTTCCTGCATGACTTGCGCCTTTGCCCGCAGCACAGCTTCCATAATGTCTTCCTCTGTGAAGGGCTTAACGACAAAATCAAATGCACCGAGCTGAACGGCCTGTTTAGCATTATCGAAATCGGTGTAGCTGCTTATAAGAATGACCTTACATGAATAGTTCAACTCCAATATAGCACGCAGCATCGTAAGCCCATCCATCTTGGGCATCCGGATATCCGTGATGATGATGTCCGGTCTGGCACGTCTCACAAGCTCCAATCCATCTTCCCCATTAGCCGAGGTGCCTGCGACCGTAATGCCTTGCCCCGCCCATTCTATAGACATCAGGCCGTCCACTACGCTCTTAATGTCATCGATTATACACAGACTAACCTGTTCAAGCTTGTACATCTGGATTCATCCCCTTCAAAGGAATCGTGATAAGAGCGATGGTCCCTTTGCCCGGAGGGCTCGGGTTCAGAATGTTCAGTTCCGCATGATCACCGTAATAAAGCTGCAAACGGCTTTTCAGATTCCCGATCGCATAACCCCGCTCTGGGTCCTGCCTTTGCAAGGAATGGATTGTCTCTATCTCCATCCCGCAGCCGTTGTCTTGTACACTTAAAGTCCAATGTCCCAATTCCGAGTCGATATCTATATCAATCGTTATCAGGCCGCCGCTCTCCATGTCTTGAAACCCATGCTGAATGCTGTTCTCCACCAGCGGCTGCAGCATAATACGAGGAACAGGCATCTCCATCAACGATGACTCCCGCACTCGAATGTCATACTCAAACAAATTCTCATAACAATAAGTCTGCAGCTCCAAATACTGACGGACATGCTGAAGCTCCTTATCCAGCGTTGTAATCTCATTCCCTTTATTAAGTCCAAGCTGAAATAAACGAGATAAAGAGACAACCATTTGTAGAGATTGATCGACTTGCTTCAGCTTAAGCTTCCAGTAAATCGTATTTAGCGCGTTATATAGAAAATGCGGGTCCATCTGCGCGGAGAGCGCCTTGATCTCCGCAGCCCGCTTGTTGGATTCGGCTAGCTTAACCTCATCAATTAGCAGAACAATTTGCGCTAACATTCGGTTGAAGCGAAAGCCAACCTGTGCGAGCTCATCCTCGTTTTTACTCTTGAACCGGGCTGATAGATCATTGTTTTCGACTCGCTTCATAACCTGCTGCAGCCCATGCAGAGGCTTTAACAAATAGCGGGTGAATGCTCCCGACACGAACACCGTAACCACAAAGCAGCAAACCGTGATAAAGAGAATCATCCATTTCACGTAGATCATGTCCCGCAGGACGTGATCCTTAGATTGTATGGCCATTACGGTCCAGTCGTTAATACCCAGACGAGCATAATTAAGTAAATAAGAGTCGTTCTCTAGCTCGTAAGACGTATAACCCGTAGGCTCGTCCTTTATTATGTCTCCCATTAAACCGCTATTGACGGCCTCCATTACAAGAGGATTCTGTTCTAATCCCACAAGCGTCGCTTCGGCATTAAGCAAAAACCGGGAGGAGCCTCCTACTGTTTCCGTGCCCAATAGCTTGCGAATTCCGTCCTCTCGAATATTAACGACGACATAAACATCCTTTACGTTTATCGTATTGTCGATTATGGGCTCCAGAATAAGCGAAATAACACGATTTTTCCCCGAGAACAGCATATCCTCGTGCCCCTCCACCCAGATATTTCTTTTCTCCAGGTTAAACCGTTCGAATAGAGGCGTTTCATTAAAGACGGTCTGCCGGTTGCGGTTTATAGCTAGAGGGTAGAACTCTCCTATTGGCGTTGATATGTAAATAGAATGAATTAAAGGTTCCGCAATTCTGGCTTGGGAGAAGGCATTGTCCAGATTGGACAAATGCGTGAAGTACCGTTTGTCCTCGCCTGCAGAAACATCATCCATTATATTTTGAAACGGTTCGCTTATCATGAAGGTCATCATGACGAGCATCAGCTTACCCAGCTTCTCATCCACGATTTGCGCCGATTGGACGACCGTGTCCTGAGTAAGCTTCATGGCGTTGTTCTCGATAATAGTAGAAGTTATATAATACGAGAAGCCGCCCGTAACGAGAATTGATAGGATGGTTATGGCTTGAAATGCCGACTTTAGCTTGCTGCCAAACGATAGCTTGTTGATTCCGAGCACAGAAGTCACACCCTGCCTGTATGGAGGTTTAATATTTTTCGACAATAATACTTCGATTATGTCACGACCCTCCCGCATTCACAATATAGGAATATTGCATAAAAGAAAGCCCACCCATCAAAGTCAATTGATGGATAGGCCGCTCCCCTTTTCGCTTAAGAAAATCTAGAAGCTTCTAGTAAGCTCGAACCAGTTCAGGCTTCCGAGCAGCTGGTTTTCTTGCGTAGAGCCGGATACCCGGAACACCACATAGAGATCGTGCACCCCTGAAGCGCCCGATACCGGGATATTATAGTTGTTCCATTGCAACCACGTGTTGTTGTTTCCGGCAAGATCCCTGGATCCCACCAGCGTTCCCGACGGACTGTCCAGGCGCAGTTCGATCCGGACCGCCCTGGGCGCGTCGTACCTGATGTTAACGTCCGAAGTATTGGCCCCGAAATCAACGCCCTTGTACAGTGCGTAATTGTCGTCGGCAATGCCTCCGATCTGGTAGCCGACGGCATCCGTATCGTTGGAAGCGAAATGCTTGATGCTCTTGCTGCCGTTCCAGTCTACCCCGAACAGGCCGTTGTTGTTCTCCGCCTGAATCCGGTAGAGCGTGGCGAACCTGCGATCCGGTATAAAGTTGACGTTCTGGTAGAAGGCCGTATTGGTAATATTCAGTTCCCCCAGGCTGGTTACCGGGTCGGGATTGCCCAGCGTCTTGATATTGTCAAACGTGATGTTCGAGATCATAGCCGAGCTGCTGTAGCCTTTCAACCAAGAAGCCGAGCCTCTGTGGCGCACGTTGATGTTTTTGATCGTGATGTTTGAGATCGGGCCGACGCCAAGTCCGCCGCCGTTATCGATCCAGGCCTTAAACCAACCTTCGCTGCCCACATTTTCGATGTCGATGTTGTCGAAGGTGATGCCCGACCATACGCCGTCTCCGTATACGTGCTCAATCCCGATCGCCCGCATGGCGCTATAGGTGACGCTGTTTTTGAACGTGATGTTGGTCTGGTTCTCGTGCGCCCCGTGCCCAAGCTTAAACGTGGCGTGATCCGTCCATCCGAACACATTGTTGAAAATGACGTCGTCCAGCGGCTCGGAGGCGCCGTACCAGTTCGCCATCGTCCCCTTCCCTTCCCACGTTTTGGTGGAGAAGTTGTCGTCCAGCGCGATGCCGATGCAGTCCCACACCCGCACAACCTGGGATTCGTTGATGTCCAGGTTGTCGTTCTCGTTTCCGTCCAGTGAATTGAAAAATTTGATGTTCGAAATGTTCACGTTGTCCGCCCGCGCCGTAATCGTTCCCCAGAACGGGGCTTGAAAGATGACAGGTCCGTCCAGCGTGAAATTGCTCGTGCCAATGATTGTGACCAGGTGGGCGGCAAAGCCAGGATCCGTCGCCGGCTTGTCTTTCTGGAAATAATGTCCGTTGCCGTCAATCGTTCCGCGGCCGAAAATCTTGATGTTGCTCGAATTATTCTCGGTGTAGATCCACCAGGTGCCGTTGCGGCCGTTGCTGCCGAGCGAGGCCTTGAAAAAATCGACCCGGTAGTTCGAGTAGTCGTCCGTCATCCGGAGTACAGACCCGTGGGCCAGATAAAGGGCGATGTTGCTCTTCAGCATCAGGTTGCCCATGTAATATAGCCCAGGCGGCACGTATACGATTCCTTTCTTTCCGCCTCCGGCCGCCGTCCCGTAGGCGCTCGCATCGTTCACCGCCTGCTGGAACGCGGCGGCCGTCGCCAGCATGTTCCCCTGCTGGGTTGCATCGGTGGAACCGAGGTAGCTCGCGACGTTGAAAACGCCTGGCGCGCCCAGTGCCGGGACGTAGGCTTCAGAATCGTCCCGAGTCACCGCAAGCTTGCTGCCGTTGATGTTTACGATCAAGTACTGCTGGCTTCCAATCGTGAATTTATACGTATAGTCGTCGACCTTGACGGGGGTAATACCGAGCTTCAACGGACTTACGCTGATGGAACTGATGACGCTCCGGCACCGGATGACGATTTCGGTTTCCCCAGGCGAAGCCGTGAACGTCGTATAATCGTAACCCAGGTAATCGGGTTTGATCGTCCGGGTCGTGCCGTTCTCCAAAATCGTCGTAGTGTACTGGCCGTCCACCACGGGTGCGTTTACGCCGTTTACAACCACGGTAAAACGGGGCGAGATCCGGTGAATCTCGTTTGGAATCGGGTTGACCGTGATGCTGGTCGACGGGGCAGCCTCAGCAGGCGCAGGCTGCCAGGGATAACCGGTAACCGCGATGACGATTGCCAGCGTGATGCTGAATGCCTTCAAAAACATTTTCATCAAAAGTCCCTCCTCTATTTGATTGTAATCGCTTTCTTCATCTTCAATATAAACAATGTCAAAGAAAAAGAGAGGGAGGTAAACCCACTCTCTAGGGATACGATTTGATTGATTTCATGCGGCACCTTTCTAAGCTTTACACAGAAAACGCCAGAAATTCCGGTTCAGCAAATCATCCAAATCGCGTTTAATTTCCTCTTCTGTAACTCTCCAACCGCTCATATACAGCTTCTCGTATTTGTCTGCAAGCACGTTCCCGATGATTCTCCTGGAATGCTCCCATTTGTAGATCAACTGTTCGAAGACGCGACAATCGGAGTGCTGTGGAATCATCGAGGTGCCAAGCAGCTCTATCCTGAAACGCGTCATCTCTTCGACCATTGACTCAATGTGCAAGAACCACCAGCAGCCGAAAATCATCAAATTACGGAATTTGCGGGCAAGCACCGCCAATTCATGCTGATTCTCTCTTGCGAGCATGGTGATAAGGAACTTCTGCTGCGGATTTCGGCGGCATAACGCTTCGACCGCCGACACGTCTGATTGCATGCTCATATCTCCAGCCAACCTTAGCGATGGGTTCACTCTCCTCCGTACGCCGATCATCAGCGCAAACGGAATATTCTGCTCCTGACATACTGGAATCATCACCTCGTCAATCATCCTGCTGTGATGATCCTCTGCCGGATACCGAAAGTCTCCTGGCATTGATACCGCAAGGTAGAGCGCGTCCATTCGAGTGATCCATTCCGTCAGAAACCTGCGAGTCTCAGCTTTAGTCCGCTCCGTCCACTCCGCATATACATCATAACCAAGGCTTCGAAGCTCATTCACGGCATGAGTCCAGTCATTCAGCAGAGCATCAACCCGAAGCGCCGCATAAAACCGCGGATCTGTTTTTCCATTGCCCAACAGCCAGACCGGACGTTCAACGGGATCGAACGGATCGTTTGTCATGACGATCTTCTCGATTCCTGCGATTTTCATCACGGCATCTACTTGTTCATTCACCGTACGTTTCTCCAAAGCCTGACGGTAATCGTTTAAATTTCGTGAGGTTACATCCAGTCCAAGACGCTGAAGGATTGTGATAAAGCCAGCAGCCGCCTCACTTACCGGAGAATGATCTATAAAGAGCTTCTGCCAGATCCAATCTGCTTGCTCGCGCTTGGACATCGACCAGAAATACCTATAATCCTCCTGCGACCACCGGAACGACTCCGATATCAAATAATGATAAGTCAATAATTCATCAATACCCCATAGAAGCAGTTCACCGAATTCAGGCGCGTATAAATGAGTATGCATATCTGTAATCGGGGTGCTGCCCGCTACTCGTTCGACAGTCTGACGCAGTTGCGCCAAGTCTTCAATTGTTTGTTGTTGCCTCAAATCGATCCGCTCCCTTTTTGTATACTTCACGGTAGATTGTCTCAAGAGGAACATCGAACAACCTGGCGGCCTTGGCTGCATCCTCATATTCCGGAGATTGGCGAATGATCCGCTCTCCATCCATTGCCTGCTTCACCCGAACCGATCCATAAGGGGTTTCCACTTGAATCCACCGACGCTCTAATGCTTTTCGTTGCCAGCTGCTCCTGCGAACGCCGAAGGTAGACGTCTCTTCCAGCAACGTTTCCTGACAACGATCACTATCGTCCGGATAACATAATACACTGACGAGAACGCCAGGGCGATTTTTCTTCATATATACAGGTGTGTGATAGACATCGAGCGCCCCGGCTTCGAATAGCCGTTCCATCGCATAGCCAAGCATCTCACCTGTCGAATCATCCACTTGAGCCTCGAGAACTACAATCGTTTCCTCGGTTCCCTTCGTAAGTTCCCGCTGGAATAGAATGGCCCTTAGAACGTTGGGATGCTCGAAGTTTTTCGTACCGGCCCCATATCCAACTCGATCGATTGTGCCCGCTGGCAATGGTCCGAAGCCTGATGCCAGTGCCTTCACGATTCCTGCCCCGGTAGGCGTAGTTAATTCTCCCTGCGCCGTGAAAGAAGATAACGGCACTCCGCGAAGAAGCTCCGCAGTCGCAGGAGCTGGAATCGGATATAAGCCATGGGCCATCCGGAGCCTGCCGGTTCCTGTGGGTACAGGAGAGACGATGATTTGGTCAACATCAAGACTCTCAAGCGCTAGACAAACTCCAATCACGTCCAAGATGGAATCCATCGCCCCGACCTCGTGAAAGTGGACATCGACCGGATCGATTCCATGAATCTTCCCTTCTGCTTCAGCGATCAAGCGGAAGATCAGCAGGCTCCTCATTTTTACCCGTTCCGGGAGGCTTGAACCTTCAATCATCCGAAGGATGTCGGAAGCTTTTCTATGCTCATGCGAGTGCTCGTGAGTCTCTTGGCGTTTATGGTGGTCGTGATGATCGTGATCGTAATTATGATCGTGATGGTGGTGATCGTGATTATGATCGTGGTGAACGTGATGATGGTGATCTCGGCGATCATCATTGCGACCAAAGCTCAGCTTCAGCCACTTAGCCGTGATGCCCCGACGGTCGACCTTCACGAATTCCATCTTGAATGAATCGATCGGTAATGGGCTCAATTGGCTCATAATATAATCCGGATCTGCACCCAGATCCACCAGTGCGGACAATGCCATATCCCCCGCAATGCCAGAGACGCAGTCCAAGTAAAGTGTTCTCATATTAATTGGCCTCCGCTACCAGTTGTAAAATCATTGCTGCTTGGTACCCTGCTCCGAAGCCATTGTCGATATTTACGACCGTAATGCCTGCCGCACATGAGGTCATCATGGCAAGCAAAGTCGTTATCCCTTGCAGGTTCGCTCCGTATCCCACCGATGTAGGCACCGCGATGACCGGCCTGCGGACGAGTCCGCCGACAACACTAACCAGAGCGCCCTCCATCCCTGCGACTCCGATCACGACAGATGCTTCCCTAATCCGTTCCTTATTCATCAGAAGCCGATCGATCCCCGCGACACCCACGTCATAGATACGATCGATCTCGCAGCCCATCCATTCTGCCGTCCCCGCTGCTTCCTCCGCCACCGGGATATCCGAGGTCCCTCCGGTCAGAACGGCTACGATACCTGGAAGCATACGTGAGGGCTGACCGAATCGAATTAGTCTGGATTGTTCATCATATAATGCTTCCGGATACCGCATCCTTACCCGATCTGCCATCTCTGCTGTAGCCCGTGTAACTAGAGCCCTCCCGTGAACCTCCACAAGCCGGGAAAATATAGCTTCCACTTGATCCACTGTCTTCCCCGGACCGAATACAACCTCAGGGTGTCCGGTCCTTTCCTCGCGGCCAATGTCCAGCTTCACAAACCCATGGTCCTCAAACCCGTTCACACAATCGCGCCTCCTCGAACCAGCACTTGATTCATGCTGCCGCTGCGATAGCCTGTAAGATCCATAGCCACATAGATGAAGCCGAGCTCTTTCAATTTATCTGAAATATTCGAGGCATGGGCGAGCAGCAATTCCATTGCAGCCGGCTCCACTTCGATTCTGGCAATATCGCCATGACTTCGTACTCTCACTTGGCCAAAGCCGAGCGATCGGATGTAACGTTCGGATTCTCCGACGCGTCCAAGCTTCTCGGCTGTAATCGTCTCACCGTATGCGATCCGAGACGATAAGCAAGCGAACGATGGCTTGTTCCATGTTGGAAGTCCGTGTTCGCGAGATAGGTCGCGGATTTCTTCTTTATAAAGACCCGCTTCCTGGAGCGGCCCCCGGACGCCGCGTTCCTTCGCCGCTTGAACCCCTGGCCGATGCTCATTCATGTCGTCAGCAATGAGTCCATAAATGATATGCCGATAAGCTCCATCCTTGACGAACGGTTCCAAATGCTCGAATAAGCTCTTTTTACAAAAATAACAACGGTTTCCGTTATTCTCTTTATAGCCTGGAATATGGAGTTCAGATGTCTCAATAACAACATGCGCTGCCCCGAGATTATGCGCAAGGCGAGCAGCTTCTTCCAGTTCTTCTGTCGGGTAAGTTTCTGAGTCTGCCGTAACCGCCAAGACTCGCTTGTTTCCCAGTGTCTTCAGTGCCGCATCTAGAAGGAAAGTGCTGTCAACGCCCCCGGAGAAAGCCACCACAACGGATTGCATATCTGAGAGAATGGCTTGGAGTTTACTGTATTTATCATGCATGATGTTAATCCTCCTTTACTCATTTCGGCAGAAATCCTTCCTCGTCGAACGTCCACTCGTAGGGACCTTCTACGATCTCGATGCGCGGATGACGCAAGGCTTCCTCGACCAAGGTTTCCGAAATTTCAATCGTCCCAAGATGCAGCGTATCGCGAATGTGGACAAGCTTGCACTGCGTATAATCGAGAATATTGCATGTCTTGATCGCAGCTTTGATAGCATCGAGGTCGTTCTCCAGCGTCGTCGCCTGTTTCGTAGGCGCGCAGACCGTTGACGTAAGTCCATTCGCGTAGGTACCGGGCCAATCTGTTTTGCCGACCAACCGGCTTGTCGTGAAATCTGCCGTCCCTACTCCGTTCGCGTTGCCTTTGGACTCCGGGGTCAGATCCAGCACAACCATTTTGTTCACATCGGGTCCCCCATGGGCATATGGCGTCGGGTACCTTCCTGTAATATTGGGATCCGCCCCATCCCCGCTTATGTTCTTACCGATATAATCGATAACGAGCACATCGAACTCTTGGAACAGAATCTGTGGAAGCCGACTCTTCGCCTCAACCAGCAGCTCCTTCTCTCTCTCTTCCATATTTTCCGTTCCGAGAACCTCAACCCGGCATATTTGGTCATATGCATTCTCCACAATCGCTACACCGAACAGAATTGGAAGCTTGTCGATCATCACCCTTGCCATAGCAGGTACGTTTTCCGCCATATATTTGAAGCCCAATTGATGGCATGCTTCCGCGCCCTTCTGCTTGCCTAGCCCGATAGCAATCATCTTGAGCAGCCCGCTTTCAACGGCCCCTCGGAATGCCGTGTGCGGTTTAATTCGGTTGATTACCACGATAGCGTCAGCTTCAGTCGCCGCAATCTGATCGCAGTAAACTGGCAGGCCGTTCGCTAGCCGAGCCAGCTCAACCACTTCCATAGAGGAACGGATCGGACAACCCATTCGCGATTCGTCGATACCCAAATGGGCCAACACCTCGGTCTGTCCCTTATCCGTTGAACCTCCATGGCTTCCCATGCAGGGAACAATGAATGGCTCAGCACCCTTCCGCATTATTTCATCTATAACCGTCTTAGTCAGTTCATCAATGCGTGAAATCCCCCGGCTTCCTACCGCAACGGCAACCTTCTGTCCGGCGCTGATTTCTGCCATCGAGTCTGATATTCGCAGTTGGTTGACTAACTCGCCAATGGGGTCATCTAATTTCGTATCGTCAAACGACTGGCGAATCTTAACCATCCTGGGAATAGGCGTATTCTCGACTAATTTTCTTAGGATACCGCTCATATGGTCATCGCTCCGAATCCTCCGTCAACTCGTAGCAATGCCCCGGTGACGAACGAAGATGCTTTGGCTGAAGCCAAGTAAACAACAGTCCCCTTCAGCTCCTCCGGCTCACCGAAACGGTTCATCGGAGAGTGCCGCATGATCGATTCTACTCGGTCCTGAGAAAGAATCGCTCGATTCTGCTCAGCCGGGAAGAACCCAGGGATAATGGCGTTAACTCTTATCTTATCCGGAGCAAACTCCCGAGCTAAAAATTGAGTCACGCTATTGACTCCCGTTTTGGATACCGAGTAAGTGAATACTCGCGAGAGCGGCGGCCCCGACGATACCGATGATATGTTAATAATGGAGCCTCCATTCCCCTGCTCAATCATTCTTTTACCGAAAACTTGGCTCGCCAGCACCACGCTTTTGAGGTTAACATCCATAATTCGATCCCATTCATCCATATCAATGTCGAAGAACGGCGTCGCGCTGTTTGTTCCCGAAGCATTTACGAGGGTGTCGACGCGCCCACTCCATTCCACTACACGAGCTAATACGGCTTCAAGCTCATCCTTCTTGGTGGCATCTGCCTTTATGGAAATCGCCGAACCTCCATTTCGCTCAATTTGCTCGCAGACTGCTCTTGCCTTATCCATGTCCCGGCCAACTACCGCTATCTTTGAACCTGCTTCGGCGAGCGCAGCTGCCATTGCACTGCCTAATACTCCATTGCCTCCGATCACAACAGATACAGTGTTTTGTAGGTTGAACATAAGTAACAATCACCCCTAAAGGAAAATAACAACGTTGTTATTTTTATCATATCCGAATATACTTGAACTGTCCATACGAAAAAGAGTCACTTTTAATTGAGAAAAAGGTACATTATGATAAGGGGAACGGCATGACCTTTCTATGAATGAGCTTATCTTCCGGAGGGAATCCATGGTAACGATTAAAGATATCGCAGAACGGGCAGGAGTAAGCTTTTCCACAGTGTCCAAAGCTCTTCTAGGCAGTCCTCTCGTAAAGATCAAAACGAAACAGCGTATCCTTTCGATTGCCAAAGAAATGGGCTATCAACCCAATTATGCTGCCAGGAGACTCGTCTCCAGAAAAAGCGGAGCAATTGGCGTCGTCTGGCCATCTATCGAACGAGCTGCCCTTTCATCTCTTATTACTAACCTTAACGAAGAGCTCGAGAAAGAGGGTTATACGACAATGATATCGATGAGCCGAGTAGATTCGGCAATCGAAGCGTTCCGCAGATTCCAAGTGGACGCTATTCTCGTCTTCGGAGATAAGGAAAACGAATCCAGCCAACCTGACCTCTCTCCATTTCTTATACCCATTCTTACATACGGAGCTGCCAAATATACCCCTTATTCAGCAGTGGATGTGAACCGCGGACAGGCCATCCGTTTAGCGGTACGACATTTGGCAGGTCTGGGTCATAGGAGTATCTGCTTTGTAGGAGAACCACAGACACATGATCCTCTGCAAGCCGTTAAGATTGAAGCTTTTCGGGATGAGATTACCCTCCTCGGATTGCCTTTCGCGGACGACTCGATCGTCCAAATGAAGGGCTTAGCTTTTCACGATGGGTATCTGGCAGCCAAAACAATGCTAGACCAAATGGAAAGACCAACAGCCGTTATCAGCGGCGGGATTGATCTGACGCGAGGCATTCTTCGAGCGATTACGGAGCGGGGGCTCAAGGTTCCAAGAGATATCTCCGTCGTTAGTTACGATAATCTTCCCCAGATGGAAGACCTTGAGGTTCCAATGACCGTAGTTGGTGTTGCCATATCAACCATTACCACTGTTCTTGCGAGAACAATTCTCGAGCTTATCGATGCTCCGGATACACATAAGACAGTCCACTTAGAGCCGGAGCTTGTTATTCGTGATTCTACGTCCTTCAATACGATTAGCTAATAATGTTCTACAATACACAAAAAAACCGGGTGCTAAATGCCCCGGTCCATTTGTTGCTCAACAAGTTGTGTCTGAGATGTATGTTTACCACTATTATAATTCGTGGAATGATATTCAAATATAAGAACATCTAGTTTCTGTGATAAGCTAATCAACTCTTCAGACATGACATTTAATTCTGATCCGACTTGATTCATCTTTATCCGCAACTCTTCAATACTTTTTATCAAATCTAGATTTACTGTTGCAGGCACATTCACGACCGCTCGCCCTTTCCTAAACTCTTCACAAACTCTAGAAATATTTCGAACTAATACTAGCAAAATCTTAATCGTAATTTCTACATTTTTCAACATCTTTTAAAACAACTCTTGTCCATCTATTGTTGACATGAATTGAGATTCACCTGGAACTCAGTTCCCGTTATTTGCATTAAGGCCTAATTTTTTCAAAAGTTCAATCGCATTTTTCTTTTCTTCCATTGTTAGTCCATGCATCGTGGCATCGATAGCCTCCGAATGAGAGGTAAATATACTCCCAAACCATTCTTTCCCCTGCGAAGTAATTTCCGCATAAGTTACACGTCGGTCGTCCGGACATGGAACCCGTATGATAAGTTCCTTCTTCTCTAATTTATCTATGTTATAAGTAATGCTCCCGCTTGTGATAAGAACTTTATCGCCGATTTGCTGAAGTGGAAATGTACCTTTATGGTACAGCAGTTCAATGATCATAAACTCAGTGGCTGACATGCCGTGCTTTTTCATGTCCTTTACTGCTTGATCCATGATTACCTTGTATGCCTTAGATAATACGACAAACAATTTAAGCGATAAATCGAGATTAGAGGCGTCATTGTTCTGATTCTTCATGAGCGGAAGCACCTCCTTATCGATAGTAATTTAAATTTGATTATCTTTGATTTAAGACAACAATATCACTTAATTAATGGACTTGCAACGGTTGATCATAGCCTATCAACTTTTTGCCGCGCATGCCTTATGCCCCGCTTCGCATGACCCAGCGCTCCGATGACGAGCGATGACGCAATTCCCCACACAGCGTTAACGTAATATCCTTCAACATAGAAATCTCTCCTCCTCTTCCTCTGCCGATCTATCTGCCTATTGCGAGCCCGTCTCCTCTTGGATCGGCTGCTCCACTCATCACACCGCTGTCGTCGATCTGTATGCCTTGAGCTTGACCCATGACGCCATCCCAGGAACCCGCTAATTCAACTTCGTGACCCCATTCCTTCAGCAGCTCGGTTTCTTTCTCTAGTTCGCGATTCTCTATTCTTAGTTTGTCGCTCTCTTCGCCCCACGTTCGGCCATAAACCCAGCGCGGTAAACCAATCGCCTCTTGAATCGTATATCCGTAATCCAATACTCCGGTAATAAGCGATAATTGAGTTTGAGGTTGACCTTCTCCCCCTTGTGTGCCCATCAGCAGGCAAGGCTTGCCGTCCTTAAGCGCCATTCCCGGCATGAGCGTATGAAACGTTCTCTTCCCGGGGGAGAGCACGTTAGGATGCGCGTCGTCTAAGGAGAAATAAGAACCTCTATTTTGCAAAATAATTCCCGTATTACCCGCGACGTATGCGGAGCCGAAATCGTAATAGAGGCTCTGAATGAAGGACACCGCGTTTCCTTCCTCATCTACTACCGCCGCATAAGCTGTATCCTGTCCGCTCGGTACGGATTGGAACGAACTCGCCGCCTTGGAAGGATAATTGATCTCTGCGGCTAACTCTTCCGCTAGTTCCTTGCTCAGAATACGCTCCATCGGAATCGGGACAAATTCCGGATCGCTTAAATACGTGTCCCGATAGCGAAACGCGCGCTTAATTACTTCTGTGACCAAATGATAGAATTCGGCCGAATTCCGTGCCACGCCTTGCAGATTCATTGATTCTAACATATTTAACATCATTAGAAGGGAAAACCCTTGAGAATTCGGAGGCATCTGATAGATCGTCTTGCCACGGTACATGACCGATAAGGGTTCCACCCAATCGCTATGGTGAGAAGTGAAGTCCTCTTCGGTAAGAATTCCGCCATCTTCGCGGACCGCGTCAACGATTCCGCGCATGAGCGAGCCCCGGTAGAAAGCCTCGCGCCCTTCGTTGATAAGAACGCGAAGAGATTGCGCCAACTCGGGTTGAATGAGCTTTGTCCCTTCGGGCTTTAAGGTGTTCGTCAGCGAATCTATATACAAATCTCGCAAGACGGGATCCGCCCTCAGCAGCGCTTCGTCCCGTTTCATCCAAGCGTGTAGATCCCGCGATATCGGAAAGCCGATCGTCGCGTATTCAAGCGCGGGCTTGAGCAGCATTTCCCATGGCAGCTTGCCGTACTTGGACCATACCTCCCACCAGGCGTCCACCATGCCCGGAACAGTCAAAGCGCTATGGACTCCGCGATCCGGAAGCCGAGCCTGCCCTTCCTGGCGGAACCTTTCGGGTTTCGCGGCAAGAGACGCCCTTCCGGTTCCGTTAAGACCGACGACTTTCCCCTCTTTAGCCGAGTAAATCAGGAAGAAGCTGTCGCCGCCGATACCCGTCATATGGGGATAGACGACGGCAAGCGCGGCGCTTATGGCAACGGCAGCGTCGATCGCATTGCCTCCCCGTTCCAGGATGGCGCTTCCGACCTGGCTGGCCAAATAGTGCGGAGATGTAACCATGAAGCGATACGCTTTCGGCATTACGTTATTCATCATGCTCCGCCCCTTCTCGATAGACAGCAAGCGCCGAGTGAACCGACTTCCCCGCCGCGATAACCGCGCCATGGATGGACAATACGGCCTCTAGAGCAGCTAACGTCAGCAGCACGTTGGATTTGCGGCAGCTGTATCCCATCGTGCCTATCCGCCAAATAAGTCCCTTGAGCGGGCCGAATGAGCTCGCGATCTCGATGCCGAAATCCGCCAGCAATTGGCTTCGTACCGCTTCACCGTCCACCCCGGCGGGAATGGAGACACAGGCAACGACCGCCATTTTGCACGAATCGTCTCCATAGAGCTCAAGACCCATCGCTTCAAGCCCAGCGACCAGTGCACGCTCATGAAGCCGGTGACGGGCGAATCGTTCCTCCAGGCCTTCCTCCAATACAAGCCTCAGCCCTTCACGCAGCCCATAAAGCATAGCTGTCGCTTCGGTGTGATGGTTCAGCCTTAGTGGACTCCAATAATCCTGCAGTTGAGCAAGGTCCAAGTAGTTGCTTCGGATGAACGATCCCGGTTCGCCTTCCGTCGCCCCTTCCGGCCTTATCCCTTTCTCAATCCTTTTCCGTTTCAAGAGACGGGCTTCTATTCTCTCGTTGTAGGTAATGGGCGACATTCCGGACGGGACGGACAAGCACTTCTGGGTGCCGCCGATAACCGCGTCTAGCTTCCAGTCATCGGTCTCGACGGGCACACCTCCGATTGTCGCGACCGCGTCGACGACGAGGAGGATATCCCTCTTCCGGCAAGCATGACCAATCTCGGCAAGCGGCTGAAGCCTTCCCGTTGATGTCTCCCCGTGTACGATAGCAACGATGGATGGCTTCATCCGGTCAATTGCCGTGATAATGTCCTCAGAGGAAAACACCGTGCCCCAATTTGTCTCGATCGTAACGACTTCCGCACCGCAGCGTTCGGCGATCTCTGCTAGCAAATAGCCGAATCTTCCGAAGATGGGCACGAGCACCCGTTCTCCCGGCTCGATAATGCCGGTTAACACCGCTTCGATTCCCGCCCGCGACGTTCCGTCAACCGGATACGCCCACCGATTAACCGTTCGGAACAAGTCACGCAGCATCTCCATTGTCTCGTTCATCAGAGCAGTGAATTCCGGGTCGAATTGTCCCAGCATCGGATACGAGAGCGCCCTTGAGACGCGAGGATCGACCTCGACAGGTCCAGGCGTCATGATAATGCGGGGCGAAGGCGATAAATCCGCGTATTTCTTCATTTCGCTTCCTCCCCGTAGGCTAATGTATGCAATAATTCCGTCAGTACTTCCGTGCCGCGCGCCACTTCCGCGGGCGACGTATATTCCTCAGGCGAGTGGCTGTGTCCGTCCTTGCTTGGGACAAAAATCATCGCGGTTGGGCAGATGGAAGCAAACAATCCCGCGTCATGTCCGGCACCGCTGCTGATCGGCAGCTTCGATAAGCCTTTGCGATCGCATACGCGAGAGATCGCTTCTCCTAATTCCGCATTCATGGGCGTTGGAAGCTCGGAAAGCCAGCAGTCCAATGCAACCGAGACGCCCATTTCCTTGGCGATAAGGGAAAAGGCTTTAACCATCAGCTCGCAGAACCCATCCAGCGCAGCCTCATCGGAGTGCCGGATATCAAGCGTGAATCGTACTTTCCCCGGAATGACGTTAGCGGAGTTAGGCATCACGTCTACCTTGCCGACCGTCGCGACAAGCCCGTTTCCCGTTTCCTTTGCTGCCCGGCGCATCCAGACCATCATTTCCGCGGACGCTGCCAGCGCGTCTTCGCGAATGTTCATTGGCGTCGTTCCGGCATGGCCGCTGCGGCCTAGAACCTCCGCAAAATACCGCCGCTGGCCGAAGATGGCGCTCACGATGCCGATATCGTATCGGCCGCGCTGCAGAACCTCTCCTTGCTCGATGTGAAGCTCTACGAAAGCCCCGATATCACGGCGCCTGCTTTGTTGATTGGACTCCGGATCGAACCCCGCGTCGAACATGGCCTCGCGAAGGGTGATTCCCTCCGAATCTCTCGCGTCCAACGCTCCTTCAAAGTCTTTGCTTCCGGTTACGTTGCCCGATCCCCAGTAAGCGAGCGGGAACCGGCTTCCTTCCTCCTCGCATAACGACACGACTTCCAGCGACCGACGAGGAATCCCGTGCTTCCCCTTCAGTTGGGACAGTGCCGCGATGCCCGCTGCGATACCAAGCGCACCGTCATAATGTCCTCCGCTTCGTACTGTATCAATATGCGAACCGGTTAAGATGGATGGCGCCGCCTCATCCGTTCCCGCCAATTTGCCGTAAACGTTGCCGACTTCATCTATAGTCACTTCCAATCCCGCGTCGCACATTTCGGCGGCGACGAGCTGCTGGGCTTTCTTCCAAGCCGGGTCGTACAGCAATCGGGTAACTCCGCCTTCTGGGTCCTTGCCTAAGCGTGACAGCCGTTCCAATAACTCCGTCACATCCGTTCGTAAATCGCTTGCTTCCATTCCGATTCCTCCTCAACCCATCCGGGAAGTCGATGGCTCCGGCCAGAGCCGAAGGCCTCCCGTCCGATGATCCGCGTCTAGTCCGCCGTTCGCCGTCTTCCTGTCGTATACGAATTCCCCCCTGAGCAGCGTGGCTTCGATCCGGCAACCGAATTCAAAATCTTCATAAGCGCTATGAGGGTGACGGTATTTCAAATGTTCAGCCGTTAAGACATAGGAAGCTTCCAGATCGACAATAGCCAAATCCGCGTCCAAGCCGACCTCGATGGCCCCTTTGCGATGTCGTAAGCCGAATCGCTCGGCCGGCGCAGCGGACATCACCCGAGATAAAACCGGAAGCGGGATTCCTCGCTTCTGCCAGCCCTCGGTTACGATAAGCTCCAGTGTGCTTTGGGCACCCAATATCCCACCCCACGCCTCAAAATAATTGCCGTTGTCAGACTGTTTCATAGAAGGTGGACAAGGCGAGTGGTCGGAGGCAACAAAGTCGATGTCCCCGTTAGCCAACCGCTGCCAGAGCGCTTCCCGCTCCTTATCCGTTCGGATCGGCGGAGAACACTTCGCGCTCGCTCCGATGCGAATGACATCCTCATCAGTAAAAGCCAGATAATGCGGACATGTCTCCACCGTTACGTCCTGCCCCGATCTCTTCGCTTCGCTTATCAGATCCACCGCTTCTGACGTGCTAATGTGGACGAAATGCAGCTTGCATCCGGTGCGAGTCGCCATATCCAGAGCTAACTTAACCGCTTCGATCTCAGCCTCCGGAGGCCGGGAGTCAAGATAATCCCTCATCGTCACTTCACCCGCTGACAGTTTGTCTGCTGTAAGCTTTGATACGATCGACTCACTCTCCGCGTGAAGTGCTAGTACGTGTCCGAGGGAAGCGATCTTATGCATCCCCTCGAATAAAGTCTTATCGTCCACGTTCCGGAACGCGTCCTCCCCCCTATCCCCCGGGGAAGACATGAAAGCCTTGAATCCCGCGACTCCTGCCTGAGCCAATGCCTTCAGCTCGCCGACATCATCCGGTACGAGTCCTCCCCAGATCGCGAAGTCAATGCGCGAGCGGCTCTTGCGTTCCGCCTCGAGCTTCAGCTCTAGCGAGGCTAAGTTCACTGTAGGCGGCACTCCGTTCAACGGCATGTCGATGAAAGTCGTGCAGCCTCCGGCAGCAAGCGAAGCTGTTCCGGTAACGAAGCCCTCCCACTCCCCGAGCCCCGGTTCATTTAAGTGTACGTGAGCATCAACTACCCCGGCAATAACATATTTCCTCGATGCGTCGATGACTTTTCCGGCTTCCCCCGCCAAACGCGGAGCAATAATCGCGATCTTGCCATCTTTGATTCCGATGTCCACGGCGCAAACCTGGTCCCGGAGCACCACGTTTCCGCCGGCGACGATGACGTCCATCCGCTGTTCCCGCATGTTGCGTTCCTCCTCTTAAGGGCAATAAATACATCAGACCTTAGACGAACGCCCAAGGTCTGACGTATCTTCTATGACGAAATTACTTCACCAAGCTAGGATCTACTTCTTTAAGCAAGCTCAGATCTTGGTACGAAGCAGCGTCCGGAGCTGTCTTGATATTACCCGTCGCTAGCAGGTAATCCATGACGCCTTTACCGTTGCTTCCGTTCAAGAAGGTTTCGTCCGCCGACATGGAGTACACGTTGCGGCCCATGATTTCGGTCAGCTCGGCTTCCGAGAGATGAAGCTCGGGGGCAAGGATTTTGATCGCTTCGGTACGGTTGTCGTTAATATAGTCCGTTGCTTTCTTCAGAGCACGAAGGATCGCTTTGATCGTGTTCGGATTTTCCGAAAGATATTTGTCCGTTACTTGAATGGTCGTATGTACGCTCATCCAGTTAACGTCGCCTTTTTTCTCCGGAAGATCCGCTTTCGTGCCGCTTAAGAGGAAGTGTCCGCCGGCTTGAATGGCTTTGGTGATGAATGGTTCCCATGCGGCCATAGCATCGATATCGCCTTTTTGAAGGGCGACTACGGCATCGCTTGGCGCAAGGTTTACGTATTTGATTTTGGAAGCATCCACGCCAAGCTCCTTGGCCATGTTGTCGATCGCGATCTTAACGTCGGCGCCGCTTGGTATACCGATCGTCTTGCCTTCCAGATCCTTGGCGCTGTTCAGTACCAGATCTTTGGAGCCTACGACAGCTTGCGTTCCGGCGATTTGCGCCAGCGGAGCTACGATTTTGACGCCGATTCCGTTTGATTTCAGGATGATATCCATAAAGTTCGTTTGGATGCTGATCGGTGCGCTTCCTCCAGAAACCATCGGTCCGATGTCCGGGCCGCTTTCGATCAGTTGGCTCGTTACGTCAAGTCCTTCGTCTTTGAAGTAGCCGAGTTTATCCGCGATGATTTGCTGAGAAGAGATTTGCGCGTCCCGCACGCCGACTAGCGTCAGCTTCGTTGTTTCGGGAACTTCACTCGGAGCGGCGCTGGCGGAAGGAGATGCCGAAGCGCTGGCGGAAGGCGACTCAGCCATGCTGGCCGACGGGGAAGAACTGGCTTCGTTGTTGCTCTTGCCGCAAGCGGCAAGAACGGTTGTCAGAATCAAAGTCAAACTTAGCAGAAGTACGGATTTAAAAGTCATTTTCACGGTTTCTCTCCACCTTTTTAGTTTTCTTGTCTCTGTTTACTCCCATTCCCTATCCCTTGCACTTGTTTAATCGCAAGCCTTACTTCTCAAGAGCCTCGCGTATCCCGCCTTTTCTCCAGGACATCACTCTCCTTTCAATCAGTTTGAGGAAGTACGAGAACAAGCTGTACTCCAGTCCGATTAACACGATAGCCACGAACATGTTCGATATTTTGAAATAATTGCGGGCATCCACGATGATATAGCCAAGTCCGTTAGGTGCTCCCATCATCTCCGATACGATCAAGGATGAGAATGCAAGTCCTAGGCCGATTTGAGCTCCTACGAGAATGTTGGGGATGGCCGACGGGAGAATGACGCGGGTGAATATTTGGCGCTGGGATGCTCCCAGGCTAGTCGCGGACCGAATAAGCAGGGAGTTGACCGACCGAAGTCCGTCCATCGTGTATACGAGCATCGGTACGAACGTCGTCCATGCGATAAGCAGCACTTTAGGGAACTCTCCGATGCCGAACCAGATGATGAACAAGGGCAGAAGCGCGAGAGCCGGAATCGGACCCGTCAAATTCAGGATCGGGGAAACACACATCTCTAAATACTTGAACCGGCTCATAAGTACCCCAAGAGCGATAGCCGCAGCCGTCCCGACTATGAATCCTGCTACGATCCGTCTCGTACTAGACACGATGCTGTCCATGATAAGACCGGTTTTTGCGAGCTCCCAGCCGTCTCTGGCGATTTCCGAGGGGGCCGGAAGGAATATCGGGTTAAAAAAACTCATCGACTCGTTCGTTCGGGAGAAAATTTCCCATAAAATGAAGAAGGCGATAAACGGAACGACGGACATCCATTCGAACGAACGCTTCTTCATCCTGCCAACCGGAGAAGCGATAAAAGCCGGTTTAGCCGGAACCGATTGCGCAATCGCTCTTTGCTCTTCCATTTCCGTACCTCCTTTATATCGCTGCCATCGCTTGATCTTCCATTAAGATCGATTCAATCTCCGACATAAGCTGACCGAATCGGCTATTCTGGAACGAACGAGGGTGCTTCATGTCTACGTCGAGCACGGACGCGATCTCTCCATGCTTCATGACGACGATCCGATCTCCTATCGCTATCGCCTCGCTGATGCTGTGAGTGACGAACAGCACGGTCGGCTTGACCTCGCGGCAAATACGGAGCAATTCCTTCTGCATCAAGTCGCGGGTTAGAATATCGAGAGCTCCGAACGGCTCATCCATGAGGAGCATATCGGGGCCAGCGGCCAAAGCCCTCGCGATTCCGACTCGCTGCTTCATTCCTCCGGACAGCTCGTGGGGATAGTGTTTGGCGTAACTCTCAAGCCCGACTAGATTGAGATACTTCTGTGCCAGCTCTTTCGCTTCTTTCTTCTTCATTCCTTGCACCTCGGGGCCGAAGGCAACGTTGTCGAGGACGCTGCTCCACGGGAATAGCGCGTGCTCCTGGAAGACGACACCCCGTTGCTTGGACGGTCCTTTAATCGGCTTGCCGTCGATAGTGATCGTGCCGCTGTCCGGCAGTAAAAAGCCTGCAATCATGTTCAGCAGTGTCGATTTGCCGCAGCCGCTGTGACCGAGAATGCAGACGATCTCGTGCGGTTTGACGGACAAATGGATGTTGTCCAGCACAGCACGACCGTTAAAGCTTTTCTCGACGCCTTGGACTTCAAGTTGCATTATACTCAACCTCCGTATGTCATGTTTCATTACATTACTTTTTGTTAACTTAATAATAAGTCCCGAAACATAACATTGTCATTAAACAAAATGCACAAATATTTATTCATTTATTGGATGTTTTAAATAAAAACACCTCTTGATAAGCAGATATGATATATTTAATGTTAGATTTAATTACAAATTAGAGGTGAATCAACATGATGCTCCTGGATTTGTTGAAGATACCGGTATTTGCTTCTGCCCGGATTCTCGCCGGCGCCGAAGGGCTGACCCATAAGGTTCAATCGGTCAATATCATGGATGCCCCGGACATCATCCAGTTTCTTAAGCCAGGGGAACTCCTTCTTACGACTGCTTACGTCATGAAAGACGACCCCCAGGCGCTTCAAACGCTCGTCTCCAACATGAGCCAGGTAGGCTGCGCAGGAATCGCCATCAAGACCAAACGGTTCTTGTCCGAAGTACCTTATCAAGCTATTCAGCTCGCCAACGAGCTTCATTTTCCAATCATCGAGCTCCCCCTGGAACACACCCTCGGGGAAGTCCTCTACAATTCAGTTAGCTGTATCCTCGAGAAGCGAACCGAAGAGCTCAAATACTCTCTAGAGAGCCACCGTAATTTCACGAATCTCGTGGTTCAAGGCCAAGGCATTCCGGAAATCGTCGCATCTTTGACTCAACTTCTCGGAACTCCAGTACTGCTGCTTGACCCCGCCTTGAATCCGATAGCTGCCTCTCCCCATTTTGGGGAATCTCCCTATTCAGAAACTCTCGAGACGCTTCGGGTGCTCTTGTCCTCGAATTTGCCGAACGAACCGGTCAAATACCTATGCCTGCTTGAGCCCGGGCAGCTTCCATTCCCGCAACTGGTCATCCACTCGATCCAGACCGTGCAACCCCAAGGCTACCTGATCGCGTTCTCGGATGAGAGTAAAGATAATCCGCTTCCGAAGCTCGCGGTCGAGCAGGCCGTAAACGTTATCCGCTTCGAGCTATTGAAAAAACAAGCCGTTAAGGAACGCTCGCGGCGTTATAAAAATGAGTTTTTCACAGATTTGGTCGAAGGGTTCTTCACATCCGAGCAGGAAGTGCTGCATCGCGGTAAAAAATATGGGTTAACCGAGGGTTGCTTCTTTTTTTGCATTGTCCTTAAGCGGGATCCCATTACGGCTGCCAGCGCTATAGGGGGCACGTCGCCTCAAGAGGAAAGGGGTTCTGCGGAGAGGGATATGTTCTATGAGGTTATCAAGCGGGAGATCCAGAAGACCGGCCTCTCATTCGCCATCTTTAATAAGAACGACGCGATCGACCTCGTGGCATCCGTGGCAAAGAACGGAAATGAAGGCTTAGAGATGCCTGAGGGACTTAAGGATCGGCTTAAGCAAGCAATCGTCCGGATTGAGCACAATTCCGGTATCTCCGTCTCGTTAGGAGTCGGCAAGCCGGTTGCCAAACTGCTCGATTGCCCGGTCAGTTACAAAGAAGCGGTCGAAGCTTTGCAATACGGCTACCGCTCCAAGCGGAGCCGCTTTGTGCAATTTTACACAGGCAAACAATTGATCGATTTGTTCCGGCTCGTGCCTGAGGGAGAGCTTCTAAGCTTCTATGAGGATACGTTCGTCGGATTAGAGAGGCTAGAGGAAAAAGAGAGATACGAGCTGTTGAAGACGTTATCCGTCTATCTAGAAAATCACGGTCAAATCGCGGCTACCGCAAAACAGCTGTTCATTCATCGCAACACCGTTCTCTACCGCCTTGATAAGCTTCAAAATCTAACGGGCCGACAGTTTGGAATGCACGGGGACAGCTTGCGATTCCGTATCGCCTTCCTCGTCGAGTCGCTCATTAAATAAGTAAGGGATGCACATCACGATTACGTGACTGCACCCCCATTTTCCGTATATCCGCTATTTATACCCGTTCAGGTTCAAAGTCGGTGTATTGTTGAAGAAGTTCCAAGGCTTCAGCATGGCATATACCCATTCCGTCGGCATGATCGGCCACTCTTCCGCCCGAGCCACGTGCGTCGTGCCGGTCGTCAGCCAGACGACATTGTCTGTGTTGACGATCGATTGATCATCCGAGTTGAACTGCCCTAGGCCTGTATCCGTCTTCGCACGATTCGGGTATTTCCCTTCCGGATAACGCTCGTTCGGATCGTATCGGGTCACCCAGATTTGCTTATCCATGAAGCTTACGCGGTTGAATAACCACTCATCCTTGCTAAACTGGGCTCCCTTGGCGATCGGGTGCGTGCCTCCTGCGTAAGGAATGAGCTGGTAGGAAACTGAATTACCGACTTTATTCTCCTTATTCATGTTCGCCAGGAGGCGAATGGTCGAAGGATCGAATTTCTGCGCTGCTCCTTGTTCGGTCCCAACGATTCGCTGCTCGATCTGCATCGTACTTTCGCGAGGTCCGCCAGCGGTATTCTCGGCGATGACCGGGTTCATCTCCACAAGCGAGTTCTGTTCGCCGTCGACGTCCATATCGAGCCGGAAATTATAAATATGCTGATGGGTCGTTCCTACGATATTATGGTCGATCAACGTACCGTACTTCGTGTCTTCGGCGGCCGTGGAGTCATGCATCGTGTTGGACACGACACCTTTAACGGCTTCGATTCCCGTCGCCCCCGCATGAATTCCGATCGTACCGTTCTGCGCAAAAACCCAATCGAAGATATAGTCATAATTCCCAACCGTACTTATCCAACGTACGACCAGCTCGCGCCGTTCGCTGCTTACGTTCGCCTGGCCCATCTCCTGATGCTTGTATTCCGGACCCGCATATCGTTCGAATATCGCAATGGAGTTCGGAATCGTCATTGCCGTGCCTGTAAAATCAGCGATGGTAGAATCGAGCAACACGGCGTTATCTGGGACGTCCTTGCCCCTCTGGATGGATGAGGTCAACGTTCCCATTCCGTATTCGCCAGAATCAAGATAAGCCTTGAAGTACCAGCCTACGTCGGGGTCACCATAGGGAACGATCATACCGCCTAGAGAGCCTTCGTACATAATTTTCCTCTTTTTCCCTTGATCGTCATAGGTGACGGTCGATAGGATCGGTCCTACGCGGGAGTCTAAGCGCAGATGGAAGTCCCAGTTCTGCCAATGGATCGTATTGCCGGTAATCGTATAGTTCTTACCTTCCGGTTCGATGATCTCAAGCGGTTTCGAAGACGCGGCTGCCTTCTGATCCCGACCATCAAATGGCGTTTGTTTCATCGGTATCGGCACGATGCCGTGGTCCTCGATCTTGATGACCTTCTTTTGCTCCAAGTCTACGACAGCCACCAAATCTTCGATAGGGTGTGCCCAGTAGTTGCCATCGCCGGTATTCAGATAGGCGACGACCTTCAGGAGCCGTTTGTCCTGTTCCAGCTCGTCCTTCCCTTCGAAATAACCTACGGTGAGCGGAGTGGAGACGACCTGTTTAACGTCTTTGATTCCTCGTTTAAGAAGCGCTGCCGCGTATTCCGGGCTTGCTTCAATCGCGGCCTGCACCGCGAAGAAATCGTCGAGCAGAATCATCCCCTGGGCGCCTTCGATCTCTTGCCACGTCAGAATTTTTTTCGTCGCGAGGTCGACGGTTCCCTCGATCACTTGCTTGCCGTCGAGAATGACGAATGCGGCACTGCGGTTGGTGGATACAGCCTGTCCGGTATAAGTGAAGTTCCAGACTTGCTCCTTAGGAGGAGCCTTCAGTGTAATCTCGGTAAACCGGTAACTGTCTTTATACTTGCCCGCGGTCTTTAGGATATCGACAGTGGCGAGAATCTCCATCGATGTCAATGGATTGAGCGGGTGCGCTTTGGTCTCCACTTGGAACGTCCGGTCAAGGCCGGACTGGAACACTTCGTTAATGAAATGGTGCGAAATGTAGGCGACGTTTTTCTTCAGGATGACCGGAGCTTCCATCACCAGTCGTTGTCCGTTCACGAGCGCGACGTTCGAGTTTGGTTTCACTTTAACGGTTGTACTGTTCTTGTTGATGAGTATCGTCCCCGCGAAGTCGTCCCATTTCACCGTTGCACCGAATTCCTCGAGTGTCGTTCTAAGCTTGATGAAATCCTCCGCGCCGCCATGCGCTTCCACAGTCGGCGTTATCATCGGCGCAAAGGCTCCACCGCCTAGTGCGAAGGTCATTGCGGTGCCTATCAGCAACGTTTTTCTCGCAAGTCTCTTTTTTAGATTTTTCATCCGGTATGTCCTCCCCAGAAAATAGTTTGATTCCTCTCGATGTAAATTTAACTCACATATATTGGGGTGGTATTGTAAAAAACGGAACAACTCTTAATTCCATGTTAGATAATATTACTCGTATCGTTGATGAAATACGGAGGCTCTGATATGGTATGTACAAGATGAACCTTGCGGGGTGATCAATATGGGAGTCGCAAAAACTAGAGAAGAGCGTTTTGGCATCATTCAATTCGGGTTTGAGTGGGATACGATCGATTACACGGAGCGGAAGATCGTCTACGAGGGACAAACGGTCATTTATTACCAGTTCGTAACAGACGGAACGAGTAATCCGATTCGCGTCGTCCCCGACGGGTGTATCGATCTTCTATTTTGTTGCGATGAGGTGCAGCCTTCTGCTAAGGTGTGCGGTACCGTACTGCAGGGGAAAGGCGTCCTCTTCTATCCCAAAACCGTTTATTTCGGTGTAAGACTTTCGACCAGACTGAGCTTGCTGCTCCCAGGCTTGCCGCTCAAGGAAGTTATCGGCGTGCAGGCGCCATTCGAGGACACCCTCGTGCAATATGCGGGTATGTGCGAGAAAATAGCGGAGGGTGCCGGATTTGCGGAACGAATCGCTTGCTTCGAACGCGACTGCTTGCCGTTAGTGACAGGAGACGTTCGTTCAATAGGGATCGTTGACTATTGCCTGACGGAGATGCATCGCACTAGCGGGGGCGTTTCGATCCGAGAATTGGCCGAAGGCAGCGGGTATTCGGAACGTTACTTAAGGACGATGTTTAAACAGTCATTGGGAATGTCGCCGAAGCTGTATAACCGGATCATTCGGTTCCAGCGGGCGCTCGACGGCATCGTGCGAGGAGGAGCGCCACTTACGGAAGTGGCTATCGAAAGAGGTTACTTCGATCAGGCGCATTTCATGAAGGATTTCAAAGCGTTCAGCCAGTTGACACCGGTACAGTTAAGAACGAGAATACCTAAATTCGATACTCAGTGAGAACAAAAAAAAGTGATCATTCATTCCTCTCGGCGATGATAAATTACCGGTGGACTGGCATCTCTCAGCCATAGGCATGCATCACTTCCTTCAGGCTCGGCAATCCATATATCTGTGTCTTTATCTAGATATTTCTGTCTTACCCAAATCAGTTTATCGGCGGAGCGGATGTAATCGGGACTGTAATCGGCATATCCTTCCGGCGGATTTGTAATCTGGGTCTGTTTACCCGAAACGGTGTCCACAACATATAATGCCGGCAGCGGATGTTTAGAAAAATCATTTGACCATTCCGCTTCTTTAATTCGCGAAACATAGATAGTATTATCGTCCTTCCAGGCAAAATCCAAGTCGGCGTAGTTCTCAGGTGTATAGGTAGTGAATGCAGGGAACTCCTTCGTTTTTAAGTCTTTACCCTATCCTTAAAGCCAAAAACAAGTCTTCCCCCGCCTGCAATATACGCTAAAATGTCTTTCGACGGTGCCCATTTCGGCTTTCCTGCGTCCGCTTCATGGAGTACTTTACTCTTGGAGTGAATACTAATTCTTTATATAATTGTTCAATAGAAGTCGAAGTTGCTGCATAACAAACCTTACATGTTTACTGTCTCTGCTCAATCTGCTTGCCATCACGCTACCCTCAAGGGAAGAAACAATAAAAGACGATAATGATTCAATATCTGCATCTCGACGGATTTCTCCAACAGATATCCCATTGTTTAGAATATCTTTAATAAGGCATAGCATCTCTTCATATGCAACTGAAGCTTTATCACGAAGCATAGGAAAATTATCATCGCATTCAACTGCCGTATTCAGCAATGGACATCCTCCTTTGATTGGAGGATTGTTAACTGGATCAATATGTACATTACAAACAGCCATGATCTTGTCTATCACTGTATTGGCATTATTGATGGCTGCTAATATTTGTCCCATCAAAACTTGCCCCGCATATTCAAAAGCTTCCACTGCGATTTCATCTTTGTTAGAGAATCTTCGATAGATCCCACCCTTTGTTAATCCTGTAGCCTCTATGATGTCTTGTATCGATGACCCTGCATACCCCTTTTGATTAAATAATTCGGCGGATTTAATAATAATGTGTTGTCGTGTTTTTTCGTCTTTACGCATTTTTTAGTCCTCCATACATTCCAACGAGCATTTGAAATATATTGTAACATTTCTCTTGCATTTAACTAAATATTAGATTACCCTAATACCGAACCGGACGGTTCGGTTCGTTTTTTTTATTATAAGGCTCTTCACTAGAGAGGACAATGAAAATATGAATACCGTAAAAATCGTACGCATTCCAATACTCCCCATGCATATGGTAAATTCCCACTTACTGGTAGGTCCGGACGGATGCATTCTTGTCGATGCTGGTTTACCAGGGTCCGAGAATAAAATTAAAAAAGCCTTAGTTAACGAAAGACTTACATTTAAAGATATCAAACTTATCGTTGTAACCCATGCGCATGTAGATCACGCGGGAAGTGCAGCGATTATTCGCGAGTTATCAGGAGCACCGATCTTGGCTCACGAGGGAGATGCTAAACATTTTTGTCGTGAGACGCCAATGACTTTTTGCCCGACCGGTTGGTTTGGCCGATTATTTATCAAGACACCATTAATGCTCGAGCCATATATCGGTTTTGAACCCGATATTCTTCTTACAGAGCATGATGTTATCGACTTGGGCCGATACGGAATTCCGGGAACAGTTAAGCACACACCTGGGCACACGGCTGGCTCTGTGTCCTTAGAGCTCGCTACTCATGAAGCTTTGGTTGGTGACCTAGTCGCCTCCGGAATTTTGTTAGGCGGTATCATAAGAACCAATCATGCCATACGTCCACCCTTCGAAGATGACCCACACATAGTAGCCCGTGAACTGACCCGCCTTCTTGATTCTGGTATCGAGAAATTTTACATGGGGCATGGTGGGCCATTAAAGGCTCTCGAGGTCCAACGCCACGCCCAGTCTCTAATGTTGCTGCCAAAAAAATAAATATCGATGTTCATACTAAAAGTCGTTGTGCTTTACATCCTCACGAGCTTAAGATACTCTCTCATAAATCCGGGAAGGTCCGGCCATAATTGACCAGATACAAGGTTTCCATCCACAAATGGCGTTTGAGATGTATAGATGGCACCCAGATTTTCCACATCGAAACGGCAGGCAGGATAGGCAGTCATGGTTCGCCCTTCAAAGTACCATTTTTTATTCAACGCAATCAGCACGAGCACTGCGTGACATATCGCGCCGACGGGTTTGTTCCTATCGAAAAAGTGACTGACGATTCTGGGGATATGTCTATCCAGTCGGATGTATTCGGGGGCTCTACCGCCCGGAATGATCAGGCCGCTGTATTGTTCGGGAACGACTTCACTAAACGAGATATGGGATCCCAGTTGATCAATGTCATTTAGTTAAGGTGCAGGTCCAAATATCAAGAAAAAGAGCAGGTTATCGAAAAAGATAGCCCGCTCTTTTTTTGTACGAAAAAGAGAAATAAGACT
>NZ_JBEQAP010000017.1:0-107051 GCF_041640265.1 Cohnella sp.
AGATTGCCCTCCAACTCGAAAGGAGGGAATTAGGGTAATATCCCCCTCGGATTTTAATGATCCCCTCTCCAAAAATGAAGAGAAACCCCTACGTCTCAAGAGACGGGGGTTTCTCGACGATCTGAAGGAGTATGCACAAAGGCATACTCCTTATTATTTCAATCCTGACATTCACTCATCGCAATTATCTAACCAGAACACTCTCCATGGCCTGCGATAGACGTTTCATCCCCGTGACGGTCCCTTCCGTATCCGTATGCGAGAAGTTCATACGCATCGTATTGTTCTTCGCATTCTCAGCGAAAAAGCTGGCACCAGGAACGAATGCGACGCCCAGATCGACTGCAGTCTTAAGCAGCTCAGCGGTATCGACAGATTCGGGCAGCTCCAGCCAGAAGAACATGCCGCCCTTCGGCTCGTTCCATATGACGCCCGGCCATTGCTGCTCATTGAGCAGTCCAGCCATCTGGCGCATACGAGCTTCGTATTCCTTGCGAACGAACTCGATATGGGCTGGCAGATCAAAATGCTCCATCAACTGATACAATGTCTGCTGATCAAGCGAGCTGGAATGCAAATCCGCCGCTTGCTTAGCTCGAGCCATATGACGAATAATTTCCGGATCTGCCATAACCCAACCTGTTCTTAAAGCTGGAGCTACGGTTTTGGAGAAGGTGCTTGTATAAACAACGCATGAGCCTGTCGGATGCTGGTCCAAGGAGAACAGCGACGGATAAGCTACCGATGCATCTCCGAATTTCAGTTCCCCGTAAGGATCGTCCTCCAGAATAAGGGTTTCGCTCTCCCGGCATAGCTTAAGCACGCCATTACGCCGCTCCAAACTCCAGGCTTTGCCTGTCGGGTTGGAAAACGTAGGAATTACGTAAACCATCTTCGGGCGGTATTGCTTCAGCTTGGCTGCAAGGTCGTCTAAGTCCATTCCGTCATTATCCGTATCCACTGATACCAAGGTAGCGCCATAAGAGCGGAATACTTGCAATGCCGACAAGTAGGTCGGTCTTTCAACCAGGATTACATCGCCTGAATCGATGTAAATTCGCGTTAGCAAATCGATCGCTTGCTGAGAACCCGTCGTTAGGAGCATATCATCAGGTGTAACCTTAATGCCTTTCTGGCCCATCCAGTCGCATATGCTTTCCCTCAGAGGCAAGTACCCCTCCGTCAAACCATATTGCAACGCTTTGTTTCCTGCTGCGAGCACCCTTTGGAAGGCTTCGCCAATGGCGGCCACTGGAAAATGCTCCTCTGCCGGCAACCCCCCAGCGAAGGAGATAATAGATTTCTTCTGCGTCAGCTTCAAAATCTCACGAACCGCCGAGGAGGAAAAAGTGCCTAATCTGGCGGAAAATTGATAGTTCATCTGTCTTTCCCCATTTCGCATGATCCAATCTGATCGATTAAATTAACGTGACGTTGTCGCGACGATTCCGAGTAGGCGCGTTGCGCTTGTCGATCATTCGGTTTAATGCATCGACGTATGCCCGCGCGCTCGCCTCCAGAATATCCGTACTTACTCCGCGTCCATGTGCAGAGGACTCTCCTTGCTTTAGAACGACATGAACCTCGCCCAAAGCATCTGTACCGTCAGTTACGGATTTTATGGTGTAATCATCCAGTTCAACCGCTTCTCCAGTCAGAGCGTCAATCGCTTGATAGATCGCATCAACCGAACCATTACCCTCGGACTCCTGTTTAACAAAGCCTTGAGCTGTCTTGAGGGTTACTATTGCCTTCGGAGTCGAATGACTGTCGAAGATTACCTTTAACTGCTCTAATGCGTATACTTCCGGTGTCTCGATGATTTTCTCCTCTAGAAGCGCACGGATATCTTCATCGCTAACGGTTTTCTTGCGATCAGCCAGATCCTTGAATTTGCCGAATGCAGCGTTTACTTGCTCCTCCGTTAATTGCTCATAACCAAGATCAACAAGCTTCTCGCGGAAAGCATGGCGTCCGGAGTGCTTTCCTAGAACAAGCTTGCTATCCTTAAGGCCGATCGTTTCCGGAGAAATAATCTCGTAAGTTGTCTTCTCCTTCAGCATTCCATCCTGATGGATTCCGGATTCATGCGCGAACGCATTTGCACCAACGATCGCTTTGTTACCCGGTACGACCATACCCGTTAGCTTGCTGACCAGACGGCTTGTTCTGGCGATTTCCTTCAAATTCAAGGAAGTCGTAGCTTGGAAGAGTTCCGCCCTGGTCGCCAGCGTAAGCGCAACCTCCTCAAGCGATGTGTTACCGGCTCGTTCACCGATGCCGTTAATCGTACCTTCAATTTGATCGGCTCCATTAAGAATAGCCGCTAGAGCGTTCGCCGTCGCCATTCCGAGATCATCATGGCAATGCGCGGATAACTGAATTTTTTCGATTCCATTCACGTTCTCTTTAAGCGTCTTGAAAATGTTTCCGAATTCCTGCGGCGTCATATAGCCAACCGTATCGGGAATGTTAACGACGGTCGCACCGGCATTGATCGCCATTTCCGTTACTTGACAAAGGAAATCAAGCTCCGTACGTCCGGCATCCTCCGGGGAGAATTCGATTTTATCAAAATACTGCTTGGCATACCGGATCGCCCGTTCAGCGTTCTCCAGCACCTGATCCTTCTCCATCCGCAGCTTATGCTTGCGATGGATCGGAGAGGTTGCTAGAAACAAATGAATGCAGGGATCTTGAGCACCCTTAAGAGCTTCTCTTACCGCATCGATGTCTGGCTCCCGAGAACGGGACAAGCCCACGATCGTTGCATTTTTGACCGCTCGAGCGACTGCGTTAACCGCTGCCAAGTCACCCGGAGATGCTGCAGGGAAACCCGCTTCGATCCGATCCACACCCAACTTTTCCAGCTGCAGGGCGATTTCCACTTTTTCTTGCGTATTGAGATTTACGCCTGGGGACTGCTCTCCATCGCGAAGTGTTGTATCAAAAATATAAATTTTTCTCATGGTTGGGTCCTACCCGCACCTCCCGAAGCCATTCATGACTTTATATCAAATTATAGCATATTGGTTGCCGTTCTTTAACAAAAACCCCGGCTAAGCATGCCGGGGTTTCGTATGGGATTTACTTATTACTTCTTAATCCAGTGCATCATACCGCGTAGTTGAGCGCCGACAACTTCAATCGGATGCTCAGACTCGTTGCGACGAGTTGCTGTCAAGAATGCGCGGCCCGATTGGTTCTCAAGAATAAAGTCGCGAGCGAATTTACCTTGTTGAATGTCTTCGAGTACACGCTTCATTTCTTTCTTAGTCTCATCGGTTACAATACGAGGCCCGGTAACATAGTCGCCATATTCCGCAGTGTTGGAGATGGAACTGCGCATGGAGGACAATCCGCCCTCATACATCATATCAACGATCAGCTTCAACTCGTGCAAGCACTCGAAGTAAGCCATCTCAGGAGCATAACCCGCTTCAACAAGAGTTTCGAAACCAGCTTTAACGAGGGCAGTTGCGCCGCCGCAAAGTACAGCTTGCTCTCCGAAGAGATCCGTTTCTGTTTCTTCACGGAAGGAAGTTTCGATTACACCCGCGCGAGTACAACCGATTCCTTTGGCATAAGCCATTCCGATTTCGAATGCTTTGCCTGTACCGTTCTGATGGATCGCAATCAACCCCGGTACGCCAAAGCCTTCAACGTAAGTACGACGAACCATGTGGCCCGGAGATTTAGGAGCAACTAGAAGGACGTCAGTATCCGCAGGAGCTACGATTTGTCCGAAATGTACGTTGAAACCATGGGAGAACATGAGAGCTGCGCCTTTTTTCAAGTTTGGCTCGATATCATTCTTGTAAACGCTGGCTTGAGTTTCATCCGGCATAAGGATTTGTACGACATCCGCTTTGCGAGTTGCGTCAGCAACGGAAAGAACCTCGAAGCCATCATTACGTGCGTTGTCCGCGGATTTACCTTCGCGAAGACCGATAATTACGCTAAGACCGCTGTCACGAAGATTTTGTGCTTGGGCATGCCCTTGGCTGCCGTAACCGATTACCGCGATTGTTTTGCCTTTAAGAACGCCCAGATCAGCGTCCTTCTCATGAAATAACTTAACTGCCATTGGATTGTGTTCCTCCTTCATATAATTGCAAGCTTTATTGGCGACCCCCGAAGCGGGCGTTCCAAAAGAGACAACCGATATTCGGCTCTCTCCCCTCGAACACCCGCTTCGAGCAGGCTGCAAAAAGATCTATCTAGTACTGAGCGGTGTATATTGTTGCTTTGTAGGCTGACGCTTTATTTGTTACTGCGATTCATAGCCGTTACACCTGTACGTGATAATTCACGAATACCGTAAGGCTTAAGCAATTCGATCATAGCGTCAATTTTCTCGGAATCCCCTACAACCTGTACGATTAAGGTCGTGGGACCAATGTCGACAACTGCGGCGCGGAAAGTTTCTACAATGCCGAGAATTTCCGGCCGGGACGAAGGCTCAGCACCGATCTTGATCAAGCCAAGCTCGCGTCCAACCATAGGATTTCCGCTGATATCAATTACTTTAATGACATCGATGAGCTTGTACAATTGTTTCTGGACTTGTTCCAACGTATGGTCATCACCGGTCGTGACGACTACCATACGGGAGAGTCCCGCTTCCTCGGAAGAACCAACTGTAATGCTCTCGATATTAAAGCCCCTGCGGCCAAACAGGCCTGACACCCGTTGCAGCACGCCCGGCTGGTCGTTTACGAGAATAGCTATCGTATGTTTACTCATTCGGAATCCCCCATCAGCATCTCACCAATAGTAGAGCCTTGCGTAACCATTGGGAAGACGTTCTCTTCCTTGCGGACCACGAACTCTACGACCGCAGGACCAGGATGTGCCAAGGCTTCCAGCCAAGCGCTTCGCGCCTCTTCCTTATTGGAAGCACGGAATGCCTTAACGCCATAAGCTTCGGAAAGCTTAACGAAGTCCGGGCTGCCTGCTAGATCGATATGGCTGTAACGGTTATCGTAAATGATTTCCTGCCACTGACGAACCATACCGAGCACCTGGTTGTTAATAATGGCTACCTTAACCGGAATGTTATTGATCGCGCAGATCGCAAGCTCCTGTGCGCACATTTGCATCCCGCCGTCTCCATTAATGGAAACGACTACTCGGTCCGGATTGCCCATCTGAGCGCCTATGGCAGAAGGAAAACCGAAGCCCATCGTCCCCAGCCCGCCAGAGGTTACCCACGAACGAGGCTTGTTTAATGGATAATACTGAGCCGCCCACATCTGATGCTGACCCACATCCGTTGTTACAATGGCGTCACCCTTGGTTGTTTCGTGAATCATAGAAACAACCCATTGCGGCTTAAGAACGACATCTGAATCCTTATATTTGTTAGGCTTAGCAGCCTTCCATTCACTTACCTGAGCGCGCCAAGCATCTGCCTTCCCTGCTCTATTCGCACTCGCGTTAGCAAGCTGCAGAACGGCTCTTACGTCGCCAACGATCGGAATGTCGGTCGGAACGTTCTTGCCGATTTCCGCTGGATCGATATCGATGTGTACAACCTTCGCAAGCGGAGCGAAGCCTTTCAGCTTCATTGTCACGCGGTCATCGAATCTTGCTCCAATATTAATAAGGAGGTCGGCACTTTGGATAGCCGTATTCGCAGTGTACGTTCCGTGCATACCCGGCATACCCATATGAAGCCCATTTCCGCTTGGAAATCCTCCGAGACCGAGCAAGGTCGTTGTCGTCGGGATGCCCGTCTTCGTTACGAATTCGAACAATTCCTCATGTGCCCCGGAGTAGATAACGCCGCCGCCGGCAAGAATGACTGGACGTTCTGCTTGCTCGATTGCGCGCAGCATTTTGTCCACTTGCATCTTGTTCGGTTGAACCGTTGGATTATATCCCCGCAAGCTAACATGCGATACGGGCTGGAATAAGGTTTTCTCGGCAGATACATCTTTCGGAATATCGATCAGCACTGGACCTTTGCGTCCGCTGTTCGCAATATGGAAGGCTTCATGGATCACGCGAGGCAAGTCCTCCGCCTTACGCACCAGATAGCTGTGTTTGGTAATTGGCATTGTAATCCCGACAATATCCGCTTCCTGGAACGCATCCGTTCCAATAAAGCTAGTCGCTACGTTACCCGTAATTACAACAAGCGGCACTGAATCCATAAAAGCCGTTGCTATTCCCGTGACCAGGTTAGTTGCCCCCGGTCCTGAAGTTGCGATACAAACGCCTACCTTACCAGTAGAACGTGCATACCCGTCTGCTGCATGGATGGCTCCTTGCTCATGGCGTGTAAGCAGATGCTGGAAATCTGTAAAGCCGTGCATCGCATCGTAGATGAACAGAACGGCACCGCCCGGATATCCGAAGACGCACTCCGCTCCCTCCAATAGCAAACTGCGAAGCAGCATTTCCGACCCTGAGATTACTTCCGGCTTACTCCACTTCTCAATCAATTCTTCTTTGGATTTTGATGTAACGCCTTGTGTACTCATCCTTATTCCTCCTTTCTAAGTGCGAATAATTTAAGTTCGCTTCTGGCCTCACCTATTATTCGTCACATAAAAAAAGCCCTTCATCCCAACGCCAATATGGCTGTCATGGGACGAAAGGCTGTTGCTTCCGCGGTACCACCCGAGTTTGCCGCTCACCTCACAATGGCGGCCTTGGTAAGTATAAGTCTGCCGACGCGAGAGCGGAGGACAATCTTACACCTTATGCGCAATAACGTGCGCAAACCCGATTCTCCTTATTGAGCCTTGTTAGGCGGTTCAGGCGAATAGCTCCGAGGAGACTTCGCATACAGGGGTTAAGGCATCGGTCTCAGCAAATCCGATACTCTCTGAGCTTAAGAGCCCCATTGCTTTTTCCTCATCACGGCTTTTTCTATTTCAGTAGATTCAGCATTTATTATATTCTTCGCCAAGGCATTCGTCAATACATAACTTAGCCGTTACCGTACAGATAACTTGTTCATACGTTATAAAAATCGGCATTCTTCAATTACGAACCTGTCGAGCAACATGAACCGGGGAGGAAATCCCACTTGATTCGATGGAAGCAGCAACGAGACGATAATGGGATTATACAGCTGGTCCGCACCCAACTTGTACCGATATCTCCGTGGCAGCACCCAAGGGATAGTCGGTTACATTCTGAGATTACACGTCGTCTTCGTAAAGGCGCTACATTAGTTGTTTCATTGTCGCGAAGGAGCTCTCCCTTGGCTTTCCTTCATATGGAATTTCACTACCAGACATTATTAATTGATTTACTGGCAGTCGATTCTAGATACCAGAATAGACAATGGGGAACAGAGCTTATGCAACGAGCAGAGCAATTTGGACTCAAAAAAGGATGCACAATATCCCGTGTCTTCGTGGATGAGGACAATTATCGTGCGCTCCGGTTTTATCATCGCCTTGGTTATTATCCACAGCGAACCATTGAATCATTAAAAGTAATTGAATTAGCCAAAGTTCTTGTTTAAATGAAAAGTAAACAGCAGGTCCGACTAATTGTCAAACCTGCTGTTCGTTCAACAAATATTACCACCAACCTCCGAAACCACCATAACCACCATAACCACCGTAACCACCATAACCACCGTATGGCAACGTTCCTATGGCAAGCAAATCGAACAATACAAGCGGCAATATAAAGGCTTTTGTCTGCACCTTTTTGCCTTTAGGCTGTTCTAGCACTAATTGGTTTCCTTGTATACGAACAAGCTTTCCTGAAGCAACCGAACCGTCCTTACGAACCGCATAAATCTGTTTGCCGACTAACTTCTGGGCTTGAGCGCGAGTAACACTTGCCATCTCTTAACCCTCCTCCCTAGATGCAACCGATGATTCAATAACCGTGTCACGGAATCGTCCCATGAATGGCAGTCTAAGCAACGGTTCAGCTTGACTCGGTAGTCATCATCGATGTTCTGCATCTTATGTAAGGGGTGCCGCTTATGCTTGTACCTCTGCCCCCTCTGGCGGAAAATCAGTCGACTCTTCCGAATCGTAAGGTTTCTCTTATATTTTAAATCTTCCGATCAAGTCGTGTAATTCCTGAACCAGCTTGCTCAAAGAGTTCGCGGAGGACGTAATTTCCTCCATCGACGCTAACTGTTCCTGGGAGGCCGCCGCCACACTTTGCGCATTATCCGATGCATCCTGTGCGATGCGTGCCAGCTGCTCGACAGTGGCCGTTACTTGTTCGCTGCTTGCCGACATTTGTTCCGAAGCGGCTGAAACCTCTTGAACTTCGTCGGCCACCTGCTCCATCTGCGTAAGAATATCACGGAATAACTCCCCGGTTAGCTGTACGGCTTTGGTTCCTTCATGAACTTCCCTCGTCCCTTGCTGAATCGAAGCTCCGGCACGCTGCATTTCGGCTTGGATCTTTCCGATCATCGAGGATACCTGGTCGGCAGCTTGCAAAGTCTGCTCGGCCAATTTCCTCACTTCTCCGGCTACGACGGCAAACCCACGTCCATGTTCACCTGCTCTTGCCGCTTCGATCGCCGCATTCAGCGCCAGCAAATTCGTTTGCGTGCTAATTCCACTGATGACATCGATAATCTTTCCAATTTCTTGTGATTGTTCGTCCAACGCAACGAATATATGCACCGATTGATCGACGGAATCGCGAATGGATTCCATCTGTTTGACCGTGTTTTGGATGATTTCGCTGCCTTGCTGCGTTTTATTGGATACTAATAACGACGATTCGGAGACGGCTGATGCGGATTCGGCGATTTTCTGTATCCCCACAGCCATTTCCCCCATTGCCCTAGCGGCTTCCTCGGAGCTTTGCACTTGAGTCTCCGCACCTCCGGCAACCTCCTGTATGGATGCCGTAATCATTTCAGTAGCCTTGCTCGTCTGTTCTGCACTCGCCATAAGTTGTTCGGAGGTGGAGGCGACATTCAGAGAGTGACTCGATACCTCAACCAACATTTCTTTGATCCGCTGGCTCATTATATTAAAAAACTTAGCCATTTGGCCGAATTCATCTCTGCTTCTTGACGATAAGGTTTGCGTGAAATCTCCTTGGGCGAGCATTACGGACAAAGCGTTCACCTTTTTGATATTTTTTGTGATAAACCAACTGTACAACATGATAGTAGCAATGATCACGGCGATCCCTATTAAGCTGACAATCAACAGCGTACTCACCAGTTTCTGCAGAGGGGCATTTAATTCCTTATCCGGAATGACAAGCAACAAGGTCCATTCCATGTTCGGTATTTTCTTATAATAGACGTGGTTTAGCCCTTTCTCATCCGAATACGTTGCTTGTCCAGATGCGTTGCTTATCAACGGTTCGGACAAAGACGCAAACGACGGATTGCTATCCTGATAGACTTGAAGCTTCATGATCTTATCCCGTTCCGGCCCCGCTATGTAATTATTGTTGCGATCCAGCAAAAGCGCCCATCCTGTGCTTCCAACCTTCGTATTCTCCACGATGTCTTGAATCGTGACCAAGTTAATATCCGCCGTCACTACGCCCAACAATTGTTTCTTAGCGTCGAAAGCGGGAGCTGCAGCCGTAGCCATCGTCACATCCGTGCCCGGATCATAGAACGGATCCGTGAATGCCACTCCGCCAGATGCATTGACGCCTGTTTTATACCATTCTTGATTCAGGTAATCATATTCCGCTGCACTGTAATCTTGCGTGAAAATAATCTGGTCTTTATCTTTATATCCATAAGTAGAAGCATACTTCTTGTCGGTCTCGTGACGATTGGGTTCGAAAAAAATTCCTATACCGAATGTGTCACCGTTGGACTGAAGCGTGTTCCCGATCATTGCGTCATACTGATCAAACGAGAAGTCTGAAGCAAAATTTTCAATAGTTCTAGCGAATACTTCAGCCGTCTTTCCGTGCGCAATAAATCGATTGTCGAGTTGATTGATCGTCCCATTCAACTGCTCGGTCATTGTCCTTTCTATCTGATCCTGTATCATAGTCCTCGAATTGAAATAGGACACCATTGATACAGAAATTAAAGTTAACAGCACCAGAGGTAAAATTGTTAGCATTGTTTTCATTCGAATCGTCTTCATTATGAAGCCCTCCATTTTGTCAGTAAACCTCTGTTAAATTAACTTACACTTAGCGATGCTCTCCCGTTTCCGGCCAAACTTATAGTCAAACCTATTCACGATTTTCTCCCACGCCTTGCCCTGTTCATTGGATAATCCTTCTTCATTAAACGGAAATAACAGCAGGTCTGATTGATTGTCAGACTGCTGTTATCCAAATATTGCCGCTACCAGGCAATCCAATCTGTGTTCATGCAATTTTTGCATTACTTCCCGAATCCATGTTTAACATTAAGATGATACATTGTTCCAATATCTTATCAGTATTTAACGAAAGGTTACATGGACATTTTGAAAGAATTCATATGGATTTTTTCAATCGCAGAGTAAATATGGCTCTTCGGGGACAATTTCGATCATAAGGTTTCTTCTTTAGTTATTCCGAGGATGATTTTCCAATATTTCCAATCGTCAATTGTGCTGCACAACTGCTTGTAAGTCTGAAAGTTCAAAAAAGCCCCGGTTGCCCGGGGCTTTCTGGTACGCATTAATACTATGCGTTGATTTTTTCTTTTGCAGCGCCTGCTAGCGAGTTGAACGCGTTAATGTCGTTAACAGCTAAGTCAGCAAGCATTTTGCGGTTCACTTCGATACCAGCCAGTTTCAAGCCGTGCATCATTTTGCTATAGGACAGACCGTTTTGGCGAGCTGCAGCGTTAATACGCACGATCCACAATCTGCGGAAATTACGCTTCGTCTGACGACGATCGCGGTATGCGTACATAAGGGATTTCATTACCTGTTCTTTAGCTTTCTTAAACAGGCGATGTTTCGCGCCCCAGTAACCTTTAGCTAACTTCAACATTCTATTGCGACGGCGGCGTGTTACGAACCCACCTTTAACTCTTGCCATGATTCATTACCTCCCGGAAGTGTTCATATACGATTATTTCAGGTTTGAAAGTTGTTGCTGCATGCGGCGAACATCGCCTTTAGCCATCAACGGTTGAGTAGCCAGTACACGTTTTGCACGTCCCGATTTATGAGAGAGCAAGTGGTTTTTGTAAGCCTTGAAGCGTTTTACTTTACCAGTACCAGTAATTTTGAAACGATCTTTCAAGCTGCTATGTGTTTTCATCTTAGGCATGAATTGTATCCTCCTGTCAGTGGGCTTTCGGAGCTAAAATCATAATCATGCTGCGGCCTTCCAGCTTAGGCATGCGCTCTACTACACAAATATCTGCTACTTCATTCGCTACCCGCTCAAGAATCTTCTGACCGAGCTTGGCATGCGTGATTTCACGACCACGGAAACGTACGGAACATTTGACTTTGTCGCCTTCATTCAAAAACTTCACTACGTTACGAAATTTCGTTTGGTAGTCATTTTCTTCAATGTTAGCTCGAAACCAAACTTCTTTGAGGTCGACGATTTTTTGATTCTTCCTGGCTTCCTTATCCTTCTTTTGCTGCTCGTAACGGAATTTGCCATAGTCCATAATGCGGCACACCGGCGGTTTCGCCTGAGGTGCTACGTTAACTAAGTCAAGGTTCGCGTCAATTGCCATCTGCATCGCTTCACGGAATGGTTTGATACCGATTTGTTCGCCTTCAGGCCCGACCAGTCGGACTTCCTTCGCCCGGATTTCCTCGTTGAGTTGATGATCCTTGCTAATAATGTTCCACCTCCGAAATGAACTACCGAGTGAATTGCTCAGAAAAAACAAAAAAATACGAGTCGCATCGACCCGCATCTTAGACCTAACGTAAACGGTTATGTTAGGAAACCAAAGCTCCCAATGTTACCGTATATCGTCGGCTCGCATACCCGTCGGCAATGGCCAACTCAGGTGAGAAGCGGGTGCTTCTGCTTGTGCGTGCTGAATAATTTCCATGAATCAGTCACAACGAACACTATACCACTCAACAACAAGGATGTCAACGCATAATTCCATAAAAAACTGCCCCAGGTCATCAGAATCTTGGGACAGCAGTTAGTGCTATTTAGTCCTTACATTTGCTTGCCTTGAACTTCTTCAAGACGAATAACACGTGTATGCTGTGTATGGCTCCAGGTTTTGTTGTTTTGAGTGAAGAAGGCCCAGAATGTAATCGGCCACCAAGTAAAGAAGAAAACCGGGAACATAATTAGCTTAATGTACACGCGCCAATTCACCTTCTCAAGCATCATAGCAAGGGGAACCTGCAAGTAAATATACAGAGAAATCGGAATGGCCAGCCACGCAGGCGCTATAGAATAAATCGAATCGAAATACGGTTTGCCAGGCAGCATAAGATCGAACCATAGTGTCGCAGTAATAAAGAAACCAAGCAAGAAGTTATACGCGTTAAAAACATAGAGGGCGGCGTCGGTCTTAACCAAACTACGCTCTTTGATTCCTTGCCACAGCAGCGGAAGCATATAACGGCGCGTAATATCGAAATGCCCTTGCATCCAACGAAGGCGTTGACGGGAAGAAGCTTTGAACGTAATCGGCTTCTCATCGAATACACGCGCATCGTAGTTGAACTTAGGATAGATGTTACGCTGAATGCAGCGAATCGTAAATTCTAAATCCTCGACAAGGCTTGTTGCTCCCCAGCCCATTTCCTTCAACAGCTTAGTCTCGAAGCACATTCCCGTACCGCCAAGGAAGTTGGATAATCCTAGGTTATAACGCGGCATCTGCCATAGTCGATTACAAAACCAATAGTTAATCCCGTTCGCCGCACTAACCCAGGAATCATTCGGGTTTTTCGTATCCAGGTAACCCTGGATCACCCGGTGTCCATTACATAGATCTTCGTTCATGTATTGCAAGAAGTTGGTTGCCACTAAGTTGTCAGCATCGAACATCACGATGGAATCATACTGCCTTGGATGCTTCCATAATACTTTAAGCATCCATTCAATCGCAAAGCCTTTGCCCCGTTGGTTAGGGTTACTGCGTTCGCAAGCGTGGACCCCTGGGTATTGACGCACGATATCCGCCGTTCCATCCGTGCAGTTGTCACAAATAACAAAGATGTCGAACAACTCGCGGGGATAGTCCATTTTAAGTAAATTTTCAATTAACGCCCCAACAACGGCTTGTTCATTGTGAGCAGCGACGAGTAAAGCGAAAGACTTGGTCGGCTTGTGCGTAATCCGTTCTCTTTTACGATACCATCCGAAGAAAGACAAAATAACCTGATACGCGCCAATCAGGAAAAAGAATACCTGAACGACCAAAAAGATGTTGTTTAACATATTCAGTTATACCCCCTAAACCCTATTTTTCTTTTTTTCTCTCTTTAAGCTTTTGCTTTTTCTCTCTTTTAGCTTTTGCTTTTTCTCTCTTTAGCTTTTGTTTTTTTCTCTCAAGCCAGCTTTTCTTGTTCTCTGTTATGCCTTCCGAAGACACATCCCTGATTCTCTTAGGTTTATGCAGATTTGTCAAAAGGATGCTGCCCTCATATTCGCGGCTTACAGCCAAGATGAGGGGTTCTCGGCAGCGGAGCAACTCAAGTTGCAGGTTTTACTACTCCGCAAGGCACCTTTTCAGCGTTTTCCAATCATTTTCTATCCAGAGACCCAGAACACCGCCCACCAAATTAACGATTTAGCCCTATATTAAGTTGCACTTAAAACTCCCATCGCTTCCTCCATACTTGTCTGGAGGCCTTTGAACACCTCATCCCAAGAGCGGCACTTCGCTTCCTGAACACCCGCTACCGATAATCTTGCCCGTAAGGAAGCATCTTTGTACAGGAGCTCAACGTGGTCAGCGAATGCCTGAATATCACCGGGAGGACATAGTAACCCATTTAAGCCATGACGCACGGTATCGGGTACTGCACCGCCCGCTGCGCCTAGAACCGGCAGGCCGCACGCCATCGCTTCCAATACAACGTTGCCGAATGTTTCCGTCGCGGAGGGGAAAAGCAGTAGATCCGAAGCAGCCATCCATTGTTGAAGCTGACCTTGCGGAAGGGCTCCAAGAAACCGTGTTTCCACTCCCAAACTTTGAGCTAATGCTTTAATCTCTTGTGTCGCTGGACCATCACCGGCAATAACAAGCAGAGCGTCTGCATTTGTCTTGTCTGTAAATCTGGAAACCGCTTCCACAGCTACCTCTGTTTGTTTTTCCGGAGCAATTCGTCCGGCATATAGAACAATAAACCGTGATTTGGGTACTTCATGAATCCGCAGAAACTCCTCACGGTCTACAGAAGGATGAAACCGCTGTGTATCCACTCCGCGGCTCCAAATCTCTAAACCTTCCCAGCCATCCTGGCGGCATTCCTCCAGAACGGATTGTGAAGGCACATATATTCGACTGCAAGGTCGGTGGAACCAATGCAAATATCTCCATAAAAGTTTGCCCATCCATTGAAGATTGTAAAACGGCAAATACCGCACAAAATGAGTATGGTGGGATGCAACTAGCGGAATTCCGTGTTTTATCGCCAAATATCGCCCCGCCATACCCGTGCCAAATGGAGTCGCAACATGGATGATCGTAGGTCTGAAGTCCAATAGTTTTCGTTCCACGTTACCCGTCTGAGGAACTGCAAGCCTGCATTCAGGATATAGAAAAAAGGGCAGACTTGTCAGTCTCTCCGCTTCCTCCGATATCGTTTTCTCCCTTCGCGGCCTCGAAGGTGCGAACACGAGACATTCGACCCCTTGCTTTCGTAAATACCGTACCCAACGCTCCAATGTTTTGGCTACTCCGTTCATTTCCGGAAAATAGGTGTCCGTAAACAAAGCCAACCGAATTTCTGGCATGGGAGATCCCCTCTTTCGTCCGTTTCCTCCATTCTAGAGGCGGGACGTTAACGTGGTGTCAAAAGCACGTTAATACAGCGGTGACAATTGTATTGTATTCTTAAGTTAAGAGACAAATCGGCCCGGTTGGCTGATTAACCTGTATGGCCCAAAGGAGAGGGAGCAATGAGCCGAATATACCGCATGTTGCAGGAAGTAGAACGCCCGCTTTTCTTACATGTCAACATTCGCTGGAATCGTTCTACACTGAACTGGCTGTTCCAGCTGTTATCGCTCATTGGAGGCGCGACATTCAGTCTCTGTCTCTCGCTAGCCGCAGCGTTGTTTGCACCAGAGCCTTGGAGCACCGCTGGTTGGCAGGCGTTCGCCGCAGTTGTCGCCAGCCATCTTCCTGTCGCCATTGCCAAGCGAAGCGCGCCCCGTCTGCGTCCCTATCAAGTGTTTCCGCAAATCAATACTAATCGCCATCCGCTCAAGGATCCGTCCTTTCCATCAGGTCATACAACCGCTGCCTTCGCCATGCTGACACCATGGATGCTCGTTGAACCGATGTTTATCCCGCTGCTGCTGCCCGTTGGAATCGGAGTTGCCTTGTCGCGCATTTACTTCGGGCTTCATTTCCCAAGCGACACCGTTGCAGGAGCCTTACTAGGAAGCACGACCGCTCTTATTCTCACTATCTGGATTTGAGCCGCGAAAAAAAATAACGTGCTCACTAAATTTAGCAAGCACGATTATTATAACGGCCGCACCCTACTCTCACTTGGGTGCGGCCGCTTCCTATTATTCGTCCTTCGAATCAGACTCACTCACCTGAGTCCATATCCCTGGGACTGCCTCTGCGAGTTTGATCTTCCAAATTCTCCGCTACCAGACGACGAAACTCCTGCCGAACTTTCTCGCCGATCACCGCTTCAAGCCGATAAATTGGCATTCCTTGTCCAACGAACTTCGTCTCGTATTCCGTCATAACAAGATCCTCGCGAACTCCATGACGATGCAAGTCCAAAGAAATGTTGCGCATTTGAAGCTCAACTGCTGAAAAGCTGTTCAATGAGAATTCGAACAAACTAAGCGAATCTGTTTTGAAATGGATTTCTCCAATGTCACTTAGCAAATCCTTGTATTTCAATAGAAAACGAGGATGGGTAAGCCTGCGCTTGCCATGCTTGGACTTCGGCCAAGGATCGCTGAAGTTGAGATAGATGCGCTCCAGCTCGCTTGGCTCGAACATCTTCTCAAGAAACTCTACGTTACCCCGTACTAACGCAAGGTTCGGTACCTCGTCGATTCCTTTTTCGCTTTTCCATAATGTTCGAGCCTTCTCGCTTCCCCGACGCAATAACTCATCATAGATGTCCATTCCAATATAATTATTGTTCGGATTATTGAAGCTCATTCGGCTTATGAATTGACCTTTGCCCATACCGCATTCAATATGGATCGGGTTGTCATTCCCGAAAAATTCGTGCCATCTCCCCTTCAGCTTCTGAGGCTCCAGCACGACAAGATCCGGCTGCCGCTCCAGGCTTTCCCTAATATTTTTTCTGCCGCGTAGTCTCATTCTTTTTGTCCTCCTGCATTGTTCGGTTTGCTAAACATCCTGAATATCTCTATACACATCGCTAACCATGCACCGCTTACTAAATACCCGCCTATAACGTCGCTTGGGAAATGCACGCCTAAATATATCCTGCTTAACCCGATACCAATTACCATAAGCAAGCCGATAAATATCAAAGCCGCCTTGCCTTTCCTGCTATTCACGTGCCTCCATAATAAATAAATCAATACGCCATATAACGCTATGACGGCAACGGAATGACCGCTAGGAAACCCGTATCCCGCCTCTTCAACTATACGATGCAGGTCAGGTCTTTCACGGCGAAACACATGTTTAAGCTTAACATTCAGCACATTTGATCCGCCAACAACGACAAGGAGAAGTAAAAGCTCATAGCGGTGCTTAAAGACGAAAAACAAGAACATTGCTAATGCTATCGTTAGCAGGGTTACCGGCACTGTCGCTCCGATCCAACTAAAGCCCTCCATTATAAGTGTAAGCTTGTCCGATTCGAAGCTTTGAACCCAAGCCATAACTGACAAATCAAAGCCCTTGATACTAGTGTTCCTCACTATGATGGCAATAACAGCAAAACATAAGAAAGCTAATAGCCCCCATGCATAAGCTCTCCGCAGATGAGCCAACCCACTCATAACTACGTCTCCTTCCTAAAGAAAACACGATAAAATGAAGTTTATCATGAAAGAACCCTAATGTGTAGAGAGACAGTAGGTAACGATTAAAATGAACAACAAATTTTTATCGGTTTGAGCGAAAATCATGTTTTATGGTATTCTTAATAAAACATCGGAAAGGATGAACCCTGATGGTGAAGCTTATAAACAACCTTCATAGCTGGAAATTCGTCCTATTCCTGTTAGTTGCCTTTACGCTGTTCAGCATGCCAACTATGATGATAGTCGATCAATCAGAACAAACATCACGTTCTCACTTCGCTCACGACGCACCGAACAGCGTTAAAGCCACAAAAAGAACAGCAGCGCCTAGCATGAACAAATTGCTGCTTTTCGCTGCCCTTTTATCTCTCTTTGTTTTATTTAGCAATTCCCCGTATCCTCCCTATCGCATGCCTCACATGAAATCCGTTTTCCTCCCCTTAATAAATTTGCGATTACGCAAAATCCTACTGATGCCCTTGAAGTTCACTTCCTGTTTCGTTTCTTATTCCAATTGATTGTTGCAGCTCAAGAGATTTAATCGACTGCATCTTATTTGGCTTATACGAAAATGATAAATAAGGAAGCAATTCATGCATTCAGGAGGAACCACAAAATGAAAATTCAAGAAATTGATTTGCCCGGTATCGGGAAAAAGATTCAAATAAACACTCGTAGTGGGGACAAATTGGTCATCATCGTACACGACGATGGGAGACGGGAATGTTATCACTTTGATAACGATGATTTAGAGGAAAGCATATCGATGATCACCCTTGATGATGATGAAGCTCGTATAGTCGCCGCTATGATCGGGGGAATGACCTATAAACCTAAGAAGCTTGAATCGATTGAGGTGGCTTTCGACGATCTCATCATTGAATGGTATAAGCTGGAGCCGGATTTCAAGTGTCTTGGAAAAACAATCGGGGAGCTTCATATTCGCAAAAACTCCGGTGCATCCATCCTCGCCGTCATCGAATCCAATCATAGCAAGCATATTAATCCGGGGCCGGATTACAGATTAACCTCGAATGCGACATTAGTCGTTGCCGGAGAACGTCAACAACACAAATTACTCAAACAGATATTATTGAATGGATGTGATTGATCATTATGAATCACATCATATTGGAAGTAGGCTTGGCGATCGCGTTGATTGCACTGGCCGGTTTGTTGTCGTCAAAACTTAGATTTTCCGTCATTCCCTTCTATATTCTAATCGGAATGGCCGTTGGACCTCATTCAGTCGAGCTCTGGCATCTCGATTTCCGATTTATCGAGAGCACCCCGTTAATCGAATTTATGGGCAGGCTTGGCGTCTTGTTCCTTCTCTTCTACTTGGGGCTAGAGTTCTCCGTCGGAAGACTTGTCAAATCCGGTCGCTCTATTGCCATCGGTGGCACGATCTATATTGGCATTAACTTCACTCTGGGACTCGTGTTTGGTTGGGCTAGCGGTTTCCCTCTCCAGGAAACACTCGTCATAGCTGGAATAACCACGATATCCTCCAGCGCTATAGTCGCAAAAGTGCTGGTTGATCTCAAACGCGCTGCCAATCCGGAAACAGAAATGATTCTTGGAATCATCATGTTCGAGGATGTATTCCTTGCTGTTTATATTTCGATTCTGTCGGGACTTGTACTAAGCGGCTCTGCATCCATTTGGGGGGTAACTATGTCCGCATTGATCGCACTCGGCTTCATGCTTGCCTTATTGATCGTCGGGCGTAAAGCAGTCCCCTTATTAAACAAGCTGCTGAATATTCGTTCCAATGAAGTATTCGGACTTGTTATATTTGCTGGATTGTTCCTCGTTGCAGGTTTCTCAGAAACCATACATGTAGCGGAAGCGATTGGTGCCTTATTAATCGGCTTGGTACTAGCGGAAACCGAGCACATGAAGCGAATAGAGAAGCTTATTCTACCGTTCCGAGATTTCTTCGGCGCAATCTTCTTCTTTAGCTTCGGCTTAACCATTGATCCAACAAAGTTAGGCGGCGCAGTTTGGCTGTCACTAGCAGCAGTGATTCTCACACTTATCGGTAATTTTGCAGCAGGCATGCTCGCCGGTCGCAGCGCGGGGCTCTCTTCCAAAGCTTCAGTCAACATTGGATTAACCATCGTCGCACGCGGCGAATTTTCTATTATTATGGCGAACATAGCTAAGACAGGAAGCTTGATGCCGATTATACAGCCATTCGCTGCCCTTTACGTACTTATCTTAGCAATACTCGGCCCTCTGTTAACTAAAGAAAATAAGTTCATCTATAAGGTCCTGGATACAGTATTCCGGTTCAGCAAAGCCAGTACCAAAGTAAAAGCCAAAGCAGAAAACTCTTAATCCATAAGAGAGGATGAAGCAGCAATGAAGAAGCTGCGCGTATCATACCGATTTGGGATTGTAATCTTGGGAGCAATTCTATGTGCGGTTGGATTGGAATTATTTCTCGTTCCTCATCATCTTATTGTCGGCGGCGTGACAGGTGTCTCCTTATTAGTCGCTTACTTCAGCGATATGAGACTTGGATTGTTTCTTTTCCTGCTTAACCTGCCTTTCATCTTATTCCGTTATCGGTATCTCGATCCCGAAGTCCGTCTGATCACCTTGTTCGGTCTATCGATTCTGTCCTTAAGCGCTTTTTATTTACATCCTGCCCCAGCTCTTATTGACACACCCTTAGCCGCCTCCGTGGCAGGTGGAATTTTCTTAGGTCTGGGCATTGGTGTAATTTTGCGTTTTGATGGTATTCTTGATGTTGCAGATGGCGCAGTTTATCTAATGGGTCCTCATAAACCCAATCGAGTCGGATTTATGATCTGGTCTTTCAACGGGATCATTATATTAGGGGGAGGATTCGTCTTCGGTTGGGATGCGGCCATGCATTCCGTTATCGCATTCGCTCTATCTTATCAAACAGTTTCATTCTCCATGAATGGATTTTCCTTAACTCGAATGGCGTGGATCTCAACTTCCCAATCTGAAGAAATAACTCAAGCTCTTCGTATTGAACTGGGGAAAGAAGTCACCGTGCTCACCGATTGGGATACGGGAAAGGGATCCGATCATCACATTCTGATCTTCACCATTCATCGATTGGAGCTATCAAGAATCAAGAAGCTGTTATGGGACATAGATCCAGAATGCAAATTGTCCTTCCAACGTATTAATGAAGGAACGTTAACGGGTGCCACAATAAAGCAGCAAATGAAGAAACAGCTTTAGGAACGTTTCCTTATACCCGTAAGCGAGGCTATTCGCGAAGTCATATGGCTTTCGAATAGCTTCCCCTTTTAGTTGTCAACACAAAGAAGACCGAACACCCTGGATTTGGGCATTCGGTCTCTTAAACTGAGGATTCTCGCCTTAGTTCACAGGACGATGATCTTCAATATAATGGTCTTCGATAATTAGATTTAGCTTCTTTCTAGCCGACACTTCGATATTATGGTTATTGGGGAACTTCGCTCCTGCCAACGCCATCGCTTCTTTCACTGTCAGTTCTACCTTAACCGTATCGTCCCCTTGGGGAATTCGTACACCTGCACTCATGTGAATCACCTCTCCAATCGAATGTTTATCATTTGTATTAACTTGCCCGAGATATGGTAATGGTATGAATAGTGCGACGAGGAATTTGAAGATGTAAGGTTTGTTTGTTGATTTGGCGCAATTTCAATATAACATATCATGTTAGCTTTTTCAAGTTTAAAGCATGAAGATAACGCCCTTTTTTTGATGTTCATTTGGGATGGAAACAGACATGATTGATCCGATTAATGGATAATAACGACGATCCTCGCATTTTGCCCTGTTTTTCGCTACAATAATACCGACTTCTTCAAAGGACGGATGCAGCATGACGACGATTGAAAATGCTTCAATAACTCCCCTATTATGGGCTGAAAAAAGGTTTCATACTTGGAATTACGAGATGCGCGAAACCTTCGGCACGAAAACCTTCAAGGTTATGCTCGATGCCGGCTTCACCTGTCCGAATCGGGACGGGAGTATTGCTGCGGGAGGCTGTACCTTCTGCAGTGCTAGAGGCTCAGGCGATTTCGCAGGGAGCCGGCGTAATGATCTCGTGTCACAGTTTAACGAGATTCGCGACCGACAGCATCTGAAGTGGCCTGAAGCGAAGTATATCGGCTACTTCCAAGCTTTTACGAATACTTATGCGCCGGTAGAGACGCTGCGTGAATATTATGAGGTCATTCTCGAGCAGCCCGGGGTTGTTGGGTTATCCATTGCCACAAGACCCGACTGCTTGCCTGATGATGTCGTGGATTATCTCGCTGAGCTTAACGAGCGCACCTACCTATGGGTGGAAATGGGTTTGCAGACGATTCATGAGTCGACTTCACAGCTAATTAACCGAGCTCATGATACAGCTTGCTTCGAGGATGCGGTACGTCGACTAAGAGCCCGCGGCATTCGCGTGTGTGCACATATTATCCATGGCTTGCCCGGCGAGACGCGGGAGATGATGCTGGAAACGGGACAGGCTGTCGCGGAAATGGATGTACAAGGCATTAAAGTCCATCTGCTTCATCTCATGCGCAAAACCCCCATGGTCCGCCAATGGCGTGATGGCTTGCTTCGTTTCTTGGAGCAGGACGAGTATGTTGACCTTGTCGTCGATACGCTTGAGCTTCTGCCTCCAGAGATAATTGTCCATCGTCTTACGGGGGATGCTCCAAGGGAGTTGCTTATCGGTCCGATGTGGAGCCTGCGTAAATGGGAAGTGCTAAATGCCATAGATGCCGAGTTGGTTAGAAGAAACAGCTGGCAGGGTAAAGCATGGAAGGGACGAAGACGATAAGATGGGATTTCTCTTCGTCTTGAGCCAAGCACAGAGATGGATAATTGAACGAATCAAACCGGGGGATATCGTTGTTGATGCAACAGCAGGGAATGGCGCTGATACGCTATTCCTTGCTCAGTTAGCAGGCGCTGAAGGGAAAGTATATGCCTTTGACATTCAATCCTCAGCAATTGAGAACACACGTCAGCGTTTGAATTCGGTTTCTGAAACAGAAGGGCTTGCACCTGTTGATCTTCTGCATACCAGTCATGAGAATATGGCGAGCGGTATACCGGTTGAACATCATGGACAGATCAGTGTCATTATGTTCAACTTGGGTTACCTTCCAGGCGCTTCGCATGACATTATTACTAAGTCGTCAACTACATTATCTGCTTTGAAGACCGCAGTCCTGTTGCTTCGAAGCGGCGGATTGCTTACTATAGTTGTTTATCCTGGACATGAGGGCGGAGATCAGGAAGCAAACGCCGTTTATGCCTGGGCTTCCGACATATCACCTTCCCTCGCCCAGACCATTGTTTATCGGTTTCCACAGAAACCGACAGCGCCCTATTTAATCGCTTTGATCAAAAGCTGACGATTCGTGGGCGCTTGCGTGCACGATTGATCGCAAACTTGGAGGGAATTGAATTGGCAGTACTTAAGATTGAGCATGTGGGTATTATGGTTAGCTCTTTGGAGGTTTCCATTCCGTTCTATGAAAATGTGGTTGGTCTAACGCACACAGAAACTTTGCTGCATACGAACGGTGTTATTCGTCTAGCTTTTCTATCGTTTCCAAAGTCACAAGATACCGAGATTGAGCTCATTGAAGGCTTCACGGGTGAGCTTGCCAAGGCGGGCCGCGTGCATCACGTTGCCTTTACCGTTGATGATATTGAGCAAGAATTTAATCGTATCCGTTCCTTACAGATGTCTGGCTTAGACGAGCAAATTACGGCTTTACCTAATGGCAGTCGCTACTTTTTTTTCGACGGCCCGGATGGCGAGGCAATAGAATTTTTCCAATCCACTAGAGGAGGCAATCAATAATATGAATATACAACCTTACCCATTGCATTTTAAACCTGAATTTAAGGAAAGAGTCTGGGGCGGCCGCGCTCTTGAGCGGTTTGGCTTCGACGTCCCCCAAGGCGTAATCGGAGAAGGCTGGATGATTGCCGATCATCCGAATGGTGTGTCTCACGTTACGAACGGTGCTCTAGCAGGTAAAGGACTGGACGAAATTCGCGAGCTATTCGGTGAAACTTGGTTTGGAGCAAAAGGCGGCAAATCCGGCAACGGACGTTTTCCTCTATTAATAAAGCTGCTCGATTGTAACGACGACTTGTCTATTCAGGTGCATCCGAACGATCATTACGAAGGACTCCCAAAGGGTGAGCCCGGAAAAACAGAAATGTGGTATGTTCTCGACGCCAAGCCAGGAGCTAAGATCATCTATGGACTACAGCCAGGTGTAGACCGGGCATCAATGGCTAAGTCCATTGATGAAGGACGGATAATGGATTGCCTGCAGGAGGTAACCGTTAAAGCGGGAGATACCTTCTACATTCCAGCTGGAACCGTACATGCATTGTGCGCAGGTGTACTTGTAGCGGAAATCCAACAAAACTCGGATACAACCTATCGACTATTCGATTACAACCGTCCGGGACTAGATGGTAAGCCACGCGAATTACATGTCGAGGATTCCTTGAATGTTACGGCCTTCGAGGGATCTGGAGCTACTCGAATGGATACGGACGGTGTTAAGCCCGGCGAATGGCTCACCTTGGCTGATTCATCCTATTTCACAACTGATAAAGGGGTCGTGCAAGGAGAATGGTCGTTGGGTACATCGGGAGACAGCTTCGTTATTCTCATCGTGTGCGAAGGCTCCGGCAGTATCGGGTGGTCTAACGGACTTGTCGATGCCAAAGCGGGCGACTGCTTCTTGCTTCCGGCCAATCTAGGCAACTACACCCTTGATGGTTCAATGACGGTGCTTCGCAGCCTAGTGCCTTAAGAGGAAAAAATACTGGTTTTGTCGAATAAATCGAGCAGGGAAATCAGTTTAAGCTAATAGACGAAAGGTCGGGGTCTCATGCGTCAGGGAATCATATTGTTAGGATTGGGAGTCGCAATGTGGGCTGTCGCCACCCTTTTCTTCCTGTTATTCGGAGGTTGGGTCGTGCTCGAGGTAGGTAACAATTATTTTGGTTCCTCCTTGTTTCTATTAGAAATGCTTACTTTTCTCCTACTCATCGGAATCGCGTTGGTTATTCGGCTTAAGCTGTTCAGGGAACGAGGATCTGCGACTCGCTTCGGTTTTGTCGCCGCAGCGGTCGGATTGCTTCTGAATACCTTCATCCTTTGGTATCGCGATTCTGTCTTTTCCGATTTTACTGAGGGGCAGCACCATGGCTTCACTGTATGGATGACTTTAGCTTGTGCATTAACCCTGCTCGTACCTGCTGTCGTTGATCGTTTCGTTAGGGAGCCAGCACCCGTACCGATAAAGGTCGAGGAGGCAACAGAAGCTCCGGTTAGTTCAGCGGATTATCCTTTGGAAGAGCCAAAACAAACATCAGTGTCTTCACTATCTTCCGAGGCAAAAGCGGATTAAAAATGAGGGCGGATCCTAAGGGATTCGCCGTTTTTTTGGGAGGATTCTATGCTCACATCAACCGAAGAACATCGACGCGAAGCCCCTGTTAGCGTCTCGTGTGCGATAATAACGGTGTCTGATACACGTACTCCGGAAACAGATAAAAGCGGGCAACTCATTCGTGATTTGTTGGAGGAGAAAGGGTATACCGTTACAGAGTATGCCATCGTTCGCGACGAGTATGACGGAATTAAGACACTGCTCCGCAGTGCTGCAGAAAATCCAGAAGTGGAAGCTGTTCTGTTGAACGGAGGCACAGGAATTGCCGGAAGAGATACGACCTATGAAGCGGTTCGCGATCAACTGGACAAGGAGATGCCTGGCTTCGGGGAACTGTTCCGCTACTTGAGTTTTACCGAGGATATCGGTTCGGCAGCTATTCTGTCTAGGGCGATCGCGGGTACCATCGGTCAAACCGCCGTATTCTCGATGCCCGGCTCGACTGGTGCGGTCCGCCTGGCGATGACACGGCTGATTATCCCCGAATTGGGACACGTTATGCGGGAGCTTTATAAGGATAAGTAGTTGTCTCCAATACCGTTATTATTCCTTAGCGGTATTGGAGATTATTTTTTATGCTTGCAGAAGATGTTTAGTAATGAAGTCCAATGCTTTACGGTTCTGGTCTCCCGTAACGGCATGCCCAGTGAACGGATAAGGATAAATGGTTTTCTCCGATTGAACTCGGTTATAGGCGGCATAGATCGTCTCGGGCATTGTAACCATATCCTTCAGTCCGACCGTCACCAGTAAAGGAATCCGGATACGATGTGCGAGATTCATATTATCGTAATAGCTCAGCGTCTTTAGAACTGTGTCGAGATGTTCAGGGAATCGTTCGAGGAACGCTGCGGCTTCCGATAATGCGCTGGTGGAGTTCAGAATCCCGAAATCCATATAGCACATATTCGGAATATGAGCGACTGCAATTGTCGGTTTATCTGACAAGGCTGCCGCAATCATCGCTAATCCCCCGCCTTGGCTTCCACCTGATACGCAGATCCGTTTTGAATCCACTTCTGGCTGCTCACATACCCACTCAAGTGCCTTAAGTGCATCCAATGTAATGGCTTTATAGTAACAGGTTTCCCGATCTAGAATTCCCTGAGTAATCCAGCCCTTAGTCATGCCATAAGATTGATCAAGACGGTTACCCGTCTCTCCACCCTGTCCCCGGATATCGATCGAGAATACCGCGATTCCCATCAGAATATAAGCCGCATAATCCTCCGGGTACCCTTTACTCCCTGTATAACCATGATAGAGTACGACACAAGGAATTTTCTCTCCTCGCGATGAACGAGGCAGTAAATACCAACCATGAATCGGAGTCTCGTCAAACCCTTCATATGTAACCTTATAAGCTTCCATTTCAGCTAACGGCGTTTCGAGAGGTGATCTTGTAGCATTCAAGGGTTTACTAGAGAACTGACTTATTGTCTGTTCCCAGTAGTTATCCAGATCTGCTTGTGCGGTTAGAGGGGGAGACAGCTTCTCCAAATCCTCAATCCGCCTCGTAATGGCATTGCTCATGTATTTTGTCAGCTCCTTCTAACACTGGTTTTTGCTCGTTATCCATCAGAACCTATCATACTTGTCGTCGTTGACCCGTTGCAACACTATGGTGATGATGGCTTTCCTTGTTCATCATTTACTTACCAAAAAAATGGCTGAGCAGAAGTAATAACTCCCTCTCAACCATTTTTCAATGTTTTCACTTCATTTAAGTACGGAGATCAGTCCTTTAAGAATCTTCAGCTTTACTTCAATATCGCTTCAATTCTCGCTAACTCCTCAGAAGAGAAATCCAAGCGCTTCAGCATCGCAACGTTGTCGTCAAGCTGACCGACTCGACTTGCTCCGACCAATACACTCGTTACTCTCTCCCCGCGAAGGACCCAAGCAAGAGCCATCTGTGCCAAAGACTGGTCGCGCTCCAAAGCAATTTCGTTTAACCGGCGTACCTTGTCCAGCCTCTCTGGAGTCAGGTTACCTTCGTTCAAGAATACAGAAGCCCCGGCAGCGCGAGAATCCTTTGGAATGCCGCCTAAGTACTTATTCGTCAGCAAGCCTTGCTCCAATGGCGAGAACACGATAGAACCAACGCCGGCTTCTTCCAAAACATCCTGAAGGCCATCTTCGATCCAACGATCGAACATGCTGTAGCGAGGCTGGTGAATGAGTAACGGCGTACCCAACTGCTTTAATATCGCAATCGCTTCTTTGGCTTGAGGCGCACGATAGTTGGAAATCCCTACATAAAGAGCTTTACCGGAGCGGACAGCGTAATCCAATGCCCCCATCGTTTCTTCTAAAGGTGTCTCAGGGTCAGGACGATGGTGATAGAAGATATCAACGTAATTAAGGCCCATTCTCTTCAAGCTTTGATCAAGGCTGGAAATCAAATATTTGCGGGATCCGAAATCCCCGTACGGCCCTTCCCACATCCCGTACCCGGCTTTTGTGGAAATGATCATTTCATCTCTGTAAGGCTTCATGTCCGTTGCCATTAGACGACCGAACATTTCTTCGGCGGAGCCTGGAGGCGGTCCATAGTTATTGGCTAAGTCAAAGTGGGTTATTCCCAGATCAAAAGCATGGCGAACTAACGCACGGCCGTTCTCGAAGGCATCTATACCGCCGAAATTATGCCAAAGCCCAAGTGATACCGCAGGGATCTTCAGGCCAGAACGACCTACGCGATTGTATTTCATAGATGAATAACGATCAGAGCTTGCTTGGTAAACCATTAACCGATCACCTCTCGCCTCTTATTTAACAACTGCCGCTTGTCCGTCCAACTGCGGCAGCGCCACCAGCTTAGGGGGTGCTTCTTCACCTGAATAAAGAAAGACAAGAGCTGTTGGATTAGAGCGATCCACCCGCCCTTCCTCCACCCAAGCCCTATAATCGAAAGGAAGACGATCAATCGTCCCCTTCTTCTGCAGCTCACGTTCCTCCATGCCCAGCCGATCTGCCGCATACTTCAAGCCTGCAGTCCAATCCTTCTTGTCCAGGCGATCTTCCCACCAGAGCTTACGCGGCTTATATTTATGCTGCAGATAGTAATCGATCTTAAGCAGGCCGAATGCGACATCCGGGTCCAATTCTGGTTGCGCATCTTCCTCCAAGAAAGCCCAGAGTCGTAAGAACAAATCCTCCAGCTGATGACCGATTCGGCTCCAGCCTTTGGATTCCCAGTAATCTCCGAATGCTTGAAAGAAATCGAAGGGCGACGGGTACGCTTTTTCTATCAAATATTCCATCGTACGGTCCATACGATGGGCATTCCAGAATTTCTCCAGAACGTCCTCTACCCTCTTAATCCGCACGATATCGGAGAATGGCATCAGATCGTTGCCAAGCATCTCGTAAGGTGCTCTCTCCGAATAAATATAACCAAATTTGTCGGCATCGTTACGCAGTCCCGTTCCTCTCAACATCTTCAGGAAGCCGAGCTGGAGCTCTTCCGGCCTTAAAGCAAACACGTCGTTAAACGTTTTGCGGAACGTATCGTAATCCTCGTGAGGCAAGCCGGCGATTAAGTCAAGATGCTGATCGATTTTGCCGCTTTCCTTCACCTTCACGACTGTACGTGTCAGCTTGGCGAAGTTCTGGCGGCGTTGTACCGCAAGATTGGTTGGATCATTCGTAGATTGGACACCGATTTCGAACCGGAATACACCCGGAGGAGCATTCTCAGCAAGGAAATCAAGAACTTCAGGACGCATAATATCGGCGGTAATCTCGAATTGGAACACGCAGCCCCGATGATTGTCGATGAGGAATTGGAACACTTCCATCGCATAATCACGTTTGATGTTAAACGTCCGATCCACGAATTTAATCAGCTTTGCGCCATTGTCGATCAGGTACGTAAGCTCAGCCTTTACCCAAGCCATGTCGAAATACCTCACGCCCACCTCGATGCTGGATAAACAAAACGCACAGCTGAACGGACAGCCGCGGCTTGTCTCGAAATAAACAACACGATTTCGCATGGGGACGAGATCCTGCTCGAAGCGATGGGGGGAAGGAATAACATTCAAATCAAGCTTAGGCCGCGGGGGAGTAATGACGACCTTCCCATCCTTGCGGTAGGCCATTCCGAACACGAAATGATATTTCTGCTCTCCTGCAATTTGCCGCAGTAAATCCCGGAATGTCTCCTCCCCCTCGCCCATAACGATGAAATCTACAGCTGGAAGACGGTTCATCCAGAATTCAGTGTCATAGGATACTTCCGGACCTCCCAGCATAATCTTCGTTTCCGGCAGTACCTTGCGAAGCATGTCCACCACAATAATAGTCTCTTCAATGTTCCAGATATAACAGGAAAATCCGATAACGTCGGGCTTCCTTGAGAACAGGTCGGCAGCAATACCCATCGAAGGGTCTTTGATCGTATATTCGGCAATATCCACCTCGAACTCATCCTGAGCGAAGGACTTCAAATAACGCAGGGCAAGCGAGGTATGAATGAATTTGGCGTTTAGCGTCGCAACGACGACGTTCATTGTGTATTCCTCTTTCTTAGTAAGGCATCTACACTATTGTAACTGAAATCGTCCTTGGAAGAAACCGCATAGCGAACATGCGTTTTGGATCAAAAGCATTACAATATACTTCATCAACTTCACGCAAAAATAACTGCCGAGACGTTAGTTGTCTCGACAGTTACCAATTACAACTCTACCCCATTCGCTGTATCTTGATTATTGTAGTTCCCCACCTCGAAGCTTTCCATCTGCAGGGGTACGGGTACTGGTGCCGGTATTGGTATGGGTTCGGGCGTTATATCCAAAGCGGATGGATACTGGATTGTAACCCAAGGGCTTTCATCGAAATTTGGTTTGGTATTAGTCACAATGAGATAACCCCCCTCCACCTTTAATTCCATATCAGTAATCGTTAACGAGGTTTGTCCTTCAGGGACAATTTCTGTCCGCACAATCAACTCTCCGGTATTTAGCTTTACATCGTAGAAGCGAATGACATCCCCTGCTTCAACATGACTAACGGTCACAACATCATTGTCCGATCGATTGTTTTCAATTTGAATTTGGTCCGCATCGAGTGGGGTCACCGAAATATATAAGGACAATTGAAGTCCCTTCCTAGCCTTTAAGATATATTCTCCCTTTACCAAGCCTGAAGTATCTACCTCGATGGCTTTGTTAATATCCGAAGCCTTCACATCTATCAGAATTGCCTCACCCTTACTCACCATATCGTAATAGTCATCAAGTGAGCTTGCATATTTTCCACTTTTCATAAGGAATACGGGACCCTCACGATCTGATTTAATGGAGAATTTGTTGCCTGCTGCGACATAATTCGGACCTACAAAAGTAATTTCTACTCCTGCGGAAAATGGTGGCGAGATATAGTCCTGTGCCAATTCATTACCATATTCGTCTTCGATGGCTCCTGCGGCAATTTTGATGCGAAGATTCGAGCCATTAAAGTCGTTTAAAGAGATTTTAAGCCGATCTATGTCTATAAAAATGTTTTCGAATGGTTGTAAAGGTTGATAGGTTGCACCATTGTCCCTGGAGATTGTTATCGCACTTTTGAGTTCACCGATCTCAAAATTGGCTTTTATCTTTTTGTTAAAGAAAACGATAGCTAAACTGTTATAGACAGGCTCTAAGAACACCACGTTAGGGTTTGAAGTTCCGTGTTCAGCAACGGTTATCGTAATCCCTGCAGATAGGTTCCCCGCACCATCTGCGGCTACGAGGAGCCATTTTCCAACCCTCGCATCAGAAATATGAATAAATGTCGCATAGAGATCAGTGCCAATGAAGTTCCTTTGCACTCCTCCCTCTCCATTTGCTACAGCAGCTTCTAATGAGTTGATATCTAGTGCTGTTTCTTCAGGAACCCAAAATATGTCCGATAACTCATCCGTTGAAAGATACAGAATATCTCTAATATCAATCGTCGTTACAGGTACTGTGAGATCAGGTGGAGTTTGGTCCAATGATGGTTGGATATCAAACCATACATTAACGCCTTGCCAGATTCTTAAAGCATACCTTCCTGGTAAAAGTCCTCTTGTATTGATTTCGTAAATCCGTTCGGCTTCAGCGTTTATTAATTGTGCTTTTCCTTCTTGAACCTTTTCATAATATTGTTCTAATGTTTCTACTCCCGTTTCATCGATATTCATGAAGAATACTGGACTAGAACCATCTACTTTAAATCTAATGACTCCCCAACATGAACGTTGAATTTTTCATCGATGATGTTAAATGATATTCCTTTGGAGAATAGTTCTGATACGTAATCCTCTAAAAGCAAGTTATCCCACTCATCTTGAATAGCTCCGGCTGGGATCTTCAACCTCAGGTTCTGACCTGGGAACTTGCCGGGCATAAAGATCTTAAGCGTGTTTCCTGTCAGCTCGATCGAATCCTCAGCTTTGAGAGCGGATTCCCCATTGTCATCTATGATCCTAATTGCCCCTTTAAGGATCGCCAATTCCTCTGGTGTAAGCAAAATCTTTAGATCCCGGTTAAACTCCACCTTTAACTCTTGGTTATTGTAATAGCCAACCTCAAAGCCCAAGACCGCCAGTGGTGTTAGCACAGGTATATCAGGTAAAGGTGCTTGAATCGTAACAGGATAAGGTTCAGAGATATTCCCCTTTTCATCAACAGCCAGCAGCCACCACTCTCCAGTTGAATAAAAGGCTGGATTAATTAGGTTGATATCCCCTCTATTCACCTCAATCTTTGTGCCCACTCTCTTAACTAAGTCGTTCAGTAAATCAAGGTTTCTCTCCATTCCGGAAGGGACGAAGTAAACAGTCCCCCTTTGTTTTGAACGGAAAATTATAGGTTCCCCTTGACCAGTCGGAGTACTCAACATAATCAATGTCGGTAAGGCATCCAAATCAGTAGCGGGTAAATAACTAATTGCATACCTATCACTTTCAAGAAGATTTGGCTTGGTAATGGTCACATAGAGGAAACCACCCTGATCATTCAATTCCATATCCGATAAGATTACCGAAGTTTTCCCCATAGGAACTGTCACTGTCCGCACAAGCCCCCCTGGCAAAGGATGTGTAATGTAATCATTGTAGAAGTTAATGATATCCCCTGCTTCAACATCGTTTATGGTCACAATATCTTTGTTAGTTAGGTTGTTATCAATTTCAATTTGATAGAAATCAATATATGTCACCGATATGTTTAAACGCAAGATCGGTCCCTTCCAAGTTCTTAAGTTGTACCTACCTTTATCCAATCCCGATGTATCTACCTCAATGGCCTTGTTAATATCCGCAGCAATAACGTCAATTAGAATCGCCTCACCCTTGCTAACCAATTCGTAATAGCCCTCAAGAGAGCTTGCATTTTTCTCGGCCTCCATTAGGAATACGGGGCCTTCACGATTTGATTTGAATGAGAATTTCTGGCCTTCCGTGATATAATTTGAATCGACGGGACGTAGAACAGTTCCTGCAGAAAATGCTGGTGAGAGATAGTCCTGAGTCAATTCATTTCCATATAAATCTTCAATTGCTCCTGCAGCAATTTTGATGCGAAGATTGGAGCCTGAGAAGCCGTTGTTAAAAATGACTGTTAGATCTGAGCCACCTATGTGGATGCTTACGTTTCCTGGAAAGGGATTATAAGTTGCACCATTGTCCTTGGATATGGTAATTGCGTTTTTAAGTTCTTCTAATTCCAGATTTGTTTTAATCCCTTTGTTAAAGTGAAAAAAAGTTAAATGATTGTAGTCTGGTCGGAATAATACCACGTTAGGCTTTGAAGTACCTGGCTCCGCAATTGTTATCGTAATCCCTTGAGACAGATTCCCTACATCATCAGCGGCTACGACAAGCCATTTGCCATCCTTCGTATTTGTCAATCGGATAGAGGGAGTGTATAATTCAGAGCTAATAATACCTTCATGCTTCCCTCCATTGCCTTTTGCTACTGCATCCTCTAAAGACTGTATATCCAATGTTGTTCCCTCTGGAACCCAATAAACATCCGTTGACTCATTCGTAGAAACAAATAGAGGATCTCCACGATCTATTGTCGTTTCTGGCACTATGAGAATGGGAGAAGTCTGATCAACGGATGGTAGAATATTAAACCATACATTAACGCCTTGCCATATCCTTAATGCATACGTTCCTGGAAGAAGTCCTCTGGTATGAATGATATGTAATTGACCAGGCTCGATTTTAATTAATCTAGCTTTCCCTTCTTGAACCTTCTCATGGTATTGCTCGAGCGTTTCAATACCCGTCTCATCTATGCTCATGAAGAACACGTCAGTTGCTTCATCCGTAGAAAATGTGATTCGGTCGCCTACATGAAGATTAACATCACTAACTTGAGTGAAGGATATCCCCTTGGAAAATGGACTCGAGACATACTCCTCTGATAGAGGGAGGCCGTCAATATCTCGAACTGCTCCAGCCATAATCTTGATTCTGAGGTTCTTTCCAGGGAATTGGCCCGGGAAAAAGATTTTTAGCGTCTTGTCGGACATCATTATCGTATCTTCTTCTTTTAAGGTTGCAACCAACTCCCCATCTTCATCCACGATAGTAATTTCAGCCTTGAGCAATATAAGCTCTTGCATACTGTAATCCGTTTTAAGCTTTTTATTGAAATTCACCATTAACTCTTGGTTATTATAATATCCGACTATGAAGCTCTCAATGGCCAGCTGCGTTGGGATGGGCATAGGTGCCTTGATCTCAACATTGAATGGCTCGGATAAGTTGCCCGCTTCATCAACGGCTACGAAAAGCCATTTCCCAATAGCCAAGGTAGAGGAATTAAGGCTAGAAGTGAATTCATCCTTTTCAATAAGCTCCACTAATCCACCTTCACCGCTTACTACCTTAGTATTCAGGCTCTGGATGTTAATGGAAGTGCCCTCAGGAACCCAATAAAAATTAGATTTTTCATTTGTAGAAATCGTTATGGATATCCCTTGTTCAACCGAAGCAGAGGATACATTCAGTATTGGCGGTGTCTTATCTTCCGCAGGAGGAGGTGTTATAATCGGCCCGCCTCCACCTCCAAAATTACCAGTACTCGAAGATATTGTACGAAGCTCTCCTCCTACCGAATACTTAATGTTGTTAGGTACGCCATCACCCGCTTCAACCTTCGTCGGAGCTTTGTCCAAGACGATACCCTCAGAATTGACAACAAGTAACTGTATGGTTCCCTCTCCGATTACATGGAAAGCTGCATGCAATATTATCTTTATTATGTTAGCATTCTTGCCTAGTTTGATTTTCCCCGCATTAGCATCTTGCTCTACTTCAACGACTTCAAAAGAACCTATCAAATCAATTTCTGTCGCCTTCGGGATACCCTTCAACACTTTCACAACGTCTATGACAGCACTATCGATTAGTTCAATAATAGCTCCCGACAGGACGCTCACTTGCGTTACCGTTGTCGTTCCTTCCATAACAACACGTACCGTTGCGGACAATCGCTCTATTACAATCGTCGTTAATTTCGAATCCTTAAAATGAATACTGTTCTTTCCCCCGCCTTGAACACGCGTCGTACCATTTACTGTCAAACGGTTCAAGTTCACGTCACCATCGCCAATTTCTTTGGCTAGCTTTAAGCTTCCATTAATGATGAAGTTTTGCAGCGTTACACCATCCGCAGAGATGACTACATCACCTTCTATGGTTTCCTCTGTTTCTGCAGATCCATAAACACCCGGCTTATCGAACACTCTAGCTATGGGCTCTAATTGTTTAATTGCTGCGTCCATCGCAACAATCACTTCCGCCCGTGTGATCAAGGCCTTTGGACGGAATATTCCGCCTTCTGTGTCTACTAAGATTCCCTTACCCGCAAGTGCGGCAACAGCTCCTCTGGCCCAACTCGCGATCTCGTTAGAATCACTCAGCATCGAGATATCGCCGTCTTGTAGTGTTTCTAGTTTCAATAAGTTTGCTAGGATCACTGCGGCCTCTTGTCTAGAGGTATTGCCATTCGGCAGCACTTTATGGTTGGTTGTCCCTTTCAAATAGCCTGCTTTGTACGCAACCGCAATATCTTTATATGCCCAATGTTTTTCGGTTAAATCTACAAAAGGTAGCTTGTCCCCACTTTCCTTTAGTTGAAACACCCGATTGATGAGTGCAGCAAACTCAGCCCGAGTTAACGACGCATCCGGTCTAATCGTTCCGTCCTCATATCCAGAAATCCATCCCTTGTCGACCCATTGTTGCAGTATTTCCGAGGCCCAGTGATTGTCGATATCGTGTGTCGATTGCGCAGAAACCGTACTAAAGGACGAAAAAACGAGTGCTGCGGATAGAAATAAAGCTAAAATTCTTTTCAAATGGATCGCTCCCTCAATGTTACGTTTTGTATCATTAAAGATGATAACAGTCGAGTTACTCTCTCGTCCACACAAAAAATCCACCTTTATTCGACAACTAAAAACCCCAGCATGTCGAATCAATATAATCGTATGCATAGAAAAAGGTCATGTATTTCAACAAGTGTTGAAATTCATGACCTTTTCGTTTGTGATTTATCTTTTTGGGGGAATCCAGCTTGTTGCTTTATACATCAAATCCATCGTTCTTAATGACTTCTTGGATGAAATAGTAGCTGTCCTTCGGGTGGCGCTCCAACGTTTCATAGTTCGTGTAGACGATTCCGAACCGTTTGCGGTAGCCTTCTGCCCATTCGAAGTTGTCGAGCAGCGACCACGCGAAGTAGCCCTTCAGCTGAATACCTGATTCAATAGCCCGGTGGCACTGAATGAAGTGCTTATGGAAGTACTCTGTACGCTTAGTATCATGGACGCGGTTGTCCGCAGTCAGCTCATCCTCGTAGCAGGCACCGTTCTCTGTAATGTAAATCGGAATATCGCCGTACTCTTTCTGAATCCAAGTCAGTACCTTATATAAGGAGTCCGGATAAACATTCCAATCCATGTAAGTTTTTTGGAAGCCGATTTGAACCTCTTCAAAGTCAAACAAGCCTTCATCCTTCTTGTTGCGGCCGAAGCTGCCCGAATAGAAGTTGATGCCAATGAAATCGATCGGTTGGCTGATCGTCTCCATATCACCCGGCAGGATCGGCACCTCGACTCCTTTCGCTGCGAACCAGTCCACAAGAATTCGCGGATAAGTCCCTTTCAAGGTCGGCTCGAAGAACCATTCGTTCTGCCAAGCCCGATTACGCTTCGCGGCTTCAATATCTTCAGCTTTTGTAGTATACGGCTCGGCCCATGTTGGATTATGCGTCGTTCCGATTTCTCCGCTCATGCCAAGCTTGCGAAACAGCTTCACTGTCTCACCATGAGCGACCATGCAATGATGGGCGATGTTAGTCGCCAGCTGCAGATCCCGGTTGCCCGGTGCATGAATTCCCAGATAGTTAGATAGGAATGAGACACACCAAGTTTCATTGAAGGTAATCCATTGTTTGATTTTGCCATCGAAGGCTTTGAAGATCACCTCTGCATACTTAACGAAAGCATCGATCGTTTCACGATTATTCCAGCCGCCTTTGTCTTCTAGGGCTTGCGGTAAATCCCAGTGATACAAGGTCACGCAAGGCTCAATTCCCGCAGCAATCAGAGCGTCAATTACACGGCGGTAGTAGTCCAATCCCTTCGCGTTAACCTCACCTGTACCATTCGGGAAAATACGCGGCCATGCGATCGAGAAACGGTAAGCATTCACTCCAAGCTGCTTAAGGAGAGCGATATCTTCCTCGTAGCGATGGTAGCTGTCGCATGCAACATTTCCGTTATCGTTATTAAAAACCTTGCCCGGCGTATGGGAAAAAGTATCCCAAATCGAGAGACCCCGGCCATCCTCTTGATAAGCTCCTTCAATTTGGTACGATGCCGTTGCCGTACCCCATACGAAATCCTTCGGAAAATCTAAGCGTGCCAAAGGTAACCCCTCCGAAATATAAAGTTTTAGAAAACGGTTTCTATCCTTTATGAATTCGATAGGCTGCGAGTAAATCCTTTTATGTGATTTTGGCATTTCTTTATCTTAATTTTTGCTGGCTGGCAGCTTGGAGCGTGCTGTTGAATCTAATTGTTCACGAAACTTCTTCATAGCTGAGATGTCCGTCTGCTCTCCCTCTTTATTCTTGGTGAATACGGCATCTGATGTATTGCTAAGGATTGACAACATCTGCTTCGTAAGCTGACCGACAACCGTTCCGGAATGCGAAGCGACCATTTGTTCATATTGGATTTTTACCTCAGGCAAGAGGATAAAGGTTTCATAGTCGAAGATTGGCGTATTGTTCAGCCCTACCAAATAGTAATTCAGATATCGGATAAAACGATCTTCAACCTTTTTTCTTTCGGCTGTATCAGGAAAGGTTACCACAAAGCTTTCGGCGGTCAATGTGCGACGGGACAGCTCCTCCAAGGAGATGACTAATCCACCGTCACTCGCTGTTTTTTCATTCGATTCCAGCGCCATTAGGTCTAAATACGTTTTCATAGAAGTCGTCACTTGGCCGCTAAAATTAAGAAGCTTACTATAGTCCACGACAGGAAATACATACCCTTCCGTTGTCTCAAGCTTGTACCCTCCAGCCAAAGACTGCTCCACCAACAATCGCACCGATTCGTCCTTTATATTGGGGATCTGGGCTTCCTTAAATGGCCATTCCAAAGCAGATAACTCCTGCTGGATATTTTCAGCCTCGAACTTCTTCTCCACCGCAGGTAAGTTGATTTCATAATAAGCCTCCAGCGTGCGGATAAATTCGTCGGCTTCCGCAGCCGGTACCTCTCCGATCATTTGCTTGAGGGAACTGAACAATTCATCGGCCGGTGCGTTCGCGAGTGCTCGCTCCTTGAATTCCTGCAGTATGGTAACTTTCGGCGTCTCGCCAGCTTCTGGGGTTGAAGACTCCGTAGGGCCCGGCGTTGTTGATGAAGGCGGTGGACTCTCAGTGTCTGTACCTTTGGCATTGCAGCCGCTAATTATGATGGATAATAGAAGAATGGAAACCAGATTCTTTATTGGAATTTTAATAATAATTACCTCCTAAAGAATACGATCTGGGGAGATGGAAATACGACGATGATATTCACCATAGCAAACCCTATATTTTACAACGATTCATTGGAGCTTTAAGTTGCAAACAAAAAGCCCGCATTTGCAGCGAGCTTCGTTCATAACCGGTTACTCTAGGCTAAAACAATTCGGGTACGCGTACGAGCCGATGCTATGCAAGCATCTAGGAGCCTCATATTACCGACCGCATCCTGCGCGGAGTACGCGGCTTCCTCTTCTCCCCATGCGGTACGGGCGAATTGGTCGGATTGCGAGACATAAGCGTCAATCCCATAAGGACCTTCTTGGCGCGTTTTGTCGCCGACTTGGACCATGATAGTATCATTCTCCTTTGAAGGCAGAAAAGAAGGTTTAAGGACAATCGTTCCTTCGGTTCCCACGATCTCTAGGTCATTACGGAAGGCGGCCCACATCCCGCAATCGAAAGTTAGAGCGACATTCCCTGGAAATTCAACCAAACCAGATGCCATCATATCTACATCATCGTGCTCGGGAGAAAATAAGGCATGCACCGTAACCGCTTCTGGTTCCTCACCTATAATGAGACGGGCAGCGCTCAGAGGATAACAGCCAACGTCAAACAGTCCTCCGCCGCCCCAATCTTTTACTTGCCGGATATCTCCTTCATTCGCTGCGCCATTATAGGTAAAAGTACCACGAATGACTCTAAGCTCTCCGATCTCGCCGCTTGCTACGATTTCCTTCACTCTAGCTATACGAGGATGATGTCTGTACATAAAGGCTTCCGCCAAATGAACTCCCGCTTCTTTGCAGGTATCGACCATTTCTTGTGCTTCCTGAGCATTTAATGCCAATGGCTTCTCGCACAGAATATGCTTACCCGCCTGCGCTGCTGCAATGGTCCACTGTTTATGTAAGTGATTCGGCAGCGGAATATAGACCGCGTCGATATCTGGATCAGCGAGTAATGCCTCATAACTCCCGTAAAATTTAGGAATGCCGAATTGCTCCGCCTTATTCTTGGCTTTGCTCTCGTCACGACTGGCAATTCCGACTAACTGCCCGGTTTCCGAAGCTTGAATACCCGGTATAACTGCTCGATCCGCTATCGCTGCACATCCCAATATTCCCCAGCGCAATGTTTTCACGTTCAAGTCCCCCTTCAACCTCTCGAATTCTAAACCATTATAGCACGGCTCCCAGCCTTTTCGACAAGAACGATATGCGTTACAATAATACAATAATCCGTACGTCAACTAACCTGCTCTTATTAGAAAGGAAGAACATCATGCCTTATCGCCTTATTGCTATGGATCTCGACGACACGCTGTTAACAGATGAATTAACGGTATCAGAACCGACCCGGCAAGCCATGAAAGAAGCCATTGCACACGGGGTTCACCTCACTATCGCAACGGGAAGAATGTTTGACTCCGCACAGAAAATCGCTCGCCAAGTCGGACTAAATGTGCCGATCATTACCTATCAAGGCTCGCTTATCAAAAATTTATTGGACGAAGAAGTGCTCTACGAGCGCTCCGTTCCTGTGGATGTTGCGATGCAGGTATATGAATATTGCCTAAAGAACGGCTTGCATCTGCAAAGCTATATAGACGACAAGCTGTATACGCCTGAGGATAATGATAAAATACGCGGCTACGCCAAACAATCCAACATCCCCTACACGATTGAGCCAGACTTTAACCGGATCATTAATCACGATAAACAAACTAAGCTCATCATCATCGATGATCCGGATAAATTGGATGTTATACTTCCAGAGATCAAGGCTTTCTTCGGCAGCAGAGCGCATATAACCAAATCCAAGCCTAACTACTTGGAGTTCATGCATCCTGAAGGAACTAAAGGCCATGCGCTTCGATTCCTTGCCGCTCATTATGGTATTCCGATGGAAGAGACAATCGCGATGGGCGATGCCATGAACGATCATGAGATGGTCGAAGCGGCAGGATTGGGCGTTGCGATGGCAAATGCGGTTCCCGCGCTAAAGGAAATCGCTGATTTCATCACACTAAGCAATAATGAAGATGGAGTTAAGCATGTCATTGATAAGTTTGTATTGAACGTATAAGCTAGCAAAAAAACCCTTTACGCAAGGGTTTTTTTCTATTTTTAAGATGAATAACGCCATAGTACAGCTGATTCGCGACCTCCACAGTCGCACAACCTGCATTGGGTACAGGTATTTCCCTCCGCAATTCCATTATTGATCAGATAACCAGTATTTCGTACAGGTGTTTTTCGTGAAACTTATCCATTTCCTTGATTTTCTTAAAAACACCTGCACTATTTGCAGGTAAAAGTTAAAGAAACAGGAATTGGGCAAAAAACACCTGTAGTTTATGCAGTTTGAGATCAGATCAATCGAGCATAGATTCCTCGCGTTCTCTCCACCTTGAGCCAGTCCGTCTGGGCGGTTCCTTCATCGACGATGAATGACGTAAGATTGGCCGGCTTCAGCATTCCAATCCACTGTTCCTGCAGATACTGACTCTATTTGAATTAACTTTCCTGCGACTCGCTTCTACTTGTGCTTCTACACGCACCCGACAAGCTTGAGAATACGAAGCTGTAATGGCAGCCTCCGTCAGCAATCCATTCTGCCACTTCATATCGATCTGCCAGCCTCCGCGAGCCTTCAAGCCGGATACCGCACCATTCGCCCAAGCCTTCGGCAAAGCTGGAAGCAGGTAAATCTCACCTGCATGACTTTGCAGAGCATTTCCACAATACCCGCTGCACCTCCGAAATAAAGGTTGAAGATACTGACAACTTGTTTATCATCCTTAGCCTTACAGATTTTCATTCATTTGAAAAAAGCCGATTCAGAGAATTGGCTTTTTTTTGTTCAGCTTATTGAGTTGGTTATTGCGTTTGGCTTTGAGTAAACGAAACATCTCCAGACTATCCATAAGATGCTGGGCTTCCTCGTCCGTCAATGGTTCGAGGGTTCCGCCTGCGAATATTTGGTTAGCCGGTTCAACGCCGCTCAGCCGGCCGGTTAATAGCCAATCAAGCGAAACTTCATACATAGTAGCAAGTTCCCTTAATATTTCATTATCGGGTTGAGACTTATTGTTTTCATATTTAGAGATGGTCGTGAAATCGAGACCCAACTTACCTGCTACCTCATTCTGAGTCAGCTTCCTTTGCGCTCTGGCTTCCTTAAGCCGCTTGCCGAAAGTAGTCACAAATTCATCCCCTCTTCCCCTCAGTATAAGGGATAAAGGTATCGGTCCATATATACTTGAAGAATATTCAATATTTTTGTTTACATTTGCAATAAATTCAATATAGAATAGAGTTTGTAAAATATTTGAAGAAGAACGGAGAGAAAGCTATGAATATCGATCGACCATGGTGGTTTTGGGTATTAGGGGCTTTTTGCATTGTTACTTTAATCGTATTGGAGCTGCGTTCTCGGCGTGAAAAGAAGGAGCAATCCTCTTCGGGTGATCCGAGCCTATGAAGGTTCAGTGGCGCATTTCTGATAACATCATCTCAGAAACCATTGTATCGGATATCGAGCAAATGATGTTTCTTCTTCGGCTTGTCAATAGAGTGACGCTTAAAGGTGAACGATACCAAATTGACGGCACCGAGCTAATCGTCGAAGAGGATCAACTGTCGGTATCCGTCATTTTACTGCCAATGGGAGAAAATCCGATCTAACTTAATGTCTGTTAGCTTTAAACGCCGAGCTTCTTCTCCAATGTCAGAGCTTTAACTGTTCCATCAGGCCTTACGATAAGCTCCTGATCAACAATTTCATAACCCATATTCTGATAAAGGACAAGATTGTTCTGAATGGATTGTCTGACTCTGCATCGACTGATATTAAGGCCCTTCGATACCCCTTGCTTCTCAATCCATTTCACTAACTGTCGAGCATACCCTCTTCTGCGTCTAGAAGGAATAACCGAGAGACGGAAGAAATAAATGGCATCGTCGATATACTTATAGCGAACCATTGCTGTAGCCGTATCGTCTTCGAACAGGATTACAGCAGACTCTTTACCGCTTCGCATCGCTTCCTGAACCGATTCATCCGTTTCCGTAAGCGCACTGGAAGGCGGTATCGCTGATTTATACTCTTCAAATGCAATGTGCATCAAGGAATGAATGGTTTCTGAGTCCTCTGGCGTTGCCTCGCGAATTGTAACTTGTACATCTTTCTTCTTAGTCAAAGACTTCGGTGCAAGCTTCGGCGTATCTTGTAATTCGCCGTTTACGGTATTCGGCAGTTCGGGCTGTGCCGCGATTTCTTGCTCCGGCTCGACCGAATTCGCGCTGCGGAAGTAGAGTCGAGTTGAACGTAAGAAGAACAACAAAAGAATAACTATGGACAGCAGGAGCTGAATTTGATTATTGGAAGAAAACCATAGAACGACAAAACCGGTGATTAGCGCAGGGAATTGCTTGCGTCTTCGGATAAAGAAGAGCATAAGCACCATAGCTGCAATCGGAATAGAGAAATTGAGGGCAACTGTTCCGAGATGGCCGATCGTAAAAATCTGATCCGCAATACCAAACATAGACTTAAGGGTGTCCGTTCTGAAATCATTCCAGCCTCCGGAGAAATCAGCAGGTATAGCAAACAACAGAAAGGATAAAACAAGAACAATAAGAATCATTACAAGCTTGAAATAAACAATGAATTGCATGGCGCGAATACTAGTTGGTTTTGGCAAAATGAGTCCTCCTAATGCTGTGTTGCTTATCGTTCTTCTAATTATAGCGTATTTCAGTCACCAGCCAAAACTTGATACCAGATTCCGCGTTTGGAGTATAAGGTGTCGCGAACCTCATCCCAACCCCCGAGATATTCGATTGTAAACAGCCCAGGCGGTTCAGGGAATTTGTCCTGCAGCTCTGCAGTCAATTCATCTTGTACCGGCCGGAATCCATGCTGTGCGAAAATCCTCTGAGCAGGCTCAGAATACAAATATTGTACGAATGCATCAGCCGCCTCACGAACACCGTGACGATCTGCATTACGGTTAACTACAGCAGCTGGATTCTCAATCAATATCGTGCTTCGAGGCATGACAATTTCATACTGCACGCCCTTCGCGATACGCGCGAGCAGTTCGTTCTCGTAGGTTACGATGACGTCGCCGACTCCATATTCGAAAGCAGCCATCGATGCACGTCCACTCTTGTCCATGGATTCAATGTTACTATGGATATCCGCTAGAAACTTCTTCGCGGCTGCCGGATCCTTCGAGCCTGTATCTTCCTCCGACTTCTTCAATCCCGCTCCGTAGATCGCATTAATATCCCACTGCGCTCCTCCAGACGTCTTCGGATTCGGATAAAGCACCTTTACCCCCGGTCTGGTTAAATCCTCGAACCCTTTAATCCCAAGCGGATTTCCCTCTCTCGTGCCTAGAACGACAATAGAACGAGTGACCATCCCTTTGTAAGTATCCTTGTTCCAGTTCGGATGAACGAGTTCAGCTTTCACAAGCTTTTCCATATCACCTTCCAGGGCAAGCAAAGTGACGTCTGCCTCGAATCCCCCGATAATGGCCCGAGCTTGGGTTCCGGATGCCTCATAAGATTCTTGAAAGGAAACATTCTGTCCCGTCTTAGCCTTCCAATCGGCTTTGAAGGCAGGCAATAAATCTGCTAACGCATCTTTGGCTACAGAATAGGCACCCAGAACAAGCGTGACATCTCCTTGCGCATTTGTTGTCGCATTTGTAGCTGAAGCCCCCTCTAGCGGCTGATTTCCTGTACAACCTGCCAAGAGAAGCGATAGCGTCAACAGCATAAATATTCCGGATATTGCAGTTTTTAGTCGTGATCTATTTTTTCGGTTTCCCGGTTTCATAGCTGTCCTCCCTGCGATGCCTTCGAAGGCTCCCGCACTACCCCTTTAGATATGAACCGGCATTGGATCTTCCTTGAGCTTGTTCTCCATAACCCAGCTGTCATTATCATTGAACAGGTATGCACGATGAATAAGCACTTGAATTTCTGCTCCCGGATGAAGAACTTCCTTCTCCAGTGAACGATAAGTCACTAATCGCGAGGTGCCCACCTCGACTTCTACAAGCCATTCACTCCCACGGAAATGCAAATGACGGACACGCCCAAGCTCCGTAGCGGAGAAAATCTTGAACTCCGAAGCCTTGCCGATTTCCACATATTCCGGTCTGATAAGAGCTTTCGTTCCCGGCCAAGCGGATGCGTTCTCGAATCCGCGCAAGGAGGAAACATCTTCAACAATCGTTGATTCTCCGATAAAGCTTGCAACAAACGGAGTTTGCGGGTTCTTATAAATTTCCCAAGGGGTGCCTTTCTGCTCCAAACGCCCTTTGTTAATAATCATGATTTGGTCAGCGACTTCTATCGCTTCGTCTTGGTCATGCGTAACGAATATTGAAGTGATCCCAAGGCGATCGATCATGTCTCTAAGCCAGGAACGAAGCTCATGACGAATCTTCGCATCAATCGCCGCAAACGGTTCATCGAGAAGAAGCAGCTGAGGCTCTGGAGCCAATGCTCGCGCGAATGCAACGCGTTGACGCTGTCCTCCGGAGAGCTGGTGCGGCAAACGCTTCTCGAATCCGGATAGGCCAGTGAGCTCGACCAATTCAGCGACTCGTGCTTTGATCTTTGGCTTAGGCCACTTCTTTACCTCAAGACCGAAAGCAATATTAGCTTCAACAGTCATATGTTTAAATAAAGCATAATTTTGGAAAACGAATCCGATTCCTCGCTCTTGAGGCGGAAGGTCATTGACGCGCTTGCCATGAAAAATAATATCCCCATTATCCACCGACTCCAATCCAGCAAGCATTCTCAGGATTGAAGTTTTACCGCCGCCGCTTGGACCCAACAATCCGATCAATTGACCTTTTTCGATCTCGAAGTTTACATCCTGAACAGCTTGAAAGCTGCCGAACTTCTTATTCAAACCGCGGACTTCTACATGCACGTCAATGCACTTCCTTTCTTGACTTGGCCCATTCCATAAACAACAGCAAGGTTACTGAGCCTGCGGCGAGAACAAGGGCAATAGAATTCGCAGCGGTCAGATTAAAGTTCTCCACATCTTGATAGACGAGTGTTGTTGCCGTCTGTGTCTTAAACAGGATGTTCCCGGAGACGACTAGCACAGCGCCGAATTCTCCAAGCGCCCTTGCAACTGTAAGAACGACTCCATAAACGACACTCCACTGTATGGAAGGCCAAGTCACCCGCCAGAAGGTCGTCCACGCGCCTGCGCCGAGCGTTGATGCCGCTTCTTCCTGCTGGCTTCCGATTTCTTGAAGCACTGGCATGACCTCACGAACAACTAATGGAAAAGTAACGAACAATGTCGCTATAATCATTCCCGGCAATGCATATACAATATCAACGCCCGCCTTATTGAACAGGGCTCCGAGTGCTGTTTCCGGTCCTAGCAATAGAACAATCATGAGACCTCCGATGACCGGAGATACAGCGAAAGGTAAATCGACAACACTATTAAGGAGCTGCTTCAAGCGCCTGCCGAGCCAGGTTGCCCTAACTAAGTAGAGAGAGAGCATGACGCCGAAAACCGTATTCACCACGGTGACGATGACCACGATCAAACCTGTCATGAATAGGGCATGAAGAGTTTCAGGTCTGGATAAGCCAGCAGTAAAACCGCTCCAGCCTTCGTTCATGGCCCCCATTGCGATCCGAACAACCGGTATGATTAGTAATAATCCGAATACAAAAACAGTTAGTCCAATCCATAGCCGCCTCATCCGTTTTTCCTCCGCATCTGCACGTAGTTGACTAGCCACAGAATGAGGAATGAGAAGCTAAGCAGTAATACGCTGACGGCTGTTGCGCCTATCGCATTATCGCTCTCGATCTCTCCGAAAATATATACAGAGGCGATCAAGGTCTTACCCGGGATGTTGCCAGCAACGAGTACGACAGCGCCGAATTCGGCCAATGCTCTAGAGAACGCAAGCATCGCCCCGCTAAGAATTCCAGGAAGCATGGATGGCAGAATGACCTGCCAGAAGGTAACAGCTTTCGATGCGCCAAGCGTATAAGCGGCTTCCTCCTCAGCGGCATCCATCTCCTCAAGCAACGGTTGAACAGCACGGATGACAAATGGAAAAGTAACGAAAACCATAGCTATAATAATAGCCGGCTGATGGAACAAAATCGTGAAGCCAAGCTTTTCCGCTAACTCTCCAACGTAGCTGTGAGGACCTAAAAGGAGCAGGATCATAAGACCTGCTACAGCAGTAGGAAGAGCAAACGGTAAATCAACAAGACTATTCAATATGCGCCTTCCTGGGAATCGGTAACGTATCAGAACCCATGCAGACATCGTTCCTACGAATACATTTAAAATTGTCGCTATGATTGCAAGCTTTACCGTCAAGAGTACCGCTTTCCAAGCAAGGGGCTCTGTAATATTATATGCAAAAGCAGACCAGCCTGCGGACAAGGACTGTCCGTAAATTCCTAGAATAGGAAAAACGATCAATACCATAAAATAGAGCATGACGGCGCTGCGAAATCCCCAACTCCACCATCTGCCTTGCACCATGGAACTCACGTTGTCATGTACCTCCTGAAGCCTTAAGAGCTATATAGAATAATTCCTATTAAATTAGTTGGTATTAATACTTTACCAGATGACAACTTCCCCCGTCAATGCAAATTAGCGTGTCAAACGTCTTTTCATAAAAAAATCTAATGTAGCCTATTCGTAAACCTTATGAGTGGTGTTTTGTCTTTCCATAAAGAAAAGACACCTTAATGGTGCCATGTTCCACGACCACAGGAAGAACGAAACGTTCTAGTCCCCCTGTATAAAATACATTTCGGCACCTTGCTCTATCAAGGCTTGTCCCTGTGTCACATCTGTAATCCAAGCTTGAAACCTTACTGCTTCCCCCGCTTCAGGAAGGCACTGTACCCTCACCCGGTCCGTAAACGCAACCTCACCGACTCTGAAGCCGCGACCGCGAAGCTCGTTCTCCAGCTTACCATACCAAGTATAGTCCACATCGACAATCACCTCGCGATGCAGCACCTTCACAATGGTTTCAGCCGCATCAATGCCGGCAACCGCTCCGTCGGTATACGCACGAACCAGGCCGCCTGCCCCCAGCATAATTCCGCCGAAATACCGGGTAACGACTACAGCTACATTTTTCAAGCCACGATGTTTGATCACTTCCAGAATTGGTTTTCCTGCCGTTCCGCTTGGCTCGCCGTCATCCAAAGCCTTCTGGAATTGATCCCGCTCTCCGATCAAGTAAGCGGAGCAGTTATGCGTGGCATCCCAATACTTCTTCTTCAGTTCTTCTATAAAAGCGACCGCTTCTTCCTCGGATTCCACTGGCTTGGCATGACCGATAAAGCGCGATTTCTTAATAACAATTTCCGTGGTGCCGTAATACCTTATTGTTGAATAACGCGCCAACACAAGCATTCTTCCTTCCATGTAAACAGTAATCAATCGGATCGAACTTATGATACCACACCGCTCCTTATTCTGTTGCAACATTGTACCTTGGTGCAAGCAACTGGAAAATATGCTATAATTGTACGGGCATTTACTAGGACTATATACAATTGGATGAAGCTAAATGGAAGAGGAAATTTATGAGTTCGGGAGGAGGTTGAGGATGTTCGCTAAGCGACTGAAGCAGCTGCGGAAAAAGCGGAAATTCACCATGCAAGAAATAGCCGATTACGTTGGGGTTGCAAAAAGCACCTATGCGGGGTATGAATCCGGATACCGGCAGCCGACTATCGAATCCATTCAAACGATATCACGAAAACTTCGCACGTCGGCGGATTATCTTCTAGGGCTTACCGAATATCCGGAACCTCCAACAGAACTAAACCATAATGCGAAAGAATATTTGAATTACGAACAGCTTCATTGGGATGGGGTTCCTTTGGAAAAGGATGACCTGGATTTGATTCGCAATTTGCTCGAACGCGTGCTTCGCGACCGGACCTTGCCCAAGGGAGAATAATTTATCCTCCCATTAACTGTTGCAGCTTCGCCCTCGACTCAATTTGAAGCTTCTCCTTCAAAGTACTGAAGGTTTGTTTCCACTCCTCAATAACCTTCGGCGATACAGAGTTTTTCTCCGCGTTTTGAGATACCTCTTGGAATTTACCGTCACATTTGGATTCAGCATCCGCCAACTCCTTTGTCAATTTCTCTTTCCATGCCTGAACAGCGACAGGATCTGTCCTATCCAACTGCTGGATACTTGATTCCGCTCCGCTTAACACCTCGTTCATATCCTTCGTGCAACTCGCTTGAACCTGGATGATCTTTTGTTCGTATTTCTGTGCCTGACTTATTGGAGGATCAGTTTGGTTCGTGCTTGGCGGGTCGATTTGGTTCGTGCTTGGCGGATCGGTTTGGTTCGTGCTTGCCGGATCGGTTTGGTTCGTACTTGCCGGATCGGTTTGGTTCGTGCTTGAGTGATTGGTTTCCGTTGCACTTGGTGATTCAGAATTTACTGGGCTTTGCTCGACCTCGTCCATCTTCGTGACCGTGTCTTGAGCCGGCTCGTCAGATTCCGGTAATTGCGGCACTCCTCCCGTGGCGTCCGGTTTATCATTTGGTTGTTGCACGGGAGCGAAAGTCTCGGCTGTTGCTGAAGACTGTTCATCTACCCCTGCGTTCATACCTTCAGAATCCATTGCTTGCAGACCGCCTTCCTCCTGCAGTGTTTGTTCGCCCCGCTCTGCTCCATTCGCATTAACGAATAGCGCTCGCCCCGAAGACTCCTTCCAATGCAATCCGCCCCATACAAAAAGAAGAATAACAGTCACGGAGGTTAAAGTAACGATAACGGCATCGGGCTTCCGGAATCCACGCCGCCTTTTCCTGCGTATACGTTGTTTTCCCATCATTATGTTGACACCACTTTCTGTTAAAATGTAAAAGCTAAAGTCTAGGGTGAGAATGATCCGGTTATGAGTTGTGCTCTCGTTTGGCTTCATCATAGGTATTACCTCTGCTGATCCCGTATTTCTTCGCAAGCGCTGACAATTCGTTATAATCATCGGACGACAACTGAGCAAGCAGCAGCTCCTTCGCTTCCCGCTTCTCCTCTACGGTCAGACCTCCTTTGGCAATATCCTGCAGTTTTTTCATGTCAGATACGCTTAGACTTTTTATAATCACGGAAACAACAGTCGTTTTATCCGATACAGTCAATTTTTCACGCACTTCCTTGGCCTTCTCCTTGGTCACCGTGCCAGTCGGCTTGCCAAGGCTGTCATTGCCTTTCTCTTGTTTGGCTTCGGTGGATTCTGATGGTGTTGGAGGTTGATCTCCGCTTTCAACCAGCGTTTGATTATTCGGGACACCAGCCGCAAAGGAATCTATAACCCGGTTTACCGCATAATTGACCATAAACAAACCAAAAATACTGAGCACAACGACAAGGCAGATGCACCGTACGATCATTTTATTGAATTTTTTATTTTTCATAAGTAAACCTTCCTTCCTTAAAATCTTTCGAGAAGGCTGATGGGATATTTGTTTTTAAAGTAATAAAGGGGCTGTCCCATAAGGCCTTTAATGACCTGAGAGACAGCCCCTTTAGTGAGAACCTGTATTTACTACAGTTAATATTGCTTAAAAACGGGATATTCGCCTATCAACCTGCATTCCCTACAGGTGTTCAGACCCATTCGTTTAGAATGATTCAAACTAACCTCGAACACCTGCAGTTTTTGCAGTTCAACGGTTCCAAAAACCAGTTTTCGCGAAACAAGCTGCACTTTTTGCAGTTTGTCTTGTATAAATAAAATCGAAATGCAAAGTGGGATTTAGCATTAAAAAACCAAGAAAAGAATTCCTGCACGGATTACCTTGGGAAAGCCTCGCCTGATCTTAGGAACCCATCAAATTTCGGATAATAAGGCTAATCATTAGTTTAACCTGATTTCTCTTATCATTAATTGCATTGTCCCTGTCATTATCCTTGTCATCATCCTTGTCATTGTCTTTGTCATCATTCTTGTCATCGCCCTTGTCATCGCCCTTGTCATCGTCCTTGTCATCGCCCTTGTCATCGCCCTTGTCCTTTCCGTTGACGAGTGTCACCTCTTGCTCGAAGATGACTTTTGCCGGACCTCCGTAAGGATTGAGGAGCGATGCTTGAATAACGGCGGTTCCTTTCGCTACTTTATTCGGAATCGATATTTTTCCTTTCGAGTCAACCGTGACATCCTTGCTTCCGGATACTTTCGTCCATTTCAGGACAGAGGAAGGAATCTCAACTTCCAGAATCGTCAATCCATATTGATGATGGCGTCCGTTCGCAGTGACTTTCACTGTTGGCTTCGCTTCCGAACGGATATAAGCTACAGCTAATGCATTCATAGCCGGTACATCATACTTTAGCTTAACTTGGAAGTTAAGAACGGTAGAACGTACATCAACCGGTGTTACGCCTAGGTTGTCCAGTACCTCGCTTAACGTATAATCGTCCTTCTTGGATAAAATCTCAGCCATTGCATCGTTCAAGACAGCATTGATTTCCACCTTGTTGCCGAGCAGCCCGGCAAGCTCTTTCGGTTTCATATCCGCTAGGATGTCGAGAACCGTTCCTTCAACACCCCTGCGTTCCTCTCCATCCCCAAACAGGAATATCAGGAAATCGTCAATCTTCAAGTTCGTTTCGCCGCCTGCGGCCGCGATTGTATTCAATGTTGCCCGGTATTCCGGATTAGTCCGAATAGCCTCCAAATCCGACGCCTGCGGGTCGTACTGGAACGAACCGACCGCTCTAATGATCTTGAATAAACTTGTTTTCATCTCCGCTTGGTTAACGGAAGCCGGTAAATGAGGGGCGATTTTGTTCCAGACCGGATCAATTAACACTTGGTCTGCCGCAACATCCAGACCGGCAATTTCATCCCGCAATTTCCGCACATCCAGCACATCCGCAGGATCACCTGCAAGGAGCTCGGCGCGCAGCTTATTCATCCTTTCAAGGAATTGTTCAGCCGGGAAGGTACTTCCCTGATCTTCCGCCGCAGTTAACGTCACTTCTTTCTCAAAAATGACTTTGGCCGCACCGCCGTAAGGGTTGTTAAGCTTAGCCTGAATGACTGCCGAGCCACTGTTAACTCCTTCCGGAATCGTAACGGTACCGTTCGGCGTTACACTTATGTCCTGGCTACCCGATACCTTTGTCCACTGCAGCACCATGGACGGCACGTTCACTCCGAAGACATTAAGACTGTACTTGTGCTGACGGCCATCTTCGCTTATTTCCACTTCCGATTTCGCAGCTGAGCGGATATAAGCGACCGTCATCGCATTAATAGCAGGCACATCCTTTTGCAGCTTAAGCTGGAAACCCAGCACTGTCGCACGAACATCCTGTGGAGTAACGCCTAGATTATTCAGAATCGAGCTGAACTTGTAGGCATCGGTTTCACCGAGCAGCTTCTCCGTCGCTTCAAGCAAGACCGCAGTAATACCCTGCTTATCCCCGAGAAGCTGAGCCAGCTCAAGCATTGACTTCTCCGCGAGTATACCGGCGATCGTGCCTTCAACACCTTTACGAGTGCCGCCGTCACCGAACAGAAACACGAGGAAATCATCCATTTTAATGTTCGCGTTGCCGCCTGCGGCTGCGATCGTCTTCAGAGTTGCACGGAATTCAGGATTCGTGCGGATCTTCTCCAATTCCGAAGCTTGCGGGTCATATCGGAACGAGCCGACCGCCTTGACGATTCGGAACAGGCTGGCCTTTAGCTCTGCTTGGTCGACGGACGCCGGGAGATTGTCGCTAATTTTGTTCCATATAGGATCAATCAGATACTGGTTTGCCGCAACGTCGAGTCCGGCAATTTCATCGCGCAAATTCCTGACATCCTGCACATCCGCCGGATCACCGGCTGCAAGCGCGGCTTGAACTCGGATCATTCGTTCCAGAAAAACGCTTGATGGCAATTCCGATTCCGCGGCGTTCACCACGTGAATAAGTCCAAGCTTCTCGGTCAGCCCTTTCTGGCTGAGCGGCAATCCTCCTAGCGAAGCGGTAAGCATGGAAACCGCAAGCGCAGATAAGGTCACTTTTTTTCTAAATGTTGTAGTCATCTTCTTCACCTCTGTCATAATATTTAGGACTAAAATAGAAGAACGGGCATTTGCTGTTTTACGCCTTGATTTAAGCTGGGGCGGCCAACGGAATAATAAATGAAGTCGGTTCCGAGCAAATTTTCTTCCTTAAACACGTTGCGCCCGTCAATCAAGATCGGTCGTTTCAATACCGTTTGCAGCTGTTTGAGGTCAACCCCGGAAAATTCATCCCACTCCGTTAGCAAGCAAAGCGCATCAGCTCCTTGTGCAGTATCCATTGCATTATCGCACCATGCAACCCCCTCCTTTCCGAATAAAGCTTGAAAGTTATCAATGGCAATAGGGTCATAGGCTTTTACTTTCACTCCGTTGTCTACCAAATGCTGAATGATTTCCAAAGCGGGAGAATCGCGTACATCATCGGTATTCGGCTTGAATGCCAGACCCCATATGGCAATCGTCTTTCCATGGAGCCCGCCGTCGAATATCGTCTCCAGCTTCCGGATGACGTTGAAACGTTGATCCTGATTCACTTCCACAACCGAGCGCAGCAGCTTGAATTCGTAATCGACATGGCCGGCGATTTGAATAAGCGCACGAGTATCCTTCGGAAAACAGGAGCCTCCATAGCCAATCCCGGCTTTCAGGAACGACGAGCCAATCCGTTTGTCATAACCCATTCCTTCCGCCACTTGCGTTACGTCCGCCCCGACCTTCTCGCAAATGTTGGCAATCTCATTAATAAATGAAATCTTAGTTGCGAGAAACGCATTGGACGCGTACTTAATCATTTCCGCGCTGCGGATATCCGTCACAACGATTTGTTCGGTCAGAGGTTTATGAAGCAGGGCCATCGTGTCCGCCGCACTCTGACAGTCCGCTCCGATGATGATCCGGTCGGGGTGCAGCGTATCCTTAATCGCCGAGCCTTCCCGCAAAAACTCCGGAAGCGAGATGCTGTCAAAGCGCTTGTCCGTACGGGATCGTATTAGGTTTGCGAGCCGCTCGTTCGTTCCAACGGGAACGGTGCTTTTAACAGCAATAATTTTGTAGCCGTTCATCGCTTCCGCGATTTCAAGAGCAGCTTGATCGATAAAAGCGAGATTCGCCTCACCGCTCGGCAGCGGAGGCGTCCCGACTGCTAAAATAATAATGTCCGATTGACGCACGGCGCCGGGCAAATCGGTCGTAAACGAAAGTTTGCCCGCCATTCGGTTAGCCGCAGCCAGCTCCTTCAGCCCCGGCTCATAGATGGGAATGCCGCCGGAGTTCAATGTGTCAATCTTACCCGGATCGTTATCCACGCAGATGACTTTGTTGCCGAGCTCCGCGAAACAGACGCCCGATACGAGCCCGACGTAACCGGTTCCGATAACCGTAATGTTCATTCTCTTCGCTCCTTTATTGCGATCCATTCACACGCTGCAGATTTGCATAATCTCGTTCCAATCGAAGGCGAGCCTGACGATATCCTCTTCAATAAGCTCCGTCCCGGTTTGCACTTCGATGATGTCCATTTCCGTCTCCGCCCGCAAGCTGTGTTTGCTGTCTTTAGAAATTATCAAGACGTCGCCGGCCTTTACCGCAAAGCTTTTGCCATTGAGGACCATTTCCCCGTGACCGGAAACGATCGTCCATACCTCGTCTCTAAGCAGATGGTATTGGTAGCTTAGATTTTGGCCAGGTGCGACGCAGATTCTTTTGGTCAGCACTTCTTTTCCGTCCGGATATTTCAAATAATCGAGCACACGGTAACGTCCCCAGCGCCGCTCCTCATACATCGGACGCTGATCCGAATGCTTCATCACCTCTTTGATCATCGGGCTTGATGACTTATCTGACACTAGAATGCCATCAGGGCTCGCCGCTACAATAACGTTGGATAAATTGAGCAGCGTAATCGGAATATCGAGTTCATTGATCACATGTGTATTATGCGAGTCACCGGCTATGATTCCTTTACCGGTTAACGCGGTTTCGATTTCTTCGGTAAGCGTGTTCCACGTTCCGAGGTCCTTCCAATCACCTTCGTAAGGCAGCGCTACGATATGATTGGATCTCTCCACAATTTCGTAATCAAAGCTGATCTTCGGAAGCCTGCCATATTGCTTCAACATCTCGTCGTACTGGATCGGATATTCATGAGCGATCAAGATATTAATAAGGAAATCAAGCTTGAATGCAAAAACCCCGCAGTTCCAAAGCGCAGCCTGCTCAATCATAGCTGCCGCTTCTTCTTCACGGGGTTTTTCTTTAAAGCTGTTCACGCTTACGAAAGGCTTATCCGCCCGGGTATCGTCGTTGTCTGGTACGATATAACCGTATTTCTCCGAGGGAAACGTCGGCTTCACGCCCATAAGAGCTAAATCCGCGCCGGATTCGTTCAGGACAAGCTCAAGCTCCTTGGTCTTGTGGAAGAAAGATTCATCCACGTAAGGATCGACCGGCATCACGACGACGGTCTCATTCAGGCTGACGCCTTGTATCGAATATAAATAGGTGGCCGCCAGTGCGATAGCTGGAAAGGTATCTCTTCTTTCCGGTTCGACGATGACATCAATATCGCTTCCGAGCTGGCTGTGAATCATTTCAACCTGAGGCTTGCTGGTCGCGATATAAGCATGCTCCTGCAATCCCGCATTGGAAATTTGCCGCCATACCCGCTGTACCATCGACTCCGGCTTACCCTCGACATTCTTAAGCACCTTCAAAAACTGTTTGGATCGCGACTCGTTCGACAGCGGCCACAGACGTTTCCCTGAGCCTCCTGAAAGAAGAACAATTTTCATGGCAATTCCCCCCATAAAGTTTTGTGAAGCAATATTTATCTCGTTAACTGTTAACTAATTTGTGAAGCAGTCGAATCGACTGACTGTCCCTTGCTCATCTCGACTAATTGAGCGGATTTGATTCCCCTGGTCCAGGTATTATAATAGTTGGAATTTTTGCCGTACGAATTATCGAGCAAAGTGTTAGGCTTGTCCAACAAGCAGGACAGGATGTGGCCATGCAGCCTGGAGGTCTGCACATTCCGGTATCCGCTGAAGCGTTTTACCGCTTTATCCATCAAGTAATCGGTATACTTGCCCCAGATTGCCTGCATCGGCAGCATCCTGCTCCCTTTTCTCATCATATTGGCGATCATGTTAATCGACTTTTTCTCTACTCGGTTATACAAGGAAGCCCAATCCAGAAAATCGCCCCGACCGGACTCTTCTAGCTGCTCCTGCTCTTTCGTTTTCTCAATGTCTGTGCGGAAGAAGCATAACAAGTCTTTGCCTGGGCTGCTTTTGGGCAGGATCGGCCACAGCTGATGAGCCATGTCAGGCGATAAGTAAACAGAGCATAGGTGGAACTTCATTGTTGCCATTTCATAAGATAAGGGATCTCGGACGAAAAGATGAACATCATTGTGCCTATTAAAAATGTGAGCCGTCCGATCGAATTCCGATTCTTTCTTATAAAAGATTGTCTGCGGTAATATGACGATACGATGATTAGGATAGCTCGCAACGATTTTCTCGCGCAGCCTCTGATGCACTGGATAAAGGTCCCCGAAGTTCCCTCCGCCGTGCAGCACGATAATGTGGTTTTTAGGAATCATCAGCGTCTCAGGAAAATCATGAACGCTGTAGCGCGCCTTCACGCGAATGCCATTGTCTCTGAAAAATGCCTCCGCGCCTTTCATGATCAGTATGTCTCCGCCGTTGTTATAAACGGGGTAATCGATATAATAAATGCTCGAGCCCGGCGGAATTACATTCAAAATGTGGAGCAGCTCCTTTTTCAATACATCCATCGGGTGAACGTTCGGTACATTTTGCATTTCAACGCTCTCCTTTACGCTGTTTTTGCGCTTTTAATCGCTCCATTAAAAAACCAAAATCTTTTTTATCAAACAGCATGCCGCTCATCCGCACGTTAAAGACGATTCGCATCGATGCCATTGTCACAATCAACCGGATAACGGCGCCTATTAATAAAGCAAGAGCAATTCCGTTCAGCCCGTACAACGGCGTAAACACGAAAAACAATCCAATCGTTACCGCAAGCGCAATCAACTGTCTGATCAGAACAAGTCCGGGCCGCCCCATCGCATTAAACGAGGATGCCAGAATCCACGAGCCCCCTCCGAGAATACATTCAACGGAAAGGAGATAAAATGCGGTGCTGGCTTCAAGAAACGGCGCTCCAAACAGGAAGCCCATTAGGAAGCGGCCTATGAACATGCTCGGGATAACGACGATCGTCATAATAATCAAGGACAGCCGGAATGCCCGGCCGACCGTGGCGATGACTTTGTCCTTATCCATACCGGTTACCTTCGGGAAAATGACATTCGTAATCGCCATCTGGACGACGTTGAATATACGGGACAGCGCGTAGACGACGGTGTAAAGCCCAAGGTCCCTCGCAGTCAGCATGGAAAGAATGATAATTTTATCGAATTGGGAATACAGCGTGCCGAGCAATTCGACCCCGAACACCTTACTGCCGTATCCGAACAATGCCCTTGCAGCCACTCGGTTTCCTAAGCCTTTGAACCAATCTATTCGGATTACGTCCCTAATGTTGTACAAGGACCAAGAAATGACCATCACGCTGGTTACCAGAAAGACCAGTGCAGCAAAATGAAGGCTGAAATTGCCGACCGACCAAAGAACGGCCAGTCCGGCCAGGTTACATAGCGGAACATATAAGCGTACGCCGTTATAAATTTTGAAATTGCCCGTACTCTGAGCCAGCGCCGAAATTAAATTAATTGCGAGTAAAATCGGCAGCATCAGCACCGTAAACCAACGCGTGATTTGGATGACGGCGGCAGGATAATTTCCAAGCCAAACCGGAAGCCAAATCCAAGCGATGATGCCTACGACCACGCTGACGGGAATTTGGAACAGGAAACCCGCTCTCACGAAGTCTCCTCCGCCGCTTTTGTTTTGCTTCATGTTATAAATAAGCGAGGTCGGCAGGCCGAACCCGACCAGCCCCGCCAGCAGCGTCGGCCAGAAAAGAATGGCCGAGAATTCCCCTTTACCGATGACACCGAACATCCGGGCAGTCACGATCGAGGTCAACGTACTAATGACCATGACTAGAAAATTGGTTGCGCTGGTGCGAAGAACCGTTTGAACGAGGCCGTTTCCTTTCCACGCTTTATGAATGGCGAGTTGTGCCATAGATTTCCGTCAACCCCTACTGTTATAGCGCAGGATACCGACAAGCGATCCGTTGCGGTAATAAATTTTAACGACCTGCCTTATAAATTTCTTGAAATGGAAGATGGAGAGCAGCGATGTACCAACCGCCTGCAGCATTCGGATCGTATGCTTCACGACGGCCAGAACGCTTTTATCCTGCCGCTTCACCGCATCGCTCACCCCCTGCCAGAAAATCCGCTTCAGGAACCACTTCTTGGTCGTTCGTTCTTTGGCGATTTTGTGCTTAACCGACGCATACGACGTATAATAGACCTTATACCTAGCGCGTAGCCTCGCGATCAGCTCGCTTTCCTCGCTCGACAGCAGATTTTTACCAACCCTTCCCAAATCCTCGCGGAACGGTTTGATATGATTGAAGACACTCATCCGGAAAGCAATATTCGCACCGTAAGGAATCGATGGAGAAGGCATTTCCTTTACCCCATTTGTAAAATCGAGAATGGTGAAAACCGAGCGATATTCCTCCGGAATCCAATCCGGTTCCTCTGCCTCCCAGATTGGGTCGATTTTACCGCCGACGCAGCCGATGGTTATATCTCTTTCAAAGACGTCCACAATATGCTGCACCCATTTGCTTGAGGCAAGCGCATCGTCATCCAAGAAGAGGATGTATTCGCCGCTCGCCTCCCTGATCGCTCGATTACGGGCAACCGACAGTCCAAGCTTATTTTCGAGAATATAGCGTACCCTTGGTCCGTGCCGCTGCCGCAATCCGTTCACAACCTCAGCCGTATTGTCCGTCGATCTATTGTCGATGACGATAATTTCGATTTCCTTTTTAGCAAAGTTTTGAGTAAGAACGCTCACAATTGCCTCTTCCGTATCCTTTGCCCGGTTATGGGTGCAGATAGCAACCGTTACCTTCATCGTTCATCCTCCTTGATAAACGTTTTTTATCTGCTCAGCGATCCCGCTCCATTCCAATTCCTTCAGCACCTCTTCATACTTTGGCGCTTTTCCTTCTTTTTTCACATTTAAGGCTGTTTTCATCGCGTTTGTTAGTCCATTGGCATGCGTTGGATCGTAGCGGACGACCATGTCTTCCTTGAAATATTCGTCGATGAAATCATTGTCCGGCATCACGATCAGCTTCTTGAAAGATAATCCGAGTATCGCGGAGCCTGATGTTGTAATTTCTTTGTAAGGCATCACCATCACATCCACGGCGCTGATCAGATCGGCAACCTCTTCATTGGGAACAAAACGTAAATCCAAGATGATATTTTCGGTATCCACTACGCCCTGCATATACGCCTCAATCTCTTTGTCCGCTTTACCCGCTATGATCAGGTAGGAATGTTTCGTCTTTACAGCATTAAAGGATTCGATTAAATCCTCGACACCCTTGTAAGCTTTAATGGCACCGAGAAACAAATAGATGTCAGCGTCTTCGCTGATGTTGTATACCCGTCTGAAATCTATTCCCTTCGACTTATACACGCCCAAATAATGGCCATGCTTCACAACAGAAAGCTTGCTTGACGGAACGCCAAATTCTTTCATGACCTTCCGCTTAACGGACTCGGATGCGACGATCATCTTGCTGCAAAAGCGGCATATCAGCGTTCGCATGAACCGCTCCATCTTAGGGTGCTTCACGGAATGCGGATACAGATTATGAATCGTCCATACTAACTGCACGTTCCTCAGCTTCAAATAAAGCATTGTCAGAACTAAAATAAAGGATTTTGCGATAAAGAGCAGCGGATTCCGATTCTGGTAGGCGTGATGTATCCAGTGAATGTGGACAATGTCCCCTGGCTTCGCCTGGCCAACCTGCAGCATCAGCTTGCCATGCTTTAAATCCATAATGTCCAACCCTGCGCCGCACAGCGAATTTGTTAATAAATCATTATAGAAATTCAACTCGCTCGATTTCGGCCACATCCATACTTTCATCGTTTCGCTCTCCCTGCTTTTTGCTGCCTTGTCTTCAGTTGTATCTGCGAACCCATTCATTCGGAACGTTGATTTCTCGGATGACCTTGGCGGGAATACCGCCAGCCAGCACATTGGCTGGAATATCCCGCGTTACGACGCTTCCAGATGCGATAACTGAATTTTGTCCGATGGAAACGCCTGGCAAGATGACGGCCCCTCGGCCGATCCAAACATTATCTGAAATGACAATGCCTTTGCTCTGTGGCCGGTCGTCTATATCGACCGGGTGAAAGTTCGTATCAATCATGTTGACCATTGGGCCAATAATCGTATTGCTTCCGATTCGGATCGATCTCGTGCAGCCGATATCCAAGCCATAATTAAAAAACACATTATCCCCTACTCGCAGCTTGGCCTGCTTACTCACCGAAATGGATGACGGAAACGGTTTGGCATGAAAGGATACATTCCGTCCAACAATGAACTCGCCTTTGTTTTTCACCGTTAATTTCCCTGAAATTCGGCCAAGCTTGCCAGCCGAATTGGTTTTTAACGGTAGAACGAATGCTCCCTTCAAGACCGCCAGCAGTTTACCTATACTAATCTGATTGTATTGGATACTCATAGGATCATCCCGCCGCCTCCGACTTCAAATTCTGCGCTAACATCAAATTGTAGGTATACTCCACCTTTTTCGCGATAGTCTTCATGTTGAAGTCATTCATGACACTGGCGTAACCTTGGTTTGAAAGCTCTTGATGATTGACAACTTTGTCATAGATACGCTGAATGGTCTGATATAACTCTTCAACATCCCCGTCCTTCACAATTAAACCGCCTCTTGTCTCGAAAATGATTTCCGGCGCACCGCCGGAATCCGAAACAATGACGGGCGTTTGCGCGAGCATCGACTCGATAATGACTCTGCCGAACGGCTCGTTTAATGAGAAATTAATCGTAAGATCGCACTCTTTCATCACGTCGAGCGGTTTATGGCTATAGCCGTAGAAGATGACGTTTTCCTCTAAGCCGTAGGCAATGACCTTCTGGATCAAGTCGTTGTAATAGGTATCCGAACCGTCAACGGATGCATCGCCTACAATCAGCAGCTTCCAGTTATACTTTTTGTTGTCGGCCAATTTCTTGACGGCTTCAATGACGAGATGATATCTTTTCCACTCCACAATACGTCCGAACGTCCCGATAACGAGCGTATCATCCTCCATAAACATTCGACTCTTAGGCGTTAAAGCCAATTCCGGATCGACACCGTTATAAATGATCGTCTTGTTGCTGCCTTGAATAGAGTCCGCCACGAAGTGCGAAATACAAATCACTTGGTCAAAAAATCTTGGCAGCACTTGGTTGAACATTCGTAAATGCGTATGATCCCTGTGGTGCCAAACCAGTTTACTCTTCACCATGAATTTGAGCGGAGCCGTATACCATGGCGCCCGCCATCCGTTGGCATGAATAATCTCGATCCGGTTTTTCTTCACAAACGCCTTCATCCGAAAAACGGTTTCCAGATAACCGAAACCGGCTTTTTTCTTAATGCTGTTTAAGCGGAGCGGAAAGTGCTCGTACTCCGTCCTGATTTCACTCAAATAAGCGGCTTCGCTGGGGCACAATAGATAAATCCTGTATTTAGACGTATCCAAGTAATTGATCAAATGGATCAGACTTTGTTCGGCGCCTCCCTTCTTATCCGCATGAGTAACAAACATGACGTTCGTTTTTCCGTTGTCCATCACAGCACCTGCTTTATTTGATAACTTGCATTTAACGAATGGATATAACCTTTCAGAACTTCTTTATGGTTATAATGCGTACGTATGAAATTTTGGGACGACTCCAGCAGCGCTTTGGCCGCTTGGGGATTGTCGAATAGCAGCTTGATTTTTCGGTAAAAATCCTCCGGCTTGTCGGCAACCATGATGTGTTCGTTATCTATAAGCCCAGTGCCTTCATAACCGACGGAGCTTGAAATGACGGGCAAACCGTTCTGAATCGCTTCGATCGTCTTCAACTTTACGCCAGCTCCGTTCTGCATCGGGTTTACGAACAGATAACCGCTTTTATAAATATCGTCCAAACTCTTCGGCGTATCGTGCAAGATCACATTCGTCAAATCGTACTGTTCAAGCCAGCTTAAGCTTTGTTTCCTGCTATTACCCGCAACAATGAATTTGTAATCCGGCTCCTTTAGCATGAGCGGGTGAATATGGGCTAAATACCACTGGATCGCTTCCCGGTTATTCGGCATGAACAACGAACCAATAAAGACGACATGCTTTCTCTGAAAAGTACTCTCACGGAACGTGTCCTCAGTGACAGGCGGCGGCAAAAACAAGCTTTTGGCCGCAGGGTTTTGCCTTTGGAAGAGTTCAAACTCCTTATTGGAAATAAACAAATATTTGTCGATCTTCTCCAGCATTTTTTTCTGCAATGCTGCGAATTTGCTGCTCTCCATGTGATAATACATTTTATGGAGTACATTTTTGGTGCTTCTGGCAAGCGCCTTGAAGTATACCGCTTCATCGTTATGTACCCGAAGGATGACCTTATCGCGTCTAATTTTCGGGTTGTTTAGGATGGGATACACATAGTCGCCCTCAAGCAGTACATAATCGTAATCTCCTTCGATAGGGATGTTCCGCAGCTCGTTTCTCGACTGAACTTGCATAGGAATGACATGCAGCAGATCCGCCAGCTTGCTTCTTCGGTTACAGAGCTTAATTTCTTCAACATAGCTGCTAACAGCTTCCATGTCCGCCTCGGAAGGCGTTTGTTTGCCGCATACGACGAGATGGATCTTCCATCCAAGCTCAGAGAGCACCTTAATTCTTCCCCATGTATCGACCCTTCCGCCATGGTCGGCAGGAAATGGGAAATCACTGCACACAACTAGTATTTTCATTTCGCTGCCCTCGCTGTATTGGAATGGTTTATTTCGTTCTTGCCCATAAAGAAGCTGATAAAGGCGAAAAGCAGCCACACCTCGTATTTAATCTCAAGTGCAACAAAGAGCAGGGACAGCAGGATAAAGATAAGGGCCAGAAACAGGATGGAGCTGGATTTGACTTTAATGATCAGGTTTTTGGCTAGCAGGTAAAAGAAAAGGACCGAGAAGATCCCGCCGAACATAACCCACTGGAAAAAGCCCGATTTGACGCCCAAATTCTCATCCGAGTCCGAGTATTGCAGCAACTCCCCGGCATTAATCTGGCTGATGCCGAATGTGTTGTAATAAAAATGGGACATCAGTTTGATCGATTCGTTCACATACTTATCGAAATACATTAAGTAGGCTCCCGTGCCGACGCCCAGCGGATGGTGGAAGACGGTTGCCAGCGAGATAATGATCGTTCCCATTCGTGTGTAGGACGAAGTGTAGTTCTCGATATCGTTGCTGAACGAACTGACAAGCCCCGCTGAAAAATAAGTGATAAACAAATACATGGCCAAGACAACCGAAATGAGCAATATGAAATTTTTCTTTTTCCGGAAATCCAGAAATTTGATCATCGTCACGACAAGCGTCAGCAAGCTTACGATCAAAAATCCTTTCGAACCAGTAACGAACAAATAAAACAGAAAAAAACCGGAAGCATACACGATAGACATTGTCCTGGCAAAGCCGCTCAAATACCGGGCCAGATAAACCAGAATCGATGCATACACCACGATAATAGATCCTGTGGTGCTGCTCTCCGAGGTAAGCAGCCTTACTCTCCAGTAGGGGCTGCTGCCGGCATGCAAGTACGTGAACGCATTCGGGATGCTCATTAACTCCAAAATCATAATGATTATTAACAACGTGACTACGGCTAGAAAGCAGCCATAAAGTACTTTATAGCTTTTGATTTTCGAGAACACGAGCTGCATATGCCTGATGTAGAATAGGATCAAGACAAAATAAATCAATACCTTTATCGCTTTGCCGAGCAGGTTCTCCGAACCGAAGCTATAGCTGCCCTGCATGAATTGAACGAGTACATAGACGATGCTGACAAAAGACAAATAAAGGATAAAAACGAGCAAATACTTCTGCAACTTTGACGCGAGCATCACTTTCTTGTATTTGGCAAGCATCGCGATTTCGCAAAATATAAAAAGAGGAAACAGCATAATAATTGGCGACCTGCCTATTTCACCGATCATGTTGACCAAGGGAAAATCCTGATAGACGGTCAGCACCAGCAAGATACAGAGATAAAGAGCAAAAAAGAGCTGATTTATGCCTGATTTCTCGACTGTTTCTTCATGCAACGTTGGGTTATTCAGCAAGCTTACGTTCACCTTCTCTCCATCGCCGCGACTCTAAACGTATTTATTGATGGATACGGAATACCTATCGCTTGGCTTTTTCACAGCATTTTCATATAGCCTTTCGATTTGCTTGTTCATTTTATCCGAATGGAAACTTTCGTTGAAAATCCTTTCACCTGTCGCTCCCATCTCTTCCAACTTGCTTTTGCTCAACTTGCGAACAATGTTGGCAAGCTCTTCCTTGTTGTCAAAATCGAAGATATAACCGTTGACGCCGTGCTTGATAATTTCCGGAAGCGCGCCTCGGTTGCTTGCGATGACAGGTTTCTTATTCCGGAGCGCCTCGATCGCGACTATGCCGAACCCTTCCCAGCGAGACGGAACGATAACGGCGTCACACGCTTTCATATAACGATCGATCTCCGAGTTGTCTACCCAGCCGATCTTAATCGCATTGTCGGGATACTTATAATCGCATTGTTTCAATACGGTATCACCGACCAAATAGAGATTGACGTCCTCGAACTTATGCTCGTTAAACACCTCGAGCAGCAGATCAAAGCCTTTTTGCCGGTCGAAACGGCCTACGTAAAGTAAGTTAATCTTTTCCTTCTTCACAGCAAACGGCAAGTGGTCCGAAGAAGGAGCATCAGACACCCCGTTATACACTACTACCGATTTCTTGGGCGACAAGCCGTAATTCATGGCCATCTCATATTCATGGTTTGAAATATTGATAATGAAATCCGTCCGCAGCGACAACACCTTCTCTACCTCAGCAAACAGCTTTCTTTTCCAAGGCAGCGTATCCATCAGAAAAGCCCATCCGTGCGAGCAGTAAATAATGACGGGGCGTTTTCTCTTTAGAAAAAACAACGTTCGCAGGAAAAACCCTGCGAACGTTCCATGGACATGCACAATATCCGGATTAATCTCATTTAACATTTTTTGCATCGATCTCATCGCTTTAAGAAAATATTTCGGCTTTCTTTGGTAAGGATACAGAAACAATCGGTCAGGACTGATTTGGAGCGTATCCCTATTGGAATTCTGCTCGGATGCCATTAGATAAATATCGTGGCTCTCCGATTGGTACTTCAATACTTCATTGAGGTGGGTTTCGATGCCGCCCTTGGTAAACTCCGATATGTGAAGGACTCTTGCCATTTTCTCGCCTCCATTTGCTGGTTAGTACGCACCCTTGGGACTAATAACTGTGATTACCGTTTTCAGTATGATTTTGATATCAAACCAAATACATTTCTTCTCGATATAAGCGAGATCCAATTCGACCATTTCTTTGAAACTTAGATTGCTTCTTCCGCTGACTTGCCATAGACCTGTGCAACCCGGCGTTACGGACAAACGTTTCTTATCATATTTTGTATACTCATTTACTTCTCTCGAGCTCGGAGGCCTTGGGCCAACCAGAGACATTTCCCCTCTAAGAACATTAAATAATTGCGGCAGCTCATCAATGCTTGTCCTTCGAATGAACTTCCCGACCTTCGTAATGCGCGGGTCGTCCTTCATCTTGAACATAGCGCCGCTGACCTCGTTCTTATCGAGCAAATCCTTCAGCTTTTCCTCGGCGTCGGAACACATAGAGCGGAATTTATAAATCCGAAACGGCTTTTCATTCTTACCGACTCTCGTCTGATAGAAGAAGACAGAACCCTTAGGATCTTCCCATTTAATAATAATAGCGATGATAATAAGCAGCGGACTAAGCATAATTAAACCAAATATCGAACCCAGAATGTCAATGGTACGTTTAAGAAACGAATACATGGTGAAACTTCGGGTTTCTTTCTGCTTGATTACTTTTGAATAGTAATCCGATACACCCACCACCGCTTCATCCCGATATTGTGGAGTCATCATCTCTCACTCCTTCCAGTTATTAATTGTTTGCCAAGCTCACGTTCCATAATTTCCCCCAGTTCGGACATAAGCTGATGTCTTAGCTCATTATTCCTGAGCGCAAAGTCGATCGTAGTCATTATAAAGCCGAGCTTCTCGCCCACGTCATAGCGAATACCCTGAAAATCGTAAGCGTAAACGCCTTTATCCTCGTTCAGCCTTTGAATCGCATCAGTAAGCTGAATTTCTCCGCCCGCACCGCGCTCGTGCCGGCCCAAATAGTCGAAAATATCAGGAGTCAGAACATAGCGGCCCATTATTGCTAGATTGGAAGGGGCCTGTCCCTGCGGCGGCTTCTCTACGAAACGATTGACTTGGTAAAGGTTATCTATTCTTTCGCCAGGATCCACAATTCCGTATCGGTGTGTCTGATCCACGCCTACCGTCTGAACGCCGATCACCGAACGTCCCGTACGCTCATATTGCTCGATTAATTGTCTGGTGCATGGAATTTCAGCCTCTACGATATCGTCTCCAAGGAGAACGGCGAACGGCTCATTCCCGATAAAATTGCGTGCGCACCATACGGCGTGTCCGAGCCCTTTCGCCTCTTTTTGCCTTATATAATGAAGATTCACATGGGATGATTTTCTCACTTTTTCCAAGATGTCGAGTTTCCCTTTTTCCTCTAAGATGTGTTCGAGCTCGAATGCGATATCAAAGTGGTCTTCAATCGCCCGTTTTCCTTTGCCCGTCACGACGATGATGTCTTCTACTCCCGATTCGATGGCTTCTTCCACGATGTACTGAATGGTCGGCTTATCAACAATGGGAAGCATCTCTTTCGGCATCGCTTTTGTTGCCGGTAAAAAACGGGTTCCTAGTCCTGCGGCGGGGATAATCGCTTTTCTCACTTTTTCCATTTTGATTTCACCCTATCCTATTTTTTTTTATATACTCGCATTGTTACGAGATGCTAAAAATGCGAGCTATGCTTTCCTTCTTCCGGAGAGCATAGCTCGGATTTTTAGAAAAAATCCGAAGTAAAAAAAGATTGCTAGGGCATTGAACCCTTCCTCACGTCATACCCTTGACGATAAACGTCTAAGGTCGGCTGACCCACAGTATGACCGAGTGCCTCCGGTGATAGAGGTGCAGGAGACATTACCTAACTACTTTTCAACTCTTCCATTGCTCGAAGGAATAAACGCTAAGAGTCGCTCTTTTGTCCGTAATAGTAGTAATAGGAATTTGAATCTTTCCGATTGATGTTATTGAGAACGACACCGACCAGTTTGGCTTTCACATGTTCGAGAGACGCCTTCGCTTTGAGTGCAGCTTCTTTTTTCACTTTGCCCGAGTCGAGGACAAGAACGACGCCATCGCTTTGAGTCGCTACAATTTGAGCATCCGTTACGGACAAGATCGGTGGCGTATCAATGATGATCACATCGTACATTTCCCTAGTTGCCGTAAGCAGTGCAGCCATTCTCTTCGATGAAAGCAGCTCTGAAGGATTCGGCGGAGTAGGACCGGCGGAAATCATCGACAGGTTGTCCGTGTTGGTAAGCTGGATAATATCCTGTAACTCCTTCTGATTGAACAAAACGGTCGTCAAGCCGTAACGGTTGGTCTTCCCAAAAATATGATGCTGTGTCGGTTTGCGTAAATCGGCATCGATTAACAGAACCCTCTTATTTGCTTGAGCGAAAGCGACGGCCATATTAGCGCAAGTGGTACTCTTACCTTCGCTCGGTTTGGATGAGGTAACCATAATGGTTTGCAGCGTTTGGTCGATTGACGAAAACTCGATGTTTGTCCGCAGAATCCGATACCCTTCCGAGATCGGCGATTTCGGATTATGTTCCGTAATAAGGTTCCATTTAGGAATCAAGCGAGACATTGCTTTCCCTCCCAACTGTTTTCGTTAGCGGAATTTTGCTGCTCCGTTTGCCGGCATCACTTTCTTTAAACCTCGGAATTGAAGTCAATACCGGAACCCCAAGTAACGTCTCGACATCTTCTTCGGTCTTGATTGTGTCATCCAAATAATCCAGCAAGAAGGAAATGCCTATGCCCATCATCAATGCCAGCATGAATGTAACGGCAATATTCAACTTCGGATTCGGAGCCACAGGACCGTGAAGCTCTTGCGGATCGGCTTTGTCCAATACAGAAACATTGTCAACCTTCATCAGCTCAGGAACCGTTTTTTGAAAAACGACCGCAACGGCATTTGCGATGTTGGCCGCCTTCTCATAGGAAATATCCCGGACGGATATGGACATAACTTGCGTTTCATTTACCGAGCTTACACTTACCTTGCCGATTAGCTCGCCATACGTCACATGAAGATCCGGGTACTCTTTGACGACTAATTTCATCATTCGAGGTGTTTTTATAACTTCTTTATATGTTTTGATAAGTCCAATCGTGGAGTTAATGGCGCCAACGTCTATACTTGGAAGAAGTGAGCTGCTGTCCTTATATTGGTTAACGATCAATTTAGCGGAAGCTTCATACTGCGGTTGAATAAAGTAGTAGGAGTACATGCCGATGGTCAGACAACTTACGGTAATAATCAGCGCTATCATTAACAGCCTTCTTTTGACGATGATCCAATATTGTTTTAATTCCAATTCGTTTCCTCCGATACTAGTAAAGTCATCCTTCTGTGCAACCCGCGAATAATATTCATTTTGAATATTATAATAAATAAGTATATTCACTACGCGAACCCTCAGGCATGACTTCTCCATTGAGATGTCTATACGTACGGATAAGTATTCTTTTCGAATTCAATATTATTAAAAATTATTCATTTCGCGAACAAATGGGCGCGCTTTTTTCCATAACAAGCAACAGATAGCACAAATCCCTAATTGCTATTATGCAGCCGCTGCTCTCCCGTGTTCATAAAGTCATCAACCGTTCCGCCATTCATGATGTGCTCCATCATATCTTCCGAGCCGACTTCAAGTCCCTTCTTCCTTAACAGAAGCGATATCAGCTTTGCAATGTCAACGGGTTCGTTCCGGGGCGGATAACCAGTGAACATAAGAAACTCTGATAACGGTCTCGTTTCCTCTTTCCCATCTTGAATTAGAGAAGGATCCTCAGATAGTATTTTCAAAAATTGCTTCAGCCTTATTTGCTTCTGCTCCTGATTTGAAACGTTCATCTCTTAAATTCCTCCATTCATCAAGTCAGACCTTCGTTAAGTCACACCTGCATATTCATTGAATAATGGAACTGAATATTTGTCCAACCACTTAACTTTCCTACAAATCAACATAGAACACAACCTATATTAGGAGGTTTTAATAATAGTAAGAATTGATTTAACTTAGAAATTATTTAACTTTTCTCCTAGACAGGTAATAGGCGGCTAGTCAACCTTGCATCCTCTTTGAATATTAGTATGGCACATATAGTAACATTTCTTGAGGGAATAAAGACATGTTGTGAATTAGACATTCCTGCTCATTTTCATAATCGTTTTCATTAGAAATTCGCTCGTTTTTATCGCTTAGAATGATTAGTTTGTCAATTGGAAGCGCTTTATACATTTTTTTCAAAATTGCGCCTTTAGACTCATGACATGCATGCATATAAATGGCTTCTTTTCCTTGTGAAATATAGGGTTTAATGAATTTGGGATTTGAAGATATTACATTATTTCATGATCAAAAAAGGGACTATTGACCAGTGTCCTAGAAAAGCCGGACAAAAAATATCTTTCGACATTTTTCGCAGCTGCTTTATAGGAAATAACTTGCAAATGGAAACGTTTTATTAAACTCAAAAAATAAAAAAACCAAGCTTTTCCGCCAAAAGCGGGTGCGCTCGGTTCCTAAAAACTGCCGTTTGACGGTTCGGAGAACGTCATACCCACTCCTCTTCCGCATGAAACAAATCATTTATCGGGATTTTTTTACTACTTGTTCAGGACTAAATTTACAACTTCAGCATCACGGGCACCGTACCAAAATTCCAGAATCTACCTGCTGTAAAAATAAGAGAGGAAACGACTTAAAGCACCCTCGGATGAAGGCTCTATGGCAGGTATGCTGCCAAAAGGCTTGTCTTCGACCACGCATCGTGCATTGTTTAGAAAATAGCTCTCCCACTGCTCTCCCATTCGCTCACGAATAACATCGTAGGCCTCGCGCATTCGAAATCCTCTGCGCTCCAGATGATGCGCATCCGACGAAACGATATGAATGAGACCGCTTTTACAAAGCGACCAAGCTGCTTGCTCGATTCTCCTGCCAAAGCCGCCAAGTAACGAGTGGGTTGTAACTTGTGCAAGAGCACCCTCCTCGACCAACGCAGCCAGCCGCTCCGGGTGTTTTGCAATTTCCGCATTACGCTCAGGATGAGCGATAATAGGCTTTAGCTTCATGATTTGAAGCTCATGAATCAGCTCACTCATCTCCCTTGGTATCCGAGAGGATGGCATCTCTATTAACACATAATTAGAGCCGGCCAAAGAGAGCAACTCCTCCCTGTACCATGCTTCTAGCAGATCGTCATGCACCCGAATCTCTTGTCCCGGCATAATAGCAATAGGCACACCCGCCGCTATTAATTGCTCGTTAATACGAAGAGTGTGCTGTGCTACTTCGACTGCTAGGTTATTATAAAACCCATTTGCGTGGTGCGGGGTTGCTATTATAGTCGTAATTCCCTCTGAAACGGCTGCTCGGGCCATATTCAAAGTTTCGTCCCAATTCGCAGCTCCGTCATCCAATCCGGGTAGGATATGCGTATGAATGTCTATCATGATGATCTTCCCCCTATCTTAAGAAATGACATGAAAGCCGAATAATCCCAGAATCAGACCCAATAAAAAGGCATTTGCCAAAATGATTAACGCTAGCACGAAATAATAAACGATTTTTACGAGACCGACTAACCAAGCAATTAAAGCATACAAGCCACCCATCAACCAAGCAAGTGGAATAAAAAAGAAGGTATTCCAGCTCCAGTACCAATGACCAGCAGCCACATACAGCAATATATAGAAGAGCGCAAGAAGGGTATGCAGAACAAGTATCGCACTTTTAACCCAACGCCATGCTTTTCTACTGCTTACCGCCGAACGATCCTTATCATACATAGTTGCAGCTCTGTTATAGCGGGTTTGATCAAACATAAGCAATTGCGTATATGCAACCGTCAGCCCCATTACGACTTGTATTCCAGCGCCGCCGGAATTGCCCGCATAAGCCGCGAGGATATGCATAACCGCTCCCAGAAAGACGTAATACCCTATGCCTTGGTCGCGTTTAAGTATGCCCCATGACTGCTTAAGCACCCGGATCGGATTACCCTTCGAATCTTGTGCTTCACGAGGGATAGCTGAAGATAGAATCCACAGTGTAGTCCCTGCTGCCAGCAATAACGTTAACCCTATTGAGATGAGGATTGAATTGGCATTAGCCATAGCTATAAGAGCGGCTGATTCATTAATCCAATAACCAATCACCCAGATCGCGATCCAGACAATCCCGAGCGCACCGATTGCGCCGATTGTATCTCGTCCGCTAAGTGATCGTTGGATCTTCTTGACGCCGATATAAGCTAAGCCAACTACAGCCCAGTTGACAAGCATTGTTGTCCAGACATTCATGGAAGACAACCAGATTAGTGCTACGAGAATAGCCGTTCCTAACCAAACAACACCGCCTCTTCTGCCCTTTACCAGATTACCAGCGCTCTTCAAAAGCTTTACCTTCCCCTCATAAATCGCAAGTCACTCCATATGTAACATAGAAACACAAAAAAAGAGTGCTGGGAAGCACTCTTTTTTTGTGTTATTTTACAGCCGTGCTTCCAAAGCCTTCTTCTGTTCCTCAAAGCCCGGTTTGCCGAGCAATGCGAACATGTTCTTCTTATAAGCTTCAACGCCCGGTTGGTCGAACGGATTCACGCCGAGCAGGTATCCGCTAACGCCGCAAGCGATCTCAAAGAAGTAAACCATATGCCCGAACGTGTATGCGCTCATGTCCGGCAGATTTACGATCAGGTTCGGTACATTGCCGTCTGTGTGAGCAAGCAGCGTTCCTTCAAACGCTTTTTTGTTGACGAAATCAAGAGTTTTACCAGCCAGGAAATTCAGTCCATCAAGATCGTCGCTGTTGCTTTGAAGTGTGATTTGTTCGGAAACCTCACCGACCTGGAATACCGTTTCGAAGATAATCCGGTTACCTTCCTGGATGAATTGCCCCATGGAATGAAGATCCGTAGAGAAATCAACGGATGCCGGGAAAATACCCTTGTAATCCTTACCTTCGCTTTCTCCGTAAAGCTGCTTCCACCATTCCGATACGAAGTGGAGGCCTGGTTCATAGTTAACGAGAATTTCTACCGTCTTGCCTTTGCGGTAGAGCGCATTACGCACGGCTGCGTATTGATATGCTTGGTTCTCGCTCAGGTTCGGATTGTTGTACTTGGTCGCTGCGTCTTGAGCGCCCTTCATCATCGATTCGATATCGATACCTGCTGCAGCAATCGGCAATAAACCTACCGCAGTCAGAACGGAGTAGCGACCGCCTACATCGTCTGGAATGACGAAAGTTTCGTAGCCTTCTTCTGAAGCCAGCACCTTCAGCGCGCCGCGTGCTTTGTCTGTTGTCGCGTAGATCCGTTTGCGTGCGGCTTCTTTGCCATATTTGTTCTCAAGCGCTTCACGGAAAATACGGAATGCAATCGCTGGCTCCGTGGTTGTACCGGATTTCGAAATCACGTTAATGGACCAGTTCTTGCCTTCCAATGCTTGAAGCAAGTGTGTAACGTAAGATGAGCTTATATTATTTCCTGCGTAAAAAATTTGCGGAGTTTTGCGTTGTTCTTTGGACAGCGTGTTGTAGAACGAGTGCTGCAGCATCTCGATCGCCGCGCGCGCTCCGAGGTATGAACCGCCGATTCCGATGACGATCAGCGCGTCGGAATCAGATTGAATCTGCTGCGCAGCCTTCTGGATGCGAGAGAATTCTTCCTTGTCATAGTCGTACGGCAGGTTAATCCAACCTAGATAATCTGACCCCGCCCCTGTTCCATTATGTAGTTGCTCATGCGCTAGCTTGACTGCGGGTGCTAAGTTATCGATCTCATGCTGTCCGACAAATTGTAACGCTTTGGAATAATCGAATTTAATGTCTTTACTCATTTCTATTCTCTCCTCATATCTTAGAAATTCTTCTAGCTTAAGAATACTGAATAAACGGACTCGGCACAAGCAAGGTTAGATGAAGTTTAGATGAAGATTACCCGAAGTGGTGGTCCTGCTTGTCTAAACCAAGTGTTATAATGAGATTTATACACCCTATGTATCGGAGGAATAGAAAATGAAATCAATCGGATTTATTGGACTAGGTACCATGGGCGAGCCTATGGCTGCCAACCTATTGCGCAAGGGCTATTCTGTTCTCGTATACAATCGCACGTCAGGCAAAGAGAAGCAATTGCTAGACCTAGGCGCAGACAGCGCGATTTCTCCTCTTGAGGTAGCCAAGAGGGTTGATGTCATCGTCACGATGATCAGTAATGACCAGGCTATTGAAGAGGTATACTTTGGTCAGGACGGCATTCTTAAAGAACTTAAACCAAGTACAACCATCATAGATAGCAGTACGATCTCTCCCGACCTTGCTCGAAGATTGGCTGTCGCAGTATCTGAAAAGTTCTGCGATTTCATTGACGCACCTGTAACTGGGAGCAAGCCGGCGGCCATTGACGGTACACTCTTGTTCATGGCTGGCGGTGACAAAGAAACCATCGATGACCATCAGGATATCCTTCTTGCTATGGGGCGCGAGGTTATTTACATGGGGGAACACGGCAGCGGTGCAACCGCAAAGCTCGCGCATAATACCATTGTTGGAATTAATGCCGCAGGGTTAATCGAAGGTATGGCGATAGCTGCAAAAAGTGGAATCGACGTTTCATCGTTCCTGCGCGTTGTACAATCGGGCGGAGCTGCGAGCAAGCAGGCGGATTTGAAAGGCCGGAAAATCATTGATCACGATTTCAGCGTTCAATTTTCCCTAGCTCTGATGCTGAAAGACCTGCGTTTGTCATCTGTCTTAACCGATGCACTCGGTGTATCGACGCCGATGCTTGAAACAGCCAAGAGCTTGTTCCAACTTGGGCAGGCGAGTGGTTATGGCGAGTCGGATCTCGCAGCACTAGCTCTTATATATGAAAATTGGATCGGCAAGAAAATCGGAGAACCCCCTGTACAAGCTGCAGTAATAAAGAATGATTTTGAGCGCAGGAGAAAAACGAGGCTTCCTCTTGATATCCCGCTTATGATGTCGATCTATCAATGGGAAGGCGAAGGTGCTTTCTCTGGGCAATCCGTCCTTGGCCATTTGCGTGATTTATCGGAGGACGGAATACAAATTGACTCGGAGTTCCCTTTGGAGAAAGATATGTTCGTCGTTCTGCATTTCCTTCAGGAGTCCGAGCTTCCTCCGATGACAGCCCGAATCATTCGGATTGAGGGATACAACGGCATGTTCAAATATGGCTGCATGCTGTCCGCACTGCCCTTATATCAACGCATTCAGTTAAAGGAATATATTGAAGCCCAATCCTAATATGATTTTGCGCTCCTACTATTCGATAGCGCCTATGCTGGGCGTACCGCAAATAAGGCAGGGCTCCTATTGGAGTCCTGCCTTTGTCTATATCCCCTTACCAAACCGTCTCTTGAATGGCAGACGTAATCGTCCTCTCATACCGCCACCAGAGGGCGGCCCCCACCGCTCCCGCATCTCCGCCGAGCTTCGCTGTAACGAACCGGACTCTATTTACCAATCCCGGAATTCCGTGTCCGCGTATTGTATTGAGCATCGGTTCAAACAGAAGACGGCCGCTTTGGGAAACTCCGCCGCCGAGAATAATCATCTCAGGATTTATGAGATGGATGATAGCGGTAAGCCCCATCCCCAAAGCCGAGCCCGCCTCTGCCAGTCTGTCTTTGGCATACTCGTCGCCCGTTTGCGCTGCTTCCGCAACATGCCGGGCGTTTAACAATTCCGGGTTCCCGCCCGCCATTTCAAGAACGATAGCTGTACTCGCGTCTCCGCTCCTAATGTCTTCCCGTACACGATTGGCAATGGTGTTGCCAGAGGCGTAAACCTCTATACATCCCCGATTCCCGCATGCGCATAACGGTCCGTTACGGTCTATGCTAATGTGGCCGAGCTCTGCCGCGCTGTTAGTTGAGCCGAGCATCAATCGCCCGTCGCTAATAATGCCGCCGCCGATTCCGGTTGACACCGTAACATAGATGACGTCTTTCATTCCGACGCCCGCCCCGGCAAGCCACTCTCCTAGAGCAGCAGCATTGGCGTCGTTGATGACTTGAACGGGACATTGGAAATATTGCTTAAGCAACGGGCCTATCGGAACGTTCTCCCATCCCAGATTGGTTGCAAGCATTACTGTTCCTTTGGACGGATCGAGAATTCCGGCAACGGCAATACCGATACCTTGGATGGTATTGCCTTCGGCTTCGGAACAAGATTCTTTGATCAGTGATTCCGTCATCGCCATTAAGCGGCGAATGGTGTCCTTCGTTCCGCGTTCTGCCCGTGTAGGTTGCTGAACCTTGGCCATTATCGTTCCGCTTCCGTTTACTAGCGCGGCCAGCATTTTGGTGCCGCCTACGTCGATACCTACATATACGTCGTTCATGATGAGTTACCTCTTTCATAAGCGGGTCGCCTGGCTTTTGCTCCTCTTCGGTTGCTAACTGATCGACTGTTTAATCCGTCGAACAAGCTCCGGATCGATCTGGCCGGTTGAAAGCATGCCTGCGCGTACGCCCCTGCCGAAATGAAATTCCTTCACTTCGGTTTTCATTATAAATTCCGGCAGACTTTCTATCGTCAAGCCGCTTCCGGCGAGTATTCGGAGTCGTGTTCCTTGCGTTCTCTTTACCAAACGACCGATGGTGTCCATGGCTTGCAGTACGCTCGGCTTACCGCCGGAGGTCAATATCCGGTCCACAGGAAAAGCGAGCAAATCGTCCAGCGCCTCGTCTAAATCCCGTGTCTCATCGAATGCGCGATGAAACGTAACGGAAAGGTCTTCCGCAGCTTCCAGAAGCAGCTTGAGCGTATCTTTGTCCACCCGGCCGTTCTCCTGCAGAGCGCCGAGTACGATTCCAGCCGCACCTGCCCGCCGAACCGCGCCGATATCCTTGACCATGATGCGAACATCGTCCGGATCATAATGAAAGGACCGGCTGTGCGGACGGATCATGACGTGAACGGGAACGGCGGATAAGTTAACCGCCGCTTCCAGCAATCCTAGGCTTGGAGACATGCCGCCTTCCTGCAGCCCCGTCACCAGTTCAATCCGGTCGGCGCCGCCCGAATTCGCTTTTACAATATCGTCTGCACATGTTGCGATGACTTCAAGCAGCATATCCTCTCGTCTCCGTTTCCATTATCCTTTTACCGCTCCTTGCGAGAGCCCGGCCACTATGTAACGCTGTATGAATGCGAAAAGAACGGCCACCGGAATCAAAGACAGAACGCCGCCAGCGCTCATTTCGCCCCAGTTGATATCGAATTTTTGCACAAAGCTGTTTAATCCGACCGGTACTGTTTTAACGCTTTCACTGGTCGTGAACATGATGCCGAAAAACAAGTCGTTCCAAGCAGCCGTAAAGGCGAAGACGAAGGTAGCGACGATGCCTGGCAACATGATGGGCAATATAATCCGGACCACCGTTTCCATGCGGTTGCAACCGTCGATCATCGCCGCTTCTTCCAGTGCAACCGGCACGCGTTGGAAGAAACCGGACATCGTAATCATGCAAAACGGAATGTTGATGGCCGTATACGTGATAATAAGAGCGGGCAGCGTATCCAGAAGCTTCAAATTGCCGAATACCATAAACAAAGGAACCAACATGATCACAACAGGTACCATCTGCGTGGACAGAAAGATGAGCATGATTATGCCTTTACCCCGAAAACGGTACCGAGCCAAGCTGTACCCTCCGAGAATGGATACCACCAGCACCAGAATGCCGCTAATAATGCTGACGACAAAACTATTGGCAAAATAGTGCGGAAAACTCGAGCTTCGGAACGTTTCCGCATAATTAATCCATGTAAGATTTTCCGGCCACAACGTCATTTTCTTCCCATAAATCTCCAAACGGGTTTTTAACGACGTGACCAGCATCCAATAAAAAGGAAGGAGGGTACCTGCCAGAAATAAAGCCAAAACGCAGAAACGGATGGTGCCGGGTAGTCTTTTTCTCATGAAAAGCTGCATCAGATATCACCCGCTTCGTTGTATTTCGTTACCCGTAGGAAGAAGATTGTGTACACGGTCAAGATGATTAGCATTAGTACGCCAAGCGCCGAGGCTTGCCCGAAGTCTGTCGAGTAACCGATTTTGTTGAAAATATAGGAAGGCAGATTATGCGAGCTGTTGGCAGGTCCGCCATTGGTCATGATATAAATCAGATCCGCCGAATTAAAAACCCAGATCACCCGCAGCAGCACGGTCAGGACGAGCGTCGGTTTGATGTAGGGAATCGTAATTTGGAATAACCGTTTTACCCTGCCCGCTCCGTCGATATCCGCCGCTTCGTATATTTCGTGCGGGACCGATTGCAGCGCTGCCAATATCATGATTCCGAAAAACGGTACGCCATACCACGCCATGGCGATGATAACGGGAATGATGGAGGTTCCCGGAATGGCCAAGAAAGCAATCGCTTTGTTGATCAGTCCGAGCTCCAGCAACAAATGGTTGATCAAACCGTTCTGCTGGTTGAACATCCACTTGAAGATCATGCCGATAAGAAAGGCGGATACCGCCCACGGCAGAAAAACGACCGCTTGATACAGGTGTTTGCCTCTAAAATGTCTGTTCAGCGCAAGCGCAAGCATGAAACCAAGCACAAACTGCAGCCCTACCGTCGCAACGACCCAGATGACCGAGTTAATCAGAATCTGGGGCATATTGGAATCCATCAACAGCGCCTTGAAATTATCGAAACCCGAATAACCGATTTTGCTTGGCTCAAACAGCACGTAATGCATAAATGAAAGTTGAAACGCTTTTATGACCGGATAAGCAAAAAAGGACAGTACAATCAGCAGCGCCGGAAGCAATAGAAAATAGGGCTCCCATCTGCGTAATAATCGCTTAGTTCGAACAGAGGAAAGCTTCCTTGGATAGCTTGCCGAAGACATCGCTTCACCGCCTTCATGAGATGGAAAACACACATAACCAAGCAAAACGGCTTCACCGCCCTTGCGCTCGGTTATGCGTGTTCTTTCTTTAATGTTGAAATTAAGGCTGCGGGTTTTCCTTTAAGTATTCCGTTTGTTCCTTCGTAAGCCAGTCGGCCAAGCGGGTGACCGTATCATCCAGCGATTGGTTGCCGGTCAAATATTTTTGCGTTTCTTCTACTGCGTAAGTACCCGTGAATTCTCCCAGCTTGGTCAAGTGGCTTGGCGGACCGGCGAACACGATGTTCGTATCGGCCATTGAACCTGCATAACCGGAGATTGCGCCGGTGCTGAAGAAAGGATCCTTCAGGTTCTCCGCATAGATCGGAATGCTCGAGTTCTTCTTGCTGTACTCGAGATTGTTTTCCGGCGAGCTCAAAAACTCGATGAATTTCCATGCCTCGTCCTTATGTTCAGAGTTCGAGGACATTGCATATGCAGCCGTGAATCCCCAGAAAATGTATCTCTTCCCGTCGTCCGATTTCGGCATCGGGACGACATTCCAGCTGCCCGGCTGCATGTTCTTCTCGGCGACTGCGATGACTTCCGGCGTTTGGTTCAGAATACCCGCCTGACCGTTCATGAATCCTTGCACCATTTCATTGAAACCCCAGTTGACGGATTCTTTCGGCGCGTAGCCGTTAAGGTAAAGATCGTAGAACTTCTTAAACGCTTCTTTCGCTTCCGGTTTGTACAGAATGGCCTTGCCCTCTTTATCAAACCAGCTGTCGGAATGGGTTGCCGCCATCACGTATTCCATTGCGCGGATGACGCCGTTCGCGCCGCCCCGGAAAGATATTCCATAACGGCCTTGGCTCTCGTCGGTCAGCTTCTGCGCAAGAGAGAAGTAATCGGCCCATGTATCGATTGTTTCCGGCAGACTTTTCTCTTTAAACCAGCTGCTTTGGATGAACAGACCCTGAAGCAGAAAAGCATCGGGAATGGCGTATACTTCATTTTTGTATTTGTTTCGGGCTTGCTTGGTTGCTTCGGTCAGGTTAGCGACTTGATCCCATTTATCGTAGTAGGATTGTAGGCTCTGAAGGTATCCGGCTGCGCTCATTCCCGCTAGGGATGTATCGTCCACGCTGATGACGTCCGGCAAGATTTTCGCTGCGCCCATCGTCATCCATTTTTTATTCGCTTCCTCCCAAGGAACGGACATATACTCGACCGTAATGTTCTGATTTTGTTCTTCGAACTTTTGAATGAGTTGTTTCATGAGATCTGTCCGTTCATTGCTCGGCAGCGGATCCAGATAAGAGATTTTAACCTTCTCTCCGCTTCCGCCTTCGCTTGCGCTCCCGGATGATGAGCTTTCCTTGTTGTTCCCGCAGCCTGCAAGTACGGAAGAAATTAATAATACACCCAGCAAAATGACAGTCCAAACTCGTTTATTCATGTTTGTTCCTCCTTTGATTGAAGCCGCTCCATCGAATCGTTATAAGAACGGATGCGGATTGTTTTTGATTATTTATTGAAAATTCAACGTAAACACAGGTTGATTACGGCCGATTGTCCGACCGTTGTCGTTTCGAATGTCCGCTGGAGTAAGCCTGTACATCCGGTCGATCGTCTCCCGGTTCTCATACCCGATTTGTTCCAGAATGGACGCCACGATGATTGGCCACTCGTCTTCGGAACCATCTAGAACCTTCAGGGCAAAGGCAAGCCTTTCCTTCTTTAATCCAAAGCAGTAGACGCCTTTGGCACCGCCTTTGGCCACGATATTCGGATCCATAAGAAGATTTGAACAAATCCTGTCGGTTCCCGCGACCATCTCGTAATGTTTATTCATCCGATGCACGATAACTTGAACGGCGCCGCGGATTTCGGGATTTGCGATAAGGTCAGGACAGGCTAGCTTCAAATAGGCAATAGCCAAGGCTTGAAGCGGCATTGCGAACACCGGGAAGCCGCAGCCATCGGTTCCGAGACCGATTTTCTCCTTAGGATAATGCGCCAAGTAGGCCAGCGTTTCCAGAATTTCCTGTTGCGCGGGGTGATCCGGTTCTCCATATCCATCCAAGGAATACCCCATCGTTTCGCAGAGGGCCAGAATGCCAAGGTGTTTGCCGGAGCAGTTATGGTAAATGGATCTTTTGGGCTTTTGTTCACGCAGCAGATTTTCGGTCGCATATACGCTGAGCGGATAGGTCGGATGGCAAATGAGCCGTTCTTCGCCTATTCCGGTTTTCTTCATAATCGACTCCAAAACCTCGACATGAAACGGCTCAGCCCGGTGGGAGCCTACTAGAATAGCTCCTTCCGCATCGTTTAAACCGAATTTGGCATCGGCGCCATGCCGGATGACCGGTATCGCTTGAAACGGTTTGCCCGCTGACCTCAAGAACACGATCGCTTCCGGATCTCCTGCGGAATATTGGATTTCGCCCCGGTCGTTCACACCGCAAATATGTCCTGTATGTACGCATTCTTCAATGCCGCCGCGGAATTCTTTGACAAGCTTCACTTCCATGCCGTTTACCCCCATGATGTTATTTGTGCTGCAAGCCCCGGTCCAAGCGTTGTTGAAGCACAAGCTTAGCAGCTCCGACCATGACCGATTTTTCCCCGTGCTTGGAACGGATCAATTCAAAAGTTCCGATAAAAGGTTCCCAAATGAAAGCCTTCGATTTGCTTCTTACCGTTTCGAACACTTCGGGATGATTCTCGATAAAGTCTCCCGTTAGAATGATCGTATCCGGATTGTAGGTGCAAACGACATTATTAATGGTAACCGCAATATATGTGCAGGCACGATCAATAATGTTGTGCGCCCACGCTTCGCCGGCTCTCATCAGTGCGAACAACTCATTGACGCTCGACACCGGCTTTATTTGGTTAGCCTCCTGCAGCATGGCCAAGTCGGTAATGTAGGTCTGCAGGCAGCCCCTCTTGCCGCATTCGCACAGCTTTCCATTTGGATCAATGGTGGAATGTCCAATCTCGCCCGCAATGTTGTTGGCGCCGCGATAGATTTTCCCATCCATAACCAAGGCAGAGCCAACGCCGCTCCCTATGCTGATAAGAGCAGTTATCTCTTTATTGGACATGGCGTCGATGCTGCTTTCACCAAGGGCTTTCACTTTTAAGTCGTTATCCAGTACAACGGGCAAGTTAATTTTCGTTTCCACCATCTTTGCGAACGGTTCATTTGTCCAACCCATTTGGGCGGAAAAAACGACGTTTCCGGTGATCGTATCCATAATGCCGGGAGTTCCGATTCCGACACCTATAAATTTGGAAGCCGCTATGCCTTGCGTATCCGCCAACCCGATAATCATGCTGGCAATTTTCTCGGCAACAATCCCGGGCTGTCCAGCGGTACGCTCAATCACGTGGTGCTGCTCCGCTACAACCCGACCGTCTAAATCGACCAGACCAACTTGGATGACACTACGGTCCACCTCCACGCCAACCGAAAGAATTTGTTGAACATCAATGTCGAGCATGGTCGCCTTACGTCCTACACCGGATGAGAACTGGTTCGTCTCTTTCACCAATCCGATCTCAATCAGATCGCTAACGATACGCCCTACTGATGTGGGGCTCATTCTGATCAATTTGGCGATTTCCGCTCTCGAGACGGGCCGATGTTTACGGACCATATCCAGGATCAGCAATTGATTTTTCTTCTTGATGAATTCCTGATCGTGTTTTTCAGAGTAGATTGATAACACAGCCTTCCTACAATTAATTTCAGAAAGTTATTAAATAAGCAAAAAATATGGATATTAGAGAGAATGAAATCATAAAGCACAAGTCTTTTTGAATATATATGCGTTAATTAGTTACATCATGTTATTAACTATAGATTACCCTCCATCATTATGTCAATAAGAAAAATTATAATATGTTAATATATCTTACATTGAATACGGTTACAAATAATCGATATCCCTTGTATGGAATGTTGGTGTAAGGGAATCTCACTAGTCTGTCTTGATTTATCTATTTCGCTTTACATATAGCTGCATATACGCAAAGAAGGCAAGGCCCCTATTGGAGTCCTGCCTTCTTTGTGTGCATGGCGGAGATTAATCGATATACGAGCAAATATAATCAGTGACCGTCTTAACCTTCAGCTTAAAGCTGGAGTTAGCCGGTACTTCAAATGATGCAGGTTCGGAAATCTCAAGCCATTCGTTATTACCTGGAAGAAGTACGGAAAGCTCACCTGCTTGGATATCCATGATTTCCTTCTGGGCAGTACCGAATTCGTATTCGCCCGGAAGCATAATACCAAGGGTCACTTTCGTACCGTCATCGAATAATACGGCACGGCTTGTTACTTTACCTTCGAAATAAACGTTCGCCTTTTTAATGACGGAAACATTGTTATATTGTGACATGTGTATAATCTCAGCTCCTGTTACAGCAATTTGTTAAATTGGGCTACGACGTTGTCAACCGTGAAGCCATATTCTTGGATGACGCGTTCGCCCGGAGCTGATGCTCCGAAGGTAGATATACCGATAACTGCGCCAGCGTCTCCAACATAACGCTCCCAGCCGAACGGGTGAGCCATCTCGATAGCCAAACGTGCTTTAACGCCTTTTGGCAGAACGCTTTCTTTGTAGCTTTGCTCCTGCTTCTCGAACAGATCAAAGCTCGGCATGCTCACTACACGTACGTGCACGCCTTTCTCAGCTAGTGCTTTCTGTGAAGCGACAGCAAGCTGCACTTCAGAACCGGTTGCAATCAGAATACCTTGCGGCTGCCCGTTCGCCGCTTCAGAAACGACGTATGCACCCTTAGTAATGTTGTTACGCGCATTTGCTGTTCCTTCGAGAATTGGCAGGTTTTGGCGAGTCAATACCAAAGCAACCGGATTGTCATTGTTCTGCAGCGCATAGGCCCATGCAGCGGAGGTTTCATTACCGTCAGCCGGACGGATAACAGTCAAGCCGGGAATGATTCGGATGGAAGCGAGCTGCTCAATCGGCTCATGAGTTGGACCATCTTCACCAACGGCAATACTGTCATGCGTCAGTACATAAACAACTGGCAATCCCATGATGGAAGCCAAACGCACAGCTGGACGCAGGTAATCCGTAAATACGAAGAATGTACCTCCGTATACCTTCAGACCGCCGTGTAGCATAATTCCGTTCATCGCAGCAGCCATTCCGAACTCACGAACTCCGAAATAAATATTGCGGCCATCGTAGCTGCCTGGTTTGAATAGCGGAAGACCTTTCAGATGTGTCATCGTGGAGCTTTCCAAGTCAGCGGATCCGCCCACAAGATATGGAACGTTTTTCGCCAATCCATTTAATGCGTTACCCGATGCTACACGCGTGGATAATGGTTTGTCGGAAGTCGTGTATACCGGAAGGTCTGCATCCCAATTACTTGGCAATTCGCGAGCTAACGCGTTCTCGAATTGTGCTGCCAGTTCAGGGTGAGCCGCTTTATATTTGGCAAATAAAGCATCCCAAGCCGCGTTAGCTTGCTCGCCTGCTTTTTTCACTTCAGCAAAGTGTGCGCGTACTTCTTCTGGTACATGGAATTCCTCATGCGGCCATTCATAGAAGGTTTTCGTCAATTTGGCTTCATCGGTACCCAGTGGTGAGCCGTGAGGACCTGCATGACCGCCTTTACCGCCTTTGTTCGGGGAACCGAAACCGATGATTGTTTTAACTTCGATCAAGGTTGGCTTGTCGCTCTCGGCTTGAGCAGCTTTAATCGCTTTAGCCAATGCATCGAGGTCATTACCATCCTCTACGCGGATTACTTGCCAGTTATAAGCTTCGAAACGCTTGGCTACATTCTCAGAGAACGATAGGTTAAGCTCGCCATCCAATGAAATATCATTGGAATCATACAGCACGACCAGCTTGCCTAATTTCATATGCCCAGCCATGGAAGCAGCTTCGGAGGAAATTCCCTCCATTAAATCTCCGTCTCCGCAGATGGAGTAAGTAAAGTGATTAATAATATCCAAGCCGTCACGATTGTATGTAGATGCCAATTGCGCTTCCGCCATTGCCATACCTACAGCCATTGCAATCCCTTGGCCCAATGGCCCTGTAGTTGCATCAACGCCAGCAGTATGTCCGAACTCCGGATGTCCAGGAGTCAGCGAGCCCCATTGACGGAAGTTTTTGAGCTCTTCCAACGGCAAGTCGTAACCGCTAAGATGAAGCAAGGAATACAACAGCATGGAACCATGTCCTGCTGATAAAACGAACCGGTCGCGGTCAATCCACTCCGGGTGGGATGGATTGTGCTTCATGGTTTTAGCGAATAATTGGTAGCCCATTGGCGCGGAACCCATCGGCATGCCGGGATGTCCAGATTTGGCTTTCTCGATCGCATCGATAGAAAGCGTGCGGATCGTTGTGACGGATAATTGGTCAATTGCTTTGGTGCTGACAGTCATTAAAAAACCCTCCTCAGTTCTATTCCACGTACGTTCTCGTTACTTTCGCAGCGAATCGTACAGTTATACCGCAAAATAATCAACTCTTGTTATTGTAACACGGACATTTTATGATTTCCATAACTTGTCCGTACAAGCAGGAGATGGAATAGAGTAGTTTTACAAACCCTACAAGTTATACATCTTACCTGTTATACGAAAGCAACTGTCTTATTCTGGTAAACGAGCAAACGGTCCTCAACATGCCATTTTACCGCACGCGCTAGAACGATCCGTTCGATGTGACGTCCAATACGCTTTAACTCGTTTACATTGTCTCGGTGGCTAACCCTTTGAATATCTTGCTCAATAATCGGTCCGCCATCCAGCTCATCCGTAACATAATGCGCAGTAGCGCCAATGAGCTTAACACCGCGATCATAAGCTTGCTGGTACGGCTTTCCCCCAACAAAAGCTGGAAGAAAGGAATGATGGATATTAATGATACGATTATGATATTGCTCTATAAATTTTGGAGATATGATCTGCATATATCGAGCTAATACGATTACATCAATCTTTCCGGCCGTTAATTCCCGTTGCTTGGCTTCAGCCTCCAGCTTTGTTTCAGCGGTCACTGGAACATGGTGGTACGGAATGCCAAAGGATTCGACCAGCCCTCTCATATCGTTATGATTACTAATGACCATGCTGATGTCAGCATCCAGATCTCCGGCTTGCCATTGCCATAGCAGCTCCAGCAAGCAATGATCCTCCTTCGACACGAAAATGGCTATTCTCTTGCGCCTTACAGCGCGGAATATACTCCATCTCATGGAGAAGCGATCCGATACACGAGTGAAATCCTCTTGAAGCGACGATAGTCTTTTCTCTAAATCCTGAAGATCGAATTCAATCCGCATGAAGAACATGCCGCCTTCAGGATCCATTGTGTATTGATCGGACTGAACGATATTCGCTCCCTGTTCATATAGGAATTGAGATACCGCAGCCACGATTCCCGCACGATCGGGACAGGAAATCAACATGCGTGCACGAATGCTCTTGTCTTCACGCCGCTTGATTTCTTGAGGTTGATAGCTGTGTTGACTCATGGTTTTATTTTCTTCCTCTCTACATTACGCTTTCAAGCTATACTTCTTCTTTATTGACTAGCTAGCCATTCCGGACCTGCAAGCCAAGCAAGAAGACGTTGGTTAACCGCTTCTTCACTCATTTCGCTCGATAACACACGCTGTTCCATCAGCATATCGTAAAGTCGCTCCATCGGTTCCCGAGGATCTGCTTTTCTTGCCTTTGCATCCGATTTAAGCAACTCCCAGGTGTTAAGGACATAAAGCCTAGAATCAATCCCTACTTTATCGTAGAAATATTGCAAACGCTCCACGTCTTCCAGGAATTCTCCGCCAAAACGTTGTTCTGCATTCCCGCTTAACATCGCGATTTCCGCCTCGTACATCGGACGCTCCGTTGCCTCTTTTTTACCAATCCACGGGGTTTCAAGAATGAAAGGCTTGTCCTTCAGAAGCTCATGTCCAACTACGCCTGCGATCCCTTCATAACCGATCCAGCCAGAACCAATTGGAGCATGGCGATCCTTGCCTGCTCCTCTTGGATTTTTGCTGTCATTAACATGCACTACCGCAATACGATCCAAGCCGACGATCTCATCGAACTTGCTAAGCACGCCATCTATATCCCCAACGATATCGTAACCCGCATCATGGATATGACATGTATCCATACACACAGTCAAACGGCTGTTAAGACTTACCTTCTCTATGATCTGAGCCAATTCCTCGAAGCTTCGGCCGATTTCCGTCCCTTTGCCAGCCATCGTCTCGAGCGCGATATTGACATCTGTTTCTTTCGTCGCTTCCAGAACTTCGTTAAGCCCTTCCGCAATACGGGCAATTCCGTATTCCGCATCTTTATCCGTATATGCACCAGGATGCAGTACAATATTCCTCACGCCTATCTTGTGAGTCCGTCGGATCTCCTCTTGAAGGAACTCAACTGCAAGCCGGTAGGTATCTTCCTTGTAAGAACCTAGGTTTACTATATATGGCGCATGGACAACAATTTCACCAATCCCGTTAGTGGCCATAACCTCTTTGCCCTGCGGGATATAAAGATCCTCGATCGGTTTGCGACGAGTATTCTGAGGTGCTCCTGTGTAAATCATGAATGTCCCGGAACCATAAGAAATAGCCTCGTTAGCGGCTGATAACAATCCTTTATCTGAGAATGAGACATGAGATCCAATCTTCAACATGTTATTACTCCCCTCGCCTTTCGCTCCGTGCCCCGCAATCCATGTCGGGACCTGTTCTCGCAATCATTCCCTATTGTATCGCGAACATCGAAATAAATCTAGAAATGAGCTATAATTTCAGAATGAGGTGATTTGATATGAATTCAGCGCCGGATTGGTTCATGTATTTCATTTGGTTCTGGACCATCGTGCTCGTATTGTTTATGAGTGTGGGCGGATTTTTTATGTTCCGCAAGTTTTTGAAGGTTCTGCCGCAAAGCGATGGAAAGTCAAAGCTAGATTGGCAGAATTATTGGGTAGAGCGAAGCCGCGAGCTATGGACGGATGAATCTAAGGACATGCTTCATAAGCTCGTTTCTCCAGTTCCAAGTGCATTCCGGGATATTGCCAGCCATTCGATTGCAGCCAAGATTGGCCAATTGGCAGTGGAGAGCGGTGCCCCCGAAGTAACGAGAGACCACTGTATCGAAGGCTATATCCGTGCAACGCCCCCTAGGGATCACCGCAGCTTGAAGGATTTTCTCGAGAAAAATAAAATCGACTATTCGGCCTATCGCCATTTGCTTAAATAGGAGAGTCTAGTAAGCCTCCAAGTAAAAAGCGAAACCTTTGCTGTTTCTTTTCGTCTAACCTCATAGGAGGTGTAAGTGAACATGAAGAAAAATAACAAAACAGCTATGGTTATGAGCGTTGCCGTGCTTACCTTGGTACTGATGGGTACAGCGTGCAGCAACAATAACACCGATTCTTCTCCATCCGCCAGCCCTTCCCTTTCTGCTAGTCCTAGCATGAGCGCAGCTCCGGAAACAGAAGGAACTGCACCTGTAGTCCATGAAGGAACAGGTATATACGTAGGGCAAGGAGATACTCATTCTATTGAAATTAAAACCGAGGCTGGACCGACAGCCTTCCAAATCCCACCAGAAATCGGAGATAAAGTGTCTTCGTGGGAATCGGGAACCGCAGTGAAATATCAATTCACCGAAGAAATTGTGGATTCTGGCGGAGAAAAAATCAAACAACCTACAATCATTACAATCGATAAGCAGTAGAGGTATGAGGAGGGGCTCAGGTGCGCTTGCTGCTATGCGGTGGAACGGGTTTTATTGGCCAAGCTTTAACACAAGCACTATTGTCTCGCGGGGATGAAGTATGCATTATTACGAGGAAAATACCTGTTCAACCCCCTTATGACCCAACCCTTCCTCATCCTAGTTATGTAACCTGGACAGAGTGGAACGCATATCCAGATCGGCTTAGTGGTTATGACGGAATTGTTAATCTGACAGGCGAATCCATTAACCAAAGGTGGACCCAGAAAGCTAAAGATCGGATTGTATCCTCTCGAGAAGAGGCTGCAGGCCGTATCGCCGGCAACCTGAAGCAAATGAGCTTGCCGCCAGGGATTGTCGTTAACTCATCTGGAATATCACTTTATGGGCATTCAGGGGAGCAGGTATTCGACGAAAACTCGCCTGTACGGCCTGCCGACTTTCTTGGAGAAACCGTTGTAAAGTGGGAGAACGCAGCGGATCAAATTCCAGCCGAGCGTTTGGTTAAGCTACGAATTGGACTGGTCTGTGCCCGCGAGGGTGGTGCTTTCCCCTTGCTTCGTCTGCCGTACCGTTTGTTCGGCGGAGGCCGAATGGGGGATGGCACGCAGGGATTACCTTGGATTCATCTTCAGGATATGGTATCGCTCATACTGTTCTGTTTAGATCATCCAACAATATCCGGCCCTGTGAACGCAGTTGCACCTGAGCCCGTTTCCAACGATGAATTCGGACGAATGCTTGGGTCTGTAACTCATCGTCCGCATTGGTTCCCCGTCCCAGGTTTCGTACTTAGGGCAGTCTTAGGCGAGATGAGTACTCTGGTTTTAACAGGGCAGAGGGCTATGCCCCGCAAGCTGCTCGATCATGGTTTTGTTTTCGCTTTTCCGAAGCTAGAAGCAGCCCTGCGGGATATTACCCGTTAGGGCTTTTTTTATACCTCGTTAAGAAACCGGTATTGTGAATGGCCTAGCGTAAGGCAGTCGCCTGTTTGCAGCAAATATAACTCGTAGGGTGCCATTGGCTGACCGTTCAATTTACTGCCGTTTCGCGAGCCTAGATCTTTAACCTTCCATTCCTCAGCTATTCTTACTAGCTCAACATGCGCGCGCGACATTCCCAACGTTGGATCAACATGCTGAGAGGCATCACTCGACCGTCCGATAACCAGCGAGTTTCCTTCGAGGGGGATTCTCTGATTAGCAGACTCCTTATTTTCCCACACAAGATAATAAGTGGATTTTCTAAGTTTATGGCTTTGGTCTAGGAAAGTTGTCTGATCATCGGGTGCTGCAAACCATGAAGTCTCCGGAAGGAGTGCATTATTGCTGTCATTTGTATGAGGAAGATGAAATGAGATATTTTCATGTGGTTGAGCGTAAGGCTGTGAGAGCCGATTAGGAAATCGAGGTTCCATTGACCAACGCTCCTTGAGGTTCTCCTCATGATTCTCTGAACCGGCAACCTGGTTGATTCCCATCTCCTTGTTCACAAGATTAGTTCTTATTCTTGAACGATTTCTATGTAACGCCCAAGCGGGTAATCCTTTCCAAAAGTATAATATACCCGCACCGATTATCAAGGTTAAGCAGATGCTGAACAATAGCTTTTGTTCACTAGGCTCATTCAAATAGATGAATCTCCAACCTGTCGCCGCTGCAAGAAAACCAACACAAAGCAAAAGAGTTCGCCATCGGCTAACATCTATAACGCTTCCGGCATTGGGCTCATTTGGCTTTGAGATCCTTGAATGATCATGCTCTCTTTGAATTCTCGAATCGTCACCCCACATCTCAGAAACGGTATGGGGGTCACCCGTTGGCGGCCGAAAAATATCCCAAGAACGCAAAGGCTTCGATGGTTCTTGACCGAATTCCGCTTGTTCCTCCTCCCGAGAAATCGATGTCTGCATGGCTGGTATCGCAGGTGTCTGCGGCTTTGCTTTAACGGAAATCCCGACTTCGAGTGAACCCGCTAAATATTCCCTAGCATAACGACTCAGGGTAATCGGCATAAATCCTTTCATTGCAACAAGTTTCAATACATGCTGAAATACATGACCGTCCGGTTCCTTAACCTTCAGCATCCAACGTATAATGAGGCGCTCCATATCATCAACTTTATGGAGTGTTGGCATATCGATTGGAACATAGGTGAATCTCAAGTCATGCCAGTCATTCCCCACAAATATAAACTCATCGTATAGCCTGATTCGATCAGCATCTAATAAGTAAAGTCTACATTCCTCGAGAACCTCTCCTAACCGACACAAAGCTCCCATCATATCGAACATGGACCAGCTTGTTATCCGAAGAGCTTCAGACAGCATTCGGTTGCTAGATAGTAAAAATTTCAAGGAGATGTGACCATCGCTTTCCTCCGTCTCCAGTGGAAGTAAACCCGGAATATCGCATTGCTTAAGCATTTGCATTTGAGTTTCATTCATCTCTGCCCGAGTGATCGGAGGGTCACGTTCTATAATCATATAATGACCTCTTTTCTGCTCGAAGCGAATCACTAAAGGCTCCATATTACACTTATCCTTTCCCTAATAACGTAATAAACCCTGGAGCGACGGCTATCATAAACGGAATTTGCGCACTCCGTCCTATTGTCACCGGGTGAGGCCCCCACGGCCATTTCAATCGCTTCCCCCATTTTCTCAGACCCGGAAGACGTAATATAAGCAGTACACCCGCAATACCTCCAGCGAAAAGAATCGAGAATACAAGCAGCTGCAGCGTTGGCAATGGCCCCATCCAAATTCCGAACGCACCGAACCACTTCACGTCCCCCCCTCCGATTCCTCCCAACCGATGCATGATATAAAGCGGAACAAAACCCACAACAGCACCTAATAAGGCCCATCTTAACCCGCTCATATCATGTAAGATGAGCTGATATAATATACCACCAGATGCAAAAAACACAGTAAGAGCATTAGGAATTTTCATTCGTTGAATATCTGTCCAGCATGCGGTTATTAAAAACAGACTGACTATAACTAACACCTCAATGTTCACTCCGAAGCCTCCTCGGATTCCCTTTTTCCTGCAACCTGAAAGGATTCCTGCCACACTCCGCCCGCAGGAGTGGAGACCCTCCAGTTCCATTGCCCCGGCGTTGTTCGGCCCGATACATGCCAGGTCCATGAAACCAATCCTGATGCATCTGCCGTGGCGCTTCCAAGATGTTTGGCTTGACTTAAGCCGCTTTTATACACAATGGATAAATCTACAACTGTCCCTGGCTCCGTTCGAAGAATTAAAGTCGCTTTCCTCCCTGGTCTCACGGGATTTGGATCCAAGGACACTAAAGAAACGGTAAAAGCTTCTTTTCCTTCCTCCGTAAGACGTGATAAAGAGGGACTTCCGCCGATCCATACGCGTTCCCTCACGGATTCACGAAGAACTAGCTTACGTTCGGTGAAAGGAACCTGAATGGGAAGCACGTATTCTGCCTGTATGGTTAAATACGCATTTGTTCGATTCTCTTGGTCCGGCAATTGAGCTGATGTTATGGTGATTCGAGCGGAATCTAGCACTCGAGCATCCACGAATTGCTTGAGGAGCTGACTAAATGCGAGCCTCGCTGCTTGGTCCTCTAAAGAGAATGAACCCCTAGAGACTTGTTCAGCCCATTCCTTCATTGGTGAAGGCAGCCACTTAGCATATTGTTGAACCGTTTCGTTCACCTTCAGCCACTTGTCATTCCACTCTTCCATTTGCCGGTTAAGCTCAGAAGATCTTGCTTGCTCGAGTCCAAGGGAAATTGGATACCAAGCGGATGCAGCCTGCATTGCCGTTTGAGATAAAGCACTATGCAAAGCCATGGAAATAACGGCAGTCTGTATGATCGAAATCAAGAAAAAAACAAATAGGAGAAAAATCGGCATAACCAACGCCGTTTCCAGCGTTACCCCGCCATCGCTGTCCAAGCTTCTCCTCTTATTGATAGGAGCTATCCGCTGTATAAGTCGCTTCATAACGGCTTCCTTTCACCGTTCCGCCTAAATCTCCATAACGTCCCATGACCTTAAGCAGCCCCGGGAAAAACCAAAGCTTAACCGATGCTGTTCCTTCAGCGCTAGCGTAAGTATAAGCCCCGCGAAAGGAAAGCCCGGAAGCTCTCTCCATAACAGCAATCGTTCTTGCCATATGATTCGCCGATCCACCATGCACGAGGAGGAATAGCCTTATATAATCCGTATAGGTCGTATCAACTCTTATATATTTGGACAGCTGCACCTTCCCTTTTGTAACTAAGAGATTAATATCTATTTGAGCATTTCTAATCCCATAAACAAGCGCTGCCGCAAGTACCAGAAGAGGATGTCCCATTGCACGGCTCTCTACGAGTCCTTCCATAGTTCTAATGGCCAGACGAAAGGCAAATATCTCTCCATATGCTGCTGCGATATTCGAAGAAGGATTATTTAACCCGTATAAGATATATTCCGTTTCTTGCTTATCGATAGAAAGCGAAGCATTACCTCCTTGCAGCATTTCCTTGACGAGAAGGGGATCATAATGAGAAAACCTCCCTATCGTGTATTCAGAGAAGTAGAGCTGATCCCTCGAGGCAAGGATTGAATCCTGCAATGCACTCATTATGCTGCTAGACCCCGACATGGCTTCATCCCTTCCTTCAAAAGGATCATTCCGGAGCTCTTTTTGAACCTGTTCCTTATCCGCCTCCGCGTGATCCTCCTCTGCTTGGTTCCAATCTTTATTGTCATGATATAAGCTCGTTACTTGTACAAACTGTGCCTTCTCTTCAGTGGAGCCGGATACCCCCGTTAATCCACCGAGAAAATTCGTTGCTCCTGACCATGCTGTTTTTGCTTCTTGCTCTTGCTTCTTTATTTCATTATCATACGTGCGATGGGATTGTAGTAACTTCTCCCGCTGTGAGCTTACCGAGCCTTTTAGCCCATAAGCTTGCACAGTTACAGAATAAGCACCTTGTAGTCGCTCTGCCCCATCTCTTAAAGCTAGTCCTCTGCCCGTTGAACCAGTCGCGATAGCAGCTAAAGCCATAAATGAAGCCGATTCTTCCGCGAGCTGCAAGCCTCGATTATGCTGGAGCCTGATTTCTGCATCATATTCCTCAAAAAACGGAAAATTAAACACCATATCTTCAGCCGTCTGCCGCAGTTCTTCCAATGATTGAAGCCTCTCTGTATCCATGGCTAGACCCGGGGATGTAGACTCCTCACCCATTGAAGAGGATGGCATCGACTTGGCTTGTTCAACTAATGTTCTCATTTGATCATTTGCTTCTTTGGCAGCTTGAAGAACAGTGCTTGCTTTTTCCCTAGCCTCATTAGATTTCAAGCGAACCTTGATAGAGGCCTCACTTAATCTTGCTGCTAATGATTGAATTCCAGATTCATATTCTGCTATTAACAAGCCATGAATAGGACCTTCCGACTTACCTGCACCTATGGGTTCTTCATTCTGCGCTTCATCTTTTTCCTTTGCCTTCTTCTCCTCTTCTTCCCGCCTTTGAGCTTCTCTCCTTGCTTCATCCTCCTGCCTTTTGCTAACGTAATCTTCGTACTTTGACGCGGCATCCGCTATATTATTGACTACTCCGGCGGAGTGATTCTGAAGAGCCTGCGAGGGATAGGGAACCACTCCATTTAGAAGCTGCCGAATGACTTCCCCGGTTTCCTTCTGAATGGCCAAAGCCTCATCCATTGCCGATTCTCGCCGCTCATAGGCCTTACGCATCTTCTCCAAAAGGTCAACCGTAGCAGTCGCTTCTTTCATCGCCCCCGACAAACCACGAAATCGTTCCGCCGTTTCTAATGATAAGTCTATGGGAGCCTTATATTTCATCTCCTCCAGTATTTGCCTGCGAAAGATATCATGGTTTGCTAACGGCCGGCTTTCGGTTACATTAGTCTCTTCCCATCGCGTATCAATTAACGGAAACACACCCCCAGCTTGAGGAGAAGAATGGCCCTCTACTGTCTTACGGAACAGTAATCCCGCAGATTCTCCGCCCCTAATGAAGAGTCCATACCGAGCGTAAATAATAGGATCGAAGGAGGAGAGCGTCGACCGTACGCCAGACTTGACTGACAACTCCGCCTGCTGCCGAAATGCTGCCATTCGAGCAAAGTCGATCAGTAAAGCTGTCAATAATACAAATGCCGCGGTTACTGCAATAAAATAAATCGTCACTGAGCCCGTCTCACCCTGAGATTCCGGCATCCGCCGATTAAAATACGACTCACTTCGGTCGTACGAATCCTCCTTCATTCCCACTCCCTCCTCACCCTTAGTTAACACTTAACTGCCACGCTTTCGTAGTATAACTGCAGCCTTTTCTCTAAATGCCGTCGAGCCCTCTGGTGCAGATTTCATCTTGGATGCATAGTAACGTGCCAAATCAAAGGAACGAATAAACTCAGTCGGCTCAACAACTAATGCGGTGGCTTGTGCAACCGAAGCATCTTCCCCGCGCAGCCAAATTAAAGGCTCTGGAAGCCAGCCAGCTGATAGGTTCACCCCAATTTGGCGTTTAACTCCGATGTTGCTGTAACTCATGGCACCATTTAGATCCTCTTGGGAGGAAATCAATTGAAAGCCCAGCTTCCTAAGCTTGTCTGCCACACCAGAACCCTTACCCTTCTGCATACCTGAATAGAGCTCGATCTTTACCTCTGCCCCTTCTTCCTCAGACACCAAACCAAAGAGTCCCTTAACTAAGCTGTCATCAAGCAAACGCCAGTATAACCCATCATACTGCCCCTCAGGGTAGGCACCCGTCTGCGTTTCCTTTGCAGAGTTGGACCAATTGAATGCCGCACGCTCCGCTGTTATAGATGAACTATAATAAAGAATTGCACCTTGTGTAACGAGGAGGGAAAACAACAAAAGCAGGAAAGTGATAATTACAATCCATGGGAGTATCATTGATGCTTCTAATGAAATGGAGCCTGAGGTGTTGCTCCAGCAACTGTTAGGTCTACGCTGATCGCGATCATCCCTATTCATTCAAATACTGTTTCCGCCTTGCCTTCAACGGAGTCCATCAGATTTCCCAGAAACTCCATAATCCAGTCCTTAAAAAAGATGGCTACCATAATCAAAACAGCAGCAATGAGTACAATTTCGAGCGTGCCAATTCCTCTCTCATCTCTCCAAAATGCTCCCAAAGCCCTTATTCCTAGCTTAACTATGCTCCCGAACATAACACCCATCCTCTCTAAAGATAAATGAATTACATCATCAAAATCGTCGGCGCACCGACTAGAACCATAATCAATAGAAAGATAACAGCAAGAGGGAAGGCCAATCGTGATGACGCTTGTTCTCCGAGCATACGAGCGATTGACTTTCGCTTCTCCCACATTTGCCTCGTTAGCTCCCGCAGAGCGGGTACAAACGCCTCCCCGCCTCTTCTGGCATTAATCAGCACTGTCGTCGCGAAAAGCCTCACCTCTGGAACCGCACATCTTCTTCCCATCTCCTCGAGTGCTTGAGCCAGACTTTCACCGCGCTTCAACCCTTCGATCGCCCGACTTAGCTCCATGTATAACGGATGCTCGCTGCTTTGTTTCTGTTCCATGCATCGGGCTAATGCGCGCATTACATTCTCCCCTGCATTCACCATTAACAACAGCCTGCTAAGCAGCTCAGGCAATTCCATCACAATGGCCTGACGACGTTTATTCACTTTGTTAGACAGCTCTTTCGCGCGTAAAATCGGGAGGCTGCAGGCAATGACAAAGCCCATTGCGAGCAAAGAAGAATCATCAGCCATCGCTCCTATAAGGCCTGAAAGCAAAAGAACAATATAAGAGAGACCTAAACTTTCCGCAGCCCAACTTATTAACATCTCTCGATGGCAAATACCGCCGTGCAGAATGGCTAAGGATAACCTCTGTCTTTGCAGTAACGGCAGCATTCTCTCCAAGATAGGTCGATGTAACAAAAGCAAAACAAAAGGATCAATATGAAAACGCAAATGACGAATATCTCTTCCCCTTAGTGTGTGGAGAACAAGCACCACATAAATTAGGACCAAACTGACTATAATTTTCCAACTCAACCAGTCACTCATGGCTTAATTTCCATGATCCGCAGCATCCACCAGCTGCACACAATTAATAAGAACAAGCAAACGGACAACAGAATTATTCCCACCCCTTCATGAAGAGGCTCCATATAATCCTCGGCGATAAATCCAAGAATACCAACAAAAGCAAAGGGCATCATCATCATAATCCTTGCTTCGAACTTCTTCTGCGCAATAAGCACTGAGACCTCCAACTCTACTTCCAGCTTCTCTCCAATGAGCTGTGAGGTTCTGCGAACAACCTCCATCAAGTCCCCGCCCGCTTTCTTGCATATTGTTATCACATCAGCGAAGTTCCTTACCTCCTCTAAATCCGAACGCTTCGCAAAATCCCGCAATCCAACCTCTAACGGCTCTCCGTTATGCAGACGATTCGTAATGGCCCTGAGCTCCATGATGAGGTCAGAATGGGAATCCTCTAGTAGAAGCACTAAATCGTTCTCGAGTGATGTAAAAGCATTCTCCACAGACCTTCCCGCCGAGAGGAGCGAGGATAATGCATGAAGAGCTTCCTTGAACTGCTGCCTCAGCTTGTCCCGACGTCTTCTGCAGAGTGCCTTCGCATACTGGCTGGGATACAGAAATCCAAGAGGTGATACCGCTAATGCGGCTATATAATTTCGATACATCAACCAAATAGCGATAAAAGTGAAGGCGCAGCCCTGTGTGATCGCCCATAAACGTTGCCACTTACTCAGACGATAGACACTGTAATCGATCATCAATCAATCTCCCCTAACAGCCCAGCACTTCGCAGCTTACGTAAATCACAGATCGATTCTACTCGCTTTAACTGACCGACGATTCTCCCGTTCATTTGTTTCTCTTCCTCAAACCGGAACAGAGTACTTAGCTGCACTTCACCCTCCCGAAAACCTGTAACCTCGCAGATTTCAGAAACGCGGCGCGTAGAATCCCGGAAACGGCATAAATGAATAATGATATCCACCGCGGAAGCAATCTGTTGCCTTACAACGATCACTGGCAAGTCAGCCCCGCTTAGCACCATCGTTTCCAATCGGGAAACCATATCTAGAGCCCCGTTAGAATGTCCGGTCGATAAACTCCCCTCATGACCCGAATTCATCGCTTGGAGCATATCTAAGGCTTCCGCCCCGCGAACCTCTCCGACGATAATCCGATTCGGACGCATACGCAGGGATGCACGGATGAGCTCACGAATGCCGATGTGTCCCTTGCCCTCGCTATTTGCATTACGAGTCTCGAGTGAAACCAGGTTAGATACTCCGCGTATTTGAAGCTCCGCTGCATCTTCGATTGTAATAACCCGTTCATCTGCAGGAATCCACTGTGAAAGTGCATTAAGAAATGTTGTTTTGCCCGAACCCGTTCCTCCACAAATAAACAAGTTATATTTGGCAGCTACCATCTGCTCAAGAAAATCAGCAGCCTCTTGCGACAAAGCTTCCATAGCAATTAATTCAGTCATGCCAAGCGGATTCTGGGGGAAACGACGAATCGTTACGGTCGGTCCTTTCAGAGCAATCGGCGGTAAGACGACATGTACGCGGGAGCCATCTGGCAGGCGAGCATCTACAATAGGTGAAGCTTCATTCACTATCCGATTCACTCTTCCTACCATGCTCTGTATTAGATCCTCTAGTCTCTCCGGGCTTTCAAAACCGAGATTAACTGACTGCAGTTCTCCCCTTTTCTCTATATAGATTTCATTATGCGAATTAATCATGATTTCCGTAATTTCCGTATCCTCCAGCAAAGGCTGCAAAGCATCCAAGCCACGAAAGGAATGAAACAGACGATTGACTGCAGCCTTCCTCTCTGCCGCTGTCATCCGGCGTGTCTGCTCCTTCTGGAACAGCTCATTCTCGATTAGCTTCAGCAGCTCATCATCCGTTACAGAGCTGTCCCAAGATAAGCGTGATCGTACGCCCTCCCTTAGCTCAGCCAGCTCCCCGGATGTGAGTCCGCTGACTTCCATGCCCTTCTCCCTCCTTTCTCCTCCTTGAGCTTGGAGAATTCCCTCCTAATTTCAAATGGTCTAGCAGCCGCTCGATCGCTCCTGCGAAAGCGGGAGCCCCTAATAACCTTCTAGGCTGATCCACTGCTTTCCACTGGGGTATATAGGGAAGAAACGCTGTGGGACTTATTCCCGGAAGTTCCCAACGGTTAACCATTCCGCCGCTCTGACCTTTATTTAACACGAACATAATCTTGTCCATTTTGTCGACAAGCTGCGCTCCCCAATAACGAAGCAGCTTATCTGCCTTCATAAGGGACTGAGTATCATCAATCGCCATCCATACGACCCTGTCACTCAACTCCACCAGATTGCGATGCCAATCACCCGCTCCAGAGTCTGGGTCAATCATAATAAGATCATAACGTCCCGTTTCCCGAATTCCCTCCAACAACCTCGCCAGCAATTCTGAAGTTAAAGCAAGCCGTTCTCCTGGATGATCTGGAGCGTCAAAGAAATCTGTCCGTAAATACGGCTGATGTCTGCAATGCTGTTCGAATTGTCCGACCCATTGCTCAGGATGTGCTTGCAAGGTATAGAGCAAACGCGATAAGCTGTCTGGCTCGCCTTTACCGAATAACGCCGAGGTGGAGTTTAACGCCTCCATGTTTAAATAAAAGGTGCGTAAGCCCCGTTCCCCAGCTTGTCTAACAAGGTTTAACGCTACTGTTGTTTTACCTGTTCCACCAGATGCCGAGAATACGGTGACCACTTGGCATCCTTTGCGTATAACAACCGTTTCACTCACAAGCGCATCCTTAATGCTGGACAAAAGGCCCGGTAAAGGTTGGAATTGTAGAATTTCCTGCCACTTTCCTGCATTCTGTGACTTTTCCTCCACAAGAACCATGGTTTTGCCGATTCTTTCACTCCATTCATCAACAGCATGAAGCAAATCCAGCTGTCCGATTAACAGATCAACCGATCGATTTTCCTGCAACTCCCTTCGTATTGCACTCTCGTGCGTGAATGCGGCAATATCCCAATCTGACTGTTCTTCACGTAAATACTCCGCAAGCTTGGCGGCATATTCACGTTGCGATACTGCTAATACAACTCTCCTGGCCATTCCAAACTCCTCCATCCTTATCAACAACCGCACATGCCTTGCATAAATGCCCGACGAGAACACAAAAAACCGCAAACCCCGACGTCTGAACGTCAGAATTTGCGGTGCTTCCGCATTGCTTTTTTTGATGTATCGATAAGATACCACGAGTTTTAAGTCTCGTCAACTTGTTTAATTCCAGTACTAGTCTTTATCCACCAATTCACGCTGCAAGTAGGTTTCTAGCGTGTTTGTTATTTCATATGTTGTCTGTGCCAAATCATAGTTCTCGAATGCATGCTCACATGAACTCCGGTAACCCATATCGATATCAAAATGGCTTAAATGTCTTCTGATAACATCCTTATCCAATCCAAGATTATGTTGACGCTCCTCCAGCGTTCGACGATCAGCATAGATGAACAGCCGGATAACCTTATCTCCGTATACTTGTTTTAATATATCAGCTCCTTCATGATTAAGAATCAAGTAAACGCAGCCTTTCAGATGCAGATTATCCTCTATATCTAAGCTCCGAATTCCGTAGAGGTTACCCGCAATCTTGACGCTCTCGAGAAATTCGCCTTGTCGCTCCATTTCTAAGTAATCTTCATGCGTTATAAAATGATAATCTTGCCCATTCACTTCTCCAGGACGAGGTAACCTTGTGACATAAGAGATTACTTTCTCCATTCCGAAAGTCTGACCTACCGCTTCCGCTACAGATTTACGCCCCGACCCGTCCGGCCCTGTAAACACGATGATTTTATCACGGTCCTTCAGCTCGTACATCCGCATCATCTCCCTCTTTGTAGCGCGAATGGCCCACAAATTCCCAAGATTAAGAAGCCCTTAATTTTCGTTATTTAGGACAAGCCCCATGTTATACTCCGTTCTGCACCTAAAAACTTTTTAGGAGGATCACATGAACAAACTTACTTTTATACGAAAATCCATTATCGGGGCGGCATGCTTAGTTATAATTGCTGCGGGAAGCGGAATCGCTGGACATCAAACGACTTACGCAGCAACAACAACATCTACGACGGCTCAGCCAAGCCAAGCAGCGAGTGTTTCTTCCTTACAGAAAAAGGCCGAGATTATCTCTATAGCCAAATCTCTAATGGGTAAAGTCAAGTATAAATTCGGCGTAAACAATCCAAGTCGATTGATATTCGACTGCTCTTCCTTTACAAAGTATGTTTTTGCGAAAAAAGGGATTACATTGAAATGGGGATCTTCTGCTCAGAGCAAGCAAGGCAAATATGTCGCTAAGAAAAACCTGCAGAAGGGCGATTTGGTATTCCTCAGCGTAGCCAAACCTGGAAAGATCAATCATGTCGGAATTTATATAGGAGACGGTAAATTCATACACAATACGAACGGCGGCTCTGCTAACGGAGTTATAATCAGCAATCTTAGCAGCTATTCATCGCGTTACATTACTGCCAGAAGAGTTGACTAATCACTAAGTGAAAATTACATTACCCTTTCTCTCGGAACACTTCTCCGATAGCACCTATACTGCCAAGTGAATCTACCGCTCTCACCGGCAGGAACACCTTGTTCGCTGCGCCTTTGGCCATTTCTTCAAGCGCCTCGAATGAACGATAAGCAAGAACCTTCTCATCCAAGCCAGCCGAACGCAGAAGCTCAATCCGGGTTTTCTCCGCCTCGGCAACGGCTTGGATCGCTTTTGCCTGCCCTAATGCTTCCAGCTCTTGAGCTTGCCGCAGTCCCTCCGCTTGACGAATGCGGGCTTCCTTGTCGCCCTCCGCCTTGAGGATTTTACTTTGCTTATCCCCTTCCGCACGGAGAATCACATCTTGCTTTGCGGCTTCGGCTTCCAATACTATCGCGCGTTTACTCCGCTCTGCCTTCATCTGCTTATCCATTGCCTCTTGAATATCAGAAGGAGGCTTGATATCTAATACCTCAACACGTTCAATTCGCACGCCCCACTTCTCCGTCGCTTCATCGAGCGCCAGGCGGATATTGGAGGAGATTCTTTCCCTTCCTGACAAGGTTTCATCCAGCTCCATATTCCCGATAATTTGACGCAGCGTTGCTGTTGTAATATTGCGCACTCCGAAAACATAATCCGAAATTCCATAAGTAGCTTGTTCAGGTGCAACAATCTGATAGAAAATAATCGTATCGATCTGTACTTGGACATTATCCTTGGTAATGACGGTCTGCGGCGGAACATTCGCTTGCTGAATCCGAAGATCATGATTAACGCGAACATGATCAATGAATGGAACAAGAATATTCACCCCTGGGGTCAGCAAACGGTTATACTTCCCGAGCCTTTCCACCACCCCTACTCTTTGCTGCGGAACGATTTTGACCGATAGACCAACAACTAGGATTATAATAACTAGAATGAGAAAAACAATATAAATCATTCAGAATTCCCTCCCCATTTCCGCACTTCCAGCACAGTTGTCCCCCTGCCAATTACCTGGACTCTTTCTTCAATATTTAAATTGTTCACCGATACAGCACTCCAGGTCTCATTACCGACCTTCACAATTCCCGGCTTTCCATTAATGATCGCTTCGATGACAATCCCTTGCTTTCCAATAAGCTCGTCAATAACATCACGATATCCCCTAGATTTTCGGAACTTACGCGTTAATGGTTTGGTGAATATCGTTAGCACCAACGCCGATACTCCACCTGATAAAGCCTGCAATACAAACCCATCTGGCAAGAACAATGCGACAACAGCAGCGATAACAGCACCGAGCCCCAGCCAAAGCAAGTAAAAGGTTAACGTTAGCAGCTCCGCTATAAGCAGCACCCCGCCTACGATGAACCAGATTACCCACCATTCCATGTCGCCTCTCCTCCTCCATACTCCCTTCATACATGTTTACGATACTCGATTACCGTTATGTCTTATTAAAGAAGTCTCCCATCAATTTGAATCTTGGGTAAGGCTTAAGGCCTCGTTTTTTTATTTGAGGTATAATAGCTGAATAAGAAAGAAACCGGAGGCGTTTGAATTGAAAAAAGTCGGACTTGTCATGCGTAAAATTCAATTTACTGAAGCTCAGGGACCTCGTATATACGCGGAACGCTTGAAGCATATTGGACACGAGCTAGGAATCGATATTGTATATGTGGCACCCGATCGCTATGTCAGCGATTATGATCAGGCGCATGGCTTTGAATATGAGAAAGGTGATATCGTTAATTACGATATCGTCCTTGAGAAGCTTGCCAAGGAGCAAATCGAGCATGTTATTTATACGGTTTCCGGGTTCTCCTTCTTAAGAATGTTTTTCGATAAATGCGTTTTATTTCCACACTCCTATCCTCATCCGGATTTAACAGGCTCAGAGATGATGAGACCCTTCTATCAGATTGTGGACAAGGCGATCGTACATACGAATTACCTCCAAAAAATATTCAAAACCGACTTTAACGTGACAGACGTTGATGTCATTCCGATCGGTTTCGAAGAAGAGCTTGCGAACCGTTTCTATAAGCCGGAGGAGGTCGTCAATAATCGAATCTTATGGATTGGACGGGATGAACCCAATCGAAGACCCGAAATGCCAATCGAATATGCGAGGCGCAACCCTGACAAGGAAGTCGTAATGGTTTTCGGAGGCATTCGCTACAAAGAGAGCATGAAGAAATACAATATTCCAAGTAATGTGAAGCTGCAGTTCGCGTTATCGCGCGAGGAGATCTTCGAGCTAATGAACTCATCGAAGGTGTATTGGAGCTCTAGCGTCTTTGACACCTTCGCAATGCCATTATCTGAAGCCATGGCAATGGGCAAGCTCATCGTAAAGCCGGACAATCCATGCTACTCTCATATCTCCTCTACTCACACGTTCGGCGGTAATGAGCATAACTGGTTCGAGCTTGTGAATATGGCTGCTGCTTCGCCAATTAAGGTGTCGCGGCACAATCGCAACTATGCGTTCGAGAATTTCTCAGGTACGATCATGAAGCAAGGTTATACCCGTTTTTTTGAAAAATGGATTTAGCTGCATGGGATTGGGGAGTCATGAAAATGGGGATTGAGGCGTGGAAATTTCTGAAGAAGGAATTAATATATCGCGGATTAAATGGCAGAGAGGTGCACCGCGTTTACATAAATGCAGAGGAAAGCTTCATCCTGAAGCCATTTAACCCTCAATCGCTTGAGCTTTGGATTTATGAGCACGTACTCCCTGCGTTTCCTCCGATTTATCCAAAACTTGTCGATTACTCGACAAGTCCTTTGGGTGAAGATGGCTGGCTGCTATTCGAAGATTTAGGTCTCCTTCAGCATAAGTATGAAGAGGCATGGGCTCAAGAAGTCGTATGTTTGATGGCATGGTGGCATAACCTCTCAATAGATGACTTACAGCAATCTTCGCTCAAAGGACAAAAACCAACATACACGAATATGACAGCAATCTTACTAAATTCCAAGTCTAAGGTACTGAGCCTGGTGTCTTCGCATAACATCGATTGTATGCTTATACTTGAATTGTACGTTCGAATGGAGAAGGAAAAACTTTCTGACGAACAAGTGCTCTCGCATGGCGACTTACATGTAGGGAATTATACACACATTCAGGGACAACTCTATATATTAGATTGGGAGCATATCCATCTCAGCCACCGTTATTGGGATTTATATCACCTTATTGACCTACCCCATCCCCAGTACCCGAAGAAGCTTGCCCCCAAATGGAGAAGCCGCTTACTAGACTTATACATAGAAAAAGCGATGCATCTTGACCCAAAGCTGGATCCGCACCGCTTCCTCTATGAATACAACTTGTTTGCTTCGGTATTCTCCCTCTGGTTACTACTCTTGATCGAAGCCGATCAAATGAATGGGAATAGTCCGTGGTCCGGAGAGCAACTCTCCGTGCAAGCAGTAGAAACGGCGAAATCCTTCATGGAGACGGTAAAAGAATGCTTATGATTCGCTAATAAACATCTTATCCTCGATGTATTGAATAAAATAGCCGACTAGTTCAGGATCGAATTGTGAACCGGTGCATCTTTTCAGCTCATTTAATGCTTCTTCAAAAGATTTTGTTTCTTGATAAGGCCGTTCCGTCGTCATAGCGTCAAAGGAATCTATAATGCACAACAGGCGCGCCAGTCGAGGGATTTCATTATTTTTCAACCCATGGGGGTAACCTTTGCCGTCGAAGCGTTCATGATGCAATTCTACTAACGGTACCAAGTCTTTATATTTTTCCGTAACCATTACAATTTCTTTACCCCATAGGACATGCTTTTTAACGATTTCCCATTCTTCGTTCGTTAACTTGGACTTCTTATTTAAGATATCCCGAGGGATCTCCAGCTTTCCAATGTCATGAATTAAAGCGCCTAATACCAACAAGCGGCGATCTTCCTCATTCAAATTCAGAACCTCTGCCATATCCACAGCGTATGAAAAAACTCTTTTTGAATGCTTGAACGTATAAACGTCTTTTGATAAGAAGATCTTGATATGCTGCTCAATCTCATTAATGTCTTGTTCAAGGCTCTGAGGGAGATGGTTTTCCACTCCATAAATCATAACCGTATTCTTTCCTTTGGACTTTGCCACATAGAGCGCACGGTCTGCCCAGTCGATCAGTTGGGACTTATCATAGGTATCCTTATTGACTTCCATAACCCCTGCCGAGAAGGAGATACACCCATGAGGAAAGATATCTACTCCTTCGAACGGGGTATCATTAATTTTCTTGCGGAGTCTATCGACAAACTCCTTCGCTCTGTCCTTTGTAAATCCAGGCATAATGACCGAGAACTCTTCTCCACCATAACGGGCTACAAACAATTGATGGGGCTCGCATTCTTCTTTCACGATTCGACCGAAAAAACCCAGCAACCGATCCCCTTGCGGATGTCCGTATGCATCATTGTACTTCTTGAAATCATCCAAATCGAGCATAGCCAAGGACAAAGGCTCTTCTTTCTCCCTAGCTTGCTTCATATATTCATCCAGCTTCTCCTCGAAGTAACTATGGCTATAAAGGCCTGTCCGCTGGTCCGTATTCGCTTTTTCGCTCATTTCGTTGTACATCTTGAACAATTGTCTGAAACCGTGTGATAGCAGCATCCCTACTGCCAGCAACAAAAAAAGCCCGAACAAACGGCTACTAACAATCAAAATTAGCAATACAATGGAAAGCAATAACGTACTGAAGTATGCAAAAACGACATCCGTTAAAATCGTTTTAATAATTTGATATAATTTCCCTTTATAAAGAAGAAAATAATAAAACCCGACAAATAAACAATTGACAATAAAATATACTGCTAATGCAATGACATATGCATGCAAATACTGTATATTAAATGATCCAACTTTTCCACCTAGTAAATAAAAGGTGATACTCGCACACGAGATCATAAACGTATAAATCGAGAAATTAAGCAGGTGTTTCCACCATTTCACTTCCCTTTTATGTAACATCAAAATAAATGTACCCATCAATAAAATAGTAAGAGAAAAACTCCCACCGAAAGCAAACAAAGCTGCCAAATACACGGATGAATCCATAGATTGTCGGTTGCCTTCTGGCGGCAATTGAAACATAAAATGCTCTAGAATAACTACTGAGGCAACCATAGCATAAATCATAATCCATTCCGATAAAGAATAAGAAAGAAACGGGAGTTTATTAATTGTCACAAATAGGATCGCACCAGCAAAGCAAACCAATAACGCATAGGTGTGCCCGGGTTGACGTAGCTGTATAATCAATCTTTGTGCAACACCCATTATTATTCCGACCTTCCATTCCTCAAGTAAAATAGTACAAGGGAAACAGAGCGAGAGCCCTGTTTCCCTTAATAATACCTTAATATTAATTGATTTTGAATCCTGAAGTAAGAGCGATTACTACGGATGCAACAATAATCGCGTTTATAAGAATGCGAGTGATTTTAATGCCTTCAAGCTTTTTCATATATTATGTACCTCCCCAGTAGGATGTATTAGTTAATTTTAAACCCGGATGTAAGCGCGATGATAACGGAAGCGACGATTAGTGTGTTTAATAAGATTCGGGTGATTTTAATGCCTTCAAGCTTTTTCATGTGATATGTACCTCCTCAATAGGATGGATTAGTTAATTTTAAAGCCGGACGTTAGCGCAATGATAACTGATGCGACGATTAGTGTGTTTAATAAGATACGAGTGATTTTAATGCCTTCAAGCTTTTTCATATTTATGTACCTCCTCAATAGGATGGATTAGTTAATTTTAAAGCCGGACGTTAGCGCAATGATAACTGATGCGACGATTAGTGTGTTTAATAGGATACGAGTGATTTTAATGCCTTCAAGCTTTTTCATATGTTATGTACCTCCTCAATAGGATGGATTAGTTAATTTTAAAACCGGACGTTAGCGCAATGATAACGGAAGAGACGATTAGTGTGTTTAATAGGATACGAGTGATTTTAATGCCTTCAAGCTTTTTCATATGTTATGTACCTCCTTAAGGATTAGTTAATTTTAAAGCCGGACGTTAGCGCAATGATTACGGAAGCAACAATTAGCGTGTTTACAACAATGCGAGTGATTTTGATTCCTTCTAACTTTTTCATATTCGTTTGCCTCCTTCCAGCTTGGTATGTATTATTTATGTTATTTTGTATCGACAAAGGAAGTCCTCAATTTGTGAACCAACATCGCTTGCTGTAGGTAAAAGAAGATGCCGAAGTTCATAATTACGTCGCCGATGCTAATAACTAGACTTCTAGGGTACGGTAATGTCAGTGGAATAATATCTCCTAGAAAAGGCATAAGCGTCGAATCGGTTAACAGAACGTGCTTCGAGACGATTATTCCGCTTCTCAGCGCCTCAACAGAATCAGGATCCAAGATAGCAACAGCATCTAGGGAAACTGGCATCTTTCCGCCGTTGAGCAACATGACGACAAAGTTAAGCGCAACCCCTGCAAAAATCCACCACATCCCTTTTTCCTGGCGGTTAAGCCAAATCACGCAAAGTCCTGCTGCATAAACTACCATGAACATATAACCGTTGTACTGATCAATAAATGAAATTTCCCCGTGTAAAAGATACAAGAGTAATTGAATCCCCAACAAGATCGGAAAAATTAAACCGCCTTTTAATCGAATCTGCGAAAGCGCAGTTAAACTGTTTCGCCACCCTGCACGAATAAATCCAACAATTACTCCTATTACAATTCCATCGTATACCATCTTAATAAATCCCTTCGAGCAAGATGAATTGATTAATTTGTGACCATTCTCATGCCCGGCCTCGGTTGATTCTTCTGTAGAATATACATTTTTCCGAACTTACGACAAATTACCTTACCCTCACGACATAAGCGTTTAACATGATCTTGATGGACTCCCCATAGCTTAGAAGCCTCTTCTGTGGACATGATTTCAATTAATGGATTCATTGGGTTTCCTCCTTCTACGAAAAAAGAGGGGTTTCTAAGGTTGTAATTTAGTTCCTAAATCCAAAATTTATTGTAAACATTTCCCTCTAACTTCTGAAATTATTGTAATACGTCCGACATCGGACGTCAACATATTTTTCTCTTAATCTTCCTTTTTCTACTTTTATGTTTGTATTCCGTACATATGTTACATAATGTATCATAAATCCTTTTCAATATATATACAAGTAGAATCGTACATCTAACTTTGAAGCAGTCAGTTATTACTCTATTTAGTATTTTCTCCGTTCACCATATATTATTTTTACCAACACTAGACAACTGCACTTTATATCGTCATCCCTAAGACATTTTATTAACTTTCGAAATACAACTAATGAGGGGTGTGCCTCTAAAAAGCAAGAGTTATTAGCCTGCTGTCTTATCTAATTGAACATAGAAAAAAGCACCCATCGCTGGGTGCTTTTCTCTATTCTCCGGCCTGGCAACGTCCTACTCTCCCAGGACCCTGCGGTCCAAGTACCATTGGCGCTGGAGGGCTTAACGGTCGTGTTCGGGATGGGTACGCGTGGAACCCCTCCGCCATCATTACCAGACCAGATCTTG
>NZ_JBEQAP010000018.1:0-100127 GCF_041640265.1 Cohnella sp.
TGTTATCGGGTATATTAGTCATTGAGTAGGGCTCCTTCTTGGTGGTGTCGCAATCCCGAGAATACCCTACTTTTTTGTTACCTGAAAAGGCTCCAAATCTTGGTACACAAACAATTTTACGTCATCTATTTCGATACTTTTTAAGTAAAATAGTGGTACTTTTTCTACTATTTCGTCCGAAACATTCATTCTCTTTAATATTAGAAGTACTTTTACTCTTAGTTATAATCCGAGCCACCTTTGCAAGTGTTTGCTGGGTTTACGGGGTTTGCTGGGCTTGCTGGGTTTGCTGGGCTTGCTGGGTTTGCTGGGCTTGCTGGGCTTGCTGGGCTTGCTGGGTTTACGGGGTTTGCTGGGCTTGCTGGGCTTGCTGGGCTTGCTGGGTTTGCTGGGTTTACGGGGTTTGCTGGGTTTGCGGGTTTGCGGGTTTGCGGGTTTGCGGGTTTGCGGGGTTCGCGGGGCTTGCGCGGTTTGCGCGGTTTGCGCGGGTTTACGGGGTTTACGGGGTTTGCGGGGTTTACGGGGTTTACGGGGTTTGCGGGGTTTACGGGGTTTACGGGGTTTACGGGTTTGCGGGTTTGCGGGGTTTACGGGGTTTACGGGTTTGCGGGTTTGCGGGGTTTACGGGGTTTACGGGGTTTACGGGTTTACGGGTTTACGGGTTTGCGGGTTTGCGGGTTTGCGGGGATTCCCTCGCGCAAACGAAAAACCGCCAGCAAAGGGGAAATCCCCTCGACTGGCGGTAGCAAAACAAGTTTACATTCCAAGCCATTGCTTGAACATGTGCTTAGTAGTGTCTCTGTTCATTGCTGCGATGGACGTCGTCAGCGGAATACCCTTCGGGCAAGAACGCACGCAGTTCTGCGAGTTGCCGCAACCTTCGATTCCGCCTTCTTCCATAAGCGCTTCCAGGCGCTCATGGTCGTTCATTTCACCCGTTGGGTGAGCGTTGAACAGACGCACCTGGGAGATCGCCGCTGGACCGATAAAGCTATTCCGGTCGTTGACGTTAGGGCAAGCCTCGAGACAAACGCCGCAAGTCATACACTTAGACAGCTCGTAAGCCCACTGCCGCTTCGACTCTGCCATACGAGGTCCAGGTCCGAGATCATAGGTTCCATCAATGGGAATCCATGCTTTAACCTTCTTAAGCGCTTTGAACATCCGCTCGCGATTGATCACGAGATCACGAACGATAGGGAACGTAGCCATCGGCTCTAAGCGAATCGGTTGCTCCAGCTTATCAACAAGCGCGGTGCACGCTTGACGCGGCTTGCCGTTGATCACCATAGAGCACGCGCCACATACTTCCTCTAGGCAGTTGGATTCCCAGCATACCGGGGAAGTTTTGCCTCCATCCGATTTAACGGGATTACGCTGAATTTCCATCAATGCGCTAATAACGTTCATGTTCGGGCGGTAGGGAATTTCGAACTCTTCTGTGAAGGAAGAAGCTTCAGGACGTTCCCGCCGCGTGATGACAAACTTTACTTTCCGCTGTGCAGTTGCCGTTTCAGCCATGTCTTAGCCCTCCTTCTTCTTTTCAGTCGAATAGTCGCGTTTCCTCGGTGCAATTAAAGATACGTCAATATCTTCGTACGAAATCTGAGGACCTTCGGCCGTCCATTTCGCTTTCGTTGTCTTCATGAACTTGTCATCATCGCGTTCCTGGAATTCTGGCTTATAATGAGCGCCGCGGCTCTCATCACGCATCAGGGCTCCTAAAGTCATCGCTTCGGCAAGCTCCATCATATTCCACAGCTGGCGAGTAAACGCTACGCCCGTGTTATTCCAGCGCGCCGTATCATTGATGTTGATGTTCTTGTAACGCTGCTTAAGCTCTTTGATCTTGTTAATCGTCTCTTGAAGCTTGCTGTTGTAACGAACAACCGTCATATTATCCGTCATCCACTCGCCCAGCTCTTTGTGCAACACATAAGCATTCTCTGTTCCATCCATTTTCAAGATGGATTCATACTTATTAGCTTGCTTGCTGCGCTCGCGCTCGAATACGCTCTCTTCCAAGTCTTCCGCGGATTTCTTCAAGCCGCGAATGTACTCAATCGCTTTAGGTCCCGTAACCATACCGCCGTAGATCGCGGACAAGAGAGAGTTAGCTCCAAGTCGGTTCGCACCGTGATATTGATACTCGCATTCCCCGCAAGCGAACAAGCCGGGGATGTTCGTCATTTGATTATAGTCGACCCACATTCCGCCCATGGAATAATGAACCGCAGGGAAAATCTTCATCGGAATTTTCCGCGGATCGTCACCCATGAACTTCTCGTAAATCTCAATGATCCCGCCGAGCTTAACATCAAGCTCTTTAGGGTCCTTATGTGATAAGTCTAGATATACCATGTTCTCGCCGTTCACGCCAAGCTTCTCGTCTACGCACACCTGGAAGATCTCACGCGTAGCGATATCCCGTGGAACCAGGTTACCGTATGCCGGGTATTTCTCCTCGAGGAAGTACCAAGGCTTGCCATCCTTGTACGTCCAGATTCGACCGCCTTCGCCCCGTGCGGATTCGCTCATGAGGCGAAGCTTGTCATCGCCCGGAATCGCAGTCGGATGAATTTGGATAAACTCTCCGTTGGCATAATATACGCCTTGCTGGTAGACAGCGCTCGCGGCAGTACCTGTGTTAATGACTGAATTCGTTGTCTTCCCGAAAATAATTCCCGGTCCACCTGTTGCTAGAATAACCGCATCAGCACGGAACGTGACTGATTCCATAGTACGAAGATCTTGCGCAGAAATTCCTCGACACACGTTATCGTCGTCTAAAACGACGGACGTAAACTCCCAGTGCTCGTATTTCTGCACAAGCCCATTCACTTCAAAGCGGCGTACTTGCTCGTCCAAAGCATATAGAAGCTGCTGCCCTGTCGTAGCGCCCGCGAAGGCTGTACGATGATACTTCGTACCGCCAAAGCGACGGAAGTCAAGCAAGCCTTCTGGTGTCCGATTGAACATTACGCCCATCCGATCCATTAAGTGGATAATCCCTGGTGCAGCTTCACACATGGCTTTAATAGGCGGTTGATTAGCTAGAAAGTCTCCGCCATATACCGTATCGTCAAAGTGCTCCCATGGGGAGTCGCCTTCACCTTTTGTATTTACCGCTCCGTTGATACCGCCTTGCGCACAGACGGAGTGTGACCTCTTTACCGGTACGAGCGAGAACAAATCAACCCGAACGCCCGCTTCCGCTGCTTTAATTGTTGCCATCAAGCCGGCAAGTCCGCCGCCGACTACGATTACTTTTTGAGTTGCCATTATGAGATCCTCCTCCCTTAACCTGCTGTTACTGAACTCATTACCGCTGTAGCTGCCGAAGCGAACTCATCACTGCGGAACGCGAGCAGAGACAGCAAGAACAACACGGATACGATTACGAAAATACCCATGCAAATATTAGAAGAAATCTTCTGTGCACGCGGTCCGATCGTGATACCCCAAGCGACAAGGAATGACCATATCCCGTTGGCGAAATGATAAGTTGCTGCTATAACAGCAACAATGTAAACTACAAAGACCACAGGATTGCTAACGATTTGATGCATATGGCTGCCTAATTCTTCATGGCTGACATTTCCAAGCCCGATTTGAATTCGGGTATCATATACATGCCATGCCACAAAAATAAACGTTATTACGCCCGTTATCCGCTGAAGCGCAAATGCCCAGTTCCTTCTGTAACTGAACCTACCCACATTCATATTAGATTGGAAAGCGATGTACAAGCCGTATACCCCATGGAATAAAATCGGCAGCCATATTAGAAACAGCTCCGCAAAAAACACAAGAGGTATGCTATTCAGAAAGTTTATACTCTTTAAGAATCCCTCTTTACCGCCTTCGTACGCAGAGTAGTTAGTCAGTGCATGCTCGATAATGAACAATCCTAAAGGAATGACACCGAGCAGCGAATGCAGCTTTCGTGGGAAGTAAGAATTACCATTCATATCAGTGTTTAATCTCCTTTCGCACCCGTGCGATTGACTTTGATGTCTATTATTAAATTTATGTCACCATATGTCACCGCTATTAAGGTTACTCTATTTTCGCTTATAATGGAACTGCCTATTTTTTATTAAACCTTATAACTTATTTGCATATGATGAAGGGGTTGCAGTTAATGTTAGAAGATATGCGTCTATTCTCTACGATTGTTGAGCAAACCAGCTTAAATAAAGCAGCTGAGAGGCTTAATGTTTCACAGCCTGCTCTTTCAAGGCGAATAGCCCGTCTTGAATCGGAGCTGGAGGTCGATTTATTCCGAAGAATCGGCAAAAGATTGGAGCTGACTGCTGCCGGGAAGCTTACCTATGAATTCGCTCTCGAGCTCCGTCGTTTTCACGGAAGCTACTTGCAGAAGCTGAATGCCTATAAATCCGCCGAAGCGCCAACCGCCACGATCGGCGCGAGCTTAACGACTCTTCAAAGCACGCTTCCAGAGCTTATTACCACAATGACCGAGAAACATCCCAATCTCGAGATTAAAGCCATTACCGGCAAATCACACGAGATTACCACTTTGGTCAAAGAACGCAAAGTCGACTTTGGCATCGTCGCTTCTTCCGTTATAGATGACAGCGCCATTACCAGTTTACCCTTATTCGACGATCATCTTATCCTCGTGCTCCCACGGACGCATTTTATATTAGAAAGATCTCAACTCAATATTACTGATTTGCACGGCTTACCAATGATTTTATTTGCACCAGGCACTTGGTATCGTACGTTAACTGATGAGCTTTTCCGAAAGCACAACCTGAAGCCTGACGTTAGAATGGAAATTGACTCCTTCGAAGCGATTATTCGCCTTCTTGCTGCCTGCAGAGCCGGTGCATTGCTGCCTAAATCCTATTTACGTGAGCAACTGCTAACGGACAATGACCTCTATCTTGTTCGGATTCGAGAGCTTGAGGAAACGAAGCGGACAACCTCTCTCATTCATGGGGATCCCGCATGGCTGGCACCTTCTACCCGCTTCCTAATTGAGGAGACGATTGCAACCTTCGCTCGCCGCTCGATCCTGCCTAATGAGCTGTCGTAATACGGCTTTGACACCTCATTCCTTATCTTTCCTGTTTCATCGCTGAATGGGGTGTGATAACCTTTTACAGGTAGTTTAAGGGACAAGAGCCCATCATAACTGATCCGTCTCGCCAAAAAAAACGGCCTAAACCTTAGGGTGCGGGGGAAAAGATAGAACGTACGGACCGTTAACCGGGACGTACTCGGGGTGAATCGCTATTCTTGCGTAGGGCTGATCTCCCAGCCCGAACCCGACAGCTAACCTCGCCGGCTAATCCAGGAGGATTTTATTACATGAAAAACAGCTGGAAAAAGCTCGGAATGCGTTCCGCAGCTATCGTGTTAGGTGCTTCATTCCTGTTACCGGGCATAACCGCTCACGCTGCAACATCCATGATTGCCAAAGACACCGATACTTTCTGGAAGATCTCCAAGGATCGAAACATCCCTCTAAAGCAATTAATGAAGTTTAATCCAAAAGTAGATCCGCTCAACATTTACGCCGGCTTAAAGATCGTTATTCCTAGCGGAACCGGCGGTACATCGAACAAGAAAACAAATTCCTTGAAATCAGCCGCAGCAACATTCCCAGCCATACCTGCTCAATCTCAATCCATTACAGCTGCAAACGGTCAAACCCTATCCTTCTCCAAAGTTATAGACAGCAAGGCAACTGCCTATTCAGCTTCCGCGGAGGAGAATGGGAAATGGGGAGCCGTCGATTATTTCGGTAATCCGCTTAAGCTCGGAACGATTGCAGTCGACCCCGAGGTTATACCCTTCGGGACGAAGGTTTATGTAACCGGCTATGATTTTGATGGCTTGCCAACCGGCGGCTTTGTTGCTAAGGCCACGGATACGGGCGGAGCGATCAAAGGCAGTAGGATTGATATCTTTGTTCCAGGCTCACGCTCCTTTGTTTCCCAATTCGGATTTCAAAGTGTTAAAGTGTACGTTCTGAAGTAGCTGGCACGAATAAGCAATTGTCACAACCAAGACGGGCTATCCGCAGCATTACTCTCTGCGAATAGCCCTTTTGGCTACTCTTTCCTTCTCTCGGGAATAGCCAATAGCTCTGTAAGTGTAACCATCTCATAATTATGAGCGCGCAGCCAATCAATGATTCGCGGAAGCGCCTGTACCGTGCCTGTCAAATCCTGTCCCTCGCCGCCCCCCGCATGCATGAGCACCACCGAGCCCGGGCGTATCGATCGTGTAACATTGCGGAATACCTGGTTCGCATTAATCTGTCTCCAGTCTGAGGAATCGACATCCCAATTAACGACAGTATAGCCCCTTTTTTTGGCCCATTCTAATTGATTAGGCAAGATTTCTCCATATGGAGGTCGAATAAGCCTTGGCTTAAACCCAACAATGCCCTCAATGATCTTTTCCGCGCGGTAAATCTGTTGTTGTACCTTCTCGAGAGGAAGCTTCGAAAAGTCAGGATGGTTATACGAGTGATTCCCCACATTATGTCCTTCACGATGAATTCGCTTAAGTAAACCAGGATTTTTTAATGCACGCGATCCAACGACGAAGAAGGTTGCAGATACCTTTTTTTCTTTCAGAACATCCAATACCTTAGGAGTAAAGCGCGGATCGGGAACATCATCGAACGTCAATGCAACTTTGCGCGAGCCTCGGGAGGCAGACAATACGAATACCCCTTCGTATTTGCGCTCTAACTCTGTCCACTTCATGCCGGATGGTACTGTCGCGGCAACACTCGGGTATCCCCACGCAGACAAAAGGGTGACGATGCCTAACAGCACCATCACCGCTCTTTTGTACCGCTGCATCATCATCTTATTACCCACTCCCCAGCCGTTCTTCTTGCCTATAGCCTGAGCGAATGGGATGTTTTTCATTCAATAATTATCATTGCCCGATCGACTCCTGAAATAGCTCGATTTGGGAATTCGTACCGATAACGACCATAACATCATCCGTCGAAAGTACATCCTTAGCTACCGGAGCGATAATTATGCCTTTGGGCTTGTTTATCGCAACGATGCTGCAGCCGTAGCGCCCTCTCGGATTTACCTCGTTAAGGGACTTTCCTGACAAGCATTGCGGAACCGCAAGCTCTGCAATCGTATATTTCTTCGATAGCTCGATATAATCCAGAAGATTAGGCGATACAAGCTGATGAGCGACACGGATACCCATGTCCCTCTCAGGATAGATTACTCTGTCCACGCCAACACGCTCTAGCACCCTTCCGTGCAGGTCCGATACTGCTTTGGCAACAACCTTCTTGACTCCAAGATCCTTGAGCAGAATGGTAGCCAATATGCTTGCTTGAATATCGTCTCCGATTGCCACGACTCCGCAATCGAAGTTACGGGCGCCTATTGAACGAAGCGTCTCTTCCTCCGTTGCATCCGCAACAACCACATGCGTCAGAACGTTTGACATCTCCTGTACCAGCTCTTCATCGCGATCCACGCCCAGTACTTCATATCCCAATTCAATAAGCTCGCGCCCCAAGCTTGAACCAAACCTGCCCAGTCCAATGATAACAAATTGATTTAATTTCATGTCTGCTACCTTCCCCTACCCGATTATGATTTTACCTTCTGCATTGCGGTATAACGGACGGCCTTGCTTCGGTCCGAGCGCATATGACAAGGTTAATGGCCCCAAACGCCCAATGAACATCATGAGAATGATAATTATTTTTCCAGCCAAGGTCAGTTGGCCCGTAAGCCCCATCGATAACCCAACCGTTCCGAACGCAGATGTTACTTCAAACAAAATCATGAGAAATTGATGATCCTCAGTCGTAGACAAGATCATGGTGGCTATCACGACTAATCCGAATGCGAACAACGTTACGGTTAATGCTTTATACACCCGTTCTTGAGCCAGTCTGTATTGGAACATGACGACGTCCTCTTTGCCCCTAACCATAGCGATAACGGCACCGACAAGCGCAGTAAAAGTTGTCGTCTTGATCCCGCCGCCTGTAGAGCCCGGAGATGCTCCGATAAACATATAGATAATCAAGAAAAATTGAGTCGCTTGTCGAAGCCCCGCGATGTCCAGAGAGTTAACGCCGGCTGTCCTAGGCGTTACCGATTGCAAGAAAGCAGCGAGTATCTTCTCTCCGAATCCGAGCGAAGCCATAGTACGTCCGTTCGAATATTCGAATAGCAGGATAACTGCCGCTCCGAATACGATGAGGAAGCCGGACATGCTGAGCACAACTTTGGAATGCAGCGATAACTTTCGTTTGGGATTACGAATTTCAACCAAATCGGCAAGAACTACAAATCCGAGGCCGCCCAGAATGATCAGCAGCATCGCTACAATATTGATAAGCGGGTCTCCTACATATTCGACTAAACTCCGATAGTCACCCATGATATCGAAACCTGCATTATTGAAGAAGGATACGGCGTGGAACACACCTTTATATATGGCTTCACCCGCTGGCATGTCGAACATGAATCGAATTGAAAACAAGACAGCTCCAACGAATTCGATCGTCAGTGCATAGATGACAACTTTGCGCACTAACCGAATAATTCCCTCTATGCTCGTCTGGTTAAGCGCCTCCTGTAAGACAAGACGTTCCTTAAGTGATATTCGACGCTTCAACGCGATTGCGAATAACGTTGCCATCGTCATAAATCCCAAACCGCCGATTTGTATCATGATCATAATGATAATTTGACCGGCTGTTGACCAGTACGTACCAGTATCGACTACAACTAACCCCGTAACGCAAGTAGCTGAGGTCGCTGTGAATAGCGCATCAATAAATCGGGGAGTTTCCTCGTTTGAGTGAGCGAAGGGCAGCATGAGCAAACCCGTTCCCAGCAAAATAATCGTTGCAAATCCAAGCACGAGAATGCGCGGCGGCGAGGCCGCTAGAGTTCGAAGAAACTTACGGAACATTTCCTTTCACCCCATCATCCGATGATGATTTTTCCTTCTGCATGACGGTAAAGCGGGCGTCCTGCTTTCGGTCCGAGCGCATAGGTCAATGTTAACGGTCCCAGCCTCCCTATGAACATGAGGAATATAATCGTTAGCTTACCCGCAACAGATAATTCACCTGTGAGTCCCATGGATAAGCCCACCGTACCGAAGGCTGACGTCGCCTCGAACAAAATCTTCAAGAATGCGGCGTCCTCTGTTGTCGATAGCACCATTGTCCCTAGCATCACGATCCCAATACAGAACAAGGTAACCGTAACTGCCTTATAAACACGTTCTTGAGCTAAACGCAGTCGGAACAACACAACATCCTCTTTCCCGCGGATCATCGCTAGCACCGCACCGACTAGAACCGCGAACGTCGTTGTCTTTATTCCCCCGCCGGTCGACCCAGGAGAGGCTCCGATAAACATAAGTATAATGATGAAAAATTGCGTGGCCTGGCGGAATTCTGCAATATTGACCGTTGTTACGCCTCCTGAACGAGTAGTTACGGATTGGAACAGGGAGATAAGAGCTTTTTCGCCGAAACCTTCATTCCCGATCGATCGGCCGTTCGTAAATTCGAAGACAAATATTATGAATGCTCCAACAACCACCAATGCGGCAGTTACCGTAAGTACGACCTTAGTATGCAAGGAAAATTTACGCTTTTTTTTCATTTCGAATAAATCCGCAAGCACAACAAACCCAAAGCCGCCAAGAATAATTAATACTATTGATACGACATTCATGTACAAATCCGTTGAGTAGCCGGTTAAACTGCGAAAATCACCTGTTAAATCAAATCCGGCGTTATTAAAGATGGAGATTGCGTGGAACACTCCATGATACATAGCCTGACCGAAGCTCATATCGAACATGAAGCGTGCCGTGTACAATAGCGCACCAACCGTTTCCAACGCCAAAGCATATAAGATAACTTTGCGCACGAGACGGACAAGACCCTCGATACTTCCTTGATTAAGGGACTCTTGCAGGATAAGGCGTTCCTTAAGCGAAATTCGCCTTCTTAGGATCAGAGCAAACAAGGTAGCCATTGTCATAAAACCAATTCCGCCGATTTGAATGAGCAAGAGAATAACCCAATGTCCAAAGGTAGAAAAATAAGTGCCTGTATCGAATAGAACCAACCCGGTGACACATGCTGCAGAGGTTGCAGTAAATAAAGCATCAACAAAGGACATCGACTGCCCGTTAACTGCAGCAAAGGGAAGCTTAAGCAGCATGGCACCAATGAAAATAATGGCACCAAATCCTAATAATAACGTCCTTGGGGGAGATGCGCTGAACCACCGAACGATTTTTCTTAACAAGGAAGTCACCTCTTACTGAAATTCACGCAACAAAAAGAAGCACTGGAACCCCCAGTGCTTCTAAAGTGAGCACACGAGTCCTGTTCGGTCATAGCCTACGAGGTTAGCTGTCGGGTTCGGGTTCGAACAGGCTGCCCTATCCACCACGTGGTGACGCGGTAGGAATTCACCCCGGGATCTCCGAATACAATTGAACTTGTACCGGTGATGTGTTGGTTCCCCCGTTTTCCTAGTTAAGAAAATTCGGCTGGTGATTAAGATCATTAATGACGTACCATCGAATTATATTCTTTACCCGCAAGGGGAACAACATCAAAAAGGAGGCAATCTGAGTCATTTGGACGTTTTATAGCATAGCTATCTCATGGATAAGCCCTCGGACAGTCATTATCGCCGCCTTTCCTTTCATTTTCGCCGAATATGAGAGATACTAGTTGAAAATGAATGCTGTAAGGTGATTAGACCCGCTGTATGCGTTTTCCTGACTTGTTTCCATAAAGGAGAGATAGATTTGAACCCCTTGTTACCCTTTCAACAGGACAAACGTTGGTTGTGGACAGCTGTTATAGGATTTTTATTGTTTCTGCTTATACAAGCATTCCCCATAACCGGGCAGTTGTTTGCTACCGATGTTCATCCGGTGATGTCTCGTTCGGAGGCGGAGAGTAAAGCAATAGAGATAGCCGCTGCTCGATTCGCCGTTCAATCCGATGAGATCGACCGAACGTCGGCAACTCATTTATCAGATAGTCAAACCGTAGGCTACTTCTCTAAGTACGGGCTTATGGACGCTTATAAGAAGCAATGGTCTTCATCGACTCCGACAGATGTCTATGCTATTGATCTTCAACTGATTGGAGAGAGCGGTCATTTGTTGATTTACTTACATATGGAATCAGGGGATTTGGTCGCTTGGCAGCATCTAACGGATACAGCTTCGACAGCTTCGACAGCTTCGGTTCAACCTGCTTCAGAAGGAAGTCAGCTTGCCTCTGAAGCCTTAGGTTATGCGGCATTCTACGGAATTAATGCATCCGAATGGGAATGGAGCGGCACTGTGGAGGACGATGGAAGCGTGAGGTTTGAATCCCGCAAATCGGATATCAACGAATCCTCGTTATGGATGAAAGTCATCGTTCCAGCAGATTTTAGTATGGCTGCGTCTTCGATTGCTCCATGGATCGGCGGTAAGGTAACCTACGGATTCGATCTGTCAGCTGCATTCACCGCATACATGAAGGAACAAGGAAAACTTTCAACAAGCTTAACCACCTATGGGTTTATCATTCCGCAAATCATATTCTTTATTATTGCGATCGTATACGCGGGGACACACGGAGGACAAAGCTCCTATCGCCGGGGGATTCTCCTGTCTGCTCTGTTCTTTGCCATGTATGTCGGCATAACTATTAATATGATTCCAGGACTAAGAGCGGGATCTTGGGAAGCGACTGTCGCTCAAGGTAACGGAGCGAGTACAGCCATAATCGTAATCAGCATTGCGATCTATGCCGGCATGGCCTTGCTTACTTATTTCTCCGCTGTCGGAGGGGATGGCCTATGGAAATCGATGGGGAAATCATTGTGGCCAAGATGGCAAGAGGGAGACTATGGGGTTTCGGTGCTCCGAAGCATGCGTGCAGGCTATTTCCTAGCCTTTATTCTGCTGGGTGCACAATCCGTAATTCTTCTTGTCTTGGAGAAATCGCTCGGCTCCTTTGCTTCTTCCGACGCGACGCAATCCATGTACAATATGAGGATTACTTGGATTCTCCCTTTACTCGCATGGTGTGCAGGAATATCGGAAGAGCTGCAGAGCCGATTGCTCGGCATTGGCGTTTTTCGCAGCTGGTTTGTAGGAGGAGCGCGCAAGCTGCTTCGCCGCGAGCTCTCGACTCGGACTACCGTCATGCTAACGGCAGCAGCCATGATTCCTCCCGGCCTGTTATGGGCGATGGGTCATGTCAGTTATGCCATCTATCCGGTGTATACGCGTATTATCGAGCTTGTACTCATGGCAATGCTGTTCGGTTGGTTTATGCTGCGTTTCGGTATTATGACCGTCATTTTCGCTCATGTCACTTTGAACGCTATACTTATGGGGATGCAGATGATGTTCGACGGACTTCCGGGCGACTTCTATGGCGGTATATTCAGCCTAGTCATGCCTGGGCTCGTGGGGATTGCGATCTGGTGGGTTCATGGGCTATTTCGCGGGAAAGCTAAGCCTGTTGTTGTCTAACCAGTGCTAAGGAAGGCCTAAGAGAACAAGCAAATCCCGGAGACATTGCCTCCGGGGTTTGCTTAATCTCATTCTATTCCTACTCCGCGTTTAACGTCTCCAGAATGCGGCTAGCCAGCGCTTCACCGATGGACACCTGCTTGAAATCCTCAATGGAGGCTTCCTTGATGGCCTTGAGCGAGCCGAAATGACTAAGCAGCTGCTTCCTTCTCTTCTCACCGATCCCCGGAATGGAGTCGAGCCGAGAAGCGATCATCGATTTGCCTCGCTTTTCCCTGTGGAAGGTAATCGCGAAGCGGTGAACTTCATCTTGAATGCGCTGGAGCAAATAGAATTCCTGGCTGTCCCGAGGCAGGGGTACGACCTCCGGCGGGTCGCCCACCAGCAGCTGGGCCGTCCGATGCTTTGCGTCCTTGGCCAGTCCGCATACAGGAACATCAAGCCCCAGCTCATTAACCAGTACATCGGATACAGAGGCAATATGTCCTTTGCCTCCATCAACAACGATAAGATCGGGAAGAGTAAGTCCTTCCTTCAACACGCGCTCATAGCGGCGGCGCACGACTTCCCTCATCGTCTCGTAATCATCAGGGCCTTGAACTGTCTTCACATTATATTTGCGGTATTCCTTCTTATCAGGTTTGCCGTTAGTAAAAACAACCATTGCAGATACCGGCGAAGCTCCTTGCATATTCGAGTTATCGAATGCTTCGATACGGCTTGCGCTTGGGATGCCGATCCATTCGGCTAAACCGTCGACCGCTTTCACCGTTCGGGATTCGTCTCTTTCGATCAATCGAAACTTCTCTTCGAGAGCTACGCGGGAATTATCACAAGCCATAGCTACAAGTTGGCGTTTCGAACCTCTTCTAGGAACGGCAACCTTTATCTTAAGCCAGCGGCGCAGGGAGTCCCCGACTTCGGCGGCCTCATCATCTTCACCATGATCTGCCTCATTACTTTCGCCTATTGCAGCTTCCGTCAAAGCAGCAGACGAACTCTGAGCGACAGCGTCATCAGGCGCCTGTTGTTGCTCTGCTCCTGCCTCAGGAGGAGCAGGCAGCAGCATTTCGCGAGGAAGTGCTGGATTGTCGCTATAATATTGCGTGACGTAGCTAAGGAAATCCTCATAGGCTTCTCCATAATACGGAAATACGGAAACGTGCCTCTGAATCATTTTCCCCTGACGCATATAAAGAATTTGTACGCACATCCAGCCTTTGTCGGTGGAATAACCGAACACATCGCGGTCCATTGCGTCAGCCATATTAATCGTCTGCTTCTCCATGAGGGCTTCAATCGACAGGATCTGGTCTCGATATTCCCTTGCACGCTCGAATTCCAGCTCCTCGGCAGCCGCTTCCATTTTGCGTTTAAGCTCTCGTTTAATTTCCGTATGTCCTCCGTTAAGAAAACGTGAAATCTCGCCCACCATCTCATCATAAACGGCTTGTTCCACTGGATATTCACAAGGAGCGACACATTGTCCCATATGATAATACAAGCACACCTTATCGGACAAAGTATTGCACTTCCGCAGGGGATACAATCGATCAAGCAGCTTCTTTGTTTCCTGTGCGGCATAAGCATTCGGATACGGACCGAAGTATTTGCCTTTATCCTTCACAACGCGCCTCGTAACCTCCAAGCGCGGATGAGCTTCATGTGTAATTTTCAAATAGGGGAACGACTTGTCGTCCTTAAGCAGCACATTGTAACGAGGGAAATGCTCCTTGATCAAATTACACTCGAGAATGAGCGACTCCGTATTACTGGCGGTAACGATATATTCAAAGTCACGAATTTCCGAAACAAGCTTCTGTGTCTTACCGTCGTGGCTTCCATTGAAATAAGAACGAACGCGGTTCTTAAGCACCTTGGCTTTCCCGACGTAGATGATACGGCCTTCATTATTTTTCATTAAATAACAGCCCGGCTGATCCGGGAGAAGCGCTAGTTTATGACGTATTTGTTCCATTGCCTTTTCTCGGTCGGCGGATGGATTCAGGATGTCCATGGACGGCACCTTCTTTACCTCTTGATCGGGACAGAACACCCGTTCCTCCTATTGTATCACAGCGGCGGGAGCAATGACCTTCCCCTTTCTATGGTTGTCGCAAACTTGTCACCTATTGAGTGCTTTACAACAAAAAGCGATGTTGGGTATACTATAGTTATCGAATGTGTCAGGAGGCGTCCCATGGAAAACGTAAGAGATCCCCGCCAGCACATAAACGAAGAGCCGCGCGATGATTTTATGGATACCGCAATCGGCTTTGGAGCCATGTTTGGCTTCATGTTCGTTGTGTTTACTGCAGCGGTAGTCATTAAAATTATTATTGGCTAATTTATCGCCGTATATGGATGAAATGAGGCTGTCCCAGTTTATGGACAGCCTCGTTTTTATTTGGTCTTTTTATGTTCCTGTTTCACAATACGAATGGAAGCATCATCGTACCGCTTGCGTTCCTTACGCTCTATCTGCACAATTCTGCCGTCGTGAACGAGGATATTAACCTCGCCGTACTCGAGTCCGTTAACCTGCTCAGCAATACGCCTCAACCAACGGTCATCTACTTCTAATGGCTTCGCCATCTGTTTTCCCTCCCGGATCACTTATCTCCTTAAGTTTCGTGTTCCTTGCTCATGCGGCTTTCCAATATCGACTTGGCTACAAGCGTCATGATTGCCAATAACATCAACAACGAGGCAACGGCGAACGCAGCGCTGAATTGATATTCGTTATAGACGATTTCAATATGAAGCGGCAGCGTGTTCGTCTCTCCTCGAATATGGCCGGATACGACGGAGACTGCTCCGAATTCCCCCATAGCCCGGGCATTACAGAGAATCATGCCGTAGAGCAGCCCCCACTTGATGTTGGGCAACGTTACTTTGAAGAATACTCGCCAACCTCGTGCGCCCAAGCTAACAGCTGCTTCTTCGTCCTGAATCCCTTGCGCTTCCATCAGCGGTATCAATTCCCTGGCCACGAAGGGGAAGGTAACGAACATCGTAGCCAGTACGATACCGGGCGTCGCAAAAATAATATCGATATCATGTGAATCCAACCACGGGCCTAAGAAGCCTTGAGCGCCGAACAGCAGTACATAGACCAGTCCGCTGACAACAGGAGAGACTGCGAACGGTAGATCTATGAGCGTGATCAACAGGTTTTTGCCGCGGAAACTAAACTTTGTTATAGCTCATGCAGCAGCCACGCCGAATATCGTATTAAGCGGAACCGCTATCGCTGCTGTCAATAAGGTTAATCGAAGCGCAGACATGGCATCCGGATCTGTAAGAGCAGACACATAAGCTTCCCACCCCTTCCGGAAGGACTCTGCAATGACGGATACGAGAGGAAGAATAACGATAAGTCCGATAAAAAGCAGTGCTATTAAGATCAGCGTCCATCGTATCGCAGGGGATTCCGTTAAATGCGGCTGAACAGATTGTTTTCTACCCGTACGAGGGTTAGTTACGATTCCTGCCATACTCGTTAACCCCCCTTAACAGTGCGTAGACGGCGATTAGTCCACCTCTGCAAGACGTTGATCACCAATAATAGAACGAATGACATCAGCAGCAGTACGACAGCGATCGCCGCAGCCTGACTATACTCGTATTGCTCAAGCTTCGTGATGATGAGCAGCGGAGTGATCTCAGTCTTCATCGGCATATTACCAGAGATGAATACGACCGAACCATATTCCCCGATTCCTCGGGCGAACGCGAGCGCAAAGCCGGTCAACAGTGGAGGAATCAGCTCCGGCAGAATGATCTTGAAGAACGTTCTGCCACGATAGGAGCCGAGCAGCACGGCCGCTTCCTCCATATCTGATTCCATGTCATGCAATATCGGCTGCACCGTACGAACGACGAAGGGGAGTCCGATAAAGATAAGCGCCAACGTAATTCCAATCGGAGTGTATGCGACTTTTATCCCGAGCGGCTCCAGCCATGAGCCAATCCAGCCTTTGGGTGCGTAGATCGTTGTCAATGCAATATCCGCCACTGCCGTCGGTAACGCGAAAGGCAAATCAACCAGTCCATCGACGATTTTTTTACCTGGAAAACGATATCTGACCAGTACCCAAGCTAGTAATAGACCGAACAATACATTAACAAGAGCCGCGAAAAAGGAAGTCAGCAGGCTAAGCTTATAAGAGGCCACAACCCTTGCATCCGTTACGGTAGCCCACCACTCGGAGGGTGAGAGGCCAGCCGACTTGATGGCCAAGGCGGCTAGCGGAATGAGAACGATCAAGCTCAAGTACAAGACCGAAAATCCCAAAGTTATGGATAATCCGGGTAGAACCCGGTCTTTCTTGCGATGAGATGTCATGAACCTTTCAAGCCCCTCTATCCGGCCCTTTGGTTAGGATCCCGGTGTGTAAATTTGGTCGAATGTCCCGCCATCGGCAAAATGTTTGCTCTGTGCTTCCTTCCAACCACCGAATCGTTATCGATTGTAAGCAGCGTTAACTGCTGGAATTGATCCTTATATTTATCTGCAACAGCTTGCAAGCGCGGACGGTAGAAGTTCTTCGCGGCAATTTCTTGCCCTTGCTCCGTGTACAAATACTCTAAGTAGGCTTTCGCTGCTTCCCGTGTTCCTTTCTTGTCGACCGTCTTATCAACGATCGCGACTGGCGGTTCTGCCAATATGCTCAAGGATGGCGTTACGATCTCGTAATCCGCTCCGTATTCTTTAAGAGCTAGGTAAGCTTCGTTCTCCCAAGCAAGCAGAACATCGCCGATTCCTTTCTCTACGAACGTCGTCGTGGAGCCGCGGGCACCTGTATCTAGGACAGGTACGTTTTTGAACAATTTCCTAAGGAAATCTTGGGCTCTAGCTTCGTCATATCCGAGTGTTTTAATTGCATATCCCCATGCCGCCAGGTAATTCCAACGAGCACCGCCGGATGTCTTCGGATTCGGAGTAATGACCTGTGTCCCCTCGTTAATCAGATCATTCCAGTCCTTAATTCCTTTTGGGTTGCCTTTACGAACTAGGAATACAATAGTCGAAGTATAAGGAGTGCTGTTCTGCTCAAAAGCGGCTTGCCAATCCTTCTTAATGTTACCTACCTCTGCGATTGCATCGATATCGCCAGCCAGAGCTAGCGTTACGATATCAGCCTCTAGTCCGTCAATAACAGCGCGTGCTTGTTTGCCTGAGCCGCCATGGGATTGCTTGATCGTGATCGTACCGCCGGTTTCCTTCTTCCAATACTCAGCGAAGCTAGCATTGAATTCCTCATATAATTCACGAGTTGGATCATAAGACACGTTTAATAGTTCGATTGGGGAAGACGCAGCCGATTCATTGTTTTTGGATCCGCAAGCTGTTAACAAAGAGAAAATAACCGTCGTAATAATGGCCCACCTGAATGATTGAAATGTTTTCATTGTCATAGCACTCCTATTAGTTGTTATCTGGAGGATTTATGCTTTCTTACTCCGGTGGGCCGGTCGTAATCAAAATACATTATTCCTACCAGATTAGTTGGTATTGAAGTCATGGTAACAGCGAGCCTAGCCTGCTGTCAATAAGTTCTATCAAAAAACTGATAAAAGAATATAGACAAATCGAAAAAGCCCATGCGCAATTGCATGAGCATTTAACAAATCCATATGCCCGGTTTCTATTCCCCCGGGGCTGGATTCCAAGCCGATGAGCCATTATAACTAATATAATTAGCGGTATTGTTGGTTCCCGTTGGTTGCGTGCTGGAAGATGTAGTATAGGTGTTTACCGCCAAAGGTGTAATGATACGATCCGCCTGTGAGGTCATTATTTAATCGGGTAAAGAAGTCGTTAAAGGTTGGATCACCTGTAACTTCCTTAATCTCATCCCATGAAATTACGTTATCTTTATTCGTATCGTATGGATTAGTACTGCCTGAAGAAGTGAAGTTGATAAACTGGTTAAAGGAACTTTCTCCTCCGGCCTCGACATTCCCGCCCGTTATATTGATCACATCAAACCCATAATATAGTTCCTTGGTTATTTTACCTGCCGTTGCGCGGGCTCTGATTGTATACCTTCCTGGTTCCGTAAACGGGATCGCGGGGTTATAGGTGCTTGTTACAAAATCAGGGTCGGCGGTATCCGCGCTTTCTACGTAAAGCACTCTTGAATAACCCCAAATGGCCCGGATCTTTAGACTCAGGCACTCCTAATCAACGTTTATGAACCCCGGTGATTCCTTCCGCGGACGTGCACGACATCGACGAAAGGACGAACACGATCCATTAACCGCTGGCCCTTATGCATCTCTTCGCCTTCCTTATGGGTAAAGCTGAAATGCTTCTCTAAATCATCCAGATCGTGGTTTGACGTGTAGAAGGTGGGCTTTCGGTTCATCCGATGATTAAGAATGGCTCCCAGCACATGATCCCTTACCCAAGGGGTCAAATTCTCGGCTCCAATATCGTCGAATACGAGCAGATCTGCGTCTTTCATAAGGGTAATCGTTTCTTTCAGCTTCTGCGGCTCGAACATAAGCGCTTTGGCATCCTCTACGAACTCCGGCATGTACACGATAACCCCTGAGAAACCTTCCTTCGCAAGTCTCTGAAGCAAATAGCCTGCCATATAGGTTTTTCCCGTTCCGAAGTCACCCTTGAGATACAAGCCTTGTTTTTGCAAGCCTTGACTTTTAGTCGTATGAACGTAATTCTGCAGCTGATTAACCGCTATCGCTCGGCCGGCATCCAGTTTAATCATCTCTGATTCGTCGTATTGTTCCCCGAATACAGTCTCGTCTACGTAGAAGCTAGTAATTTTTCGGCGGATTTGCTGCTGTTGTTCATTTGCCGTCCACTTCGAGCAGGCGGTTTTATAATCATTCAGCTGCCAGCGACCGTTCAATTTCACGCAATTAATACCTGTAGCATGGCCTTGCATATCATTCGGGCACAGCGCTAATCCAGGGCATGCCTTACATGCCCGATATTCCTTGGTCATTTGGTATAAACGGTTCATATTAAGCTTTAGTACGGGCTCATCCAGTTCAGGGTAGCGGGAACGCAGCTTGATAACAAGAGGGTCATTCAACACTTGATTCGCGATCTGTTCCGCATTCCCTGCTCCGCCAATCGGAGGCATGCGGCGTAACGCTTCTCCTATAGATTCCATTCCCAATCCCCCTCTAGTTATCACCCTGAAGCTTTCTAGCTAGCTCTAGCATTTTCTCAAGTTCTTCCGGAGTCGCTTCTTTCACAGGACCATCATCCTTTACAACAGACATCGCAGGCTTGCGCCGCGTCCCCCGACTCTGGCCTCCGAACGTAATGCCGCTGTCACGGGAAGTCTCTTCGCCGCGACGCTTGCGTTCTAACGCAACATTCAGCTTTTCTTGCTCTCGAATGTACATAATCGCTTTATCCAGCGTATCTATTCCCTTAGCTAACATGTTAGAGGCAATAGAATCTATGAACGACTTCGTCAACCGCTGGGCACGGCTCATTCCTAGCACGTAATGAATAAGAATATTTATTACCGGCTCAGGAAGCTTATAATTCAAGTCGATGCGTTCAAATATACGTACAAAGTCATCCGGGACCGCCCCTGGAAAATAACGTTCCAGCATTCGGGTATACGGCTCCCGTTGCAGCATTTCATTATATCGCATAACGGTAACATCCATTTGGAACCGCTCGGGTATGTCCAGTTGTATAGCGCTTAGGGCAACTTCAGTCGTTACGTCGACTTTCTTATCCTCACCGCGAGCAAGGAATCTTTCTCTTTCCTCATCTCGCTTGCGATCCTGTCGATAGATTAGATTAGCTCGATTCTGAAGCTCGTCCCATAACAAAGTTCCATCACTATGAAAGATCCCATCCTCATCCAACAGCCGACAAATCTCCGGAATCTCCAGATTAAACTTATAAGCCAAATAATTCAGCTGCCCCATGATTTCCGGAGACCTGTTTAACCGTTCCACAAAGACTCGATTGGCAGATCCGCGCGGGAATCTAAGCATCATTTCGCTATGACGAATCCGCTCCTGTGACTGAACCGCAGCCGGGCGCTCATTAGCGGGCGCGCTTTCCACCCAACCCATCTCAAGCTCGGGATCCATTGCACCCGCACCAATATTAAAAAGCTCATAGAAGGGCATCGTCGCTTCCTCACGATTGACGAAACGAGCGAGCTCCGCAGGCTGTTTAGAAGTTAAGCTCTCACGCAGCTCAATAAGAGCACTCTTGCCGATTTTGTCTCTCAGAAGTAAGGTTAGATGAAAGCTCGAGAAAAACTCCGCTGAGCTTAGCGGACGCTGGAGCACATATTCATATACGGATTCCTCAGTAACCGGATTATGATTGCGATACACCTGCAGCAGCCCGACCGCTTCCAGCTTAGAGGCAGCTTCGACGGCGGTTTGGCGTCCGGCAGCGTTTAATTCCAAGCCGAGGCCCAAAAATAACATTCGCTGAGTTTCAAGGGAACTAAATCCCGTACGATCTTCTGCAACTTGATGATAGAGCAGATGATAGAAGGCAGCAGAGATCGCCCCTGTCATAGGCTGATAGAGGGATATAAATAACTTGCGATCTAATCCGCTCAGGGCAAAGTCACGACTTGTAAAATAACGGTGGTTTTCCGTGAATTCCATTATATTCGATACGCGCATGGCGGAATCGACAACTCTTTTCCGTTATATGATCTCTTTATTGTAACATAAAAAACTTCGATGCTACGCTCCTTTCCAAAACCAATTGCAACGACAAAATTGTGCCTTACAATTATCGCTTAATTAAGAATTTCCACGTATTTATATCTACACTATATCGAAGAGCTGATAACAAGAACCCCACCGTTGGCAGTGGATCATGGAGTGATACCATGTCATCTGGCAGTTTCGTTGTCCAAATAGGAGGGTTCATCTGAAACCTCTTAGGGTTGCTTAGAAAATGAAGAACATCGCCAGGAAGTAACGCTCGTCCCCGTTTTCCTACAATGTAATCTGAAATTGGTTCGACTTTTTGTTCCATGGCCAATTGATACATAATCCATGGGAAATCTACCCCGCTGCGTATAGACAAATGAAGTGAACTCCAAAATCGAGGGTTAATTTCCATTAACTTCGGAACTCCGCTACGAGGATCAATCATATATTCAACATCCACGACACCGCACCACGGAATACCCTTCATCAAATCGGTAGAATGTTTAATTAACTCTGGATACCAAATACTTTCGTGAACCGTGCTTGGTCCTCTAGTAATCGGGAAATTACGTATCTCTTTCTGGACAAAAGAAGCTACTAATTTATGTTTGGAATCGTAACATAAACACACATCACACTTTATTCCAGGAGGTATCCACTCTTGAATGATGGGGTTAGGATAAACTTCTTGAATTTCTCGCAAGGTCTTTATGAACTCATTCCTGTTGTGAACAATCCGTATTCCGCGCGAGCCAGAACTGCGCCTTGGTTTAATAACCAAAGGATATTCCATTATTTGAATGGCTTCTAGGAAATCATCTTCCGAATGATTTGCCTGCCCAGATATTTCAACCGTTTTAGGGCAAGGAATGCCTCTCTCCATTGCCAACCGAATCGTATTGCCTTTATCCGCCGCAATATTATAACAACTAGAAGCAGGAGCAACAATTCTAACTAATCGATCTAATTCTTTCCGATTCGCGACCACAATTTCCAACGTATCGTCATCCATAGGAAATAAAACATCGCAACGTTCCTTACGGATCGTTGTTACTAACCAATCCAAAAAATTTCCAGGAGATTTTTTCGGATTCGGATAAGTAACATTTTTAGAGGCGTATTTGGAGAATCCACTTGTGTGCCAAATGGTTTTATCGGAAGTAATAGTCCTTATCCCTCTTGAACCAAGTGATCTAACAGCGGCAAGAGTTTTACTAAATAAACCGTTGGTAAATAGGACCGTGCTCATTCGACACCTCATTTACTCATCCGAATTTGTTATTGCTTTCTCAGAGATCAATATAGCTCTTATTTCACCCACAAATCACAGATTGATAAGACTGCAGGGTTTCTTTCAATCCGTCGCGAAGCGAATATACCGGAGACCACTTCAGTTCTTGGAGGGCCATCCTGTTATCCAACACGCTGTTCTGAATATCCCCAGATCGAGCGGGATCGTATCGGGGAGAAAACGCTATTTCGCACATAGAGCACATTTCCCGCAACAGGCCGTTAATCGAAACGGATGAGTTGCTACTGATGTTCATGGTCAGACCACCGCCTTTCTCCAGTGCGGCGATATTGGCGGCGACGATGTCTCGAACATAAATGAAATCGCGAGTTTGTTCCCCTGTTCCATATATGATGGGCTGTTCTCCCAATAACAGCTTGGAAGCGAAAATAGACACTACGCCCCCTTCTCCCTGGGCATCCTGACGTCCCCCGTATACATTGGCATATCGCAAGACGGTATAGTCCAAACCGAATAAATCGCGATACAAGGCTGTATAATGCTCGGGAGTATGCTTAGAAATACCGTAAAAAGACAGAGGCTTTACAACATGCTTTTCTTGAATTTTCTTCTCTTCCGGATAGCCGTACACGGCTGCGGAAGACGCATATATAAATTTACGGACAACCGCAGCTTTGCAAGCGTTCAGTACCGCAAGGGTGCCCATGATGTTGATTTGCGCATCCATAAGAGGTTGTTCGATGGATCGGAACACAGAAACTTGCGCCGCCAGATGATATACCGCCTCAGGCCGAAACTGAAGAAACACATCCGAAAGTCCTTGTTCCAAAACATCCATCCGAATGAATTCAGCTTCGGGATGAATTTGCTCCCTCTTCCCTGTGCTGAGATTGTCAACGACCAAGACACGATGACCAAGTGAGACCAAATGGTCAACCAGATGAGACCCGATAAATCCCGCTCCTCCGGTTACGATAATCTTTTTCATGACATGGTCCACCTCTCATTTCATCCAAATTTCCATCACATCTGAATAATGGTTATCCATGTATCGGTTATATATTTGTCGATTGATCGCCATTCGCGATTTGACTATTCTTCATCACCAATACATTGTGTGTGTTAGGGAGGATTGAACCCCTGTTTGCTACACTACCAGAGTATTGAATGGATTCCTGCAGTTTCTCCCATCGTACGATCAGCTTTCGGCATAGCCAGGCTGTTGCCAGAGCAAGTGCTACCCCTGCAATCACGTCGATGACATAGTGGATACGCAGATATATTGTCGAGATGATAACTAGAACTACAACGGGGGAATAAAGCAAAAACCATCTTTTGCTATACTTCCGTACCAAGATAAACATAATGACGGAAATTCCGGTGTGCAAGCTGGGGAAAGCGTCCGCCACCGGTGTAAATATATTCCTGTCCATCATCATGGCCGTTAGTCCTGTCATTGAAGTAGAATAAGTATAGGTAAAAATGGGACCGAACGCCGGAATGAGTATGTATATCAAATAACCTATGTAAAAGGTCATAAGGGCCGCAGCCGTATATTCCAGCAGTGCTCGGCGGCCGCTCCACCACATCAAGAAGATCGTGCCGTAGGTAAAAGCAAACCAGGCAAGATAGATGACACTCAAAAAAAGAGTCAAAGGATGGTTGTTGATCGGTTCCAACCACTCGGCTGGTTGCTTGCCTCCGAACAAGAAGCTATCCCAATCTTGCAAAGCTGCGTCCTTTATGGGTAAACCCTTAGCCGTAATAAAATGAGTAACCGCCTCGAAGGAGAACAGCATGACCAGAAATGACGCCATCACCCTTGCCAGCAACTTGGCGTGTTCCGCGATGCGACCATGAGGGACGAATATGAGTACGACAAAGAACAGGACCATCAATAACGCAATGGTTGTGGTGATCGGTCCGGCTGATACGGCCACGCGTATGATTTCGTCCCCAAGATTCTCATCCTTCAAACCTAGTTCGTAAAGCAAAGTCAAGATGCCCAGCATAAGAAGACTGAGGATTTCGTGAACTTCAAGTCGTGCGATGACTTTCATGAAGGACTTCCAAATCATATGCATCTATAACTCCTTGGGACGTCAAATTGTTGTATCATAGAAAATAGCTGATTTCGTATAGCTAGTTGTAATGATCGGTAACGACTGGGGGCACATTAAATGTTTGGGAAGAAGAAAGCCAATCCCGGCGGAAGACTAGAGACGGATCGTTTCTACGTTTATTATGGCTTGGGAACGCCCGAGGCACGCAATCGTCTTCTCGGTGAACCTCTGGTTATTGTGGAACTTCGGCAATGGCATCCTGACGATTTACACCGTTTACGTGAAGGCGGCACGAAAATATTCGGCTATTTGCCGGTGATGGAGTCTCCTTCGTGGGACGAAGACAAGATCAACCGTTTGGAAAACCGCGATTACTTTTTGAAGGGAGGGCAGCGTGTCCGGTTTGAAAAATGGGATACTTTTCTGATGGATCTCCGTTCCCCCTCTTATCGGCGGCTCTTGTTCGACGAGTTGGAGGACATGCATCGCCAATGGCCGATCGACGGCATATTTTTGGACACCGTCGGGGATATCGAAGAATATGTGCCCGATTACGCGAAAGAGCAGATGTCCGAAGCATACCGAGCGTTCCTTGCCGTGGCTGCTTCGAGGTATCCTCAAACGAAGCGTATCCAGAACCGGGGATTCTCCCAACTGAACGCGTGCTGCGATTTGTTGGACGGCTATCTATGGGAAGACTGGCGGTCGGAATGGAGTACCTTTTCCATAACAAAGCATCAAATCAAACAACTGCAAAAGTTGAACGCAGAGAGAGGGCTTGCCCTTCTGGCCGTATCCCCCACGGCTTCCGAAGACAATCGAAAAAGTGCGCATGAGCAAGGATTTCTGCATCGGGCTATTGATCCGAGCTATCTCGACTTTCCATGATTGCTAGCCGATATACTTTTTCGGAAGAGCAACCAACCTCTCGTTGCCGAAAAAATAATCTTTCACCGTCGTAAAGTCAAAGTCTGCAAGCAGCTTCTCCAATTTTGCTTGACTCCCCGCGAGACCAAAATAGTGAATGAATCGGTCACGCCTATTCAAATTGTCCAGACGGGGCTGTTCCGTGTCGATTTCTCTAGGATGCAAATAAAACATACTCGGGTTTCCGCTGCGATTTATTTGCCGGAAGCCCATTTTGATCAGTGGGTACGGTAAAAACCTGAAATAAAATCCGCCCGAAAACGGAATGCCCTGATTTCCGATCTTTATGGTCGACATGGGAAACTCCAGGATCTCGTCTTGGCCGAATTCGATGGAGAACGGGAATCGGGGAGCCCCGGGAAACCCGTACAGAAAGGTTTTGACCGGAAAAATGCTGGAATCGTACAGGATTCCGTTTTTCTTCAGTATGGGATAAACCCAACATGTATCCTCATTGACGGACCAGGAAGGCGCCCGGTATCCAATGGGCTTGTCCCCGATTGCTTTTTCTATATATGATATCGATTTAAGCAGGTCTTCTTCGAATTCCCGCTTATCTTGTTTATACACGAGTTGATGACCATAGCCATGCGTCGCTATTTCGTGTCCCCGCGCGTGTAAGGTACGAATCAATTCCGGAAATTGCTCGGCGATGACTCCCAAGGTGAAGAAAGTCGCCTTTACATTGTAAGCATCAAAAAGGTCGATTAGGATCTCGGTATTCCGGACGACCCGAGTCTCATATTGCTGGCTGTTGTCAAAAAGACCTTCGGAGTAATTCGCGTGGTACCATTCTTCCAGATCGATCGTTAAAATGTTTTTCAATGATCCTGATCCTCCTGAAGTTTATGATTTCTCGGAATGGTTTTGATCGTTCAGTTCTCGTTTCAACAACCCGATTTCTTGAGACAGGTTTCGAATCCGATTGGACATCCGAGACAAAGCAACCGTGAGGGAAAAAACGATCAGGATCAAAATCAAGATACCGAACGAAAACAGGGCATTAACCGAATCTTTAAATCCCATTTGGTCGGAAATAAAATTCAGTGTGTCGGGAAAGATCGAAATGACAATCAAAATAATATTCAAAAGAAACCAGAGTAACGAGTATTTGATTTCCAGCTTGTATTTTGTAATAAGACGAAGCAATATGATGCAGGCGAATACGGAACCGCCGATCATGATAGCTTGAAGTTTGAAAGCCAGCATATTATCCCTCTATACGATTTGTCGTCTGAATCTATCGATTACGATGGCCATTGATACTTTGATCATAAAATATATCGACTTTACCGGGTTGATAGATGATTTGCCTCCGGTTCTCTGCGACATTTCGATCGAGACTTCTGTTAATTTGAATTCTCTCCTTTTCAGGTATACAATCGCTTCCGGTTCGGGATAATCCTGAGGGTACCTATGCGCGAACATATGGATGACCTTCTTGTTGCAGGCCCGGAACCCGGAGGTGGGGTCTTTCACCGTTTCACCCGTCAGAAGACGGATCAGAAAGCTGAAATAATTGATGCCCATTCTTCGCATAAACGTGGATTGATATCCTTTTTTATCGATATACCGGGAGCCGATGACCATATCGGCCTTCCCTTCAGCCAATGGCTGAATCAATTGCCCAATATATTGTGGATTATGCTGACCGTCTCCGTCGATTTGCAAAGCGATGTCATACCCATTTTTGCTAGCGTATTTGTACCCTGTTTGCATGGCTCCGCCAATTCCTAGGTTGCAGGGCAGATCGATGTATTTGATGCCAAGGTCCTTGCATTTTTGGGAGGTGTTGTCGCCGGAGCAATCGTTGACGACCAATACGTCAATCTGGTACTCTTTCACTGCCCATATATTTCGAATGACTGCCTCGATGCTCTCTTCCTCATTGAAAGCTGGAACGATCGCCAGCATTTTGACGGACACCCCTATCCCTCCCTTCAAGCTGATCATAAAATCTAGTCAAATTATACCATGCTTCGACAGGGAAAAGTGAGAATGCTAGACAAAAGACCTACTTTTGTGAATGCTAGATTCCCTTTATGTACCGGTCGCGCTTCTTGATTTTATCTCGGTGTAAACAAAACAAGTTTCGCAGGATTTCCCGTGCGATTGACAGTTATTGGTTTGCATTTCCCAACAATTTTGCCGGTTGTTCTGAAACGCCGGGCATGTTCGGCATACTTCGACAGGCGTACAGCACATTTCCCAACACGGTCCGAGCGAACGGCTTTTGACCGAAGCGGCATGGCGTTTTTTCTCGAACCAGCGTACGAAAGCCTGCACGACATTCACATCCAGTTGCACTCCCGCAAGAGATTCAAGTAATTGGATAGCCTTGTCGAACGAAAGAGGATCGCGATATTTACGGCCGTTAATCTTAGCCAAAAACGTTTGAACCACGGAAATAATTCTGGCGCCTATCGGAATCTCTTCTCCCCGAAGGCCGTGCGGGTATCCGTTACCGTCCATCCGTTCATGGTGATGCCGGATATTCTTAGCTACATCCATGTCCCCGATCGTCATCTCGATGATCGAAGCACCTACCTCAGCATGAAGCTTCATTTTTTCGAATTCGACTTCGGTGAACTTGCCTTCTTTCAAATACAGATCTTCCGAAAGACCGAGCACCCCGATATTACTCAGATGGGCAGCTAGCCCGATACTGCGGATTTGCATTAACGGCAGTCCCATTTCTTTAGCGATAATAACGGAATATCGGCTCATCATTTCGGAGTAGCCGACGGTATACGGATTCAGATCGTCGATGGTGCTCGAAAGTCTTTTCAAAAATTCCGAGTAAGTTTGTCCGAAAGTCTTCATTGTATTTTGAAGATTGACAAGTTTCGCTAATTCGGTGATCATCATCTGGAAACTTGTCTTCAACTGCTCGCGTGTTAGATCTTTTAACGCAGATTGAGGGAAACCGCAAACAAACCACGCTTTTTTCCCTGGATACGGGAGCCGGCCAGCTATAATCAGAACATCGCCGCGATTACCGATCAGCGAAATGGTTTGATCTAATACTGGCGTGTCCGGATCCCAGTGAACTAGCTCTTTCGCGCCGATCAATTGGATTAGAAGGGATACCGTAGATGGCTCTCTTAACCGTCGCTTCGTTTCCGCAGACCAACCAAAAAACGAGGATATTGAGATCGTACCGGCTTCTGAGATAAACAGGCTGCCTCCCGACATTCCCATTGCGCTTGAAACCATGCCGAACATTTTCTGAATGACTGTTTCCGAGTCCAAACTCATCGAACTGATTTGTTGCAAAGCCATACTGGACGTCTCTACTACGTCGGCCTTCATACGAAGCAGCTCGGCTTCAATTAACACATCTAGAAAGTTGGGGAGTAGATCGGTAACATACATCAATAATTCGAATTTTTTTTTCGAAAAACCGGAAGTCGGACCCAGTCGGATTAAGCCTTGACCTTTACTCAAAGGGATGTGGCACAGCGGAATCTCGCCTTCTTTTATAAAGCCGGCTTCCTTATTGGCCGAGTCGGCTGCCAAGCTCAGAGGGGGCAAGTATTTCTCTTTCTCGTATGGTGCTAAGCCGCTGTAAGACGGAGCTACCTTGCCCAAATCTTCCCGAAGATGACGAACCGATTTGAGCAAGAAAAGTCCAGTTTTTGAGTCGCGGACATAAAAAGCATAGCCTTGAGCTTCGACAATGGAGCCGATTATCTCCAATATCAGGTTTAAGTTATTCTCCAGCCCAGCATCCGGCTGGATCGCCTGGATTATCTGCTGGGTATAAGATAACCTTTTCGACCTTTTTTTTGATTTCGCCCTCATTCCCAGTAACAGCAATGCCATCAGTAGAAATAAGGCAGTTAGAATAGGGATGGTATAGGGAACACCTAGTGAGATCCATTCGTTTAACATCGGCGGCATGATTCCACCCCTCTCAGTTAGCACTTGGACGGCCCGATCGAAGGCATACGTCTAGGTTCATGCATCGACTTTACGGGTTGCCGATTCTTTAATCAGCAATCCGATCATCCAGATCGCATTTACGCTCCACCCGAGCAGTGCGCCGTATCCCAGTGCAGCAGGACCGATCCTATCTATCGCACATACATCGAAAACGATCGAGAGCAATATGGAGGCCGAAAAGATTCCGACCACTTTCTTCATTCGACCGTTTGCCAGAAAATATCGCAAACATACCGTTGAAACGGCCTGTCCAATAACGGCAAGCGAATAGCCCGCAAGCAAATCGCAAGTTATGCTGATCGATTCCGGACCGAACGCTCCTCTACCTAGTAACAGGGTGATGATAGGTTTTCTTGCCAAACAAAGGAAAACTGCGACGGGAACCATGACACCTAAGGTTACCCGCAATGCCCGATAAACCCCTTCGATTGCCGACGAGCGATCGGCGGCACGGGATATCGCGGGCAAAATGACGGACGTAAGGGCTGCTATGAAAACCCAGTTTGGAAATTGAGCGATCCGGTACGCGTAACTCAACGCGGCAAGAGTACCCGTTTCCAACCTAGAAGCCAATACTCTCTCTACCATGTACAGGCACTGGGTAGCTAGGATAACAAGAAACAAAGGACCAAAATCCCGATAAATAGGGCTCAAAACTTTGAAGGACGATAGACTATCCGCGATACTTAACCTCTTCCCGACCGGTAAACTCCCTTTATTTCTTACTTCTATGATCAAGCGGCGCCAAACATAGAAAGCCGAAATTCCGGAACCGAAGAAAAATGAGCAGGAAAATATCCATCCGCCTAGCTCAAAACTGGCGAAACTCGCCCACGAAACGACCAATCCCAGCAACAAAAACACATTGAATATCACGGGACCAAATGCCGGAGCGTAAAAAGAACCTAACGTTTGAAGGGCCGCTGCACCGATCGCGAACAAAGGCATAAATACCAGGCACGGCAGCAGCAACCGGAACATCTGCTCCAACTGCCTGACGGTTCCAGCACCATCCGGATACCCGAACCACCCTAATATCTGCTGTTCGAACAAATAGAGGAAAAGTCCGAACAGCGCTAGCAGCAGGGAACACTGTACGGCCAATCCCGCAACCGCCTGCATGAATTGGCGGCTTTGGCCAACCGCCCAAATGCGAGACAAATGCGGTACCGCGGCGATCCCCAGAACATATCCGATCAAGTTTCCTCCAATGGTATCGGGAAGCAAGAAGGCCATATTGACGGCATCGGCCATGGCCGTCGTACCGAAATACCCGGCAAAGATTACGTCTTTCAAGAAAGCTATGACTGCAAGCAGCAGATTGACGAAGGCCACACCGGCAATTACCGTCCAGTTATCAGGAAATAGAGCCGAAATCCGTTTCATAAGGGTCAGCACCATGCCTCCTCCTGTATGGATGATGCCGCGCGATTCATGATGTCCCCCACATTCTTCGAATACGCTTGTCTTTCGCGTCCGGACGTTCAATCAGGTACACGCGCAGGTTTTCGTCTTCGTATACGACAGGCGGACGCCCGTGGATCGGCTCGTATTCTGCGATCCAATCGAGAAGCAGGCGGTTGTCCCTTTCATTATCGGCGTACCGTTTCTGCATAACATCGTAGACCGAATTGGACTTATTCACTTTATAAACATTTTTTTGTTGAAAAACGTACATCCAAGGCGTTACATCCGGATCATACTCATCTTGGCCGACTCTCGTGATGGGAGTACCGGTGGGATCGTACTGTGTGATCAGTGTACTTAGAGGCTGAAAATATCCGTTGCCGAAGGCCAACGCGTAATTCTGGTCGTTTCCGAAAATGGTCCAGGTTCTTTTCTGATGAACACTCGCGATCTTGAGGTAGGCTCTCGCTTCGCTTTCCCACTGCATCTTGTACGGAATAATCGGTTGAACATGAACATAAAACGCCAATCCTAGAGCCAATGCCCCGGAGAGCCCGATCTGCAATGGCTGAACCCGCTTCCATTGCGGAAGGTAACGCCAGAACGACCACCAAGCAAATCCAGTTCCGAAACAGATATACAGGATCCAAAGTGTACTGGAACGGGAGGAAAGCAACTCGCTTTGCGTGGCGTAAGGTGCCCAGTAATATAATACAAATGTGGCGACACCCATGCCGATCGCAAACAAGTCCAATGTCCTGCGCTGCCGGTTCCTCCATCCGATCAAGGCAAACAGCGAAATGAATGCGATGGATCCCAAACCGACAAAGTCGCGTATACCGAGTATGGGGATGGAAACGGCAATTGTTTCAGTTAGGAAGTTTGCAGAGGACCCGTGCAATTTAACTCCCGCCCACATTCCGATTTGAATGGGGGCGTATGTAATTACGACGGCACCCAATGAAATAAAACTTACTATCAGTATCCGCTTCCATGGCCGTGGAGAATTCGATAGTATTACCGCGATTAGAGCGACGCCGATTCCCACACCGACGTATGCGAAAATCAGAGAATGCGTAAAACCAGCCACAGCACAGGCAGCCATGCCGTTCCAAAGGAACCGCCGATCGTTTTCTTGGAGATATCGCAAAATAAAATACAAGGATGGGAACAAGAATACCATCGCGAATTCCTGGGAATTAGTAGCCGCCTGCCGGTCCCAGTCACCTCCAAATAATATCGGACCGCCGAAGCCGAACAGCGCCGCGGCGATAATGCCAGCCGCCTTGTTTCCGGTCATACGCGAAAGGCAGAAATAGTAGCTGATGACGGTCAATACTCCGTTCAGCGGTCCAGTATACCGTAAAGTGTACAGCTCATCAGTCGCGGCAAACTTGCTGAGCAGCGATAGGGTGATATGAAAGCCTTGCGGATAGATCCCGTCATGATACAATTCTCTCTGACTGATATATTTCATCCAGGCCAAGGTGACCACGCCGTCAGATAAGGCGGGGGGCGCATGGCGGACAGCGTCGTAAAATCGGACGAAAACTGAAATGGCGATCACGGTACCCAGTACGACAAGCAATAATAAATCCGCCCGTGCGGCGTTTTTCAGACGGATTTCCTTGTGGATCATCGTCAATTTGCCACGCCACTGCTTCCACCGGTTTTTCAGATGGAACCCGATCTCGGTTAGCTCATAAAACCAAACGCCATAGATGACAGACGCCTCATCTCTCTTCTTAGCGGATCCTTTGCGCCAAAAGGTTCTTGTACACAAAAGCATGATTACGATGCTAACGGAAATCACTTCATACAATTTCAGCAGGACCAGTAGATATCCCATGACGATATATATGCATACCGCAATTGAAAATCTGCCGAACCGGTCTTCTAGACGATCGTCCCCGGAGGAAGGGATGAAAAACCGAGGCAGCCAAACCATCAGAAGTAAGAAAGAAAAACCGAAATGTATAAGGGAGTATAGTTGATGGGAAGGAGAAGAGTAATCCGCCAATGATTGTTCCTCCTTCCCCCTTAGGAAATCTCGTACAAGTAGTAGTCAAGCTTGCGGAACACCTGTCGTACTGCCTGTATCGAAAGAATCAAAAACACGATACAGCCAACTATAAGACCTAAGACGGCATCAGTGAAATCCAACCAGCGGCTGAGCAGAAACCCTATGATAAAGTTGATTGCAAATGCCGGTATAATGGCCCGGTTCACCCGCTTGGCTTGGGAGAGGGAAAACAGAATGACTGCATTCATCAAGGAGACAGCCAGAACGACATAAGCCGCCAATCCGCAGATGAATACGTACTCTGTCTTCGCAGTGGCAATCAAGGTTTTTCCGGCAATGCCCATGTATTCTCGGTTCAATATACTAATCAACATGTAAATGAAAAAGGCGCTTGCTAGCGAAATCCCAGAAATAACGAGTAGAAGGCGGTGATAGATCCGCACGAACTGGGCATTCATTTTGTCCGCCTCGAATCCCCAAAAACGTTTATAGCTTGCCTCGACATCCATCATCAATTTGTTGACTATGACCTCGCAGACTCCAAGCGGGATCATGAGGGCGAGCAAGGCAAAGTCTAATCCCAGCTCGTACTCGCCGCGAAACCAGATGAAATAGGGCATGTATCCTTTGTCGTTTGCGGACCAAGCCATAATCCGATCCACATACAAAAAGGAAAAATAAAGGAACCCGTAAGTAAAATAAGGCATAACAGAGTACACCGTGATTGAGAATCGTGGCATTTTCGGAGAGATTCCCTTCTCCTCTTTTTTCTCGGCAGCTTTGAAATAGTATAGAACGAGACCCATGCCGAGAATGGAGACAAACAAAATGGCGATCAGCTGGGCAAAGATGATGTCCATATGGATGACTTCGAACAAGACATAAACTACGCCGATCCCCGCAATGATGAGCCCGGTAAACGCCAACTCCTTTCGTAGAATGTACATGACTGTAACGGAAAGCCATATCGAATTCAAAAAGAAGAAGTAAAGAACGATATAACCGAACATGTCAATGGGAAAAATATTGAATACCAAGTTGAATAAATAGAGTAAGCCAGAAACCGCCAAACAGGATATATACCCGTATCGGATAAATGAAAATGTCACTTTCCGGGCCATATTGTAATAGCCTTGAAAAATATAGAAAAAGCCTCTGCGAGCTATGGCCTGAGTGTAACCGCCGACCACAACGAAACTAAGAATCGTTCCTATTGCGATACAAGTCGCAAGTTCCACGGAAAGATTCTCGTAGGACCATAACGAAAATTTTAGCGTCAGCATGGAAACAACGGATATGGCCATAGGTAAAGCGAAAATCAATCCGCGTAAAAAGCTTTTAACCATTTCCATAGTCAATTTGGCTGCACTTGTTTTGACATTCGCGGTAAATGCAGTGGTAATGACTTTCTGGCTAATCCGCTCCCATATTTCCGACGCGAGCTCGAAAACATCTTCGACCTCAAAGGTTTCGGCAGCCCTTATGTCGTTCCAGCCCATAGATTCAAGAAGCGCCGCAACCTCCAGACGGTCCTCTGGGACCATGCTGCGTTTCAGAATTTCTTCCACCAAATCCTGGAATCTCTTCGACCGATCCCTAGAAGATGAAATCGGTCGATGCCCCGTATTTGTGGCAATCATGATTCGTCGGCTCCAAATCCAGGAATAACCATATGAACGATCAGATCCGGCAGCTTGCCTTCCCGCTCAGCTGCTTGAACGACTTCGTTCGTAATTCTCTGCCCCTTGGCGATGATCAGTCGACCGTCAGCAGCGTAAAGATTGTCTCCAGCGGCTTTCCCGACAATATACCGATTTTGAATCGAGTGAATTTCATCTGATAGACCAGGGCTTTCCTGGGAAATATTCGTGCTTTGTTCGGATTCCCCCATTCCCAGTAATGCCGCTCTTTCCTCTTCAGTCACACTGGTCTTAACCTCCGAAAATTCGACAGAAGGCAGGGGCGCAACAAATTCCTCAAGCTCATCCTTGGGCACGTAAAGCTCATTTTCCTCTAAGTAAGGCTCCAAATCTCCCCAAAACGACGAAGAGGTCTTCTCAGAAATTTTCTTTGTAACTGGCTTCGCGGTCGGATCCTTTAAATCTGATTGTTCCTTCATCGTCATTCCGTCAGCCGTCATGGGAGAATGGGTGATACCGACCTCTTCTTCCGCGGCTGCCGCTTCATTCAATATCGAACGAAACTTAAATTGAAGGATCTTAGCTCTGGAGTTCATTTCAAGTTCCTTGCCTGCTTCTTTCACTTCATCAAGAAACTCTTCCCGTTCCCGCCCGTCTTCATTGGCTTTCCGTTCCGGACGAACTTGCATCGCTTCTGCTGCTTCGAGTTCTAGTTGGTCTGCCGCTTCCGGCTCTTGCTTGTCCCTCACCTTGAGGATCAAGGACGACGCTTCCTCCATTAAAAAATCGAGCGCTTTGCGATAATCATCGAATTGCTTGTCCCATTCCGACATTCGCCGGGCATGGCGCTCCAGCTTTCGCTCCTGCAAACGGCGCAAGCTTTCCGCCTCAGCTTCCCCCTGCCGCTCGATCGCTTCGACGGAACGTTCCAACCTTTCGAGCAGCAACGAGGTTTTCTCTAACGAGAGGGGGGACGTTAGCGTTTTCTGCTTCATCTCATCGAGTTTGGCTTTCAACTGCTCGTTCTGGTATCGCTGTGCTCTTAATTTGGCTTCCACTTCTTCTGCCTCGAACCGCTGCATCGATTCTAGCTTTCGGATATAGGCTTCGGTCTCTCTTACTTGGAAGCCAAACCAGCTCTTCGCGATTTTTCTTTTACCCGAACTCACGACATTCCCCTCCCTTCGGCCATTTGCTGCAAGGTCTCTTTTAACCTGCGTTCAACATGCTCGAGCATCTGATCTCTTTCCGATTGTTTGTTCCCCTCTTCAGCATGCAGTTGATCGTCCAACTTTTTAAGTTCCTGCAGAGCCTGCAAGACGGTGTCCGTTTGTTCAAGATGAGCTTCCAAAAGACGCTTAGCCGCTATTTGATCCGATAATACGGCAGGCTGTTTTTTCTCGTCTAGCATAAGCTGTTCTAGTTCGGCGGCCATTCTTCCCTGCTCCGCCTCCATTAACTTAGCTTGTTCCAGAAGTTCTTCCATTCGAATCCGATGATTTTCCTGAAGTTCACTCAGAATTTGACGTACCGCAACTGGGGAATAACCCCTAAACGCCTTCTTCAATTTTTTCATGCGGTCGTCCTCCTTGCTATGAAATCAGCTTCGTCGACACAGCTTCCAAATAATATTCGCACCTAGCCAGCTCTGTCATTGCTTTATCATACTGTCCCATTTGATTGTAAAGTTTCGCGATTTCCGTCAGGATGTACGGTACAGTTGGAGCGTCCGGCTTGATTTTCAAAGCGAATCGAAGCTGCCCGATCGCCTCATTCCTGTAACCGCTGGCTGCCAAGGCAAGCGCTTTGTCTATGGCCAGCTTTTGCTGCGCCTCCTCAGGTACCGATACCGTTTGGGGTTTGCGGTCGATCGCCCGGGTCGCCAGCTTGATGTAGCTTTTCAAATGAAGCTCCAGCACTCGGTCCAGCGTGAAATAGCTAAGCGCTCTTTCCCTTCCGTCCTGCCCCATCTCCATCCGCAGCTCCGGATTCCGAATGAGCTTGATAACCCCTTCGGCTATCGCGTCCGGATTTCTCGGCTCCACCAAAATACCGGTTTCCCCGAGAGCCTCCTTAATTCCGCCAACGTCTGTAGCTATTACCGGCTTGCCTGTCATCATTGCTTCAACGACGGAGTAAGGAAAAGCTTCGGAAATGCTCGTTAAGACGGTGATATCGCCGCTATGATAGGCTGCAGTGATTTGGGTCGCGTGCCCGGCAAATAGAAAAGCGTCGCCAAGCTGCAATTCCTCTTTCAGCGCCTTGCATTCTTCGTAGTAAGCAGGAACACTGACCGATCCGTAGACAACGAAACGAGTTTCAGGCTCTTGTTGCAGGACCAACCGGGCCGCTTTCATGAACGTTTTAATATCCTTGATCGGATCGATCCGGGCAACCATGACGACTACAGGTGGTTTAGACTCTCGAGCAGGAGCTTCAGTATAAACTTGTTGATCAATTCCGTTGTAAATAACCTCTATCCGCTTTTTCGCTACATGCATTTGCCTCTCCCATCGCATGTTATACTGACATACGGGGGACACCTGATCCGCGTAATAATAGTTCAAACCCGTTATGGAATGGACCATCCGGATCAGAAACTTGCTCAAGAAAGAAGAATAACCCCTATTAGATAAGGAAAGATACTGCTCCCTCAAATAAATACCGTGCTCGGTTAATAGAAATGGAGTGTTATTCGTTAGCTTGGCCAGCACGCAAGGAATTCCGCAGAAGGCCGCAGCGGAAGAGTGGGCCACGTCCACTTTCGGAATGGGAGTGTTTACGATGTTGAAAAATCGATACAACCATCCAAGGCTTTGCACCAATCCATAAATATCCGGTTGGCTAAGTCCGGAATCTTGATCGGCTGCTGCGGTCAAGATCATCTCCTTATAGGTTTCCCAGACCACTTCAGATTTGAAGCTCGCCTTATATTCATAGGTTTGAAAATAGTAATATAGAGCAAGCAGGATTTCCCCGAAGCGTTTAGGATCTTTCACCTCGGCGATGATTTCCGATATCAATTCCCGGAACAAGGGCAAAAAATGCTCCTTTAATTCTTGGGGGCCGGTTTGCTTTTTCATTAAATAGATTTGGGGAAAAGGCGTCAAAAGATGCTCGCTAGGTTCTTCCGTTCCCCACAAGGGAACACTGATCAGCGAGCTTCCTTTAGGCAAAGTGAACTTTTGTGTAACGAAGGGGTTCATAATGACGCTGTAAACCACATAATCTACAGGCTTCAGCTTGTTGATCAGGATGTCGCACCAAGTGCTCACCCCGCCTTGATGAAACGGATAAGTTCCCTCAGTTGTCAGCATAACCTTCATTTTCTGGCTCATCGGGGATCACGGCTTTCTACTAAGGATTCTTTGATATTATATCAGAAAATGGCTAAACAGCGATAATATATAGTTCTTTTGTCGCAGTTAAAAGTAGGAGAAAAGGAGGACAGAAGGATAGGGGGATAGGAAAAAAAGACCTTAGTTGTCTCGATGTAGATATTATGCTATTTCCTTCTGAACACTTGAAGAATACTTTTTCGTACATAAGGAGTTATATCAAAATAAACAAGTACTTTTTATCATCTTGTATAAAAATTGTCGGATTATATTGAATTGTCCCACTTTTATTTAGTTTATGCAACAGGATTTAATAAATATGAATTAATGTGTGGACTGATTTCACAAGGCGGAAGTTGCCGTCTTCAAACCCGCTGATCAATTTGTAAGCATTGGCGGTTTGAACTGCGCTCCTGTACCATTCCACAGTCTTCACATACCATAAGTATAGAAATCAATCGTCTCATCATCATTTTCTTCTACGCCTTTTTGCTGCATTTTTTCTCTACCTTCGAAATCAAGCCTATGGAAGATTGCCTCTTAGCACTCACCGAGGCTTCTTCCTCTTTTCGACAAGTCTAGCAACCAATCTACGTATTCTACGCGTACGTTGTCGAACCGCACCTGTTCAATTTCTACATAAGATCGAATCAAGGCGAGCTCGCAGCTGAACGGAACCTCTTTCTGAATGTTGCTGAAAGAGAAGCTTCCTCGCAAGTAGTCAGCCAGTTCGGCAAAAAAGGTTCCTTGTTATTCCGACACCCCTTGACGCACAGCCGGCTTTCGAAAAACCCAAATCCGATATCCAGCATAATTGACGGCAAGCGAGAGAGCGGCGGAAACCGCTTTGGCCGTCACAGAGCCCGTTCCCCATTGCTCCAAACCGAGCAGCATTGCAGTAGCGGCCGCAAAAGACAGGAGATTTACCCCGAGAAAACGAATGATCTCCCCTGCTTTATGTTGCCTTTTTACCTGAAACGTCCAGCTTCGGTTCCACATATAACTGTTGATCAAGCCCGCTCCATAAGACAAAACCTGCGCCCAAATCGACGCCATACCCGCACCATAAACCAAAACGCAAAAAACGGCGAAATCCACACCCGTGTTTAATCCTCCTACGAGAGCGTACTTCACCATTCTTTTACCTTCAGCTAATCGGAGCATGTTTCTCCTCCTTCGCTTGCGCATCTAGAACATTTTATATCCGCCGCGCCTTAGAGCACGAATCGCCCAACCGCTCATATAGGCACCGAATGCACCCGCTACAATCAATATAATGTCTGAGACAAGCATAGACTGTACATTATCCGTTAAGCTAAGGTCGGGCTGCCATAAGTGCCAGATCCCCAGCGGTACGACGATGATCAGGAACAACCATAGTGGAAACCATGTTGTCTTAATAAGCATGTTCAATATAAACCCGATGCCGAAAAATAACACAATACAAAGCAACGAGCCGACAATTGAAAACATAATTGCACCGAGCATAGTGCTTCCCTCCAATACAAGCTACTATATAGTTTACAAGATTGCTTTCCTGCGAGTCAACGAGCAGGATGTGAAATGGATGTGAACAAAACCTCGGCGACTGTCGATTATGTGTAGAAGATGGATCAATCGTTTGCCGATGCAGCCGAATTTGGGCTACAATAGGAAAAGCAAAGCGGACAAGAGGAGATGACATGATGAGCGAAGCTGCTCAAACTTTAGAAGGCTGGTATGTACTGCATGATTTGCGCAGTATCGACTGGCAGGCTTGGAATTCCGCGCCTGCCGCGGAGAAGGATGCCGCACTGAATGGATTGCTTAAGCTTGTCGAAGATTGGCAAGCTGTCGAGGAACGGAAGGAAGGCAGCTTGGCTTTATATTCCATCGTTGGACAGAAAGCAGACTTGATCTTCATGCATCTGCGTGAAACGCTAGAGGAATTGAATGCGATAGAGAATGCTTTCAATCGCTCTGCCTTTGCCCGTTTCACGCACAAGGAATATTCCTATGTAAGCGTCGTGGAGCTCAGCAATTACATGAGCCCTCCAGGCGTCGATCCTCTGCAAGTGCCGGAAATCGTTGCTCGTTTGAAGCCGATTTTGCCGAAGAGCAATCATATCTGCTTCTATCCAATGAACAAGAAACGCGACCTTCAGGACAATTGGTATATGCTCCCGATGGAAGATCGTAAAACCTTGATGAGAAGCCATGGGATGATCGGCCGCGGTTACGCAGGCAAGGTGAAGCAAGTCATCTCCGGCTCAGTTGGCTTCGACGATTGGGAGTGGGGAGTTACCCTGTTCGCTGACGATGCTCTTCAATTCAAGAAACTCGTATACGAGATGCGTTTCGACGAAGTAAGCGCACGTTACGGTGAATTCGGAGCATTCTACGTAGGTAATCTTTTAACAAGCGATTCACTCAGTAAACTATTGCAAGGATAATCCATCCCAATGCATAAAGTCCGTGAAGGCATTCGACCTAGACGTCGCTTGCTTGCACGGACTTTTTTATGCCAAAGTTTAGATCTGATTCCTTAGCAATCTCTCCCCCGCTATCCCCGGTGTTGTCATCTGCAAGGGGTCGAGAATTTCTTCCATTTCGGCGAGACTTAACAAATTTCTTTCTAATATAAGCTCCTTAATCGTTTGCCCGGTTGCCATCGCTTCCTTCACGAGCTGCGCGGCAACATCGTAGCCTAGATGAGGGTTAAGAGCAGTTACGATTCCGAAGCTGTTGTCCACGTATGCTTGGCATTTGATTCGATTGGCCTCCATTCCCTCAAGAGCGAATTGATTGAATACGTCCAACGCCCTTTGCATGATCTGAAGGGATTGCAGCAGGTTAAAGGCAATGACCGGCCCCATTACGTTGAGCTCAAACTGCCCGGCTTCCGAAGCCATACAAATCGTATGGTCATTACCCATAACTTGGAATGCGACCTGATTGACCACCTCTGCCATAACGGGATTTACCTTCCCTGGCATAATAGAGGAACCCGGCTGTCTGGGCGGCAAGATGAGCTCATTCAGTCCCACACGGGGGCCTGAGGCCATTAGCCGAATATCATTGCATATCTTGGACAAATTAACGGCGCAAACCTTTAACGCTGCGGAAAGTTCGGTATACGCATCCGTATTCTGAGTTGCATCCACCAAATCAGTTGCAGAATGAATTGGAATTTGCAGCTCCTCTGCCAGCAAGGAAACAACAAGCTTGATATAATCCGCTGTTGCGTTTAACCCCGTACCTACAGCGGTAGCTCCCATATTTACGAACAACAAGCCCTCGGCTGCACGCGATATTCTTCCGATATCCCTTTCCAATACCTTTGCGTAAGCTCCGAACTCTTGTCCCATACGAATCGGAACCGCATCCTGAAGATGTGTCCTTCCCATCTTAAGGACATCATCGAATGCTTTCTCCTTTTGAACGAACCCCTGCTTAAGCTCGCGCATGGTCGATAGCAATAGCTCTGTCAGTCTATAAGCCGCAATTCTAAGTGCTGTAGGTATCGCATCGTTCGTTGACTGTGACATATTCACGTGATTATTGGGACTACAATGGAAATATTCCCCTTTGGTAAAACCCAAAATTTCAATGGCCCGGTTAGCTAAAACCTCATTCATGTTCATGTTGATGGACGTACCTGCCCCGCCTTGGATGGAATCGACAATAAATTGGTCGGAAAGCTTGCCGCCAGAAACTTCTTCAGCCGCTTGAACAATCGCTCGTGCAATGGGAATCGGTAACCATTTCAATTCCAAGTTCGCTTTAGCGGCTGCTTTCTTCACATGTGCTAAAGCAATAATTAACTGCGGATGGACGGGGACGCCGGTTATAGGGAAGTTCTCCATCGCTCGCAATGTTTGAATCCCGTAATAGGCAGATGATGGAACCTCTTTATTTCCAAGTGAATCCTTCTCTATTCTAACGGACAACTTGATCTCCCCTTTGCCGATTGGGTTTACCGTACTCTGTGTATTTTACCAAATATCGTCGTTGTATATTGATGGGCAAGTAAAAAAAGACTGATCATGCGCGCATAAGTCGTTATGCATACATGATCAGCCTTCAATAGGTTATTCCTCGTCCAATTCGCGCATCTGTGCTTCCCACTCCGCGCGACGCTTCTCTTCTATATACTCCGCAGTCATTCGGTCCCGCGCGCGGCCTTTCTCCTTTAACCGTTCAATCCCTGGTTGAATGAGCAAATCAACCTCCGCTTGGACAACAGCTACAAGATCGTACCTAGTCTGCGACTCCAGATAAGAGCCCACTTCCATCAGCGCGTTGTATCGGTCCAGTTCATCTCGCGTCAACAGGCCCCGCACTTGCACGCTGCAGTGTCTCATTACAGAAACTTGCCTTTACGCAGCACAAGCGGAATTCCGCCGATGATGAACAAGTAACGAAGGTCGATTGCTTTCTTTAACCATGCCGCTACACGGCCTTTATACTTCTTGCCGAATGCCACACCAATGGCTTCACCTTTACCAAGCGATGCAACTGTACCCTTGCTGACATAGGTATATGTCTTCAAAGGCTGGTTACGAATCGAAGCGACCAAGTTATGTGCACAGTTAACGCCTTGTTGCATAGCCATTTGGGCTGTTGGCGGGTAAGGACGGCCTTCTGGATTGAATACGAGCGAGTTGTCTCCCAAGATATAGACATTCTCATGACCAGGAGCACGCAAGAACTCGTCTACCTTCACACGGCCTCTCATGGTCTCGAATCCAGCTTCCTCGATCAGTCGGTTACCGCGAACGCCTCCTGTCCAGATAACGGTCTGCGATTTGATTTCTTCGCCTTCTCCAACAACAACGCCGTCCGCAGTACATTCCTTGATCGCTGTACCAATACGGAAGGTTACGCCTTTCTTTTGGAGAACTTGCATCGCATACTCAACCAGCTCAGGGTCAAATCCCGGCAAGGCTGTTGGAGCAGCTTCAATATTGATGATCTTAACGAGTGAGTTATCGACATCGAACTGCTTGCACAGCTCAGGAATACGATCTGCAAGCTCGCCGATAAATTCGATACCTGTAAATCCAGCTCCCCCAACAACGAATGTTAAGTAATCCGTACGATGAGGCTCACGCTTGAAACGTGCGAATTGATACTCGATATGCTCACGAATCAAACGTACCGTGTTAATACTGCGAATATTCATCGCGAATTCGCCAAGTCCCGGTATTCCAAAGGTTTCAGACTCGCCGCCTAAGCCGATAATAAGGTAATCATAGGAAAGCGTTCCATCTTCCAAGATAACCTTACGGTCTTGCGGACGAATTTGGACTACCGTCGATTTAACGAAGTCGATTTTGAATTCGTCTATTAGCTTCGAAATGTTAACGCGCGCGTTTTCCGGATTATCCGTACCCGCTGCAGGCATGTGCAGGTGGGTTGTGATGTAATGATAGTCATGCTTGTTGACCAATGTTACATCCGCTTCGTTATAATTTAATTCCTTTTGCAGCCGAAGCGAAGTCAATACGCCGCCGTAGCCCGCTCCCAGGATAACAATCTTCGGAATACTGCTCATTGATGATCCCATCCAATCCTAATGTGTGTTTAGTTTGTGAAAAATTACACAATGTTCTCCGTTAAGTTGCGCTAACAGAGCTATACAAGTAGATCATATCGGCTTTTCAAACAATTTTCAAGGTCCATTTTCACGAATTAATTTGGATATCCTTACAAAATCCTTTTCATGCCTCGTATACAAGCATATAATTGAATCGATAAGATATCCCAAGATTCGGCATAATTGACGGAGGTGTCACTGTTTTGAATCAGAGCAACGAACCCGTTGTAGATGTGGCCATCATAGGCGGAGGTCCCGCTGGAATGTTCGCAGCCTTCTATGGCGGAATGCGACAAATGTCAGTCAGTCTTATTGAAAGTATGCCTCAACTAGGCGGTCAACTCGCAGCCCTCTACCCCGAAAAATATATTTATGATGTCGCCGGGTTTCCGAAAGTGACTGCGCAAGAGCTCGTCAATAACTTAAAGACTCAAATGGATCTTTTTCAAACCCAGCTATACTTGGAAGAAAAAGTGGTGTCGGTAAGCAAAATTGAAGAACGTCTCTTTGAAATTGTTACCGACAAACGCGTTCACCATGCACGTGCCGTTATTGTCACTGCCGGTGTTGGAGCTTTCGAGCCCCGTCGATTGGAATTACCGGAAGCGGCCCAATATGAGAAAACAAATTTACACTATTTCGTCAGTGACTTGGAACGCTATCGTGATCAGAAGGTTCTTATTAGCGGCGGTGGAGATTCAGCGCTTGATTGGGCACTCATGCTAGAACCTATTGCTGAACAGGTCATTCTCGTCCATCGGCGTGATAAATTCCGTGCTCACGAGCATAGCGTCGAGCTTCTTATGAACTCCAAGGTGAGGGTGATCACACCAACGGAAATTACCTCTTTGCGAGGTGAAGGAGCAATTAAGTATGTAACGCTTACGGATGTTAAATCGGGTAAGATCACCGATTACGAGGTTGATGCTGTTATTGTCACCTTCGGCTTTGTTAGCTCTCTTGGTCCAATTGCTCAGTGGGGTTTAAATATTGAAGGTGGTTCGATTGTCGTAGATTCCCGTATGGAAACGAATATTCCAGGCATATTCGCCGCCGGAGATATAACAACTTACCCTGGAAAGCTCAAACTCATTGCCGTTGGCTTCGGCGAAGCTCCGACTGCCATTAATAATGCCAAAGTTTATGTCGATCCCGATGCGAAGCTTTCTCCGGGACATAGCAGTAATATGAAATTATAATGTGCAAAAGGGCAACCTAACGTGGAGTTCCGGTATAATCCGGCTCCAAAGGAGGGTTGCCCTTTTGATTTGTCCTGTCTGCAATGCATTGAGCCTCCTAGCTGTCTCATGTCCGAAGTGCGGTTCCGCAGCCGAAGACGAAGGTCGGTGGAGCGATTGGGTTGGACCTTACTCCCCCTATGAACCCGCAATAGCTGCTGCTGCTATGACTGAAACAGCTGACGAGACCATCTGTCAGCACTCCGTTCACTGTACCAGCTGTCAGCTCCAATTTACTGTGGACGTTCCCGGTTGGCATGTCTAGAATACCCGTTCTTTCGGAAGTGAGAGCCTTCTCCGTCTTATTTCTGTACGAAGCATGTGAACAAATTCTCTTTCCAACTGCAAACGGAGAGCATTACTGTAGGCATCCAATAACTGTTCATCAGGCAGTAGAGGAAGCATCAGCCACATCCTTTCCTTATTATGGATGGAGTTCGTGATGGCATCATAGCATGTCCCTGACTTTGTGGACAAGCCTCATATTTATCCACAAAATGCTGTGGGTAAAGTGTGAGCAACTTGTTAAGAAATTGGATTAAACCGTTACTTTCAATGTGGAAAGTGTGGATGAAGTTATACACACACTTTTCTTTCAATACGCTTCATAGAAAACTTTCATGGTTTAACAAAAGTTGATTAAAGGATTTAATAGAAAAAATTGTAAGTTTTTGTCCGCTCATTGAGGTCGAGTATTGACCTCCAATATCCATATATGTCCGTTTCGGTCGATCCCATAATCGTAGCCCAATTGACCGATTCCAGGGTAATGGCTTTCCAGCAGTCCTGTTGCCACATTCGTCAATTGTCGCATCTCTCTTTTCTTTTTTGCGACCATACGAGAAGATAAGGAACGACGTATTCCTTGGGCCGCTGACATTTGCGTGCCTCCACGACATAGATTCGTAACGAACAAGCCTGGTTTCGCCAATCGGCCTACCATTGCCCTGATTGTCCATAAACCGTTAAGCTTTACGAATTTAACCCGGTAATCAATTGGCCTACCCGCGATTGTCGCTAGATTAATCCCTCTTTGAATCATATAAGAGCGCTTTAACTTACATGCCTTTATAGCCGACATTAGTCCAGCAAAACTGGAATAGCTGCGTTTACTTGATCTATGCGTAAGCTTATATTCCTTCCCTTTCTTCTCTATCTTAATGAGCCCAATTCCACCAGCTCCTCTAATCGGCTTTATAACAACCATTCCATACCTCGATATCATAATGCGTAGGTTAGCCTCATTGAATAACCTTGAATTAGGGATATGTTTAGAAAGATAAGGATTGATCTTTAAAGTATTGGTCTTCAGCCACTTGCTTGCCAATTGACGACCGCCTGCTACTTCCATCCTTTGGGGCTCCTTTCCTGAGGGTATACTTATACATACTCTTGCAGGAGGACAGGTTCTTGGATAGATGACATCGGTAATTCGCCCCAATTTCGGTAATAGTTCGGCAAAACCTGACGATTTCCCCGGAAATACTGAAAAACATCTATAACGAGAATTTTTTAAATCGTTTGATCAGTGTAATTATGGGAAATAGACACATATTCAAAAGTTTTCCGGAAAAACGCTTTCTCACATGCCTATCGTATCTGTTGAGTTGCTCGTCCAGAAGCTGAGATAGATGTATCACATCGGGATTGTTTAATTCAGCACCTGCCTGGATGAATGTCAGCACCATTTCGTTTCGCAAATTTTCGATTTTCCGATTAATCTTCCTTAATTCGCGATCCATACTGATCCCTCCTATCTTCTTATATTTAGATTAGAGTAAATCTTTTTGGAAAGTTGCAGGTCAATCGTTAGCAAATTATTAGTTTACAAAAATATGTAAAAACATTATTAGAATAAGTGCTGCGAATTTTGCGAAGTATATTCTAGACGGTGTGAAGAGAGGTGTGGTTCCATTGGACCTATCGGTGCAAGGACTGCAGGAGGAACTTATCTAATCACTTAGCATAGGAAGCGAGGGGTTGTGCTGCAGAGTACTTCTTAAATACATGAGCCTAGTAACGCTCCATTAAAACTGGAGAGTGAACAAGCCCATGCCCAAGTGATTCCAACAAGCGAAGTGTGATATTGGAAAAAAGACTCAACTATCAAACACCGTCGAAGGGGCCTATAATGGGCTCCTTTTTTTGTAAAAAAAACAAAAAACCTTTCGAATTTGTGTATTCATTCATACACAAATTCGAAAGGTTTGAATCAAACAATCCAATTGCGTTTCTTATCAGCAAGGCTCAGCGGCAGGGTTACCCGCTTCTGTTGCCGTTCTGAAGCTGCTTCCGCAGCCGCAGGTTGCAGTCGCGTTCGGGTTGTTGATGGTGAAGCCTCCGGAAAGGTTTCATACGCTAACGTTCGGCTAAAACCCTTGGTCAATCAACGTTGCCACCGTTAGGCGCGATTGCGGATTGCTTACAGGGTAATGCGGTATGCAGGTCTCTATGACGATGAACCGCGCTGATCAATTTATACCCAAGCTGAGGGGGTATACGCAATCGATTGCACGTAAGTAATAGCAAAAAGCGGTCCACTAACGGAATTCACTCCGCTAATGGATCGCTATCGATTTTATATGTAACCTCCGCCTAATTGTGCATGATCTGACCCTTCTCCGTCACTCCAATCTTAACGCAAAGAAAAAGCCACCTAGATTAGAGGTGACTTGGTAAGTTATAATTATTAGGCTAAAGCCAATTTTCTTGACTTTTGACGTTCGTTCTTTACTTTTTCCGCCCAATACTCAACATCATAATGAAAAACAAATTCTGGATCGGTCTCAAGTGTCTTAGAGAAAGCAGATTGTTCTACAATTTGATTCACACTAGAAGCATCAAAATTATGGATGCTTACTAATACCTCTGCAACATATGATTTCAACCTATTTTTATTTTGCAATGTAAACATACTCATAATCAATATGCCTCCTTCTAAACTTTAAACAGTTTATTGAATCAATTGTGTGAAATGCAATCTGATCCTCTTCATTGGGTCTTGTGGGAATGATCCTTTTGCAAAACTCTTCGTAACTAATTTTACCATTCCTAGCCTCATAAATCAATGTCGAAAAAGTTGCGTCTGCCAAGTGTCCATAAGTACATTGGAATTTACTATCCCAATTGTGGAAATCACTTATAACTTTATTTACACCGATACGATTATTATAAATGAATTCTGCCCATTTTAAATCCGGAATCTTAAAAATATAAGGATCTAATTTCATCAAAGAATCTAAATTAATACTATACTCCATAATTAAAGGACGAACAAACCCCTCTTTAGTCCCCTTACTTACCTCATCCATATAATTAATACATTTACCATATGCAAACCTCATTGCCTGATTGTAGTTAGAGGTAACATAAAAACCCTTACCAAAATCCAAATGTTGCCTACTCATTGAAATATCGATATCAATAAAAGAGAGTAGATATTCTGTTGTGGTAGCATGAAAAACAGTTGTGGGGATAGTAGAAAGTGATTTCACAATTAATCTCCATATCGTATCATAGTTTCATATGATTACAAATTTCGACATATATAGAGGAAAATCCTTCTAAGTTACAAATAAGAAAAGCCACCGAATAGCTACGTAATCAATCGTAGTCATATCCGATGGGTTTCATTTATTTTCCAACGCGCAATATCAGGAAACAACTCGACGACCGACGTGATTATAGGCATTTCGTTAGGCGTTATTATCCTAGGAATAAGCGAAATATTGCGGCATCTCCATAAGATAAGCAACGGTAAATAGTATGAAGCCGCTATCTTCCGTCCTCCATCTATGCACGGCCGCTATCGAGCGCCGAAAGATCGCGGTCAACGTCGTCGATCACGATGATTACGTCGGCATGGCTCGATGAATTTAGTAAACTTTTCGCACGTGCTGCAGGGCGGATTGAAGGCGCATCTCAGCGTAACTGTCGCAGGAAATATCTGTTAATGTGTCGAATATTAAATATTACAAAAAAATTTATAGACTTTCGGGGGCATAATTTTGAACAATTTACAAAAATCTTTAGCATTTATAAAAGAGTTATGGTATGCACCATTTATCATTTATCTAATTGGATTTGTATTTGTTCAGGGAGCATATTCCCCTTTTTTATCTGAGAGTTTTTTGATGCATAAAGTACTAACAGTAACACCTGTATCCTATAACCTATACATAACCAACGGAATTTATCAATCTTTAGTAATTCTCCTTCCTTTTATCGCCTCATTTATATTAATTAAACAAATATCCTTACCTCATAATTTCATGATTTGGGTTCGTAGAAGTTCACGATTTACACAACATAAGATAGGATTATTTAATCTTACAAGCTGTTCCCTGCTAATGGGTATTACTATGATTCAAGTGTTGATAATAAATAGAGATATTAATATTGATGCTACATTAACAACACTCCTTATATTTTTTTCTTACTTTGTCTTGAGTTTACTATTCTATAAAACTAATAAGGAAATATGTAAATATGATTTATTAAATAAACAATTTAATATTTTCATTTTCTCAAGCACCCTACTTATTTTCAGTTTGATATCCATATACTTTTATGGACTTCAATCACAAGTTCAAACTTTCCAGGAATATCAAACTAGTAATCAGAATATTGAAATGGTTAGACTTACATACGAAGATGGTTCTGAGAAGACATTAATTAATATGGACATTAACACAGAATTCATTATTGGTTACGATAGTTCCTCACAAAAAATGAATCTAATCCCTAGAGATAAAATAAAGCAAATTGAAACTTACAAAAGTAAGTACCCAAAAAGTATAATGAAATATAAGGAATCCCTGATTGAAAATCCGTTAGCAAAAGAAAACAAAAAAATAATCGATCTTATCAATAAATATTACGAAATCAGAGTGGAGATTAATCCTGATATTGAATTAATTAACTCTTATCTTTCACTATTTACTAGTAAATTAAGACACTCTGAGTTTGAAAGCATGTCTCCAAATATATTACTTAATCAAATGAAACAAGAAAAATACCATGATAAAGATTATAGAGAGTATTATGGTATTGTCATTTCTGAGCCAGAGAAGGAAGAAGGTAACAGTCCCGGTATTATGTATAAAAAAGTGTATGTTCGTGAGTACTGGAAAGCTAAATCATATAATTACGCATTTTTAGCTATGTCATTAGATGGCGTTGTTTGGAGTATTGATAATATAGAAGAGACTAATTTCTCATTTGAATTTGATTAATATTTATATTATGAAGGAGCTCACGCCATGACCCCACTAATAACAACGCGTCAACTATACGAAGCAGCCGCCAATCGTACTCCAATACGTTTACTATGACGATGTGGTATACGGCGGTCCGGCCCTCGATAGATGAACTCACAGACTTTCACGTTAAGTTGCGAGGTGTTGAGGATGGTATCGACCGTTTCGTCTGCGCTAGTTGTACCTTCTATATGGAGTAGCCTTACGTTAAAGTAGTGCGACTCCGATTATGCCCGCCATCTTAAACCATTCGCCATCGACGTTAAATCTACATAAATACGGGTCAACACGCTCCACGACGCCAATCGCAGCGGCATCTTCGTATTCATCGTAGAAACGAAATTGCGCAGGAACACGTAGGCCGAGCGACTCCATTAATACGAGCATAATGTGCTCCCATTCCTGATCGTCTAACGTAGGCTTCGGCGGGTGTTTATGCTGCGTTTCGTAGTTATCATCCGTTGCTTATGCTCGGGCAGCATCATGGCGCGACGACTCCCGTAATCCGTTATTTCGATTTTCTTCGTCATTGGGCGTTCACCGCCAGTATCCGGTCAACGACAAGAGTGCGGAAGCCGCGCTTATCCATATCGTATACGCGTGCTTTGCCGTCGCGAATCGCGAATAAATTAACGCGGCGTTGCGAGAATTTACCGCTCGTGTCTACGTAAATTAGATCGATTTTACGACCGATACACTTTTCGATAGTTGCGTTCATGCGAAAACCCCTCCGTTATAGGAACATTTGTTCTTATTATAACGGAGGCTAACGTTCTTATGCAATATCTGATTTAATTTAAAATTCTAGTCAAACTCGATAGGTTTAACGCAGGGAATTGCGCGGGAAATGTAGAACTATTAGAGAATTACATATTCGGGGGAATAGAAATCATGGATAAAGAGACCTTAAAGTTATTAGTAGAGAAAGCTCCAGATTTAAATCAAGTATACAGCGATGTAGCACAACCTGCTTTTAGAAAACTTGGCTTAGCTTTAGAAACGGTATTTGACTTGTGTAACAATGGACTTCTCCCGATCCGTCTACTAAATGCAAGGAGTAACCTATATTTTGATAAAGCCATGAAGCAGTTAGCGAAAGAGTATGAAAACGTGGACGAACAAGAAATTATCCAAGTAAGACCCGAGATAGGAGTTCCTATCTTAGAAAGATTGACATACACTACGACCGAAGAGATTCGGAATTTATATATCTCTCTGTTAAAGTCAGCTTCTTTAATAAAAAACATGAAATACACTCATCCAGTATTCTTGAAGGTTATTGAGTCTATATCCGCAGATGAAGCAAAAATAATAAAACATTTATACTCTAAAAAGTCTCTTCCAGTTATCAGACATAGACTACAATTTAAAGATAACCCATCAACATACCTTACAATAACCACACACACGACGGAACTTGAGTTTGATACAGGAATAGGTATCTTTTTTCCCGAAAATTGTGGTCTTTACCTAGAAAATTTAGAGGGACTAGGTCTAATTAAATTAGATTATACAAAATCTATTAGTGATTCCGAAAAATATGATAGTTTGAATAGTGTTGCTTATGATACATTCGTAAACGATGCGATCGCTGACAATTTTAATGCAGAGATACATTCCGAAATTAGATTAGAGCGCGGAATCTTATCAATTTCCGAGTTAGGGCACACCTTCGGTAGCGCATGTATTATTGGAGAGTAATCGATCTAATCCAACTACAAGAGCCGCTATAGGTTGATAACCTACCATAGTCTCTCAATACTATTACACGGTCTACTCGAAACAGAATTCCAAGACAGGACGCGCTATGTGTTCGTGTTTCCACCGCTTCCGTAACGGACTCGATTCCCGCCGGTAGAGCTTTCACTACAAAATAAAAGCCATCGCGAATGCGTGACTCTTCTGTGCAATATTACGGGTCCCGCGATCCAGTACCGGTATATTCATATACCTGCGGTGTCCTCTGTTCGGTTTTCCGATGATGTATGTAACAGATCTAAAGTCCAGCAAACATTTAGGAAACATTAAATCAGTATTTTCCCCCATGAAATACTCATTCTAAAAACTTTATGGCACCTGTGACTGCGGTTTTAAGTAAATTAAAAACAGTTTGTCTTTGATCGTCATTGAATGCTAAGTCTATTGATAAACCCATTAATACACCTAAACACGTATGAAACCAATCTACCCTCCCCTGTCTTTTGGCTCCTTCAACAAGATACAAAAGTTTTTGGTTCACTCTTTCCATTTGCTCTGCGGTAGCTCAATTGTTTGTAGCAATATATGATCTAACTTGATTAATTCCATAGACAATCTGGTCATACTGCATTGCTGTAAAAGGGTCATTAATAGAATCATCAAAAGACGACCCGTCTATTTGATGATTGGCTATCTCAGACCATAAATCGGGTTCGCCTAATTCAAGATGGAGATGCATTAACCAAAATTTAACGGCACTCATTTGCTTCAACCATTTACCTGGTGATGAATATCCTTTAAAACTTTCAGATGTGGGAGAGTAAGATCCACAATGATTGCCTTCTTCGTTATCAAATTGAAAGAAATAATCAGTTCCTTTATAAATTAGCCTCGGTGCTGGCTCCTGAGAATATTCTCCAACTCCGTCTATCCATTCAAAATTATAAGGATCAAAACCTAGTTCCTTAATTTTTTCAAGTATTTCGTTCTTTTGGGTTCGTAATAAGGCGAACTTATGCAATGTTTTACCTCCTAAATGCATTAAAATTATCTTTACATAATTCGACCTTTTTTATTAAAAACCTTCGCATCACTGGTAACTAAGTAATAAAATCCACAAACTCCGGAGTCCGCAGCATCCCCGCTCGGGTCCAATTCCGGAACCGCACGCGTGCCCTTACGCTCGGATCGACGTATACGAAATCGCGATCCTCTCCGATTATGATACTCTTGGAGATACCGTAGAAAGCCATGCGATTCGTAGCCGGGATCGCAAACTCTAACACGCCTACCGGTCTATTACCGTAATTAAGAAACCAACCGAACTCGTTTTTCCGATATCCCGCTATCTGTACATCCGCGTATTCGTAATTAATTATCTTTATCAAATTTACACTACGGCGGCCGACGTAATCCTTCGGACCTCTTCGCGTTTATTACCAAGTCTAACACCTGCTCGAGCGGTATGTCCGGAAACCGCTTATCTACCCGCCCACCGACAGTAACACACCTCTCACGCTTCTTTAACGACACAAAAAGACCTCCATAACGAAATAGTCGCGGACTAAATATCGTCATAGAGGCCGTAATCCACAACCCACAATCGCGCTTTTAGGGGTTGTTAACGTTCATAAAACGGGATTGTTAACGTACACTTCCCGCTCAACAATCCGCAATCATCGCGTCTGCTACCGTCTCGGCTTACGTATAAATCACCGTAAGGCTGACGAAGCTGAAAACGTTGATATAGCGGGCTTCAGCAAGGCTCAGCGGCGGGGTTACCCGCTTCTGTTGCCGTTCTGAAGCTGCTTCCGCAGCCGCAGGTTGCAGTCGCGTTCGGGTTGTTGATGGTGAAGCCTCCGCCCATAGCGGATTCCTTCCAGTCGATTTCGAGGCCGTTTAAGTACTTCATGCTCTCGCCATCGACGACAACCTTAACTCCGCGAATGTCCAGCTCTTTATCACCTTCATGCTGCTCATCATCAAAGCCCATTCCATATGAAAAGCCGCTGCATCCGCCTTCTTGTACGCCTATACGCAAAAACAAATTCGGAATTTCTTCCGCCGCCAGCATTTCTTGGATTTTCTCGCTGGCTGATTCGCTTATGTTCACCATTCCGGAATCCCTCCCCGTGTCTGTGCTCTCTTAAGTATACCTTAAAAGAGCCTTATGCCTCAAGAGAGGTATCGCCTGCAATTTGACCGGCTATTGCTTTCAGCTCGATCCGGCAACGGAATTGCCCTTTTTCATTTTGCAGGAAATCTGCCAACCGTCGGAACACAAGCGCCAGCTCCGCCCCGGAGGAATCAGTATCCAGCGCATAACGGAACTGATCGGCTGATAAGCCGCGTACTCGTCCCCGTTCGATCTCTCTGCCCTCTGTCTCCTGCAGACGTTTCCATTCCTTGGTAGGCTCGAATTTGTCTGCACGGCGAACAATTTGCTCATAAATCCGTTGCTTCTTGAGCCACATGTAATATTGAATCGGGTTCGACAAACTCCAGGCTTGGCTTAAGTCCTTAATCGTATACGCTGCCCGGTACTGCTGCAGGGTCTGAATTTTATCGGACTCCTCCAGCATCTCCAATTGACTTAGTGGTAAAATCTCCGGTTTCAGTTGAATACACCGCCCTGTAAATTATTGTTTATTCTAACATAACCATAAAATGTTTATTATTCAAGTTCATTCCCGATTTTGCCAACCTTTATACGTTTTCTAATTCTTGTTGCCCTAAAGTATGATGAGGTTTATAATATTTACAGTTGTTCATCCGTGTTATAAGTTCAGATTAGGTAAGTTATTTTTTTCACAAACCCATGATTATTTTTCAATTCTATTCAGATCAGGGTTACAGGAGGCGCATCTCATGACACTCGTTACGACGCACCCCGATCGCCAAATGGCAGAAATCGCCGACAAAGTAAGAAACGGCGAACGGCTGTCTTTGGAGGATGGTGTATTTCTCTATCGTTCAGACGATTTGTTAACGATCGGACAATTAGCCAACGAGGTTAATCTACGCAAGAATGGCAAGAAGGTTTATTTCATTGAAAATATGAGCCTTTACTTCACAAATGTGTGTGAGGCCCATTGCGCGTTTTGTAACTTCCGCAAGGACGAAGGCGAAGAAGGTTCCTATACTTTATCTCCAGAGGAAATGATTGCATATGTAGAGCAGCACATTCATCCTGGTGTGCGCGAATTCCATATCGTTGGCGGTCACAACCCAAATGTTCCCTTCGAATATTACGTTGAATCCATCAGGGCTCTGAAGCAGAAGTACCCGAATGTCACGATGAAAGCATATACAGCAGCCGAAATCGACTTCTTCTCTCGAATTTCTGGCTTAAGTTACAAAGAAGTCCTGTTGAAGCTTGTCGAAGCTGGTTTGGAAACTTTAACTGGCGGCGGAGCGGAAATTCTGTCCGACCAATATCGTAAAAAAATGCGGGTGGACAAAGCGAACATTGATCAGTACCTGGAAGTACACCGGACTGCTCATCAACTTGGACTACGTACCCATACCACAATGCTTTACGGCTCGGTGGAATCTTTGGAAGAACGTGTGAAACATATGCTGCATATTCGCGATCTACAGGATGAAACGGACGGATTTCAAGTGTTCATCCCTCTCTCCATGCAGCCTATTAGCCCTAAAGCGAGCATTCGTCGCCGTAATTCCGCATATGACGATCTTAAAGCGATTGCGATTAGCCGACTAATGCTTGATAATATTCAGCATATTAAAGCCTACTTCATTAACATCGGCACGCAGCTAACACAAGTTGCTCTAACTATGGGTGCCTCCGATGCGCATGGTACGATCGTACGCGAGAGAATTAGCCACGCTGCTGGTGCTTTAACTCCTGAAGGCATCACTCGTGAGGATCTGATCTGGCTCATTAAAGGAGCGGGACGTATCCCTGTTGAACGCGACACTTTCTACAATGAAGCGAAAATATACGAGTAATACCGGGTTCCCCGCCTTAATAGGCGGGGGCTCTTCTGTGTCATACTAAGACAACCAGACGTAAGTTAAAGGAGATCGTTGTATGAGTAAGATTGTTATACTTGGAGGCGGTTATGGAGGAATTACGGTCGCCCAAGAGCTGCTCGAGCACTTACCGAAGCATGCCCAGATATTTCTCGTGGACCGCATGCCTTATCAAGGCCTTAAGACGGAATATTACGCTTTGGCAGCAGGCTCGGTGTCCGATCTGGATATTCGCGTCAATTATCCCATCCATCCGCAATTAACAATGGTTTATGGAAACATAACTGATATCGATTTAGAAAATAAGCTGGTCCATATTACAAACCGGGACCCTCTTCCATACGATTCCGTGGTCATTGCTCTTGGCTGTACGGACAACTACCATAATATCGCCGGAGCATACGATTATTCCTGCAGTGTCCAGTCCCTTTCTGCTACAAGACGCACTTATCAGCAAATAAACGATATTCGTCCGTATGGCCAAGTTACGATTGTCGGCGGAGGTCTAAGCGGGGTCGAGATTGCCTCCGAGCTGAGGGAATGCCGTTCGGATATAAACATTCGGATATTGGACAGAGGAAACAGCGTACTGTCCGCGTTTCCTAGTAAGCTGCAGGAATATGTATCTTCATGGTTTCGCCTTCACGATGTGGAGATGCGGTCAAACATAAGCATCACCTCGCTGGAGCAGGGCATCGTTTATAATAACAATGAACAAATCTTCACAGACGTGACCGTATGGACAGCCGGTATCCAGCCTGTCGGGCTTGTTCAACAAATGACGCTGCCTAAAGATCCACAAGGCCGACTCATCGTAAATGGTTTCCATGAGCTGCCGGATTTCCCGCATGTGTATGTTATCGGAGACTGCTCGAGTCAGCCCTTCTCGCCAAGCGCTCAGCTTGCGGGAGCTCAGGGCAAACAAGTTGCCGAAGTCATACACGCTCGTTTAGAGAACAAAGAACCTAGGCTTTCCCGGATTAAGCTTAAGGGAGTGCTGGGTTCATTAGGTAAAAAATCCGGTTTTGGTTTGATGGGCGGTACCCCTCTGCTGGGCAGGATCCCCCGTATGCTCAAGAGCGGCGTACTCTGGAGAAGCAAGCGTCATTTTGGCTAAAGATCGTCAAGCAGCTTATCCAAGTCGGCATCGCCCAATTCGTGCTTAGCAATGGTTTCCATAACGAGATCGTAAAGCTGATCTGCCGTTTCGGAGACGACGCTTTCGCCGTTCACCAGCGCGTAAGGAGATAAGAAGCATTCTCCACAATTGCCAAGACAGCCGTACTCGATCACTTCTATTTCGGCTTGCTTTTCAAGCTTCTTAAGCACTTGATCGGTGCCATGATGCATATTACTAACGCAGAACTCCACGATATGCATGAATTTCATTCCTTTCCTTACACAAATTCGTTCACATGCGTCTGTTTGAAAAAATGACTTTTTGTACTATAATAGAAGTTGAAGGGAGTGGATGATATGAGTACAAATGCTCCAAGCACGCAATATGATGAAGTTATCGACGTGCTCGATAAGTTGCGTCCGTTCCTGCAACGCGATGGCGGCGACGTCGAACTCGTTGAAATCGAGGATGGTATCGTTAAGCTGCGTCTGATGGGTGCATGCGGAAGCTGTCCTAGCTCGACGATCACGCTTAAAGCGGGGATCGAACGTGCATTGCTGGAAGAAGTAGAAGGTATACAAGAAGTTGTTCAAGTGTTCTGATTTCCTTCTATTCAGAAGTGAAGAAGGTCCTGCCCCTGTGGCGGGACCTTTTGTCATCTTTTGAGATGAGTGCGAATCGGATCTAATCCCCCCGAAACATCAATCGTATTTCCAGTAATGAAATCTGATTCCGGCAAGCAGAGGAACGTGATCATTCTCGCGACATCCTCACCCGTCCCAGGTCGGCCTCGCGGAGATTCCTCATCAATCCATCCTGCGACGTCGACGATGCTTTTCTCTTTGTTGTCTCCTCTAATATCTCCCGGACAGATCATATTTACGGTTACGCCATTGGCGGCTTCCTCGACGGCAAGCGTCTTCGTGAAGGATACAAGCCCAACCTTAGCTGCAGCATACACAGCGCGATGCGGCCAGGACCTCGCCTCCGAGGCATGTCCGAAGCCGAAATGGATAATCCTCCCCCACTGCCTGCTTCTCATTCCAGGAAGCACACGATGATCTAGAAGCATCGTGCCCACAAGGTTACCATTCATTAGATAAAGAATGTCTTCCCGTTTATAATCCGCGAACAGATGCCGCTCCCGGATGAACGGACCTGCATTGTTAACGAGAATATCAACGCCGCCTAATCGATTTTCCACCTCGGAAATTAATCGCTCCGCATCATCTGCCAGTGCGATATCGGCTTGAATGGCACAAGCCTTGCGTCCTAATGAAATAATATCTTGGACAAGCATCTCTGCTTCTCCCCGGCTTGTCACATAGTTAATCGCTACATCACACCCCGAGGAAGCAAGCTCTAGCGCCGTTCGGCGTCCTAAGCCCTTTGCACTGCCCGTTACGAGTGCCGTCCTGCCTGTCAGCCTCACTTGGATTCCCCTCCGTCTCCGTCCTATATTGAGCCCAGTCTGCGCAATAGGTTACACGCAAATCTGAAAGAATGATGAACGGAGCCCTGAACCATTTCCCAGCTCTGATCCAGATCGTACATATTAGGCTTTAAGTTCTCTAACGTTTTCCGTTCTCCATAGTGAGCCAGAGCATGCGTAAGATCGTCCTTCAGTTCTGCGTTCATCTTGTGAATCTCCAGATTTCTTCGATCCCGAAGTCTGTTAAGCGCTTCCTGATGACGTTCTTTCAGCTCATTTAAGGGCAGCATGAGCTCCCGATGCAAATGGTTCTCACGCATGTTCCTTAAGACTGTGTAATACGAGAAGTGTACCTTCATCCGTTCTGTCTTGAGATTTAACAACAGATTCAGCAGCGTTCCCAGTTTGTCGAGCAATGAGAATACACGTATATAAGCATTCTTATCAAAGTAAACATGCTGTTTATAACTTAGACGTTCCTGCTGAGACAGCTCGTCATAATGCGTATGCTTCACTTGTTCGGCAAATCGTTTAGCTGCATAAATGCTTTGTTCAAGCTCATCTAACGAACTCAGCAGCCCTTCCGCCCATATCCCGTATTTATGAAGGGTTGAAGCGCGTTCTGGCACCCGCTCTGCGATCTTAGAGGTCAGCACGATGAATTTCTCAATCAATTGTACCGTTTCAAGGGCCAACCCCGCCCACTCTCTCGGTTGTTCTCCGAACAACATTCTTAGCAAAGCTGTTCCTCCAGTAAACTCAACTTTTATCATTTTGAGCAACCTGATCTTACCCATTGTAACGCAAAAGAGACGAAGCACTCAACAGATAACGTTGAGTAACAGCCGTCTCCTTTTCTTAGCCGATCCAGCTCGCCGTTTGGAAATATTCCTTCCACCTGCGATCGACCAGCTGGACGATATCCTCACGCGGGAATAGCTCATCCGGATAACCAGGCTTCATGCGTGCATCAATGACGATTGGTAATTTGTAACCGATATGATGTCGGCTTGTTTCACTTGCTGCGTACAAATCCGCTGCGGGATTAAAGCGAGTAAACGTAGTCCAAAGGAAAGGCGTCTGTGCATCTGCAATATCCGCATCGTCCGCTAAGACAATAAGCGGCCACTCACAGTTCCTTGCTGAGAGTTCCTCTGCCAAATGAGCCCCCAGCTCTGGATCAGACTCGTAGCTTGCCCCTTCTACTACCAAACATCCGCGGCAATAAGGCTTGATACGATCTATACCTGATATCTCTCCATCAGTATATTCGCCAGGAAGGTTACGTACCGGTTCTCCTACGCCCATAAGCACCGCTTTGCTGCCATGGTTAAGCCGCGGTCCTGTGTAATCTAGCGTATCATGAGACGTATTGTTGAATATAAACATATCCCTCTGGGGATCAAAACGTTCGAGTACCGTCTCCAGGAGCAAAGGAAAATCCGCCAGATCTATTGAACGATCCGTGATGATTAGGAATTTCGTCAAACTAAGTTGACCTTCGCCTAGAATACGGAACGCTGTACCGAGCGCTTCCCGGGAATAGCTTTCCCTGACAACCGCCGCAGCCAAAGGATGGAAACCCGTCTCTGCATACGTCCACAAGCTGCGAACGCCCGACATGACGATTGGGAATACCGGAGACAGCAATCGTTGCAGAAACTCACCCATATAGTAGTCCTCTTGCCTTGGCTTACCCACGATCGTTGCCGGATAGATGGCATCCTTGCGATGCCACATATGATTGACTTTGAAGACTGGAAAATCGTGCTTTAAAGAGTAATAACCGTAATGATCACCAAACGGTCCTTCCGGTCTCCGTTCATGCGGCGGGATATTGCCTACGATAGCAAATTCAGCTTCTGCCGGAATCCGGTGTCCACCAAGCGGATTATCCACCATCGGCAGCTTGCCGCCCAGAATGAACGAAGCGAGCAGCAGCTCCGGAACATTTTCCGGTAATGGGGCAATAGCCGATGCGATCATTGCTGGCGGCCCGCCTAAGAACACAGACACAGGCAAAGCTTCATTCCGAAGCTCCGCTTCATGATAGTGAAACCCGCCGCCTCTATGAATTTGAATATGCATTCCCGTTGTAGAGTCATCATAAACCTGCATCCGGTACATTCCTAAATTATGTTTCTTGTGATGGAGAGGGTGCTCCGTATAGACAAGCGGAAGCGTGACGAATGGCCCCCCATCCTCTTGCCAGCTCGTAAGTGCAGGCAACCCGGCAAGCGGCCGCTCTGTTCTAGAACCCTGCAGAATGGGTGCGCGATCCCTAGGCACGTTACGCATACCAACCTTTACCAAGTCAAAGAACATATCCTTCTCGCGCCACAAAGCTGGCAAAGTAGGCGGAAGTAATGTATCCATCGCGCCGACGAGCCTGTTCACTAGCTGCTCCGGTCTTGGTCCGAATGCCAAATCCACCCGGCGGCTTGTCCCGAACAAATTGGTGACGACGGGGAACGGGCTTCCCTTCACATTCGTGAAGAGAAGCGCCGGCCCTTCCCGATCTATGACCCGGCGGTGAATTTCCGCAATTTCCAGCACGGGATCTACAGGGGCCTCTATGATGGCCAACTCATTATTTTTACGCAATTCATCAATAAAAGGCCTTAGTGACTCAAAGATCATTCTCTAACCTCCAATGGTCCTAGCGGGATAATTGCCGTGCTCGAATCGCCAATAAGACGAGCATGCTGAAAAGAGCTGAAATAATAACCGTATGCAGAAGACCTGTGAAGATATAAACATCCTCATTGCTGAGAGTGAAAGACAGCAAACCCCCGCTTAGAACCTGAAGGATAACAAGGAAAAGCGTCTTATTTGCTAGCGATGCCAACTCGGATTGTTTCCCTATGCTTCTTCGTACATATACAGTGAGTACAACTATGAGCACTAGCAATAATAACGCTGCTATACGATGAGCAAATGCTGCAGCCGTCGAACCTGACAGCTCAGGGACAAGCTCGCCGTTACATAATGGCCATCCCTCACAGGCTCCGCCCGAGCTTGTATGACGGATATACGCCCCCAGATAGACGACTCCGTAACAGTATACTAGAACGGCAACGATGCTGCGGAAAATTGCCTTTGGAACAGTCAATAACTGCCCGGGCTGGATTGAAGCTTGAGAGAAAGCTGCCTTCACGCCAATTTGTCCTGTATGAAACGACTGACGTTTAGCAACGGAATATAACAGCCAGGTACACGTGAATGCGAATAGGGAAATACCGAAGTGAAGGGCTAAGACTAACGATGATTGCTCCCATACAACAGCCATTGCGCCGAGTACGGCTTGCATGACTGTAAAGAGAAGAGCTCCGCCTGCGTACAGTAAATTTTCCTTCTGCTTGGCGGGCTTCCAGAGTAACGTGGCAAGGAAGGTTGCCCCCACGAGCAAGCCGACAAGTCCGCTTGTCAACCGATGAGTATATTCGACAAAAGATTCCACTGTGTATGCGGGTACGAAACGACCGTTACACAAAGGCCAATCCGTCCCGCAGCCCCGACCGGAATCCGTGTTGGTGACGAGAACGCCTGCAATGAGTACTAGAAACATGCCAATACAAGTGAGTAGACTAAGAGTTCGATATCTCCGCGCTGTCATGCGAATGAGTTTTTTTTGAGAGGTCATGCCTATCCCCGATTTCTTTGTGAAAGTAGGTGCAAGGTGCCATTTCCCATTATATCGAACCCTATCTTGCAATGCCATGTTCAAAATGTGTCTGTTTTCGTCACTGCTCAATTCATATGCTCATGGATAAGAGCCTCTTCCCCCGTATACTGGGGAAGAGGCTCTTAGGCCGATCGGCATTTATTGAGCTGCAGGCAAAGCATTCGAAACGGCAACCGCACGATCGAGAAACTGCTCAATCTCTTCTCTGGTTTTGCGCAGCTTGCTTACGAAACGAACAAGCTCCTGACCGTTCCTAAAGGCAATAAAGCTTGGAATTCCGAGAATATTAAGCTCGTCGCATAGATCCGGCATTTCGTCGCGATCAACCTCAACCATGGTAAGCCGATCTGCATATGCCGCTTCGACGTCCGCTATGAAAGGCTCCATAAAGTGGCAGTCCTTACACCAGGTTGCTTTGAAAACAGCGACCGTTAATCCGACTTGTGCGACTTGCCGGCGAAACGCAGACTCTTCGGTTATCTTTTGCATCGTTTAATCACCCATCCCTAACACCTTTTACAGCTATTATAGCCTTTTACAAATCTCTTGCAACCTCCATGACACTTTCACCGTCCTCATATTCGGTAATCTCATACGTCGCACGGAGAAGGCCGAACAAGTCGTCTGCGGAAGCATAAACAAAGTGTCCATCAGATTGAACCTTATGATCTAGCGTGACTTCATGTCCGTTCACGTGAGCCTTATTTGAGCCTAAGCGGAATTGGATCGTTTGCGCAGTAGCTTCATCATAGAAGTAGATCACCTTCGTGCCGAGGTCATAGTTCGTTTGTACATCAAAATTCGTCATCGTGGAGCGAAGAGGGACGAATGCATCGCCGTTGGTATCGAGATAAAAAGAAACACCCCATTCCGTGCTTAACTCGAAGGATTGATCATCCGCCTTCAAATCATTTTTGAGAATGTCATATATAACGGAGTCCTTATCGAACAAGCGTACGATTTGAAAAGGCTTCATATTCTCCAACTGTTCTACTGTCAACGCGTCCCGAGGAATTTCCACGGCGGGTACGACGACTTCCCCGTTCACATTCCACATCTCGCCGCTGCTGCGGATTGTAATTGAACGTACGGGACTATCGGGTTGTTCGAAAACTGCAGGTGCGATCTTCATCTCCAAGGAGCTTTTGCGAAGATGCAGTGAATCATCTACATAGACGTCCGCTGTCATCGTAATCCCCTTGTCGAACACTTCTTTCCATTCTTTCTTCTCACGGGCCGCTTCTAGCTCCTTCTGTGCCTCCTCAAGCATCGGGAAAAATTCGGCAACTCCCTTCTCAACGAAGGTTTCGACGGGAAAACCCTCTCCGAAAATCTCTGAGCCTTCGAGTACCTCTTTCATTTCCGGAGGAAGCTCCTGAGCCCACTGAGCGAAGTTACGAAGCATAGTTTCGAAGCCTTCCTTGTCCTTGACCAGATTGTCTAGATACACCGAGATTAGCTCTCCAAGCTGCTCCCCGTTCAACTCGGCATGTACTTTGTTTAATGTGGTTGCAACGCCGTTGATGGGTCCGGTCACTCGCGATACCGATATCGCAGGCGGGTTCGGAAGCCCATTCACGAAGTACGAAGCCACATTACGGACAAGCTTACGCACCGAATCCATCATTACCTGCTGCGAATCACTTCCCATGAACATATCAAAGCCTGGAAGTAACTGGTTAAGCGAAGTGCCCATAGAAGAATCCATTTCAATGATAAACGGACGGCTCGAGCCTCCAAGATCGAATCGGAGTACTTTAGAATCCGAATGTAAGGTGAACGGAATCTCGCCTCTCTCAAAGCTGAATTCCCCTGTCAACCACATGTTGCCCTTATCATCTAATTTAGAATGCTTAATATTCAAGGAAAATTTCTTGAAGGCTTCTATCATTTGGGCTAATTCTGGCTCCTCCTCCGACAACAATTGCTCGTTAAAATCAATTTCCAGCTCGAGCAGCTGAGACTGCTCCTGCTGTGTAACATCGATTTGCTTTAGAATCACTTCATTCAGATTAAGTCCACCGACAGACTGACAGCCGACGATAAACGCCAGCAAAGCTGCGCACAATATAAATCCAACCTTTTTACCAGACCACTTTCCCATGTTTCGCTCTCTCCTTTTATTTATGTACTTTAGTAAGGATCAATGTTGTGGAATCATGTGAGTATAAGAAATTTAAGGAGTCATCATAACGTGCAAAAGAAACCCGGGGTAGACAGCGGTATCGCGACATTGTTGAGAATGACGCAGCGTTTGGCGTCCGGATTGGTGAACAAAAGCTCTGGACTTATCCGTTCCTATCGGCTAACTCGTCATAAGCACCCCCTTTTGTTGGATCGAGAATTTTCACAGCATTTAACAAGCTTATTAACTTCAGCTCCCGAACATGACACTCTCCAGCGTGCATCTCCATCAGAGTTACAGCTATGTGAAGATATCCATAATGAAACGATACAGCTAAACCGCAATAACATCACTCGAACTGAGGCCTATTGGCAAATGTATAAGACGTTTCCCGAGCTTCACTGGGCGCTTCTCGCACACCTGGTATCCCGAAATGGCGGCTGGAGCATGACAGATCTGAAGGGTCAATGGCTCCCTGCATTGCTCGACAAAGCATTGATAGCTGCGACATTCGATCTGTTGGAAGCTTGTAACTCACTGATCTTCGGAGATGCCTATCCCCAGCTTAGGCTCTATGCCGAGAGCAAGAGATTAGATCGCAACCTCTTCTTCCTGCTGCCTCGATTCGGAGTCTCAGCCTTCATGCATCCTATCTGGAACCGATTCTGGTTGGATCAAGACCCCGTACCGCTTACGATTGCACTAGTTGTTAATGAGCAGAATTTCATTCAATCACGCGTTGTGGAGGATGGGAGATACAAGCAGCACGTATTTAGTTCGCTCTCCTTTCGAAGCCAGCCGCTTCTGCAGATGAATCAGATTGTATTTCCGTTGTCCCAGGAGGGTAACTCAAATCGTGGGAATCCAATGCGCTTAGCAGGGAGAGTGCTGGAGAATTTCGAGGATTTGCAAGAGAGGATCGGATTCGGCAAAAGCTTGTATGGAATGCTTTTTGGCTACCCCGCGGTACTCGAAAGGGTTATTGCGTTCTGCGAAAGAGTCATGCATACAGGCTCCCGAGCAGACTACTGGCCACATTGTTTTACGTTTACTTGCAAACAAATAACCGGCGGCAAGCCCATGAGAGCTGAGCATGCCGCCGGTTTATTATCTTCCTTGTGGTTCAGCCCCATGTTATCCGAGGCTTGGCCTGATCGACCGATTGTCCCGGCAACCGAAGGCGACTGGTACCGGGATACGGACGTATTAGCCTTTATGACGAAAATCAGGCTTCCCCGTATCATTGATATGACGCATGAGCATTTATTCGGTCAGAATAAACTTCAGGCTGCCGTGCTTTTGGAACGAAGCTTCATGAAAGGTGCCAGCAGGCGGCGAACAGGACGAGGGTAGGCAGCAATCTCATCAGCCGTTACAACACGTAAATAGACCAGCAGAAGCGGATATAACACCACTAACGATCCTCCCATGAACATACAGGAAATGAAGAACGCCAGCTTATCAGGAAGCCCTTCAAATATCGCTAACGATGCCCATTCAATAAAAATGAGATCAGCTGCAATAATACCTGTCGTCAGTATAAAAGCCGGCCAGCGATTACCTATGACCTTGAGTTCCGATCTTTTGCGCAAGCTAAGAATATTGAAGGATAATGCCCAAATGAAACAAACAGTCGTAGCCGCGATAATTCCGTATACCCCGAAGAAAGGGGCTAACGTAAAGCTCAGAATGACCTTTAGGAGTACGCCGGTAATCGCATGCATGGTAGCTTTCTTCGGCTCACCAATCCCAAGTAGAATCGAGTTGGTGACCATCATGCCGATCTGGAATAAGGTCCCGAGCGTTAACATGGCCACAATAGCGCTGCCTTTGGGACTCTCGAAAATGAGCCCGTTTACACTATAGGCACCAATACCGAGCAGAAGCACAATAGGCATTCCGCTATACAAGGCAACCCTTACCGCTAATGAGGCTTGGCGCCCTACAAGTTTGCTGTCTCCCGTCGCATGCGCGGACGAAATTTGCGGGATAATAGACTGACTTAGCGCTATGGCAAGAATGATGGGGATGCCCGCGATAGACTGTGCGTTCATCCCGAACACTGCTGCCCAATGATTGATAACATGAGGTTCATAATAACCCCTTGTAAGAGACTTGATCATCATATTATCCAAGGTGTATAACAATTGAACGGTAATCGCCGTCATCACGATCGGAATGGACAAGTTGAACAGCTCACGGTAGATCGACTTCAAACGAAGCTTCTGAGAGGCATCCCTCTGATTATTCGGTTCTGCCCGATCATTCGCCTTAAGTTTACGCGCATAATAAAGCATCACGGCAAATGCCCCGATACTTCCGAATACGCTTCCGAAGGAGGCTCCTGATGCGATGCCCTTCTCATTCGCCGGATCCATTGAATATACGGCAAAAGCAAGGGTAACAGCGGCGATCACCCGCAGGATTTGCTCCATAATTTGTGAGATGCCGCCAGCGGTCATGAACTGCCGACCTTGAAAATACCCTCTCATCATTGCGATCAAAGGAAACAATAGTAAAGATGGCGCGATTGCTCTTATGGCAGCTGAGGCATCCGGCTCTTGCAGGATCGTTTCGGCATAGTAAGGAGCGACTAGCCATAATCCTGCTGTAATTACGATCCCAGCGACAGCTCCGAATAAGAGAGCAGCCCGGTAAACCTGCTGCGCCTCCAGGACTCGTCCAACGGCGTAACGGCCTGACACCATTTTGCTTACAGCACTCGGTATCCCTGCTGTCGCAACGATCAGCAGCAACAAATAAATATTATTAGCGTTCGTGAAGTAAATGTTGCCTAAATCGCCCATCAGATAATCCAGCGGCACGCGCTGGAAGAGGCCAAGCCCTCTAGCTATAAGAGCTGCAGCAGCGAGTATAAGCGTGCCTTTAAGTAATGTGTCTTTTTTCAAGGGAACCTCGATTGATTAAGTTAGTTAATGGTTTCTAGCGGTTGGTGGTTGCCGCGAACCGGACGTGCAACATTCGATGGAGCCGCCCACTTCACGCCATTTGCGATAACGCGGCGCACGATCGGATGGTAGTAGGTTGGATAAGTTTCGTGTCCGGGACGGAAATAGAAGATCTTCCCTTGCCCCCGACGGAAGGTACAGCCGCTGCGGAACACTTCTCCGCCCTCGAACCAGCTAATGAAGATGAGCTCATCCGGAGCAGGGATGTCGAAGTGCTCGCCATACATTTCTTCCGGTTTAAGCTCGAAGTGCTCAGGGATCCCTTCCGCTATCGGATGAGAAGGATCTGCGGTCCAAATGCGCTCTTTCTCGCCCGCTTCCCGCCATTTCAGATCACAGCCCGTTCCCATCAGCTTTTTGAATATTTTCGAGAAATGTCCGGAGTGCAACACGATAAGTCCCATCCCATTCAAAACGCGCTCGTGCACGCGATTAACGATGTTGTCGTCTACATCGCCATGGGCCATATGTCCCCACCAGATAAGCACGTCCGTATGATCTAAGACTTCTTGCGTCAATCCGTGCTCCGGCTCGGGCTGTGTCGCCGTTCGAACCGAATACCCTTGCTCTGCAGCCTCAAGTCCCTCGGCAATAACCGCGTGAATACCGTTAGGATAAACCTTTCGTACCTCCTCGTGAATTTGCTCGTGCTTATACTCATTCCATACTGTGACTCTAATCAAGATTATCTCTCCTTTGGTTAGTTTGCGACGAGCCAAATGATGAATATTATAATCATTGCCGCCTGCAAAATAATTTTGACAACCATACTGCTAAATAAACCTATTAGCGCACCCCAGCCTACCTTTAATGCGCGATTGAAGTTGGAGCCGTGGATTAATTCCCCAAGGATTGCTCCCGCCAGAGGCCCAATTATGAGACCAAACGCCGGAATAACGAATGGTCCGAACAGAATGCCGATCGTACTCCCAATGACCGAAGCGCGAGATCCTCCGTACTTCTTCACTCCCCAAGCATTCACCATGTAATCCGCCGCAAAAAGAACGACCACGACAATCGTTTGAAAGCTCCAAAACCAGAACCCAAAAGGTTCAAACGTGAAAAACCATCCATATACGAAAAAGGCCAAGTAGATAGCTAAAGCCCCTGGTAAAATGGGAAATACCGCGCCGGCCATTCCGAGCGTGAATAACGCCGTAATGATGATCCATCCGAGCACTTCCATTGCAATCACGCCTTCAGTACATAGTTTTGAATGATCTGAGCAACACCGTTCTCCTGATTGCTTCCCGTGACGACATCAGCCATCGCCTTCACTTCATCCTGCGCATTCCCCATGGCCACACCTAACCCCGAAGCTCTTATCGCCGCAATATCGTTTAAGCTATCTCCAACCGCAACGACCTCGGACATGTCATACCCTCTCATTCGGCACACCTCCATAAGCGCAGTTGCTTTGGATACTCCCGCAGGGTTGATCTCAATGTTGAAGGGTGACGAATTCGTAATCTCTAAACCGTTCCAAGTATGTATTTCCTTAAGAATGGCATTTAGGATCGACGTATCCTGGCTATAAAATCCGAATTTAAGCCATTTCCGGGCGATTGTATCGCCGGCCCAACGCTCCTTATTGTAGACATCCTCAGGGGTATATGCCCAGAACCAGATATCATACTGCTCGGCTAACCCGTGCAGCTTCATAACCTTATCTGCTTCCAGCAGGGTCCGACGGTGCAAAGCGTGCGGCTTCGACCAGATTTCTCCCCCGTTTACCGTAATCATCGGAGTATCCAACCCAAGCTGATCCACAATAGGAAGAGCCCCAACAAACCCCCGCCCCGTCGATACGCAAACCGTTACTCCCGCATCAACTGCATGCTTGACCCATGCGGCATTCGTCTCGCTGACTTCGCTCTGATCGTTCAGCAGCGTCCCATCCAAATCCAAAGCCAAAAGCCGATATTTTCCCATCTGATATCCCAATTCCGCGACTCACTCCTTGCTTTATGCAGCGATCAACAATTTAACGTCATTCTAACACATTTTGACACGGGAATTGAAATAGACTTCAGCTGTCAGTGGACAGCAAAGAAAAAGAGACTATGATCAACTTTCATCATAGCCTCTAATCGCTCTAGATCATATATGTTTTTGGAGCTGCTCCAGGATTGTATTAATATTCCATTCCATCATCTTGATATAGGAATCGCCATCTTCACCAGGCTTGCCGATTGAATCGGTGAATACTTTCCCGCCAATGGGAACCTTAGTTTCACTGGAGACCATCTCCATGCTGCGTGCATCGATACTCGTTTCTAAGAACAACACCTTTACGTCCTTGTCTCTAATAAGATCTACGACCGCGCTAATTTGATCCGGACTTCCTTGATTCTCGGCATTGATCTCCCATATATATCCGGCCTCGAAATCATAAGCGGCAGAAAAATATTTAAATGCTCCTTCACTCGTAACCAAGAATCGCTTATCTTTTGGAATTTCATTAAATTTGTTAACAGCATTCTGATGCAGCTGTTCCAGCTTACCAATATATTCCTCAGCATTTTGTTCATAGGTTGCGGCATGGTCTGGATCTACTTTAATCAAAGCTTCTTTCGCATTTTCCGCATAAATAATACCATTTCGCACGTCAAGCCATGCATGCGGATCCGTTTCATTTTCAGAGCCTTTAGTTGTTAAATATTTAGCCTCTACACCTTCACTCAGGCGAAACACAGGTGCATCCTCCCCGTCTTTACCTGTTGTTTCCAGCAGCTTATCAAACCAGGAATTTCCTGCCTCCAGATTAAGCCCATTATAGAACACGGCAGCTGCATCTGTTGTCTTCTCTACATCTTCGGGAAGCGGATCGTACTCGTGGGGGTTTGAACCAACCGGTGCTAAGCTGTGTATATCCACCCGATCTCCGCCGATATTTTTGACGATGTCGTAAATAATCGAGTAGGTTGTAACCACCTGAAGCTTACCTTCATTGCTTTCGTTTGACCCCTCTGAATTGCAACCAACTAGTAGAATTAGCAGAATTGAACTGATTATTCCTAATTTAAGTCGTTTTTTCATCTCACATTTCCCCAATCCGAGTTTTATTAATTTGGTGTTGTATTTCTCTTCGTTTTTGATCTTAAAGTACGCCATAATATTCCTTGCTTTGGTGAGAAAGTAAATGCCAATGCGAATAATACAGTTGCTACAAGCACAATACTTGCTCCTGAGGCCAAATTGTAAGTATAGCTAAAATACAAGCCGACAATTGACGATACGACTCCGAAACCCATAGAAAGAAAAATCATGATCCATAATCGATCCGTTAAAAGATAGGCCGTTGCGGCGGGAGTGATCAGCATGGCTACTACAAGTACGATACCTACTGTCTGAAGAGAGGCCACGGTAACCATTGTCAACAATATCATTAGCAAGTAATGAATCATCCGATTAGGGAGCCCATATGCAGCAGACATGATGGGATCAAACGAGCTGACCAGCAATTCTTTATAGAAGAGATAGATTGCGCTAAGAACGACTATACCCACTACAAAAGTAGTCCACATTTCAGATGAACGCACCACCAGAACATTACCGAAAAGGATATGATAAAGATCTGTGCTGCTTTTCATTAAGGTAATCATTATGATGCCTAGCGCGAAGGAAAAGGTAAATAGAATTCCAATCGCGACATCATGCTTAATACGGCTATTCTGGCTCACATAACCGATTCCAACGGCAGTTAGAACGCCCGTCAGTACCGCCCCGAAAAAGAAATTGATCCCGAGAATATAGGATAACGCAACGCCAGGTAATACCGCATGCGATATCGCGTCGCCCATGAGGGCCATTCCTCTTAAAATAATAAAGCAGCCTATCGCTCCGCAGATAATACCGACCATAATCGAGGTTAAGAGCGCCTTCTGCAAATATCCGTAATTGAACAACGCTTCTATAAATTGCATTACACGCTCACCCCTAACTGCTCCATAAAGGCAAAATGACCTTTATATGCTTTAGCCAGAAGGTCAGGACGAAACACTTCCTCCACTGAGCCAAACCCAATCAATTCCCTATTCATTAAGATTAATTTATTAAAATAAGTGCTTGCTTTCATTAAGTCATGATGGACAACTACGACCGTTTTGCCCGAATTTCTCATCTCCTTGAGGATTTGAATAATCGTCTCTTCACTGCCTAAATCCACTCCTACAAAGGGCTCATCGAGAAAATACATGTCAGGCTTTTGCGCAAGCGCTCTTGCTAGAAACACTCTTTGCTGCTGTCCGCCTGAAAGCTCGCCAATCTGACGATTGCTAAATTCCGTCATACCTACTTTCTCTAAACATTGATACGCCCAAGCTTTTTCTTGTTTTCCAGGTCGCTGGAATAATCTTAAGTTAGGATAAGTTCCGATCAGCACGGCATCTATCACGGTGATTGGAAAGTCCCAATCAATTTCGCTGCGCTGTGGAACATAGGCGATTTTTTTTCTGATGTCTCTAATCGCATGATCGAAGATCTGAATATCGCCCTTATCCTTAGGAATCAAGTTTAATAAAGCCTTTAGAAGAGTGGATTTGCCTGCTCCATTGGGACCGATCACTCCTACCAAATTACCCGTTTCTAAAGAAAAACTTATATCTTTTACGGCTTCGTCACCGTGATAAGAAACATTTAAATTTTTGACTGATATTGCAAGCATCTCAATCACCTCCTTGCATTGTTAACGATTGCCTATAACCAATTATTTTGTTACAACGACGAATACTTTCCTTTATGCCTCTTTGTTTATATTATACAAAATTGTTGTCCATATGCAACATTTATTTATAAAAAAAGAATGCCACCCTAGAAAAAAGGCAGCATTCTTGTTCCAATAGCCCTTTCAAAATCCGGTTTTTTACTCGTTTTCTTCAACGGCTCCCGCTGTATCCTCGACGATTTGCTCGGCTGAACCAATCGTATCTACAACCGGTGGAGCTGCTTTCTTGCGAGGAGTTCCCGATAACCCGATCTTCTCATCGTATGCATCGAAGATTTTACGAGCGATCGGTGCTGCTCCCCAGCCCCCGTAACCGCCATCTGGAACAATGACTGCAACGGCAAGCTTTGGCTTTTCGGCGGGAGCGTACGCTATGAAAACAGCATTTTCCACTCTTTTGCGATTTCCAACATCCTGCTGGGATGTTCCGGTTTTTCTACGAAAAGTGTAAGGGACGCCTTCAAACCCTTGAACGTTAACCTTGGACATTCCAAATTCAACCGCTTCCCAGAATGAATCCGGATAATCCACAGTATTCAGTACTTCAGCCTGATAAGGCTGTGTTACGTTTCCGTTAACATCCTTGATTTCGTTAACGAACTGAGGCTTCATTCTTTTCCCTCGGTTTGCCAGCATCGCAGTATATTGAGCAAGCTGCAATGCCGTATATTTGCCTTGTTGGCCCCATGAAGAATAGATTAGTGCTGATTGCATACTCGCGTTCTTCGCCTCATGGAAGTATTCGACAACTCCTGCCGATTCACTCGGCAGGCCGCTTCCCGTTGTAATGCCGAGACCGAACTGCTTCATATAGCTGTCCCATATCTCTACACCGTCTTTTGGGTTTCGCATGTACAGTTCATTACCGACCATCGCGGACATAAATGCATTCGAAGATTTGGCAATCGCTGTTGCGGGAGTAAGACTTCCATTAATCGCATTGCTTGCATTTCGAACTTTGACTTCATAACCCTTGCGTCCGAATTCGAAATAACCAATATCTCTATACGTGGTCTGTGTCGTGAACAGCTTCTCACTCAAGCCGACTAGTATAGAGAGCGGCTTCTGTGTGGAGCCCAAATAGACGAACGAGGAAGGATGGTTTCTACGCTCCTTATCATCCTCATAAGGAGCTTGAGCTTCCCTTATCGTGCCGTTATACATAAAAAACTGGATTTCATCCAAATCCTTCTTGCTAATACCGCCTTGCCAGACGCTTGGGTCATAATCCGGCATGCTTGCCATGGCAACAACCTTTCCCGTCTCAACCTCCATGGCAACAGCATACCCTGTCGAAGCTGGTGCTTTTTCAAATTTGTTCGTTGAATTATTGATTTTATGGATATGATCCGTTATCGCTTTTTGCGTGGCTAGTTGTATGTCCTTGTTAATGGTTAGAAATAAATTTTCACCTTTAATCGGCTTCGTCAGCTTCATGGGGCCAATAATCTGGCTTTGATTGTTTACCGGATATTCCTTAACGCCATTGCGGCCGCGCAGCTCATCCTGGTACATCAATTCAAGTCCGTCAAAGCCGACTTCCTCTGAATCCAAGTACGTGAGCGTACTGTCCGTCTGGTCTATATTGATTTCCTTATATTTATCTAATACCGTTGCGCCCTTCAGTTTCTTCATGTATCCAACAAGCTGTACGGCAACTTGATCCGGGTTGTATTGGCGAATGCTTTCCTCAACAACGTCAATTCCCTTAAATTGCTCCCGGTGCTCGGAGAAGTAAGCTACCTCTTCCCTGGTCAATCCCGACTTAATCCGCCGCGGCTGATAAGGCAAGCTTACTCTCCCATTAAAGTCCATATCGTCGTATACATCATTTGCAGTTATCGGTTTTTCCGTCTTGAGCCCATATTCGTTAAACACTTCGACAATACTGGCTGCCAGCGCACGCCCTTCTTCCTCTTCTACTCTTGTATCCAATGTATAATACAACGATTGCGTAGATGTAGAATATGCAATTTCACTGCCCTCTGAGTCATAGATGTTGCCTCGAATGGGAGGTACAGACACTTTCTTGGTGCCATTATTATGCTCTTTTTCCTTCAAGGACGGCCCTTCGACGAATTGCAGAAATGCCAATCTAACAATTAATAAGGAAAAAACAAAAAAAGTAACAAAGAAGAAGACATTCAATCGAAAGCTGAAATGCCTCCGATTCCTTAATTCACGTTTCTGGGCTTCTTCAGTCAAGGTATTGCTCACCCGTTCATCCCTCCTTGCCGTATATGTGTATCGGAGAAGCCGGGGGAATCAAACCAATTGCCCGACCTTGCCCATGTTGAATCCAACGGCACCCAACGCTGCTGCTTCGCCAAATAAACCTCGTTCCAAGCATGCGGCCCATATCCGCCTCGTCCGTTATACCCGAGTCCTGTAACTACCTTTACATCCAGATCAACGGATCTGGCCATAGCTGCATACAACCGGGCATAATCGATGCAAACCCCGCGGCGCGTTGTGAAGGTATGCTCCGGATTCTGCTCCCGCCAATCCCCTTGCTCCTCATAGGCTCTAACCTTATCATGATCGTATTCGATTCGGCTGCCCACCCAATCGTACAAGGCTCGCGCTTTGGCCTCATCCCCGGATTGGCCTTCTGTAACCGAAATGGCCGCATTTACAATGTCAGCGGGGATATCCGCGTCGATGACATCATACCGACGCTGCCACAGCTGGTCTAACTCGTCCGTCATCGCTTGAGCGAACACCGGCAGCCGCTCCTCGAGAAGTGTTCCTGTAGCCGGACGTATAACTTGTGCTGCTACCTCGCGGTATAATCCCGATTGCTGAATATAATCCGTCATGGGACCTTGCGGCAACAAGGCGCAATAGGCGAACAGCACCGCCGTAAACAGTACTGCCCTGCCTGAACCAAGAGCGGTTCCAATAACGCCGCCAATCATTCGACTTACCGTCCCGCCGGTCGGCACGATAGCGAATGGAAACGAAATAACCGAAGCCATTATTCTTACTGCGAATCCGGTTAGTACTCGAATAATCATGTAGCATATTAGAAATAAAGCCGCGAATCGGAAAAGCGGCAAATCTCGCAAACCCGACATCACTGTATAACCGAATTGAGTAACGAACGATGCACCCGCGTCTGGGCGAATGATATTTTGTTCCGTTAGCCACTCCTGAAGATAAGATGATATTTTCGCGGCTGCCATTGCCGACAAGATCACCGAAATAACGGCAACAACTGCATTTACAAGAAAGAACAAGAGCTGTTTAGCGGAGCCGGACGCCCCCTGCCTGATCCCTTGAATCAAGGAGAACGCCACAACAATCAAGAGACTCCATGTTACCAGATTATTATCAAATATATTCCACTCGTTGCCGATCATCGTTCTCAGTTAGCCGCAGCGCGCGCTTGCACGACGAAGTCCCGCACCGCACCTTCCATTTTCCAAGTACCCAAGGGAGCACCTCGGAAAGAAACTGTCACTTCGCCGGAATTAGGAGTGCCCTTTAATTCTAAATTCGTTGTTTTTATCGAATAAGTGCCATCCTCGTTATTCACATAAGTTGCCTCGCCAGCTTCTCCGGCCATCGCTTTGATCGCCTGATCCTTCACCTCTGCAGACACCTTATCGCCAATTGCTCCGAGCTCATCCGTTACTTTATCGCGGATCTCGCCAATATCATCAATGCTGTAACCTCCGTAAGTCAAAATCGCAATAATAATGATAGCAACTAACACCCATTTCAATATCGTCTTGACCACTTTCATAATAACGAAAATTGCTACAATAGCAATGGCCACAATAACCCAATTTTCCTTTAAAAATTGGATCCAAGCGTCCGCATTGAAATTCATTATTTTCCCTCCAAGCATCATTTCATAGAAGCTTTATTTAGTACTCATTATACCGTAATGCTGTATACCCCGTAAACGACCGTCATAACCACGACTTAAGACACGTAAAAGTAGGATAAGCCGTAAATGCGGACGAGGGGTTATAACCCCGTAATGAGGAGGTGCCGGCCGATGAAAACTGCCGTCTGGCTTTATTTATTTTTGTTTGTTGCTTTTTTTGATTTACATGCCCAGTACCCGATGCTGACTCCCTTTGCCGTTTCAATGGGCGCAGCACCTTCATTCATCGGGCTTGTTATGGGAATGTATTCATTGACTCATCTGCCGGGTAATCTGATTGCGGGCTTCGCGGTTGACCGTTACGGCAGTCGCTTATTCATTGCAGCCAGCCTTACGGGAGCAGGGATTCTGCTGCTATTCCAAGCCCGAGTTACCGATCCTTGGCAGCTCCTATACATTCGCTCTATAAGCGGATTCGTATTAGCCTTCCTTTCACCAGCTTGTATGGCGCTGCTGGCAAGGCTTGCGAAGGACCACATCCAACAAGGAAAGCTAATGGCGGGCAACGGCCTCGTACATACGATAGCGTCTGTGGTTTCGCCGGCAGCAGGGGCATGGCTTGCGGCTTCGCTCGGGTTCAGCCATTCCTTCGAGATTCTAGGTTGGATTCTGCTCGTTACAGGGGTAATCTCACTCTGGTTTGTAAAGGAGCCCGCTAGAACACCGGAAGAAATCGCCGCAATGCAGAAGAAACCCGTAAAACTACCGAAAGCAGACGGCGAGGAGAAACAAGCAGCATCCGGTTTCCCTTGGTCCATCTTTGCCCTGCCGATAGGGCTTGCCTGTGCCCAAGGTATTCTTTCATTCGAATTACCTCTCCGGGGAACCGGAAGCGAAGCTATTATGACGACGGGCATCTTGTTCTCGATCGTTAGCTTAGGTGCTCTTGTTACATTAGGATTGTTATTCCTTAACCGTTATCTGCCATACTCCCGCACGATTATCGGCGTCTTACTGCTGGCAATCTGTTATTATGGCTTAGCTTCGGATTGGCCTTTACCCATATTTGTAATGTTGTTTATCATCGGAATGGCTAAGGGTGTCATCTTCCCTGCCATGACCTCTTTTCTGCTTCAGTTAAGCGGACCGTCAAGGTATGGAAGAACCTTCTCCTTGTTATCCATCTCCCTATCGATCGGCTCCTTCCTAGGACCCGTTACCGCAGGGGCAGTCAGGGACTATTTTTCTCCATACTTTCTTTCTTTCCTTGCGCTCATGATCGCTCTAGTTTTGTTGTTCCCGCGTTCGGCCTTCCGTGCGAATTGGCACCCAGACGCGTCTGCTCCGCCTGCTTCGGGCTCTTGAGGTGCTAATGCCAGCCTAATTGTCCATCCCCGGTACACTGCTTAGATGGGGCGCTTAGATAGATCGGCCCTTGGCAGCTATCGGGTTGTTTCCCGTGGTACAATATAGTAAAACACTTCATAAGCCTCGTCTTTGCCATTCTAAAATAGAGGAAGTACGCCATGCATGTTGCAATTATCGTCGAAGGAAAAAACGACAAAAGCCGTCTCTCTCGTGTGCTTTCCCCCGAAATTCCGATCCATTGTACGTTCGGCACACTTAACTCGAATCGAATTGAGACTCTGCGCAAAGCAGTCGGCAATCGCCACGTATACTTGTTCACCGATCCCGACTCCTCTGGACGTCGAATTCGGGGGGTTTTGCGAGACATTTTTCCTGATGCCGACCATATTTACACTCGCCCGGGCTACAGCGGAGTCGAAGGCACTCCTGTAGAGTACCTGATCCAGCAACTGGAGAAGGCTGGGCTGGAGGATTACATTCTTTATCCGGATCCCGCTGCGATTTGGCCTGTTGAGTAAAGTAGTACAATGGGGAATGAAAAACTAAGATATCCTCAAGCATGAGAATATAGCGTATAACCTGCTCATCATAACCTAGACTAGCTATACTTGATGTACTTTGATGTGCCCAGCGATGTCAGGCATCGTTACAGCTGCGAAATGAGTATTAGTACTCACGTTAACCAAACCGCACAAAAAAACGCACCAGCTGTGCGTTTTTTTGTTGTTCCTTATGGAATTAGAGCACGCTTTTAATCAATTTAGCCATGTCGCTAGGAGTTAGCTTCTCTCCGCCGTCGCCTGTCTCGATATAATCATTCGCGGAAATCCAGTCGCGGATTTGTCCATTCTTATCCATCAGCACAATTAAATTCATATGGCTAAAGTTGCCCTCCTTGTCTTTCTCGACAAGGATTTGATATTTGCGAGCGAGCGCAGCCGTTTCCTGCTCGTCCCCTCTTAGGAACTTCCAGCCGTTAGGATCCGCCTCGAAGCGCTCGGAATATTCCTTGAGAACCTCAGGCGTATCACGAGTTGGATCTATGCTCACGGAAAGAAACTGTACCTCGTCCCCGAACACTCCGTCTTCCTTAAGCTCATCTTGAACCTGCGACATGACAAAGGTCGTAGGCGGACATACGTCGGGACAATTAGCGAAGAAGAAATAGAGCAGGCGAGCTTTACCGTTTGTATTGCTAAGAGCAACTTCATTGCCCTCTATATCCGTATAAGAAAATTCTGTGCCTGGTCCTTGAACGGGAAGCTCGTCGGCTTTGCCATCTCTCATGAGAATATAAGCTCCCATCGCGATACATACAGCGAGCATGATCACAGAGTAACCATAGCGCCGTATCCACGAGCGTCCTTGTATTGGTTCATTCTTGGAACTATCCATTTAGGAATTACACCCCATTCGTATCCAATATCATCGTTAGAAACATAATCATCAGATAATTGATCGATATCATAAAGTCCGCTTTAGCCCATTTCTCGTCATCCTTTGCACGGAAGCCCGAAATCGCATGGACAAACCATACAACGGCGACACCAATCGATAAAATCAGGAAATAAATACCTGCATAATCATAAGTGTACATTAATATAGAGGCTGGAATGAGAAGTAAAATATACGGAAGCATCTGCCATTTCGTACGCGTTACCCCTTTGACAACGGGCAAAAGCGGATATCCCGCGGCTCTGTATTCTTCTTTGCGCCTAATCGCAAGCGACCAGAAATGAGCCGGCTGCCATAGGAACAACAAGGCGAACAGGATCCAAGCTCCTGCATCAATTTCATTCGTAACTGCGCAATAACCGATTACCGGCGGCATCGCACCGGAAATTCCCCCAACCGAGGTACTCCAGGTCGAGCTGCGTTTGAGCCACAGGGTATAGATTACTACATAAACAAACATCCCCAGAATGCCTAACCAGCCGGAGAGAGCATTCACCAAGGTAAACAGTACGATCAAGCCCACGACACCAAGAATAACTGCATATCCGAAAACAAAGCGTGGAGTCATCCTGTTCTGCGGAAGTGCGCGATCTCGGGTACGTTCCATCTTCATATCATGTTCGCGGTCTAAGTAATTATTGAAAACACAAGCGGAAGCCATGGTTAGCGCAGATCCAAGCAACATCCAAATCAAAGGCCATATCGCCAGGTCCCATTTGGATGCGACCCAATAACCACCGAAAGCCGCAATTAAATTCAAACGGATAATACGCGGCTTGGTAAGGGCCACAAGATCTTTAAACACAGTGTTCCTCCTTTATGCATAACGAAGCAGCATAACATGACGTATGTTCAATGATAACCCATATCTTCAATCAATGACAATGTTCGCTCCCCCGTGTTCATCAAATCGCCACCACCTGTGAACAAGGTGCGAACACACTTTAATATCCATTATTCCTGCTGTCACATAATTCGGGCACTTGAAATACACTGTATTGCGACAGTTGCCTAACGCAAATACGATTTCAGTGGGCGATATCGAAAAAAGGAAGGGTGGCTTGCGTATATTATGGCCGTCATCAAGGCAAGCAGCGAGGATGTCAAAATGTTGGCCCGACTCATACGTGCAGAAGCTGAAGGCGAAGGTGAGCTCGGTATGCTCATGGTTGGTAACGTTGGCGTAAACCGGGTGCGCAGCGGCTGTTTGGATTTCAAAAACATACGCTCTATTCCAAACATGGTGTACCAGTCACCCGGTGGCTTCGAGGCGGTACAGAAACCATACTTTTATCAAAAAGCCCGTGACAAGGAAGTTAGGCTCGCTCAGAGGGTTGTTAACGGAGAACGCCAGCATCCCGCTTCGAATGCCTTATGGTTCTTTCGCCCTGCAGGGGGTTGCCCCGGCACCTGGTACGACCAAACGAATACCGGCAGGTACAAGAAACATTGCTTCTTCGCACCTACCGCTCAAGATTGTCCCCAAGTTTACTAATTACAAGGAGGATTTACGATGTATAACAACAAAATGCCTTATCCGATGTATCCGCAAACTCAGGTCTCGCCCTTTAACTATCCAGGAGGTAATATGATGCCCGGTATGACGCCTGGCATGACGCCCGGTATGACGCCCGGTATGACGCCCGGTATGCCTGGCATGACAATGTTGCAAGGAACGATGCCGCCGCAAGTCCCAAGCGGCGCACCCATCACTCCAACCGGTGCGGTCGTTCCCGGATTGCCTGTACAGGAAGAGTCCTACGTTGAGAACATCCTGCGTATGAACCTTGGCAAAGTCGCTACATTATATATGACCTTTGAGAACAACTCCGAGTGGAACGCCAAAATATTCAAAGGCGTTCTAGAAGCGTCAGGCCGCGACCATATCATTATTAGCGATCCCTCTACAGGCAAAAGATATCTGCTGCTAATGCTAAACCTAGACTACATTACATTCGATGAGCCAATCAATTACACGCTTCCATTCGGCTCTATGCCTGCTCCCCGGTAACGAATACCGGGCTGAATATCCATATTCGGAGGCCTTCCCGGCCACCTTTGATCCATTGCTCCATCTCAAGCCAAGAACGCCCCTCGAGGCGTTCTTTTTCCTGAGCGGCAGCCTCTTCCTCCGAAGCTGCAGGCCATATTTCCACAAAAACGCCCGCTTGGCCCGTATTTTCCAAGAGCTCGGCACCCTGCCATCGCCCTGCATAAGACATAGCCCATTCGGTGAATGCAGCCCTATGCTGCTCTGGAATAAAATATTCACAAAAAACGATCATAGATCACACCTCTTCCTTCATATTTTTGCAGGCAGACGACCATACTGAAGCAGAAAGGAGCTGAGCTCAACATGGACACCGGCACGCACTTTGTGTTCGGCTTGGGGTTAGGTGGATTAGCAATGATCGATCCCGCCATTACTTCTCATACCTATGGCCCAATTGCCATACTTATCGGTACAGTCGTAGGCTCCAACGCACCGGACTTAGACGGTTTATTCAGATTCAAGAGCAATGCCGATTATATTAAAAACCATCGGGGATTGTCCCATTCTTTCCCTGCAATAGTAGGCTGGGCCGCCCTCATTACAGCTGTCATCTCCTTGTTATTCAGGGAAATTCCATGGTGGCACATTGGATTCTGGGTGTTGCTTTCAGTTGTTATCCACGTTTTTAGCGATATGTTCAATTCCTATGGCACACAAGCATACCGTCCCATCAGCCAACAATGGGTCGGATGGAACATTATCCATATTTTTGATCCGTTTATATTTTCCTCCCATTTACTTGCTATTGTTATATGGGTCACCGGCATTGCGGCACCACAAATCGTGTTTCCGGTTCTTTACATTCTGCTTATCCTATACTACTGCTGGCGTACACTTGTATATCGACAATTATCAAGGAAATTACCACAGCTAGACCCCGATGGTCAAAGCGGAGATCGCTATACTTTACTTCCTACCATATCCCTCAACCGGTGGAACGTCGTCCGTTTATCGAAGGATTGTACTTTCAGTGTCGGCGAATGGGATCATGGTAAGCTTAAATGGATCGACGTATTGAAATGCGATGTGCATCCCGCTATTGACGCTTCCAAGCAACAAAAGGATGTACAAGCCTTCCTCAGCGTAACCCCGTTTCCATGCGGCTCCGTGAAGCTGCAAACGTGGGGCTACGAGGTGCGCTGGGTCGATATTCGATATCGTTATCGGAGACAATATCCATTCGTCGCCGTTGTTCTGATGGATCTGTCGTTTGTCCCTATACAATCATATGTTGGATGGCTAAGCGATGAACGGTTGGAAAAAAGACTACGAATGAATACGTATTGACCAAAAAAAGCGGTGCAGTCCGGATTTCAATGCTGCCCGCTTGACGTTTGCCTTGTCTAAGCGCACAATATTAAAAGCCCGAGGGCTATCCTCGGGCTTTCGGTGCTGGACAAGGTTGTCCTTAGCGACCGGCTTGACCAGATTGACCAGACATTTGTTGCTCAGCGATTCTAACCAAATTCTTGGTAATATATCCCCCCAGCGAACCTGTTTCACGGGAAGTTACATTGCCGTAATATCCGTCTGACGGAATCTGAACACCCAGAGATTGAGCGGCTTCCACCTTCATGTTCTGCAATGCGTTTTTCGCTTGCGGAACAAGAATTTGGTTACGACCGCCACCGCCTTGATTCTGTGCCATGAGTAAAGTCTCCCTTCGCCTAGATGATTGGTTTGCAAGCTTGCCTAGTTAGTATGCTAGTTGCAAAGAAAATTATGCTTAGGGTTTACGATAAATCTTAACACTGGTTATACAACATGTATGGCTTGAGCAGAACACTATAGGAGGTGATATTATGAGCAAATCTCTTTCGCTTTTGTTTGCCGTCGTGGCAGTGGCTTTAATGGTCGCTACCGCTTTCTCCATTAATACGAATGGTTGGCTGGCTTTATCGTTCGGCATTCTGACGTGCATGGTCATCGTTGCCGGTTTCGTCATCAAAGCCAAGCAGATTAAGAAACTTCCGAATTCTTAACGAGCTGTCGGCAGGAACCCCATCGCATCCTTAACGCTGCGCAAGGTTTCTTCTGCAACCGCAGAAGCATGCTCTGCACCGTCTCGTAAGATCTTATGAATCTCGCCGGAAGCTCGAATGTCCGAATATTTGCTCTGCAACGGCTCCAAGGATTGTACGACGACTTCTGCCAAATCCTTCTTGAAAGCACCGTAGCCTTGCCCATCGTAAGCAGCTTGAACCTGTTCCAGCGTTTGGCCGGAGCATTGTGCGAAGATGGTCATTAGGTTACTGATTTCCGGTTTATTCTGTACGTCGAAAATAACTTCCCGTCCCAGATCCGTTTTGGCTCGGGATATTTTTTTGCGAATTTCATCGGGTGTGTCCAGAAGAGCTATGAAACTTCCAATGTTAGGGTTGCTCTTACTCATCTTTTTCGTGCCATCATCTAGTGACATGATTCTTGCTCCTACCTTCGGGATAAAAGGCTCGGGAATAACGAGCGTCTCACCGAAACGATAGTTAAAACGTCCAGCCAGGTCACGAGTAAGCTCCAAATGCTGCTTCTGATCGTCACCGACCGGAACCAAATTCGATTTGTACAAGAGAATATCTGCCGCCATAAGCGCCGGATAGACGAATAGTCCGGCACCTACCGCGTCTTTGCCCTCTGATTTGTCTTTGAATTGGGTCATTCGCTCTAGCTCACCCATGTAGGCCATCGTTGTCATTAACCAGCCTAGCTCTGCATGTGCTCGGACATGTGACTGCATGAAGATCGAGGCTTGCGTCGGATCCAGACCCGCTGCGACGAACAAGGCTGCGACGGATTCACTTTGCTCTCGAAGTGCAGCTGGTTCCTGAGGAACGGTTACCGCATGAAGATCAACTACCATATAGAAACAATCATGCTCATGCTGCAGTGCAACGAAATTTTTCATTGCGCCAATGTAATTACCGAGAGTCAGCTTGCCGCTTGGTTGAATACCGGACAGTACGCGTTGCTTGGTCATTAGAATACACTCCTTTTTTTTAAACATAAAAAAAGACTTCCTCCGCAAGGGACGAGAAAGCCGTGGTACCACCCTTATTCGTATCGCAACAGCTTCTTGCAATACCTTCAGTTCCGTTATCGGGGAACAGTCGGAGAGTATAGGACAATTACGAATGAGACTAAAGCACACTCGCATGACGTTTCGCTCTCAGCTCCAGGATCCATTCCGCAAGGGATGCGTACCGGCTTCCAGCAATCACCGGCTCTCTGGGAGCGCATCGTTCTCACGTACTTGTTCTCTTCATCGCCGAATATGACTTGATTGTAATTCATTATACCCCTCGCAAGCTCTTTGTCAACCGCTTGAGGATTACGGATTTCACCTGTATAATATCGATGTTCTTATATGCAATCGGTCAAGCATAGGCTATAATAATTGTATTGTCTTTTAATCGTAATAATTACTATATGGATGCAAGGAGTGAACCGGTGCTGAGTATACTATTCCGCTTAGTGACAGGTGCGGCTACGCTTGTTTGCGCAGCGCTGCTAGTCCTAATCTTTTTTGGCAGAGACGTCTCAGAGTGGAGCTTCGATTCCGCACGGCTGCAGAATTTCAAAATTATTTTTCTAAGCATTATCCTAGAGGCATTACCCTTCCTACTCATCGGAGTATTCATCTCCGCGCTATTGCAGGCGTTCGTATCGGACAATCTTATCCAGAAGCTCACTCCCCGCAATCCTATTGCCGGTACTCTTTTCGGCAGCTTATTGGGAATTGTGTTACCATTATGTGAATGCGGTATGATTCCTATTGTACGCAGATTAATCCGCAAAGGCTTACCCGCTTACATCGGTATTGTCTATATTGTTGCCGGGCCGATTATCAACCCCATTGTTTTCGGTGCAACCTTTGCCGCATTTCGGACTAACAAGGAGCTGGCTTATTCCCGCTTCTATCTCGCTTTCCTAGTGTCCATCGCCTTGGGTCTTATCTTGTATTATTTCATGAAAAAAAGTCCTCTAAAGCCTGAAAATAGCGTGAATGAACAAGTACATAACCATCATCACGATCATTCTCATGGCCACAAGCATCCTCATGTACACATGCATGAGCACAATCACGAAGGCAACTGGGTTAAGAAGATGGCCGATACACCTGGACATGCCGCCGAAGAATTTTTCGATATGGGTAAATTCCTGATTCTGGGTTCCTTTATTACCGCTTTGTTACAAACCTTTATCTCTCGGGAGTCCTTTGCGGCGGTTGCTGACCATGAGCTTGTTTCTCACTTTTTCATGATGGGATTTGCCTACGTACTATCGCTTTGCTCCACCTCGGACGCCTTTGTCGCAGCCTCATTTACCAGCATGTTCCCACCTGCTGCGCTGCTGTCCTTCTTAGTGTTTGGTCCAATGATTGATTTGAAAAACACATTCATGATGCTTGCTGTGTTCCGCAAAAGGTTCGTCCTTAAATTCAGTCTGTTGATCGCCATTCTCGTGCTGGTCGGCTCTATCCTATTCGATCGGCTCGGACTCGTATAAGAAAGGGGAGAAATCCACTTGGAAAGAAACTCTGCCGCTGCGGCAATCCATTATTTAGTTAGAGCTGTTCTATTAGCAGGTTTCGCATTCTATATCGTCTATCTTGTTCGAACAGGGAGTCTAAATCTGTATATTGCAGAGCGAATGCAGCTCATCGTGAAACTGTCGGCCCTTGGGTTATATGTTGTTGCCGCTCAACAATTCTACTTGGCGATTCGATCCTGGTTCAATCGCAGCACCAATGCAGCTTCCTGCGACTGTAATCATGAGATGCCGTCAACTTGGGCGAGAAGCTTACTCTTGTACGGATGGTTTGCCCTCCCGCTCGTACTTGGATTTACGTTGCCTGATGGACTGTTAGGCAGCAGCATGGCTTCAGCCAAAGGCGTTCAGTTCGCGCCCCAACAAATCGTTAAGCCGTTCGCGGCGCCTCCTGCCGATACTTTAGTGTCGGAGCCGGAGGAAACCGAAGCAGCGCTCGACAGCAATCGGGGCCAACTGGACAACGATAGCTCTGAGTCCACGGCTGAAGCCTCAACACCGACTTCGGAAACCAGGGACTATGAAGAGGATGCCCTTGACCTTTTGTTCCCTGCGGATTCATTCACAGAAAGCTATGCCAAATTCGGCAGGACGCTGGTTAAACAGGAACTCGTGAAAGTTGAAGAAAAGCAATTTATTGAAACCCTAACGACCATTGACTTGTTTCGAACAGCTTTTATAGGTAAGACAATTCAAATCAGCGGCTTCGTATACCGTGAGAATACCATGGGAGCACAGCAATTCGGAGTAAGTCGATTCGCCATTAACTGTTGCTCTGCGGATGCTTCCCCATACGGTGTTATGGTGAAATTCGGCAGGGCAAACACTTTAGAAACCGATGAATGGGTTACCGTAACCGGGAAACTGGAAACAACGATGTACAATGACATTGAGATTATCCAAATCAACGTCAATAAGGTTGTGAAGATTACGCCGCCGGATGAGCCTTATGTGTCTCCGGATTTAGACTTTGGATTGGAATAACAAGAACTTTAACGTTGAAGAGCCAGCAAGCTCGACCCGAGCTTGCTGGCTCTTCATTATGTAAAACCTCTTTTAGTTAGAAGCTTCTCTGCGATTTCTGCTCTTAGGTGAGAACCGGAACATCAGGTTGGCCATGTTGTAATTGGACTCAAATTGCACGCTCACGTAAACCTGGTCTTGTTTCAATACAAAGTCGTATGAAATTTCCCCATGTGTCCACCCATTCTTGTGGCGAAGGGCTTCTACGGCTAATCGTCGCAGATTCTGAACCTGTGCAGCGGTCATTCCATGAGTACCTCTGTCAGAATTACCGCAGTCAACTGGCAAGTGACGAATGCCAAATCTGCCAACCGCATCATTACGGATTTGAATTACGATCGTACCTGCGGTAAGCCCTCTCAATTCTCCACTCAATTGCTCCAATACCACATCCACTTGCCGAGCTAATGGAATCTGCTCTAAGGTCATTATTTTCCTCCTTTGTACTTTCGTATCCTAATATCTAGGTATTATCACTTACGACTTCAGGCTCATTATAATGGAATTTTCTGATTATTTCAATGATTTTGTCTATCTATGGAGAAAAATGTAATTCCCTCCTTGATTGGGCAGGAACGGTTGATTCATTCCATGCATAATGCAGAAAACAGCTCAACATCCGCAACGACACGAGTAACGGCATCTTTCCAGAATTGAGGCTCGTCAAGCGCGACTCCAAGATGGTGCGAGGCCAATTGCTCAACTGTCATAACCCCTGTGTCCCGCAGCAACTGGTCATATTTTTCACTGAAGGAAGCTCCTTCCCTCTCTGCAACCGCAACCAATCCAGTGCTGAATAAGTAGCCGAATGTATAAGGGAAATTGTAGAACGGAACATCCGTTAAGTAAAAATGCAGCTTTGCAGCCCAGAAATGAGGATGCCAGGTTCCCAGAGCATCTCCGAAAGCTTCCTTCTGCGCTTGCAGCATCCATTCATTTAATTCAGCTGTCTCCAACATTCCTGAGGATCTGCGATTATAGAATCGGGTTTCGAACAGAAATCTGGCGCGAATGTTCATACAGAATGCTACTGCACGCTGCAGACGATCATCCAATATAGCTAACTTCTCCTCGTCGCTATCCGCTCTGCGCAGCAGCGCATCACTAACAAGTGCCTCAGCGAATGTAGATGCAGTCTCAGCGACATTCATGGCATACTCTTGAGCAAGAGGCGGCAATTCTTTGACTAATGCTCCATGATAGGCATGACCAAGCTCATGTGCCAAAGTAGAGACATTACTAGCTGTTCCTGAGTAAGTCATAAATATCCGACTCTGACGACTTAGAGGAAAACTGGTGCAGAAACCTCCTGGCCGTTTCCCCTTGCGGTCCTCTGCTTCTATCCATCGATCATTGAAAGCCTTCTGCGCAAGCTTCGCCATGCTCGGCGAAAATTGCGCGAAGGCATCCGTTATTAACTCAGCCGCTTCATGATAGGGAATCGTAGCCTGACTCGTCGCGATCGGAGCATTGACATCATGCCATGACAGCTTTTCTTTGCCGAAGCGATTCGCCTTAAGCTTCAAATATCTCTTGAGCGGCTCCATTCCTTCTTCTACCGCATTCCACATCGCGTCCAAGGTGTTGCGGCTCATTCGATTGATTCGGAGCGGTTCACTCAAAGGATCGCTCCAGCCTCTCATCCCGTAAAGCTTAAGACGGAAGCCAGCCAATCGATTCAAGGCATCCGAGCACAAATCAGCCTGGCCGGCCCATGCGTCTTCCCATAGTGAAGACATCCGTTCCCGGACTGCCGGATCTGGATGATCCAGCTTATTGTCTGCTTGACCGACAGATAGAGCAATTGTTGCGCCATCTTCCTCCCAGGGTATAGAAATACGCCCGACTATCGTGTTATAGTGCTCTCCCCAGCCATGATAACCGTCAACCGCAAGTTCACTAGCAACACCCTCTAATACGGGCGGCAGCTTATCCCTTGCAGCTTCACGGCGTTCATTAAGAGAGAACAAGACGGGTGCCAGCTTAGGCTGTTTGCTCCAATCATTGAAGAGTTCCTCCGGCATAGAAGATAACTTAGCATCATACAAGTCCAATGCTTGCCGATAACGAGCGGACAAGATCTGAATTCTCTCCGTCCAGGCAACCGCGCGCTTGTCGCTCACTTGTTGAGAGGTTAAGCAGGATACGAAGGAATCTGCTTCCCTCAATCTGGCTAAAACATCCTGAATCTTATCTGTCCATATCGTCAACTGTTCATTCCCCGAAGCGGTCTCTCCCGCTTCCTGAAGCTCCTTCAGCAATCCCATAACGAGCTTGTCGGATTCCTCAACAAAAACGTTAAATACAGGTGAAGAAGATCCGCCATTAAATAGCGACTCCAGGTTCCAGATCAAGGAATATTGTTGTTTTATCATTGCTTCTCTCCATTTCCATTGCACTTGTCCGGTACCCTGTTGTATGTTTATATACGTGAAAGGGGTGCCTGGTTGTGATTCCGTTTCGTAACAGCTTACCTTACGATATCATCATGAATGAAGTTTATGTACAAGAATGTCCGTTTTGCGAGCAAAGCCAAGTGCTTGTTCCACTGAAGCCAGCCGATATTAAGAGTATGTACGGAGGCGCCCGAAAAATTACACTGGTATTCCCATGCTGCCATAGTACTTTGCGACTTATCGATGCTGACCAAGATTATTTGCTTTCTAACCGTCCCGTTCGTCGTAAAGCATAAGGACACAGGGCTGTCCTAGGATCCGCTCTGCTGCATTTCCTCAGGCAGCTCCAAGCCTTGTCCTGTCATTTCTGCACGTATATTCTGCCATTGCTCTCGAGAGGCACGTATCATAGCTGCATCCACAATTTTCTTATCTTGGATAACTCTTCCGAACCATCTCACCGCTTGATTAAATTCACCCAGCCGGCGGTTCAAATCTCCGATCAAGAACATTAAACGAGCGTTGCTAAGGGAATCTGTCTCCGTCTCATATACTCGCACATAGGCATCTAAAGCGAATTTCAGGAAGCGGTTCTCTTGCTCTTGCTTTCCATCGTAACGGTACAACCATGCGATATGATGCAATAAAGCGGCAATTACACGATCCTTCTCTCCGATAGCTTGAGCGGTTAGGAGAGAAAGCTTATAGCATTCCATTGCCTCGGTTTCTCCTCGCTCCATTCCATAATCTCGGTGTTTCCACTGATTTCCCAATTTCTCGTAATAGGCGGCTTTTTGCTTCTCGCTCAGACTCTCCTTGAAGTTCTCCGTTGCCGCGAAGCCGCAGAAGGGACATATCCTTACAACATAATAATCAGGATTGATTGTTTTGTAATAGGAGCAAAAGTCGGTATCCGTTTTGTATGCTTTCTTTAAGCTGGGTCTCACACGTGATGTCTGATAGTTCGATTCACAGCAAAGACATTGGACTTTAATTTGATAAAGAGGCTCCATGATATTATTCTCCTTCTAGGATGGGTCTGTATTAACAAAATGATGAGCAGGTCCTGATAGACGTACGAGCAACAGTTCCTGCAGCGGCTTTGGAATTGTTGTTTCCGCAAGTGCGGCTGACATACATGCTAACCAGGCTTCTGCTCTCTCTGGAGTTATAGGGAATGGCAAGTGCCTTGCTCTCATCATGGGATGGCCGTATTGATCAGAATAGAGTGAAGGTCCTCCTAGAAACTGAGTCAGGAACAAATATTGTTTCTCCATCACAGGATCGATGTCCTTAGGAAAAAGAGGCGAAAGTAAAGGATGCGCTTGGACCTTCGGATAAAATTTAGTTACGATATCGCGGATTGCATCCGCTCCTCCGATGTCCTCGTAAAGATCGGCGTAGCTGGACAAATTGTACCTCCTATTATGAGAATCTGGAGTGATTGTTCCTCCTCCATGAATCATCCTTTGATTTGGGTAGCAGGTCCTATAAGGGACATGCTTTTGCATGCCTATTATACCACACAGGAAGAGATTAACAGTTATATAAAAGCAAAAATCGCCCCAAAAAGGGGCGATCAAAATCGACAAAAGCCGACACCGGAAAATATGGATACTACATTTCTTCTTCAGTTCTAACTAATGACTCACGAATGACATATACGAAAGCGCATACAAGCAGTCCTGCAACGATTCCCGCCATTCTCATCACTCCAGCTCAGATGATTTTGACTAACAACTTCCTTCGTTATTTCTTAGTCCTATTGTAGCATATAACCGGACAAATTTCACGCTATTTTTGTAAACGGTTTCATTAAAAATGTGTACCTTTTTTTGTCATCGGAAAGTTTGTTCTTTGTCTCACATATATTGGGACAAGAGGGCTTCTGGATTGGAGGAACTAAATTGAGTGATTTATACAACAAACCAGCTTTCTCGACCCGCTGGTACACGTTATCTAGTGTAGTTGGGATCGGTGGAGCTTCATTATTTATAGGTTTTTTGGCAATAGCAGATCCGCAAGTCGCTCTCCAGGCTTCTCTCCGCGGCGTTTCCGTATGGTGGGAGGTTCTCTTTCCGGCATTGTTTCCTTTTTTTGTATTGTCTGAGCTGCTGCTCGGATTTGGTATCGTTCATCTAGCAGGCACTTTACTCGATCCCTTCATGCGCCCCTTATTCCGTCTCCCCGGCGTTGGAGGCTTCATTGTCGCATTGGGATTTGCATCGGGTTATCCCGTGGGCGCTCGCTTAACCTCCCGCTTGATGGAGCAGAAGCTAGTCACTAGAAATGAAGGTGAACGTCTCGTTGCGATGACAACGACCAGCGATCCTATTTTCCTTATCGGCGCCGTATGCATCGGTTTTTTCGGAAGCTTGCAGCCCGCTCCTATTCTGGCTGTCGGTCACTATGGCGGAGCGTTACTGATCGGTATTGTTTCCCGCTTTTGGAGTCCGATTCAGTCCCATACCGGAGATGAAAAGCCTGTTAACTACAGCAGATTGCGGGCGGCATTATCCGCCATGCATCAAGCACGCATCGCGGATGGGCGTCCATTCGGACTGCTGCTGCAGCAATCCCTGCAATCCTCACTAACTTTAATGATGATTGTAGGCGGTTTAGTTGTTTTCTTCTCAGCAACGTTAGAGCTGTTGGTGCAAAGCGGACTTTTAGCCATGTTGCGTGATATGACATCGAGAGGATTACATATATTCGGATTATCTCCGAATCTATCCCCGTCCTTTGTTAAAGGCATATTCGAGGTGACCCTTGGCGCCAAAGCCGCAGCAGCGGATACAGCCATTCCTCTGGTACATCGGGTCGCGGCAGCTGGTTTCGTCCTCTCTTGGGCAGGACTGTCCGTTCACGCACAGGTTGCTGGACTCATGAGCCGTACCGACTGGCGGTACCTATCCTTTGCAAGAGCCCGGCTGATGCATGGGCTTATCGCAATGCTGCTCATTTATTTATTATGGCCTCTATTTAATCAAGCAAGCATGATGAGTTTACCTGTATTTACATCCTATATTCCCGTTTGCAATCATGCCTCAATCCCATTAACTGCATGGCTTCCTCTTCTGTCGCTAACTATTCTTGCACTTATCGTCGCAGCGGGAACTGTGGTCATAGGTATTGGTAAATGGTTCAGATGACATTAAGTCGAGTGGAGCATTGTATTCCCTACCGTTATTGTTTATTATCGAATCAGTGATCAAACGGACAATGCCGTCCAAAATGAATGATTAGATAAGGTTTTTTTGGAAGGAGCGGCTAGAGTTGAATTATGCACTGCTTGACCGGGGAGACCGATTATCCCGGGAACTATCGAAGAAATTTCAAACATTAGCAAGTGCCAGAGGATTCACGGTCAATGAGAAATCACCGGATATTGTCTTATCAATCGGCGGAGACGGCACACTCCTTCAGGCCTTTCATCGATTTAAGGAGCAGATTGAGGAAGTTGCTTTTATCGGAATTCACACAGGACATCTCGGATTCTACGCGGATTGGAAGAAGGACGAGCTGTCCGAATTATTAGACTTAATGGTAACCTCGCAGCCCGGTAGAGTTCAATATCCTTTACTGCATATTGATATTACGACCCGGACAGGCACCTCCGAATATCTGGCACTTAACGAATTTACGTTGAAGAGCGTTGATGGTACGCTGGTTGCTGCGCTTCATATTAATGACGAGCCGTTCGAGATGTTTCGCGGGGACGGTATCGTCATCTCTACACCTTCGGGCAGTACGGGATACAACAAGAGTCTTGGCGGAGCTGTTATCCATCCTTTTCTCGAAGCCTTGCAGATCGCGGAGATTGCTTCGATAAACAATCGCGTTTATCGGACGCTAGGCTCTTCTGTGATTCTTCCGAAGCATCATCATTGTGATATTATCCCCGACCCTGAGGAGGAGCTGTTCATCGGCATTGACCATCTCGTTATGCAGATGTCCGATGTTCAATCCATTACTTGCAGGGTATCAGAGAAAAAAGTGACTTTCGCAAGGTATCGCCCTTTTCCGTTCTGGAACCGCGTTAGAGAAGCTTTCATTGGATCTGGTAATCATTGAAGTTGGATCTGCTATGCAATAAACCCCCAAAAAAAGTCTGTTATCCGCAAGCGGGATAACAGACTTTTTTGAGATTATTCACCAGAACGGGGGTTACCGATATCCGAGCGAGGCGCTCCGTCCGGACGGTAGTTTGGCTTGCCTCCAAAGCTTTTGCGACGGCGATTTTTACTTGACCAACGGTTATCGTTCCGCGCAGCATCATTATGCGAATGGTCGGTGTGCAAGCTTCCATGCTCCGAGGTTTGCGTTTCTTCAATCGATCTGATTGCCTGTTCATTACCTTGTGGGCGAGGGCTGCGTGGTGGATACGGTTTAGCAGAAGGTCCGCCCTGCCCTTGTGACTGCTGACGGCGATCCCCGCCGCCAGATGGTCCGCTGTAGGATCGTCCTTGGCGATTCGCATTCCCGCTGTCCTGTCCCTGTCTTGATTGACTTCCCCTAGCTTGGCTAGAAGAACCGGATGGAAAATTCTGATTCACATTAGCGCTTGCATTGCGGCGTTCCGCGTCCGCAGCAGCCCTGGCAACCGCTGATACAGTCACATTTGGTGCTCTGACAGGACCACCTGCACGCTCCTTGATAGGCCAACGCATGATTTGACCATTAATGATAACGGGAGTAATCGGCGGCGCTGCTGTCGCAGCTGTCTCTGCCACCTGCTCCCCTGTTTCATTCATTGCAACGATCGCCTCAGGTGTTTCTTCTTTCATGATTAGCGCTTCTGGAGGCAGCGTGCTGCTATCTAATTTGTTAAGCACGAAATACGCGCATCCAAAATTACAATACTCGTTTATATAATCGACAAAGCTTGAAATTGCGCTTTCCTTGGTAGCCCTTGGATGTCCATCTTTATAGAAGCCCCGAAGGCGAAGCTGGTTATATCCCCAGTCCCCGACGATATAGTCGAAACGCTCCAAAACTTCGCTGAATCTTTCACGGAAAGCTTCAGGGTTCCATCCGCTCTTATGTTCATGAAAAAGCGAGTATGCGTTGCCTCCTGCCATGAAAATCATGATAGGCTCTCCTCCCGAATGCTAGTCGCATGCGCTTCTGCTGATTTTACTTGCTCATGCGCATGATAAGAACTTCGTACGAATGGTGCGGATTCCACATGAGAGAATCCACGGTTCAATCCTTCAATCTTCAATGCTGCGAATTCGTCAGGATGAACGTAACGCTCTACGTTAAGATGAGAGGAAGTCGGCTGCAAATATTGTCCCAACGTTAGTATGTTACAATCTACGGCTCGAAGATCGTCCATGGTTTGAAGAATTTCTTCCCAGGATTCGCCTAAACCAAGCATAATGCTTGATTTCGTAGGGATATCAGGATTCATTTCCTTAGCTTGTCTAAGCAGCTCAAGAGAACGATTGTATTTCGCCTTCGCACGAACTCTGTCCGATAGACGTTCTACCGTTTCGATATTGTGGTTAAGAATGTCCGGTTTAACATCCATTACGATTTGCAGGGAATCCCTATTACCAAGGAAATCCGGAATAAGCACTTCAACGCTGCAGAAAGGAAGCTTCTTACGGATGGCCTTCACTGTCTCAGCGAAGATCGTAGAACCTCCATCCTTCAGATCGTCCCTTGCAACAGAGGTTACAACACAATGCTTCAGCCCCATTTGCTCCGCGGCTTCAGCTACACGCTCCGGCTCTTGCAAGTCGAGCTCAGTAGGAAGACCTGTCTTTACAGCGCAGAAACGGCAAGCTCGGGTACAGATATCACCCAAGATCATAAACGTTGCCGTACGATTCGCCCAGCATTCATATATGTTCGGACAGCGAGCTTCTTCGCATACAGTATGAAGCGTCTTACTCCTCATCACTTTCTTAAGCTCCTGATAAGGTTCGCCTGTTGTTAGTTTAATCTTCAGCCAGTCGGGTTTGCGCGGTTTGGCGCTAGTCGTCATTGGAATTCCCCTCTTTCTGTCCCCTTATTATAGCATGATTAGAATAAAAACCAATGATCTGTAAACCCTACTCCTACATGTTATTGAGTAAGGGAGGAGCAAAGTTGCTGCAAAAAGGCTGGAGTTGTTGCAGGAAACCGATTGACCTCCTATGGCGGTCAATCGTAATTGTCTTACTCCTGCTGATTGTGAGCGGGAATAGCTCTATAGTATATAGTGAGAGAGCCGCTACCCAACAGGAGGAGCTAACTAAGCAGCGCCGTCAGCTCTATGAAGGCTTAAGCATCAAAACCGGGATAGAATGGCAGTACTTAGCCGCCATCGATCAGTATGAACGTACGTTATCGGCCGCCCATCCCCGAACAAGACCCATTAATAAGGATGCGTTAACGGGAATCTTCATCTCCGAACAGGATTGGATCGGAGTCTTGAACCCCGATCGGAACGATTCCTCCCCCGCTTCCATTCGTTTTTTCCATGGAATCGGTAAAGACGGCTCTGGAGATGGAATCGCCAATCGCAATACGGATGAGGATCTGCTTTACTCAATAGCCGCAGAAGCTTTAAAACAAGGGAGTGCCGAAGAGGATTTCAGCATCGGTCTTTGGGAGTATTACCACAATACTCGCGCCGTTCAGCGCATCCGGCAATTTGCTCAGTTATATAAGTTTTTTGATCGATTGGATTTGGACGCTCACGCCTTTCCACTGCCGCTTGGAAGTGTATATTCCTTCCGAAGCACTTGGGGCAACAGCCGCAGCTGGGGTGGCTACCGAATTCATGAAGGTACGGATATTTTCGCGGGTTACGGGGTTCCTGTTAGAAGCACCTGTTATGGTGTCATTGAGGTAAAGGGCTGGAACCCTTTCGGCGGTTGGCGTATCGGCATACGGGATTTAAATAACTTGTATCACTACTACGCTCATATGTCGGGATACGAGAAAAAAATAAAGACCGGAGATGTAGTCCGGCCTGGTCAAATTATCGGATGGGTAGGCAGCTCAGGTTATGGCCGTCCCGGAACGCAGGGGAAATTTCCCCCGCATCTTCATTATGGTATTTACCGGGACAGAGGTCTAGTTGAATGGGCATTCGACCCCTATCCGATGCTTCGCCATTGGGAACGCGAAGAACGGAAGGCCCTTCGCGTTCATCGTTAATCGTCTAGCGGTTCATCCAGCCGCCATCCACGCATAGAACATGTCCGTTCATATAATTGGAAGCATTTGATGCCAAGAAAATAGCAGGACCAATCAGATCTTCGTCTGTTCCCCAGCGTGCCGCAGGAATCCGTTCAAGAATTTGGCGGCTTCTTGCGGGATCATTACGCAAGGCTTCCGTATTGTCTGTTGTCATGTAGCCAGGGGCAATCGCATTCACCTGTATACCTTTGGAAGCCCATTCGTTGGCCAGCGCTTTAGTCAATCCGGCTACCGCATGCTTACTTGCCGTATAACCCGGAACATTAATTCCGCCTTGGAACGAAAGCATGGAGGCGATATTAATAATTTTGCCATAACCCTGCTCAATCATAAGCTCTCCTGCCATTTGGCATAGAACAAAGACGGAATTCAAATTCACGTCCAGTACTTCCTGCCAGTCGGAATAGGCATGTTCTGCAGCTGGTGTGCGACGTATAATACCTGCATTGTTTACCAGGATATCAAGTCCTCCAAACGCTTCGACTGCTGCATCGATTATAGAAGGAAGCTTACTGCGATCAGCGATATCGACTTGAACGATCCTCGCTTTTCTACCCAAGGCTTCAACTCTTGACTTCGTCTCCTCGGCAGAGGTACGGTTCGTCACGAGTACGATATTGGCACCAGCCTCAGCTAGACCCGTGGCGATCGCTTGTCCTAAACCGCGTCCCGCTCCGGTAACGACCGCGGTTTTTCCGGATAAATCAAATCGATTTTGTGGATGCTCTTTCAATTTTCACCGAACCTCCTTCATAACGTTGCAATAGCTCATCCTCAAGCCCATCGTCTGTAATCAGAACATGTAAGTCCTGTAAAGCCGCGAAGGTTAGCAGCGCAGCGCGATCGAACTTGCTATGATCGGCTACGCCATAAATTTCTTTAGCTTCAGAGATATAGGCTTTCTTTAAATCCATTAATTCGCTGGTAAAAACAGAAAGCCCGAATTTATCATGGACTCCTGTTGCTGACAGAAACAGCTTCTGAACATTTAAGCGTGTCAGCCATTCTAAAGCATCATTGCCTACAAGCACGTTATGATGTCGGTAACCACCAGGCACAACTAGCCGAATCTGATCCTTCACCAACAATTCCCGAATAATAAGAAGATCGTTGGTTAGCACGGTGAGCGGCATATTAGGAAGCCTCTTGGCAATCTCCAAGGTCGTGCTGCCCGCATCAAGCGCAATGACATCATGCTGCTGAATATACCGCAGAGCGTGGATCGCGATGGCTTCTTTTTCCTTCAAGTACTTTGTATTCGGAAACTGCAAAGGCAGCATGGCATCCGCTTGATCATTCTGGCTAACCGCGCCCCCATGAATTCTTCTCAGAAGACCCTTCTCCTCCAGCTTCTCCAAGTCCTCGCGTATCGTCTTAGAAGTAACTTCAAACCGCTCGCTCAGTTCGGAAACCTGCACGGATCCTTGCGTCTGGAGCAAATCCAGGATGAATTGATGACGCGTTATAGCAAGCATGATTAGGCGTTCCTCCCGCTTTCAGTTGAACTTACTTCAATGTATCCATGGCTACAACATCCATGTCCTTGAAGGTGTAGTTCTCCCCGGCCATCGACCAAATAAACGCATAGCTGCTTGTACCTGCTCCGGAATGGATAGACCAGCTTGGGGAAATGATCGCTTGCTCGTTCGCCACAACGAGGTGACGCGTTTCGTCCGCTTCACCCATGAAGTGGAATACGCGAGCATCGGCGTTCATATCGAAGTAGAGATAGGCTTCCATCCGGCGATCGTGAAGATGAGCCGGCATTGTGTTCCATACACTTCCTGGTTTGAATAGGGTTACACCGAGCATCAGTTGACAGGTCTGAATGCCGCCTTCATGAACAATCTGATGGATCGTACGTTCATTAGAGCTCTCAAGCGATCCAAGGTTAAGTGTGTTTGCTTCTTTAACGGACACTTTACGAGTTGGGAAGGTCGCATGTGCGAGTGCGGAGCAGAAGTAAATTTTGGCAGGCTCAGCAGCATTCCCGCTGGATAGCTTAACTTCCTTCGTCCCTTTTCCTACATACAGAGTATCCAGCTTGCTAAGAGTGTAACGTTCACCGTCTGCCTCAATAACCGCTTCTCCGCCAATATTAATAAATGCGATTTCACGACGCTCCAGAAAATATTCCGTTTTCAAGATATCCGCAGCTTCCAGCGTTAATGTTTCTTTAATCGGCGATGCTCCACCTATAATCATACGATCATCGTGGGCGTACACCATTTTGACTTTATCTGCTTGAAATAAGCTTTCGATTAAATATTGCTGGCGCAACCTCGCTGTGTCGTAGTGCTTGGCATCGGCCGGATTTGTTGAGTGCCGGATTTCCATAATTAATATTCCTCCTCGTGCGAATTTGTTTTTTTCTATTATAACATACTTTTTCGAACATATACGAACCTTAATTACAAAAAAAAGACCCGTCCTATTTCTTAGTCCGGATCACCTTTTCTATGGCTTTCTTGAATGAAATACCCGCACGATTCCAAGTCAAATTAAGCGCGTCTCGCCTGGCTCGATGCCCTTTCTTCTTACATAAAAGTGGATTTTCATAGGCATTTCTCATTTGTCTTCTTAAACTGCCGATATCCGGTTCCGCCCATAGTTGATCTCTTTCCGAGAACAAATGGCGAAATTGGCGTGAGATCGAGGATTTACGGTTCATGCCAATGACAGGTGGTCTTAATTTATAGTGAACTAGGAAAGAATTTTTATTTGTTAAGAAGTCCATATGTCCGCCCCAACCGGTTGTTATCACGGGAACGCCGCTGGAGAGCGATTCTAGAAACGGCAAGCCGACTCCTTCGCCCCGGGTAGGCAGAACAAAGGCATGCCCCTGCGCATAAATGCTTCTAAGCGCCTTGGAATTTAAATGTCGGGTAACAATCTGAATCGGGGCCGTTTTCTTGCGAATGCCAAGATTAGCTTTGTAGGCTTGTATTCGGGCGCGGATCCACTTTTCATTCTCATAGGGTGCGTATCCTCTTGTTTTGATGATTAGATGCACATGATCGGCGGAGGAAAACTCTTGCCAATAGGCCTTTAGCAAGGCTTCGGGATTTTTACGGTGCTGAAAGCCGAATATGGAAATAAAAGTGAATTTCCGATTCGTTTTCTTAGCAGGCAGCTTCTTACTCTTAGGAGTAAACCTCCGAGCATGTACGCCATGGGGAACGATGAATACGGGAACCCTCACTCCGCTGTTTCGCATGGCCTGCTTGTTCTGAAGTGAAGGAACGCACACAGCATCGGCTTGATTGATTGTCCTTCGCCACCGCTTGGGGATTCGGGTCGTCTCCCAGACGGTGTTGATAATGATCGTATTGAAATGCTTTCTTTCCTTCCTTATGTTCAGAGTATGGGGGGAGTAATGATAAATTAAGACCTTACGCTTCTTTGATAGTTGAATTGACCTGCTCCTCGCAGCTCCGACCGCGGTACTCACCCCTTGCCTTCTCAACGCCCGAACGTACTCTCTGCTGGCGATACCAAGACCAGAGGCTTTGTTGACAGGCCCTTTCCATACGACTTGATAGGGGGTCATTTGCTTTCCACTCTTGTTTTTCTTACATAACCTTTACGCTTATGGAACGAGATCGACCTGTACCTTTTCGAAAGCGCATTAACCCTTTTTCGTGTTATCTCCCCAATGTTCATATTTAGGCTCTTATTTAATGCTCTCTTGAGAATAACCCCTCCCGGATTGATGGAATAAAGGAAATTTCCATAGGTTTCGAATTCGGAAAAAGCGAACTGCTTAGATTTGTCCATCTTGCTTAAGATCGCCTTATACCAGCTTGTTTGATGTTTCGATTTGAGGGTTCTTTTTAACTGCGCCAGCTTCGACTTATTAAATAACATATAGTGGGTGACAAAAGAGGAGGTTGAGGAGGGTTTTTTACCCAGAAGTCTTCTGTAAGTTTTGAAGTATTCGGGCTGGCTCCATTTCCGGCAATAAAACACCGTCTTCTTACCCGTTCTGAATAGATGCGGACGAATTAATAAAGTGTCGGCGTCAATGGCCAGGAAGTATTCTGAGCTACAAAGGGTGTCCCCGCTCATTTTCAATAATTGCTGGAACAACCACCCGGATCTTTCCCATTTCTTAGAACGATAGTGAATGTTTTTTTTCGAGATGGGGAGAACCTTATTCTCATCGACGAACTTGCACCCTTTTCGCCTGCATAGCTCCATTATTCTTCTCCGTTTTGGAGCAACGATCAGAATTTGGCCGATGGGATGCTTTACCTGTTTTTTGACAGCATCAATGACATAGGGAAGCGTCACTAGATCTTTCTCTATTGCAGGAATCAGGATATCTATTTTGGTGCTGCTTGATTGACCTTTGATGAGGACTGACATCTACTCAACTCCATTTAACAAGGAATGGAATCATGATATGCCAGTATGGAACAAAAGGAATAGGCATTACTCCATAAGACCGATTAAGAAAAAAGACTGCCTAAGGCAGCCAGGCTGTCGAGAAAGTCTCGACAGCTTTTATTATGTCCAATTAATTTAATGCGACACCGCGTTAATATGGTATAATATAACTAAACTTATACCGAACGGATGGTGTTTCCATGCTACGTTCAAAT
>NZ_JBEQAP010000019.1:0-99642 GCF_041640265.1 Cohnella sp.
GAGATTTGCCGCCGACTTCCTTCAGATTCCACCTCACGGAGGACACCCTTGTCTTAAGCTAATGACTACTACTGCCTTCGCCATTCGGGACTTGCACCCTATAGATAACGCCCATGCTGGGCGACACCAAAAAAGGCATACCGCCGTAAGCGATACGCCTTAACGGATGGTGAGATCATCCGTTCTCGCAAGCAGGGTTTACAACGGCTGATCCGCCGTCATAAACTCCGTAAGCGATAAAAAAGGCGCACGATTACGTTGCCGTAACCATGCGCCGTCTTACTACAAATCTAGGAGAATCTTCCATTCTCTAGAGTCGCAATAATTCATTCGCGAGAGGGTTACGTCCATGTCGATTAAATGCTCCGCCTACTGGCGGTAATGCAATATGATGATATCCGTTACGCATGTTCGTAACCCTCCTTTCCGTTTCCCAAAGTTATATTTGCAACTTTAACATCGTCCCCTAATAACTGTCAACGGGGAATGTGAAATATTTAGCAATTTTTTATTTCTTTATTTGCTCCAGCGGCTCGTGAAACCCATAGAACGTTTTTTCCCTTTTGACCGGTGCCGTCCATTTCACTGCATTAGAGATGACTCGCTGAATCTCTTTGTTGTGATAGGTAGGATAATTCTCATGCCCCGGACGGAAATAGAAAATCCGCCCCTGCCCGCGCCTGTAGGTGCAGCCGCTCCGGAACACCTCTCCCCCCTCAAACCAGCTGATGAAGATTAATTCGTCGGGTACGGGAATATCGAAGTGCTCACCGTACATTTCCTCTTCCGGCAAGTCGATATAAGGCCCGATTCCCTCTACAATCGGATGCGAAGGATCGGCAACCCACAGTCTCTCCTTCTCGTCCGCTTCTCTCCATAAGAGGTCGCAGGACGTGCCCATCAGCTTCTGGAATAGTTTGGAGTGATGTCCTGAATGCAGAACGATAAGGCCCATTCCTTCGTGTATTCGCTTATATATACGATCGACAATCGCATCGTTAAATTCTTTATGAGCGGCATGCCCCCAATAAATCAGCACATCGGTATCGTTCAACACTTCTTGCGTTAATCCATGCTCGGGCTCATTGAAGGTTGCTGTATGAATCGCAAAGCCCTCCTGCCGTATGCCGTCTGCAATAGCTCCATGAATTCCGTCCGGATAAACTTTGGCTACATCCTCCCTGCTCTTCTCCCGCAGGTACTCGTTCCATATCGTTACTTTAATCATAAGTTATCTCCCCCCATTCTTCTTGTTACTCCATCCTCAGCAGAGTCTATAATCATTTGCATGACCTGCTGATTCCGATAACCATCCATAAATGTCGGGAGCAAGGAGGAACCGCGATGATCCAAGTAATTAACAAAATCCTGGAGTAACGGTGTCATGGCCTCGCCGTCCAGGTGAATCGTTTTTTCAATCAGCGCCATATTGTCGCCTTCTCTTACCGTTAAATAAACTTCATTCGGCGTTTCCACCGAAATTCTGGCCGTTCCCCGATCGCCGTACAGCGTAATGTTGAATTGATTACGGGTACCGATTGCATTCTTATGCGTGTAGAACGTTCCCATAACGCCTCCTTCAAGCACACATTGGAATCCTGCAAAATCATCCACATCCACCTCTACAGGTTGACTGGTCTTAGGATCTATCCGCTGGTCGACGAAGGTGCTCATCATCCCGGTCACTTGCTTGAACTCCCCTACGAAAAAACGGGCAGCATCGACCATGTGAGAACCGATATCCGCCAGTACGCCTGATCCTGCCATTGCTTTGCTAAACCGCCAGGTGTACTCTTTCTCAAATAGGGGAGCATTCTCTTCTTGTAAATAGTGAGCATGGATATGTCGAATCTGCCCAAGAACGCCCTGCTCTACGAGCTGCTTTACGTATTGAAAGCAAGGCCTGTAGCGATAGGAGAAACCGATCATGCAGGGAATCGGTTTGTGCTGATATAGATCCAATAATTGCTGCGCTTCCTCCATCGTTCGAGTGAAGGGTTTCTCAGACATGATCGGTTTACCAGATTCAATGGCAGCCATTAAGATGTCATAATGATATCGATTGGAAACGCCGGAGACAACGAAATCAACTTCGGAGTCAGCTAGAATATCTTTATAGCGGGTATATCTTTTGGCTGCGGACAAATTTAACCGATTGCCCACTTGTTCGACAGCTTGCGCATTCACATCACATATAGCCGTTACCTTTGCGTTCGCCATTTTCGACAAATTGTTCATATGATATTCACCGATATCGCCTAGGCCGATAATGCCCACATTCCATTCTCTTCCGCTCATGTAGCCCTCCTAGTATAATTATGAGTTTACAATCGTCGAACATGAGTCTCTTTCTATTATTCTGCTGTTTATGATCATATTTTCCGGATATTCACCGTCTATGACACCCAGCTTGTTCATAAGCAGTTTAACGGATTGAGCCCCGAGCTCCGAGGGCTGCAAATCCATGCCCGTCAATGAAGGCGTTGCCTGATTCATCATAGAGAGATCGCCGCAAATGACAAATAACGAGAGATCCTTCGGCACGCTCAAACCCAAATCCTTGATGGCATTCATCACACTAAATGCGGTGCGATCATCGTCTGCGATAATTGCCGTTACTTGTTCCCCTAACCCGCTTAGCACATGGACTGTCTCATCATACCCATAGTTCATGTATTTGCTTGAGGTTATGGCTGGTTTATAGTGAATCATATATTCTTTCAGGTCGATCTGATGATTCGACAATGCCTCGATGAAGGCCGCTTTTCTCTCGATAGCAACAGTCATTAGCTCATTGGCATTTAGAAACATAATGTTGCGATGACCCTTGTCTATCAGATAGCCGCATATATCATGGATAATTTGATTATTATCATTGTTGACGGTTGAAGCATCTTTGACATTCGCATTAAAGATTTTGCCGACCGTAACGAATGGGATTTGGTTCAGGTGCAGCAGATCGATCCGCTCATCCTCTTGTGTTGGACCAAGTACAATCGCTCCGTCAATCGGATAACTAGCCAATGAAGGAGTTTTCACCTCCTGTGCAGGAATCATGTCGAGTAACACCCTATACCCGTAACAGGAAGCTTCCAGAATAACCCCGTTGATGAACTGAGTATGGAAAACGTTGAAAAAGAAGTTGCCATGCGGGATCGTGAGCCCAATGGCCATTGTTTTTTTGGTCACCAGGCTTCTTGCGATATGATTCGGAACATAATTTAATTGTCTGGAAACAGTCAGGACTTTGTCTGTCACTTTCTTGCTGGTAGGTCTTTTTTGGCTGAAAACATTAGATACGGTTCCTTTCGATACACCCGCAAGGCGTGCAACATCGTCGATTTTGGCCATTTGGTTATGTTACACCCTCTCGATTTTTAAGAAGCTGATCGTTCAGCCGCTCCGCCAATTCCAACAGTTCGAGCGGTTCCCCAATCGTATAATCAGGTTGCTCGCTGCTGTCTGATGACGTCTTTGGATATCTGGAGGTCCAGTTCAAGTGCACGCTGGTTATGCCAAGCTGATTCGCTCCTTTAATATCGCGAGACAGGTTGTTGCCGACCATTATAATTCGGGAACAGTCCTGTTCGGTAAGATCCATCGCTCCAATCGCTGCCTTGAACATACGTCGGCTCGGCTTGTCGGCTTTAATTTGCTCAGAATAGATAAGCGTTTCAAAATAATCGTATAACCCATTAAGAGTTAATAAATTCTTAAAGGATTGCGCGGATCCATCGGCGACGATCGCCAATCTGTAACCCCGCTCGGCAAGAGTCTTGACCATCAGGTCAGCGCCGGAGATTACATTACCCTGAATAACCGTACCTTCTTCATCGCGTATTTCCGTTCCTTCATCGATGATCGTGTCTCCGCAGTCCAGGAAAATAATCAGCTTCTTGGATTCGCTATTATGCAATAATTCCCGGTTCATTCTTTGCACCCCTCAGGTTTAGTTGTTCCGCATAATGACATGCCGCATAATGATTTTCTTCTACTTGGCGCAGCTGAGGTGCCTCTTGCAAACATTTGTCGGTCTTGTATGAACACCTTGGGTGGAAATGGCATCCGCTTGGGGGATTGGCGGGATTAGGAACCTCACCATCCAATATAATTCTATCTTTCTTCTGATCCGGATCAGGCTGGGGCACCGCTGACATGAGCGCTTCCGTATAAGGGTGTTTAGGCTGACTAAACAAAGAATCCACGGCTGCCAATTCCACAATTCTGCCTAGATGCATGACCGCAACCCGATCAGAAATGTTCTGGACGATCGATAAGTCGTGCGAAATGAAAATATACGTAATTTGAAATTGCTCCTGCAGGTCCTTTAAGAGATTAATAATCTGGGCTTGAATGGAGACGTCCAAAGCCGATACCGCTTCATCGCACACGATCAGCCTCGGCTGGGTAATAAGCGCCCGCGCGATGGCGATCCGCTGTCTTTGCCCGCCGGAGAAAGCATGAGGGTAACGTTTAAGGTAACTGACATTTAAGCCCGTTTTTTCTGCGATTGCAGCTACCTTTTCTTCCACCTCCGATTTCTTCAGCTTGAAATTGGCGATTAGCGGCTCGGAAATGATGTCGTATACGCTCATTCGCGGACTAAGCGAAGAATAAGGATCCTGAAAGATCATTTGAATATCTTTTCTTAATCTCTTGGATTCTTTGCCCTTCAGCTTTAAGAAATCAACTCTCTCTCCGCCTTCGGTATGATAGATAACCTCGCCGGATGAGGCATTCATCCCTCTCACGATACACCGCCCCAGTGTCGTTTTGCCGCAGCCCGATTCTCCGACAATGCTTAAGGTTTCACCTTCAAGGAGCTCAAATGAAATATCGCTTAACACCTGTACGGAAGAAGGCTTTGCGAACAAAGCCTTCTGAGACTTTACTTTGAAATCCTTATTCAAATTAATGATATCCAGTATAGGTTTGGACATGGCTATGCTCCTTCATGCTGATCCGAATACAGAAAACACCTGACCATATGTTTGTCGGATAACCGGGTTTTTGGTACGGCCTGCACATTGCATACGCCTTCAATCCGATCCTTGCAGCGATCGTAAAACCCGCACATAGGAGGCATATTGATGGGAATCGGCACGGAGCCTTCAATGGAGTCCAAGCGCTTGCTCTTATTACCGCCTAATCTGGGCATCGACTTGAGCAAACCCTTTGTATACGGGTGTTTAGGATGATGGAAAATTTCCTTTACAGGCGCTTGCTCAATTATTTTGCCAAGATACATGACTGCCACTTCATCGCACATTTCCGCTATGATGCCAAGGTCATGAGTGACCAGCAGAATGGCCATGCCGAACTCTTCCTGGAGCGCCTTCATTAACTCAAGCACTTGGGCCTGAATCGTCACGTCCAGCGCTGTCGTTGGCTCATCGGCGATTAATAATTCCGGATTGCAGGATAAGGCCATCGAGATCATCGCCCGCTGTCGCATGCCTCCGGAGAATTCATGGGGATATTGGTCGAATCGTTTCTCCTGATCCGATATTCCTACTTTTGCCAGCATCTCAAGTGTTATCTTCTTGGCCTCTTTCTTGTTTTTGGTGCGGTGGATCAAGATCGCTTCCATGATTTGATTTCCGATTGTATACATCGGCGAGAAGGCGGTCATGGGCTCCTGAAAGATCATGGCGATTTTACGGCCGCGTATGGAGCGAATATGCTTGCCATTCGTATCTAAGGATAACAGATTCAAGTGATTTAACGACTCTTCGGTAGAAGATTGATACATGATGGTACCTGTCGTTTCACACTCTTTCGGATTAATGCTGATAATGGCTCTGCTAGTCAGGCTTTTCCCACAGCCGGACTCGCCCACAAGCCCCAATGTTTTTCCTTTGTGAATCTCAAAGTCTACCCCATCCACCGCGTTCATTTCTCCATTATCCATCTGAATACGAATCTTAAGGTCTTGAACGGAGAGAAGGGGCTGCTGAGCTTGGGCTTCTTGTGCTGGTTGAGCCGCTTGAGCTGTCATAATATCCCCTCGCTATGGCCTCAATTTGTTGGACTATTTCTTGTAAGGATCCGCGGCATCGCGCAAGCCGTCGCCCAGAAAGTTAAAGGTTAATACGGTTATGATAACAACGCCAAGCGGGATGAGCTTCCATGGATACAAGGCGACATTCTCGATCTGTTGGGCTTCCTGAAGCAGAACGCCCCAGCTGGTAGCCGGAGAACGAATCCCTAAGCCAAGAAAGCTCATCGCCGTCTCACCGAGAATCATTCCCGGAATGGCCAAGGTCGTTGCCACTACCAAGTAGCTGATAAAACCGGGAATCAAATGCTTTAAGATAATCTTCCCGTCGCTTACGCCGGCGATCTTCGCTGCAACAACGTAATCTTCATTTTTTAACGAGATAAACTTGCCCCTCACTACCCTCGCCAAACCCGTCCACTCGATAAAAGCGAATATAATAACAATGTAGAGATACATCGTGACTACGGGTATTCGCGGCGGAATAGCTGCGGACAATGCCATCCATAAGGGAAGCGTCGGGAATGATCGAATAATTTCAATAATCCGTTGAATCACGGAATCGGGCCAGCCTCCGAAATATCCGGATATACCGCCGATAATCAATCCCAGTATAAAGCTGATTCCAACTCCAACCAGCGGGATACTGAGTGAAATCTGACTGCCAAGAAGAATTCGGGAGAATAAATCTCTTCCCAATCCATCCGTACCGAGCAAAAATATTCTTCCAGGCTGCTCTACACCGAATAAGTGAGTAGTGGTAGGAATGATTCCAAGAAATTTATAGCTTTCTCCTTTAGCGAATAGCTGCAACGAGTAACGCTTCTCTGTGTTCGGTTCGAAAATTTTACGCATCGTCTCCGGATCCCTTGTGGACTTTAATTCATAGACGAATGGTCTGATATGGAATTTCCCATCCGCGTCTACGAATCGCAAGGTCATCGGAGGTGCATTCACATACTTGCTGTCATAGCTCTGAAGGCCATAAGGAGCTAGAAACTGTGCGAAGATAGCGGCAGCATAGAGAATCCCCAATACAATCAAGCTGATCCGCGCTAGCTTATGCTTCTTGAATCTCAGATACATTAGCCGCCATTGCGAGCTGTACTGCACATCTTTATCAATAGCAGGCTTGGTCACCATAGCTTTCTGCCTTTTAAATACAGGTATCGTTCTCATAGGCTAATTACCTCTAAACTCTGTACGGATTTTTGGATCGAGCCAGGCAAGTAAAATATCGGAAACCAACGTACCCAACACCGTTAACAGAGCCATGAATAAGAGCCAGGTACCTGCTAGATACATGTCTTGTCCTAATAAAGCGTTATACATGACAGGTCCTTGAATAGGCAAGTTCAACACAATCGCGGTAATGGTCGAGCCTGTGAAGATGGAAGTCAAAGACCAACCAAAGGTGCTGACGATCGGATTTAGTGCTGCACGGGTTGGATACTTCAAGAGTATTCGGCCTTCTGACAAGCCTTTGGATCTCGCCGTGATCACATTGGGCTTATTCAGCTCATCCAGCATTTGTCCTCTCATGACTCGAATTAGATCCGCAGTACCGGCTAATCCAATGACAATAACGGGAATAACCATGTGTTTAGCCAAGTCGATCATTTTATCTACCGACCATGCAGCATTCACGTACTCGCTTGAAAATAAGCCTAGCAAAGGATCACCGAACCAAGTGTAGGAAAGGAACATCAGGATAATAGCGAGCAAGAAGTTAGGTGTAGCCATACCCAGAAAGCTTAGCCCAGAGAAGAAATAGTCCCCTGCGGAATATTGTTTGACGGCACAATAGATACCGACTGGAATCGCCACTAAGTATTGGAAAGCCATTGTCACCAGGGAGACGATCAACGTCAAACCCATGTATTGCTTAATGACGGCCGTAACAGGTTTGTTGTAATTAAAGGAAAAGCCAAAATCGCCATGCAATACTATATCCTTCATCCAAATAAAATACTGCTCGAAAACCGGTCGATCCAAGCCTAAATCTGCTCTCATCGCTGCCATGTCTTCTTGTGTCATCACTTCGCCTGCCACTGACATTTCAGCTGCATAATTGGATACATAATCACCGGGCGGAAGCTGAATGATGTAGAAGACGATAACAGATATGAAGATCACGACAGGTATAACCAATAGGATTCTTCTCAATGTGTATTGGAGCATCTCTTATCTTATCCTCTCCTTGACCATTCGGAGATACGAATGCCTGCTAGTCGTTCGGATGTACCGATAATAGGAAAGCTAATGTTCCCTATTATCGATCCATCAAAGATGCCGTTGTTATTGCTTAATGAAAAATTGCGCAGGATGAGCTGCTCCCAGCGAGCGGAATTCGTCGGCCCATATCCCGTCCTCGGGGATGTTAACGATTTTATTAGAGGCTGCGATTAAGGTCGGTGTCGAGCCTGCGTAGCCGATAACCCATTGGTTTTTCATATGAAGCTTAATGATTTCATTGCTAAACTGCGTAATTTCTTCCGCTGTTTTGGCTGCTTTCACCTTATCCCAATATTCCAGAATCATAGCGATATCGCCTTCAGGCTTAACTCCTTCTTTGCCTCCTGTCGAGACATATAAGCCATATGAACCGGACCACGGGGTAAGGACACGGAGCGGTATAAGTGCATCAGGCCGGAATGCAACATTCACAACGGAAATGTTCTCCGTGGTCGCCGGGACTTGATTGGAATACTTTAACTCCTGATGAGTCGCCTGATCCACGACCTTCAGATTGGTTTTGATACCCAAATCCTCATAATACTTCTTGAGCAGCTCCAGGAACTTCGCTGTGTCTTCGGATGATTCGATCACATTGATAGTGATGTCGGAGCCGTCCGGGAATAGTCGGAAATTATTCTTATCCCGTTTTGTTAATCCGATTTCATCCAATAGCGCATTCGCGCGCTCCGGATCATATTTCGCCCATTGGTCTGCCCAGCCCTCCTGATAACCTACGAGCCCTTCTGGAACAGCTGCTTGTGCGGGATCAGCGATTCCGTTAGTAACAATTTCAGCGATTTCTATGCGATCCACTCCAACGGAAAGCGCTTCTCTAAATCGAATGTCTTGGAACAGCTTGCGCAGGTTCGGATCTTGTATGGTTTGATTGAGTTGAATTCCCGCGCTTGACCATGTGGGTTGATCCCACGGAATCACTCGGAAATCGCCCTTCTTCTCATTTTCCTTAAGAACCGTAAAGTCCTGAGCTCCGAACGTGGAAAGGTTAAAGTCTCCTGCCAAGGTGCCCAGTACTCTCTGACTTGGATCTTGAATTTTTGTCGAGACAATCCGGTCTATATAAGGCAGCTGATTTCCTTCCGAGTCTGTTTTCCAATAATAAGGATTACGCTCCATGATGAACTGGTCACTGTCTGGATCGTTCTTAGCAACCCAAGCTCGTAGTGTCGGGATCTGCGGATAGATCCAATAATAGTAACCCGTTTCCTTAAGGAATGCTGTCGTATCCTCGAAGCCCCACTCCTTGGCAATAGCAAGCGCTTTATCCTCGCCAACAAATTCAGGTAGAATCGTTCTATGGAAATGAGCTGGGGCAAAGAACCACTTATTGTCAATGGCCACCCGCTCGAGGAATTGCACGCTTGGATATTTATGAACGACCTTAAAGGTCAAATTATCCACCTTCGTGATTTCAGCCAGCGCCTTTTCTCCTGTCACGGGATCCACCGAGTAATACGCATCATATATTTTTTTGCCGAAGGTTTCTTTCGACAGCATGTGCTCCCAATAGAAGAGAACATCGTCCGCTGTAAACGGCGCACCATCCGACCATTTCATACCTGCCCTCAGGCGGATAATGAACTCCGTGGAATCGGCATTCACTTCGTAGCTTTTGGCTACATTCGGTTCAACCTTGCTTCCGTCCTTGTTGAATCGGAAGAGCGCTTCTTCCGTTGGCTGCCCAACAGCCCATTTGTCTCCCGGTCCCGTCCACGCCATTTTCCAATCCCCGCCGAATTGTCCGATCTCTTCCACAACCGGCTCAACCATGATGTCCGCCTGTGCGGGCATACGATCTGCCAAAGCAGGCAGCGAACCCGCGGTTACAAGCTTAGCCAGCATCGGAGCTTCTTTGGAGGCCGTTTCTGTGATGGCGACTGGAGTTTCCTTGACCACTGTCGTTTCTTTGGGTTTTTCAACAACACTGGGTTCCGCCGAATTATTTGTACAACCGGCTGCAATGATAGTAAAAATGACTAATAGAACAAAAAGGAACTTCTGCTTTTTCAAGTTAACCCCTCCATTAATGTACTTGTTCATTCCAATACCGTTCATCATGTACTGCAAACCCGCAGACTCACCTCCCAAAATATTAAACCGGTTTAATAATTAGTTTAGCTTGGGTTTGTTTTCTCTGGATGAAGGGGATTGCCCGAGTTTGTTAAACCGGTTTAATATTTTAATAAGCAGAAACGGATAAACAATAATGTATACTTGAGTCATTGAAAATTATTTGTAAGCGCTTTATTAACCTATATACTAAACGAGACTTTATCAGAAATCAACCATAATCAGGAAAGAAAATTCGAAATATTTATTGCTTGTCCATTCCCTCTTTATTCACTCTAAATTAGGGTAAATAACAGATACCAGGTTTTGTGAAGGAAGAGGTGGCTAAAATGATCGTGGCGCAATGCGAAGAGCCGGATTTAAGGAAGGCGTTGTTTCAGTTTATTTTCCCCTTCTCCTTAGAGCAGGACTGCCAAGAAAAGCTGTGGGACAGTCTTCTTCAAGATGATTACATTCCTTTTCGGTTGGATGATTTAGAGCTGGAGAATAAATTTTACGGACCCGGCTGCCGCGTGTCCCACAGAGATATGGAAAGGTACTTTTTGCCGTTTACAAACCATGTCTTGTTTCCTGACAACCAGAATCCAGAAGGGTTGCGCAGACTCAGCAAGCCGTTTAAGGTCGAAGCCAGTCTCCTTAGCCGGCAGCTGCGATTTCCGTTTACGGTGTATTCCGTCGACATCTTTCTTTGTCCGTTCGATACGGGGTTTCTAACCTTGCGCGTAGAATTAAAGGACGATGAGGAAATACCTTTCAGCCAAGCTATCGAGTTCGCCGATCGGATGCGACACCTTCAGGATACGAACAAGCTGGACTTGAAAACCTATGTAGAACATGAAGGAAAAGATTATGCGGAGGTTGAGGATTTCGTATTTCAAGTGCTCACTCCTCATTTGCTGCCATATCTAGATCGTTCCCCGATGGAGAGCACGCATTTCGAGAAGCTGCCTTTTCTCATGGATGAGAGAATGTTTGTCATCGGCTTCTGTGCTTTTCCGGAGGACTTCGATATCACGATTATCCACCGCTATCGTGCTGCCCGGCTTGATGGCTTGGACCTGAACGGGAAAACGCGAATTGGCGCAAGCCATATCCCCTACATGGAAGAGTACTGTCAGCGCTATGAGTATGACCGTTGGGCACCGAATACCTATTACCTGACCGATGATACCTGCTTCATGTGCCTTACACGCGAGAAGCCTGAGACTTCAACGCGGCTTGCTAATCAAATGTACGGCGAATACTATTACGGACTTATGCTGAATTTATTTCAAAGGATCGTTCTGTTGAAGCTGTCGATTTCTTATTCGCAAGTACAATTGAAGCGCAAGCAGGAGCACACGGAGGATTTAATTCGCGATATTACTCGTTTCTCGGCCAAATATTATTTTGTCGAAATCGTCTCGCAGACGCAAGGACGCGAGATCTTCCACCAGCTTCGCGATGTTTACGGCAATGAAGAACTGTTCGTCGACGTCAAGCAAACGCTGAACGACCTGTACATGTATCAAGAAAATCGCACCTCCAAGCAATCTAGCTATCTCTTGACTATTCTCACTATATATACCGTCATTAGTGGAATATTCGGAATGAATCAAGTTATAGAAGATTTGAAGGGCGACTTCGATTGGTCTATCATACACAGCTATTCAAGCTTCCAGTGGGTCGCGCTTATCGTCACCTTTAGCGGCTTAACCGTAGCTCTTCTACTCGTCATCGGTGTCTTATGGCATTGGGGTCGAGATTTCCTGCGCAGGCAGCGACGCGAGTAAGGTGATTATCACCAGCAAGTAAAACGGCTTCGCTGTCATTTGACTCAAACCACCAATATTTTTGCTGAATTACCGCACCACTCGCAGTGTTCAGGCGGTTGCCATGCCGAGAACTCCGTCGTCTGCAAGTTGACGAGATCCGGTGCTTCTTCATATTCATCAACAAATTTATCGATTGCTAGCTCAACATGCTCAAGGCATACACAGTACATAATGATATTCCCTTCTAACGCTCTTCTTCTGCTTCTTCTTTTTCGATCAACTCGACATCTGTCGTCTTCTTTTTACCATCCCGATAATAGGTTACCCTCAACGATTCCCCGATTTTTTTGGAGCCATACAAATATTTACGAAGCTCCAACGTACTTCCGATTGCCTTCCCGTCAAGCGCAACGATAATATCGTTAAACTGCAGTCCCGCATCCAAAGAGGGTCCCACCGATTCGAGTACGATAATGCCTTCTTTAACCTCTTTGGGAATGACCGGCAAGGGTGATTCATCAACCTCTTCCCCGGAACTCTCTTCTTTGTCTCCATTATCTTGTTGCGGACTATCGAGATAAAGCCCCAAGTCTATTGAATATACACCCATATAAGGCCTCGTAACCTTGCCATCTTTCAATAAGTCATTAAGAATAGGTATGGCATCATCAATCGGGATGGCGAAGCCAATTCCCTCAACGCCCATATCCGCTACCTTCATGCTGTTAATGCCAACAAGCTTTCCGTTTAGGTCAACTAAAGCCCCGCCGCTGTTGCCTTGGTTAATTGCAGCATCGGTCTGGATGACTTCCTGTTCCCAATCATAGATTCCGTCCTGGCTAAGCGATACAGGAATAATTCGTTTCGTAGAGGATACGATGCCTTGGGTCAGTGAATCTCCGAAGCCGAGCGGATTACCGATGGCGATAACCATCTCCCCGACACGAAGCTTATTCGAATTGCCAATTTCTGCAACTGTGTCGACTCCTTTGTCATCTACCTGCAGAACGGCTAAATCTGTGACGATATCTATTCCAATAATGTTCGCTTCTTTCTTATCCCCGTTTACCAGAACGGCTTGAACCTTCACGGCATCCTGGAGAACATGCGCATTCGTAATAATATAAGCTTTACCGTCTTTTTTCTGGAAAATAACACCCGACCCCAAGCTTGCATTATAAGGTATTTCCTCTTCACCGTAGCTTTCGGCATCAGCCTGTTCATCTAACGCGTCTTCCGTCAGGTTAATGATGCTGACAACCGCAGGCCGAACCTTCTCAGAAGCCGAGATGATGCGCTCTGAAGTATCCACAAGCGCCTGTCCTCCGGTCAAGGCAGGTTTGGCTTCCGATTTAGACTCACTGCCATTGCCTGAGGCAACAAATAAAGCCGCTACGAGCATCGAACTGACAACGGAAGATATAATAGCAACTCGGAACATCGATCCCTGCTGGCGGAACCCTTTTCCCGATCCATAATCGGAACCTTTCCTATTGCGGGAGCGCCTGGATACCCGAGTAGAGTAGAAATCATCATCGAACAAGCTCATGGTCAAACACCATCCTTCTTATAGGGGAATACCGGTTCCCTCACCGCTGCGGGAATTTCTCTTAATAGTTGTTTCTACTTATTCGCCATTTATACTTGCAGATCTCAAAAATAATAGGAATGTTTATAAACGTTTTGACTAGAATAGTAATAGAATAAGAGAATAAGAGAACTCAAGCAAGTGCTTTCCCCACATAAATCGGATGTAAAGAAAGGAAGGATGCCCAAGTGAAATCAACTGCGCATGGATGGCAATACATTGAACTGGCTTCTCAGGTGTCGGATCTGAAGCATGACCATTACCGGCAACTCCTTGCCCTGAGCACTCTCATTGAATTGCTAGTTGATAAAGGCCTGCTGACCCCAGAGGAAATTCAAGAGAAAGCCGTGCAAATGGAAGCCGAGCTAGATAGACAACTTCTGTTATAAAATTCTCATTTTCCACATCTGCGTACTCTCTAAGCTTTAACAATATCCCATAATGTAGGCCTATCAGCATAAGTATCACACAATACGAATTCATCCCGTTGAAAAAAAATTCCGTTATCTTCTAATACTGTATTCACCGTTAGTTTGGCTAAATCCATCTGATTATGCTCTTGGCTCAAATGCGCCAAATAAACTCTGCGCAAGCTGCCCGACAACAAGGAGCTGAGTGCTTCCCCAGCCGCTTCGTTGGATAAATGGCCGGTATCTCCCAAGATACGCCGCTTAATGTTCCACGGGTATCGGCCCATCCTTAACATGTTAACGTCATGGTTGGACTCGAGCACCATTACGTCTGAATTCTGCAGCTGACGCATGACCTTCTCGCTCACATACCCCAAGTCCGTTGCTAGACTTAGCTTGGCTCCATCCGAGCAGAAGCAATAACCGACCGGCTCGACTGCATCATGCGAGATCGCATACGATTCCACGCGCAGGTCAGCGATTTCCATCACGCTGTCCGTCGGCATAATTTTCCGCTGTGCCTCTGGTATTTCTCCGATTGTTCGGAACATTGCCGTCCAGGTTTTCTCGTTGGCATACACAGGTAAACTATATTTACGAGCGAAAGCTCCAAGCCCTTTAATATGATCGGAATGCTCATGTGTAACGAATAAAGCATCTAAATCGTGGCCGGAAATCTCTCTCTCTTTCATTAACTCTTCTATCTTTTTGCCGCTTAAGCCGGCATCAATAAGTACAGTTGCTGTATCCGTGGTCACGACGGTTGCATTACCGGTTGATCCACTAGACAGAACAGTAAACGCAAGTCCCATAGCTGTTCCTCGTTCCTCTCCCAGACAATCCTACTGAATCCGCTTCTCTAGTATATACTTATGGATTCACAAGCGCATCGCCTTTCTCAGTCGTCACTTCGGCGCTGATCGCATTCACGTAATACACTTCTTCGCCATTTTCCAGCAAAACCCTCCACGTTGGTGTTGTAACCTGATCATCGACATCGTCGAAAATTTCCCCATGATATCCTAAGCGAATCTCCTTAATGACAGAGCCTGCCGGCAAATTCCTCTCGATCACCTTGGCTAACGCTTTGGCTGCCGGCAAAACTTGCTGTTCCTTGGCATCTCCAGAAGGCTTGATCACAATTAAGTCTTGCAAATATGCTCTGATCTTCTGCTCGCTATGGAATAGCTCCAGTTGGATATCGAACATCGGCCATTTGCCCTCCATCCTGTTAAAGACGAAGACACCATCGCGGCTGCCAAGCTGGTCCAATGTGTAGCTGCTAAGCTCCGGCACTATTCCTCCGAGCGCTTCGGTAAGCTCCTCTTCGAAATAAACGATTTGCGTCTCAGGCGATGGAGATAGCGCTATGCGATTATTAATTCCTTCTCCGGTACGTTCCTTGAAGGTATACGTCAATTCTCTCAGAAACGGCGTTTCCGTCGGGATCTTGGCATTATCATCTACTTGAATGTTCTTGTCACGCATGACCTGCTGGGTTTCGGGAGGAAGTGACGTCCACTCCACCGCAGTGTTTAAGCGTTCCCGATATTCCATCCATAGCTGGGAGCCTAGAAGCACATTCAGCATGAGAAAAGAAAAAATCAGAACGCTTTTAGCTCGTCTCCAGTCCATCCCGCACCCCCTTCCGACTCAATCTTCCATTTATTAACCGTTACTTTGTCGATGCCGGAATGGAATCAGCCACAATAATAACCTCTCCGGTCAATAGTCTAGCTGCCCATACAGGGCTCATAACTACTGTTTCCTTCCCTAGGCTCGGTCGATAAGCAGGGAAGAGAGCTTCAATGTTACGTCCGCCTAAATCTAAATTGCCAATCACATCTCGGAGCTGGTCGCCGCCGGGCAGCTGCCTTGTACTTTTGTTCTTCATTTCATTGCTTAACACAAGCAGCGAGCGATTGTAAGAGGAGACAAAACCTTGCTGTAAAGTCAGCTGCATATAGCCGAAGTTCATTGAGCTTCCAGAGACGATCGGCACTTCTCGGTAGTATTGTTGGAAACGGATGATACTCTCGGATTCCGATTCAATTTCCTTAACCAGCTGATACTTCTCATTCCAGCCCCCGTGCTGGTTAACAAAGCTTGTTGCGGCCATTACATTGTCGATGATATCGTTCTCGCCGTTCGTAGGCGCCACAGGATCGGTATAGGTCATCCAGATGCCGTCTTGCTCAACCTTCAGCCCTCTTTTGCCATCGGTATAAAACTGAGGGCCGTCCTGACGGTCTTGAATCGTCCTCGTCGTCGTCGGGTCAAAGAATAGGTTGTCCTGCATTTGCTCCGTCGTGTAACGACTGAACGGGACCTCCATCCTCAATAGACGGGAAATCGGTTTGTCGGGGATATATACATTGCCGTCCTCGGAAGAGTAAGGATCCCAATATTGACCGAAACCGACGTAACCTTCGACATCCCCGATGGTGATGTCCGCACGCTCCGATTCGTAGACGTTACTGCCGTCCGCGCTGAAGAAGAAAGTACGTACTTCATCGCTGCTTTTGCTGGAGTAAATCCAGATTCGATCGATCGAATCCCGCCAGAATAAGAAGTCATCATCGATTTTGAACACTCGTTGCAGCAATTCGAACGGGATGTCACGTCCGAATCTTAGCTCGACTCCTTTATTCTCCCGCCTAATCTGGTCCCAATCAACCGTGTTGACAAGATCCCGCTTCATTCCCTTGAATTCGCGGCCTTGCAGCTTCGTTAGAATCAAATCGTAATAAGGCAGGGTGCTCGGATAAAATACCGTATGCTTGTCATCGCCTAGATGAAGCACGAGCTGTTCCGGGAAAATGAGATTTTCGACATTCTCTTCCGTTCCGAGCGGCTCCGTCTTCACATAATCAAGCTCGGTCTTCACCTTCGCCTCCATGTAAGGCATGCTATAGGCGAGAAAATAACTTTGTACGAGACTAATCACCACGAGCAGGAAAAGCAGAACCGATTTTCCTTTCTCGATCATGCGGTTTCACTTCCTTCCGACATAATCGGCAGCAGCACCGTAACCACGGTGCCCACGTTAGCTTCGGACTCTAATGTAATAGAGCCTCCGTGAGCCCGAACAATTTCCCGGGCAATGGACAGGCCTAAGCCTGTACCGCCCATATTACGGGATCTGGCCTTGTCCACCCTGTAGAATCGTTCGAAAATACGGTTCAAGTCCTTCTTCGGAATACCGATTCCGGTGTCTTTAATGGCGATGGCCAGCTGCCTCGCTTCATTAGGCTTGGCAGAGATATCAATGGAGCCTCCGTCTAACGTATATTTGATCGCGTTGGATACGAGATTGTCTAATACTTGGTCAATTCCATCCCGATCGAGCCAAGCCGTCTTCTGCTTGTTGTCGACCTTTACCGACACCGTAATGGCCTTCTGCCGCAGCTGGAAGGAGAACCGGTCTACGACTTCCTCCAGCATCTCTGTCAGATCCGTCTTCTGTCGGCGCAGCTGATTCCGATGGGAATCAAACCGCGACAGATGGAGAAGGTCGGTAACCAGGCGAATCATCCGTTCCGTCTCGCTGCGGATAACTCCTACGAAACGATCGGCAAGCGGCGGCTCATCAAGCGCGCCATCATCGAGCGCTTCGGCATAGCTCTTAATTGTGGTAAGCGGAGTTCTAAGCTCATGAGATACATTCGCCACGAACTCCCGGCGGGATTGCTCCAGCTTCTCCATTTCCGTTACGTCTTGAAGCACCGCTATTGCCCCTGCGACACCTTTGTCCCGGCGACGGATAGGGGTGAGAGTGACGCGGAAAAATAATTCTTCTTCCTGCTCTTCTAAATCCCGGTTCAGCAGCAGCGAAGACTCTTTCCCTTGCAGGGTCTCGGCTATCGGTTCCTTCTCAATATCCAAAGCTTCGGACAGCGTCATGCCGTCCTTCAGCTCTGCGAAACCAAGCATCTCTCTGGCTCTGCGGTTAGTGATGATGACTCGACCCAACTCATCGGTAGCCAAAACACCATCGCTCATGTTAGCCAGAATCGACGAGAGCTTTTCCTTCTCTTCTTCATTGATCGACAGCGCATCACTCAAACGATCGGTCATATCGTTGAAAGCCACGCTTAGCTGGCCGATCTCATCCTTGCCGAACACGGGCACCCGCTCGTTAAACCGTCCTTCAGCTACTGCCGTCGCCTGCCTTGTGAGCGTCTTGATCGGGGAGGTAATTGTGCCTGCAAGCAAGACTCCCAGGATAGCCGTTAACCCGAGAGCAATTAGAGTCGCCGAGACGAAGATCCGGTTAATCCCTTCCATCGTCTGGTAGAGCTCTTTCATAGAAGCGACAATATATATCGCGCCTACGGTTTTACCGTTACTGATCACCGGCTTGGCAATAACCTTGTTCCGTGTGTTGTCTTCATCGATGATTTCTTCCTCGTTGTCCCGCACACCTTGCAGTGCACGGCTTACCAGCAAGGATGTGTTCTTACGTCCGATATACGACTGTTGGGAAGGGTTGGACGTTGCCAATACCTTGCCGCCCGCATCGAGCACTTGAATTTCCGCACGGCTAATCGCGGAGAAATTATCTACCAGTGCGCTTAAGTTCGCATCAGTTCCAGGTTGGGCACTCTCGTCCTTATTGTCGGAGGAGAGGTTCGGCCTGGACAAATAGGTGGTCAGCAGGTTAGCTTGCGTATTGAGGTTGTTCGTGAAGGAGGTGATCAGCGAGTTCTTCATCGTACTGATGAAATACACCCCAATCAATTGTACAGCGATCAGGATCAGCAGCAGTACCATGAGAATTAGCTTAATCTGAATGCTGCGGAACATGCGAACGCCTCTCATCCGTATTGACCGCCTGTCATCTTCGGATTACGCACCAAATAACCGAGTCCCCGTCTTGTCATAATGATCTCGGGGCGGCTAGGATCATCCTCGAGCTTCTCCCGAAGCCGGCGAATCGTTACATCCACTGTCCGAACGTCGCCGAAATATTCGAAACCCCATACCGCCTGCAGGAGATGTTCGCGCGTCATGACTTTTCCGCTGTTCCGTGCCAGGTAATGAACCAATTCGAATTCCCTATGCGTGAGATCTAGGGGGTGATTGTTCTTGTAGACTACATACATATCCGTATCTATAAATAAATTAAAGAGCTTTAAGCCTTGCCGCTCGACTTCAGCCTGTGCATCCTCGTCGCGTGACGCCTCTACTTTACGCTGACGACGAAGGTGTGCCTTCACCCTTGCCAGCAGCTCGCGCGTACCGAAGGGCTTGGTCACATAATCATCCGCACCCAGCTCCAAACCCAGCACCTTATCGATCTCATTGTCTTTGGCCGTCAGCATAATGATAGGGGTGGACAAACGTGTCCGAACCTCGCGACAGACATCCATCCCGTCTTTAATCGGCAGCATGAGGTCAAGCAGGATGAGATCAGGCACTTCTTCGAAAGCAAGCCGAACGGCTTCCTCTCCATCGAAGGCGCAGACGACCTCGTAGCCTTCTTTTTCAAGATTAAACTTTAGAATATCCGCAATCGGTCGTTCATCGTCCACGACCAGAATTTTACCCAACATGACGTCACCGCCTTCCGCTTCTCGGAAGCTATTCTATTGTTATCTTACCATAATGCAGGCCATACCCCAATGGCGTTTCGAGGTAGTTTAGAGACTGCTTTCGCGCAGAATAACAAAAAAGGCTTTCTCGGGTCTGAATTAGATCGCCGAGGAAGCCTTCCATTGATTACAAGTAGCTTGTAGGATTCTTAAGCTTGCCGTTCAAATGGATCTCAAAATGAAGATGAGTGCCTGTTGAGCGGCCGGTACTGCCCATGATTCCGATGACGTCGCCCTTTTCGACAATTTGCCCTTTTTTAACTTTTAAGCTTTTCATATGGCCATATGTGGTTTTGAATCCATTATTATGGTTAATAATAATTGCATTCCCTAATCCGCCTGACTTGTAGCCGGCGAATTCAATGACGCCTTCATCCGCGGCTAATATGCTGCTCTTACCGATCATATCGATACCGTTATGTTGACGTCCCCACCGGGCGCCCATATAACTTGTAATGCGGGCACCTAGGACTGGCCACGAGAACTTGCCTGAGCCTTCGCCGCGTATAACCTTCGTTCCTTTGAGGATCACGGTTGGCACTGCGGCTTTCAGCAGCTTCTGAGCGATAATTTCTTCTTCAACAATAGAACCATTCCGCTTAATAAAGCGGTATGTAACCTGCTGCTGTCCCTCTTTACCTTCGCTCAGCACCTTCTGCTGGCCGAGCTTCATCGAATCACTCTTCTTGTACTCGATCGGAGGCTCGATTGCCTCGACCTCCGTTACTTGCTCTATCGAATTAACATTCAGTATTGGCGGCTTGGATTCAGATAAATCCAACACGTCGCCGATTTGGAGTTTATCGTTCTTTATCCAGCTATTGTTCTTATAGATAAGTTCTTCGGAAATACTCAGCTTAGAAGCAATACAACCGATACAGTCGCCTTCCTTCACCGTGTACGTCCGTGGAATCGGTTCTCCCTCTGTAAGCTTCAAGTATAGCTCATCGGGGTCTGATAGTTGGTCGGGTTCAATATCCGATACAACTGTAGATACCTTCTCTTCGAAGCTGACCGAGGTTACCATTCGCTCAGGCTCAGAAGCCGTCTTAGCTGTCGCAGCCGTTTGAGCCTTCAAAGACAAGGATTGAACCTCTCTGCCTGATTTCTTAGGGATGCCAGCCGGAACGTATTTGTTCTTCACACGCTCCAATAGGAGCTTTGCAGCCTTCTCATCTCTAACGATACCGACTTCCTTGCCATCAATAACCAGCTTTACACCGATTGGATGAGTTTGGAGCATGTTAGATAGGCGAGTTAGCGTTGCCTCATCGTCGGTTTTCTTTTTGTAAGCCCTTACAGGCTCGTAGGTGACCTTACTTTCATTGAGCGCATAGCGTATGGGGGTATCTTCCTTTTCCAGCTGAGACGCTTTAGCTGCTAATAACTGCTGTACTTTCTGTTCACTGCTGATTTCTCCAACCGGCTTACCATCAAGGAGAACATTATAATACTCTACGCTGTGCGCTTGCACATATTTGTAACCACCGAATCCTATTGCGGCCAATGCGGCGATCCCACATGTAGTCACGATCAACGGTCGGCTATATTTGCTGAGGAAATTGCTAGGGTTAGGCTGCGTTGAATTTGTAATAATGGTCATACCTTTCAATTGCGTGAATCGAACTTGCCGGAGGATTTGACGCGCTTGCGCCATAACTTTCCGGATCCGATCCATTCCCCTGAAATCGGTCATGAGTTTCTCCTTTTCAAAAACGATGAAATTTGGTTTTCTCTGGCTAAAATCTTGACTTTTACTTTATCATAGCCCTAATAATATGAGCAACTTCTCATTTAGATTTTACATTTTGTGGAATTTGTGTAAGCTTGCATCAAAGCTCTCGTTTATGGTGCTGTAGTTTGCATTATGCGGACTGCATATTTAGTTGCGGAGGTTTGTGGCGCTGTAGTTTGCATTATGCAAACTGCATGGTTAGTTACGGAGGTTTGTGGCGCTGTAGTTTGCATTATGCGAACGGCATGGTTGGATACGAGAGTTTTTAGCGCTGTAGTTTGCGTTATGCAAACTGCATGTTTAGTTGCGGAGGTTTGTGGCGCTGTAGTTTGCATTATGCGAACTGCATGGCTGGATACGAGAGTTTTTGGCGCTGTAGTTTGCATAATGCGAGCTGCATGGCTGGATACGAGGGTTTTTAGCGCTGTAGTTTGCATTATGCGGACTGCATGGCTGGATACGAGGGTTTTTAGCGCTGTAGTTTGCATTATGCGGACTGTATGTTTAGTTACGGAGGTTTGTGGCGCTGTAGTTTGCATTATGCGAACTGCATGGCTGGATACGAGAGTTTTTGGCGCTGTAGTTTGCATTATGCAAACTGCATGTTTAGTTGCGGAGGTTTGTGGCGCTGAAGTTTGCATAATGCAAACTTCAGGGTTAGTTGTCACCTATATAGAGGTTTAAATAGCGAAAATCCGAACTTCTTTGCTCTTGCAGCAAGTAAGTTCGGTTCGATGATCGGACATCTTGAGCAACGAATAGATTCAAATGGCCTATTTCCCTCGCTGCCTTTCCGCGTAAGTAGAGAGCCCAATATTGAATTTACTCCGCCGAAAGGTTCGGATCTGCCTCCCGCTTCCCTTCAAGCAACTCTGTCATTTGCGAATATTCTTCATCAGATAAAGCGGTCTTAAGCATATCCTCTACTTGAACCAGTTCTTCCGCAGTTAATCCGCCTTGTAAGGCATCCGATAACACCTTTAACTGATCCTGCTTGAGCTTAGACACCACCATCGCGTACAAAGCCTGTCTTTCCGATTCCGTTAGCTGCTTCATTTCTATCTGACCACCAAGCACTGGAGTGCTATTATCGTCCCCGTCTTCTACTTCAGGAGCAGCACTAGCTTCCGGACCCGGTTCAGGCGATTCGCTAGGTTCTCCATTACTAGAGGTATCCGGGTCTGAATCTATGCTATCATTAGCCAAACTCTTGTCGGATGGGGGCTCAGAAGCATTCGAAGCTGGTGACTCCTGTACAATTTTATCCTCACTCTGATCATTTTGCTGCTTACTCTCTTCTTTATTCTCATTTGAGTTACTAGCTAAAGCTGCTTCCTGAGGAGCTTTCTCCGCACCCCACAGCTTGCCCCAGACTCCCGACAATGCGAACGGCTGTGTCTGCAGCGGCAAATCTAGCTGCTTAATTACCGTTTCCATATAGCTATTCACAATATAGCCCGTTGTCCAAATACACAAGAAGCTGAGCAACAAAGCCGTCGCTCCCATCCGGATGACCCAGCTTACCCATTTAAACATTTCTCTACCTCCTGCTATAAGTACTCATAGCATTAAGTATGGGCAAACCTCTCTTTAATCATTCCTATCTTCAGCTACTATGTTTGACTTAAGGACATTTTCATAGAAAAAAAACCCCGTTAGCATTCATCAGATGTGTCCCCGGGGGCGCTCCAATGCTGCATAATTGGTGTTTCATACCCGCCAGCGATATATCATTATTCATTAGGTTACGGCTTCTACCTTAGCTGGAGCACCGCCAACCATACTCGGAGTTAGATAGGTCATTACGTCAAAAAAAGCCGTTCAACGGATATTTCATCCACCGAACGGCTTTGATTTTATGAATTACATTCCGTAAATTGGAACAACCTGATTCGTCTGCTCACGGTTACGGCCGACGGAGAATATCGCGATCGGAATGCCAGTGAGCTCCGATACACGCTCTACGAATTTACGAGTATTCTCAGGCAAGTCACTCAGTGTCTTCGCGTTAGAGATATCCTCGCTCCAGCCCGGCAGCTCTTCATAAACCGCTTCGCATTCTTCCAGCAGCTTAAGGTTCGCTGGGTAGTGCTCCATCAATTCGTTACGGAACTTATAGGCCGTACAGATCTTCACTGTCTCTAATCCCGATAATACGTCTAGCGAGTTGAGCGATAAACCTGTAATTCCGCTAACACGACGAGCATGACGCACCACTACGGTATCGAACCAGCCTACGCGGCGCGGGCGTCCTGTTACCGTTCCGTACTCATGTCCCTTATCCCGAATCCATGAACCAAGCTCATCATGAAGCTCGGTTGGGAAAGGACCGTCGCCGACGCGGGTTGTATAGGCTTTGGCTACGCCAATGACTTCTCTGATCTTGGAAGGGCCTACGCCGGAACCGATACATACTCCGCCGGCAGATGGGTTGGAGCTCGTAACATAAGGATACGTTCCTTGGTCGATATCGAGCATAACGCCTTGTGCGCCTTCGAATAGAACCTTCTTGCCATCATCGATTGCATCATTTAACACAACTGAAGTATCGGTGACGAAAGGACGAAGGAATTCCGCCAGCTCCAAGTATTCCTTTATGATGCTTTGGGCGTCTAGAGGTTCACCATTATACATTTGACTGATCACTTGATTTTTATCTGCAATGATGCTGAGAGCTTTCTCCTCGAAAGCTTCCGCGACCATCAAATCTGCGATACGAATGCCGTTACGAGCGGCTTTGTCCATATAACATGGACCGATTCCCTTACGGGTTGTTCCGATTTTGTTATCGGCTTTACGATCTTCCTCAAGTGCGTCTAGCACGAGATGGTAAGGCATAATAACGTGAGCGCGATCGCTGATTTTTAGGTTATCCGTAGAAAACCCATTATCGCGGATATATTTAATTTCCTCCACCAAAGCACCAGGATTAATGACCATCCCGTTACCGATGACGCATATTTTGTTTTCGTTAAAAATCCCGGATGGAATCATCGTTAGCTTGTACTTTTTGTTCTGTATAAGAATGGTATGCCCTGCGTTATTACCACCTTGGTAACGAGCAATGACGTCGGCTTTCTCGGCTAGAAAATCTGTGATTTTCCCCTTGCCCTCGTCTCCCCATTGCGTACCTACGACAACGACTGTTGACAATGCAATCCCTCCATATCCGGAGTGTTAGTCACACCGGCATGATAATGCTGCCCGAACTCACTGCGATCAGGTAGGCTGTTGACCGAGCGTGACCTATGGTCACGAAATCAGTCACATTCCTGACGATCATCCATAACTCATAGATCGCAGGCAGCATAAACAGTGTAGCAACTTGATCCTTGGAAGTCAACGAAAAAACGAACAATTCCACAGGTGTATAAACTAATGTTCGGGATTTAGCCCAATATTCATCACTTTATGCACTTCCGGCATACGCTTCCCCATGAGATCGATCAAGACTGACGAATTTGTTGTAGTTCTTCAAGAAGACAAGCTCTACCGTGCCGACCGGACCATTCCGCTGCTTAGCGATAATAATCTCGATAATATTCTTCTTCTCCGATTCCTTATCATAATAATCATCCCGATAAAGGAACGCAACAATATCAGCATCTTGCTCAATAGATCCGGATTCCCGAAGGTCAGACATCATCGGACGTTTGTCTTGTCGCTGCTCAACGCCCCGTGAAAGCTGAGACAGTGCAATAACAGGCACTTCTAACTCCCGCGCAATCTGCTTCAAAGTACGGGATATTTCCGATACTTCCTGTTGACGATTCTCACCGGCCTTGCCTCGACCCTGAATAAGCTGAAGGTAGTCGATGAGAATCATGCCGAGCCCTTTCTCTTTCTTCAGTCGACGACACTTAGCCCTAATATCCGAAACCGTAACTCCCGGCGTGTCATCGATGTATATTTGGGCTTCGGATAAAGCGCCGATTGCCATCGATAGCTTCTCCCAATCATCACCCTTTAGTTCTCCGGTTCTCATCCGAGTCGCATCAACATTGGATTCAGCGCATATGATCCGCTGAACTAGCTGCGGCGCCGACATCTCGAGACTGAAGATTGCAACGGTCTCTGTCGATCGAACAGCCACATTCTGTGCAATGTTCAGAGCAAATGCGGTCTTTCCTACGGAAGGACGTGCCGCAACAATAATCAGGTCATTCGGCTGAAACCCGTTCGTCATCTTGTCAAGATCGATAAACCCGGAAGGTATGCCCGCTACTCCACCCTTGTTCGTATAGAGGAACTCTACCTTCTCGAATACCTCCATTAGCACGTCACGAATACTAATGAATCCATGTGCAGCGCGGCGGCTCGATATTTCCATAATTCGAGCCTCAGCATCATTTAGCAGCACTCCCACGTCGTCTTCCGTCGCATAGCCGCTGGAGACGATTTGAGTTGCCGTGCGGATCAAGCGTCGAAGAATAGATTTCTCTTCTACGATCTGTGCATAATATTCAACGTTTGCTGCTGTTGGAACGGAGTTCGCAAGCTTAGCCAAGTACATGACCCCGCCGACTTCGTCTATTTGTCCTAGATCTTGAAGACGAGCAGTTAACGTTACAAGGTCAATCGGCTCATTGTCATCGTTAAGAGCAACCATCACGTCATAAATCCGTTGATGGGAGACGCTATAGAAATCTTCAGGCTTCAATTTCTCCATAGATGTAATAAGCGCTTCTGCTTCAAGCAGGATAGCGCCTAGAACAGCTTGCTCCGCCTCAAGGTTCTGGGGCGGAATACGATCGTATAACAGTTGTTCTCCGCTTCCGCTCATCGGACTATTCCTCCACGACTTGTACGTTTAGCGTTCCCTTTACGTCGGGATATAACTTCACCGTTACTTTAGTTACGCCTAAAACACGGATTGGATCGTCCAACTCGATCTTACGTTTGTCGATTTTAATTTTATGTCCTTCTAGTGCTTCCGCGATTTGTTTGCTCGTAATGGCTCCGAATAACCGTCCGCCTTCTCCGGCTTTTGCTTTAATAATCACTGTCATTTCGGACAGCTTGGCCGCAAGAGCCTTGAACTCATCTTTCTCTTGCTCTTTCTTCTTCGCTGCGGAGGCAGCCATTTGATCTAACGATTTCTTAGCTCCTTCGGTTGCGATTTGAACAACGCCTTTAGGAAGCAAGAAGTTACGAGCATAGCCCTCCGATACTTCTTTGACTTCGCCCTTTTTTCCTTGTCCCTTAACATCCTGCAAAAAGATTACTTTCATTCGAACAACCCCTCTTCATTTTCGAGATCTTGCAATACTTGTTTTAATTTAGCTGATACTTCCATCACATTGCCTTGGATTTGAGTGGCTGCATTGGTGAAATGTCCGCCTCCGCCGAGTCTCTCCATCACGATCTGTACATTGATCTGTCCAAGTGATCTTGCGCTCACGCCAACTAGTCCGTCTGGCCGTAATCCAACTACGAATGAGGCTTTGATTCCTGTCATATTCAGCAGCGTATCGGCTGCCTGGGCGATTAGCAGCTGCGGCACCTGCTTACCGTTATCGGCTACTGCAATAGCAATGCATTCTCCATAGGTTTCAGCGTGACGGATAATTTCCGCCTTCCGGATGTATTCTTCCAAGTCCTCTTTCAGCATCCGCTGAATGAGCACCGAATCAGCGCCGTTGCGGCGAAGGAATGATGCTGCCTCGAAGGTCCGAGAACCCGTACGGAAGGCAAAGCTCTTCGTATCTACGGTGATCCCCGCTAATAAGGCGGTTGCTTCCCTTACATCTAATACAACACGCTCGTGGATATATTGCAGCAGCTCTGTTACGAGCTCGCATGTGGATGATGCGTACGGTTCCATGTATACAAGAACAGCCTCGTCGATAAATTCTTCACTGCGCCGATGATGATCGACAATAACGATTCGATCCGTCCCTTGCAGAAGCTTAGGCTCTGCCACCATTGTAGCGCGATGCGTATCCACAACTACCGCTAAAGATCTCTTGTTCATTAAACCCATGGCTTGTTCGGGCGATATGAATCTTTTGGTTAATTTCTCATCGTCTTTAAGCATATCCATCATCTTCTGAATAGCCGGATTAACGCCTTCAAGGACGATGAATGCCTCTTTGCCGTATAGCTGGGCTGCCTTCAAGACCCCAATAGCGGCTCCGACCGAATCCATATCAGGCATCTTATGTCCCATAATAATAACATTAACGCTTTCCTTCATGAGATCTCGCAAGGCGTGAGAGATGACCCGCGCTCTTACTCGTGTCCGCTTCTCAACCGCATTGCTTTTGCCTCCATAGAAGCTTTGGCGTTGTCCCATCTTCACGACGGCCTGATCACCCCCGCGTCCAAGCGCGATATCCAAGCTTCCTTGTACATTATGACCGAGCTCGATAACATTGTCCGTTCCCGATGCGAAGCCGATGCTCAGCGTCATTGGTAGCTTCTGTTCAATCGTGATCTCCCGAACGTCATCCAGCAGCTCAAATCGGGACTGCTCCAAATTTTTGAGACCTATATGATTCGTAATAATCATATAGCGATCAGAGGATAAACGACGAAGGAACAACCCATACTTAAGCGCCCATTCATTGATTTCTCCGGTTACCTTAGATAACATCAACGCGCGCTGCTGCTCATCCATCCCTTGGGCAACCTCTTCCAGGTTATCCATCATCACGATGCCAAGAGCTAATTTCTCCTCCTCATAACGCTTCTTAATGGTCCATCGATCCGTAATATCTCGAATATAGAGAACTCGTTCGTTAGCGCGAAGAATGATCTCATATACGCGTCCGCTGATGGTAACCTCAACGTTAGGTTCTTTGTCCTTAGGCGACTGCTGGAGAATAGGGAAATGGGCGGCCAAAGGCTCTCCCACGATAGATGTTCGACCGATAACTGTCGCTACGAATGCATTATGCCATTGAATCTCTTTGTCTTCATTAAAAATGATAATGCCAAACGGTAAATGGCTGATGACCTCGTTGCCCACGCTTTTGATGCGGTGAGACAACGTCAGTATATAATCGTTCAAATCCTTACGAAAAGCTCGCTCCGCGAGTATGCCGTAAACGGCAATACCTCCACCAAGCGCCAAACCTAAAAAACCGAGCAGCCATTGGTACCACGCCAAAGCAACGGTTAACATGAAGATGAGCACTAACGCCCAGACGATATGCATACCGTGCCATCGCTGCACGAGAAATTTGGGCATATCCGCTTTCGCTCCCGTCTATTTTACGAAATATTTACGCAGCGGAAAGGCTACGTCGATCAATCCAATCAGATAAAACGGGGAGAACATTAGAACGGGAATAGCAATAAGAATTGGAACGGCCCTGGGCCACTTTTTGGCGTCGGCTAGAAAGAAGAAAAATCCGACCGCTTGCACCGTGAACACAAATCGCAAAATCGGAACAAGGTTCGAAACCACGACAGACCAATATCCGCCTTCTTCTGCGGAAATGAACAGACTGGCGATGATAGCAATCAGGTAATAGAACACCAAGCTTCTTGGCACTCTCCAGGTTTTGGCTTGCGGTAATGCGGGAGCTTGAATATCCACTGTACGAAGTGCCAGCCTAGATAAGCCATGAGTGACAATCGTGAAGAGAAATGCTGACAGGAGCAGCAGCATAGGCAATACATTTACAATTGATTCGCTGAAGGCTCTCGCTGTTTCTGCCGCCCAGCCTGCAGGGAATAACTCGCCATTCTCTAGCTGCTTCAAGTTTTCCGTCAATAAGGCTGCCAACTCTGCGGAGAGATCAATATCGAATTGTACAGAGAACAGGACCAGCTCCAATAGAAGCTGCACTAATACAACGATAAAACCGACCAATATAGCCGTTCTCGCGGTCGATCCTTTCTTATACAAATGCCCCATTGCAAGCGAAGGTACGAGGAAAAAGAATGCGAGCGTCAGTACGATCGGACCATAAGCACCAGACAACAGGTAGGCGATCAGTCCGATTGCTGCAATATGTGCGGCGAAAATCTTCGGCTTTAACATCGTGTATAGAACGACAAAGGGAGTCATGATCAGAAAAGTCGTTACGACGTTCAGGGGTGTTGATAACGTAAGCAGTAACATTAACGCCGCTGCACTCCAGACCAGCGACTTCCAGCCATTATTCAACTCATTCACCTCTTGAAAATAATGCAAAAGCCCAGAAAGCTGCAAACCTTATTATATCATAAAACCAGCCCAACACGACAAACGCGGAAAAACCCGGAAACATTATACTGCGTCCGGGTTTTAGGATTCATTATGACTATTTAACTTAGCAGCAGCTAAACTTATTAAGCATCCAGCTTAAAGCCGTTTTCAGCCTTAGTTAGCTTCCAGCCATGTGTTTTCAGAGCAAATAACGGTACATATTTACGATCTCCAACTGACAGCATTTCCGTTCTGCTGCCATCTTCCCAGATCAGCTTATAACCCCGCTCCAGTATCAGCTCTCCCGTTATCGGCTTCGGAATATTCACTTCAGCAGCTTCAGCAGCGCTGGACGTAATCCTCGCATTACGCTTATGCTTGTCCCATTCAAACGTATAACCATGTGCGGCTAACGCTTCTAAGTCTACATAATTCGAGCTCCGGTATTCAATCAGAGGGATGGCCGCCCCCTCCCAAGAGAGTGTCGATACGCCTTCTTTCACCCTTAAGAATTCGCTCTTAATCGGTTGACCCACGCGAATGTTCTTGTTAATGCCTTTCTCGTCCAATGCGACTTGTCCATTAACAAGAACATATTTAATTCCCGCTGACACAATCTCCGGCTTCTCGACAGTAGACTTATCACTGATCGTATTGAAGTCGAACACGACGACATCCGCGTCCATTCCCTTAGCGATACGCCCTTTCTTTCGCAGAGCCGGGGATTGCTTCTCTAGCCGCTGTGCAGGCATAAGGGACATCTTCGCAATCGCGTCGGAAAGTGAGATTACGCCTTCCTCACGGACGTAGAGACCGACCGTTCTTGCAAACGTTCCAGAGGCTCGAGGATGGTTATTGAAGCCTGGCTCGAGAATCGCATCACTGCCGATCATAACGTAGGGAGCCTTCAGCGAATCAATAACATCCTGCTTCGGAATCGCATAGGCAACAGCCAGCTTGCCCTGTTGCTGATACTTCCGGAAGGATTCGGATGTTAGACGCTCATTCGTCCCGGCAATCTGAAGATCCTCGTAAGAGATGCGGAATCGCTCCTGCCAACCCTCGTCGAAACGTGCGGAATTCAGATAGGTTCCCCAGTAATCGTAGGGATAGATACAGGAAGTGATATCAAGTCCCTCCGCAATCGCATCCGCTACCAGCTGCAGCGACTGCGTCATCGAGAATGTCCCGCCTGTACTATTGATATGATCGATATGAACTGCCGCGCCCGAAGCACGAGCGTAACCTATCAGTTCGTTGATCGCATCAATATTCGTACCCGGCTCTTCCATGTCCGAATATCTAGCGTGGAAATAAACAGGAACATTATATTCCTTCGCCAGCTTCATGAGCGGAAGAATTTCTTTGTCATTCACGCCCGGGACATATTCTAAGCTGAACGAAATGCCTAGTGCTCCATTATTCAGGGCCTTCTCGGCCTGGTCAACCAAGGTTTGCGTTTGTGCTGGTTTAGCCGTGTCGTAACGACTTAGCTTAAACTGATTACGTGCTTGAGTGTAGAAGAAGGAAGCTCCGAAGTGAACCGGCGTTTTGTTGCGAACATAATACGGATACCACTTCTCAGGACTTGTTGTGCCGCCATGCATGGCGATGTTAGTCGTTACCCCATCCGCGATCTTATTCCATACCCCAACCGGATTCGGATCATAAGATAGATTATCGATAAATCCCGGAGATACCACGAGTCCCGCTGCATCTATTTCCCTTTTTCCAGTTACCTTCTGATCGGTTACAAGAGCGATCTTGCCCCCTTGTATAGCTACATTAAGCCCATCCCGATCCAGCTTCGTCTCAGGGTTAATGACCCGACCGTTTGAGATGACCACATCATAGATTTTGCTTAATTCGGAAGCTGTAGGCACATCTAAGACAGGTTTAACTGTAGCGGATGGTTCATTTGATGGCTCTTTACTGCCTTCAGAGGTAGAGCTTGGGCTAGCCGGTGAAGAAGATGACGAATTCCGCTCACCTATCCCGTCGCCGAACAAATTATTAACAGCCCATATTCCCCCGGCAATAATCACGATACACAGCAGCAACATCAAAGGAAATAAAATGCGGTTACGCGAATTCTTCTGGCGGTATGTCATCCGGTCCTCCGAGGGTGTCCAATATTTCCCTACGCTTCCCTTTTCAACTCTTTTTCATCCATATTAAAAGGAAGAAGCAGCTTCTTACAATAATCAATAATGTCACTGCGTCGCACAATACCAATAAATCGATTCATATCGTCAACAACCGGGACGAAATTCTGTGTCTTAGCTAGAGAGATCAAGTCCTCCATATTCGCATCAATGCGTACCGCAAGATTATTCATTCTTAACGGAACATCACATAAAGATACTCGATGAAGCTGATCGAATGAGAGCTCTGGATGACTCTTTAGGTACCACAGCAGATCACCTTCCGTTACCGTGGATTTATATTCACCAGACTCGCTAATTACCGGTACAGCTGAATAACGATGGCGTTCCATTCGTTCTAACGTTTGACGCAATGTGGCCTCTTCATTCACACAAATAACATCTTGTTTAGGCAATAAGAAAAATGCGATATTCATATTTAGGGTTTCCTCCTCCGTCACAGCGAAAGAACCGCGGCCTTTAGCCACGGCACTTCTATTATAACATGCAGAGCTTTCTACTCACCATTATGATGTTTTGTCTACTGTTTGTTAAGCTGCTTCTTTCGGTTGCTGAGTTGATTGATCCGCACTAGGATCTTGTGGAACTTGCAGCTGCTCAACAGGTGTTTCGGGATTTAGCCAAGCTGCTATCGTTACACGTACAGCCGTTAAATCCTCTTCATCCGCAACGAAATACCATAAGTTATTTGAACCTGTACGCTTACCTTCACCCTTAAGCGTATAGCTTTTAATTTCTTGGCCATTTTGCAAAAAATTCTTAGCGAGCCCGCTCATCGACTCTAGTCGAAGATCCGTAGTAAAGTTGTCTCCAACGATATCTAGAATATCTGGAATCTTGGTCCATTGCTTCATAGAGGAGGATTTGCTCATTAAAGCTTCAAGAAACACGCGATTGCGTTCCGTACGGGACACATCACCGCCAGCATCCTCACGATAACGAACATAATTAAGTGCATCTACTCCGTCATAACTATCCTGGTTCGCTTTTACTACAAATTTCTCGTGATCCGCATCATCGTTCACAATATCCTTGCCAATAGGAAGTACGATTCCACCCAAAGTATCAACAACTTTTACAAAACCTTGGAAGTCGATTGATGCATAATGATCAACTTTAGAATCAAGCAGCGCCTCCACACTATTAACGGCCATCTCCGGTCCACCGTAAGCATATGCGTGCGCGATTTTGTCCTTCGTATCCTTACCCACAATATCCGCATACGTATCACGGGGAATAGACAGCATAAGAACCTTGCCATCCAGAGGACGAACGACTGTATAGATTAATGTATCCGATCGGCCGCGTTCTTCTGCTCGCGCATCTACTCCCATAAGAAGCATGCTGAAAGGATTTCTCACTTGCGGCACTTCTTCATTTTCCGTACGATTCTTCAGAGGAACATAGGAATCCTCGAAGCTCGCCTTTACCTTGTCTGACAATAATATGTCATAGCCGAAAGCAGACAATGCACCTCGGTTTGCATACGCCACTCCGGCAGCTATGACAATTAGCATGATAGAACTAATTATAATCATTTTTAAACGACGATTGTTACGCATAGTTTATCTCTTCCTCTCTTTACTCTCTCCTGGTTCAGTTTATTTATCTGAAAGCCCATTAAGTTCCGGACCCCTAATATACGATATAAAAGCTAAGATAGTTACAATTGACACCCCATTTCCTTATTAAACTATTCTCATTTATTCAACACTTGCGTGAAAATGAAAAACGCTGCCGGAGATCCGGCAGCGAATTAGGATTAAACCATAACTGCAGATTTACAAATGTTGTCGATTATGACATCAAGCGCTGTGGATAGGTCTATTTCATAGGGAGCTTTCAGCTTCTCTCCCTGTTCGTTTTGTAGCACCCTTACGACGGGCCTGGACGGAATGGCCAGGTTTTGCCGACAAACCACTCCTCTTTCCCTCGTGCTCAACTTGACGCTTAGTCCGACCGGATAAATGGCTACTTTGTTTCGAAATAAGGTTACTTTCTTAATATCGTATAGACTTCCGGCATTCGCATACAGAATTTCCAAGGCGTGGTGAGGTGCGATCGAGTTGCGATAAGCCCGCGGATGGGTCATCGCGTCGTAGGAATCGAGCATGCCGATCCAGCGTGCATAGTCATGGATTTGCTTATCTTTGAGGTTATAAGGATATCCGCTGCCGTCGATACGTTCGTGGTGCTGCAGCGCGCAAGTTGCAGCCAATAGTGGAAGGCCTGTATTGTCCTTTAGCATGCGGAAACCGATTTCCGTATGCTTCTTTATCTCTGCATATTCATTCTGTGTAAGCTTGGAACTGCTTAATAATAGTTTGGATGGGATTTGAATGTTACCTATATCGTGAAGCAGAGCACCAAGGCCCAATTCAATCAATTCATTCCGGGAATAGCCCTGCAGCATGGCTAGCTTAGTAGAATAAATGCATACATTGATGGCATTCTGGCAAAAATACTGCTCCAAGCTTGTTGCAGGAACTATATTCATTGTCGTTAATGAAACGAGATTTCGATTATCATCACTTAAATCTTCAATTACTTTCATTATTCCTTTGAATAACATCCGGGTAATGTCTGACATCTGATCCGAATTGCCGAATGAAGTGGTTGCACTGAACTTCGTGAAGACCCTCGACAACGTCATGCGAAGCTGGGTGCGCGTCTCTTCCCGGATCGACTCTTCGATTGGAATATCTTCAGTCTCGGCATCCTCAATATACAAGTAATCTATTCCCATACGAGTCAATTTTTTTATCATAAATTGAGTTAGCTCAACATGATAACCGAGCATAACTTGGCCGCTCTCGGAAAGAACCGCCTTGCCCAGACGCATTCCGGGAAGACACTGGGCTATTGGAACAATAATCACAACTAATTCCCTTCCCTCAATGATAGACTTGTCCTACAAATATTGACGACCATTTCAGTATAAGGACAACAATTCAAATAATCTGTTGGATAATGTCATACAAAAAAATATATTTCTAGGGATTGCAACATGTATGCACGACGACAAAAAAAGGCTGCAGCAGGTTTCCAACTTGCAACCTGTCACAGCCCACGGCCCCCATTGGAAGCGGCCCCTCGGTTATTACACTCATCATACTCCGGCACTCATCCGGTAACTTCCGTTAAAAGACTCGGCTGAGCAATAGCTCTCTAGTTAGCCCACATCCAATACCCTACTTTCTCCCTATGAACACTTCAGCCCAGTTCCACGGTAATCGAATTTAGTCGAATTAAAGTACCTTTCTATCCATCTCTATGTTTCACATTAGCTCATAGCTCACAGGTTACCAGAATCAAAAAGAAAAGCACCCCGAAGGGTGCCTGGAATACTACTCCGTTGTGTATGGCAGCAATGCCATTTGGCGGGAGCGTTTGATCGCTACCGTTAACATGCGTTGGTACTTCGCTTTTGTTCCTGTTACGCGACGTGGCAAGATTTTGCCGCGCTCGCTGATGAACTTACGAAGCAGGTCCAATTCTTTGTAATCAACGTGAGTTATTTTATTCACCGTGAAGTAGCAAACCTTCTTGCGTTTGTTACGTCCGCCACGGCGGAATTTACGGGGCTCGCGTTGCTCGCCACGATCTCCACCGCGATCTCCGCCGCCGCCACCGCCGCCTGTACGACTGTGCGCTGGGCGCTCTTCACGTGCTTGAGGTTGAGAAGTTGTTTGTTCACTCATTTGTTATCCGTCCTTTCCAGTTAAAATGGCAAATCATCGTCCGATATATCAATCGGTCGCCCGTCATCCGCGAAGGGGTCGCTATTATTGCTTTTACCGCTGTTGCCAGAGCCAGAGCTGCGATTACCGCCTCCGTACCCGCTTCCGCCTGCAGTTCCAGAGCCGCCTGACTCGTCTCTTCCTTGACCGCCGCCCTCTCGGTTGGCTGATTCCAAGAATCTAACGTTGTCTGCGATGACCTCCGTTACATACACACGGCGTCCTTCGTTGTTCTCGTAGTTACGCACCTGGATGCGTCCTTCTACGGCGGCCAAACGGCCTTTACGAAGATAATTGGCACACGTCTCAGCGAGCTGTCTCCACGTTACGATTGGGATAAAATCCGCTTCGCGCTCTTCTTTACTGCCAGAGAACTGACGGTCTACCGCAAGTGTAAACTGAGTAACAGCAACGCCTGCCGGCGTGTAACGCAATTCGGGATCCTTGGTCAAACGACCTATGAGAATAACTCGGTTCAACATTGCGGGTTCCCTCCACTAACATGACATAAAAGCTTGCGGCGGATATCCGCCTGGTGTCGTGCGGTCTTACGCGACTTCTCTGACAATGATATGACGGATAATTTCATCCGTAATCTTCAGAACGCGTTCCAACTCCGTCACAACTGCTGGCGAAGAAGTGAAGTGGACCAACACATACGTCCCATCGCGGTGTTTGTTGATCTCGTAAGCTAAACGACGTTTACCCATAATGTCGTGCTTCACGATCTCTCCGCCGTTCACGATGATGCCCTGGAATTTCTCCACGACAGCTTGAACGGATTCTTGTTCCACGTCCGGACGGATAATGTACATCAACTCGTAGTTGCGCATCTTCCGTTACCTCCTTTAGGTCTTTGGCCCCCCACTTTGTATACCGGTGAGCTTGTCATTCGGCAGGGGAGCAAGGAGTATGCATTCAATCGCATACCTGAATACTTTATCACAACAGTCCGAATACCGCAAGGAATTTCACGTCACACTAACACTCAGGACAGGGGGTGACAGACAATGGGTGAGCAAACCGAATTTGAACCGGGACAACGGGCTCCGAATGACGGAGAATATATGGAGATCGGAGAAGATTCTTTCCATATGGGCATCAACAATCCTGCTCATGTCGAAATGCGCAAAGGTCAGCAATTTCCCGAGACATCCAATCAAAATCGCAAATGGAAAAAGGTTAAACGGCAGCGTCAGAATTAATTAGCGATCGGTTGTGTATATTGTCAGCCCATTTGAGTCATTCTATATTTCGGCGACGATAATAGAGAGGTGTGGTTCCGTTGAACGAATTTGGGCAACAACCGCTGAAAGAAACGAACCAATCGGAGTAGGAAGCGAGGCGTTGTGCTAAAGACACTTGTCTGTAACACAAACAACTGCGAATGCAGACCGTAACCGAAGCGCTGAGTTGTACTCAGCAACGTCATGGCAACGATCTTGAACTCATTACACGTCGCCCGAAGAACCCTGCGAAGGGTTCTTCGTTGTTCTATTCGATATCATTTGATTTGATCGCGATTTGAAGCAATAGCTTCGTCTCCGGATCGTCCAATCGGAGGCCCAGCTCGTTCTTGATTCGATCGAGCCGGTAGTTGATCGTGTTATAGTGAAGAAACATCCGCTCCGCTGTCTCCTTCGCGTTGCAATTGCATTCGAAGTATGTCCTAAGCGTGTTCAGCAGTGCACTTTGCTGTTTGCGGTCCAGCTCGAGCAGCGGGTCTAAGTATAGCCGCTTGTACTCTTCCATCTCCTCGGTTCCTTGCAGCCGATACAGCAGCAAATAAACCCCAAGCTCATTATATTGCAGAGTTTCCCCCTTCAACTGGCAGACGCGTCTAATTTCCGCCGTGCGTTTCGCATCGCGATAGCTGCCCCCGACTTCGCCATAGCCGCTTGCCACTCTGCCAAGGCATAGCGATCCCCGCCTCTCATGCAGCATCGGTCTGATGAACGACCCCGCATGGTTAATCAGTTGATGCTGCTTGGAATGCCGTGCGTTCGAGCCAGCCTCCTCCCCCCGCAATGTAAACAAAGCTACAAGCTCCCCTTCAAGCACAGTCCACTTCACTTCGCTCTTGAGGGAATCGCTCTCCCAATTGAGCCGCTTCGCCAGCTCCTGAAGCGCTTTGACATCCGGCTTCTGCTCCCAGAACGACACAATTCCGGCTATATATGCCGAAGCTTCCGCAAGAGGCCATCCGCAAGCTTCCGCACGCAGCCGTAAATCGACGCCAGATGAAATTCGACCAGCCAGCCAGTCCTGCAGAAACTGATCGAAGTATTTCACTTCAATATTTTTTCTAGCTTGCATGTTGCTTATTTCAAACCCGAGCAACCGCCCCGCCCAATTAATCGTAAGCGTATCGACAGTCCCATAATCGGTTGTGTATTCGAGAAATAATAGCAGGTAGGAACGCACTTGCCCATCAGGCACCGCCGCCACATGAACGCGGATGCTTCGATCCCCTATCTGCAGTACATTGGTCTCCAGTAATTGATCGGTACGGATTTTGCCCCATTCCGACTCTTCAATAAGCTCGCATAGCGGTTCCGCATCGATAGACACTGTTCTCTGGTTATGCGGATCAAGCAGAATGACCGGATTACGAACCATTACCTGCAGATGATTAAGAAATACAGGCAGCCCGTCTCCGTGCAGCAGCACGTGAGACAGGCGTTGAACCCTTCCTTGGAGAACCGTCAGATCTTTCGATTCAGAGACAAGCACCCGTTCCATCACTTCACGAACAACGTCGGAGAATGTAGTGCTCGGCGGAAGCTCAATCAGAGGTATGCCATGCCGGTTGGCCGCATCGATGGCGGCCTTCGGTACTTCATCGAAAAACCGTTTGGTCTTAACGCCAAGAGCGGCGACACCTTTGTGCGCCAATTGCTCGATGAGCGTCACGAGCACTCCCGGATCATCCTTGAACGGATAACCCGTTGTCATAAGAAGCTCTCCTGGCCGAACCCAATCGACGACGTCAGGCACCTCCATCACGTTGATTCTGCTTATGAGTCCGTCCAAGCCCGCACTGCCGCCAAGAAGAATGGCATCCTTTAAATGGGGGACATCGAACAATGATTTTACCGTAAATCCTTCTCTGACCGGATCATCCATTTCTCTCTCCCTTTCCCTGTGACGGCAAGCACTGTATGCATTTCTTATTGTTGTATGGCTTCAATCAGCGGTAGAGTAAGCGACGTCCAACCAAAGATACCGCCCTGCTGCCGCACCATGTGAATAGCTGCAAGTTGATCGACCGGATCAAACGCAGCCGTCGCATCCTCCAGCACGAGACAACGATACCCGCGATCATTTGCCTCACGCAGCGTTGTATGGACGCATACATGAGTCGTAACTCCACAGATCAGAAGCGACTCCATGTTGTTTTGTTCTAACAGGTGTTCAAGATTCGTCTTGTAGAACGCGCCTTTGCCCGGCTTATCGATAACAATCTCATTCTCTAACGGGGTAAGCTCGGGAACGATCTCATGACCGGTCTCGCCGCGAATAAGTATACGCCCCATCGGACCGGCATCGCCGATTCCCGCTCCTTGCTTCTTGCTTCGTTCCAGCTTAGCAGGCGGACAATCGGACAAATCCGGCAGATGACCTTCCCGCGTATGAACAACCAGAATTCCGGCATCCCGAGCTGCTTGAAGCAGCTGCTGGATGACCGGAATGATCGCGCGCGTCAATGTGATGTCATTGCCAAGCTTCTCGCCGAATCCACCCGGCGAGCAGAAATCATTCTGCATATCGATTATGATAAGCGCCGTGCGTGTCGGGCTGAAATCGAACGCATAAGGAAGAGCTTCCTTCACAACGTTCACCGAAATCGCCTTCTTCCTTCTATTGTCCTTGCAGCTTTCGTTCAGTCGGAACCGGAACCAGCGTCGTTTCGAAGAACCGATTCTGCGGCACTTTCTCCTCGACAGGCAGGAAAATACTAATTTGCTCCGTTGGCGCCGTGTCGTCGTTTACAACTGAATGGACCACTCCCGCCGGAACGTGGAAAGTATCCCCAGCTTTATAAGGCTTCCATTCCCCGTTACAGAGCAACCGAACTTTACCTGCCGTAATATGAATGATCTCCGCCACATCATGATAATGAGGAAGAACGGCGCCGCCGACGCCGATCTTCTCCCACAATACCGAGCTGGCTCGTATACCCATCGTGTCGGCTTCAGCAGCCGACACGATTTCACGATGATAGAGGGCAATGTGATTGGGCATGAGCGACCATTCCAGCTCATCCGCCATTTTCACTGATGTTCGTACTTCCGTCATGATCCGTTGACCCTCCCTGCGTATTGTCGCACCGGCTTGGGATACCCTTCCGATGTTCCATCCTTTTCATTTCGTCTTATTGCGGAATGCTGCCAATAACGCCCTCTACCAAGTAGTCCGAGCCTTCCAATTGCTCGACGGCCGGTGTCTCTCCTTCGTTAATGCGCACAGTACCCGCTTGATCCTTCACCGGACCGGCGAATGGCAGCAATGTTCCCTTCAGCAGCTCATCCTTTTTACCTTGCACGAATTGTACGACATCAGCTGGAACATTAGCACCGAACGAGCCTATTTGCACGATATCGTCAGCGAGTGTACCGCGGAACTTACCATCATATTTGCTGCCTTTGAAGCTGCCTTCTTGTGCTGTTTTAACCATATCTACGAACAGATCCGGCCAGTTCCATACAGAACCGGTGATCCATCCATTCGGAGCGAGGGAAGAAGCATCCGCATGGTAACCTACCGTCATAATCCCGCGGCGCTCTGCAGTGTCGATAACAGTCTTCATGCAATCTTGGTGCAGGCTGAGTACGTCTACGCCTCCATCAATAAGCGAGTTCGTTGCATTCGCTTGCTGACCCGGGTCACACCAGCTGCCCGTGAATACGACTGATGTTGTAACATCTGGATTCACCGATTGGGCGCCAAGGGTAAAGGCGTTGACGTTGAGCAGTACTTGCGGAATTGGAACGGATACGATGTAGCCAAGCTTGCCGGATTTGGACATTTTACCCGCTGCTATACCGGCTAAGTACACGGGCTCCCAGATCGTACCGAAATAGGTGCCGAGATTGTTCGCCGTCTTCAATCCGCCTTGATGGTAGAACACGACGTCCGGATGACGCTTTGCCACGTTAAGCGCTGGCTCCAAGTGTCCATATGAGGTCGGGAAAATAATTTGGGCGCCATCTTTAATCATTTGCTCCATAACACGTTCTGCTTCAGCCGTTTCAGGTACGTTCTCCGCACGAAGAACCTTTAAATCCGGATTGGCCTCCTCAACTGCCACACTTCCAAGATACGCGGCTTGGTTGTACCCGTAGTCGTCTTTTGTTCCAACGAAGATAAAGCCGACTGCGCTTCCTCCAGTTCCCATTGTGCTGTTGTTCTCTGTGCTTACCGGCTCTGGACTATTCGCTGAGCTGTTCGAGTTGTTGCCTGGCTGACTGCAGCCGGTAATAAGCATAATCATAGCTAAAGTTCCTAGGACGAGACTGCTTGCTTTCCTTTTCATTCTTTTTTTCATGATGATATTCCCTCCACTTTTTTATCTATTTTGTTTGTTGCATAAATCCATCGTTACGTTCCGGCATTCACTCGCTGCCTTCCCCCGCGAATACCCTGCCTAAAGCCTCCGGTGTCTGACTCTGCTTTCTTCGCTCAACGATGAGTAATGCGATTAATGTCAGAAGATACGGAACCATGAACAGGAAGAACGGAGAAATGGCGAGCCCTTGCTGCTGCACGGTCAACTGGAGCGCCTGAGCGGCTCCGAACAAGTAGGCTCCTAGCATTGCTCTTGCCGGTTTCCAGGAAGCGAAGATGACAAGCGCGACAGCGACAACACCTCTGCCGGCAGTCATATTTTCAACCCAGCTGTGCGTATAAGCGACGGACAATTGCGCGCCGCCCAATCCTGCTAGAAATCCGCCGGCCAATACCGCCAAGTACCGGACAAGCTTCGGGTTAATACCGCTGGAGAACAATACTTCCTCCCGCTCCCCGGCCGTTCGCAGCATAATGCCGATCCGGGTACGGAAGATAACAACCCATAGAAGGGGTACAAGCAAGATAGACAAGTAGGTCAGAGGATCATGGTTAAACAAGATCGGTCCAAGAAAAGGAATGTCGGATAACACCGGGATAGCAACGGGATTAAACCCGACAATCTGCTGGCTAACGAATTCTCGACCGAAGAAAGCTGTAACACCCATCCCGAAAAACATAATGGTAAGTCCGGTTGCCAGTTGGTTGGCGCCGCAGCTCAGTACGAGAAACGCGTGAATCGAGGCGATCAACAAGCCGCACAGCCCGCCCGCCAGCGCGCCAAGCCAAGGACTTCCGCTCCATACCGTCACCGCGAAGCCTCCCAATGCGCCGCCTAACATCGATCCTTCAGTACCCAGATTGATAACTCCCGCCCGCTCCGATACAAGCTCTCCTTGACTCGCCAGCATAACAGATGTTCCGGACCGAATCGCTCCAGTCAATATATCCGCGATCATCGTTTCGCCCACCTTCCGCTGCCGAGTATGAAGAACAGGACTAACGCCATCAGAATGTTAACGGACGAAGACGGCAAGCCCGAACTAATCTCCAGCGTGTTACCCGCGACACTGATCATCCCAAGCAGAAATGCCGTAACGATCAACCGTAACGGATGATTCCATGCCATCATCGCCGCGAGGAAGCCTAAATATCCGAAGTTCGCGCCGGTTGATGCCCGAAGCCGTCCCTCAATGCCGGCAATTTCGATCATCCCCGCAATACCTGCCAGCATCCCTGCGGCAATAAGTACCCAGAAATACATTTTGTTAAGGTTTAAGCCCGCACGTTGAGCAGCCAATCGGTTGCTGCCTAACACTCTGATACGGAAACCGAGCCGCGTCTTCGATAAGACGAACCAGACGAGCACCGCAAGCACCAAAGCAGCTATGAAGCCGATGTGCAGCCGAGTTCCATTCACGATTGGAAGTCGAAGCGACGAAGAAATTTCCGGTGAAAAAGGCCAGTTAAACGACTTTGTGTCCTTCAGCATGCCGTGTACGAAGAAACCAACAGTGAATGTGGCAACATAGTTTAGCAGCACACTCGTAATCGTCTCATTTAGACGCCCTTTGACCTTCAATACAGCGACTAACCCGGCCCATACCGCTCCACCTAACGCACCAGCAAGCATCATCAGAGGGATTCCAAGCCATGCAGGGAATTGTCCTAAATAAAATACGGCAAACCAGGTGGCGAACAATGCTCCGATGGCCAGCTGTCCCTCACCGCCGACATTTACCAAGCCCGCTTTGGCAGGAAGCGCCGCTGCCAAACCTGTCAGCACGAATGGTGTTGCTTTAAGCAGCACTTCACCGAACCCGTACAAATCACCGAACGTAGACTCTATCATCGATACGTACAAGTTTACGGGGTTAACCCCATAGCAGAGCAGAAACAATCCATACACGATGAATGGGGAAATCATAATTAATGCTTGTTTACCCCAAGGCTTAATCCGGCCTAGAAAGGAATAACTTCCGGCTGACAACGCGATCGTAGCCGCTTGTTGTTTCACGCAGATTCTCCTTTCAACATGCGATAACCGATTTGGGTAACATCAGTTTCAGAAGGAAGGTACGGTCCGATGAGCCGCTTCCCAGAGAGAACGACCAGTTGATCAGACAGCTTGAACAATTCATCTAAATCCTCTGAGAATAAAATAATAGCCGTGCCTTGTTCAGCCAACTCAATTAAATGCTGCTGGATCGTACGAGTCGTACCGATATCCAGACCTCGACTCGGATAGCTAACGATCAATATTTCCGGTTTGCGAATGAGTGCCCGAGTGAGCACCATACGTTGCACATTCCCTCCGGACAACGTATCGGCTCTTCTATCGCCTTCTGCCAAGGCAAGTGCAATCGCCTCAGGGCTGTTATCCAGCTCGCCCCGGATATGCTTCCAATCGATGCCTGCACCTTTGTGTTCAAGAGCAATCCCGTCAAGCACCATATGCTCCATAATGCTGAAGCCGGGAATAACCGATTCCCTAATCGGATCTTCCGAAACAAAGCTGACTCCCGCTTCCATGAAAGCCTTAGTGCCATCTTTCATATCCACCCCGTTGATCGTTAATGTACCGGCTGTCAGCTTACGTAACCCGAAAAGCACCTCAGCCAGCTCGCGTTGTCCGCTGCCCGATATCCCCGCAACTCCGACAATTTGACCTTTGGGCAACGTTAGTTGCAGCTCGCTTAATATTGATTCACCATGGTCTCCGCTGATGGTACCACCCGTAATTTGCATGGCGGCTTCCACTTCTCGATTACTCTTTGAGTTTGGTTTAATAACTGGCCTCAATGTCTTATCCCCCATCATGGCGGAAATAAGAGTATCACTCACGAGCCCCTCCTCACGCTTTGCTGTATATGTGATTTGTCCGCTTCGAAGTACGCTGACTTGATCCGCACAGGCAAGGACTTCGTTAATTTTGTGTGTGATAAGCAGAATGCCGTAGCCATTCTTGCGTAGCAGATCCAACATCCTCAGAAACGATTCCACTTCTTGAGGAACCAGTACGCTTGTCGGTTCGTCAAAAATAATGATTCGCGTTCCTGACGCCAGCAGCACCTTTACGATTTCGAGTCGTTGCCGCTGCCCAAGATCGAGCTCCCAGACGTAAGCATCGGGATTTAGCGCCAGCCCGTATTTCGCCGAAGTGTCAACAATTTGTTGACGAAGCTTCTTCCTATTAAAGCGCCAGCCTGTTTCAACTGCCAGGGCGATATTATCAAGAACGGTTAGCGCGGGTACAACTCGAAAATCTTGAAATACCATCCCGATGCCCCTTGCCCGCGCTTTCGTCGGAGGATGAAGGGAAACCCGTTCGCCTTCCATGTACACTTCGCCCTCATCCGGCTCGTATACGCCATACAGCATTTTCATGAGCGTGCTTTTACCCGCTCCGTTTTCTCCTAGAATGGCATGAATTGTGCCGGGAGTGACCTCCAAATCAATGCTTCGGTTGGCGATCAATGATCCGAATCGTTTAGTGAGTCCTTTGGCTTTGAGGAGATACGGAACTTGACCGTTATCAGTTTCCATCACGACCCACCCCTTTTAATGTTATGTAATATAACACTAATGATCTGTTTCCTCTTATAAACCGATTATATACCACTTTAATGTTATTATCTTTATACTAATCGCACAAAATATTGGACTGTATTTTATTAACCGTTAATAAAGATTACATAAACATAACATATGTATTCCGCAAGAAGGACCGGGGGTGTGCCGGTTCTTTTTTGTTGCAGCTGGTGCCAAGCCGGTGCCGTGTTAAGAAAGCCTACTGCCTCTGATTGAAGTACTGTACGCTTTCAATGTTTCTTATCAATAAACGAAAGCGGTTGTCCCGGTATAACTTCCGGTACAACCGCTTCTTAAACTCTAAGGATCTCATGGTAAATTATCTTCGTCTAAACTTGGAGCTTTTTCTTTCGATCAAGGTGGGTTCCATCATAATATTTACTAAACTGGAGGGCATCTCTTGATTGATACGGTTCAGGAGTATTTCAAAACTAGTCCTTACCATTTCCCCAATCGGTTGATGAATGCTTGAAATCTCCATGATTTTCGCCAGATACGTATCGTCAAAACCAATGATGCTAACGTCTTCGGGAACCCGAATTTGTCTTTGCTGCGCGGCTCTCATGAATTCAAGGGCCATGATGTCATTTTCCGCGAAAAGACATGTAAATTCCAGCTTTTCCGACTCATCCAGATATTTTTCGATATATCTGCGAATCATAAAGTTGTTATTGGAAGATTCAACCAGCAGGAAGTTGTTTGGATCAAACGTAAAGCCGTTTTCTTGCAAAACACTTTCTAAACCGTAAAATTTTTCGTCGTCTCGTATCGATCCAATGTATCCAAATGTCTTGTGTCCTGAATGAATGAAGCTTTCGCCGGCCAATTTGCCTGCTTGAAAATGATTGATTCCGACACTGTCGAGCATTTTTTTATTATTGGTTATCACAACGGTGGGGATATCCAGTTTTGAAATCCTCTCAAGGTTAAAGTCACTTGAAGGCACTATGATGATCCCATCTACCTGCCGGGAAACAAAGTTTTGTATATTCTCCCATTCCGTCACCGGATTGTATTTGGAGTTGTGTAACAGAATATTGTATCCGTTCTTCCTCGCTTCAAGCTCCAGCGAATCAATGATCTCCACAAAATAAGGATTGTAGATCTCCCTTGTGCACATGCCAATAATGTTCGTGCTGCTTCTTTTCAACGTTTGAGCCGCTTTATTCGGAACATAGCCAACCTCTTCAATCACTTTCATAACGGCATTTACGATTTCTTCGCTGACTCCTCTATGGCCATTAAGGACCCGGGATACGGTCGGTTGGGACACTTTCGCCTTTTTGGCTATTTCCTTCATCGTCATTTTTGCCATCGGAATGAACTCCTTTCAGAGTTACTATATCATAAAACCATGCGCAATTTAATATATTCTGAATACGATTTTATCATTTGAGAATATTCCTATATAATTTAGAAATCGTATTCCAAATTTTTGAATAAAAACCCTAGAAAATCAGTGGAATTTTAAACTTAAACCTCCAGTTTAGTGTTGACAACTGAACAATAAGGGTGATATTCTTACGTTGTAAGTGCTTTCAGCTTATGAATACGTATTCACAAGTATTCTAGAATAGGAGCAAAATTATACTTTAGGGGGCGACAAATGGAATATAAACTAGTTTTATCGGGAGAGGCGCAAGACATATCCTGAAGACGGAATCTTGCTTAACGCCTACTTTGTAATTTATAGAATGTGGAGGGATTCCCGCTAATGAATACGAACCTGAAGAATGAAAATGCGGGGTTAAAGCGCAGGAGTTTTATAATAAGGTTTCCCAGTAAGAATCCCGATGTCAAGCATTACTGGATTATGCTTATTCCGGTTTTTATTTGGTTAGCTATGTTTCAAATCACTCCGATGTTTGGAATTGTGATTGCATTTCAGGATTTCAACCCGGGAAAAGGGTTCTGGCATTCGGAATTTGTTGGTCTTGACCATTTCCGATATATGTTTGAGTTGAATGATACCAAAGTTGCTTTGCGGAATTCATTGATCATTGCTTTCGGCAAAATCATTGGCAATTTGTTCGTTCCGTTAGTATTCGCTTTGCTGCTGAATGAGCTAAGGCAAAAATACTTAGTAAGGCCTATTCAAACGGTCGTATACCTGCCTTATTTCTTGTCCTGGGTTATTTTGTCCGGCATTACATTGCAAATCTTTTCGTTTTATGGTCCGGTAAACAACGTGTTGGGACTCATGGGCTTTGAGCCGGTCCTGTTATTTCAAAATGCGGATTTTTTCAGAGCTTTCATTATCGGATCGGATGTTATGAAGAACTTCGGCTTCAATTCAATCATCTATTTGGCCGCCTTAACCGGCATTGACCACACGCTCTATGAGGCGGCAGTGGTGGACGGGGCAGGGCGCTGGAGAAAAATGTGGCATATCACTTTGCCGGGCATTCGCAGCACCGTCGCACTTCTGGCCATATTGTCACTCGGAAGCATACTGGAGGCAGGCTTCGACCAGGTTTACAACTTGTACAACCCGTTCGTGTACAGTACCGGAGATATTATTGATACTTATGTTTTCCGTGCAGGGTTGCAGGGGTTGGATTTCAGTTTTGGCACAGCGGTCGGTTTATTGAAATCGGTCATCAGCTTTATTCTCATTACGACAGGATACTGGCTGGCGAGGAAGCTTTTGGGCTACCGAGTCTTCTAAGTTTGGAGGGAGCAAAGTGATCGAGGATCGTTCATTGGGATCAAGAGCGTTTGATGTTATTAATTTGATCATTCTCATTAGCTTGACGCTGGCGTGTTTGTTGCCGCTCTGGTATACATTGATGCTTTCGTTAAGTGCAAAAGAAGCCGTGCAAGCGGGAATCGTATCTTTATATCCGGTTGGCTTCAATTTCTATTCGTTTGACGCGATTTTGTCGGATACCAAATTTTTTAGATCGTTTTGGGTGTCCACAGAACGAGTCGTTCTTGGAGCGGCGTTTACTTTGCTAGTGTTGTCGCTGGGTGCGTACCCGATGTCCAGAACAAACAAGCAATTTCCGGGACGCAATTTACTGATGTGGGTATTCGTCTTCTGCTTGTTGTTTAACGGCGGTCTGATTCCTTGGTATATCACCATGAGGAACTACGACCTGCTGGACAGCGTCTGGGGCTTGGTATTATGCGGCGGAGTTCCGATATTCAACCTGATTCTGATTATGAACTTCATCAAGAATCTGCCGGAAGAGCTGGAAGAGGCGGCGAGAATCGACGGGGCGGGTCCGTGGAGATTCCTGTATCAGGTATTGCTCCCGCTGCTGAAGCCCGTATTGGCGACCGTCATTTTGTTCACGATAGTCGCGCATTGGAACGATTTCTTTCAAGGGCTGGTCCTGTCCAGGCAAGAGAAAAATTATCCGTTGCAAACCTATATTCAACAGTTGGTCGCGACGAGCCAAGAAAATCTGGCGAACTTGTCTCTCGAAGAACTCGACCGGGCTACGAAGTTGAACAACGATTCCTTGAATGCGGCCAAGATTTTTGTGGCGATCATTCCGGTGATGCTGATCTATCCGTACTTGCAGAGATTTTTTGTAAAAGGAATTACGCTTGGATCCGTGAAGGGCTAACCCGCGTATCCATAACCTTGTTGTCTAAGGAGAACATCCTTTGACATAAAAAAAAAGTAAAGGGGAACGTACGAATGAAGGAATCAAGTATCATCAGAAAAGTGAGCGTAACAGCCTTGTCCCTGGCTATTTGCGCTTCCTTGCTCGCGGGGTGTGCCGGTAAAGGCGATAGCACCCAGTCTTCTGCCAGCTCGCCTGCGGCTTCATCTTCTGCCAGTCAGCCTGCGGCTTCTGAGGAGCCGAAAGCGGATCCATTTGGCAAACAGCCCGAGCTGACCGTTCTTACGAGGGGAACATGGTCGAACGCGGATGCGAAATACCCCGACGGCCAATCCATGGAAGACAATGCGTACACAAGAAAGCTTGAGTCAGATTACAACATTAAGATCGAAAATGCTTTCGTCGCTGCCGATTATCCGAAGCAAGTGGATTTGGCGATCGCAAGCGGGACTATCCCGGACTACTTGACGAATCTGACTTATCCCCAGTACAGAGCGATTGTCAAAGCAGGCCTCGCCATGGACATCTCCGAGGTTTGGGAGAAGTACGCAAGCCCGAATGTGAAACGAGTATACGACTCCAACAAGGAATTGTTCGACAGCATGGTCAAGGTAGACGGTAAGATGTATGGCATTCCTGGCTCCAAACCGCTTGTGGATTTCTTGCCTGTCATGTGGGTTCGTCAAGATTGGCTGGATAAACTGGGGCTCAAGGCGCCTACGAACCTGGACGAGCTTGCAGCCGTGGCGAAAGCGTTCGTCGAGCAAGATCCTGACGGCAACAGCAAAGCGGATACGGTGGGCCTTGTGGGTCCAAAGAAAGATGGAAGACTGTACCAAGATATGGATGACCAGAACTTCGGCCTGCACTTTGATCCCATATTCTCAGCCTTCAACGCTTTCCCCGGCTTTTGGGTGAAGGACAGCAACGGCGAAGCGGTTTACGGTTCGATTCTGCTCGAAACAAAGGCGGCCCTTCAGAAGTTGGCCGAGATGTACAAGCAAGGGCTGATTACCAAGGGCATGTTAACGTCTAATACAGAGGAACTGATTTCTAATAACAAAGCGGGGTTGTTCTTCGGTACTTGGTGGAACCCTTTCACTGAGATCGGAAACAGCTGGAGAAACGACAATAACGCCAACTGGCAGGCTTATATTATGCCTTCCGGATCCGATGGTATTGCCGTGGCGAAAGGCGGCAACGCAGCCCAACAATTTGCGGTCATCAGCAAGGACGCCAAAAACCCGGAAGCCATTATTAAAATGCTGAACATTAAAACAGAGAGCCTGGATAAATTCGTTTCCAAGGAAGAGCGGGCAATTTTATCGGATTATCCATACCCGTTCTACCTGACGTTCTCGCTCGCGGACGGTCCTGCCTTAATCTTGCAGGGAGCGATTGACTATCTGAATGGCAAGGGTACGCTCGACGAGCACCACGCTAGATTTGACAGCTACGATCCTGGCGCGAACCCGATATTCGACAAGATGATCGATTACAAAACCAAGCCGGTAGACAATTGGAATCTCTCGGGTTGGGATTTCTCCGGGGACAAGGCGAATGATTTCGGATTGGTTTATTCCTTTGGCGTCGGCCTGAAGCCTTATGTGAGTGGAAAGTTCAAATGGCTCAATACGTTGACTTATGTAAAAACCGAAACGATGGATAGACGATGGGCCAATTTGAAGAAACTCGAATATGAAACGTTCTCCAAAATCATTATTGGCCAACCGATCGACGCCTTTGATTCATTTGTAGAACAGTGGAAAAAAGAAGGCGGCGACCAAGTCACGAAAGAAATTCAAAGCGTGGTAAAACAGTGAGAGCAATATAGCTAAACAAATGAGTTCTGTCTTTGACAGAACTCATTGTTTACCTGCAATAAGGATGGAAAGGGAGAGAAGATTTTGTCTATGTCTACTATGAAAGTTGAGAAGTACCGCCCCAAGTTTCATTTTTCTCCTGCGGCGGAATGGATGAATGACCCGAATGGGCTGGTTTATTTTAATGGGGAATATCATCTTTTCCATCAATACCATCCGTACGGAACGGAAATGGGATCTATGCATTGGGGACATGCGGTAAGCAGGGATCTCATGACATGGGAACAACTCCCCGTAGCGCTTGCGCCCGATGAGAATGGCATGATTTTTTCAGGCAGCGCTGTGGTGGATTGGAACGACACAACGGGTTTTTTCGGCGGAAAGCCTGGTCTAATAGCAATTTTTACTCACCATAATGATTCTGAGTTGACACAAAAGCAAACCCAAAGTATTGCATATAGCGAAGATTGTGGAAGGAGCTGGATCAAATACGAGGGTAATCCGGTTATCTCTTCCGACAACTATCACGATTTTCGGGATCCGAAGGTTTTCTGGCATGAAGAAACGAAGCAATGGGTGATGGTTCTCGCTTGCGGCCAAACGGTTTGCCTTTACCATTCGCCCAATTTAATAGATTGGAGCTTTAGCAGCGAATTCGGTGAAGGAATCGGTTCCCATGACGGCGTCTGGGAATGTCCTGATTTGTTCGCGTTGCACGTTGATGGGGATAGAACGAAACGGAAATGGGTCTTGCTTGTAAGCATTGGAAACGAGCCTGAATTCCATGAAGGTTCAAGAACCCAGTACTTTACCGGGCATTTCGACGGTCGTACCTTCGTACCTGATGGAGCTTCTCAAACGATTCGCTGGCTTGATTATGGCAGGGATAATTATGCAGGCGTATGTTGGTCGGACATACCGGAAGAAGACGGACGCCGAATCTATATCGGCTGGATGAGCAATTGGAAATATGCGAATAAGACTCCTACCGAAGGCTGGAGGGGCGCCATGACGATTCCAAGAGAGCTTACGCTGGAATTAAGGAATGGCGAGACAGTATTGATTCAACGTCCTGTGTTGGAACTGGAAAGGATCAGAACTCCACTTCTAGAGGTGGAAGGGGAAGCTGTAAACGAGCTCAATTTGTTATTGAAGGACCAACAACTGGAAACGTATGAGATTGTAGCCGAATTTGAGCTTGCCCAGGGCATTGACTCCTTTGGATTTAATTTAAGAACCTCGGAACAGGAAGAAACAGTGGCGGGTTATTCCGTGATGGATTCGGCAGTATTTGTAGACCGCACTCGTTCGGGAGTCGTTGATTTTCATGAGCATTTCGCCGGCAAACATCAAGCTATCTTGCCGTCGAATCCGCAGTGTCTACAACTGCGTCTTATTGTAGATCGCTCATCAGTGGAATTATTTGCGAACGACGGTCTTATCGTGATTACAGATTTGATTTACCCGTCCTCATCCTCATTAGGATTATCTTTTTTTTGCAATGGGAAGAACGAGATACCCTATAAAGTAAAAATGTATAAATTGTAGTTGTTCTGGTTCTATAGCGTGATCGGTGAATTTGCGTGCGTTATCGGACGCTCTCCGTGTAATGCGGAGGGTAGTTTTTCGGCTACTCCTGGAAGCGTATACAAACGCTTTGAAGGGAGGTGAAGCACAATGATGGCAGTTAATAAGGGTAAGATCAGGTTCGATTTGAACACCGGCTATCCACCGTAATGCATCGACGACTACTTGGAAGCGCATACAATCGCTTCGACGTAATGATTCATTGAAAAAAATTGTATATTACAAGGAGGAACGAGCATGGACAAATTAAAAAAATCTTTGCTTCTAGTGACTATTATGTGTATGTGCTTCGCTGTCACACCATCCATGGCGGCACCGCCGTCAAAAAATAATGGAAGTCCAGTGCAAGTTTGGCTGACAAACCCAGGAGTTAACAAGTGGCTTTCTAAGGAAGGCGATGTGTATTTCTCAACAAAGCAATCGACTAACCCGCTTACGATCAAGGTCGACCATAACGTCAAATATCAACAAATGGATGGTTATGGGGCGGCGATGACCGACTCTTCCGCTTGGCTGATCTGGAATAAGCTGACTACTGCTAATCGGTATACTTTGATGAAAAATCTGTTTGATCCCACGACAGGTATCGGCATGAGCTTAATCCGCAATCCGATGGGCGCCACGGATGTAACTGTAGGCGGGAATTACTCCTATGACGACATGTCAGCGGGACAAACGGATCCGACGCTGGCCAACTTCTCGATCCAGCATGATGTGCCGTACATCATTCCGGCATTGCAGCAGGCTCTCTCGCTTAACCCGTCTATCAAAATCATGGCTAACACATGGAGCCCGCCAGGTTGGATGAAGACCTCCGATAATATGATAGGAGGTACTCTTAAGGACGAGTACTATACTGTCCTCGCCAACTATTTTGCAAAGTTCATCCAAGCTTACAGTACTTACGGTGTGCCAATAACCTATGTTTCGCCGCAAAATGAACCCATGGGCGCTCCCCCCTGGCCCGGCATGTTCCTGCACAATCACCAGCAAATCAAGTTGATTGGGGAGATGGGCAAGGCGTTTGCGGCTAACAATATTTCCTCGAAGATTTTAGTTTGGGATCACAACTGGGATGTGCCCTCGTTGCCCGAGACGATTTTTAACGATCCCACTGCCTCCCAGTACGCCTTTGGAACGGGATGGCACATCTATAGCGGCACCCCAGTTCACCAAACTCTAGTCCACAACGACTATCCAAGTAAAAAAGCCTTCATCACAGAAGCCACTGGGGGTACTTGGCAAAGCAGTAAATCGGTAGGGTTTCATGATGCACTCAATACTTGGATTATTAATGGTACGCGTAACTGGGCAAATGGAGTCATGCTATGGAACATTGCTCTCGACGAAAATATGGGTCCGCTTAACAGCGACACGGATGGTATACCTATGATGCGCGGATTGGTTACCATTAATCAGTCTACCGGAGCGGTAACCTACAATGAGGACTATTACGCAGTCGGTCATGCCAGCAAGTTTGTAAAGCCCGGAGCCTATCGAATTTACTCGAATAGCTTTGGGAAAGGAAGCATAGAGAATGTTGCGTTCCAGAACCCGGATGGATCGAAGGTCTTGATTGTGTATAACTCAGGGACCACCTCGCAGACCTTCACCGTTGCAGACGGAACGGAAGCGTTCGACTACAGCTTGGGACAAAACGCTGGCGTCACATTTACGTGGTCGGGACCGACGCAGAACGGCAGCACCCCTGCAGCGGGTAATGTCAAGGATCCGACACATGACTTTACGTTCCAGACGACATATGGTCCGGTTACGATGACGTACGATCCGGCAATACTGCCCTTCCAGAATGCCATCCGTACCGGAAATAGCTCCCTCACGCATTCCCTTCCGATTGGAGCTTCTATCCAGACAGGAGGAACGGCGCTGAGCCGTACCGGGTGGACCGTCACGGCTTCGTCGAGTGCGGCTGGGGATGATCCCATGAGAACGATCGACGGCGATCTCAGCACAAGGTGGAGCAACGGAAGTGGGATGAAGAACGGCGACTATATCCAGCTCAATTTGGGGAGCTCTCAGAGCTTCAATCAAATCACAGTGGATACTGGACCAAACAGTTCCTACGACTACGTTATGAAATATCAGGTATATGTTTCAAGTGACGGCGTCAATTGGGGCAGCGCGCTTGCAACCGGCAGTGGACACATTGGGAAGATGACCATCACGCTGCCAACCACCCAGACGGCGCAGTACGTTCGCTTCGTCAATACCGGTACAGGCGGTTTCTGGTGGTCCATCGGTGAAATCAATGTGTACTCTGCGAGTGGAACTGGTTCGATCGCAGCTCCGACAGAGGTATCAAACGGGCTCGCGCTGCAGAAATGGACAAGCAATGATGGGAAGGAAGTTACCGTAGTTTACAATGGAACCACTACCAGCCAGAGTTTCCCGGTAGGCGCGTATACCTATGCGCTCCCAAGCGGGACTTCAGCGATGTTCACAACTGCGAGTTTGTCAGGCTTGCCTACACCAGTCTTCAGCAGTATGACGCCGACTTCAGGCATACCGGGCTATACGGCTACGATTAGCGGCTCTGGTTTCGGTAACACACAGGGCTTTGGCACAGTGTTATTCGGATCAATCCATGCCAACATAACCAGCTGGTCGGATACAACTATCAATCTTAAGGTTCCGCATGGACTTCCATCGGGGACGATTCCGGTTTCTGTGTTTGGAACCAGCGGAGTATATGCAGGCGCAACTTCGTTCACCGTCACAGGTCTAGGTACTGCGTTATCGCGGACGGGGTGGATCGCAACGGCTTCTCATACAAGTCCGTGGGGCGATGTGCCCGCTAACATGCTGGATGGCAATGTAAGCTCTCGATGGAGCTCCGGAGCAGGGCAGTCCAGAGGTATGTGGATTCAAGTGGACATGGGGTCTGCGCAGACTTTCAACAAGATTGTGTTGGATTCCAGTGGCAGTAACGGTGACCAATTGCGAAAAGGAGACGTGCACGTATCTAGCGATGGAATCAACTGGACCAAGGCTGCTACTATATCAGATAACGGCCAATTAGTCCAACTGGCAACCTTCTCGGCGCGGACAGCGCGCTACATCAAGGTCACCAGTACTGGCACTGTGGGTAACTGGTGGTCAGTCCATGAGTTAAACGTATACACCGACTAAGCTATGTAATGAGCGAACTAAGTGGGACGTAACACCATGTGGAACGTTATGTATCGATCCTGACAATATTCTATTCAGTGTAACAAAACCATCGTCCAACCTGGGCGATGGTTTTGTTTGTCGGCGTACCAGAGGCACGCCACAACCAAAAGGAGACCGTCCAGCAGACGGCCCCCGATAATCAATTATTTCACTGCTCTCCAACCTCCGAAAGGAGTAACATCCTCCGCATCAGATACCGCATAGGCTTCGCATACAAACCCAGGCACCTCCGTTCCATCCTGCAGCTCAACCTTACCCATGCCGAGCGGTCCTGGTATGTTAGCTGTAAATGCCCCGAAAGTTTCCAAAGGCATCTCCCACACTTCTAGATCGATCTTACTGCCGCCATCCATTTGTTTAATCAAACCCGGCTTTGTCGGTTGAGTAGGCAGTTTATACATCGAATACTTTGCTGCTGTTTTGTCCTCGCGCAGAAATCTTGCGCCGTATTGGAGCATTTGGTTCTCCAGCTGCAGGCCACGCATATGCAAGCCACACACCGCCACGAGGGTATGTTTAGGGGATGGGGTTATCGTGTCTAGCGGGATTGCGCTCCCAAACCGCTCTGCTGTGCCAATCGCATAACCTTCATTAGCGGCAACCGCGAATATCGTAATGCCGAATGGCACGTTCTCTGCTGCAGTCTCCGAGGGTACAGCCACTGCACACAAGTCAAGCAAGTTGCAATGATTTGTATAAATTCCCATATCCGTATTCGTCTTAATGGGATCATTGCGCACTTGCTCCCGCGTCCATGTTCCTCCGGACGTCGGCATGACGAGAACGGCATCCTTCAGCAGCTTATTAGTCTCCAGTCTGATTGCCTGCAAGGTATGCATCGCCTTAAACACTGAAGCTCCATCGTATTTCGATTCCAGCCCTGAACGCAATATTTGTTCCGTTATTGGCAAAGCGCTGTCTGGGTGAGCGTCGATGAAGCTGCCTAGACCTGCCCACCTCTCTTCTATGAACGGCCCGCCATACAACAAATTAGCCGCTTGATGGAATGGTTGTGTATCAACATATTGAATCGGTATGTTTAATAGCTCCAAACGCTCAACCGTCAACTTCCACGCTTGTTCATATTCCACAGCGTATGGCCCAAAGAAATAAAGAGGTTCCTTCGGAAGTAACAAATGGCTAGGAGCAGCCGTTATTGGCGGATAGGCAGTTAACGACCACGGATCCGAATCATCCAAGCCACGTACGATCCGATCGACTTCAAGTGCTTCATCCAGGCTGGTCGTGAAAACCGTAATGCAATCGATACTTGCGCAGGCAGGCACAACCCCTTTGGTCGGCCACGCACCAAGTCTGGGTTTAAAGCCAACGAGACCATTTAATGCAGCTGGAACACGGCCGGAGCCTGCTGTATCGGTGCCTAGAGAGAAAGCTGCATGCCTGCGTGCTACTGCCACTGCCGAACCCGAGCTGGAGCCTCCGCTAATCAATTCACCCTTTAGCGCATTGTGAGTTTCGCCATAAGGACTCCTTGTTCCAACTAATCCTGTCGCAAACTGATCTAGGTTTGTTTTGCCTACCGGAATCGCTCCAGCCGCAATCAGCCTGGCAACGACCGTCGCATGCTCCTTCGGCAAATATTGATAATCTGGACAACCCGCCGTTGTGGGCACTCCCGCCCAATCAATGTTATCTTTTATCCCAAATGGAATGCCCCATAAAGGCGCGTCAGCTATGTTCAACTGAGAAAGTCGGTCCAGATAGGGTTTTATCCTTTCCATTCGCGGCGGTGTAATCCAAATATTCATTGCCGCATCTTCTTCAGCACGCCGTATGATGCTCCATATTATTTCTTCGGGTGTAATCTTGCCATTCAGATAAGCCTGACGTAAATGTTTAATGGACAATGTCCCTGCTTGAAGCTGCTTTATCAACGCGATCATCTGCCTTTCTACTCCGCTTGCACTTGTTGCTGCGCAAGAATGGTTAACTTATTGGTTGTTTACACGCTTACGGTTAACCTCCTAAGCACCTCTGCAACCTTAACTGAATCGGACACGCTGCCGAATACGCCCCCTTGCATCGTTACCATGTTCAAAGCAGCCAAATGGTTATCAGAATCCGTCGCCCCCGTACAGTCCTCTAGTATCAAGCACTCGTAACCGCGATCGTTCGCTTCACGCATCGTCGTATGCACGCACACATCAGTCGTAATACCCGTTAGAATCAAGTTTCGAATACCTTTGGTCCGAAGAATGAGGTCCAAATCTGTCGCATAGAAGCTGCCTTTGCCCGGCTTATCAATAATGACCTCATCTGGCAACGGGGCCAATTCCTCGATTATTTGCCAGCCAGGTTCGCCGCGAACGAGAATTCTGCCCATTGGACCTGCCGATCCAATCTCAGCACCAATTTGCTTGCTGCGCCATCTTTTATTCGCCGGTAAATCGGTCAAGTCAGGACGATGTCCTTCTCTTGTATGAATAATTGTAAAGCCAGGAATCTTCCGGGTTACAGTTAGTAAATCCTTAATTGGATCAATGGCGCGACGAGTCAAGGATAGCTCATAACCCATCCGATCAACGTATCCGCCATTGCCGCAAAAGTCGATTTGCATATCGATGATAATAAGGGCGGTATTATCGGCTCTTAGCTCACCATCGAAAGGGAACGCATATGGGTTTGCTTCAATAAACATTATTTTCACTCCCATAATGTTATATTTGTGTTATTTACATTAAGCATCTTGTTATATTATATAACACATATATATGGGAGTCATTGTAAGCGATCCATATAATAATTGGATATTTATTATCATTCGCACACAATCGACCGTTTTTTACCCTGCATTTGTTTACATTAGCTTTTTTATACAACAAAAAACCTCCCACAATTCATGTAGAAGGTTAATTAGTTATGTATCAGTAATCATCTAGCAGTACCGTTTCGATGATTCAAAAAATAGTAAGGATTAAGTAATGGCGGAGAGAGTGGGAGTCGAACCCACGCACGCCTCGCGACGCCTAGTTGATTTCGAGTCACGTTTTTCGCCGCTTGTACCCGTAAAAACCCGCTGTATCTACGTTTGCTTACGCTCACATACCGAACTGATTCCGTTACACCTACGTTATTCGTATTATTACCTATTATATAGCGTAGATGGTGCGGAATCAATAACTACTGTTAAGACGCAAAAAAGCGCCTACAGAACGGATAAACTCCGAAGGTAAGCGCTCATTTTTTTTTGAAATATTAAAGATTCTTAATAACCCTATTGACTCTAGCATCAGTAAAATGCTATATTAGTAATAGGGGTAAGTATGTCTAGTTTTGAAGACTAGTTGTTTTAGTATCTGATGGTGAGACATCAGTACGATTCGTAAATTGGCAGACGCCGTATGTAGGACTTACGGTTTTTATCTTAGCAGACATCCATAGAGCGCGCAATAGTTAATTTTGCGGATACATAATACGATAATTGTCTGGTGATGAATAAATCGTCTAGAATTAACACAGTTTGTGATAGGAATGGCGGATTATTAATATAATTCTTACACCTCAACTTTGCATATCCTTGCCTACTAAATTAGGTAAGGAGGAACCCGAAATGGTTTGTAGCTATCCAAGAGGAACACATGTTATTCAGCACGAAAGATGCGCACACCCAGTAAAAGGACATTTCAAAAACACTCGGTATGGACGCGTTTGGTTCGGGCCACATATTAGAAGTGGCTCAACGGTATCAGAACACTGTAAATCATAGCACTTATATTAACTCGAAGGACCTAGATGAACCTGTCTAGGTCTTTTCTCATTTTACAGACCACTTATGTTCACCATGTCCCCGAGTTAAAAAATGATACGCGGAAACTCCGAACACCTAAAAAGGCCGCCTGGATGTACCCCCTTGGGGGGTCAGTGCTTTATGCAACATTATACAGGCGCGTACCTAGATGATTGGTAATCATAACGGTATAGAAGCGCGCCAACATCCGCATAACCATGCGCTTTCCCACCTATACACGCGATCGATCCGTTTATACATCGGGAATTGGTTCGTTTTTATACCCCCATTACGTATAAATATACGCCATTCCGAAAGATTTCGGAGAGGTCACGCGCCAGGAGCTCCGTGCACAGTATTCCGCGGTTTGTCCGTTTTAGTAACGGATTAATCCGCCACCCATCGCACGCCCTACGTAGCCTCTCCGCCATTTACGTGAGTCTATACGATTTCAATGCGCTGCAGTAACCATGCGACGTCCGCATTCGTGATCAGCGCGAACCTACGTTTTAGTTCACGGTGCTGCGCGTTGAGTAGCTTAGCGGTCGCCTTTCGCAGCTCTCGTCTAAAGTCCGCGCGCTTACGATAGCGATATAACGTCATACGACTTACTCCGATTGCCTGCGCCACATCACCGTAGTTATCCCGTAGGCCCGCCAGCAACTCGATCGCGCGGTAATGGCGCTCATCTAGCGGCAACCTACGAAATGGGCGTTTCTTCTGTCGCATGTGACCGCCCCTGTAATGCCATGATACGTGCCTTTAACGCCTCGACATCGGTAGTACCGCTATCTGCGGATGTGATTGACGTTTGAAGCTCGACTTTATCCGAAAGCATACCGTGCATTTGGAGCGCGAGTTTTGCCATAGCTGCGGATGAATCTCGAATTGCCATACGCGCTATAGACGAAACTAACTCCGGTAAATCATCTTGCGCATAACGGACCATCTGGCTCTTAAGCGCCGATTCGAATAGCGGTTCTCTCATCCACGCGTACAGAGTCGATTTACTAACACGACACTCTGCCGCTATCTCTTCGATAGTTGGCCGCTGAGACTTCGGTAAAGCGAGATATTGAATAGCGGTCATGTGATCCGCATTTAGTGTTTTAATTGACATATAAACGTCCCCTCTCGTTATAAAACGAAGCCGGCAACGGTGATTAGCCCGCCACTGACTCCGTACATTATTACATCGCCAATAGATGCGCTAACTTACCGGCAATCTTATCGATGTCTCCGTCATTGCGTACGTTCAAATTTTGGACCATAACAAGCGGACGAGAACCGCCACTATTACCGCCATTACCTTCACGATAAGCAGTCGCCTCGGTACGCGTAAGTACCGTTTCGCCGGCGTGTAATCTCGCTGGAAAATTATCGTATGGAACGTTGTCTAACCCGGACGCGAATCCTGGAACTAACGATGTGAATGGAAGTATGTTATTAGACTCCGGAGATACCATAGGTAATGTCTTCGGTTGGAGCAAAGCCGCTGGCGGTGTAAAATTCCAAGTATCATAGGTTTGCTTGGGAGATTTTGAAAACTTTCCCTCAAGATACGAACGACCCGTGAGCCTTGAACTTAAATTCTCCAACTTGTCCGATAACGACATATTTGGATCTTTTATATCTCCAACGGTACCCGCAACGCCTGGTGTTGCCATCACTGCCCCCGCTGCGACTAGTTTTACCGGTAAAGATCCAGGAGTCGCCATAAAGGTCATAAGTGCAGCGAGTTCCGCATTTGTTTTCGCGAATTCCTTCATCCCGTCGAGCATACCTTGTCCAACCGCTATCCCTACGCCTTTAGCTGCGTCGATTAACGGTTCCGAGGCTTTAAGCGCACCTCCGATTAGATTGATGGCATCCGTAGCAACTTTGGTAATGCTGTCTCGGCCCCCGGCGTTTAGCCACCCATTGAACGTCGCCATAATATCATCGAATATAAAGCCTACCTTAGCTCTAGGAGTCTTTAAATTTTGAAAAGCCGGATTATTAAGGAAGTGTGAGTTGATGTAATTACCCGCGCTTCGAATAGAGTCCGCTACACCCTTTGAAAACTCACCGAATACCCGAATACCGGTAGTCTTGAACCGTTGGAAATCCGTGCTCTTCAAATACTTATTAAAGTCTTCGAGCAATGGGTTAACATACGCCAGCCCCTCCGTACCCATCTCACGGAACGCTTTATTAATGGACGCTACCGATTTTTTATACTGACCGATCGTCGTCGCTGATTGTGCGTTAATAAGATCGTTCGTCGCTCCGATTCCGTCAAGGTACTTATCTAACGCTTTTAACTGTTTACTAAGCGGTAGATTTTTTATCTCATTCATCGCTTTACGCGGCAGCTCGAACCGCTCTACGAGTGAAACCGCATCGCCTCCGAAGAACTCCTTCAACGCGTATGAGGCTCCGGTTAAACCCTGCGCCGGATCGATCGCGCCGAGACGCTCAGCTAAGTTGACCATCTTCGCAATTTGCGCGGTGTCTTTAGTCGTTGGGATAAAGGACTTACCCGCCTCGAGGAAATCGTCTTGCGAAAACATTGACGCTGCTGAGCGACTCTCTATGAGATCAAAATATTCCTTCGCACTTTTGAGGTGGTTTTTACCGAACATTGCGTTAACGGTAACTTCCTTCATCTCATAATTGGCCGCGGCTTTTATCGTTTTATTAAACAAACCCGCCGCTGCTTGAGTCGAAGCATATGCCGCCCCGATAGCGCCGATCGCCACCGAGTATTTCCCGACAGTACCTATTGAACTTATTAGCGAGTTATTGACTCGCCTTAACTGACTGGACATGCCATCAATTAATCGGAGTCGTGCCGTTAAATCGAACGCCATTAGCTTCGCCTGCCTTCCGTGCGATCGCGGTAAACGAAGCTGATATAGTTATCATTCGCGCGTGCTGCCGCCGCTAATTTTCCATCAACTTTTCGCCATAACGTAGCGCTACCGGTTTCAACCGCTTCTATTATTAGCGGGATGGCACGGTTATAGTGCTGTATCCCCGCGGTAAACTTCGCAAATTCAAAGCGTTGGCGGAATCTAGGAAATCTAATGGCGTTTAGTTCTGCATGTGCCTGGTCAAATTTTCCCGCCGCTATCCGAAGGTCTAGTTTGAGCTGTGCCAGTTTGATATCCCCACGTTCTACACCTTCGACCCTTGTCTTCAGATATGCTCCGGTTAACGGTTGGATACTACCGACTATGCGACTAACTTCAGCGTACAGTTTTTCCGTTATCATTCGTATTGCCTCCTCTTTAATCAACTACCACCCGTGGCGTCTTAACTCCGTCTCGATCTCGCTTTCTATCTGCCGGACCCATTTTTCGTCATTCTGCTCGAGCGGAACCTCTAGGAACTTCTTAACGGTTCCCGCCGTCCGCAAACGCTTGCCTCCCGCGTTTTGTTCGTGGATGTAATAAGCGTAGTTAAACCGGTTGCCGCTGATAGTCTCAACAGCACTTGCTGACAACTCGCCTTCCAGATTCAATCCCCCGCGACGTTTTATATCGCTAGCGTGAATCGATCGTCTCAACGTCGAACTTTTTATCGGAGCTACGTCAACAGCTTCAGCTTTCCACTCATCCAGCGCGTCGTGCATCCCTCGCTTAGCACCCTTGAGTAACACCTCAGGCATGGCTTGAATAGCTCTACGAAATCTTCTCATATCAATATCGAAATTATTCGCTATTGGTCTTCCCTCCGCATCAAAAAGACGCCCCATATCGGAGCGCCCTTCGTATATATTTCGTTTAGCTGAATAGCGCCAGCACGCGCGTCTTGTGCCGAACATACGCTGCGGCATCCTCCGGACGTTTACTCGCGTATGCTTTCTGATATAGACCGGCCAATACGTCCATATTCGGTCTATGCGAGGATACGTCCACGCGAACAGTTACACCGTCCGTGCCTACGTATTCCCAATACGGTGCGTTCATATCGATTCCGGCTGTCCTATTTACAACTACCTCGTCGCCGTCGATGACCGTAACTACTCCGTTATTTAATGTTCTCATTTATTTGCACTCTCCTCTTGTTCTTGTAATTTAGTCTTGATTGCCACGTAGCTCACGCGGTCTTCAATGCGCCCTGACTTGCGCGCCTTCTCCGCCGCTTCCTTAATTTCATCTTCCGTAATCTTCTCGTCACCCTCCGCAGGCACCGGTAACAACGAACGAACCGCCGAATAGAGTGCGCGGTGTTCGATTTTACCCGACCTACGCGCTGCTTCCGCCATTCGTTTGACGTCATCGCGTGTTAACTCCGTGCCGTCTGTAACTTTCTGCGACATCTCCTTAACGATTTGCGCTATTTGGCTCTGATTCATTTCGACTTACCTCCGCTCGAAATGCGGTTTACTCCAACCGGTAGCTGGCGCCGTGTACTTGTATACGATAGGTCGTCATCCGTGATGCGTGGTAAATCAATGAGTGTTGCGATTTCACGAGCATATAGGTAACCGTCTGCTTGACGGTCTTGGCTTGCGTTCTCTCTAACCACTCGGTACAGGTCTGAATAATCATCTATAAGGTCGTAATAATCGAGTACTGAGTTTAGGTAAGCCTCACGTGCCGCAGCCATACGGTCGGCGATCGGTCGGAGTTCTTTTTCTCTGACTTGATCACGATATGGACCGTTCCATTCTTTTGTTAAATCCCGTACTGAGATGCGGCCCTCCCCGCTTGCAGTTCGAGCGTAATCATTCGCCTGTCGGGACTCCGCTTCCGCCGACGTGAGCGCACGCACCGCCTCTTCGATACTCGCCCGGATTCGCTCCTTATCCGCGGAAAGGTCTTTACCAGTGGAAAACTCTTGTCTAAGTAAAGCTTCCTGCTCGGCCTTTAAGTCGGCAAGGCGAGTTCCTGCGTCTTTAACTTTTTGCTCGTACCGCGTTCTAATCTCCGAAAATCTAGCGTCCTGCGCGTCGTACTTTTCTCGTAGTTCGAACTTAATCACGCGTAAACACTCCCTTTATAAATTGAATAAGCCGCCGCATAAACGACGGACGATGCGTTTCTGTTTCTTCGTGTGACTCTGAATCTTGCGCGGGCTTGTCCGGAAACCAAAGCTCGCGAGTCATCGCGAACACTGGACTCTCCGGAAGTAGGTTCGCGTAAACGTCCCGCAACTCCGCCTTAGTCTCGTAATGAACGTTGATTCCGGCAGCCGGTAAGAACGCCTTAAATGCATCCTCACTGTCCGTAAACAAGTCGACGGATTGGACTTCGTGGATACGCATTAATTCCGCGATTGTGTGTCGCAGGATAACGTTATCCGTTACGGGCTTTAACACCATATCCGCATGTTGACCGCGCTCATCGTAATAGTTAGCGGCCATAAACGGAAGCCCCTCGACCTCCGCGATGACTAATCGTACGACCGGCCTCATCGCATAAACCTCGCATTAACCGCGCTTGTCTTTCCTGTCTGGATATTTCTCGACAATTCGAACGACACACGAGCTCCCCGCCAAACTTCCACACCTTCAGCGAACGCAGATGCGTGGATAAAATATTCCGTATCGTCCTCCGCTTGTATGAACCCGAAGCCTCGCGCCTCGTTATATTTCGTAATCCGGCCGAGCAGCCTGTTCGGATCTTCCGGTTCTTCTGGTACTGGCTCTGCTTTTTTACGCGGTGACATGCCGAGGTTCGGACCGATCAGCGCGTTTATTTCGTCCATCTCCGGTCCTTTAAGACCATCCCATACGCTGTTAAATTTATTCATTTTTATATCCCCCGTTTTTGCTTCGTTTTAGATACAAGAAATGGCGCCTTTATCCGTATTAACCGATCCGACACGGAATCTCCGAAGATAATTTCATTTCGAGTACCGTCGCGTGTATCCGTCACTGTTACTCGCTTTTTATGGCCGTTGTCAAACGGTTCGATCGCGGTTACGACAATTGGATTGACGAACGTTCGCGGCTTAAACTTCATCGGCCGGCACCGCCTTCCTCTTATCGTGCGTTACTCATCGCATCCCACTTCGCTGTACTGTACAAACGTTGACTGCGTCATGGTGTAATCGTCAGGCCACGCACCCGCCCGCATCCCCTCGTTTATTACGAAGTAGACGGCGCCCCTAATTTCCGGTTTGGTGACGCCCCAATTCAATGTAGGCGAGAATGCACGGCAGAATAGCGTCGATATGCGTTCGACTAACGCCCAAAATTTCGCCGGTTCCATATTTGCAATGTGAGAGGGTGCGTTCGCTTCGCGCTCGATGAATTCGATAACACTATTCAATGTCATTTCGCGTTCGAAACTGTCGATTACGTAAAGTGCGAGTTTCAGTGGCCGCTTGTCTTCGCGATAAGTAATAAGTGTAAATCCGTCTTCCTCCGTTACTGTCATTACAACCGTTCCCTTATGCGGATCGCTGACCGTCTACGCCCGTCTTCGGATTTTTACCGGTCGTGTAGCCCAAGCATTTTGAGTCCGCTCGTAAGACACGCAAAATAAGCCGGACTCCATTCATCCGACTAATTACGTTTTCGCCTATTAAACCGTGAGCTTACTGATTAAACTCGATCGGCGTAACGCTTCGATTAACGAGTCATCGACCCCGTAGCGCTGCGCAATTTTTAGTTTTACGACATCCGATACAGCTCGTTTGTTCGATTCAATCATACAAAGGTACCCCGCCGTCAAACCGAGCTGCGCGGCCATGCTATTCTGGCTTAATTCGTGATAGACGCGGATCGCGCGAACCGTTTCTCCTTTCACTAATGTAGACCCCCTTATAAAATGTTAACAACTGAACCTAAAAATAAGGCCGGGACTGGTCTCTTTCTACCTTCCCTATATGTATTTTTGTCGCCAGCTAATACTCTACTCTTCTTATTGGTTTCCGCTTTCCTCCAAAGCGCTCACAACGCTGGCGAGCTGCTAATATTTGATTTATCTTATCCGGATCTTTCGGGCTATCGTAGCTCCACGCGTGATACAGCATCGCCCTTTCGTTTATCCAGAACGGATATTCAAACCAATCATAGTAGAGTATTTTCTTCTTCGGTTTGGCTGACCAGTCTTTCCCGCGTTGTATGTGCCTCTGCCACGTTTTTACCGCTCGTTTGCACGATTCCCCGCATGTTTTAGCGTTTCCCGGTCGCGTTTGATCGCGGAAGTGGTAACCGCAGCAAGAGCAACATTTAACCCGTGGGTCGTCCGGACGCTTTCGTAGGACAATGGCGGCTTGTTCGCGATTGAGGCCGTTTACGAGTGATCGTGCGTATTCGATCGCGCCTTCTCCCGGCTCCATATGGCGCCCCCTCCGTTTAGATTTCGTAACGACTCCACGCTAGCAAGAGCGAACGCATACGGCTCGACGGTAAGTACAGACTGATCGGCTGACCATTTCGGATGCGCGAACGCCATATCCATTGAAGGAGGTCGCTGACTGCGAGCGTGTCCTCATCTACCGTTATTCCGTATTTAGCGAAGAACATCCGCTCTTCCGGATTTGCGAAACGGTTATATGCGTAAACAAGCGCCCATGTAGCAGCAAAATCATTCGTACCGCGGCAATTTACCGGAGCAAACGCGCTGTCGTAGTCCTTGACTTTGAATGCACTTTTCTTCGTCGTCCACAACGCATCAGATACTCGCGCCTTCTGTACGTTCATTAAATAATTGCGGGATGCCCGTTGAAGCGTCCTCCGATCCTCTAGCGTAGTGGACTTCGCAAACCAATTTGACGACATCGCTTTATCCCTTTTCCCGACTTCATTAAGTGATCCGTCGTAAATGTCGATCATCGAATACAGTTCCGCGCGTCCTTCCGCTTTTTCATCGTGCTCTACGAGCCGGAGCGCACCGTCTGACGCCCGACCGACCGCCTTTACTTCGTATTCCAGACTGTGCATATCAAAGTAACAACGCTGCTGCTGCGCCTTAAACAAATACGTTAAGCAATACACCTTCGAGAATGCACGGAACGCCTCTGCCGGAAATGCCCGTATGAACATCTTTCCGCTTAGATGGAATAGTGTTCCCGCCTTCGCGTATGCCTTGATATCAATGAATCGGCCGTCGTAGTCATCGTTTAACCATTTGACGCGCCCATCCGATTCAAATTCGATATTGCCCGCCTTAACTAGCGTCTCGATATCCGTTTCCTTGACGTCCGCTATCTCGATAACCGACATAGCTTCGTCGAGTATCAGCGTATAATTCCCGTCACGTACGTACGCTAAGAACTCCGGATCAGCCGCGCGGAATAGAGAGTGTGTTGTGCAAATGTTGGCGCGGTCCTGTAGCCACTCCTTAGCAACGTGCATCTTACGGCCGTTATACTTGTCGAGGTTCGTACTATGGAAACCGCGAGCGGGACACGCCTCCTTTATCCGGTCAACCTCCGTATTAATCGGCGTAACATAGATAAACCGCTCGGACGCGTTTCGATCTTCGTTCATATGTTGGATCGCCCATGTGGACTTTCCGCTGCCCATTACACTATCAACAACTGTTATTTTTTGCACGCGAGTCCTCCTGTAAATATTTAGTAGTCATACGTGCTACGGTTATCTTTGCGTGTTTACTACGGATGCTTACGCATCCTCTTTACGCGAGTTATATACGATTAATAGATATAGTCACGTTCGAGGCGTGGTTTTCGCCTTGGACGTATGAATTGGATGAGTGCACTTCTCGGACAAGAAGCCCTCTTGCCGGAGAAAACCGCTCCGTCAATTCACCATCCGCGAGTTAAACCATTTCGCGAATGAATATATGTTACCTACGCTAGGGAATCGCGCTCCCTAAATCGCTTAAGAAACGTTGTAGTGGCGCGGGTTTTCGGCGTTTCTCCGTAAGAGAAGAATAAGACGTAATTTAATCGGACCACATATGGAAACGGATATCATAGCGGATTAATCGGAATTAAAGGGGAAACGCACGGTACAGCCGCCAGCGCCTTCGTAAGTACCAAACGATAAGATTCATATGACCGCACCCTCTCCGCTCACTATTACTACCCGTTGGCTCTCTGCAAAGTGGGACATACGTAGATAATCGTTGGTTACCGGTGTGTTCGCACACTCTCTCGGAAAATAAATCCGCTTATTACGTTAACCGTATAGCGGAAGCCCGTCCGCACACTATCGTAAAACAATAAACGAAACGTATGTTCTATTTCCGCGTATTACCGTTTATAAACAGAAGAAAAGCGCCCGACCAACGGTTTCGAGCCCGCAGTTGAGCGCCCATCCTTCCCCGTAAGTGTACGCGCCAAGACGGCTGCCACACCGCCGGGACGTTATCGTCCCCATAGACTCACGTTTACATCGAAGTCGCAAGTTATCCGCGAAGTGACTTCTGTACAGCATTTGAAACAATCGTAACAATATCGCTCTTGACCGGGTGGTAAAACTTCGAAACAACTCGATACGGAGCGTTTGCCGCCGCTTTACCCGTAACAAGCCCGTCAATTCGCCGCCAAACGAATCGACGGAATGAAGCAGCCCGCATAGCCATCCCGGACGGTTACAGCCGCCCAGGTACGGACTCAAACAAACGCGAATAACCGCCTTAATAACGATTATCCGCGACGTAGAGGTTTCGGTTCCCTACGTTTCGACCGGTTATCATCCGGCACTTATTCAAGCGGAATCATTCAGCGAGCTCGAGCTCAATAACGCTATCACTCGGAAGTAATACGTTAACGAGGAACCTCCAGCCGTTCATCTCCGACAGTCGCGCATATATCTCGCTTATAACAATGTCGCCGCGTTCGACGCCCGTTGCCAGCTTCGCGCCGGGCACGCTATCAGACGGAATATATAGCGTTTTACGACCATCGACGCGGCGGACCGGCTGCACCCATAAATCGCCGGAGCTATCTATGTACATAACGTGGCGGTCGTCAACTAAATAGCCGATTTCCATTACGTAAGCCGTACCGGTCATGTCCCCGGTGTCATCGTAAGGGCCGTGAATCAACGCTACTTTTTTCATACTGGTGCGCCCCTCTCCGTTTCTATCCGATCATTTAACGCAAGCTTATACGCGAATAAGCGACCGGGACGTGAAGGCGGCGGAATTTTAACGGAACGATTACGAATGATATCGAAGCGAGCCGCGTTGTAACGATTGACTGCGCGTAGATAGAACGCCATGTGACGGATAAGTTTGTTCACGCTGCCGTCGCCTCCTTCCGCTTAAGCACGAACCCAAGCTGCGTCAATTTTTCGATAGAAATTACGAGCTTGCCGACGTATACGCCTTTTCTGACGCCTGTTATCGATCGGAACGTAGCCGCACGTTTGGTAACCTCATCGCGGCGGACATTAACCGGTGAAGATACGAGTTTTAACGTAAACCTGCCGCTTGTAACATCGTAGTAAAACGCGACAATTACGTCCGGCTTAAACTCACCGGTGGAGAAGTCAAACTCGCGGATGTGGTAACGTCTCATCGCGCGATCATGCCGCGAAGCAGCTCCGATAACAACATTCCGCAAAAACGGACCATCATACGTCTACGCAGTGATAAGTTCACGTTCGTTCACCTCCGAATGGGAAGCAGTTATTCGCGGATGATGTCCGTTGACTAGAAAACCGAGCTTAGCGGCTTGTAGCTCGTTGATATCCCATTGACCGAGTACAGCTCGTGGCGGCGTCCCTACGATGCGGGACATGACGGCGGGAAGAACGGCGATACGTTGGTTGAGCGCGGGAAGAGTTACGATAAAATTACCGGTGACGTGACGGACGTAGCGAATGTTCATAAAATGAAACCTCCTGTAGTAGTATTACGTACTGAGTATTACTTGTTGAGTCATACTATAATACTTCAGGAGTAGTACGTCAATAGTAATGTTCAAAAAGTTTTACGCGTGCCGTTTTTATGCGTTATAATCATGGTAGGTAATACATAGAGGAGCGTTAGAAATGACGGATAATATGCGGATACGTTTTAACCTCGGGAAAACGCTAGATGAGTTGGGTATTACGCGGAATAAGATTGCGGTCGAATCGAAAACGCGGCCAGCTACGGTACTCGATTTAGTAAGCGGGGATACTAAAAGAATCGAAATTGATACATTGATTAATTTACTCGATGCGTTAAATACAGAAGCTCGCGCAAGAGGCATAACAAGAACGGTTAAAATTGACGATATTATAGAGTACATACCAGATAACATCTAAGAGAACCGCTAACGGCAACGCGCCTGTTTTGCGGTTTTTATTTTGGGAGGCTGAATTATGCAAGGCTACCGAGTTAGAATGTTCGATAAGTTCGATTTAACGGAGGACGAGCGGTCATTCGTTGAAAACGTGGATGCTGGTGGCTCTGCACGTATGAGCAGCGCAGAAGTTCATGCTATATTGGCGGATTTTTATCACGCTAAGCAAATTGAACAGTCAGCGAAATCCAACGATCGTTCCTCGCGTATTATGACTTGGCTCACAGTGGCAATCGTTACATTTACCGCAGTTCAAGGAGTTTCCGCGTTACTACAATATTTGGCGTCAATTTAGCGCCCCACTCCGCCCCGCACCGTTAACCCTCGGCGGAACCTAGCGCGCGTAAAACGTGTGTGCAAAACACGGTAAATACAATACGTAGGTCGGGCGATTTCTGCTCGGCTTTTATTTTATTGAAAGGAATTTGATGGAAAATATCGAATTTATGATAAATACACATGTATTTTTATGGGGGAAGTTTATGGGATGGTTTAACGACCCGATCGCGTTCAGAATCATATCTCTGTTAGTAACTGCAATTATTTTTCCAATTATTATTATGATAATTAGATTGACTGGAAGAAAAAGCATATTAGAGAAAATGGAGCACGATTCAAGCATAGACAGAGTCAATTTCTCAATATACGGTACAATAACAATGATTATTATTACCTTTTCTATTTCCTACTTTACGGAACTATTCGGTATTATTAATTATCTAATTTTTAGTATATATTTAACATCCGCTTTGCTGACAAGTGTCATTTTCCCTCGAAGCAATGCTATGTACGTTATTCATCAATATGTAGGTATTATTTTTCTTTTTAATACTGCCCTATTTGTTGGAGATGCAGTTTTTACAGCTACTCCTAAAAACGAACCAATTCCGTTGCTCATTTTCTGGCTACTCTTCTCTTACCTTATCTATTTCCTCTCCACCGAGACACACAAAAAGTTAAACAGAATAATCCCTCGAAAGAAAAACAATAAGAAGATATTGATTACATTAATAAATGGGAAGTTAGTCTTCGGTAATCTTAAAGGCATTACTCGAAAAGGAGATTACATTATCAAAATCAGTAAAAATGACGGAGTATCCTCAATTGATATTCCTTATGTAATACTGTCCTGGCCGTTAGAGCTAACCATTAACAGAAGCCAAATATTAAGTATAGCTGTTTCTGAATCAAAGGAGATGTAAACGTTGGCTAACGATCATTATCGCAAGCTTGGCGCAGCTTTCCTTATCGCATCCGGATTCATTCACGCGATCGAACGTGTAGGGACGAAAATAGCATACGGGATTGAGCGTACTGGCGGAAATCCCTCGTTCTCTGTGAGCGTGGGATTCTTCGATAATATATTCGTGCCGGCCCTTACGTTTGTTGGCGTCATCTTATTCGTATACGGATTTCCGAAAAAGGAGCTATAACATGGCGCAATATACATATCCCGCGATATTCCATACGGCATCCGACGGCATCTCCGTATCATTTCCGGATCTCCCAGGCGCTTTAACTTGCGGCTATGACCCCAAGGAAGCCCTACGTATGGCTGCGGAATGCCTTACGCTACATCTATGTGGTATGATTCGCGATGGCGATGAGATACCGGAACCAACGCCAGCCGATCGCGTGGTATTAGACGAGAACGAACACGTTGAGATTATCGTAGCCGCGCTTTAGTTCGCGCGCTAACATGGAGGTACATTGGCAAATGAAGCCGCTAGTCGCTACATTACATTTATGCACAGCCGCAATCGAGCGCCGACTTGTTGCGGTTTATGTCGATGATGACGATGAGTGCGTCGGTTGCGGGTTTGTCGAAGAAGTAACGGAAACTCACGTTAAGATACGCAGCGAAAAACGGTGACGTCGACTATTTCGTTCGCGGTGAGAGTACGTTTTATTACGATGACGAGATATAAGGAGGTGATAACGCGATGAAGCATAATCGAGAACGACCGCCGGATCGAAATTTACCCAATAAAGAGGTTACGCGGAACAACAAAATACTAACGAAGAATTAACGAAGCTCTCACGCGAATTAGCGATGGGGGCTTTTGTTATTTACAGGAGGATGTAACGTGGATAAACTAACTTTTGGTATTGCTGTAGACCTATTCATTAAAGATCGAAAGAGCGAAAATCTAAGCCCCGAAACACTTCAGTTTTACCGAGACAAGTTAAGAAAATTGCAGCAACTTTTAGATAAGCAAGGAAAATCAACTTATCCGCAGGAAATCAGCTCTAAGGAAATTAAAGAAAACGGTATTCTCTACATGATGGAAGAAGAAGAACTACAGATTAGTACAATCCATACGTATTTGAGGGGCTGGAAGGCATTTTTCAATTTTCTTGTTAGAGACGAATATTTATCGGTGAGCCCCTTCAAAAAAGTGAAAATGCCGAAATTTAGAAGAAAGATTATACAGACATTTGATGAAGATCAATTGGTTGCACTTCTTGAGCAACCAAAGAAAAACACCTTCGCAGGAGTTAGAGACTACACGTTAATTATGTTATTTTTAGAGACGGGTGTTCGCGTCCGTGAAATGTCTGAAATAAAAGTAAGTGATATTAATTGGGAAAGGAACTCGATAACAGTAAGGGGTAAAGGGGATAAAGAAAGATTTGTTTATTTTCAAGAAAAAATGAGACAGCTGTTGCTTCAATATCTTCAATTTAGATCGAACTCACATACACCAGAACTATTCATTACTACACACGACGAAGCTCCCTTATGCCGCAGGGAGATACAGCATCGATTAAACCACTACGGCAAAATGGCGGGAATAACAGGTGTTAGAGTTTCGCCGCATACCTTGAGACACACGTTTGCCCGTATGAGCGTTAAAAACAAGGCCGGACTCTTCGCGTTACAATCTATGCTTGGTCATTCAACGTTAAATCAAGTATTGACGTATGTTAACTTATTCTCCGATGAGATCAAAAACGAGCATAAAAAGTTTTCACCGTTGCAGAATTTCGGACAGGATAATAATCACGATATTAACATTCTTCCGTTTAAGCAACGCGATCGCAAGGATAATAACACTTACCTCGCGTAAACGCAGAAAAAGCCCACCGGACACGTTGCGGTATTATCCGCATACATATCCGATGGGCTTCATTTATTTTCCAACGGGTATCCCCGCAGCACGCCGCACTTCGTTCGCTAAGCGATGCACTTCCGCACGCGCTTCTTTATCCCCCGTAAGATTATACGCGGCACCTAGTAACGCGATTATTTTCTCCGCATCCTTTACGTTCAATAATAACCCGTCCGGAGACTTAACGTTTTCAGTCTTATACGCCTTTACCGCCGCAACAAACTCCGCTTTATCAACGCCGCTACCCGGACACGTTTTCGCGTTGGTCATATCGCGGTGGAAATGTACGATGTCGACTCCGCGTTTCATAAGCGTCATTACCGCGCGGCACAGTCCGAGAGAAGTGCGGAGTTGCGCGAACAAACGTTTGATTTACATATGTAAAGTATAAGATTAAAATAAAGAAAGACCGTTACTACTAATAACGGTCTAACACGGTGGACGAGACAGCGTTTATTTTCCTTACAATGGCAGCCCCTTATCTTAGCGGATTGGGCTGTTTTTCTTTATGTTGCTATTTTACTGTAAGTGCAATTATAGAAACCACCAGACCCATCAAAGAAATCAATAACACACCGAATGATATCAATAGATTAAGTTGATCCTTTGTTTTCAGTGTTTACGTCCCTTCCCCATCTCGTCCTCTATTAGTATACTACATAATTAAATACAAACGACATGTGAGGGGCAGTGAATATGTGGATAACTATTTCCGCTTCAATACGCGCCCCAGCGGACTAAACCGCTTATGCTGATCCGCGATAGATTCCTGGCTTAATTGCACATATTTCCGCGTTGTACCTATCTCCGCATGGCCCATAAGTTTTTGCAAATGGAATACGCTCATACCGTTCTCTGCCGCCATTGTCGCGAAGTTGTGACGAAGTACATGCGGTGAAACATTCCGTCCCAGCTTCGCCTTATCCGCATATTTGTCGAATGCCTTCTGCAGCGTCTTGTCGATCAGCGGATCTCCGTAATTTGTAGTGAATACGTAAGTCGATTCGAATGTACGCTCAGACTCCGTTATTAGCTGCTTAATTAGGCGCGCCGTCTCCGTCGATAGCGGTAGAACGCGGCTTTTACGATTTTTATTTTTCACGGCTGGCAACGTAATACACTTATTCCGGAAGTCTATTTCGTGCTTCTCTAACGTGCAAATTTCGTTTAAGCGCATTCCCGTATCTAGAATTACGATCATCGCGATATAGTCCCGCCATTGCGCCCATTGGCGTTGATCCGGCGCCTTTAGATAGCGATGGAGCTCGTCCTCCGTTAGCGGCTCGACCGTATCGACGTCCTGGCGCATCAGGGACACGTTCTTAGCGGGATTGCGGTCGATAACGTCTTCCTCATAGAGTACGGCGAAGAACGTCCTTAGAACACGAATACGGACGTTAACGGAGGACGGAGCCAAACCGCGCCGATCCTTGTTGTACTCCGACTTATACGGGTGCCCACCGTAATATTCTTTTTCGTTAGCACACCATAGTATGTAATCGCGCAGAATGTCCGCCGTTACGTCATTAACGGGGAAATCTGCGGGATACTGATCCGTCATCCATTCCGTAAAGTAGCGCATGTCCTTAATGTAGCCGCTAATTGTCTTCTCCTTCAGGTTTTTCGCGCGTTTAATCCGCATTACGAAAACGACCGCTTCCTCCAACGTGTACGACGGTAACCCAACTTCCGCGATCGGAACGCGCTCATTAACCGTTCTCTTACCTGTACGTTTATCCATATAAAAACCCCCTACGCGATATTTAACGTAGGAGGTTCGGGAATCATCTAGGCGCATATGAATCAACTAGCGCTTAAAAGTATGTAATTCGGTATAAAAGCGTGTGGCTTTCGCTCACATAACGTACTGAAAACGTTGATATACCGGGCTATTTCGAGTAATGGCGGAGAGAGTGGGAGTCGAACCCACGCACGCCTCGCGACGCCTAGTTGATTTCGAGTCAACCCCCTTGGACCACTTGGGTACCTCTCCGCAGCAAGAAAAATAATAACACATTTAGAGAGTGCTTGCAACTGGATTTAATTGTCTTCTCATGTTGCTATGCATCACCAGGTGATGTCTCATCTGCAGCTGATCTAAGAACCTTCTTAAGGCTTTTCTCGAATTTCATACGAGGAAGCAATATACTGTGCTTACACTTCACGCATTTAATCCGGATGTCCATTCCCATACGAATGATTTCCATCTCATTAGCGCCGCAGGGATGCTGTTTCTTCATGAGAACGATGTCACCGAGTTCAAACGTTTTCCGTTCCATTTCACGATCCCCCTACTATACATACAATAAATCGCTCTCTCTATGAGGATACATTCATTCTTCTGTTTTCGAAAGCTTTTTTCAATTCCGTGTTAATTATCCGGGTTACTTTATCAGTTGTATTCGGCTTACACTGTGCGGTTACTCGTAATGTAACTTGATTCATAGCCAGTGTCTGTATCCCTAGCAGCTCTGGGGGCTCAATAAGATTGGGATCGCTCATCCTGGTGAGCACCATACGAATCTCCTCCATTAATTCATCGACTGTACTATCGCTTGTTATCACTATATCAACAATGACCGTTAAAGGGTTAACTGAAAAGTTGGTGACTTGGTTTATCAAACCGTTAGGGATAATGTGTATCTCGCCCGTCTGGCTTTGGAGCCTTGTCGCACGCAGTCCGATCATTTCAACTGTTCCCTTAAATTCCCCTGTCTTAATGGTATCCCCGACCGCAAACTGATCTTCAAGTATGATGAAAAACCCCGTAATCACATCTTTCACCAAGCTTTGAGCACCAAATCCAATTGCCAGCCCTAACACGCCAGCACCTGCCAGAAGAGGTGTGATTTGAATGTGGAATTCTCCAAGAATGAGTAAACCCGCGATGAAATTAAGAGTATACGACGCTGTGTTTTTCAATAATCGGCCAACAGTCTGAATACGTCTTGTACGCAGCTTTAGGCGGCTAGATCTCTTCTCGCTTGTCACATGATCTATAAAACGATTTACAGCCATTAAGGCTAAGCGGCTCACAATAATGATCAGGATGATTTTTAGGAGTACCATAGAAGCCGCAGTCCACATCTGAGTATCTCTAATCAAATCCCAGAGATGATTAACGAATCGTTCCCAGAGATTAGCTTCTGGCAAGCCTTGATCTATTAGAAGATATGAACGCATTAGTATTAATCTCCTTTAACTCAACGAATCTGTTCATAGCCGCTGGACGTCTTTTCGAACAATCCCCGGATTTCAACATGTTCTGAGTGGATGATTTGTTCCACTTGAGATAACTCATCGCTTGGAAAAGCAATGGACAATGCACATCCTGCCGTAATCTCTTTAGGTGTAGGACATATATCGATCTCGATATCCGCATATTCCAGCAGCATTTCTGCACGTAAAGCTTGCTGAGTTGAATCAAATGCAATCAAGAGAGATTCCATCGGGCCATTCCTCCTGAACATAAGCCTATAAATCTAAACCTTTCTAGTCGCGCAAGTATAAATGAGCCTTCCCATCCATATACTAGTAGCATACTAGGGTAGGAGGCGAATCGGACGAATGAACGGCGCATGGGAGAAACGTCCGGGCTCCGCACCGGATTCAGCGGCGCTCTCTTTAAAGATTCCTTTTAACGAGCCAACAGTTTTAAATCGGTTATCCCAGAATCTCGAATATTACCTAGAAGCTTTACCCCAAGAGCGTCGCATTGTCATCGTCTGCGTGGGTACCGATCGTTCAACAGGTGATTCACTAGGCCCGCTTGTCGGGACAGCTTTGTCACGAGAGTATAGCTCGTTATTTGATTTGTATGGAACATTAGATGAACCGGTTCATGCCATGAACCTGGGAGATACGCTGCTGAAAATTATGAGATCCACCAGACAACCCTTTGTCATTGCTGTAGATGCCTGTCTAGGACAAGTATCTAGCGTAGGATGCATACAGGTTGGCTCTGGCCCCGTGCGCCCAGGTGCAGGTGTTAACAAGGAGCTGCCGCCTGTTGGAGACATCCATATGACCGGTATTGTGAATGTCGGAGGTTTTATGGAGTATTTCGTCTTACAAAACACTAGACTCAACCTAGTCGTTAAAATGTCGGAGATCATCGCGCAAAGCCTGCTGAAAGCCGTACATAATACCCGTAGTCAGAATGTTATCCCTTTTGCGATGCCTGATTAATAGCGATCTTCTCTTCTGGACTTAACATGTATGCAGATTGTCCTTTATCGATCGGTTTCGCATACAGGAACGTTTGTTCCCTTCCGTGAATGCCCGTGATGACAACTCCATCTTGTTCTTCATTCACGAATGCTACTGAAAAGCTAAGATCGCTTCCCGAGTCAGAAAATGCATTAAACCGATGGACGCTAACTCGTCCCTTCAAGGACGACAGGCGTTTTTCGTGCTGCTCCATTCTAGTACCTTGATTACTCTGAATATGGTCAATGGAATTCAGTCGATCATGCAGTACACGCATGATCTCTTCCATGTTTCCGACACCCGTATCTCCTATTAGCTTATTATGTGCGACTTTAAGCTTGCTAAGCTTACTCGTAACAACTGTTAGCCAGATAAACAGCACTAGGATAAGAAATCCCGACCCTGCAGCAATCGCTATTACAACTTCATCATTCCAAGCATCCATTATTTGTGTCTCCCCTATGTCTCTTGCTTCTTCTCTTATCTCCCTGAATTAAGCGTCCGGTTTATTTCACTTACAGCATTAATCATTGATACGATCTCCGATTTCTCCGTAAAATATCCGGGGCTTGCACGAACAGCACCTGTGCCGAAGGATCCTGCAGTCTCATGTCCTAGAGGCGTGCAATGGAACCCCGCCCGCACAGCAATACCGAATTGTTGATCGAGTAAGAAGGCCATCTCAGATGGATCAACACCCTTCAACAGAAAGGATACGATCGCTGTCCTCTCTTCTCCGATAGCAGGACCAAGTAACGTTATCCCCGGTATACTTTGCAGTCCCTCCATTAATTCAAACGTTAAAGCTTGCTCCTTTTCATGAATAGCCTGTATTGTCTCTTTCAGGACATAGCTCACTCCTTCAGACAATCCAGCTATTCCTACCGTGTTCTGAGTTCCAGCCTCATAGCGATCGGGCCGAACATTTGGCTGCTCTGGCGCTTCGGACTTACTGCCTGTCCCACCTTGCATAAGCGGCTCTAATTCCAAGTTTGGATGAATATATAATCCACCCGTTCCTTGCGGGCCCATCAACCCTTTATGTCCTGGAAAAGCTAACAGATCAATTCCCATCGCTTCAACATCGATAGGAAGTACTCCCGCACTTTGCGCTGCATCTACAAGCAGCTTTACACCCTTACGACGAGCTATTTCTCCAAGTGCTTCAACAGGCAGAATGGATCCTAGAAGATTGGAGCTATGTGTTACTGCAATGAGCTTTGTTTGACTTGTAATTGCTTCTTCTACTTCTTTTATATTCACCTTACCTTGTACGTCTGTTGAAACATAAGTCACTTCAATGCCGAGCTTTCGCTTCAAGGCTTCTAATGGCCGTCTCACTGAATTATGCTCTAGCGTAGTCGTGATAACATGATCACCCGGCTTTAAGAGCCCCTGTATCGCAAGGTTCAAGGCATGTGTTGTATTTAATGTAAAAGCAATATCATTCGGATTGGCGATGCGAAATAATTTAGCCAGTCTTTTGCGCGCCTCGAATAACACTCTACTAGCTTTTACCGCCATTGCATGGCTGCCCCGTCCAGGGTTTGCTGCACTCTCACGCATGTTTCGTTCCATCGCTTCCCATACGGCAGGAGGCTTCGGCCAGCTAGTCGCAGCATTATCCAAATATATGATTGATTTGTTCTCCACCACTTATTATTCACCTTCCTCACAAAACAATAGCATACCTTAGTTTAATCGTTCCATAGGAAGATTACAACTTAGGTATGCCATCTCAATTCCTCTTATGCCATTGCTTTTAGCAATTCCAGCAACCGTTCTAAATCGCTTTTCCCGAAGTAAGAAAGCTCAATTCTACCTTTGTCTTTGTTAGGTTTTATACGAACGGTAGTTTGAAATCTTTCACGCAATTCCTCTTCTATCTCTTCTAGAAAAGGGTCGCGTTTCTTTGCCTTCGTATTCACTTTACCTTTGCCTTTGCCTTTTTCCTCTGTCTTCTGAACGGCTTCCTCTAGCTCACGAACGCTCCATTCGCCAGCAACAGCTTGTTTTGCTAGCTCACGCCGTTTTGCTTCATCCTTTATACCCGCTAACGCTTTAGCATGACCCATTGATAATGTTCCACGTGAAACATAATCTTTTATTTCCTCAGGCAATGACAGTAAACGTAAAAAGTTAGCGATATGTGATCTGGACTTTCCAACCTTCAAAGATAATTCCTCTTGGGTAAGCGTGAATTGATTCATAATTGCCTGATAAGCTATCGCTACTTCAATTGAATTAAGATCCTCACGTTGAACATTTTCTATTAGAGCAATTTCCATTACTTGTTGATCATTATAAGCTCTTACGACAGCGGGTATAGTTGCATTCGCTAAAAGCTGGGATGCACGAAAACGTCTTTCCCCTGCTATTATTTCATACCCTCTTAAGGCTTGTCTAACAACAATCGGCTGAATAACACCGTGCTCACGTATTGATTCTGCGAGCTCTTTAATCGCTTCTTCCTCAAAAGTTTTACGAGGTTGATAGGGATTCGCTCGAAGCTGAGATAATGGAATCTCAACAATCTTGTCATCTTCCTTAATTGAGAGCGACGTAATCAGTGCATCTAAACCTTTACCTAGCCGCTTGCTCATACGAGATCACTTCCTTCGCCAACTCTAGATAAACTTCGGCGCCTTTGGACTTGGGATCATACGAAATAATAGATTGCCCATGCGATGGCGCTTCACTAAGACGTACGTTGCGGGGAATAACCGTCTGATAGACCTTTTGTTGAAAATACTTTTTGACCTCTTCAATGACTTGGATACCTAGGTTTGTTCTGGCATCAAACATCGTTAGAAGCACACCTTCTATTTGCAAGGTAGTATTTAGATGCTTTTGAACTAAACGGATTGAATTGAGTAGTTGGCTTAAACCTTCTAATGCATAGTACTCACACTGTATTGGAATCAACACAGAATCTGCTGCAGTCAAAGAATTTATTGTTAAGATGCCAAGGGATGGCGGACAATCAATTAATACATACTCAAAATCATTGCGCACAAGTGCCAATGCTTTTTTAAGTCTAATTTCGCGGGACATCGTTGGAACCAATTCAATTTCAGCACCAGCCAATTGAATCGTCGCCGGGATAATCTTAAGATCCGGTATGGCTGTATCCGCTATAGCCTGCTTAGGATGAACTTCATTAATTAACACATCATATATGCAATAATTAACATCCGCTTTGTTAATTCCGATACCGCTTGTAGTGTTGCCTTGGGGATCGATATCAACAATCAAGACTCTTCTTCCTAAAGAAGCGAGACATGCGCCAAGATTGACCGCTGTCGTCGTTTTGCCGACACCGCCTTTTTGATTGGCAATCGCTATAATTTTGGACAACTCTATTCACCTCAATATTTATCGCAGCTCACTAGCGCTTAGGGATTCGAATGATGATTTCAATATGATCTTCACAATCCTTTTCGCTCGCTTTAATTGGAATACCAGAGCCTGTAACCATATCAACAGACTGACGTATCGTATTTAACGCTAGTCTGACATCCTTTGTAAATGAAAATCTTTTGGTCTTTTGCGGCTTAGATACTTCCAAGTAAAAAGCAATTCGGGTTTCCGTCTGCTTAACATTGAGTTCCTTCTCAATGATCTCGCCCAACACCTTATTCTGTATTTCTTCGTTAGGTAATGAGAGTAACGCCCTGCCATGACGTTCTGAAATTTTCCGTTCAAGAAGTGCCATTTTCACTTGATCGCCTAAATTCAGCAAACGGATTTTATTGGCTATTGTCGACTGACTTTTCCCCAACCGCTGGGCCAGGCTTTCCTGTGTCAATTGATGTAGATCAATTAACTTCTGATAAGCAATCGCTTCTTCAAGCGAAGTTAGATTTTCACGTTGTAAATTCTCAATCAGAGCAACAGAAGCAGCTTGTGAATCATTCATTTCTCTTACAATGGCCGGAATATAATCCATACCCAGCTTTGTAACCGCCCGCCAGCGACGCTCACCTGCAATAATTTCGAATTTGCTATTTCGTATCCTGACGACGATAGGCTGAATAATACCATGGGTCTTAATGGTCTGACACAGTTCATCAATTCGTTCATCGTCAAAAACCGAACGAGGTTGATATGGACTAGGAACAATGTCACGAACAGGTATTTGTTTAACTTCTTCTTGATTGCTTCGGTCAGACAAACCGAGTAATCTTGAGAATGGTTCTTTCATTTCTCTCGGATCACCACATTAACTAGGATAGGTCGTATAATTGAGTCCATAGCGACGAAAAAGCGCCGCCAGTTCACGCCTAAGGCGCATATGCGGCACATTAATCTTCTAAACTTATATATTCGCTATCCAGCACGCATTCTCCTGCTTAAGAAAAAACTTTCATAGATTACTTTAACCTAATTGCGTATAAACATATAGAGTTAAAATGTTCCACGTGAAACATCGATCTCTTATAGAGAAAATGTTTCACGTGGAACATTATTAGCTTAATTATTCTATTCTATTAGACGTCGTGGATATGGGTTTCAAGAGAGGTGTTTTCAGAGGAATTCCTGATTTTCGAGGATATGCAGAAGGTGTGGGTCCCTTCTTAACGCAAATAACCAAATGACGTTCAGCGCCTTCGGAAGGTAGCGTCAATCTCACGACATCCTGAATTTTGCCATTCAATTTAATTACACTATAACGACTCTCATCCAATTCATTTGAAAGGTCAGTACCTTTCATGGCTATGAAGTGTCCCCCTGGACGAACATACGGCAAGCAAAATTCATTTAGCACAGCTAATCGCGCGACCGCTCTAGCAGTTACTACATCGTAATGGTCTCTATGTTCTCTCAATCTAGCGGCGTCCTCTGCTCGACTGTGTAAACATAATACCTTTGTAAACTCTAATTGCGACGTAACCTCGTCAAGGAAACGAATTCTTTTCGCCAAAGCATCTATAATCGTTACTTGAAGATGAGGATAAATAATAGCAAGCGGAATAGATGGAAAACCTGCTCCCGACCCTATATCCGCTAATGAACTCTGTTGGTCGAATTGTACAACGCCAGCCAGTGTAAGAGAATCGTAGAAGTGTTTCTCATACACTGCCTCTCTTTCCGTAATGCCGGTCAAATTCATCTTCTCGTTCCACTCTACAAGCAAAGTGTAGTAAGTTTCGAATTGCTCAAGCTGTCTCTCCGACAGCTGAATGTTTAACTTCTTTACTCGTTCTACAAACTGCCTCTGAATTTGATCCATCATGAACTGTGGGCCGCTGCTGTTACGCGGTTATAATGTTCTAAGTGCACAAGAAGAATGGAGAGATCAGCCGGTGTAACACCAGATATTCTTGACGCTTGACCTATAGATAAAGGTCGGATTTTTCCCAGCTTTTGCTTGGCTTCCATGGCAAGACCATATACGAGATCATAATCAATATTCTCAGGTATGCGTTTTTTTTCCATACGTTCCATACGTTCAACCTGGATCTGCTGTTTTTCTATATAACCAGTATATTTCACTTGAATTTCGACCTGCTCTTTAATATCCTCGGAAAGCTCAATTGGAGAAGGAGACAAGGCTTCTAATTGTGCATACCCCAATTCAGGACGGCGAAGTAATGTTAGTCCATCAACAGAATTCTGTAACGGAGTGGAACCATTATTCGCAAGCATCGCTTGTACGGCTTCATCCGGACGGAATTTCGTTTCTTTAAGTCGATTGATCTCTGCCTCAACTCGCTCTTTCTTCTTCATAAACCTCGCGAATCGTTCTTCATTAATTAATCCGATCTCATGACCGATTGGTGTTAGCCGTAAGTCTGCATTGTCGTGGCGCAGCAACAAACGGTATTCTGCTCTTGAGGTGAGAAGACGATACGGTTCATTCGTACCTTTCGTAACGAGGTCGTCAATCATTACTCCGATATAGCCTCTCGAGCGCTCAACTATAATCGGCTCTGCACCTTGTACCTTGCGAGCAGCATTAATTCCAGCCATGACACCCTGTCCTGCAGCTTCTTCATAACCCGATGTTCCGTTGATTTGTCCTGCAGTAAATAAACTCGGTAATACCTTTGTTTCCAAGGATGGCCATAACTGGGTAGGAACAACCGCATCATATTCAATGGCATAACCTGTCCGCATCATTTCGACTTTTTCTAATCCTGGAATAGAACGTAAAATTTCCAATTGAACGTCCTCAGGCATACTTGTAGATAAACCTTGTACATAAAATTCCTTAGTATTTCTTCCTTCTGGCTCTAAGAAAATTTGATGCTTCGGCTTGTCAGCGAAACGAACGATCTTATCTTCAATAGAAGGACAATATCTTGGACCTGTTCCTTCGATCAATCCAGAGAACATTGGAGCGCGATGCAGGTTATCATTAATAATCTGATGTGTTGTCTCCGAAGTGTAAGTTAACCAGCAAGGAAGCTGCGTTTCAGAATGTGCCATATACTCTGTCTCATAAGAAAAATATTTCGGCTTGTGATCACCCGGCTGTATTTCGGTTTTGCTAAAATCGATGGAATCCTCATGTACACGAGGGGGTGTTCCCGTCTTGAAACGAGCCAATTGGAAACCATTTCTCTTTAGTGATTCCGATAATTTCATTGCCGGCTGTTGATTATTCGGTCCACTTTCATACATTAATTCACCAAGAATAACTTTCCCTCGCAGGTAAGTGCCTGTAGTTAATACGACAGCTTTTGCTCCGTATTCTGCACCTGTCTTAGTAATGACACCACGACATACCCCATCCTCTACAATTAAATCCTCTACCAAACCTTGACGTAACGTTAAGCTTTTCTGATTCTCAATTGTTTCCTTCATCATATTCTGATATAAGATTTTATCCGCTTGTGCTCTAAGTGCATGAACCGCAGGTCCTTTGGCTGTATTAAGCATACGCATCTGAATAAAGGTTTTATCAATATTTCGACCCATTTCTCCACCTAACGCATCAATTTCACGTACTACATGACCCTTAGCAGGACCCCCTACAGACGGATTACAAGGCATGAATGCAACCATATCTAGATTAATGGTTAACAGAAGCGTCTCACAGCCCATACGCGCTGCCGCCAGAGCGGCTTCGCAGCCTGCATGACCTGCGCCAATAACAATTACATCATAATCTCCTGCACGAAAATTCATAGCGTTTCCCTCCTTACTTTCATAATTATTCATTATTTCCCTAAACAAAACTGCGAAAAAATCTGATCTAATAACGAGTCTCCAGCTGCATCACCCAGTATTTGACCTAATGATTCCCATGATGAAGCGATATCGATCTGAATTAAATCAATCGGCACTGATTCTTCTGAAGCATTAATAGCCTCTTCTAATGACTTCTTCGTCTGATACAGCAGTGTGATATGCCGTGCATTGCTTACATACGTTAAATCACCAGACTCAACCTCACCGCTGAAAAATAAGCCAGATACAGCCCTCTCCAACGATTCGATTCCGCTGCCTTCTTTAGCAGATAAATAAACGATCTGTTCTGAATTATAGTCTTGCTCAACTTCATTGATTTCTAACAGACCGGGTAAGTCGATTTTGTTAATAACAATCAAAGTTGAGCGTTCTTTAAGTTGCTTGAGCAGCTTGCGTTCATCTTCATGTAAGGGCTCGTGATGATTTAATACGAGTAGAATCAAATCTGCTTCATTTAGAGCATCATGTGACCGCTCAACTCCGATACGTTCCACGATATCGCTTGTTTCACGAATTCCTGCTGTATCAAGCAATCTAAGGGGAATGCCGGAAAGCGAAATGTTTTCTTCCACAATGTCCCGAGTCGTGCCTGGAATATCCGTTACGATAGCTTTATTCTCGCGGGCAAGGGCATTAAGCAAGGAGGATTTGCCAGCATTAGGACGACCCACAATAACTGTGACGATACCTTCTCTTAAGATCTTACCTTCATTTGCCCGATCCAACAGCCCTTCAACCTCTTTAAGGATAACACCGCAATCTTCGCGAATAACTCCAGTCGTCACCTCATCTACATCATGCTCTGGATAGTCAATATTAACCTCAACATGTGCGAGCAGCTCAATTAGCTTTTGACGCATGGGTATGATTTGCTTAGATAAATCCCCTTCCGCTTGTTTTCTCGCGACCTGGAAAGCTCGATCAGACTTCGAACGTATCAAGTCTATAACAGCTTCAGCCTGGGCTAAGTCTATACGTCCATTCAAGAAAGCACGCTTTGTGAACTCACCGGGTTCAGCTAGTCTCGCACCATTCCTTAAGATAACCTCCAGCACACTCTTGACTGCAACAATACCGCCGTGTGTACTGACCTCAACCACATCTTCAGCAGTAAAGGAGCGCGGACCCTTCATCACCGTCACGAGAACTTCATCTAATATTCTTTCATTAATCGGATCCACTATCCAGCCATATTGAACCGTATGGGATTTAGCCTCACGCAGATTATATTTGGATTTAAAGACCATTGCTACTGTATTAACTGCATCTGGTCCGCTGACTCGAACAACAGCTATACTGCCTTCACCTAAAGCTGTAGCAATCGCAGCGATTGTGTCTTCTATCATGCCTATCCCTCTCCTAACCTCATCCGGCCGCGCCGTCGAATTAGGAACGGCATACAGACGTGATATAAAAAACGCAATGACCCCCCAACGTTGCGGAAGCCATTGCGTGGTCTCATTCATTTACTTCAAAGCAATTACAATACGCCGGTTTGGTTCATCCCCTTGACTATAAGTCTTCACATTCGGATTAGTTTGTAAACGAGCGTGAATGATCTTTCTTTCCTGGGATGTCATCGGTTCTAACATGATTTCTTTACGTGTACGAATGACCCTCATAGCCATACGTTCCGACAAAGCCTCCAAGGTTTGACGGCGCCGCTCACGAAATTGCTCGGCATCAAGTACGATTCGAAGATGGTGATCCGAATGGCGATTTGCCACGATATTCACCAGGTATTGCAGAGAATCCAAAGTCTGTCCACGTCGACCAATCAGAATGCCTAAGTCTGAACCGGTAACGTTAATCCTTACCGCATCATTCTCATCAACCCGTTCAACAGAAACGGTTAGTTCCATTGCTGCCGATACTTCGCGGAGGAATTGAATTGCTTCTTCCACGCCATCCGGCAACAATTCCAACTCGACTTTCGCATCTCTGACTCCGATGAGTCCGAACAGCCCTTTGCTTGGTTGCTCTATTACCGTAACATTCACCCGATCCTCTTGTACGCCCAATTGAGCTAGTCCGTTGCGAATTGCATCTTCAATCGTTTTTCCTGATGCCAGGAGCTTTTTCATTTGCCACGGGCCTCCTTGCCCTTGCCTCTTGGTTTTGGTCCTTTGCCACTTGTCTTATTTACTTTGCCAAGTGAAATTGGAACAGCATCAACAATCGGTTTAGGGGAACGCGCATACATGAAATAGTTTTGGATAATCGTGTAAATATTACTGTAAATCCAGTAAAGCGGCAATGCTGCCGGGAAATTGAGAGCCATAACGAAGATCAATACCGGGAAGATGTACATAAGTCCCTTCATCGGTCCAACCATCGGTTGCTGCGCCGCCATCATTTTCGATTGAATATATGTCGTTAATGCTGCGATGATGGGCAGGATATAGTAAGGATCAGCTTCCCCTAGCTTTAACCAGAAGAAAGTGCTCTCTGGGATGCCCATCTCCACGTTCCCGCGAATGTTAGCATTTGTATAAATCGAGTTATACAATGCGATAAAAATCGGCATCTGAACGATGAGCGGCAAACAACCAGCTAATGGATTAACTTGATTAGTTTGGTATAGCTTCATCATCTCTTCTTGCTGCAGCTTCGGATCATCCTTGAACTTCTCACGAATTTTCTTCATTTCAGGCTGCAAGGCTTGCATCGCTTTTGTATTCTTGTATTGCTTAATCATTAATGGAAGGATGATTGTCCTTACGATAATGGTTAGTACCAGAATGGCTAATGCATATTGGCCGCCGAACCACTCAGCGAAAGTATCAAGCATTAGCGAGAAATAATAAACCACATTTCTAGTCCACCAAGAACCACTTTCCATCATTTGTTCCGTTGGTATTGCAATTGCTGCAGGCGTACAGCCTGCCAATAATGTCATCAGTGCCAGTGCACCGATAATCGTCCACCATTTGCGATTTCGCAACAAAACAGAAAACTCCCCTCTAAAAACCCGGCATGCGTAATAAAAACTCAAATTCATAACCTTAAATCTACCACCACACCATTTAACAACACATGTCCACTATACCATAAGAAGAAAGACAAAGAAAAGCAAAGGCTTGTCCTTCTGGCCCTTACTTATTTGTCTTTATTTCCGTTTCGCCGTTTAAGTGAATTTACTCGTCCTGAAGGCTTCTGTGATCCTCCCATATTCGGAATTGATCCTTTAAGCAGCGATGATTTACGCAATACATGAAGGATGCTGCTTTCCATCTCCTTATAAGGAAGAGATAATGCTGGCTTACGGACAATTAGGATTAAATCCGTATCCTCCAACAGCTTTCCTGCATTCAGACGGACAATTTCCTTCACCATTCGTCTTAATCGATTCCTTACGACAGCATTTCCAAGCTTACTACTAGCAGAAACACCCATGCGAAAAGATCCCTTCTGCGAGCGCCTTCGCCAGTAAACCACAAATTGCGAGTTGGCGAATGATCGTCCGTATCGGTAGACCACATTAAAGTCTTCTCTTTTCCGAAGGCGCAGCTTCCTATGCATCCTTACACCGCTCCATCTATCCGGAATTGATAATAATGAAAAAAAGACCACTCGAAGTGGTCTTTCACGACTATGCTGTCAATACTTTGCGACCTTTTTGACGACGAGCTTGAAGAACTTTACGACCGTTCTTCGAACTCATACGGCTCCGGAAACCGTGAACCTTCTTACGCTTGCTTACATTCGGTTTAAATGTAGGACCCATGATTCAAAACCCCCTTACTTAAAAAACTCACGTTTAAACATTAAACCACGAGATGATAAAAAAGTCAATCCAAATTAGGTTTCTCATCGATTTCACTTATACACATGTTAATAATTTTACTTTTGTTTCGGTATTAAATATAGTTTTGTCGAAGCTCCGCACATATTATCAACAATATGTAGTACTGTGCACAGTTTTCATCCACAAGTTATTGAAATTGTGGATAACACCGTGAAATTCGTTGAATTTAGAGGGTTTGTCTGCTATGCTTAGTCAAGACTTTTCCAGTGGATTTCTTCTTTTCATCCCCGACTTATTAACACCCTGTGTATAACATTGTGAACAAACCCCTATATTAGTGGACATCCCTATAAATAATTCAGGGAATTCTGTGGATAACTGGTCGAGGTATCATTTTCGACTTGTCGTTTTCCGCTTTCTTGTTGTCCTTGCATAGGTTAAAGGAGTGAAATTCCCGTGGACAACCGCAACAATGAAGTCTGGCAGCAAGTGTTGTCGGTCATCCAGACAAAGCTTAGTAAGCCAAGCTTCGACACCTGGTTTAAAGCAACAAAAGCTTCGTTTCTCGGCGACAGTGTAGTCGTCGTTACAGCACCGACAACGTTTGCGGTGGAATGGCTGGAAACAAGATATACAAAGCTGGTGTCCTCGACACTTTCTGAATATATTGGCAGAGCTGTGGATATTAAATTTACAATAGAGGAAGTGCGGCCTCCTGAACCCGCTGACCCATTTCCTTTAACACAAACAAATCGACAGCCCGCATTAGAAGAACCTATGATGCATCAATTGAATCCAAAATATACGTTCGATACTTTCGTTATCGGAGCCGCTAATCGCTTTGCTCACGCCGCTTCATTGGCTGTTGCGGAATTACCTGCCAAATCATATAATCCGTTCTTTATGTATGGAGGAGTCGGTTTAGGTAAAACCCATCTGATGCATGCGATCGGACATTATATATTGGAACATAACCCTCATATGAAGGTGCTCTATCTATCATCTGAGAAATTCACCAATGAATTCATTAATGCGATTCGCGATAATCGAGGCGAGAGCTTCCGGAATAAATATCGTAATATCGACGTCCTGCTCATTGACGATATTCAATTTTTGGCTGGTAAAGAAGGAACCCAAGAGGAATTTTTCCATACTTTTAATGCTCTGCATGAAGAACACAAGCAAATCGTCATTTCAAGCGATCGGCCTCCTAAAGAAATTCCAACGCTTGAAGAACGGCTTCGTTCCCGTTTCGAATGGGGATTAATCACCGATATTCAGCCGCCGGATTTGGAAACAAGGATCGCTATTCTACGCAAAAAGGCAAAAGCCGAAAATCTTGATATTCCTAATGAAGCAATGATGTATATCGCTAACATGATTGATACCAATATTCGTGAGCTCGAGGGTGCTCTGATCCGGATTGTGGCCTATTCCTCTCTTACTAATCAGGACATTTCGGCGCATTTGGCAGCTGAAGCATTAAAGGATATTTTGCCTACCGGGCGTAATCGCCTTATAACCATGCAAGACATTCAACAGCGAGTTGGAGAATATTACGGGTTAAAGCTTGAGGATTTCAAAGCGCGTAAAAGAACGAAGGCTATAGCTTTCCCAAGGCAAATCGCAATGTACCTGTCCCGTGAGTTAACGGACTATTCTCTGCCTAAGATTGGAGATGCTTTCGGCGGACGGGATCATACGACGGTCATTCACGCGCATGAGAAAATCTCTTCGCAGCTAAAAGTAGATCAAGATCTCTACAAAATTATCCACAGTTTGACGGAAAAAATCAAAAATTTAACGTAAAAAAAGACAAACGCCTATGCACAAAGCGTCCACATGTGGATAGGCGTTATTTTCGAGCTTTTTCGGGGTTATCCACATATTCACTGCCCCTACTACGACTTTTAAAGATTTAAACATGTTACAATATACAAAATGATGAGGTGAACCCATGAAACTGACGATATCGCGCAACGAGTTAAATGACGCCATTCAACACGTCTCCAAAGCAGTTGCGTCTAGAACTACAATTCCGATTCTTAGCGGAATTAAAGTAGATGCCAGCTTTAACGGAGTTACGCTAACGGCAAGCGACACAGACATCTCTATTCAGAGCTTTATACCGCTAGAAACACCTAATAAAACAATCGGAACCGTCGAAAGAACGGGAAGCGTTGTGCTCACAGCTAAATTTTTCGTGGAAATCATAAAAAAACTGCCCCATGAGGAAGTTCATATTGAAGTAGGCGAACGTTTCCAGACGTTAATTACATCAGGTGCAACAGAAATTCAATTGGTCGGTTTAGATCCAGAGGAATTCCCCGTACTGCCAACGGTTCAAGAGGATCAAGTTGTATCTGTGCCGGGAGATCTGTTAAGAGATATGATCCGACAAACTGTATTCGCCGTTACCACCAATGAATCGACACCGATTCTGACAGGTGTTTTGTGGAATTTACAAGATGGAATTTACAAATTCGTTGCAACGGATCGACATCGATTAGCCAGCCGTACCGCAACGGTCGAATTATACGATGTACGGTTTTCCAATATCGTCATATCAGGCAAAACGCTGAATGAATTGGCGAAAATCGTACCCGATCAGAATGTGATGGTAGATATTGTAGTGGCGGATAATCAAGTGTTATTTAAGCTTGGCAATGTTCTGTTCTACTCTAGAATGCTTGACGGAACTTATCCTGATACCTCTAAGATTATTCCGCAAAGCTTCAAAACAGAACTAATCTTGAATACAAAAGCGTTAAGCGAATCCATTGACCGCGCTTATTTGTTATCACGTGAGGAAAAAACGAATATTGTACGCCTTGTAACGACAGACAATGGGGGAATTGAAATCTCTTCCAGCTCCTCTGAATTAGGGAAAGTAACGGAACAGCTGGCTGTAACGGAAATACGCGGAGAACCGCTCAAAATCGCGTTTAATTCTAAATATATGCTTGATGTGTTGAAGGTTATCGACAGCGAGGAGCTGTTCATTGGATTCAATGGTGCGATGAGTCCAATCATCATAAGACCGAACGATCATGAGAATAGCTTGCATCTGATTCTTCCTTATCGGACGACGAATTGAGGCTGAGATGATGAAAAATATCGGGATATCAACGGAATATATTACGCTCGGGCAGTTTCTGAAGCTTGCAGAATGTATCGGCACAGGCGGAGAAGTTAAACATTTTCTGCAGGAAAAAAAGGTGCTGGTAAATTCGGAACCGGATAATCGCAGAGGTCGTAAGCTAAGAGTTGGAGATCAAATTGAGGTTGAAGGCTGTGGGTTATTCACCATAAGTATCCGTCCCTCTTAACGACTCCCCGGAAAGGGAATTCCTATGCAGTTAAATTCGTTGGAGCTTCAAGGCTATCGGAATTATGATTCCTTGAAGCTATCGACCGAAGGCGGCGTGAATATCTTTATCGGGCCTAATGCCCAAGGGAAAACAAATTTGATCGAAGCTATTCATGTTTTGTCCTTAACGAAGTCTCATCGGACTTCAAAGGACAAGGAATTGATCGGGTGGAATCAGTCCTCGGCATTGATTAGGGCGCATATGCAAAGAAAATACGGCGATGTTAGCCTGGAATTATTACTCTCTGCACAGGGAAAGAAAGCGAAAATTAACGGGTTGGAGCAGCGAAAGCTTAGCAGCTTCGTAGGAACGCTTAATGTGGTGCTATTCGCACCAGAGGATTTGGATATCGTCAAAGGAGCACCGGGAGTACGCCGCCGTTTCATGGATATGGAAATCGGTCAGGTGCATCCTGGTTATTTGTACGATATGCAACAGTATCAGAGAATTTTGCAGCAAAGAAACAATTATTTGAAATCAACGGATTCCAGTAGAGCATCGCCTGAGATGCTAGACGTATGGAATGAACAACTCGTGACCTCTGGTGTTAAAATGATGAAAAAAAGGAAAAACTTTATATTACAGCTGCAAAAATGGGCAGAAAAAATTCATGCAGGCATTACCGGAGGAAATGAACTCTTCACCGTTTCTTATCGTCCTTCATTTGGCAGCACAGCTGAAATGGATAACCAAGATGATTCTTCTTTATTTGGACAATTTATGTTAAAGTTATCACAAAGCAAAGAACAGGAATTCAGGCGGGGAATGACGCTTACCGGCCCGCATCGAGATGATTTAGAATTCGCGATTAATGGCAAAGATGTTCAATCCTTTGGATCCCAGGGACAACAACGAACCGCTGCATTGTCATTAAAGCTAGCGGAACTAGAGCTTATGCATGAAGAAATCGGAGAGTACCCGTTGTTATTACTAGACGATGTTCTCTCGGAGCTCGATCAAACGAGGCAAACTCAACTTATTGAGACGTTTCAGAGTCGAGTGCAGACTTTTATTACAACGACAGGTTTGGAAAGCGTCAACATGAGCCGCTTGAAGGATGCATCCATTTTTCATGTGAGGAATGGCCAATTGCTGCGTTAATGTAAGGAGGAACTCCGTGTATATTCATCTGGGCGGGGAAAAAATCATTCGAACGTCGCAGCTTGTGGCTATCTTTGATATTTCCATCGAGCAATCTTCTAAGCTGTCTCGGCAATTTGTCGTGCATGCGCAGAAGAATAAAGAAGTGGAAACCATTGGCGAAGAGGATCATAAATCTATCGTTGTTACAGAAAACAAGGTTTATTACTCACCCATCTCTACGTCCACACTTAAGAAAAGGGCGCATTATTTGGATGGGTAAGGTTGAATTAAGATCGGCTACGTAAAGAAGGCGGTGGAAGGTTTGTCCGTTAATTCACAGCAAAATATTTATGATGAAAGTCAGATTCAGGTACTAGAAGGATTAGAAGCGGTACGCAAACGTCCCGGTATGTATATTGGATCAACCAGCAGCAAAGGTCTCCATCATTTGGTATGGGAAGTCGTCGATAACAGTATTGACGAAGCGATGGGCGGATATTGCGATCGGATTGACGTTGTTGTACATCAAGATAATAGCGTAACTGTTTCGGATAACGGACGGGGAATTCCGGTCGGAGAGAATGTAAAGCTAAAGAAATCCACGCTAGAAGTCGTTATGACGGTATTACACGCCGGCGGTAAATTTGGCGGAGAAGGTTATAAAGTTTCAGGCGGCTTGCATGGCGTTGGCGTATCCGTTGTGAATGCCTTGTCAGAGCAAGTTATCGTTACGGTTAAACGTGAAGGTCATATTCATCAGCAAGAATATCATCGCGGCGTGCCGCAAAACGATATTAAAATTATCGGAGATTCGGAAGAGCACGGAACACAGGTCCGATTCAAGCCAGATCCTGAAATTTTTACCGAAACGATTGAATTTGATTATGATACCCTTGTTGGCCGTATTCGCGAATTAGCCTTCTTGAACAAAGGGATTGAGATTAATCTTAGTGACGATAGAACAGGAATGAGCGATAAATTCAGATATGATGGCGGTATTGTGGAATTCGTACAATATTTGAATCGTACTCGAGCCCCTCTTCATGAGCAGCCTATTTACGTGGAGGGTGTTAAAGACCATATTCAAGTTGAGGTTGCCCTGCAATACAACGAAGGTTATACGGAAAATATTTATTCATTCGCTAATAATATTAATACCCATGAGGGTGGAACACATGAGTCCGGATTTAAGAGCGCATTAACGAGAATCATTAACGAATATTCCCGTAAGATGGGATTTGTCAAAGAAAACGAATCGAACTTAACAGGTGATGATGTTCGAGAAGGCTTAACGGCGATCATCTCGGTTAAAATTCCGGAGCCGCAGTTCGAGGGACAAACGAAGACTAAGCTGGGTAACAGCGAAGTTCGCGGTTTGGTAGAATCTTTGTTCAGCGAGAAATTACAGCAATTTCTTGATGAGAACCCTGCGGTCTCCCGTAAAGTGATGGAAAAATCGCTTCAAGCATCAAGAGCAAGGGAAGCTGCACGTAAAGCAAGAGAGTTAACACGGCGCAAGAGCGCACTAGAGGTTAGCTCCCTGCCAGGTAAACTCGCCGACTGCTCATCCAAGGATGCTTCAATTAGCGAAATCTACATCGTAGAAGGAGACTCCGCGGGAGGTTCCGCTAAGCAAGGACGGGATCGTCATTTCCAAGCGATATTGCCGCTCCGCGGTAAAATTCTTAACGTTGAGAAATCGCGGCTGGATAAAATTTTATCCAACTTGGAGATCAGAGCGATAATAACGGCGCTTGGTACAGGGATAAGCGATGATTTCGATATCCTGAAGGCACGTTATCATAAGATCGTTATCATGACGGATGCCGACGTTGACGGTGCGCATATCCGTACTTTACTGCTGACCTTCTTCTACCGCTACATGCGTAAGTTGATTGAGGAAGGCTATATCTATATCGCACAGCCGCCGTTATTCAAGATTGAACGTAATAAAGTAGCTAAATATGCTATGAATGAGAAGCAACGGGATGAGATTGTTGCGGAATTCGGGGAAGGCGCAAAGCTAAATATCCAACGTTACAAGGGCTTGGGTGAAATGAACGCCGTCCAGCTATGGGAAACCACGATGGATCCGGATACCCGTACGATGCTTCAAGTCAAAATAGATGACGCTATGAAAGCTGATCTTATGTTTGACACCTTGATGGGTGATAACGTAGAACCGCGCCGGGAATTTATTCAGCAATACGCGAAGTACGTTAAGAATTTGGATGTATAAGAGAGTTGACAAGAAGAAGCAGGGGGTATCTCTAGATGGATGGAGATACCCCCTGCGGATTACCTTTTCCGTTTACGGAACCGTCCGTACGCAATGGCATAGGAATAGATACGGCGGAAAATGGTGCGATCAGGGAGCTTTTTGAATAAGAAAGGGTCAGGTAAGGTGTTTACTTCGAGTATCCAAGGCTTAAGATTACGGTCAACGGCCACATCTATCCCGATCTCCTTGATCCGTGGGAACTTTACCTCCATCGTCTTGGCAATGTTGACTCCTAAGTCGCGAAGCTTAGATTGGTAGCTTTCTGTATGCTGGGGCGACAGAGAATCCTTAAGTAGTTTCGTAACAGGCATAGGCGTACCGCCTGCGTGATAATTCGTGATGATTTTGCGAGGATGACCGAGTCGTCCAATCATTCCGGTTGCTTCCCAATGTAAACGAGGATTTTTCTGCACCATGACTCTCAGGTCATATCTTCGCCCGGAATATTCCAACAAATGAATCCCTTGCTGACATAAATAAGCTTTTTTCTTCTTTATCTGAAGCAGCTTTAGATACATGGCATCGAAGGTAGCGAATGAATATTTATGTTCCCCAGATTGAAAAAAGTAAGGACGAGCAGCTCCGGAGTTTTTCTCTATTCGGATGACTCCGTTACCGAATGTGCCATAAATGGGTTTAACATAAATCATTTCATATTGCTGCAGCATCTGTTCGACTGTAGCGCGTTTGAAGATTCGAGTCTTGGGCACGTATTCTTTTAGTAGGGGATCAGCGAGTAGAACATCGGTTTTAGCCCATTTACTACGGACACGTTGGATCGGCATACGGGTTCACCCAACCTTTCCCTTCAGCATTATGATATAATAATTTTGGCTACATCTTTTTTAATCTATGATGGAAATCGCCTTGCGGTGTATATTCCCAAGGCATTCTTATAACACATCTGATCGCATTCATGACGGTCGAACGCTGCACAAGTGCAGCTGCTTTAACCGCATTGTATAAGGAGGATCTTCATGTCTGAGGAACAACGCTCTCACGTCCTTGACCGCGATATCGGGGTCGAGATGCGGGAATCGTTCATGGATTACGCAATGAGCATTATTGTCAGCCGAGCTTTACCGGATGTCCGCGATGGACTGAAACCTGTGCATAGACGTATTCTGTACGCTATGTCCGAGCTTGGCATGGCACCGGACAAGCCGTATAAGAAGTCGGCGAGGATCGTCGGCGAAGTTATCGGTAAATATCATCCGCATGGCGACTCCTCCATCTACGAAGCAATGGTTCGAATGGCTCAGGATTTCTCGTTGCGTTACATGCTTGTAGACGGTCATGGAAATTTCGGTTCCGTTGATGGTGATATGGCTGCAGCTATGCGATACACAGAAGCTAGATTGTCTAAGATCGCCATGGAAATGCTGAGAGACATCAACAAGGAAACGATCGACTATATTCCCAATTATGACGGTGAAGAAGTCGAGCCTGTCGTATTGCCTGCTAGGTATCCTAACTTGCTCGTTAATGGAAATACTGGTATTGCCGTAGGTATGGCAACCAATATCCCTCCCCATAATCTTAGGGAGGTTATCGAAGGTACTCAAGCTCTGATTAGAGATCCGGAATTGACGCCTTATGATCTAATGGAGTATATCAAAGGCCCTGACTTTCCTACGTCTGGATTGATTCTTGGCCGCGTGGGGATTCGTCAGGCCTATGCGACGGGTCGCGGATCTGTTACGATGCGGGCAAGAGCGACGATTGAAGAAGTGAACGGCAAGGCGCGTATAATCGTTCACGAAATTCCTTATCAAGTGAACAAAGCAAGACTTGTTGAGAAGATTGCCGAGCTTGTTCGAGAGAAGAAAATAGACGGCATTACCGATTTGCGTGATGAATCCGACCGTAATGGTATGCGAATTGTTATTGAACTGCGCCGCGATGTTACGCCTACCGTTGTGCTCAATAACTTGTACAAGCAAACCCAGATGCAGACAAGCTTTGGAATTAATATGTTAGCGCTTGTTAATAAAGAGCCTAAGACTCTTAATTTGCGGGATGTTCTGTACCACTACATTCAGCATCAGATCGAGATTATTCGTCGCCGTACGGAATACGATCTCAAAAAAGCAGAAGCTCGTGCGCATATCCTGGAAGGCTTGCGTATTGCTCTTGATCATCTGGACGAGGTTATTACGCTTATTCGTTCATCCAGAACAACAGATGAAGCCCGTGAAGGCTTAATCACGCGTTTTGGTTTTTCCAATGATCAGGCACAAGCGATTCTGGATATGCGTCTTCAACGCCTTACCGGCTTGGAACGTGAGAAGATTGAGCAGGAATATAATGAATTACAAGTGAAGATCGCCGAATTTAAGGCAATTCTTGGAAATGAACAACTGGTGAACGATATCATTTACGAAGAATTAGAGGAAATCAAACAGAAATTCGGCGACGAACGACGTACGGAAATTACCGTAAGCGATGACGAAATTTTGGATGAAGATCTCATTCCACGTGATGATGTTGTTATTACGATGACGCATTCCGGTTATATTAAACGGCTTCCAGTATCCACTTACCGCAGCCAGAAGAGAGGCGGAAGAGGTGTTATGGGGATGGGAACGAAGGACGAGGATTTCATAGAAACTCTATTCGTCTCTAATACCCATCACTATTTATTGTTCTTTACGAACAAGGGTCGTGTATTCCGGTTAAAAGCCTACGAAATTCCGGATTTAAGCCGGACAGCTCGGGGAACGCCGGTCATTAACCTCATACAGATAGATCAAGGGGAAACCATTAACGCTGTTATTCCTGTCGAGGCATTCGAACCTAATCAGTTCCTATTCTTCGCAACTCGTAACGGTGTAGTTAAGAAGACACCACTTGATGATTACTCTAATATACGCAAAGTTGGCTTAATTGCGATCTCCTTACGCGAAGACGACGACTTGATTGGCGTGAAGCTGACTGATGGAGAACGTGAGATCGTCATGGGAACTAGTCAAGGAATGTCGATCCGCTTCTCTGAACAGGATGTCAGAGCGATGGGACGTTCGGCGACCGGCGTTATGGGTATCCGGTTAGATCCAAACGATAAGGTTATCGACATGGATGTTGTTGCACCAGACAAAGAGGTTCTGATCGTAACTGCCAAAGGCTACGGCAAACGTACTCCTATGACGGAATATCGTATTCAAACGCGTGGCGGCAAAGGTATCAAAACTTTGAACGTAACGGAGAAAAATGGAGCCATCGTTGGATTGAAGGTTGTTAATGATGATGAAGATTTGATGATCATGACATCCTCCGGAACTCTCATTCGTATCAGCATGTCTGGTATCAATACAATGGGACGAATAACTCAAGGCGTTAAGTTGATTAACATTCGCGACGAAGATTCCGTAGCCACAGTTGCCCGTGCACCGCGCAGTGAAGATACTGACCCAGAGGAAATAGAAGGAGAGCAAGAGGAAATCTAATCTTAAGCTTTCTACGACCACTTTTTGGAGGGATGCAGCATGCCGATTATTCCGACAACTCAAGTAAAGGCTGGAGATCGATTAGAAACTGATGTTCAGACTGCACTCGGAAGCGTGCTGCTGCAGGAAGGTCGAGCGATTTCGGAGAGGGACGTAGAAATCTTAACGGCCTTCTTAATCCCTACAATAGATATAAGTCGTGCTGGATTGGAAGAAGCGGTTCCTGCCGCTGCCGCTGAAGAAATGGCTGCGAAAGCTGAAGTGAAGCTTACAACGCTACAGCAAGAGTTTCTTAACATGGAGAAGCTTCTCAAGCGTACAATGTCTATGATGAGCTCGGGATTAAAGCTTCCTGTATTGGATGTTCGTAATGGACTGAACTCACTTCTAGAGCAGATAAACGAATACAATGTATTGACCTTTCATAACCCCACGCCAGTCGGTCCGCTTGATGTCTTAGTGCGAAACAGCGTATTGAGTGCCATGACGTCCTATCAATTGGCGAAGTGGAACAAGTTTCCTGAGAAGGATTGGCTGCCTATTGCAATGGCCGGCTTGCTGCACGATATCGGGAATGTAAAAGTAGATCAAGCCATCCTAAATAAGCCATCTTATCTTACTTCAGATGAGATGCAAGAGATAAGACAGCATACCTACTACGGCTTTAAGATGCTGGAAGGCAGTACTTCATTGAATCAGGGTGTATGGCTTGCAGCTCTCCAGCATCACGAGCGCATTGACGGCAGTGGTTACCCAATGAAGGTTAAAGGGGATAAGATACATCCCTTTGCTAAGATTGTGGCGATATCCGACATGTACCATGCGATGACATCGAATCGGAATTACCGTAAGGCAGAGTCTCCTTATCTCGTCTTGGAGGAGCTGCATGCCGGATCCTTCGGCAAATTGGACCCCATCTACGTTCAGACCTTTATTGAAAGAACAACCCAGTTCCACAATGGGGTGTTCATTAAACTGAACGATAACCGTATTGGGGAAATCGTATTCTCAGATCGAAACAATCCGACACGTCCGATGGTATCGATTAAAGGAGAAATTGTGAATCTAGCTCAACAACGCCAGCTTTACATTTGCGAGGTATTCTCTACGAAATAAGCGGAGCTTCCCTATAAGAAGACCGGAATGATAGGCATAAGCCTGTCGTCCGGTCTTCTTTATATCTTAAATATGGATAACGAACAGCGTAATGGGCTTATATGGTAACGGATAGAGGGTATAAAAAAGCAAAAAATAATAGTTGCATCTATTTGCCCAACGTGATATATTATTTAAGCCGCTTCAAGAGGGCACACGATAAACAAGCGATTGGTTATCACAAATTGTTCTTTGAAAACTGAACATTGAGCGTAAGAAAATGAACAAAACGTCGGAAGATGACTTCGGTTATCGGAAGGCAAACCAGTTGTAAAGATTGAGCCTTCGGGTTCTTCGGTATAGCGA
>NZ_JBEQAP010000020.1:0-90877 GCF_041640265.1 Cohnella sp.
GATTCCACCTCACGGAGGACACCCTTGTCTTAAGCTAATGACTACTACTGCCTTCGCCATTCGGGACTTGCACCCTATAGATAACGCCCATGCTGGGCGACACTAAAAAGGGGCAGTACCATAACTTCTTATGGCACTGCCCCACGACATATTTAGATCATAACGATATTATTTCGAGACGGCTTGCTTCTGCAATCGCTGCGGGATGATATCGTTACCTACGATGTTATGATAGGTTTCCCGAGCGACAACAAGATCTGCTCTTCCGTCTTTCACGAATACCACGGCTGGACGGCGTATCCGATTATAGTTGCTCGCCATTGCATAGTTATAGGCACCCGTACAGAAAACGGCCAACAGATCACCAGACTGGACTTCCGGGAGCTTCAGATCCCAAATCAGCATGTCTCCGCTCTCGCAGCATTTGCCTGCAACGGAAACCAATTCATTAAGCGTATCGTTGGCACGGTTCGCCAGAACCGCTTCGTATTTGGATTCGTACAACGCAGGACGCGGATTATCAGTCATTCCGCCGTCAACCGCAATATATTTACGCACGCCAGGGATGTCTTTGCTCGTCCCTACGGTATAAAGCGTCGTGCCTGCATCGCCGATAATACTGCGGCCCGGCTCGATCCATACTTCCGGGAGCGGGAAATTTGCCTCGGAGCAAGTCGAAATAATGGCATCAGCGATCGCTTGTACGTACACAGCTAGAGGAAGCGGCGTATCTCCTTCCACGTAACGGATTCCGAAGCCCCCGCCCAAGTTAAGGACAGTAAAGGTGTAGTCCAGCTTATCCCGGATTTCAACCGCAAATGCAGCAACTTTCTCAACAGCCATTCGGAAGCCTTCCACCTCGAAAATTTGCGAACCGATATGGGAATGCACGCCGAGCACCTTCAAGCTTGGTAAGCTAAGTGCCGTTTCAATCGCGCGGAATGCCGATCCATTACCAAGGTCGAAGCCAAACTTGGAATCCTGTTGACCCGTAGAGATATAATCATGCGTATGAGCTTCAACACCCGGGGTGATCCGAAGCAATACGTTAACGCGTTTGCCTTTCTCGGCAGCTAATGCGTTCAGAAGATGCAGCTCGTTGAAATTGTCCGCGACAAAACAACCGATGCCCGCTTCGAGTGCCATTATGATTTCTTCGGGTGTTTTGTTGTTGCCGTGGAAATGAATGCGCTCAGCAGGGAAGCCTGCTTGAAGCGCCGTATACAGCTCACCGTCGGATACAACATCAAGGCTCATGCCTTCTTCTTCCGCTACGCGGCACATCGCCATTACGCAGAATGCTTTGGATGCGTATGCCACCTGATGGCGAAGTCCCGTGGCACGGAATGCTTCCATGAATTCCCGGGCGCGCTGGCGCACAAGCGCTTCATCCACAATATATAACGGCGTTCCAAACTCCTTAGCCAGGTCTGTAACGTCGCAACCTCCGATTTCAAGATGACCTTTGCTGTTAATTTTGCTCGTTCCATGCAAGTACATATCGAATTCCCCTTTTGCGGATTTTCCGGTATGAAGTCACTATTCTGACTCTTGTCCGGTATTTGCACTATTTAACCTGAGTATAACGGAAAATAGACACCGGGGAAATGGAGGATTTGCCACAACATTTGCATTTGTATACCTTAGGCTGGCTGCTTGCGGCTTTTCTTGGTTTTGAAGATGGAAGTACGTTCCTTGTTTTCCGGCATAGATTGACGGACGAGAATCGCAAGAAAAGCCTTCCCGTTAAACGGTAGAAATGGCCACAAATATGGAGCGTTAAACGATCTTTCGAAAGCTAAATAAAGAAACACGAACGTCGTTCCGATTACGAAGCCAATCTCATGGAAGAAGAAAACGGAAATAAGCAAGCCTAGCCTAATGATCCGGTTGGCAAGACCTAACTCATAGCTCGGTGTAGCGAACATTCCGATTGCCGACACAGCCATATATAGAATAACCTCGTTAATGAACAAACCCGTTTTCACTGCAATGTCTCCGATCAGAATAGCTGAAAGCAAAGTCATTGCTGTAACAAGCGGAGCAGGTGTATGCACGGCCGCCAGCCGAAGAAGATCAACACCGATTTCCGCGATAATAAATTGCAGAATAAGCGGAATCTGTCCCACATTATCCGCCCCGACAAACCATAGCCAATCTGGTTTTAACGCCTGTCTTTCATTAAACAAAAACCATAGCGGCATCAGGAATAACGAAGCTATTATTCCTATGAACCTTACCCAGCGCATGTAGGTTCCCATGAAAGGATTTTGCCGGTTTTCTTCAGCATGCTGTACAAGATCGAAATAGGTGGTAGGCAGAAGAATCGCGCTTGGAGAAGTATCCACGATAACTGTAACGCTTCCATCGAGCAATTGCGAAGCTACGACATCGGGTCGTTCGGTATACCGGACAAGCGGGAACGGACTCCATGACACATCAATCATCATCTCTTCCAATTGCTTATCGGCCAGCGGAATTCCGTCAATATCGATTGCCTTGATTTTATCCCGTATAGACTCTACGAGCTTTGTGTTGGCAATATCATCAATGTATCCTATGCATACGTCCGTCTGCGTGCGTCGCCCAACCTTCAGCATTTCAAAACGCAGCTTCGGATCACGCAATCTTCTTCGGATGAGCGCTACATTAGCGATGAGTGTCTCCGTGAAGCCGTCCTGGCTGCCTCGTACGACCTTCTCGAGCGAAGGCTGTTCGGGATTTCTTGACGGGTATTGCTTGGCATCAATAATGAGCACTGCGGATTCACCTTCAAGGTAGAAGGCCGTGTTTCCGACGAGTACTTCATCGATCATACCGGCAAAGGATGATGTCTTCTTGATTTGTACTGCCGGCACATAGGATTCTAGAAACATCTGCAGCGTATCATGATCGACGAGGCAGTCCGGCTCTAAATAAGTCAAGCGTTTCAATATCTCGGTTAAAGAAGCATCCTTGGCGAATACGCTAAGAAACAAGAGTGCGACATGTTTTTTGCCGATAATCATTTCACGAATTTGAACCTCGAAGCTTTTACCTAAGCCGATTGTATCCTCCAGCGCTTTTTTCAACTGCTCCATGTTATCCGGTATCGGGATCTCCGGTTCGCGCGCTTGTTGGGAGCCGGAGCCGCTGCTTTTACTTTCTTCCCGCTTGTCCTTGTGCTCATTTTTCTCCTCCAGTCCGCCTCGGTGGATACCGCGATGACCTGGAGTACCTAGATGACCTGCATGCTCTAAATCCATACTTCCATGTTCCGTCGTTTCCATTATTCACACACTCCTTAAGGATGTAACCATAGCCAATCGACCAATGAGCCCGTCACCTTGCCGAGTGCCATGGCCATAAGCAAAGAGAAAAGATAGGGCATCAGCTTGAGTCTCTTGGACAGGATAGGAATTACATTCAGCACTTCAGTTAAGGCAGCAGCAAACATCCCCACGAACAATCCTTGGAAAATAGCCGGAAGCAACAGAAGATGAACCGGGAGCCGAAAGGACCAGTTAAACAAATCGGAGCAGCTCCAGTACAATGCACCCGATAGAATACCGGATTCGAATACGGATGAGCGCCGATAGGCACGTGTTAGCTGGACAAGCCGGGGAATGAGGTCCAGCACGATTAACAAAGCGACAAAAGCGCTGCCGACCACAAATCCACCGGCTAAACCCGTTATCCCGATTAACAAGTTCTGCAGTCCTTCAACCACTTTCTTCACCCGATAGCTCCTCGTGCTTCTTGCGATACTCTTCTGTGATGACGTAATGATTTACATTTTCCTGATACATAAACATTTCCACTTCAAGGGGATTTGGCTCGTCGGTCAGACGTTTGCGCAATATTCGGTTGAAGAACAGAAGCATACCCAGCCCGATTCCGATAGAATAAGGAATCTGGAACAGCCAAGGATGCGAGCCTGTTTGCCCAGTAATGAGCTCTGTTATTCTGCGTTGCACCTCGGGCATATTTACATCCGCATGAAAGTTCATCATCGCCATCCCCGAGCCGAAGAAGAGCAGCAGCCAAGCCATGACCAACACAAACCTGCGAGGCTTATGGATTCCAAAGGGTGAGATTTCCACTAATACATGCGGTTCTCCGAAGGTCTCGATAACCAAACCCGGCTCACACTCGCGAATGGCTTTGACTGCCTGCAGCATATCGATTAACAGCAGGTTGCCATCGTTACTCGTGACTTGGTGGAGAGGAAGCTTCTTTAAGCGTGAGGCAAGCTCGTCATCCGCAACCAAACGTGCAACATTCCCTAGAGTAATCTTGGATAAGGGAGCAACGACGGCTCTGCGCCGCATCCGGACATAGACGACATTAGAATCCTGATGTTCCATCTGCTCCCTCCTTTGCCTGATTGCACTTAGTATGGAGCAGAGTCGCCTGAAGTAATCGGAAATAGAAAAAAAGCCGGAGGACAAAAAAATGGCTGAGCAGAAAACTGCTCAACCATCTTTTGCTTTTCAATTCAGGCTTGCCTGTTATGGTTACAGTGCGATCTGGTCTTTAATGTTTTGGAGAATCTTCTTCTCGAGTCGACTGACTTGGACTTGAGAGATACCGAGTCTGCCAGCGACTTCGGATTGAGTCTGATCGCGGAAGTAACGTAGATAGACAATAAGCCGCTCACGGTCGCTCAAACCTTGAATCGCTTCCGTTAAGGCGAGCTTGTCGAACCATTTCTCCTGTGATTCATCTGCGATTTGGTCCATAAGGGTAATCGGATCGCCATCGTTCTCGAACACCGTCTCATGAATCGATGCCGGTGGTTTATTCGCTTCTTGGGCAAACACGATTTCCTCCGGCGTAACGCCGATTTCTTGGGCAACCTCGCTGATTGTCGGCGCACGGCCTAGGCGTTTGGATAGCTCATCCTTGACCTTGCGAACGCGGTTAGCCATTTCTTTCAGTGATCGGCTGACCTTAAGCGTTCCGTCGTCTCGCAGAAATCTTTGAATTTCACCGATGATCATTGGAACCGCGTAGGTAGAAAATTTCACATCATAAGAAAGATCGAATTTATCGACCGATTTCAATAAACCGATACAGCCGATCTGGAACAGGTCATCGCTGTCGTAGCCGCGGTTCGAGAACCGTTGAACGACTGACCATACTAATCGAATATTGCTATTTACGAGCGTATCGCGCGCGGTCGTATCTCCGGATTGACTTAGCGCAATAAGGCGCTTCACTTCACTGTCATCCAAGTAAGCCGGCGGAGACGATCGTTTCCATTCTGAATCCATGCCTCCAACCCCTGCCGCACGGTTTTTAATTAAACAACACTTTTTTGGATTCAATCCGCTTTTTCATCCGCAACAACGTTCCGCTATTCTGGGAACTAACGACCTCAAACTCATCCATGAAATTCTCCATAATGGTAAAGCCCATACCTGAACGCTCAAGCTCTGGACGGGAAGTAAATAAAGGCTGGCGCGCCAGCTCCAAATCTTCTATTCCCTTCCCTTGATCGCTAATAGAGATCAACACTGTATCCCCGTCAAGCTCCACTTCTAAGGTTACTGTTCCTTCCGTATTGCCGTTGTAGCCATGAATAATGGCATTGGTAACCGCCTCGGAAACAACTGTCTTGATCTCATCTAACTGATCCATGGTGGGATCCATCTGAGTAACGAAAGCCGCAACGCTAATTCTAGCGAAAGCTTCGTTCTCCGAACGGCTGGCAAATGAAAGCTTCATATGGTTTTGTCCACTCATGATACGACCTCCAGACTGGCTACTGCCGATCGCTCGGTCTCGTAAAAGGTTATAATCTTAAACAACCCGGACAACTCGAATAAGCGTTTGACGCTCGTTTGCGTGTCACACACAACCAATTTACCGCCGCGGCTTTTAATAAGCTTATAACGTCCTAGAATGACGCCGAGGCCCGAGCTATCCATGAAAACCAAATCCTTTAAGCTCAGTACGACATGATCGCATCTCCCTCGCAGAATAGCATCCTCCATCTTGAAACGAACGATGTCCGCGGTATGATGATCCAATTCTCCTCTCAAACGTACGATTAACACATTACGATGCTGCTCCAGCTCGACCTGTAAGCTCATGCCACATTTCCCCTTCCCCGATAGTGCGAGCGCCGCTCGTCACGCCCGCTAGAACGATAGCCCATGCTCTACCGCCAGCGGATATCTCCTGTCTTCACAGATGTTGTATCGTCACCAATTCTACGGATGGCTCTCTCATTCCTGCCCCCCGACAAAACTAGAAGCAACCTCGCCCTTCTCGACACAATATGGCAAAGAGGCGGCGACGAAATACTCGTCAAACCGCCCTTCTAGCCCCTTACTCAGAGAGGAACAGCTGTCCCGTCGTTCTTCTTAGAAGCGTCCACCAGCCGGCCCTCGCGACCGACACCGGAGATTCCACCGGAAACTCTGTCAGCACCTCAGATCCGCGATATACGACCAGCTTGCCGATCGGCTGGCCGATTTCAATCGGAGCTTTGATCGATGGGTCCAGCATAAGCTCATGACGTATGCCTTTACCTGCGTCTCCCTTCTTCAGCAGCACGCTGTAAGAATACTTCGCCTCCAGCGGAACCTTATTGACCTTACCCTTCTCCACGGATAAAGTACCAATGGGGTCGCCCTTCTTATAAATGGGAACATTCGTATATTGAGCGAAAGCATAGTCGAACATATGAGAGACTTCTGCATTGCGGGTTTTCGTATTCGGTTCCCCCATAACAACCGCAATCAGACGCATGTTTTCCCTGCGTGCAGTTGCGGATAAGCAGAACTTCGCTTCGCTCGTAAAGCCGGTTTTTAATCCATCTGCCCCATGGTAGAAGCGTACAAGCTTGTTCGTATTCACGAGCCAGAACGGCTTGGAACTATCCTTGCGCAAGTAATCCTGGTAGAGCCCCGTATACTTCGTAATCCCTTCATATTTCAACAGCTCTCGTGACATAAGGGCGATATCTTTGGCAGAGGATACATGCCCTTCGGCGGGAAGTCCATTACAGTTAACGAATTTCGTGTTTGTCATTCCAAGCTGCCGCGCTTTCTCATTCATCATTACGACGAATTGCTCCTCGCTGCCCCCAAGCTTCTCCGCCAGCGCAACAGATGCGTCATTGCCGGAGGCTAGAGCTACACCCTTGAGCATTTCCTCCACCGTCATTTCCTCGCCCGACTCCAAGAAAATCTGCGAGCCGCCCATTGAGGCTGCAAATTCGCTAGTCTGTACTTTGTCAGTCAGCTTAAGACGGCCTTCATCGATCGCCTCCATAATTAAGAGCATCGTCATAATTTTCGTTATGCTCGCCGGCGGCAGCGCGGCGTTACTATTCTTCTCATAGATAACTGTTCCACTATCCGCATCCATAAGGATTGCGGAACGAGCGCTTGGGGCCATATCTGTCATTTGCTTCCCGGGTGCCGACTCCTTAGCCAAAGCAACCGTAGGTACCATTAAAGCTAGTACCATTGTCCAAGAAACCAATAAAACAAACCCTCGATAGTTTAATCTGCGTCCATCATTACTTGCCAAAAGTGGCTCCCCCTCCTGCGACCGTAAGACGGCCAAGGTTTCTTCTACTCATTAGTTTGTCCTTTAGGATGGAAAATATTCCATGCCGCCGCCAAAAATAAAACGCCGCCAGCCCCAACAAAAAGGGCGAGCGGCGTGTTCTTCACTCTTCAAAAACGTTCTATATCTTTGGTATTATCGTCAAGACGAGGGAGATAAATTGTTCCTTCACGCGCTCCGTCGTTTCCATGACTTCAACGTGTGATAATGGCTGATCTAATATACCGGCAGCCATGTTGCTTATACATGAAATTCCAAGAACCTCGATACCCGAATGCCGCGCAACGATAACCTCGGATACCGTTGACATACCCACTGCGTCCACGCCAAGCGTACGCAGCATGCGGATTTCTGCAGGAGTCTCATAATTGGGACCAAGCAATCCAACATAAACTCCTTCTTGCACGGAGAAGCCAAGCTCATCAGCAGTTTCTTTAGCGATCCCCCGCAGTCTGCGGTTATATGCTTCCGACATATCCGGGAACCGCACGCCTAGCTCACTATCGTTCGGACCAACTAGCGGATTACGACCCGTCAAATTGATATGATCAGATATCAGCATGAGATTACCTGGCTTGTAATCCATATTGACGCCGCCAGCTGCATTCGTGACAAGCAGCGTACTCACGCCTAGTGCTGCCATAACACGCACAGGCAATGCAGTCCGCTCAGGCTCATAACCCTCATACAAATGGAATCTGCCTTTCATAAGCATCACATTTCGACCCTGCAGCTTGCCCACAATAAGCTCGCCTGCGTGACCTTCTACTGTGGACACCGGAAAGTGAGGAATATCCTCATAAGGAATCGTTACCGCATCCTCCAGTTCATCACCCAGCACGCCAAGTCCCGAACCTAGAATAAGGCCGATCTCCGGACTTAAATCCGTTGTGGAACGTATAAATGCAGCTGCCTCATCAATAATTGCTTTCGTAACGGTTAATCCCATTTAAACCCTCTCCTCTGCGTCATCTTTGATAAAAGTCACTTTAGCAACTTCAGAAAACTTTTTCCATGTGTTGTGAATTCGATATCGAAGTTGTCAGCAATTGTCGCCGCGAGATCGGCGAAGCTTGCGCGGTCAGCCAAATGCCCTGCACTTGCATCTGCTGCGATACCGGTAAATCCGGGGCTCCATGAGAGCAGCGGTACGAATTCTCGAGTGTGGTCCGTACCCGCATGAATCGGATCGTTGCCGTGATCGGCGGTGATGATGAGCAAGTCGTCCTTATTCATTACAGCCATAAGCTCAGGCAAAGCACGATCGAACTCTTCGAGAGCGCGGCCATACCCTTCCGGATCCCGACGGTGACCGTATAAGGAGTCGAAGTCGACCAGATTCGTAAATACAAGACCGTGGAAATCCGACTGCATTTCTTGTAAGGTTACGGCTATCCCATCCGCATTACTCTTCGTCGATATGGAGCGGGTAATTCCTTCCCCACAGAAAATATCGTTGATTTTACCAACGGCAACAACGTCATGACCGCTCGACTTCAATGCGCTAAGAACGGTTGGAAACGGCGGCTTCACAGCATAATCATGACGATTAGGCGTACGTTTAAAAGCACCCGGCTCACCGATATAAGGTCTAGCAATGACCCGACCGACTGAAAACTCATCCTTCATCGTTAATCGACGAGCAATTTTGCAAGCATCATAGAGCTCTTCAAGAGGGATGATCTCTTCATGCGCGGCGAGCTGAAACACGCTATCCGCCGAAGTATAGACGATCCAAGCACCGCTCTTCATCTGCTCATCGCCCAGCTCGTCCAATATTTCCGTGCCGGACGCCGGCTTGTTCCCGAGAACCGCTCTTCCCGTTTCTTCTTCAAATGCTTTCAAGAGCTCAGCGGGAAACCCGTCCGGGAATGTTCTGAACGGAGTGTCGATTCGCAGACCCATGAGCTCCCAATGGCCAGTCATCGTATCTTTGCCAACGGAGACTTCAGCCATCTTTCCGTAATAACCGTTGGGGGACGGCTCCTGCTTCCAATCGGCAATAGGCGCGACATTACCAAGCCCCAGACGCCTCAAGTTAGGCAGTGCAAGTCCAGGAACCCTCTGTGCAATGTGCCCCAACGTATGGGAGCCTGCATCCCCGTAAGATGCAGCATCCGGAAGCTCACCAATTCCTACGCTATCCAATACGATAACTGTTATGCGTTTAAATGCCATGCTGAGCACCTCTTTTCAAGTAACCCTGAATAATAACTTTACCTTGCCTACGTTCGCGCTCGCGGATGACTGCGTTCATACTCTTCCTTGATCTTTAACTTCATAGTAGATTGATACATTTGTGTCGTTGATGGAGCCGCATGACCAAGCATTTCTTGAACCGCCCGGATATCTGCCCCGTTATCTAACAGGTGCGTTGCGAACGAGTGACGCAGGGTGTGGGGAGAAATAGCCAGGTTGAGCATCGAAGCGTATTTTTTGAGCATTTTCCAGAAGCCTTGACGTGTTATGCGAGTGCCGAGATGGTTCACAAACAGGGCGGTCTCTGTCTGAGCAGGTCTTAACATAGGTCTTGCAGCTTCCAGGTATTTCGCAACCCAAGATGCTCCTTGGGCGCCGACAGGAACCATACGCTCCCGACCGCCTGAACCCAAGCATAGCAAAAAACCCATGTCCAGTCTAACGTGCTCCCGATCAAGCGAGATCAATTCCGAAACACGCAAGCCCGTCGCATATAACAGCTCTAACATAGCGCGATCCCGAAGCCCGATGCTCTGGCTCGTATCCGGCAATTCCAGCAGCTCATTCAGGTCTGCAGTTGAGAGCGTTTGAGGTGCCTTCTTCTCCGCCTTGGGTGATTCCAGCTGGATAGCGGGATTGTAGTCCAACGCTCTCTGTATCGTTAGAAATTTGCAAAAAGAACGAATCGATACAATTCTCCGAGTGACCGTAGCCGTAGAGCGGCCTTCCGCTCGTAAATCATTTAAATAAGAGGTCAAATGATGTGCCCGAAGCACGTTAGCCTCAGTAACTTTACCCGTCTCTAAATATTTCACAAAATCGGTCAAATCACTGTTATAACTCTGTTCCGTACTTAAGGAAACCCTTCGTTCACGTACTAAATAAGAGAGATAAGATTGAAGCCAGTCTTTGATATGCATGTCATTCTCCTAACCAATAGAAGAGCCTTAACCGATCCCCCGGCGAGCCGTTGGGATTGTTTCCTTCTCCTGTTTGGAATACCTTCGATGACCTTCCTTCCGGCACCTTATAAGGATCGACCGGCTGCAGCCAGCTATGGAACCAACCGAAAAATCCGTGTACAAGCACCGTTAACGCAATAAAGAGGAGCGTGAACTGAAGACGCTCCCACCATTTGTTCATTGGCTGCCTCATTAAATCTTCCCCCTCTTGTCCAGCTTGTTACTAAACCGTATGAGGGAAAAACCCAAATCATGTCACCATAAGCTTTCCAATCGCGTATATGGCATACCGATAGCCTCAGCAACCTGAGGATGGGTTAGTTGTCCGAGATAAGCATTTACGCCAAGAGCCAGTGCTGAGTTCTCTTTAACAGTATCATGAAATCCTTTGGACGCAAGCTGCAAAATATATTCAATGGTTACGTTTGTCAGCGCAAGCGTAGACGTACGGGGAACAGCTCCGGGCATATTTGCAACGGCATAGTGAATTACGCCGTGCTTCTCATAAATCGGGTTCTCATGGGTGGTCACTCTATCGATCGTTTCAATGGAGCCGCCCTGATCGACCGCGACATCTACAATAACCGCACCCTTTTTCATCGTTTTAACCATCTCTTCGGTTACTAGGCGCGGTGCTCTAGCACCCGGAACAAGAACGGCTCCGATGAGCAGATCCGCCTTACGTACCGCATTTGCTATATTATAGGGGTTGCTCATTAGCGTCCGAAGTCGACCTTGAAATACATCATCCAAGTATCTCATCCGTTCTCCGCTTCTCTCAAGCACAACCACTTCTGCTCCTAAACCAAGCGCCATTTTGGCCGCATTCGTCCCTACGATACCTCCGCCGATTATAATGACTTCAGCAGGCGGTACACCCGGAACTCCCCCAAGCAAGACTCCGCGTCCCCCATGAAAGGCTTCCAAGTATTTTGCTCCTTCTTGAACAGCCATTCTGCCTGCAACCTCGCTCATGGGCGTAAGAAGCGGCAGACCGCCCCCGGGTAACTGGATTGTCTCATAGGCAATAGCCGTCACTTGTTTGTCCAAGAGTGCTTTGGCAAGATCCGGTGCCGCAGCAAGATGAAGGTAAGTAAATAAAACCTGTTGATTACGAAAGTAAGAAAATTCCTCAGGCAGAGGTTCCTTGACCTTAACAATCAGATCGGCTGCGCCCCATACCTCTGATGTAGCCTCGACTAGCGTCGCGCCAGCACCGCTATATTCCTCGTTTGTAAAGCCGCTGCCTTCGCCTGCGCCATGCTGAACTACAACCACATGACCTTGCTTAACAAGCATTTCACATCCAGCGGGCGTAAGGGCAACTCGATATTCCTGATTCTTAATCTCCTTGGGCAATCCGATAATCATAATGATTTCCTCCCGCTGCTCTGCAGCTTAACTAAATTCTTTCCCTTACAGTATCCAAGGACAAAATATTTATGTAATGGATTCCCCTCATGCACTTTATACTCTATTTCTCCATATTTTACAACGACATATGGAAAAACCTGACTAGGAGGATAACCAATGAATGCATTGGCGAAGCAGCTGTGTCAAAGTGCCAGGAGCAAGCCATCGTTACAAACGGAAAGGCGTATCATTGTACTCCGGCAAGACAAGGATTATCGTCACTGCTTGAAAGAGCTTCAAGCCGCAGGGATTAAACCGGTGAAAACCGATTCTTCGCTAAGATTGATCTGTTGTCATACCGATCGACGCCTAAGCTGGCAGCGGCTCATTGACCATCCTCGCGTCGCTTATGTTGAACGAGATCATAAAGTGAAAGCTCATGGGCTCCTGCGCATGAAAGCTAAAAGCACGGCGGGTATTGCACGTATACCTTGGAATATCAATAGGGTTAAGGCTCCCCCCGTCTGGAAGGCTTCTAACTCTGGAGCAGGTGTTAAGGTAGCGATAATAGACACAGGCATAGCCCGTCATCCTGATTTACGGATCGCCGGGGGTGTAAACACATTGGGAGGCCGCTCATTCGCGGATGATAACGGCCACGGCACTCATGTTGCGGGCATTGCAGCGGCAAAAGGAAACAAGAAAATCTACGGAACAGCTCCGAGAGTCAGACTGTATGCAGTAAAGGTATTGGATGCATCAGGCTCCGGTTTCATTACAGATATCGTGGAAGGAATCGAATGGTGCTTGTCGAGAGGAATCAAGATTATGAATATGAGCTTCGGACTAGTCGGTGAGAGTAAAGCGTTGAGGGACGCTGTTCGCAGGGCAAGGCGCAGAGGTGCCGTGATGGTTGCGTCTGCGGGAAATAACGGAAGGCTTTTTACGCAAATCGAAGCTCCTGCCCGGTATCCGGAGACGTTGGCCGTCGCAGCCGTCTCCCGCGGAAATCGGGTTGCAGCCTTCTCCAGCCGAGGCAAAGGCATAGATCTGTCCGCTCCGGGCATCAACATCTACTCAACTTGGTTAAAGGGAACTTATCGCAGGGAATCCGGAACTTCGATGTCCTCGCCGCATGTTACAGGAGCCGCAGCGCTGCTTCGAGCCATAAAGCCGGGATTAAGCGCGACAGAAGTAAGCCGGAAGCTTACTAAGTCAGCCCTGCGTATCCCCGGTGGTATTCGAGCGGTAGGCCAAGGCTTACTGCAGGTCTCAACGGCTGCTCGAACGTTAAGCAATAAACGCCGAAAATGATTTAATGATTGTTTCCTAAGGCACAAGAAAGAGGGAGTCACTAAAACCTCCCTCTTTCTATTAACCAATCAGCTTGTCTATATCCGGTCCTATATCGAGCGGCTTAACAGATGAATCATACTGCTGGACCACATGCCCTTGTCGGTCAATAAGGAATTTGGTGAAATTCCACTTGATCTCCCCGCCTGTTTGCTCTGTCAGATGCAGGAACAGCGGATCGGCGTTATCGCCCTTCACGTCTACTTTCTCGAAAATCGGAAATGTCACTCCGAAATTCAAGCTGCAGAAGGCTTCAACCTCAACTGAGCTTCCAGGCTCCTGTCCGCCGAACTGATTGCAGGGATACCCTAGAACGATAACTCCTTTATCCGAGTAAGACTCATATAAACTTTGAAGATCTTTGTATTGCGGTGTAAATCCGCACTCACTCGCTGTGTTGACAATCAATAACACCTTATCCTTATACATGCTCATATCCACTGTTTCTCCATTTGCCTTACGGGAAGTAAATGTATAGATAGACACTGTTATAGTTCCTCCTCTAATGTGATTTGCTGTACCTTCTGAAGCATGCTTGTGATTTGAGTACGGAGTGTCTCAGCTTCCTCTGGAGTAACTCCTGCTTGGCAGAAGAGCTTTTCCGGAATATCCAGTGCTTTAGCTTTGAGCAGAACTCCTCGTTCGGTTAAGGCAATGATTACGCTGCGTTCATCATTCTTGTCTCTCATCCGCGTGAGAAGCCCCATTGCTTCAAGCTTCTTCAAGAGCGGCGTCAAGGTTCCGGAATCTAAGTATAGCTTAACTCCTAGCTGCTTAACCGTAACGTGATCCCGTTCCCAAAGTGCAAGCAAGGTTACATACTGCGTATACGTAAGCCCCAGCTCCTTCAGTAAAGGATGATAAAGCTTCGTAATTTCTCTGGCGTAAGCATATACTGCAAAGCACAGCTGATTATCTAATTTCAGTACGGAGCCGTTATTCATTTGTGCCTCCTTTGCGCTATCGCCTTTTCTTTGCGGGTCGAAATTTGATTGTATACAATTTAATCGCCCTTACTATACCATCCGATTTCTCGGTTGTCAAAACTTGACTCCATTAGTTACATTGTATAAAATTAAATTTACTAAAATGTATTTTCAGTTCTGACTTTAAACTAGGAGGAATGACCACCTTGTCCATATATAACATTCAGGTAAAAACCATTAGCGGCGAAACGAAGGATCTTTCCGATTATAGAGGAAAAGTAATGCTCATTGTGAATACGGCCAGTAAATGTGGATTTGCCCCTCAATACAAAGGCTTACAGCGACTGCATGAAACCTATGGCCAGCAAGGTCTGGCGGTTCTTGGTTTCCCAAGCAATCAATTCGCTAACCAGGAGCCGGAGGATGAAGCCGCCATTGCGAAGCATTGCGAATTGAATCACGGAGTGACCTTCCCGCTTCATGCCAAGATCGAGGTTAAAGGTCGAGGTATTCATCCTTTGTATAAACACTTAACAAAGGGAGCACCCGGTTTACTAGGACTTAGAAGTATTAAATGGAATTTCACGAAGTTTCTTGTCGATAATAACGGACGTGTGGTCAAGCGTTTCTCTCCAACCGATACTCCCGAAAAAATAGAGAGTCAGATCCAAAAGCTGCTAAAATAATAATAGAGGCTATTCCAGTCAAAAATCAGACTGGCAGCCTCTATTATCTATCATTTGTCTTCGGAATCTGTCGGCTGATCAGGTTGACATTTCGCGCATATGCCTTGAAAGTCCAAGCGGTGATCAAGAACGGTGAAGCTATATTCCTTCTCCAGCCGTTCTTCCAGCGGTCCAAGCCAATCTTCCATAATCTCGGACACGGTTCCGCATTTCACACAAATTAGATGATGATGATGGTGCTTGTTGCTGTCCGTACGCAGATCGTATCGGGCCACACCGTCACCGAAGTTTATTTTCTCAACGACATGCATTTCACTAAGCAGCTCTAGCGTCCGGTACACAGTTGCTAGACCAATTTCCGGGGCCTTATCCTTTACAAGCATGAACACGTCTTCCGCGCTAAGATGATCTTCTTCATTCTCTAGGAGTACACGTACCGTCGCTTCCCTTTGCGGGGTTAGCTTGTAGCCCTGAGATTGTAATTGCTGTTTGATTTTTTCAATTCGGGCTTCCATAGTCTCCCCCTCCGGTCGCAGCTACACTTCCTTCCATTATAGGAGAAGCCTATTCGATAAGTCAAACCCTCCATTACAAATTGGGAGAAAGGGTAGAAATAGGTACAGCCATAACCGTTGGGGCAATTCGTTCTAGTAAAAGCGGTGATAGATAAGCTTCATATAAAGAAGCCAGACATAGCATCACTAGCATAAGACCCGACACAGCTGTATGAGCTAGAAAAGGCGGTAGAATCTGCCCTTTTCGCTTGAATAATCGTTCTCTCACAACAAAATAAGCAAATCGGGCCGCCGAGACGCTCGCGATCATAAGTGCAGGTATAACCAGCGCGTTCTGGGGAGCTGTAGCCGCAAGGAAGAAAAACACGCCCTTCCATGCAAGCTGCTGAGCAAGCAATGCAACAGCAAAACCAATGAGCACTCCTTTTAGGAAATCGAGCATAAGTACGACCGGCAAACCGATTACAGATAATCCCAGAAGCCAAATTAGAAATAACCATTTGCCGTAAAACAAGAAGCTTTCCCAGAATGTCGCGGCGTGTACAAGCTGATCGGAATCCTTAATGTTTGTCAGATATAGACCGATCTCATCCGCCAGCTCTTGCTGCTGCTCCAACGTCAAAGCATTTACAAGCAATGCGCCGAATATGGCTCCTACTACAATTAAAACACCCACAAATACATACAAATTCAAATTGTCGCGAGCTAATAAATTCCATAAGCGAAAGTTCACAGGCACTACCTCCTTGTCCACCAACCACGGATGTTCTCGTGCCTATGTTTATGATGGACAAGTCGATTTTATGAGTGGCCGATGGTCCCGTAACGCCCGCCGCTTCCTGCCTCGAATACCGCTCTTCCCTCTCTAACTCTGATAATCATGTCAGCGATTTTATCTCCCGCAACCGCGGCAAGCCTCTCTCTAGAAATACGGTGCAGGATTTCCATCTCAGTACCTGCCTCGGTGAAAAGGCGTTCGCGCATAGCACGACCCACACCAGGGAAAAAGGTAAGCGGAACTTGTGGACGATATGGAGGTCGACCCACGGGTTGAGCAGACTTCTCCCGATCAGCCAGCTGTTGGATTCGTCCAGATACACCGCGAATAAGCTTATGGCTGCTGCAGAAGGGACATTCTCCGGTCAGCTCATTCTCCGCAGATAGAGCTTTCTTGCAATTGCTGCAAAAAGTCGTATGATATTTCCCCAACTCTGGATGAAGTCCATAGTTGGTAATAATCCTGCGTCCGGATCGTCCTGACAACGCCTTTGCCCACTCGGCGAACGAAGGCTTCTCAAGCAATATTTCATTACATTCACGGCCAATCATCCCCGTTGAATGTGCATCTGAGTTCGTAAGAAACGTATACCGATCCAGCTCCGATAAGTAACCTGCCATTTCTGAATCCGCGCTTAATCCAAGCTCGACCGCTGCGATACCATCCGGGTCCATTCGTGCCTCCAGCCTATCCGCAGAACAGCCCAGCAATCCACGATGCGGAGTAAACACATGCGCCGGAACCATTAGACCGCCTCGTGCAAGCAGCTCCCCTTGCAACTCTTTAGCTGTTACGCGAATTCGCTGCGAGCTTAACGTAATATTTTTCACTCGCGGCTTCATCCATGCCGTCCATTCCTGCATAGCTTTTAGATCAGGTAAATAGCCGAGCAAATGGAAAGGGCCGCCCCCCTCCTCCCGAACTTCCATCTCCACGCCCAGCAGAATGGCGGTATCCCGATACTTGATCCCTCCACCCTCAATTTCCTCCATCTCACCCGAATGAAGGCAGTTCATAATGTCTAGCTGAACAGGGGGAGAATGGCAATCAATCACGCCTATGAGCTCAATTCCCTTCCGCTCCGAGGCCTCTCGAGCAATATTGCGGAAGGTTAGATCCTTGCTGCCGCTGATCTTAACAGCCTGACCGTCTTGACTGCGGCCAATGTGCACATGGAGGTCTGCATAATAAGGGATTAAAGACAATTCATCCATCCTTAAAACGATCCCGTAAGCGTGTGCATTCGCCATGCATAGACCGCAAGCAGGGTTTTGGCGTCGCAGATCCGTCCTTCGCGGATGTATTCCATTGCCTGCTGCAGCGATATCGCTTCGCAAGTCAGAAATTCCTCCTCATCCAGATGCACCTCGCCCTTCTCGAGATCATCCGTGAAATAGAGATGAACCACTTCCTCCGCAAATCCAGGCGAAGTAGAGAAAGACTGCAAATGAACCATACTTCTCGCGCGATATCCGGTCTCTTCTTCAAGCTCTCTAAGCGCAGCCGCTTCCGGCTCTTCACCCGCATCCAGCTTACCTGCCGGAATCTCCACCTGCACCTTCTCCAGCGGCTTACGGAATTGCTCCACGACTAGCATTTTATCTCCATGCAGGGCTAACACCGCAACCGCACCCGGGTGGCGTACGATTTCTCGAGTCGCGGTCTCCCCATTCGGTAATTTTACTGTGTCAACCTGCAGCGAGATCATCCGTCCCTGAAAGATCGGCTTGGTCTCTAATGTTTGCTCGTAGAAAGGGTGTTGCCGATGCTTATTATTTTCATTCATATAGCTGCCTCCAGTCATGAATTCGCAAAACCTTTCATATGTAAAGGTATAGGCTTGTCTGTGCTCCGGGATGCTGATTGTTGGATCTCCGATGTCTTTTCGTTAGCAAGACTCTCATCAGAGATGATCGTTGTAACGCACAGACATGAGTCGCCCAAAATCAGCATCCCTCCGCATACTGTTTGAGATTAGAGGGAGTTGGATCTCCGATGTCTTTTCGTTAGTAAGACTCTCATCAGAGATGAGCGCTGGTAACGCACAGACATGAGTCGCCCAAAATCAGCATCCCTCCGCATACTGTTTGAGATTAGAGGGAGTTGGATCTCCAATGTCTTTTCGTTAGCAAGACTCTCATCAGAGATGATCGTTGTAACGCACAGACATGAGTCGCCCAAAATCAGCCATCCCTCTGCTTAAGTTTTATTTCTATTGAGGAGGTTTGTCAGATGTTGAAAAAATACGCAACACCGATGAAACTGCAGCTAGTCGGCAAGGCTTGGGAAATTCGTTATTCCCTGCGGCAGGAGATGAAGCGCTGGGGTGGACAATCCTTGCTCATCGAACGGCTTCCGCCCGCTTCCGCCACTTCCACAGCCTCTAAATAAGAGGTTGAAAAGAGCAGGTCCTAAGTTGTCACTTCAGCTTAGGACCTGCTTCTTTTATTTCTTCTTAAGGGTTTCCTGTACGATAGAGAGTACCAGTTCAGCGGTTTTGACTAAATCATCCGCTTTGAGCTGCTCTTTCGTCGTATGAATATGCTCGTAACCTACGGCAAGATTAACGGTAGGTACGCCATTGCCGTTAAACATGTTAGCATCGCTGCCGCCGCCGGATGAGAAGGTGTGCGGCTTCAAGCCAATAGCCTCAATCGCTGCTTTGGCGACTTGTACAACCTCGTCTTCATCTCCGTATGAATAAGCTGGATAGATGGTAGTGGTAACGAATTCGTACTCCGCACCATACTCCTTTGCAGCGCTCTCTACAGCCTCACGCATCGTCTCAATCTGACGATCCATCTTCTCTTGAACCTGACTGCGGGCCTCCGCATAGATCTTGATCGAGTCAGTAACGATGTTCACCTCGCCGCCGCCTTCGAAACGCCCGATGTTCGCCGTTGTTTCAGAGTCGATCCGTCCAAGCTTCATACGGGAAACTGCCTTTGCTGCAACTTGAATGGCACTAATCCCATCCTCAGGATTAACCCCTGCATGGGCTGCTTTCCCACGAATGGTAATGTATTGTCTAGAGTTCGTCGGGGCGGCAACCGCAATGTCACCGATTGCTCCGTTGGAATCCAGCGCATAACCGAATTTCGCACGAAGACGCGAACCGTCCATTGCACGGGAACCGATTAACCCTGATTCCTCGCCAGTGGTAATGACGAATTGGATGGAGCCATGCGGCTTTCCTTGCTCCTTCAGAACTCGAAGCGCTTCGAACATCGCTGAAATTCCTGCTTTATCATCCGCGCCAAGAATCGTAGTCCCATCACTGCGAATATATCCGTCAGCGTCGAGACGCGGCTTGATCCCCTTGCCCGGCGATACAGTGTCCATGTGAGAAGTGAACAAAATAGCAGGCACTGATTCTTCCCCCGGTGAAGCCGGCAGCCACGCAAACAAATTTCCAGCGCCATGACCGATCTTCTCCGCTACGTCATCCTCCGTTACTTCAAGTCCAAAGGCTTCGAATTTCTGCTTCAGAACCTTGCTAATTTCTGTCTCGAATTTCGTCTCGCTGTCGATTTGTATCAATTCCATAAATTCAGCTACTAACCGTTCTTTTTGCACCATGTTCTTTCCTCCTGACGAAGCTTTCGTTACAATAGAGTATAGTATAGTAGATAAGACTATCCTGAAAGGGTGTTATTCATGAACAAAAAAATATTTAAGGCCGTTGTTTATTTAACATTACTCGCAATGCTGGTTACTACCTTACTTATGAGCTTGGGTGCACTAATGGAATAGAAGCGGTGAAGTCGAACACTTCAGAGAAATAGGGAATAATCCGGTTCCCGATATCTTCAACCTGCAGCTCCATTCCGGTTAGCGTCTCCAGAGAGGTTACCCCATACTCCGCGATCCCGCACGGAATAATGCCTTGGAACCCATCCTGCTCTACGTTCTTCTTCACATTAAGCGCAAATCCATGACTGGTAACGAAGCCTCGCCTTGTGCGGGCTTTATTAAATTTCACGCCGATTGCGGCAATCTTCGAGTCCCCGACCCATACTCCCGTATACTCCGGTTTTCTTCCGCCTATAATTCCGAAATCTGCTAACAGCTTAATGATCGCTTCCTCCAGCTTCCTTAAATAACCATGCAGATCGAGCCCTACAGCATCCAGATAAAGCAAGGGGTAGCCTACCAATTGCCCCGGACCATGATAAGTGATATCACCGCCGCGGTCGATTTCATATACAGTAATTCCACGACGAGTTAATTCTTCCTTCTCATACAACAAATGCTCGGGATGGCGGTCGGAACCTATGGTGTATGTAGGTGGATGCTCAAGCAAAAGCAGCGTGTCCCGCCGTTCCTCACGATCGATCTCACGGACCAGCTTCTTCTGTAAGTCCCAAGCCTGGCCGTAATCCATTTTGGACAACCACTCGGTTTCCAGTGATTGCATACCTTCCACCTCCTCCTGCGCTTCTCGTACTATTGTATCGCACTGAAAACATCCTCTGCAAACAAATGGCCCGACTCATCGCAATGCGGCAATGAACCGGGCACACCTGTTAATATATCTTCGTATCCATATTGTAGCCTTCAAGGTTTTCCTTCACGCGTTGGAGGAAACGACCGCAGATCACTCCATCTAGAATCCGATGATCCAGAGACAGGCACAGGTTTACCATCGATCGAACCGCAATCATGTCATTAATGACGACAGGTTTCTTCACGATTGATTCAAAGGTGACAATCGCCGCCTGAGGATAGTTGATAATCGGCTGCGAGAGAATCGAACCGAACGATCCTGTATTATTCACCGTAAAGGTTCCACCCTGCAAATCGTCCAGCGTAAGCTTGTTGTTCCGTGTCCGCTTCACTAGCTCATCGATTTCTCGGGCAATGCCTGGAACATTCTTCTGATCAGCGTTTCGAATTACCGGAGTAATAACGGAATCTTCTGTTCCAACCGCAAGTGAGATATTAATGTCTCGTTTGACAATTATTTTGTCTACTGCCCAGACGGAGTTCATAATCGGATAATCCTTGATGGCATTTACGACCGCCTTGATCAGGAACGGCATATAGGTTAGATTAATACCTTCACGACGCTGGAAATCATCCTTCAGCTTACCGCGAAGCATGACAAGGCTAGTCACATCAACTTCAATCATTGTCCAAGCATGAGGGATTTCCGTTACGCTCTGACGCATGCGGCTGGCGATCGTGTTGCGGATCGGAGTAATATCGATGAAATATTCACCGCGTCCAGGCATTTCCCGGCCTTGAGATTCCACGGACGGAATGCGCGGAGATTGGGACAAGTGAATCCCTGTCGACCGTACCGGAACTTTCGGATCCATCGCTACGAACCCGCCTACTGAAGAACCGCTGCTTGTACCGGAGGAAATCCTATTTCCCGCGGCTTGAGTCGCACCCGCTGCAGCAACACCTGATTCTGCAGCATCCAGAACGTCCTTTCGAGTAATACGGCCGCCTTCACCCGTACCCGAAACTCGGCTTAGCTCTATACCATGCTCTGCAGCAAGCCTCTGTACTGCTGGAGAATAGCGATGACGCATAGGATTGTTCGTATCTATTCCTGCTCCAGTTGAAGCGGCGGCCGCTGGTCTAAATGAGGCAGACGATTGTTGGCCTTCACCGGAAGCATGTACCGTTTGTTCTGTTACAGCGTAGCCTTCTTCTCCGGAGGCTTCCGTTTCAATAAGACAGATCGCCGTGCCCACCTCAACGGTTTCACCTTCACCGACTAGATGCTTTTTCAACGTTCCCATTATGGTAGAAGGCAGCTCTGCATTGACTTTGTCAGTCTGAATCTCACAGATCGGCTCGTACATCTCTACCTTCTCGCCCGGTTGCTTCAGCCATCGGTCAATCGTAGCGGAGACAAGCGATTCCGCCAGCTGCGGCATCGTAATTTCAATTAACTGTTTCGCCATTTGTTAGTAGCTCCTCCCCGGCCATTCCATACACCGGATTAGTAACGTGCGAGCTCCAGCATTGCTGTCTTGAGCTTCTCTTTGTTAAGCAGAAAGTGCTTCTCTCCAATAGGGTTAATCGGCATGGCCGGAACGTCAGGTCCGCACAGGCGACGAATAGGAGCATCAAGCTCATATAACAGCTCTTCAGCGATAATAGCGGATACTTCCGCGCCAATCCCGCCTGTTTTGTTATCTTCATGAACGATAAGGACTTTCCCCGTCTTGGCCACGGCTTCGAGAATTCCTTCCCGGTCAAGCGGCTGCAACGTGCGCAGATCAAGGATATGAGCTTCAATTCCGTGTTCCGCAGAAAGCTCTTCTGCTGCTTGCATAGCGAAGTGAAGCGGCATGCTGTAACCGATAACCGTTATGTCACTGCCTTCTCTCATGACGTTCGCTTTACCGATCGGGATAACATAATCCTCATCCGGAACCTCGTCGAGAATAAGGCGATAGCATTTCTTGTTCTCGAAGAAGAGAACCGGATCCGGATCGCGAATGGCAGCCTTCAACAGCCCTTTGGCATCATAAGCAGTAGCTGGAGCTACAATCTTAAGTCCCGGCGTTCCGAAGAATACGGACTCCGGGCATTGGGAATGGTACAAACCGCCAAATACCCCGCCGCCGATCGGCGCTCGGATGACAATCGGGCAATCCCAGTCATTGTTCGAGCGGTAACGAATCTTCGCTGCTTCACTGATGATTTGGTTGGTTGCCGGGAACATGAAATCGGAATATTGCATCTCCGCAATCGGCTTCATTCCCGCCATCGCCGCCCCGATCGCAACTCCTGCAATAGCGGATTCTGCCAGCGGAGTATCAATACCGCGCTGCTCTCCGAATTGCTGTTGCAAACCCTTTGTCGTTCCGAACACGCCGCCTTTAAGACCGACGTCCTCTCCTAGGAAGAAAACGTCCTCATCTCTCTCCATCTCTTCCTTCATTGCCAAACGAATCGCTTCGATATATTCAATAACCGGCATTAGTTGCCCTCCCCGCTTGTTTCCAGATAAACATGACGGAAGGAATCTTCCACCGCTTGATAAGGTGCTTTCTCAGCATATTGGTTCGCTTCATCAATTATCGCACGAATCTCGACCTGCAAGGATGCTTCCTGTTCCTCAGACCACAGGTTCGTATTTTCCAAATATCGGCGATAATCCATTAAGGAATCTTTAAGCTTATGCGGCTCAACCTCTTCTTTGGTTCGATAGTCCATATCGTTATCCGTCGCGGAATGCCCCGTGACCCGATAAGTCATAATCTCAATCAATGTCGGACCCTCGCCGGCAACTGCCCGGTCTCGCGCTTCCTTTACTACCCTGTAAACTTCGAGCGGATCGCTTCCATCGACGCGAATGCCGGGAAATCCGTATCCAAGCGCACGATCGCAGATGCGACCTCTCGTTTGCTTAGCAAGCGGAACGGAGATGGCATATTGATTATTCTCGCATACAAAAATAACCGGAAGTTGATGTACCCCAGCGAAATTACAGCCCTCATGGAAATCTCCCTGATTGCTGGAGCCATCTCCGAAGGTGACAATAGAAACCGAGGATTCCCCTCTCATCTTAGAGGCTAAAGCAAAGCCTGTTGCATGTGGAACTTGGGTCGTCACCGGACTGGAGCCCGTTACAATCCGCAATCGTTTGCTGCCGAAATGACCGGGCATTTGCCGCCCTGCGCTATTCGGGTCTTCAGCCTTCGCATATAACGAAAGCATCAAGTCTTTCACGGTCATTCCAATGGATAATACAAGGCCATAGTCCCGGTAGTAAGGCAGGAACCAGTCCTTCTTCACATCCATGGCAAAGCCCATTGCAACCTGCGAGAGCTCCTGTGTAATTCCGGAAATATGAAAATTAACTTTGCCTGCCAGTTTAAGCAGCTGTCCGCGCTCATCGAAGCGCCGGGCAAGCATCATCGTCTTGTACATGGCGACTGCCCGTTCATCGGACAAGCCAACTTCGGTATGTCTATGGGTTTGCTGGACGGAACCTGCTTGATTCATGGGCGCGTCCTCCTGCTTTGGTATAGTTTTATAACCTGGTCTTAATACTTGAACTTAAAACCTATTATACTCCGCTCGAAAGCAAAAAGAAACGCCCAACTCCTGCGCGAGGAGTATTTTTCCAAAACAGGCATTTCACTTCCACACCGCGGAGAGGATTCTCTCCCGGACTGAGCATTCCTTCGACAATTGTCAGCCGTGACTGGCTCCGCCGTCTAAAGCAAGCATGACCTCTTGCATCGCCTCGGACAATGTCGGATGAGGATGGATAGTCCGGCCGACCTCCCAAGGAACAGCATCAAGCAGCTTCGCTAATGAAGCTTCAGCTATCAATTCCGTTGCATGTGCGCCAACGAGATGAACACCAAGCAAATCTCCGCTAGCAGAATCCGCTACGACCTTAGCAAAACCTTCGACTTCACCGTATACAAGCGCTTTGCCCAGAATACGAAACGGCAGCTTGGCCGTTCTAATTGGGAAGCCCTGCGCTTTAGCATCTGCTTCGGTCCAGCCAATGGATGCAGCCTCAGGTCGAGAATAGATGCACCGAGGAATATCCCGATCCGCCGTTCGAGAAATCTTGCGGCCTAATAAATGGTCTATCGCAACCGACGCCTCATGCATCGCTGCATGAGCAAGCTGAATACCCCCTATGCAATCTCCGATTGCATAGATATGAGATTCACCGGATTGTAACGTAATCGGATTAACCAAGACGAACCCCTTATCCGACTTCACATCCGTATTTTCTAAGCCTAGATTTTCTACATTACCTTGTCTGCCTACAGAGACGAGCATTCTCTCTGCGTTCAAACTCAGAGTTTCTCCTTTAGTTATAACCTCTGCTTGCACGCCAGTATCTGAAACTTTGCAACCAGCTGTCTGCAAGGAAGCACTCGTAATAATCTTAACGCCTCTTTTTCTTAACGCCTTTGCAAGCTCCGCTCCCATATCCTTGTCCTCAGTTGGAAGCAATCGATCGGCTGTTTCTATTATCGTAACTTCCGTACCAAAGTCGCTTAACATCGAAGCCCATTCCACACCAATAACGCCGCCGCCAATAATCAGAATAGATGAAGGACGAGAAGGCCAATCCAGAGCTTCGTCGCTCGTTGCTATATTTACACCATCATATGCAAGTCCATCTAAACGTCTAGGCCTGGAGCCTGTCGCAATGATTACATTTTTCGGTACTACCGTTTCCGATTCACCATCGGCAAGCTCTACGGCTATCGCCCCGCTCCGAGGCGAGAATATCGAAGGACCGATAATCCGTGCGTTTCCATTCAAGACTTCAATCCGATGCTGCTTCATAAGCGCCTGCAAGCCGCGGAATAATTGGTCAACGATACTGTTCTTGCGTTGGAGCACCGTATTCCAATTGACAGAGATCTTTCCCTCGGGAATTGTAACCCCATAGGCTGCAGCCTCTCCAATTGTTGCATAAACCTCTGCGCTCCTCAGCAGCGACTTGCTCGGAATACACCCGCGATGCAGGCATGTCCCACCCAGCTTATCCCTTTCGATGATCACAACGCTGCGTCCAGCTTGCGCTGCTCGGACTGCTGCCGTATAGCCACCCGGCCCGCCGCCAATAATGGCGATATCGACTTCGATAGGCATAATTTCCCCTCCGTATGTAAACTCACTTTCCTATTGTACCTTTTTTTGACCTTCGGGACAAAACAAGCAGGTCTCAGAACGTTCATAGACAATACTTGAGGAAATCGTTATAGTTATTAGGTATGGAAGGAGGCTTTCACAACCTATGAAAATGATTATACAGCGACTGATAGCCATCCTGCTTCTAGTGATTCCTGGTATTGGAGCCGCTTATGGTTTCTTGCTTATGAAAGACGCCTTATACGACTACTTTGCTCAAGTGGGTGGGATAGAATCAACAGCTCCGGATTTCTCTTGGGGAATGTTTATTATAGGTGCCGTAATTTTTCTGATTGGGATCGCCTTTATTGGAGGATGGACTTTTTACCGGGATCGTAAACGCAATTATTTATCCTCTCGTTTTCGTCCCAAGAGTCCACCGCGTCCATCGCGTAAGGATGCGAACGCCAACGGTTCAAATGAAAGTAAAGCAGAATAGACGGACAGTAAACAGCGGGGCTATCCCTAAGCTACGAAAAATAGCTTAGTGGGTAGCCCCCTTTATCTTCCGAGCCACGATAAAAAGACAGCTTGTCCGGGTATCCAACAATCATCGGATCCGGAAAGCTGTCTTAGGTTGTGAAATTACTCTGCTTGCGGTGAAGCGGATGGTGAGGCTGAAGATGTTGGCTCCGGCTCTTCGGTCAACAGGTTCTTGTAATTTCTTTCTTTCTTCGCTTTGTTCATCCAAGCTTCGCCTTCCGTCTGGATCTTCTCATCGAAGAAGGTTTGTTTAACCTCATCTTTGATTTCATCGTAGGCCGGAATGACGGCTTCTTTCACATCCGTTACCTTAATGATATGGAAACCGCTCTCTGCTTGTACAACCTCGCTCATTTGTCCCTTAGCTAGCGCGAATGCCGCTTCTTCAAAGCCTGCATTCATCTCTCCGCGTCCGAATAGCGGAAGCTCTCCTCCATTGTCCTTAGAGCCAGGATCCTGCGATTTGGCTTTGGCGAGAGTTGCGAAATCTTTTCCTGCTTTAAGCTCGGCGAGCACAGCTTCCGCTTCCTCCTGGGTCGCTAGAAGAATATGCGAGGCTTGAACCTGCTTAGGAGACGTTGCGAAGTTTTCTTTATTTGTCTCATAATAAGCTTTCAAATCATCCTCTGTTACCGGGGTTTGTTTCTCGAATATTTGGCGAAGCTTCATTTGAGTTTTAATTTGCTCGCTCAATGCATCCAACGTCATTCCACTCTGTTGTAAAGCAGCTGAAAACTCTTCTTCCGTACCGAAGTTTTTCTTGATCTTGTCCATCTCGGCTTGAAGATCAGCTTCTTCAATAAAAACTCCTGCCTTTGACGCTTCCAGATCGATAAGCTTAATCGTCATCAAGCTGTCTAGTATAGAAGCCTGCTGACCTTCAGGCATTTGCTTCGTCATCTCCGTGTACAGATCAGCCGTCTTGAAGGTGGCACCATCCATCTTGCCAACGGTTTCGTTAAGACCTCCGCCTGAAGGGTTCCTTATGAGTACGAAAAATAATGCCGCAATAGCAATGATCGCGATTACCCAAGGAACGATAAGCGATGATCCACTCTGAGCTGGTGCCGCTGGTTTCTCTGCATTCTTATTTGCAGATTCATTCCCTAACAGCTCTCGTTGCTCTTGCAACTCAGGCTGCTCCCGATACTCTAATTCATTCTCAATTTGTTCGTTTTCGATAAGTTCTTCCTCTTGCTCTTCGTTCTCTAGTTGTTCAATGTCTAACTGATTATCCTGTTCATTGCGTTCGCTCATTGTGGTATTTCCTCCTCGAATATTAACAACTGCCCTACTCACTATATCAGAATTTCGGGAAATTACCTTAAAGGCACCTTAATTTTTTACGAAAATCAGAAGGTGTGCAGTCATAAATCGACTTAAATTTCTTGCTAAAGTAGCTGAAATTAGTTAAACCTACCTCCATTGCGGCCTCTGCCACCGTTATATTAACATTCTGCAGAAGATAAGCCGCTTGTTGGATCCGGTAATGATTTACGTATTCCATTGGTGTTTTTCTCATAAACGACTTGAATATTCGGCTGAAATGGCCAGTACTCATTCTAGCAGCTTCAGCTAATTGCCCTACTGTAATGGGTTGCCCACAATTTTCCTCGATATACGCAACAGCACCTTTAAGTCGGTCGATGGTCAGCGTATCGACAGAGCTCGACGGATCTCTAAGAGTCCATTGCTCGTTACTGATCAAATCCGCGAATAATAAGTAAAGCTCTGCCTTTATTTTCATTTCTCTGGCTGCATCATCGGCTTCGTAAAATTGATTTATCCTAGATAGACGTTGCATTACAAGTTCGCCCCAAATCGTTGCTTCTGTGTATTTCGAAGGAATAACGGCTTCCCCCCTCTGTATGGGCTGCAAAAAACGGAGCGCTGCTCCATCCTTTGCTTCTGTCAGCCAATCCAGATGAAAAACCATAGCCACATACGTACACGGTGAGTTTTCGAGCGAATAACCGCCATGCACTTCACCGCACGGAATGTATATTCCTTCTCCTGCATGAAGCTCGAATGTGGCTAACCCGATTTGGAATATGGCTTGTCCGCTAACTATCCATAAAAATTCAGCTTCCTCATGCCAATGGTTGTCCAGTATGGGTTCGAAGGCTTTCCGCTCCTGCAAATAGACAGCAAGAGGAAATTGTGGATTGCCATGCAATCTATTTTCACGTTGAACCTTTATATCCATTGCAATTCTCCTATATCACAATTTTGCTACTAAATAGCATTATAATGCAAGATAATCATCAATAATATCATTATAATGTTATTAGTTACGTTTACAACAAACTTTCAAATAGAAGGGAATAATAATCGATGAAATTTTCCGATGGCTATTGGATGACTCGAGAAGGATATCAAGCTTTAAGCCCCTATGAAATCCATGATGTCAAAGCAGAGCAGGATTCCATTACGGTCTATGCCACACACCGGCACCTTGAAACGCGAGGAAACACGCTCAACGAACCCTTAATGACGATGGAATTCTCCTCGCCGCTGCCCGATGTAATCCGAGTCAAGCTCTATCACCATAAAGGTACCTTACGTAAAGGACCTTCATCTTTCCCCTTACTGACTTCGGGTAATGCTCCCGTGGTCGTAGACAACAATGAAGCATTCGTAAGCTTAAGCAGTGGAGATACAACTGTTACCATTACGAAGAAGCACCCTGTTTCGATAACCTATACTTACAAGGATAAGAAGCTGACAAGCAGCGGTACCCGTTCCACCGCTTATATTAAAGCCGAAGACGGAAACCATCACTTCCGCGAGCAGCTGTCTCTTAGCGTAGGCGAAACCGTCTATGGCTTAGGGGAAAGATTTACCTCTTTCGTGAAGAATGGACAAGTCGTCGATATTTGGAACCAGGATGGCGGCACGGCTTCCGAGCAGTCGTATAAGAATATTCCCTTCTATTTGACCAATCGCGGATATGGCGTTTTCGTTAATCATCCCGAATTGGTCTCGTTCGAGGTAGGCTCGGAGATGGTTTCCAAAACACAATTCAGCGTACAGGGAGAATGTCTAGAGTATTTCCTCATTGGCGGACAATCTCTAAAGGATGTACTCCAGAACTATACCTCGCTAACCGGTAAGCCGGCATTGCCTCCCGCTTGGTCTTATGGCTTATGGCTAACCACATCCTTCACAACGAATTATGATGAAGCTACCGTTACGAGCTTCGTAGAAGGAATGGCAGAACGCGATCTTCCGCTGGCCGTATTCCACTTTGATTGCTTCTGGATGAAAGAGTATGAATGGTGTAACTTCGAATGGGATGAGCGCGTTTTCCCGGACCCTGTCGGCATGCTGGAGAGATTAAAGGCTAAAGGCCTCAAAATTTGCGTATGGATTAATCCATACATCGCTCAGCGATCCGCACTATTCGATGAGGGTATGGAAAAAGGTTATTTACTGAAGAAGCAAGATGGCAGCGTGTGGCAATGGGATTTATGGCAATACGGCATGGGCATCGTAGACTTCACGAATCCCGCCGCATGTCAGTGGTTCAAAGACAAGCTTAGCGCTCTTATGGATATGGGCGTCGACAGCTTCAAAACCGATTTCGGCGAGAGGATTCCGACAGATGTAGTCTATTATGACGGTTCGGATCCTCAGCAAATGCACAATTACTATACACAGCTGTACAATAAAGTCGTATTCGAGCTGTTAGAGGAGAAACGCGGCAAGGGCGAAGCTGCTTTATTCGCGCGCTCTGCTACAGCCGGCGGACAACAATTCCCGGTACACTGGGGCGGCGATTGCGAAGCGACGTACGAATCAATGGCAGAAAGCCTGCGCGGTGGGTTGTCGCTTGGCTTGTCGGGGTTTGGTTATTGGAGTCACGATATCGGGGGATTCGAGCAAAGCTCACCGCCTGATCTTTATAAACGTTGGGTGCAATTCGGTTTATTATCCAGCCATAGCCGGTTACATGGGAGCACATCATACCGTGTACCTTGGTTATACGATGAAGAAGCGGTTGACGTGCTTCGCCATTTCACGAAGCTCAAGATGCGCTTAATGCCTTATTTGTTTGGGAAATCAGTGGAATCCTCTAGTCGAGGAATCCCGCTCATGCGAGCGATGGTGCTTGAATTCGGTGATGACCCGACCTGTGATTATGTCGACCGGCAATATATGCTCGGTGATAACCTGCTCGTTGCTCCGATCTTTAATGCAGAAGGTGAAGCGACATATTACTTGCCGCAAGGGACATGGACTCATTTCCTTACAGGAGAACGGGTGCAGGGTGGATCTTGGCATAAGGAACGTTATGATTACTTTAACCTCCCTCTCTTTGTTAGGGAGAACAGCTTAATCCCTATAGGCAAAGAAGAGAACAAACCTGATTACAATTACGCCGATGGTGTCATGCTGCAGCTGTTCGCGCTCCAGGACGGTTCTGTCGCCTCTGCTTCGGTTCCGACAATGAAGGGCGAGCTGCAATTGTCGGTAAAGGCAACACGCAGCGGCAACCAAATTACAGTCGAAGCTGAAGGCAATAATACTGAAGGTTGGAGTTTGCTCCTGCGCGGAGAATACGCTATCTCTGATGTCCAAAACGGTCAAGCGAGCGCTCATGAGCAAGGTACGCTTGTGGTTCCTGCCAGCGGCTTTAAATCGGTTGTTATTACGCTTTAAACCAAAAAAAGAGCTTGCTGCAAACCACTCTCTGGTTCGCGGCAAGCTCTTTTATATTGCTTTTAGTTGAGTACCTGGATTTAAATAGCCTTGACCGCCGATAACCATTGACGAGCGATTAACTCGTGACCTGCAGCAGTCGGATGAACGCCATCCCATAGCCAGTATGAAGGATCAGCATGATTGCAAGCTTGATTGAATGCTTTCTGAATCGGAACGAAAACGGCATCGAAGTCTTCCGCTAATTTACGCACGGTTCGTTGATAAGTATTCAGCAGCTCATTCCATTTGTCCCAATTTTCCGCGGGAGCCCCGGTATTCAAGATGAACGGTTCGCATAATACCAGTCTTGTCGAAGGCAATACTTCCTTTGTTTCCTCCAAAATATGCTTGTATGATCTCTCGAAACGATCCGTTACCCCGCTAGGTTCACCGTTCATACTTCTCCATGCGTCGTTCACGCCAATTAATATGCTGAGCACTGTAGGCTTAATGTTAATCGCGTCCTCATTCCAACGAGCATATAGATCCGAAGCTCTATTGCCACTTATTCCCCTGTTAATAAATTGTGGCTGGATTCCTGCAAGATCATGAGAAAGCTTGGCGGCGATAATATAAGCATAGCTGTGTCCGAGAATATGATTAGGATCGTCATTCCTAGAACGCGCACCATCGGTTATAGAATCACCCTGAAATAAGATTACTTGTTTGTTCATTTTTCTTGTTCCCCCCATTGATTTTGCTAAGCAACGGTATTTTCATTAAAAACACCACTTGTTTACTGGTTTGAAAACCAATAAACAAGTGGTATTTGTGATCCTTGCTTAACTCGCCCTGTTTCTAGCTCACTTTATGCTCAATACGCAGCTTGTCTGCCACCATTGCGATAAACTCGCTGTTGGTGGGCTTCGACTTCGCGATATTGATCGTGTAGCCAAATAAATGGCTGATACTGTCAATATTGCCGCGTGTCCATGCCACTTCAATCGCATGGCGGATTGCGCGTTCAACGCGTGATGGCGTCGTCTTGAATTTCTCAGCAATAGCAGGATACAAAGTTTTAGTGATTGCGCCAAGAATTTCGATGTTGTTATATACCATCGTAATAGCCTCGCGCAAATACTGATATCCTTTAATATGTGCAGGTACGCCAATTTCGTGGATGATGCTGGTGATATTGGCATCGAGGTTTTTCGGTTTGCCGATTTGTACGATATTCGAGCGGCTCATATTTCCCGATGAAGATGTCATTACCGACGATGTAGCTGTCGTGCCCGCAAGCTGACGAATCCGATTAGCAAGAACATCCATGTCGAACGGTTTAAGTATGTAGTAAGAAGCGCCAAGCTGTACCGCACGCTGTGTAATGTTCTCTTGTCCAAATGCCGTTAGCATGATGATCTTAGGCATTGGTGATAAGTTCATATCCCGCAATTTCTCAAGAACACCAAGTCCATCAAGATGCGGCATAATAATATCGAGGATCATAACATCCGGAACCCTGCGGGTTTCCTCCAGCTGACGAATGACCTCTTCTCCGTTGTACGCTATTCCGATGACCGTCATATCATCCTGCTCTTGGATGTACTCTGATAATAAGTTTGTAAATTCTCGGTTGTCGTCTGCTAAGAACACTTCAATCCGCTGCAATGTCTGGTCCTCCCTTTCTCTGAACGAGATTAAATTATGATTCAGAAAGTATCAGCTATTCGCCTATCCTTATCTGTGACGAAAAACGCTTATCGTTTCTCTGTTTATCCGATTTCGACATTGCATTTAACAATTCCTTCTAACATTAAAAAAAATTCTTTATTTTTTTTGTTAAATCGAATATAATGATTGTTTTACGTCAGAACATGTCAAATCATGATTTTTTTCTGTTTTTTTCGACAAATGATTAATGTTTCCGAAATGAGCAAAATCTAAGGCGCTAAACCGCCTTAGAAATCGCTTGCTGAGGATTGAGCATGATACCCGCATCCTGCAACATCCACTCGATAAAGCATCCATATCCGGAAGCTGGATCATTCACGAATACATGCGTTACGGCTCCAATCAATTTGCCTTTCTGAATAATTGGGCTTCCGCTCATACCTTGAACAATTCCTCCAGTACGCTCAAGCAACTTAGGATCGGTAACCTTAATGACCATTCCTTTTGTTGCAGGAGAGCTCTGTTTGGATACATGAACGATCTCAATATCGAATTTTTCTACTTTCTGCTTGTCAACGACGGTTAATATTTGAGCTGGACCTTCCTCAACCTCTTCTGCAAAAGCAACCTGCATCGGCTCTGCGTGAAACGCATGATCCGGCATTTGCTTCATCTGTCCGAAAATACCAAACGGAGTATTGCGCTCTACATTGCCTAACGTTCGACCCTCTTTAAGGAAATGGGCTCTCTTCTCTCCCGGCTCTCCGCTTTGGCTCTTAGATATTGATGTAACACTGGATTGCAGAATTTCACCGCTTCCTACGACAATCGGGGTTTGAGTATCCATATCTGTAATGACATGGCCCAGAGCTCCATATACACCCTGATCAGGAGCATAGAAGGTTAATGTACCAACGCCTGCTGCAGAGTCGCGGATGTACAGTCCCAGCCGCCAAGCCTTATCTTGCTGATCATATGCAGGCTTAAGCGATGTTTTGAATCTTTCCTTGCCTCTTTGTACCAACAATTGAAGTGGTTCTCCGTTACGACCAGCAGCTTCAGCGAAAGGTGCGATCTTGGAAATATCGTTACACGATTGGCCATTAATTTCAATAATAAGATCACCTAACCGAAGCTTCGCATCTTCTCCCGGGGAAATTTTTGAATTCTCATTTGTTTGTACTTGATGGTGCCCAACAACCATAATCCCTGCCGATTTAACCTTTACACCAATGGTTTGTCCGCCCGGAATGACCCGCAAATCCGGAATAACTTGCAATCGGACGGTTTTGAAAGGGATTTTGCCAAATAGCTTAAGCTTAAGCTCCGTCACGCCACTATGCTTGGGTTGAATAGATAAAGGCTGCCTTAGATCGACTTGAACAGATGCGTTGCTGCTTCCATTAATACCTGCGACCTGAGGATTCAAGCTTCCTTGAGCATGTACCGGCATAGCGTAATGCAGGGAAATCGCTTGACCTTGAAAAAGCCTTAATTGATTAGGAAACTCAGCAAAATGTTGAAATGGCGCTGAACAAACAGCTATACACAGCATAATAACAATAACAAGACCCATTCGACGTTTTCTGGAGTGCTTCTGGTACAAGTCCTCACGCTCCCTTACAGTCTAATCGGCTTATGGTTTGTTGCCGATAACGTACCTATAAGGTAACCGTGGCGCCCTTGTTTTATGTTCCCGAAAAGCTTCCTTTCGAATTGATTTTTCGCGCCCTTACGCGTTTTTTTGTCGCTGTGCCAAAGTAAGCATTTCTTGAGCATGATGGCGAGTTTTTTCCGTAACTTCCACTCCTCCCAGCATCCTTGCTAACTCCTCAACCCTTTGAACCGAAATAAGCTCTGTTACTGAAGTTTGGGTACGATCTCCTTGAGTAATTTGTTTCCGGATTTCATATTGATGATCGGCCATGCAAGCGACCTGCGGGAGATGAGTAATGGCAAATACCTGGCAATGCATGGACAGTAAAGAAAGCTTTTCTGCAACAGCCTGAGCAGCTCTTCCGCTTACCCCGGTATCCACTTCATCGAAGACGAGAACGGGTATTTCATCAATCCGGGAAAAAATCGCCTTAAGGGCAAGCATTACCCTTGACATTTCGCCTCCGGAAGCGATTTTGGCAAGTGGTTTGGGCGGCTCACCAGGATTCGTTGAAAGAACGAATTCGGCAGTATCTGCACCCGAGATGGTCATGGAGATTGTCCCAAGCTTAACTTCAAACACCGAACGCTCCATCTGAAGGTGTGCAAGCTCTTGTTCGATTTGTTTGGCTAACACCCTAGAAGCAGCTCTCCGTATCGTGCTTAGCTTCTCTGCCTGTAAACGAAGCTCTTTATGTAAAGTTTCTTCCTGCTCTGCAAGTTCCCTTAGCAGCTCATCGCGATTTTCGAGCTGATCCGCCTCTGCTTTGATTTTTAATTGATGATTCAATATGTCTTCGGTCGTTTCCCCGTATTTCCGCTTCAAGCTATGAATAAGATCCAATCGCTGTTCGATTTGAGCTAGTCGCCCAGGATTGAACTCAATATTTTCTTTATAATCCCTTAATTGAAATGCACTATCTTCAACACCATAATAAGCGGACTGTAATTGTTCGACTAGAGGTTGCAGAACGAGTGGATCAACCTTCACAATATCCTGCAGCCGGGTTAAGGCACGTGATAAGGCAGATAATCCTTTGGTTCCATAAAGGAGATCATATGCCTCAGTAACAGCGTCCATTAACTTCTCCGCATGGGATAGTTTGCGCCGTTCATCATCCAATGATTCATCTTCTCCCGGCTTTAACTTAGCAGCTTCAATTTCTTCGACTTGAAATCGATACAGATCAAGCATCTGCATGCCCAGCCGGGATTTCTCCTCTAACTCGCGCCTCTCACGACTAATTGCCTGATATTGCTGATAATGAATACGATAAGTTAATTTCTCTTGCAAAATGTTCTCTCCAGCAAATGAATCCAGCCACTCCAAATGCTTCTCCGTTCGTAAAAGCGATTGGTGCTCATGCTGTCCGTGAATATTAACAAGGTGCTCTCCTACTTCTCTGAGCATCGTAAGCGTAACACCTTGCCCGTTAATTCTGGCTGTCGACTTCCCTTGCGCAAGAATTTCCCGTCTAATTATTAACGTTTCTTCGGAGTCTGCCTCAACTCCTATGCGTTGAAGCGTTTCCCAAACAGGATGCTGCCCGGGCAAATCGAATAAAGCTTCAATGTCTGCTCTATCACAGCCGTGGCGGATCATTTCAGCAGATCCTCTGCCTCCGGCAGTTAAAGCTAAGGCATCAATAACTATTGATTTTCCTGCTCCAGTTTCTCCCGTTAGAACATGAAAGCCTGGGTGAAAAGATACGGATACATGTTCGATAACTGCCAAATTGCGGATTGTTAATTCCCGAAGCATGGAATGCCCCCTTGATATCGATAATAGATAAAACAGCTATGGCAATGATTACATCATATCGTTAATACGTTCAAGGACATCTTCACACTGAGCTTTCGATTTAACGATAAGAAGCGTCGTATCATCTCCTGCGATCGTTCCAATGACCTCAGGCCAATCCATCCCGTCAATGAGCGATGCAAACGTATTTGCCGTACCCGGCAAGCATTTAAGGACAACCAGATTTTCCGCGGCCTCTGCTCCGACGAAATGATCCAGAAGAGCTCGCTTCAGCTTATGAGCGGGATTGAATCTTTGGTCCTGGGGCATGGAGTACTTGTATCGCCCATCTTCAAGCGGCACTTTGATCAGCTGCATTTCTTTGATATCTCTTGACACCGTTGCCTGGGTAACCTGCATGCCTTCTTTGCTGAGCTCCTCGACTAGATCCTCTTGGGTCTCGATTTCTCTAGCTCCGATCAGCTCACGTATCTTGCGTTGCCGTTGTCCCTTCATTACTGCCCAGCCTCCACTTTGAATCGCACGATTTTTAATTGCTGATCCCTTAGCGTTACGATCATGATCCCCTCGCAGTCGGGGAATAATAGAGCATACACAAGCAAGCTTTCACGCAAACCGCTTGCCGTCCAATCAAGCGGTTGCCTCGCGCGCTCCAGCTTAACTAAGTAATACTTATCCTCTTTCTTGGCTAGATAATCGAAATACAAGCGTGTTGGCATCGTTGGACCGTCATCTAATTCAACCCCGAGCGTAACGCGATGTTTACCCGACAACACCTCATATCCCTTAGTTTGAAGAAGCGCCACGTTGTCATCCTGTATAACACCGCCGGCTCGCGCAAGCTTACGAAGCCTTGATCCCGGCGGCTCATGAAGCCAACGCCCAAAGCGCTTAAAAACCCACCAAACCATAAGGCTGGCAGCAGCCAGCATGATTACCCAATCTCCAAACCTCTCCATGAGTCAGCCTCCCCGATACATCAGTCGAATGAGGAAAGGAAGCTGCAAACCCATGTTGTTCTTATTTCTCTATTTCCTTTCGAGATCACTGTTTCATATTCCTTTTTAATATAAAAAACCCGAAGCTTCCAAGTACGTTCCGGTTCAAGTTTATCCGGCCGTTCTTCGGCAGCTCCGGGTCAACCGGGCAATTGCTATCCATCGCTTCTTACGGATTGCGCCGGAAAGCTGCTTTTGCTTCTTCGACGGTCTGTTTAATCAGCTTGGGTAAATGTTCGGTCATGAAATCAGGTGAAGCTTCTACTGAGTTTGATAAACGCCAGTATGCGAGAAATTCGATATTTCCTTCTCCGCCTGTTATAGGGGAGTAAGTAAGTCCTTTAAGCTCATAGCCCAGCTCGAATGCAGCGGTCAATACCTCGCGCAATACGCTCGCATGAACCGCTGGATCTCGAATAACGCCCGATTTACCAACTTGCTCTCTCCCTGCTTCGAACTGGGGTTTAATTAGAGCCACTGTGATTCCGTTTGCTTCCAGCAAACCTGCTAGAACCGGTAAAATTAGCTTTAAGGAGATAAAGGATACATCAATGGTTGCAATCCCAGGGTTAGGACCATCAAGCTGATCGATCGTCATATGCCGGAAGTTCGTTCGCTCTAACACCTGAACACGCTTGTCCTGTCGTAAGGACCAATCTAATTGATTGTATCCGACATCAACAGCATATACTCGCTTAGCGCCGTTCTGCAGGGCACAATCCGTAAACCCTCCAGTGGATGCACCTATATCCAGCATAGTGATATCCCGTAAATCTAATTCAAAATGCTTTATCGCCTTCTCGAGCTTTAACCCGCCGCGGCTCACATAAGGATGAGGGGCTCCTTTAACGGTTAGTGCCGCGTCACGGGGTACCTTCGTGCCTGCTTTATCGACTCGCTCTGTTCCGATAAATACCAAGCCTGCCATAATGGCAGCCTTCGCTTTTTCTCTGCTTTCGTAATAGCCGAGCTCCAATAGAAGAACGTCTAAACGTTCTTTAGAAGAAGTAGTTTTGTCCATTAAGTTGCCCGCTGCCTTTTGCGGACGCGCAATGAAGCAAGCTTCTGAGCAACTGCTTCTGCTGTCAAGCCGCTTTCTTCCCGTTGTTCCTTGATTGTGGCATGCTCAATGTACACATCAGGAACGCCGGCAATATGGATGGAAGCAGGTTGGATACCCTGCAAGCAGTAATACTCTAAGATGGCACTTCCCAAGCCGCCTTGCACTGCTCCTTCTTCTATAACCATTAACGGGATTCGTTCAATGGCAAGGGCGGTTAACATCTTCTCATCGAGAGGCTTGATGAATCTGGCATTAATAATTCGAACATTAATGCCTTCACGCTTTAGTAATTCCGCCGCTTCCTCTGCCACTTGAACCATAGGCCCAATCGCCAGAATTACCGCATAGTCGCCTTCTCTTACCGTTTCCCATGTACCAATCTGAATCGAAGTCATCACTTCATCTATTGCTGCACCTGTAGCTGCTACACGTGGATAACGAACGGCTATTGGACCGTCGTTGTAATCCACAGCTGTCTTGAGCATATTTCTTAGCTCGTTTTCGTCTTTAGGCATCATAAGCACCATATTCGGGATATGCCTCAGGAAGGCAATATCATATACGCCCTGATGGGTCTCTCCGTCTCCACCGACGAAGCCGGCACGGTCAATGGCGAAGATGACGTTCAAATTTTGTCGGCAAATATCATGAACAACCTGATCATAAGCCCTCTGCAAGAAGGTTGAATACACCGCAAAGACAGGCTTCATTCCTTCCATAGCCAAAGCAGCTGACATTGTGGCCGCATGCTGTTCGGCAATTCCGACGTCGAACATGCGATCGGGGAATTTCTCCATAAACTTCATGAGTCCTGAACCGCCGGGCATAGCCGGCGTTACCGCTACGATTCGCTTGTCTTGCTCTGCAAGCTCGATTATAGTGTTGCCAAACACTTCAGTGTACATTGGCGGTCCGACTGGTTTAACCACTTGCCCTGATTCAATCTTATAGGAGCCTGTTATTCCGTGCCACTTGTGGGAATCTTCCTCCGCGGGTGAATAGCCTTTACCTTTGACAGTAAGCACGTGAACCAGAACGGGACCATTCACGCTTTCCGCTTGCTTGAAAGTATCCATTAGCTTCGTAATATCATGGCCATCTACGGGCCCGAAATATTTCAAACCAAATTCCTCGAATAACATCCCGTCAGGCGTTACCAAGTATTTCAAGCTATCCTTCACTCGTTCAGCCGTACGTGCCAGCTTACCACCAATCGCCGGTACTTTACGCAAGAGCCAATCCAGCTCGTCTTTTGCTTTACGATATATTTTCTCAGATCTAACTTTTCCTAAGTAGTTGTGAATGGCTCCGACATTCGGAGCGATCGACATTTCATTATCATTAAGAATCACCATTAAATTACGTTTCTCATGACCGATATGATTAAGTGCTTCCAATGCCATACCGCCTGTGAGTGCGCCGTCCCCGATAATCGCAATGACTTTATTCGTGTCACCCTTCATATCGCGTGCTAATGCCATTCCCATTGCTGCCGACAAAGAGGTGCTGCTATGGCCCGCTTCCCAAACATCATGCTCGCTTTCGCCCCGTTTAACAAATCCGCATAATCCGTTCTTCTGTCGAAGAGTATCGAAACGGTCTTTACGCCCTGTTAGGATTTTATGCACATAAGCTTGATGTCCGACATCATAAATAAATTTATCTTGCGGGCTATTATACAAATAATGCAGCGCCAGTGTTAGCTCAACAACACCTAGGTTTGGTGCAAGATGACCACCAGTAGCAGATAATTTTTGAATTAAAAAATGCCGAATTTCTTCCGCCAATAGAGGAAGTTCTGGTATCGTCAATTTTTTTAAGTCGGTAGGACTGTCGATATGCTCGAGCAACAAGTTTGTTCCCCGCTTTCCTCATCTTGATATTACCACTATTATACCATAACCCAAAACAATGCCCAACAATGGTCAAATCCTGTCGACAAAATGGGATTCATACGACCTGAAAGTGAAAAAGAGCCCATACGTCTAAGTACGCAGCTCCTGCATCATTCAGCAGTCATTAATGATCTCTTGTCAGTAGATAATCCGCGATTTGAATTAATCTGTTGGGATTCGCTAAGCCGGCTTGCAGCAGCGACTCATTGGCCGCCTTTGTCAGATTGACAACTCGCTTACGGCTCTCATCCAGACCGATTAAATAAGGGTATGTAACTTTCTCCTGCCGTTCGTCGCTTCTTACTGGCTTGCCAAGCTTCGTTTCATCGCCAGTCAAATCAAGAATGTCATCTTGGATTTGGAAAGCAAGCCCGACATTTCGCCCGAAGAGCTCGAATGCGTTTAATTGCCTGACATCTGCACCTGCCGCATGCCCCCCTGCTCTCAAGGCAAAGGCAATCAAATCACTTGTCTTATGCAAATGGATATTCTCCAGCTGTTCTAATGAGGTTTGCCCTTGTTCGCCTAACATGTCATCGACCTGACCGCCAACCATGCCAGGCACACCTGCTAACCTCGAAAGCTCCTCTATGACTGCCAATGTCCTCTCTGCAGATACTCCTCTTCTCGCAGCTTGGCTAGCCACATGAAAAGAATGAGTCAGCAGCCCATCTCCAGCTAAGATTGCCATTGCTTCACCGAAAACCTTGTGGTTTGTTAACCTTCCGCGACGATAGTCGTCATTATCCATGGCCGGCAGATCATCATGTATAAGCGAATATGTATGGATCATCTCCACCGCACAAGCAAATGGTAAGGCTCGATTTGTTGCATCCCCGGCATTCGTCACAGCTGCCGAAGCTGCAAGAACGAATATGGGACGCATCCGTTTCCCGCCTGCCAGGAGTGAATAGTTCATAGCCTCCAGCAGTTTGCCGGGTATCGGCCAGTCCGCAGAGAACACGGTTCGCAGCGCGTTCTCTACGATTAACCGCTGCTCTTCTAAGTACATATGTAGCTCCGCTGATGTTGTCACGATTTATTCCCCTTTGTCTTCAAACGCTTCTTCCCTACTTGAAGTGAAAGGTTTGCGCTGTAAACCGGAGTCACCTTCCACCAGCATTTCAATTCTCCGCTCAACCTGCTCCAGCTTCTGTCCGCACAGCTTAGAGAGCGACATCCCTTCCTGAAACAACTCAATCGCAGTCTCTAGAGGAACATCCCCGCTCTCGAGCTTGGCGACAATTGATTCGAGCATTTCCATTGCCTGCTCGAAAGAAATCGCCGGAGCTTTGCTATCCTTCGCTGTTTGATCAGTCGACCCGCTCTTTGCCATTTGCTTGCTCCTCCCCATGTATACCCCAGACTTGACAATCTAATTTACCGTCAGCTAGTCGGATGTGAACCAGATCTCCCGGTTGTACCTCGTTAATCGCTCGGATAAGCGATTTTTCCTTTTCGTCGTACACTAGACTATAACCTCTGGCCATAACCTTCAAGGGACTTAATGCATCAAGATGTCGAACGAGCGAGCTGAATTGACTTTGACGTTGACGGACGATACCGTTCATTGCCATCTCCATACCCCGGTCTGCATTTGTAATACGTTTACGAGCAAACTCCGCCTGTTGCCTAGGATTCATGGAATTTAACCTTCCACTCAGTCGAGTCAGCCTCTCCTTCATTCTTGCTTGCTTGTTATTCACTCGATAAATTAGAGTATCCCGAAGCCTGTCTAATCGTTCTGCTTGGACTAGAAGGCTGCGTCTAGGTTGTGTGAAGTAGGGTGATCTGGCAGCATGCTGCAAACGTTCCCTAGATTTCCCTAACAAGACGCTTAGAGACTTGGCCATTCTTTGCTCAAGGTACACGAGTCCTTGCTTCAGCTCTCCGGAATGCTGAACGGCTAGTTCAGCTGCAGCCGTTGGGGTTGGCGCCCGCAAATCAGCGGCGAAATCGGAAATGGTAAAATCCGTCTCATGCCCGACAGCCGAAATAACAGGGATAGCCGAAGACCTTATCGCTCGGGCAACAATTTCCTCATTAAATGCCCATAGTTCCTCCAACGAGCCTCCGCCGCGCCCGACAATTAAGACGTCGGCTTCAGCCAAGGCATTCATCGCTTGAATTGCTTTAACAATGGAAGGCGCTGCACTCTTTCCTTGTACTGAAACCGGGTACAACAAGACGTTAACGGCTGGATTCCTGCGCTGCAATGTAATTAAAATATCCCGAACAGCAGCGCCTGTGGGCGATGTAATGATTCCTACCGTACGCGGATAACGAGGAAGCGGCTGTTTGGAATATTCGGAGAATAGACCTTCAAGCTCCAGCTTCTTCTTCAATTGCTCGAATGCAAGATAAAGGCTTCCTATCCCATCCGGCTGCATAGCCGTTGCATAGAACTGGTATTGTCCATCTCGTTCATATACAGAGATGCCTCCACGAGCCAACACCTTCATCCCGTCCTTAGGAGAAAAAGGGAGCCGTTGGTTATAGGAGGCGAACATGATGCTTTTGAGTCTTGATCCTTCGTCCTTAAGCGTGAAATACATATGACCGCTGGAGTGGAAGGTGAAATTAGAGATTTCGCCCCGAAGCCAAATATCTTGGAGACCAGAGTCGCCTTCAAGCTTCATCTTGATTAGACGATTAATATCGCGGATGCTAATAACACGCGCCGGTTCCATAAGATGGCTCCTTTCTATTGAGAGAAGCGTCTAGCGGACTTCAATGTGTTAGCCATTAGCATCGTAATGGTCATGGGTCCGACTCCGCCCGGTACAGGTGTTACCCAGCCTGCAGTCTCAAGTACATCGTCGTAATCTACATCCCCGCACAGCTTGCCGTCCGGCAACCGGTTCATTCCGACATCGATGACTACGGCACCTGGTTTAATCCACTCTTTCTTAACGAGCTTAGCCACACCAACCGCAACGATTAGAATGTCCGCTTGACGTGCCATTTCAGGCAAATTCGGAGTCCGAGAATGGCAGATCGTGACCGTTGCGTTCTCTCTCAGTAAAAGCATCGAGACTGGCTTGCCAACAATATTGCTTCTTCCAATCACGACAGCATGTTTCCCTGAGGGATGATTACCAGTTCTCTTCAGTAATTCAATCACGCCAGAAGGTGTGCAAGGAAGCAGCGCGTCATCGCCAATCATGAGATTACCGACACTCACGGGATGGAATCCGTCTACATCCTTTTCTACTGATATGGCATCAATGATAGCTTTTTCCTCGATATGCTTTGGAAGAGGAAGCTGAACAAGTATGCCATGAATGTTCGCCTGTTTATTATATTGTTCAATGACTCGAAGAAGCTCATCCTGAGTCGTCTCAGCAGGAATCTTAATAACCTCAGAGTAATAGCCAAGCTGCTCACAGGCTTTGGCTTTGTTTCTAACATATACCTGAGATGCTGGATCTTCTCCCACTAGAATGACAACGAGACCGGGAGTAACTCCCTTTTGTCTGAGTAGTTCAACCTCATATCGCAATTCCTCACGGATCGAATCCGATATGCTCTTACCGTTGATCAATTGTGCATTCATGGTTTGTCACCCTCCTGCGGCCCGTTTCCTTCCTTCTCGCGCAGCATCCTTCCAAGAACACCGTTCACGAACTTTCCGTTCTCCTCTAAGCCGAAATGCTTCGCAAGCTCAATCGCTTCATTAATAACAACCTTAGGAGGAACATCCGTGCAATACATAAGCTCATAAGCAGCCAACCGCAGGATCTGACGATCTACTCGGGAAAGTCGATCGACCTGCCAGCCCGTTAAATATGCGACTAGCTTCTGATCGATCTCTTCTTGCTTGTCGAGAACGCCTTTAACTAATTTACGTGTAAAAGCATCAATATCCGCCAATTCCGCTACTTCGGCACCGATTTCGTTTTCTTGACGAGCTTCATCCATTACAATATCGATAGCTTCGTCACCGGTCACGCCGTTCATTTCGATCTGGTACAAGCTTTGTACCACAATTTCCCTAGCAAGTCTGCGTTTCATGAGTCCTCCTGATTGTTCCGCATCAACGATTACAGCATCGCCGTCCGACCGACGGGGATAACGATTGTTACGTATAGTATAGTGTTATATAAAACAAAAAAAACCTATGAGCATCTTTTCCTTCGGAAACTGCGGAGTATGAGCTCCACCGCCTCTGCCCGGGCAAGAACATTCACAGGGATTATCGTGACCAAGGCCAACGGTCCGTTACCCAATCCGTTAATTTATCCCACGGAAAAAGCGGTCCCCGTCTATCATCCTTATGCTTTCCTATCCAATAACCGATGCCAATGAGCAAAGCACAGAACAGCATGTCCCAGAAACCGCTGAATAAATAAATGATCCCGAACAAAAGACCCGCTGCAACCCCGGCCGCTCTTCCTCCGAAGGCTTCCCACCAAATTTTCCACATAGGTGGTTTTCCCCCTATTCTACGCGGCTCTTATAGGTAGTTGGCGCTTGCGTAACGTTCGCGATGAAGACGGAAACCTCCGCAACCGGAATACCTGTCGCCTCTTCAATTTGCCCGGATACGGTACGTTGCATCTCTTCCGACAAGGTCGGGATTGAGCCTTCACCGTCAACGAAAGCACGAATCATGATTTCCAATCCGGCTTCTGTCACTCTTACACGCGCACGCAAGTCCTTTACCCCGCGGGTACGGGAAGCCGCTTTAAGCGCCAAGTTCTCTACTGTCTCAACTGAGATGCGAATATCCCCATGCTCAGTCCGCTGGTTAATGGATGGTAACGAGCCGCCTTCACGACGAACAGATACGATGAAAAACCTTATGCTTATTAACAGGATGATGATTGCGCCAATAATAACGGAAGCTTGTATAGCGCGGGCAGCACCCGTGAATTCGGATACAACCTCATTCAGCCATTTCTCCGAGAACCCGCCGCTTGCAGCCACAATCGCAATTATCGCTGCCACTCCAATCGCTATACTGTACAAAAATAAGAGCAGCCTGTCCAGCATTCTAATCAACGTAAAAGCCCTCCCTGTTCCCCAATAGGTAAATGTCCTCCATGATTGCGAAAAGGCCTCTGCGAGATATCCCTGAAGGAATTTCTCGTCAGAGGTCCGTCATCCGCAAACCGGAGTTTACTTGTTACCGCGGTTATCAGGGCGCGGTAACGTCAATTATCGGACACGTACATTGGTTTCATCTTCTTCGGGCTTATCACCCGTTTTGAAATGAACGTCGTGTATATGTACGTTAACTTCTACTACATTTAATCCGGTCATCATCTCGATCGAGCGTTTGACGTTACGTTGAATTTCAGTTGAAATTTCCGGTATTCGGCGGCCGTATTGAACAATAATAGATACGTCAACAGCGGCTTCGCGTTGCCCGACTTCCACCTTTACACCTTTGGACAAATTCTTGCGTCCCAACATTTCCGCGATTCCAGAAGAGAGTCCTCCGCTCATGCCAGCCACGCCTTCTACTTCCACTGTCGCCAGTCCAGCGATAACTTCAATGACTTCCGGAGCGATTTCAATGGTGCCCATTTCCGTCCGTTCGTAATCCGGGGCTAATGTTTCCATGCGCAGTTCCACCTCCACATACTCGGTACAATATTATGTAAGTCCGAGTATTCGCCTTCACTACTTATAAATATAGCATTCCGGGATAATTATGACAAACACTTGGACCTAATGAAGTCAAGCTTGCTTTTACGCTTTACTCTTCTCCACCGTTGATATCATGTTCCTCGAGAAACTTAATATCAAACGTGCCATTAACAAATATGGGATGGTTCATTAGCTTCTGATGGAACGGGATCGTCGTCTTCACGCCTTCGATCATAAACTCACTCAAAGCACGGCGAGTTCTAGCTATCGCTTCATCACGCGTAGGAGCCCAAACGATAAGCTTGGCAATCATTGAATCATAATGCGGTGAAATCAAATACTGGGGATAAGCTCCGCTGTCAATCCGAACCCCGGGGCCTCCTGGAGGCAGGTAAAAACCGATTCGTCCAGGGGAAGGCATGAAATTACGTTCGGAATCTTCTGCATTGATGCGACACTCAATCGCCCAGCCCTCGAACTTCACTTCCTCCTGCTTAAAGGAAAGAGGAGCGCCCTCAGCTACAGCAATCATTTCTTTTATCAAATCTATTCCTGTAATCATTTCCGTTACGGGATGCTCCACCTGAATACGGGTGTTCATCTCCATAAAGTAAAACTGACCATCAGGGCTTAGCAAATATTCAATCGTTCCGGCACCGGAATAATTCACAGCAAGAGCAGCTCTGACCGAAGCTTGCCCCATTCGCTCTCGCAGTGCTGGTGTCATCACCGAGCATGGCGCTTCCTCTACCAGCTTCTGACGGCGACGCTGTACGGAGCAATCACGTTCGCCCAGATGAGCAACATTCCCGTGTTTATCCGCAATAATCTGAATCTCTACATGCTTCATCCCGGTCAAATACTTCTCTAAATAAACACCGGAGTTACCGAATGCCTTCTCCGCTTCTTGCTGCGCGGTCGTTATCTCACGAATCAGCATTTCTTCATTCTCCGCGAGCCGTATTCCGCGTCCGCCGCCGCCTGCCGTTGCTTTGATAATAACGGGATAACCGATTTCACGAGCGACTCGAATCGCTTCCTCGAGATCCTCCACCAAGCCGTCCGAGCCAGGAATAACCGGTACGTCGGCGTCCTTCATCGTTTGCTTGGCAACCGATTTGTCACCCATTCGGCTAATCGCCTGAGCGGAAGGTCCAATGAAGGTAATATTGCAAGTTTCGCAAATATCCGCGAAATCAGCATTTTCAGATAGGAATCCGTATCCTGGGTGGATCGCGTCGCAATCTGTTAACGTGGCGACGCTCATAATATTCGTTAAATTCAAATAGCTGTCCTTGGACGCAGTCGGTCCAATGCAATATGCTTCATCCGCCAAGCGGACGTGCAAGGATTCCCGGTCGGCTTCGGAATATACCGCAACAGCGGTAATCCCAAGCTCCCGGCACGCGCGGATAATACGTACCGCGATCTCGCCGCGATTGGCTACCAATATCTTTTGAAATTTCAAGATGAAATCCTCCTCGGGATTATTCCGGCTTAACTAGGAATAGCGGTTGGCCGAATTCGACAAGTTGTCCGTTCTCCACGAGAATTTCTACGATCTCGCCCTTTACTTCTGCTTCCAAAGGATTCATCAGCTTCATCGCTTCAAGGATGCATACAACCGTTTTGTCGGATACTTTATCACCGATGTTAACGAAAGAGGAAGCGTCAGGAGATGGGGAACGGTAAAAGGTACCTACCATCGGGGACACAATGCGGTGCAGGTGAGAATTGTCAGGTGCTGCGGCTTTCGTTTCCAGATGGGAAGCCTGAGCTGCAGCTGGTGCAAGATGAGCAGACGGAGCAGCAGGCAAGTATGTATGAGAAAGGGGGGCAGTTTGCACGTTAACGATTTCCGTGCGACCCGGTTTACGAATGGCTAATCGCATACCTTCGTTCTCAATTTCCAATTCATGTACAGATGTTTGGTCTACTAGTTTAATTAGCTCTTTGATTTCGCTTAGCTTAAACATTTAGGTCACTCCTTGATTCGGGATTCTCCGTCTACAGAAAACTTGTTTGATCCCACAACGGAACTATTATACCATAAAGACTTGAAATGGAAAGAGCTGCGCTTCACATACACCAAGCAGCATCAGACATCTCCTCTAACAACAAGGGGATATCCGCCAAGTAGATTCGTACTCTACTTAGCGGATATCCTCTTTATCTAGTGCAGCTCGCTCATTAATTTAACTTGATTCAGTAGTCTCAATTAACGTATTGTACGGTAACTCTATCAGGCGTAATGTTCAATTCTTTAGTCGCCAGATCAATAATGCCGACGGCTTGTTTCTTCTCTAGCTTATCGCTTAGTACGATTACTTTGAAATTCGTATCCTCCTCAGAGACAACCGCATTATCGAAATCTTGAAGCAGCTTCTCCTGCAAGCTGGTGATCCTCAAATCTGTATCTTCAAGACGGTACAGCTCTTCGGCTGCTTTGCTTACCTCCTCTTGGCTAACCTTTGTATTTGCGATAATGGCATTCAGCTCTTCTGCCTTTTTGCTAATGGCTTCCATTCTTTCCCTTTGTGTTTGATCCAACATTTTGCTGCCTTCAAGATTAGCCATTTCTTTCAGGACGTCTTCATCCTCTGGAGAAACGCCCGCGGTTTCCTTATTCTCCGCTGTTACCTCTGGAGCCGTTTCGCCTAGTGCTCCATCCGTTTCGGAACCCGTTATGCCTTCCGTAATTTGTTCCACTTCCGTTACAACAACACCCTCTGGATTCGGCGTTGATACTTTGCCTGCATCAACTAGCTCGGATTGCTCTTTGCTGCTAGCATTGTCGGTTGGCGCAACGTCCTCAGTAAATAGATAGTAGGCCGACAGAATAACCATCAAGCTCAGCATCGATACCAACCATATGGTTTGGCGTTTGTTATTCATTGTTAAATTCCTCCCAGGATTATCAAAATTTTGCTAACATTCAAGATTTGCGCGGCATGACTGCTATCCGGTGCATCGGGACATCAAGCCCGCGAGAAACCGCCTCGGAGATAAGCTTGTGAACAGTAGCATTCTCTGCCCCTTTCGCTATGATCAGTACTCCGCGAATTCGCGGATTCAGCTTCTTAACGACTATAGGGGACTGGCTGCCAGACACCTCGTACAATACAACCTGGCCATCGCTGCTAATATCCGTGATATGCCTGGTTGCACCATTACGATCGGATTCCTGCGTAATTTGCGACATCTTCTTCTCGTTAAGCTGCACCACGGTTTCCTCGGTCGAATCTACTGTTACCATAACGTCTGCCGTCCCTACGCCAACCATTGATTCCAGCAAATCCTTCAGTTGACTTTCAAATTCAGATTCTATTACTGCAAAAGGATTACTTCTGCTTTCACCGCCGCCTAGAAAAGCTTCCTGCTGAGGAGCATCCTCGTCCCTAGGAGGAGAGAGATCAGGATTCTGGGAAGGATCGACTGTCTTCACATTCATCAGGGAGGCGGCGAGCAGCATGGCTGCGCCGATCAACCCGATCAACACAAGCCACCGGAATGCTTTGATTCTGCGCGGTCCTCCCGAACCTCCGCCGATAAACGATTCCATCTGCTGCAGCCATTTGGCCATATCGCACCTCCTTGATCAGTTTGAATCTGCCGTTACTGATGCAGGCTGTTTGACGTCTACGATGCGGGCAGATAGTCCGAACCGGCTTGCGATAAGCGCAGAAATCCTTATCCGGGTATCTCTATCCACAGCCTCTTCAACAGCCGTTTCCTGTTCTGCATCCGCAGCGTCAACAGGAACTGACTTTTGTTCACGGGGCCAGCTCTCCACCTCTATGCGGATATCTACCGCAGCGATGGGATTCACGTCCGAAATTCCAGCAACAGTAATGTTAGACTCTGCAGCACTCTGCTTCGGCTCAAGCATAATGACTACTTTAGTCACCGCTAAGGAACCATCGGCCTCTTGCTCCACTTCGACGTCTACCTTTTGAACCGTGCGGTTCTCGGATTGCTTTATTTCTTTACGAATGGCTGATTCCAGCTTCGCCGACACCAATTCCGCGGCCTGAACATTCTGCTTGTTACGCAGCCTTGCACCTTCTTCTTCAATCATCGCCAGCTCATTCGCCGCACCCTGTGGCATTTGCCGGGCAGAATTTAGGCTTTCGGCAAGCTTGCTGCTGAAGTCGCCTTTCATCCAATGTATAATCGGTGTTGCCACTGTCATCAGAATGAATAGTCCAGCTACTAGCCTGACATACCTCTGCATGGTCCGGTTAGGAAGAATTAAATCGATGAGCGAGGCAAGCAATACGACCGCGATAATCTGGCGAAGCCAATGAGATAGCCCCTCCATTAAACCCACTTAGCTCTCCTCCCTATTCAGCGGATCATGAGCGCGGCATTGCCAGCCGTCAGAATAATCGTAACCGCCAGGAAGAACATCAATCCTACCGAGGCCAGTGCCGCGAACACATACAGAAGTGTTTTCCCAATGGTTTGCAAGCATTGGACAATAGGGGTGTCTCCTAATGGCTGCATGACTGCGCCGGCCACGTTGTATATCAGAGCCAGAACAAGAATCTTAAGAGCGGGAAAGGCGCACAGAAACAATAAAATAATGACCCCCGTTAAACCAACCGCATTTTTGACCAGCAGACTGGCCGACATAACCGTGTCTGCAGCGTCCGAGAACATCTTTCCAACAACAGGCACGAAATTTCCAGTCACGAATTTAGCTGTTCTCAGCGCTACACCGTCTGTGACAGCACCGGTAGCGCCCTGTACAGATAACACTCCTAGAAAGACGGTAAGTAAAATACCGAGAACGCCTATTCCGACATTTCGCAGCAGGTTCGCCAATTGCGTGACTTTATATCGGTCAGTTATCGCGCTGACCAAGTGCAGAACCGCCGAGAAGAATAATAAAGGGAAAACGACAAGATGTATGAATGTTCCTACGGTATGAATCATGAACACAATCAGAGGATGCAATATCGCCACCGAAGAAATTCCTCCGGTACCGGCAAGCAAGGTCAGCAGCAGCGGCACCATCGCCAGCATGAACTGCACCATTTTCTCAATCGCATCACCAGCATAGGTTGTTGCAGTACGAAAGCTGTTCACCGCCAATATAATAAGGACCATGTAGGCAATTCCGTAAGCAACCTTACTGACGGCATTACGCTCGAAGGCATTCTGCATCGTTTCTAGAAGCATCGTGAACACCGTAAGCAGAACGATTGTCACGAGCAGCTTGCCGCTATAGAGCACCTCATGCAGGAAAAACCGGGCCAACCCCGTAAAAACCTGACCAGCGCTCATGCCCTTTCCTTCAGGAAACATGAGCTGCCGGAGCTCTGGGACCTTACCTTCAGGGAAATAACCGCCATATTCTCCCTTCAGGTCATTCCAATACTTCTGGATTTCCCCAAGCTCAACTTCCTCGCTCTGCCGCTTAGCCAGATCTCCCGGTATTTCACCCTCTGCATTCATTCCGTTGTAGGGCGGTGTCTGTTCGGGAACAGCTGATTGCGCCGCCGCCGGCGAAGAGCTCAACAGAAGCAAGAACATGAGCATAAACAGCAGTATGATTAGCCGTCTTTGCAATCCCGTCTGCCGAAGCATGTTCATCCCTCCCGTCCCATGAACCCCGTCAGGCCGGCAGCAAATTTAATACCGTTTCGACAATGACGCTAATGATGGGCACTGCCATTACTAGAATAAGCATTTTGCCGGCGAATTCGATTTTGGATGCGATGCTTTCAAGCCCAGCGTCCCTTACGATTTGTGCGCCGAATTCTGCAACGTAGGCGATCCCGATGATTTTCAGCATCGTCTTGAGATACACCGCCGGAATACCGGAGCGATCCGCAAGCTCCTCTAGGACAGTGATCACATCGTCGATTTTACCTACGAACGCTAGGAATATCGTTACCCCCACAAACGCGGCTAACAAGTAGGCGAACATCGGTTTTTGTTCCCGGATGACAAGTATGAGTACGGTCGCTAGGAATCCGATGCCGACGATCTGGAGAATTTCCACCTGCTTCACCTACTGGAACAGGAATATTGTCTTGATTTCCTGGAATAGATCATTAAGCATTCGAACCACCATGAACAAGACGACCACAAACCCGATTAACGTTACCCAATGTGCCATATCTTCTTTGCCCATCTGTTTCAACACCGTATGAATCATCGCCACGATGATGCCGATGCCGGCGATTTGGAATATGGTGCTGACGTCGATGTTCATCGTTATGGCCCCCTCAATCTTTCCCCCAAAAGTGACATTAACCTCTGTGCTTATTCTGATTACTTATGGGGGAGCCCCGCGGAATTTCAGCGATTACACCATGAGAATAACGACCAAAGCAGCCCCAAGCATACCTAAGCTACGGCTTAGCTTCTCATAACGCTGCTGGTCATCTCTTGCTGATGATTCCTCTGCCTGAAGCTGGATCATCGCAAGTCGGATATGCTTGAGCTGATCTACTCGTCCGCTTCCCCCAAGCGTTGATCCCAGCCTTAGCAACGCTTCTTTTTCCGTGTTCTTCATGGCTGTCGCCGGCCAATGTTCCGTTACCGCCCTTTCCCAGCACTCCCGAACTGTTTCACCAGATGACGCGGAGCCGCTCTGTAAGGATCGTGATATTGTAGAAAATAAAATGGATAACGGTTGCGTAACCAAATCTGATATTCTCAATAAAGCTTCTGGCAAAGGAGTTTGGCCATAGCTGATTTCGGTCTCTAACCGTTGCAGCGCATGAAGCAGTTGGCGAATTTGTCTAGGTCTGGCAGCAAAACGGGCCGCCTGTACAAAACCAATCATCGTACCCGCGAACAAAATAAACATTATTCCTGCGAATTTAAGCATGGTCCGCACCGCCGCCGCTTGAGATCTGCTCATTTGGAGAACGAATCGCAGGCATTGGCCTGGCTTTAACTGTAACAAGTGCAGGTAACGGCGCTACAGAGTTGGATGATTGTATAGCCTGTCCCCAAGGCGCATCCCTTGGTGCCGCCCCAATGGCAGGACGATAACGGCGAGACGCTTCTACAGCAGCATCCTCGGCTAACACAACTCGATGCTCCACTTTACCAGCGGCTCTGTTAAGGAGCACATATGCACCGAAGACTCCTTCTGACGCGAGCTTAGCCAACACCGGTCTAGCGAATACATCCGATAAGTCTGCTGCATGAGCAGTTGCCAGAACTCGGACACCTGCATGGATGGCTTCATTTAATGCTGCAGCATCCTCCGGTCGGCCAATCTCATCGACAACTATGATTTCCGGCGACAATGATCGCACCATCATCATGATTCCTTCGGCTTTCGGGCAAGCATCGAGTACATCGCAACGCGGACCCAGATCAAAGGTCGGAACCCCTTTCTCACTGGCTGCAATCTCTGAGCGTTCATCAATGATGCCAACCTTGCGTCCCCCCCACCCTTGTGCAGCTGAATGATGCCATTCCCCTGAGCTAAGACAACGGGCCAGATCCCTTATTAGAGTTGTTTTGCCTTGCTGCGGCGGTGAGATGATTAACGTATGACGAATGGTCTTGGATTTAAAGTCAAGCAGCCCTGGAAGCACCTGAGCACCAAACCCGATACGGGCTCTTGCCATTCGTACGTTGAAGCCGGCGATATCCCGCAGGTGAGACACAATTCCATTGTCGAGCACAGTCCGTCCTGCAAGCCCAATGCGGTGACCGCCGGCGACGGTAACATAACCCCTGCGCAGCTCTTCCTCAACCGCATAGATCGAATGATTCGTTACTCTTTCTAGCAGCGCCCGGCAGTCTTCTCTACCTGGTACATAAGCCTCCCGATAATCATCCGTTAATGTCCCATCCGACCGGACAAATGAAAAACGACTCCCATAACTAATCTCGAGCGGCCGATTCTCACGAATCCGGATCTCTTCCAACGTATCCATAGTATGGTCTGGCACTTGCTCCAGCACATGACGCAGGGAAGTCGGGAACAGTTCCATCAAAGCATGTGGCATCTGAGCCCCCCTTTCCGCCAGAAGTTGATCTTTGCTGTTTCATTTGTATGCTTGGACGGCAAAATTATGACTGCTTGACCTACGTTCTTCGCTATTAAGCTACTTTCTCAATATCCCTATTAATAGGCAGCCGACACCTGCGAGAATCCAGATGAATTTGTCCGTAGACAGCTTGTCCGATATACCTACCAGCCCGATCGCTGTCGTAGATATAAGTACTAGCGGACCAACTAGAGCCAGCATGGAATTAACAGCCAGAGCTTTCTGCACATCATTCAGACGAAGCATGACGATCGCTGCCGTCACTTCAATGCTCCCAGACAAAATCCGCAGCAAAGCCATACTAAAAACCGATTTGTCCATTGATTCTCCTCCTACTATGATCACTCGATGATTATATCTATGCAGGCTTGGCGAACAACTTGTCTTATAAATCGGAGTTCTATGCTTACACTTATTATTTGAAATCACCTAAAAGTGGGCAGATGCATATATTGACTTGTGAAATTCCACCTTGTAGACAAACGAGGAGAGTAGAAAATGGAAAAAATGAACTCAGTTTGGCCACAAGAACTATGTGACCCTAGCGGACGAAGGCAAGCTAAGCCCCGCACAAAAGGTTGCACGATGGTCATTGACAAAGGTCTTGGGCTGCATGCGTTCACAGACTTATTGTCCACCTCTGGCGAATACATCGACATCGTTAAATTTGGATTCGGCACAGCCCCCTTGTACCCTTTAGCTATCATTCGTTCAAAAATCAAGCTGGCCAAAGAGCATGGTATTACAGTCATTCCTGGAGGGACTCTGTTGGAAGCAGCGGTGAAGCAAGATTTAGTTCATGGCTTTTTCCGCCAAGTGATGTCCCTTGGCTTCACCGGTGTCGAGGTTTCAGACGGAACGATTGAACTAAGCCGCTCCTTACGAAGCGACTTGATCCGAAATGCAGCGAGTCTCGGTCTTCGTGTGTTCACGGAATACGGAAAAAAGCTGTTCGGGTCACGAATCAATGTTTTTGATTTCGCGAGCACCGCCGAGACAGATTGGGCTTGCGGCGCAGAGTTCGTTACTGTTGAGGCCAGAGAATCGGGGAAAGGCGTTGGCTTGTTCGATGAGCATGGAAGCTTCAGGGATGGAGAATTAAGCCATATCCAAAGCGCGGTTCCAAATCTAGACTGTGTACTGTGGGAGGCACCGCTTAAGGATCAACAGGTTTCATTAATTCAAGCATTCGGACCCCATGTTCACCTTGGCAATATCCCTACTCAAGATGTCATTACTTTGGAAACGATGAGACGAGGTCTGCGTTCCGATACCTTTGACTTACAAAGGGTTTCTGTAACGGAATACATGATCTGAAAATGCTTTGCTCGCAAGCCCCGCGTTCTAAACGCGGGGCTTGTTCCATATTGTGTAAAACAACCCTATTGGGAGGGTATCAGAGTTATGAACGGAGAGCTGGTGCTAGTTGCCCTTATCATTATCGGGCTTATTGGCAGGTCACCTATTATTACGACTGCCGCATGTATCCTATTAATAGTTAAGCTATTAACACTCCAGCGTTATTTGCCTTCCATTGAACGAAGAGGAATGGAGCTGGGACTCCTCTTCCTTACATTAGCGGTATTAGTACCCTTCGCTTCTGGGAGAGTTCAGACCAAGGACGTTGTCTCAGCGCTTACCAGTTGGGTAGGCTGGGTTGCATTAGCCGGCGGTGCTGTTGCAGCTTATCTCAACAGTCGCGGACTTGAAATGCTTAAATTAGACCCCCAACTCATTGTGGGTATCGTGATAGGTTCCATCGTCGGGATATTATTCTTGCGCGGAATCCCGGTCGGCCCCTTGATGGCAGCTGGCTTGACGGCCTTATTCCTGAAGATCATTCAGCTTCTTGCGGGGAAATGATGTCTAATGTCTTCCTCTCGAGATAATCCATAGCGTACAAGCGGAACGGTGAGCATTCGAATAAACTAAGGGATCATTGAAAAAGAGGTGACCCTATAATGACATTGAAATCACAAAGAGTTTCAAGTAAAGAAGCGAGAAGATGGATGGGACAGCCGGTTTGCATCGTGTTGAAGGACGGGAATTATTACGTAGGGTATATAACAGAGGTTGAAAATGGAGAAATCACCTTATCCGGTCAAAAGGGTCTTGGGAAGATGAACAGAAGCTCTATCCGACATGCCGCAAAAGCTCGCGTATCTGGCCTCTTTCCCGAGATGACCTCCCCTGTACTTGGCGGTGGATGGGGTGCAGACCCCTTTGCATTCAATCAGGGGATCGGAGGACAAGGGCGGGCAGGCGGCGGAATACCATCGGGTAGTAAGGCCGCTTTGGGGGAAACTGGTTTTGTGGGCTTTATGAGCAAGCTGGGTAAGGTATGGCCAAGCATTAAAATGGGGATCGGAATGCTGCAAACCATTATGCCGCTTCTAGGAGGACTTAAAATTTAAATGTATTCTAGAGTCTTGGGGTTCGGGTTTCATTCCCGTACCTTAGGGCTTTTGTAACGGACAAGCCTCTATGAAATATAGAAAAGACCGATCAGAACGAATATGAGAGGGTATATATGTTGTTTTGTGCGGCTGTTCCCAGTGACAAATCAACTGCTTTTATAGGCTATAAAATCGCATGCGCGAAAAAATGATTCCTGGGCTAGCATTAATTGGGCATATTTCATAATTCCCTGTGCGACTTCTGGGTTCATCAGTGCGTTTACATCCAATTCTTGAATTTCTTTCTGGTCGGTGGAGTGTTCATGACTCCAGAATTCATCTAGTACAGGAGGCCCGCACTGGAAACCTGTTTCGCGAAGAATAGTCAGCCATTCATCCATTGACAAAATTTTGTCAACTTTGAAGTATCTCGTTATTTCCTTATAAATCGACTCTGGCATCTCTGCAAAAAGAACCATTTCCCGATCCAACAATCGGCCTTTTGGTTTCAGTACTCGATGATATTCCTTTAATGATGTTGGAATATCCGTAAATATTGTAACGGACTCCGCGAAAACAACATCGAACGATTCGTCCTTGAACGGCAATGAGTTTACGTCCCCATGTACCCATTCAATCCCTACGATCCCTTCTTTTTCAGCTCTTTTCCTCGCTTTATCCAACATGATCGGTTGCTGATCAAGGGCAGTAACACGCAAACCCTTCTTCGCAAGATAGCAGGAACTTTTACCTGTTCCGCAGCCAACCTCCAGAATTCGTAGATCTCCAGGCTGATTGATCTGTTTTATCAGCTTCATAGAAGCCTTGAAGCCCCCCGGATGAGCGGAAGCGACGCCCAAGCTTGAAAGCAGATCCATGTAATCCATCGTTTACCTCCCTATATGACCGATACATTCATAGGTATATGGAGCAGGGCTTTATACCGTGATTGTATTTGCCTACTTAAAAATAATTTATGTACTTTAACGTCACAAAAAATCGCCTTTAGCGAATGGCAGGGTGTTACCTCCATTTCAACAAAAGGCGATTTCTCTGTTTGAATATGAGTTTTTATAAATTAAACTACCGACGATCCTGAGGGCCGCCTACATAAGCTGTATCTGCTGTATCCAAGTCATACGCAGTGTGAAGCGCGCGTATAACCTCGTGCACCGGTTCGGCAGCAATGACACAGGAAACCTTAATCTCCGAAGTGCTGACCATTTTTATGCTGACACCTACAGTAGAGATCGCTTCGAACATTTTGGCGGCAACGCCAGGGTTTGATACCATCCCCGCTCCTACGATAGAAACCTTAACAAGGCCTTCCTCATATGTTGTATCCCGGTATGGCACTTCCGATTTAATGCCGGATAAAACATCAATCGCACGCGAGCGATCTGCTAATGAGACGGTAAACGAGAAGTCCGCTTTCCCCTCCTGCACACCGCTCTGGACTATAATATCCACATCAATGCTCTCGCTTGCTAATGCCCCGAACATCTTAGCCAGCACTCCTGGCTCATCTTCTACACCCAGTACGCTAATGCGGGCTACATTCTTATCATAAGCAATTCCCCGTACGACTACGCCCTGTTCCATTTCCGCATCCTCCCTCACCAACGTGCCCTCATTGTAAGTAAAACTCGAACGTACAACCAGATTTACCTGGTTGTGCTTAGCGTATTCAACCGCGCGCGGATGAAGCACAGCAGCGCCTAAGTGCGCCAGCTCCAACATCTCGTCATAAGAAATGACATCCAATTTTCTAGCGCATTTCACCACTCGCGGGTCTGTAGAATAAATCCCGTCTACGTCCGTGTAGATTTCACATACATCCGCTTTAATCGCAGCAGCTAGCGCTACAGCTGTCGTATCCGAGCCGCCGCGCCCAAGAGTCGTTATTTCTCCGCTTTCAGTCATTCCTTGAAATCCTGCTACAATGACAATGCTGCCTTGATCCAAAGCAGTGAATAAACGTTCTGGCGAAATATCACTGATCCTGGCTTTGGCATGTACATCCTCCGTTACGATTCCAGCTTGCCAGCCCGTATAAGACCTGGCTTCATGTCCAAGCTTATGGATAGCCATCGATAATAACGCTACGGAAATCTGCTCACCCGTTGTCAGCAGCATATCCATCTCGCGGGAAGGAGGATTATTGTTAATGCCGTTTGCTTTGTCGATCAAATCATCCGTCGTATCACCCATAGCCGACACGACAACGACAACGCGGTCGCCTTGCAGCTTTTTCTCGACAATCCGTTGCGCTACGCGCCCCATTCGTTCTGTAGTGCCGACGGAACTACCGCCGAATTTCATAACTATTAAAGACACCGGTCGTCACTCCCCAAGTAAAACGGCTCCCCCGACATTGGAACAGGGAATACACGTTTGTTTCATGCGATTATCGTTCCTTTGAATATCTGCACACAACGTTAAATTATAGCACAAGTAAACCGCCCCAAAAATAAAAAAATCCCTGTTTTCGCAAAAATTTTGCGACAACAGGGACTTAGATGTTCCAAATTATGCACGAGAGATATATTTGCCTTCGCGGGTATCAATCGAAAGTATGTCGCCTTCATTTATGAATAGCGGTACTTGCACCGAGAAGCCCGTTTCAAGCTTAGCGGATTTCGTTGCACCCGTAGCTGTGCTGCCTTTGATTCCCGGCTCTGCTTCGATAACCTTCAGGTCGATGCTGTTCGGAATCGTAATCCCGATGATTTCACCTTGGTAGCTGGCGATGTTAACGGTCATATTCTCTTTAAGGAAATTAATTTCCCACTCTAATTGACTTTTGTTGAGCTCGAACTGGTCGTAGGTTTCATTATCCATGAAGGAATATTCAGCGCCGGAGTTATAAAGATATTGGACTGCACGGTTTTCTACATGTGCACGCACAACATTCTCCCCGGCACGAAATGTTTTTTCAACCACGTTGCCGTTACGAAGGTTTTTGAGCTTGGAGCGCACGAATGCAGCGCCTTTACCCGGTTTTACGTGTTGAAAATCCTGCACTGTGTAGAGCTGGTTGTCCACTTCAATAGTCAAGCCTGTTTTGAATTCATTTACGGAAATCACTAGAAAATTACCTCCTGTAGAGACATTGCTCCATAATTAGTCCAGCACGATTAACTGTTTGGGTGAGTGTGTGAGAATTCGGATCCCCGTATCCGTAAATACGATATCATCCTCTATTCTTACCCCTCCGAAACCTGGGAGATAAATGCCGGGTTCTACTGTTACCGTCATTCCGGGAGTCATGACGACATTGCCTGTTAATGATAGGCGAGGCGCTTCATGAATTTCCATCCCGAGTCCGTGGCCCGTTCCATGGCCGAAATATTCACCATAACCATACCTTGTGATGATATCCCTCGTCAAGGCATCCCCTTCTTTCCCCGTCATTCCAGGTACCAGGTGATCGAGCGCATATTGCTGCGCTTCCCTAACGATTTCATAAATTTCACGATGTTTATCGCTTGGTTTACCCACAACAACGGTACGTGTAATGTCCGAACAATACCCTTGATAATAGGCTCCATAATCCAGCTTAACGAATTCATCACGTTCAATGATGCGAGAGCTGGCAACGCCATGAGGCAACGCAGAGCGCTCTCCGGATGCAACGATGGTTTCGAAGGAGGAGCTGGCGGCGCCATGAGAGCGCATGAATACTTCAAGCTCAAGGGCAATCGATGCTTCTGTCACTCCTGGTCTAATGTAACCAAGAATATGATCAAAAGCTTTATCAGCTAAATCAGCCGCAGCTTGCATAATCGCAAGCTCGCTGTCATCCTTGACCATCCGCAGTTTCTCGACAATTCCCTGGGATGGAAGCAGCTTAACGGATGGAAGTTTCTTGCCAAGCACTGTGTATGCCGCAAAGGTCACATCCTGATCCTCAAACAGTAGGGTATCTATTTTCCATTCCATCAGAAGTTCTGCGACAGCGGCATTCATTTCCGCTCCATGCTCTACCACCCGGAATCCTTGTGCTTGCAGCGGAGCTTGCTCTCTGTAACGGAAATCCGTAAGCAGCACAGCATGATCTGCGGTGATGAGGACAACGCCGGAAGAGCCGGTAAAACCAGATAAATAGCGACGATTAACGGCATTCGTCACTAGAATCGCTTGTCCTCCGGATTGGGCTAGCTGCTCTCGCAAAAGCGTAACGCGTAGATTCGGCATGTATTTTTTCCACTCCCTTACTTTGGGATTTTTCTACGATTGAATATGTTTACATAAGGCATGCAGCCCCAGCTCATAGCTAATTGGACCAAATCCGGAGATTTGTCCAAGCATTACGGGAGCCGTTACGGAAATATGTCGGAAGGCTTCTCTTTTATGTATGTTAGAGAGATGGACTTCTACTGCAGGTAGACCGACCGCGGATAAACCGTCACGGAGCGCGTAGCTGGTATGGGTCAAAGCCCCGGGATTGATAAGAATACCATCGTGGATTCCAAATGCCGCATGGATTTCATCAAGAAGAGCGCCCTCATGATTAGATTGAAAAAAATGCAGCTGGACGCCAAGCGTTTCCCCTAACTTCTTTAGTCGAGCTTCTATCTCCGCCAATGTAACCGTTCCATAGACTCCGGGTTCCCGAATACCTAACATATTCAGATTCGGCCCGTTTATGACCAATATACTGAGCATATCCCGTATCTCCTCCCGCTTCCGGCCAATTTAAGCTAGTGCCGGAATGCCGCTTTTCAGCCGATAAAGTTCATCAGACATTGTAACACAAGCGGGAACCCAAGAAAACGGTTGTTTGTAAGGACAGCTACAGTAATAGACGCAATACACCTATGGTCAAGAAGAAGTTTCGGGGGAGCCGTCAGCCTTTTTCTTCTGAGGCTCACGATCCGATTCATTATGGAACTCGAAAGCAATGCTATATCCGATAAATAGTCCCCACATCATGAACAGACAAAAATCTGTCACGATACTATTCCACCCGATTTGTTGTAAAGGAGGAACCGCACCAATTATAGGTCCTGCGAAAGCGTAGACTAGTCCCCACCATGCAATGCCCATTAGTAAACCTGGCCAAGGTCCCTTGAAGCGTCCTAAAACCAGGAAATAGATGAGGGCAGCCACGATAGACATGACTATGAAGGCAGCTAAACCAGCCGCTTGCCATAAGATACCTCCCAAAACCTCTCTCTTTACAAAAGGATCGAGCAGAAATGCCTGATTTACTTTTGTAAAATTTAATCCCGTTGACAACCAACGAACCAAACCCCAAATTATTCCTGCAAAAAAGCCTATCTTCAAGCTATACACAATGGGTTGCATATCAATCGGATTGTCACAGCTTTCCTGCTGTTCCTTTGACCCTGCCTGAGTGTTCAACAGATCAACCACCTCATAACAATTTGAAAAACTGCCGCTTATTATCTCCAATGTATGGTCATGTTAGCCTAATGCGGCAGCTTACTTCCATTCCCTGTGGCTTTCCATACCTTAATCTAGTAAAATAGATGTACTTGGGAGTTCTCTTTTGACACCCAGAGTTACAAAGAAGCAGGTGGTCATTCATGTCGCAGCAACCGAACGCTTATGGCGGTCAAGCTGTAATAGAAGGTGTCATGTTCGCGGGTAAGCACGTTCACGTAACAGCAGTAAGGCGCAAGGATAAACAAATCACTTATCTCGAGGTGCCGAAGAAGCCAACACCGATTCTAAACAAAATAAAAAAAATCCCTTTTATACGCGGAATTGTCGGCATTGTCGAATCTGCAGCCAAGGGCTCCCAGCATCTAACCTACTCTGCCGAGGCATATGCAGATGACGAAACTAGTCCGGAGGACAAGGCAAAGCCGAAGGAGAAGGAACGCTGGAATTTGACGATGATATTAGGCGTTGCTCTTGTAGGTGTCCTTTCCTTCGTCGTTGGCAAACTTATTTTCACTTTAGTTCCAGCTTTTTTAGAAAGTTTGATCTTTGGTCAAGCATTCGAGAATATGATATTGCACAACCTGCTTGAAGGCGTTATCAAAATCGTTTTCCTGCTCTGTTATTTGTTCTTTATTTCCCAAACCCCTCTTATTAAACGGCTATTTCAATACCACGGCGCGGAACATAAGGTAATCAGTGCATATGAAGCAGGTTCCGAATTAACCGTTGCCAACGTTCAGAAGTTCAGCCGGTTGCATTACCGATGCGGCAGCAGCTTCATTATTTTTACCGTTCTAGTTGGTATTATCATCTATTCCTTCTTCTCTTGGGACTCTATGGGAGAGCGTATTATCCAACGTATCGTGTTACTTCCGGTTGTTCTAGGCGTTTCTTACGAGGTGCTTAGATGGACGAATGCATTACGAGATATTCCGGTCTTGAAATGGCTGGGTGCACCCGGTTTATGGCTGCAGCTGCTAACGACCAAAGAACCCAACGACGACCAGGTGGCTGTGTCCATTGCTTCCTTCAATAGAATGAGAGAGCTGGATCAGCAGGTTAGCCCGCTTGAAGCAGGAGCAAAATCAGTTCTTGCGAAATAATGACTACAAATGCAACTTAGATTGTTGCGAATTGTAGCCTACAAGGAGGAGGAGTTTGATGAGAAGCCGAATCCAACCATGGTTTGCCGTAGTTCTTGTGTTGATGGGCATTGGTTTAGCCTCACAGCTGTATCAGGGAGCTGCTCGATCTTTAATTGTTCCCCTTGTGTTAGTAGCTGTCGTGTTTCTGCTGTATAAGTTCCCGCCGTCTCGCTGGAAGAAGCCCAACTATCGCGGGAATGCACCCAAGCTTGGCAAAAACCCAGATATACGCGCGAGCGCTAAAGCCAAATCCGAGAGACGTCGTTCATCGCCTTTCACTGTTATTGAAGGCCGCAAGAGCAAGGAAGACGAACCTCCGCGTTACCATTAATAAAACAACCGCCTTACAACAGGAGAACCCTGCCGTGAGGCGGTTGTTCTATTTCCGGGGCGTAAAAGACACCTTCATCGTAACTGCTTGACGATTCCAGCTCTGAAAGAACTTCTCCCCTGCCTGAAGTCCGGAAGCATACAAATCCATGCTTGACTGTGGAGTTAGATTAAATTGCGTTGAACTGACTCCCAATGAGGGGATCTTGATCGTTCGTACGCGATTTTGTTTCTCGATGTAACGTTCATCATGCGCATTCAGCATCGTATCGAACATGGCTTGGAACATGGTAATCGGTCCGACGATCCGGTGCGGCTGCGCTTCGGTTCGACCAACCGTTTGAAAGCCCAGTACCGGTATAGGTACACCCATCTGAACATCATCCTCGAATAACCACAAGGGGAAGTTGCTTAATAAGCTTCCATCCACGACATAAGAAGATTTAGCTTTTACCCTATTCTTCTTCCGTTCTTTGGCTGACTGGCGCAAAACGACAGGATCGAAGAAATAAGGAATACTTGTGCTCATTCGTATAGCGCGTGCCACCGACAACCGATCAGGTGCAATCCCATAGTTAGATATATCATCGGGCAACACCAACAGCTTCGCATTCGTAATGTCTGAAGCAATAATACGAAGCTTGCCAGGAGGAATATCTCCGAAGGTTCGGATTTGTTTAGCATACAGCAACTCGGCTATCCACTGCTCTATAGCATCGCCCGAGTACAAGCCCTTATACAATAACAATCGAATCGCGGGCCCAATCAGCTTGGTGTTAAATAGAAGATTTCGTTTCAGCAAGGATTGAAAGGGAGTTCTCTCAATAATTCCCTTCATTTCCGTACCGGTATAACCCGCAGCAATGAGTGCAGCTACTATACTCCCCGATGAAGTACCCGCGACCCGGTTAAAGACGACCCCGCTCAATTCAGCAGCACGAACCGCTCCAGTGAGAGATATCCCTTTAACTCCGCCACCCTCGAATACGGCATTTACGGGAGTCGTTTGCACCTAGACATCGCCTCCATCTATCGAATTACATTCCCTTGCTCTCGCTAACATCCTTATGCAAGTTGTTATCTGTCTAATACAAAATAAAAAAAGCTGCTTGACCGCAGATTTCTCTAGCGGTAAAACAGCCTTCGTTATTTCATTTATCAGTCATTGTCCAGCTCGGTACGAATTCGGTTTAACTCCATTCCCCGAGAGGGATCTCGATTGAAATACTCTACGAGCGTTTCGATACAAGTAATGGAATCCCAGCTCAAGTGATGTTCGATACCTTCTACGTCCTGATAAACATTCTCTTCCTGAACCCCAATAATATTCAAGAAGGATTCCAAAAGATGGTGCCTGTCGACAAGCCTCTTGCCCATCTTCTTCCCTTTGTTGGTTAAGACGAGGCCTCGATATTTTTCATAAATTAAGTAACTGTCCTTGTCGAGCTTCTGGATCATCTTGGTGACCGATGAGGGATGCACATCCAGCCCTTCGGCGATATCAGAGACACGGGCATATCCCTTCTCGTCTATCAACCGGTATATACGCTCGAGATAGTCTTCCATACTTGGGGTTGGCAACGCAAATCCCCCTTTCCTAGAATATCATACACTTCCATGAGGGGGTCGGGCAAGTCTCTTAGTAGATCATCCAGTCAGGCGTTATGCTTTGAAGCCAGATCGTGATGATAATCATGCGGTCTGTAAATAAAAGAAAGCCCATGATAATCATCATCGCTCCGCCGATTTTCATGAGTAAATTCGAGTATTTAAGAATCCATCTCGTGGAGCCCAGGAAAAAAGCCAATACAAAAAACGGAATCGCAAATCCGATGGAATAAGCTGTAGTCAATCCGACCCACGTTCCGGGATTGGATGCCGCTAAAGCAAGGATAGTCGCCAGAATTGGACCTATACAAGGAGACCAGCCTGCAGAAAAACCAATGCCGAAGATGAAAGAGCCCAAGTAGCCTGCAGGCTTCCACTTCATGTTAAGCTTACGTTCCTTCATCAATAGGTGGGGCTGGAATATCCCGAGAAGAACTAAACCCATAAGGACAATAAAAATCGCCGATAACTTGCGGATCATATCCTGGTGATCGCGGAATACATCCGCAAAGGCATTCGATCCATACCCAAGAGCGAAAAATACAGCCGAGAAGCCGAGGATAAAAAAGAAAGTATGGCTCATCGTTTTGAACCGCATACTGGTGCTCGTATCCGTCTTAATCTGAGAAACGGAAACACCGGTTATATAGGAAAGATAAGCAGGATACAGCGGTAAGCAGCAGGGCGAAATAAAGGAAATAAACCCTGCGACAAGAGCGATCCACACATTCACGTCAGCCATTATTGCTTCCTCCTATCTTCTAAGTCCGCAACATCCGCTTGGTCATAAGGGAAACTCCAAGAATACCGATGAGGACCAGCACAATCGTACCTCCAGGAGCTAAGTTCCATACTCCTGCCATCCACAAGCCGGTTAATACCGCTATCTCGCCAATGATAACAACGAGAATAATGGCTTGCTTGAAGCTTCGCGATAAGGTCAAGCTGCATGCTGCCGGAATCGTCAAGAGTGCAGAGACCAGAAGTGCGCCTACGATTTTAATTGAGGCACTTATAACCAACGCGGTCAAAATACTCAGCATAACGTTGAAATAGCGCACAGGCAAACCGCTTACAGCTGCGGCATCCTCATCGAAGGTGAGCAGAAATAGCTCCTTCTTATGTAACAGTACCATAGAAAGCACAATGACGGTTACCCCGGCAATGACTGCCAAATCCGTATTATCAAGGGTATAAATACTGCCGAACAAATAAGAGTTTACATTGAGATTAAAGCCTTTTCCCATCGTGAACAGCAAGGAAGCCAAAGCAATACCGCCAGACATAATAATTGCAATAGACAATTCAGCATAAGTCCGATAAGTTCGACGGAGCATCTCGATCGCGAATGAGGCCAGTATCGCGAATACTAACCCTACTGCAACCGGGTAAATTTCGAGTAGAAAACCAAGTGCTACGCCTGCTATGCTTACATGTGCAAGCGTATCTCCGATCATAGCTAAACGTCTAAGGACAAGAAACAGCCCCATTAGCGGGGCTGTAATTGCGATAAGAGCTCCCCCAATGAGAGCCCTCTGAAAAAATTCAGCCGTTAGGATATCCAAATCGAACTAACCTTCTTTCCTCAATGAGTGCAGCAGGTCCGTTCCGTCGCAATCCTCAAGATCATGGGAATGGCGAACATAGAACGATAGCTTACCGCAGGTTTCCTTGGGTTCCTGTCCCAAATAAGAACGCACCATGTCCAGATCATGGGAAACCATAAGGAAAGTAATATTATGACGCTGGTGCATATGCCGAATGAGCTGGAAGAAGTTCTGTTGCGTCTCTATGTCAATTCCGGATAACGGCTCATCTAGAATGAGCAGCTTAGGGTTATTGATTAGCGCACGGGCAAGGAACACACGCTGCTGTTGCCCGCCTGATAATGCACCTATTCTTTTATCGCCCAAATCCTGTATTTGGAGTGCGCCAAGCGCATCCTCCGCACGAGTAATATCATTCTTGGAAACTTTGCGGAATAGCTTCTTGCGACCATATAGGCCGGATAACACCACTTCTCTTACCGTTGCGGGAAACAGAGGGTTGAAGTTATTTCTCTGAGGCACATATCCGATCTGATTCCAATCCTTAAATTGATCGGCAGACGTTCCGAACAAGGAAATGGTACCCTTCTGCGGCTGGGTTAAACCGACGATCATACGCAACAACGTGGTTTTCCCTGCTCCGTTCGAGCCAATTAACCCAACAAAATCACGTTCCCTAATTGTAAAAGAAATATCAGAGAGAATGGACTGGGAATCAAACGAAAAAGATACCCCGTCCAGCTTGATGATTTCCTGATGGCATCCTGCGATAGGTTGCTGCTGAGTCATTACTGTTGCTGCATTGCTGTTCATGGAGGTCTCCTCCTCTTCCTAGGCTGCCGTATGATCATAATTCTATGTTAGATTACTGCAGCGCCTTCTGCAAGTTTACCAAATTACGTTCCATTAATGTGATGTAAGTTTCTCCTGCTTTCTCCTGTTCGGGAGTTAAGCCTTCCAGCGGGTTCAACACAAGAGTATCTACATTTGCTTCGCTTGCTAGTGTTTCGGCTAGCCGATCGGACACGAGCTCCTCGAAGAAAATATAAGAAATATTGCTCTTCTTCACATAATCCGCAATCTTAAGCAAATCTTGCGATCTTGGTTCAGCATCCGGAGACAAGCCCATAATCGCAATCTGGTTCAGTTTATAATCACGGCATAAGTAGCCAAACGCTTGATGGGATACAACAATATCACGACGCTCATAATCAGCTAATCCCGCTGCAAACTTCTCGTCTAATTGCTTCAGCCTATTTTCAAGATCCACGTACCGAGATTCGAAATCCGCTTGATGCCCCGGATCTGCAGCAACGAAAGCATCTCGGATATTAGCGGCCATAATAAGAGCCGAACGAGGACTAACCCAAGTATGAGGGTCAACATCTAGTTCCGAGTGGCCATGGCCCTCTTCTTCTTCATGTACTTCGCCTGCATGTTCTTCTTCCTCATGTACTTCTTCTTCATGTACTTCTTCTTCATGTACTTCTTCTTCATGTACTTCCTCAGGGTTCCCCTTGATTAACTCTATTCCTTTGCTTGTCTCCACAGTCACAACTTTGCTGTCGGTGCCCAGCCCATTTAAGAAATCATCGACCCAGCCTTCAAGTCCCGCGCCGTTATAGAGAAATAATTGGGCATTGGAGACGGCATCCAAATCCCGGCTCTTCGGCGTCCAGTCATGCGGCTCTACCCCGGCAGCTACTAGGTTTACTACATGTGCCTGATCTCCGCCGATTTCCTTTGCGAAATAGTACAGAGGATAAAAGCTTGTTACGACGTTTACCTTACCCTCCACCTGCTTGGATTGACTGCCATTACTGCACCCGGTAATCGCAGCTAGCAACCATAACCCTATAATTGAACAAATTAGCCATTTTTTATTAGACATGAACGTTGCTCCTTAATCGTAATCATTTTTATTTACAAATCCGATTATATCCCCGCTATCTCAGACTGTCAACTATAGACTACATTTTTTACATGTGAAAAAAAGCCGATACTTCCCTAGAGAAGTACAGGCTTAGTGAAGACTGATTACTTGACCAATGCACCATTAGGCATGCTGTCTGGGACAGCAGCGAGTGTTAATTGGTCTCCCTGAGAGGCTGCTAAGACCATTCCTTGAGACATCTCGCCACGAAGCTTAACCGGCTTCAGATTCGTTACGCAGATGACTTTACGTCCAACCAATTCCTCAGGCTTGTAGAATTTAGCGATGCCGGATACGACCTGCCGAGTCTCGAAGCCAAGATCCAGCTGCAGCTTCAGCAGCTTGTCGGCTTTGGGGATGGGCTCGCATGCGATGACTTGCGCAACGCGGAGCTCCACCTTCGCGAATTCATCGATCGAAATCTCGGGCGCAAGCTCGGGCTTCTCATCTAAAGACGAAGGATCACTATCTTTCGCCTGTCCATCTGCGGATGCGGAGGCATCCGTCGATTCGGCAGGTTTACCGCCAGTCATAGATTCACTAATCCATGCGACCTCATCGGCGATCTCTAAGCGTGGGAAGATAGGCTCATCTTTGCTAATTTTTGTCCCTGCAATCAAATTGCTATATTCTCTTAAGCTCTCCCATTCGGTGGATTCCCCTTCTGTTACCCCAAGCTGGTTCCACATCTTTCGCGGTGTATGCGTGACGAACGGCTGGATCAGAATGGACACGAAACGCAGACTTTCTGCAAGATGCCCCATAACCGAAGCTAATGCTTCACGATCCGTTTCATCCTTGGCGAGTGTCCAAGGCTTGGTCTCGTCAATATATTTGTTCGTCCGCCCGACAAGAGCCCAGATGGAGTTAAGAGCTACTGAGAATTCCATATTCTCAAGAGCAGCTTCCACTTTCTCAACCGTAGATAGGGTCATTTGCTCTAGATCCTTGTCAAACTCAGTTGAGCCAAGCTGGAATTCAGGGATGACTCCGTCAAAATATTTGTCCACCATTGCAATGGTTCGGTTAAGCAGGTTACCAAGGTCATTTGCCAGATCATAGTTAATACGCTCTACGAAACCTTCCGGTGTGAATGCTCCGTCTGCGCCAAAGGGGACCTCACGAAGCAAATAATACCGAACGGCATCGAGACCATAACGATCAATCAGCGTTACTGGATCGATAACGTTCCCTTTGGACTTCGACATTTTGCCATCCTTCATCAGGAGCCAGCCGTGCGCGAATACTTTCTGCGGTAATGGAAGTTCCAGGGCCATCATCATGATCGGCCAATAGATCGTATGGAAACGAACGATTTCCTTACTCATGAGATGGACATTCGCAGGCCAATATTGACGGAACAGCCCCTCGTCCTCTGAACCATATCCTAGAGCTGTAATGTAGTTCGATAGAGCGTCGATCCATACATAAATAACGTGCTTAGGATCGCCTGGTACGGGGATACCCCAATTGAACGTTGTCCGGGATACTGCCAAATCCTCTAGTCCAGGCTTGATGAAATTGTTGATCATCTCGCTTTTACGCGATTCCGGTTGAATGAAATCGGGATTCTCTTCGTAGTAGGCCAGCAGTCTATCCGCATATTTGCTCATCCGGAAAAAATACGATTCTTCTTTGACAAGCTCGACGGGATGTCCGCTATCCGGGCTTTTGCCCCCGATTACTTCTCCCTGCTCATTGCGAATAATATCCGTTAATTGCTTCTCTGTATAGAAAGTCTCGTCCGAGATGCTGTACCAGCCTTCGTATTCACCCTTGTAAATATCCCCTTGCTCGAGCAATCTCGAGAAAATTTTCTGGACGACGGTCGTGTGACGGTTATCCGTTGTGCGAATGAAATCATCGTTCGTAATCTCAAGCTTCATCCAAAGCTCTTTAATTCCAACAACGATATCGTCAACGAATTGCTGCGGCGTTTTGCCGGCTTCCTGTGCTTTGCGCTCAATCTTCTGCCCATGCTCGTCCGTACCTGTCAAATACCGTACGCTGTACCCACGGAGCCTCTTGTAACGGGCCATTGCGTCCCCTGCAACAGTCGTATAAGCATGACCAATGTGCAGCTTGTCACTTGGATAATAGATAGGTGTCGTAATGTAAAAGGTTTTGTTCGTTTCCGTCATTCATCCCATCTCCTTAGGCTGTAAAAATACAAAAAACTCCCGTCCGTATGGGACGAGAGTTGTTACTCACGCGGTACCACCCAATTTCCCCTCGCATAAATGCTGCGCAAGGGCTCATTAAGACTTATCCGTTAACGCCGGATCCGCGTCCTCTTCTTACAAGCATTGTCAGCGCTAAGCCAACATCTTTTGCTCGAAGACGATTCCTCCAGGACCATTTTCCAAAGCTGCCCTATACCGGTTCTCAGCTTCCCCGGCTCTCTGAGAATAGGAGCGTTTCTCTGTACTTATCCCTTCAATGGAAAAGCTCATTATGTGCTATTTGCCCAAATATTACCGACTTCCATGAACGATGTCAAGCGGGCGCGATCCCGCCCCTCACTCGCGTGCCTTCAAAGGGGGAACCGGATCATACCCGCCGCGATGAAAAGGATGGCATTTGCCAATTCTGCGGACAGCTAAGTATGAGCCCTTCACAGCTCCATGAACCTCGATCGCTTCCAGCGCATAGGCAGAGCACGTCGGAAGGAAGCGGCATGAAGGCGGCGTAAGCGGCGAAATAAACTTCCGATAGAATAGGATAGGACCCTGCAGAGTTCGGCGCATGATACGCATTAGCCTTCTTGAACTGTTGCTGCAGCTGCTGCTGCATCAGTCTGTGCACTCGCTGACCCGTCCTTGCAATCCCCGCAATAACCGAATACTTCGAACTTATGCTTAATGACCTGAAAGTCCCCTGGAACATCCGTTCCTGACATTGGGCAGAATCGGATTGGCAAAGTTTTCTCGCATTGCAGACAAATCATATGGTGATGGTGATGTTGCTCTTCACAGCTAAGCTTAAACTTCACGCTGTCCTCGAATAGAATTTGCTCTACAACATCCATATCTAATAGCAATCGCAAATTGCGATATACCGTGTCAAAGCTAAGTCCCGGATAAACCCGCTGCATATGCTCGTAGACTTCCTTTGGGGTTAAGTAGCCAGAAGCTCCCTCGAACAGCTTCACCATCGTCCGCCGTTGCTCCGTAACCCTCAGCCCCTTACGGGACATTTGCTGCATAATATCTTCCGTTGTCGTCAAAAGATACCCTCCCGTGTTGGTCATTTTCTCTTTACTATGCAGGAAATGCGAGTTTCAGTCAAACCTCAATTGTCATATATGAAAAAAACCGACAGCTCCTGAGGAACAATCGGCTACAAGATTCACGTTTCACTTATGAAAACCATGTGTTAACCACGATAATTAGCGAAACGAACGATAGAGCGGACAAGAACATGTATATAACGCCCTGTCTCTTCTTCAACTCGAAGAATCGCAACACTCCAAGGCTTAAGAATGAACCAATCAACATAATGAATATAACGCCGATGATGAAAAGCTCCGCTGATACGTTCGATACATCAACTAATTCCAAAAAAATGCCCCCTTAAATCCTTACGCATGTCTAATTTAGCCAGCTCATTACTCCCTCTAGCATTATACCGATTTACGTGCGGATAAACAATTCGTGTTCCGATTTTTCCGGGGGCTTTCGTCTGAAACGAATAGATATTTGATCTTTCTTCATCACAGCTTTACCTGTACGGGGATAAACTAAGCACGGAAACCGAATGGCTCGCTTTTTATGATCGGGAAGACCTGTTACCCTAAGGCAATCTGATGTTGCAAATAATTGCAACGAACGCAAATCCGTACCGGGAGCAATTCGGATGGTCACGTTCACATGCTTGGCATCCTTCCAGGCCTCCATTTGAAGCATGCTTTGGGAATGGACTCGAGCCTCTGTCCGCGGCTTTCTCATCATTTCTTTCACATATTGGCTTAACCAATCGGAATCGCCCTCTTGATCCCATTTTTTCAATTGATCCCACGGCATATCCTTGCCTAACCACTTCTGAATGTCCTTCCAATCCGGAAGGGGTCCGCTGTCAAAAAAAGAGCTCACTATCCTGCCTCCTCATCTTATAGAAAAACAAGCTGTATGCGCCCATACTTCCCTCCTTCAACATATGCCTCGCAAACCTGCCTGTGCGTAAAACCAGATCATTCCCAAGACGGAAGAACCTCTGGGCTTTCGCCTTCATACACTGCTCTATGACCCTACAACAAAGGAGTCGTTGTGCCCATGCCCTGCATTGTTGGCAACGTAAAAATCCTGAGCATCGGCTCTAGCGGCGTAGTTCAATTTGGTGATGCCTTGCAAATTTCCCCGACAAGCACCTCCAAAACATATGCAGGATCCGGTTCCTTCTTAACCGGCGACTTATCGCGAAGCAATAACGCCGTTAGCGCTACAAACACATATGATAAGGACCTTCAGGACGCTTCGCCGAACGAGATCACAGGTACGGAGGTTATCGGATGATTTGGAACATACACCAGACCATAACCATCGGTCAGTTTCGGGTAGACAGTATTGCCAATTCATCCGTTCTACAAATCGGCAGCGCTGGCAGTATCCAAGCATTATCCCAGCTTTATAATACAGGCGGCTTTACCGAACCTGCCCCACAGCTTGACGAAGCAAGCCCGCTCACACTTGTCCCGTTGCCGAGTCCCACATGAATGGAGGAAAATCAATGCAGCAACCCTACTCATGGAACGGAATAACTCATATGCCGCCGTCCGTTCAGGATTGGTCCGGGTGGGCACAGCGGCTTCATCAAACCGAGCAACAGCTGCAGCGGATGAACGAGCAGTTGGCTGGGCTTCAGAAGAAGTTAGATGAAATACAAAACAAACCTCCCTTTCATATCGAATACCATTTTGACCAACTAAAAGTTAACCGACTTGAAGGCACATTAAATGTCGGATTGTCCCCGCAGGGGATTCAAGGTATCGAATCCTTCGAAGCACCCGATCCCGCCAGCTGGAAGGTTACTTCAGATCAGCCAGAAGTGATGGAAACCCCCATCCACGACTTGCAAAACGAAATGAACGCCTATATGAACGACAACTCCGCTAATATGCTGATGGCTATGGAACGGCAGTATGGGGTTTCACTGGAGGAGGACCATCGCCAAAGGGTACTGGACGACGTCAGGAAGCAGTTAAACGATAGAGTTCATTATTACGCGCGAACAGCTCCATACCCGTCAAAAGGAACGGATGAGGAGCTGCAGAAGTGGAGCGATACGATTAAAGAAAAGACTAAGCGCGATATCCAAGGCGCTTTATCCGCCTATTTAAGCAAGTTGAAGCAACAACCACCGCAAAGGAGCACGGAAGCACCATGCCACCACCCTTAATCTTGAATGTAACCAACGGACCGGTAAACGTCGGCTCTATAAGACTTATCGGAATAGCCGCCTCTTCTTCCCTGCTGCTCGGCGACACCGAATCCATAACGCTTTACTCCTATTTCGATACACCCCCGGAGTCCGTCATCGTCGGCCCATTGGCCCCTTTGCCGACTCCACCCGAGGAAGACGTCCCATGAGCATACAATGCAGATGCACTTATTTGGGTTGTCTAGATCTAGGCGCCGTCAGTCTGTCTTCAGTCGTTCAACTCGGGGACAACGCAAATACGAAGCTTACCTCACGCGCTTTGGCCGTGCAGAGGGCAGTACCTGATTTCTACGGTGATGAGTTTCGATTTGCCTCCTATTCGATTTTTTTCAAGCCTAAGCTGACCTTACAGCCATCTGTGAATGTCGCTTTTCAAAGCAGATCTCCGTTGCAGAACATCCAAGTAGGAGCTGTGGAATCCCTCGGTGTCTCCGCCTCTTCCTACCTTCGGGTAGGTTGCGGCGGGCCGCTGTCTGCCGTATCCAGGGTTAAAAATATTCGACATTTCAATAACCGGGACATTAGCTGAAAAGTAGGGAATAGTTGCCCTCTCGGTACAAACGCACAGGCTTCCGTATGCCCCCTGCCATATGCTGAGACTGTGATACGCCATCACAAACAAGAATATAGGAGGTTTTCACAATGGGTTATCCAGTTGCAGGTGCAGCGGGTTGCGCTCCAGTTGGTGGAGGTTACATGGGTACTGCTGCTTTCGCTCTTGTTCTCTTCATTCTGTTGGTTATTATCCTTCGGGCTGGCTACTAAGCTTAGGTACACCTCTAAAAAACCTTGCCGGACTCCGGCAAGGTTTTTCACTGCCCTTGCCCGAATGATCCCGGTGTAATCTGACCCAGCTTCAATGCAAGGTGAAGCTGCAGCCGGTCTTCCGGATCATCCAGAGATAGTCCGAGAATCGTCTGAACCTTCTCCAGCCGATAGACTATCGTATTATAATGGGCATACAGCTTTTCAGAAGTCAGCTTAATATTGCCGTTGCAGAAAAAGAACATCTCCAAGGTTTCCATAAGCCGTCCTCCGCCTTTACGATCAGCTTGCTGAATTGGGAATAAGAATCTTCTAAGGAATTGCTCTCTTTCATCACCTGTAGGGATTAGATATAGCAAAGAATATACGCCTAGCCTGTCATAGGCAACGACTTCACCCTGCAATCCGCATACATGTGCTGCATGTCGAGCTCTCTTCGCTTGAGACCAACTATGATGAAGTCCTTCAGAGCGATCATTCGTTCGGCCAACATAAAGCTTTATCTCCGGATCTCCCAGCAAGCTCTGGAGCTCCTTTAATAGTGAACTCAGCAAATGGGTGAATGTCTCTCCCCCTTCCGACTCTGCCAGCGAATTAGCCCGGATGGGAAGTACTAAAGCTAAGTCGTCACCAATAGGCGTAGCAAGCATTCCCTCCACAGAGTGAAGCCTTTCGGAGCGAAGGCGACTGGCAATCTCCCTCAGTTTATCCCTCTGCTTAGGTATAGACCATTCTACGAGCATGGCGCAAATCAATGATTGTTCCGGAATCGCGTATCCGCATACATCGGCTCTAAGCTTCCAATCTGCTTCCGAGATGATTTTACCGGTAAGCCAATCCTGTAGAAAATGATCCAAATACTTCCCTTCCACCTCACCGATTGCATCAATATTAGCGAGCTCTAAGCCTACAAGCGTGGACAATCGATTCACGCAGAGTTCATCAGCAGGCTTAATTTCCCCGTTAAGCTCTAGCAGCACTAGATTAGACTTCTTAAGCCCTTGTATAGGAATAAGTTTGACGTAGATACGAAATTCGTTCGGAAGCAGCATGAAACCGTTCTGAGATACTTGTCCGACTTGCTGGAAAGAAAGCGATTGGAGCAATGCTCTTAGTTCCGCTTGTTCCATACCTCTTAAGCTTCTCGAAAGCCACGGTCTGCCACTTTCCCTAACTATCGCGACGTGATTACCCAGCATATCCTCCATTGCATCCAAGAAAGCATAAAGACCTCTGCCTTCAAGGAGTAATCGAGACATACTCTGTATGCGTTTCTGCAATTCCTCCAGCTGAGAGGTTTCCTCTGACTGAATTCCAGATAATGTTTGTTTACTCGGTACCAAGGCCATAAGGCTACCCTCCCCAATCCTATGTTATATTTTATAACATGTAAATTCAAAAGTCTTTAGATTCATTGCATTTATTTGTGTTATATGTGTAAAAACTATTATTATGAGGGTACGCGTAAGTTTACTTCACACAATTCGCACAAAAAAAAGAAGCCGCTCGAGTATTCTCGTAAGCAGCTTCTTTATTGATTACCGAGTTGCTTGCCCGCATGTTGGACAAAAATGACTATCCGCGAACAGCGGCGTACCGCAGCTCTTGCAAATTTGGCGTTGATCGACGATACTCGGAGGTTCTTCCGTTTGTATAACCGATTCTTCATCACTAAGTGAATCATCAGGGACGTGAGGCTCCACTTGAATAGGAGACTCCTCAATTATGACAGGTTCAGGTTCAGGTTCCGGAAACGGATGTCCGCAAGAAGGACAGAACCGGGTATCGCTAGGTACCCGTTTGCCGCACACACATTCCTTCTCATGGCGAATCGCTTTAATACGGCCATCGATTGTAGCGATCTCATCATAAATTGCCGAAATCTCCTCACAGCCTGGAATGACTTTAGCCTCTGCCAAAGACAAGTCCTTTTCCTTGAAAGCTTCATATACGGATTCGCCAATTTTGGCTAATAATTTGTCTATCTCTTTACGCTTGCTTGATATTTGAGCATTTAACCTTGTAATTTCAACCGTTTGTTGGGCTTTCTCAGTTGCCGTAGTTACCCCTTTACTAACGGTATCCGTAAACCTTTTGAAGAAACTCATATCCCTCTACTCCTCTCTATATCTGTTATTATCTCATACGACACTTTATTAAACATGGTTCCATATTCCTCATTTCGGGATGTTGGTTATTGGATCTCCGTTGTCAACTCGTTAACATGATTCCCATCAAAGATGGGCAATAGTAACGCGTTGATAAGAGTCGACCATAACCAACATCCCTTCATTTATATATTAGACAGAAACCTAAAGAAAACCCCTTACTGCGTCTTCTGACGCTAGTAAGGGGTTCGTATTTAATAATAATTTATGCGTTAAGTTTAATGATCCATAAGTCCCGTCCAGGTAATACATGGTCTCCCTGTAATTCCTGCCCAGTCAATAAATCGATGCCGCTCTTTTCTCTTAAAGATATTGCAGAGGCAGCTGCATTGTGGTTCATGACGAACAAGAATTGCTGTCCATCCTTTACGCGCAATGAAGTTTCCACTCCATCCGGAGCGGATGCCAACAAAGGCTCAATACCACTTTCCGCACACAGCTTCGGCAACCAATCCTGCAAGAAAGCCGCTTCCGGACTTGTTGCCACGTACCAAGCTTCCCCCGCACCAAAACGATTAACGGTCAAAGCAGGCATCCCCTTGTAGAAATCTTCGCCATACTCGGCCAGAACTTCGGCACCTTCTGAATGGATCAAATCGCAAAGCATCCCGCAGAGGTATGACTTTTGTACACCGTCTATCCCTGCTTTCATTAGCATGCTATTCGATTGCGATGGGAGCAGCGCATCAATTTCCTCTGCCCAAATCCCGAGCAGCTTTCTAAGCTCTCCAGGATAACCGCCGAGCACAACCTTGTCATTCTCATCAACTATTCCGCTGAAATAGGTCGTGATGAATTTCCCGCCATCCTTTACATAGCTCTCCAGACGTTTTGCGATACCCTGCTTAACCATATACATGACCGGAGCCATCACGAGGTCATACCCGCTGAAATCCGCATCCACTCCGATCACATCAACTGCGATGTTAGCCTGGTACAGAGAATCATAGTACTTATGCAGCTCATTTACATACTTCAACGCAACTGTAGGTCCGCTGGATAATTCAACCGCCCACCAGTTCTCCCAATCGAACAATATCGCGACTTTAGCTTGTACACGAGCGTCTAGCAAGCTGTCACCCAGCTTGAACAATTCTGCGCCAAGCTCGGCACACTCGCGGAATACACGTGTATGCTCATGACCAACATGCTCGATGACCGCACCATGGTATTTCTCGCAGGCCCCGACTGAACGACGAAGCTGGAAGAACATGACCGTGTCAGCTCCGCGCGCTACCGCTTGGTAGCTCCACAGCCGCATAACTCCAGGTCTCTTTAAGGAGTTGTATGGCTGCCAGTTCTGCTGGCTCGGCGTCTGCTCCATCAGCATAAACGGCTGGCCTTCCTTGAGCCCCCGCATCAGATCATGCATCATAGCGGTATAGCTATAAGGCGTGTCTAAGGACGGATAATTATCCCAGGAGACGACATCCAAATGCTTCGCCCATTTGTGGTAATCTAATTCCTTAAACGCACCCATTAAGTTCGTCGTGATAGGTACGTCAGGTGTATGCTGCTTTATCGCCGCGTATTCGAGCTTATAACATTCAAGCAGGCTGTCAGATTGGAATCGGCAATAATCCAGGGAAATCCCTTGAAAGTTAGATGCCGTACGTCCGTTATGACCTCGCCACTCCTCGTTCAAGGAGCTAGGAGGAACGATCTCATTCCATTCATAAAACGTGTGCCCCCAGAACCCCGTATTCCATACTCGATTAACGACCTCAATCGAGCCATAACGCTCTTGCAGCCAAACACGGAATGCAGCCGCGCAATTGTCGCAATAGCAATAGCCGCCGTATTCATTGGAGATATGCCAGATGAGTAACGCGGGATGATTCTTGTATCTCTCTGCTAAACGGTCTGCCATTAGTACGGAATATTTGCGGTAGGTTGGGCTATTTGGACAAGAATTATGGCGACCTCCAAACTTCCGCTTACGTCCATCGAAGTCCACTCTAAGGACGTCGGGATATTGGGCTGCCATCCACGCTGGATGTGCTGCCGTGCTTGTTGCCAAGCAGACACCAACGCCATCGCCGTGAAGCTTGTCCATCATTTCATCCAGCCATCCGAACTCATAGGTATTCTCATTCGGTTGATTGTACGCCCATGCGAATACATTTAACGTTGCAACATCAATTCCAGCAAGCTTAAACATTCTTAAATCTTCATCCCATATCGGTTTTTCCCATTGGTCGGGATTATAGTCTCCGCCATACCAGATCTTAGGCTTAGATGGATTAATCATTCGAGCACCTCATTGACTGAATATGATAAAATGTCACTCTACATTTCATTATATGTCTTATCAATCAGCTGTCCTATATAATATAATGGACATTGGATATAATAATATGGAGGTTTTCAAATGCATCGTCGAGCCGTCTTTCCAACACCGTCAGAATCCCTCCCCTTGCAGATGGAGACGATTGGGATTAATCCTGAGCAGGAAGTTATTCACCGCCCAGTGGGTTACCCCTATTTCCACTGGCTGCAGACGCTGGAGGGCGAAGGCGAGCTGCATGTTCAGAGTCTTATTATCAAACTGCCTGAGCGGTCTGGCATTCTGCTTCAGCCGCATATTCAACACCTCTACCAAGCCAAGAGCCCGCTTTGGAGAACGGCATACATTACATTTACCGGTACATTGGCATCTACGCTAACGAAAGATTTGTACGGACCGTCGTCCGAAAAAATTCATTGGGATCGAAGCGACAGTGAAATCACGCAACAGCTTGAACGAATTCTGAAGCTTGCAGAATCCGGAACGGATGCCTCCGGCTGGAAAAGCTCTGCCGAATTGTATCGTTTCCTAACTTTACTTAAAACAAACGGCAGAAGAAACCATCTTCCTTCCATGTCGCGACGGTTGGAAAGAATCCAACACCTGCTCGATTGGCTCGAAAAAGAATATGCCAATCCCGATTTGGGATTGGCACAGATGGCTGAGCAGTTGAATATTGGAGAGAGACAGCTTAACGAGAGATTCCGGGAGTTATTCGGACAAACCGCCTATGCTTATTTGATCCAATTAAGGCTTCGCAAAGCCAAAGTATGGTTGCCGTCACGGCCGGATTTAACAGTACGGCAAATCGGTGAAGCCGTTGGTTTTCGCGATGCCAGCCACTTTACCGCAACCTTCCGGCAGAAGGAAGGATTAACACCGGAGAAGTATCGCCGACTGCACGGAGCTTCTGCCCTTTAATTCTCGGCGGAAGAACCATTCTTAGCCATCGAAAATCCATTTCCGCTTAGTAGATATAGGGAAAAGTAAACAATGAGAATGAGCAGCCCGAACAAGAAAGTGAAAATGGCAGCATGAGCATTTATGCCCTCTAGAACTCCTTCGATCAACCGAAACGGGCTGAATACGACATCCCAGCTATTGAGTCGGATTACACGCCCCAAATAGACTCCGAATCCCCCAAGGAAAGAAACAATAACAATAAATACCCACCCTGCCCAGGCGTTTAAGTAGTGCCAAACAAGGGAATGAAAATCCTTCATGGACAAATAACCGAGGAGCAGCCCGCACCATGAGAATAAGAAGAACATCACCAAGTCATACCATAAGAGAAGCCTATCCAAATGGTTCATGCCATATTTAGGATTCAATATCAAATGTATGAAATCAGTCGTTAAATAGGGAGCATTGGGATAGAGGAGCAGCCATATGACTCCACACAAGGTTAGAATGATCGCCTTACCCGTCCCTTTACCTATACGAGCAATCATGATCGCGAACATCGATACCAATAAGGGCAGCCATGCTAGAAAAAGATTCCAAAGAAGGAACCTATACTGGATATAATCGACCTGAGATGCCCTCACCACGATAAGCAGCGTGCATAAAACGGATGTTCCCGTCAACATATAGAATAGCGGTTCAATAATTGGCTTTGTGATTTTCGGTTTGCCAGCCTTGATCATATCAGCACCTCCTGCCATTCTTTACTTCCTTACGGTAGAAGGAGATGAGGAAACCAGTTGTTCGTGCTTACGAACGTATTTGCATACTGTCTGAACATAAGTCGCGTGTGACCAAGTAAGCGGTGCAACCGAAATTGGCGACCCCGTATCTGGATGGAGCTGCTCCGGCAGATTGCCCCCCTCAAGCGCAAAGCTCTCCACCTTATCTAGTGTTCGACGAGGCTCATCTAAATCCTCAAGTGACTTTGCAGTTTCGATCTGGAAATTGGCAACCCATAATGTACAAATGATCCAAGGGTTTCCCGGCACACGCTCAATGTCACCCGACTGCTGAAAGTAATAATCGTTCGTATACCTTGCGATGCCCCCAACCTCCGTATGGACGCGTAATTTCTCAGAGATAGCGTTCATCGTCCTTGTCACTTTAGAATCGTCCGCGGGGAACACGCCGAATTCGAATAGTCCAAACATACTGCTCTCGACCGTCATATCCTTTACCCATCGACCATCCTGTAAGGTAAGCCCGCGAGCATACCTCCCCGATTGTTCGTCCCACAAGTGAGTGATAATACCTTGCTTGATTTGCTCAGCCACGATGCGATACTGATCACTACGGTCATAGTCTCCGAATAGGTCGGCGAAATAAGCAGCAGCCATAAGTCCGCCGTACACGGATGCAACCGTATAAGTCCAAATTCCGTAGCGCTCCTCCCACAAATCATAGCTCGGACGAGGCAGACCTAGCTCCGGCTCCATATACTCACAAAGAAAAGCCGAGGCCTTCCTAACTAGCGTACTATATAAGGCCTGCGGCAGCTCGATCTCGCCATGGCGCGCATAATCCTTCCATAGGGCATATAACACCAGTGCCGTTTCGTCTTCTTGGATCGGCAATCGCGTTACACCCTGCACAACATAAGGGTGCCAGCTTGAGCCCACCGTACCATCCGGATTGTATTTATGGTGCAGATAACCTTCCGGAGAAAGGTTCCTTCCGCAGAAGTGAAAGAAGGGGGCAATCGTCCCGTGATACCCTGCAAGCGACATCGCATCCGCAATAAGCGCACCGTCACGCGGCCACATATAGCTGTAATGATCCCTATTGTATTGGACTATATCCGTATCATTTGCCGCAAGAATAGCCCCTCGTTCATCGATCTGCGTACGAACAATAAGCAAGCTATGCTTGAATTGGCGAATAACATTCGCAGGCAAATCAGCGAAATGTTCTCCTACACGCGTAAGCCAGTGATTCCAATAGATCACAATACGACTAAGCAGCTTCTCTGGATGGCTCTCCTGTACATATTGATCGAGACGCTTAACTTCTTCGATGTCAACCCCGACAGACATCCAATAATAGATCGTCCTCTCGTTACCGGGGGGTACCTGCGTACGAAAGCTAATGGTACTGTCTACCGATCCTTGTGCGATCGCATTTCCCATCAACTCTCCGTCTTCAGCATCCCGCCAAGTTCCTTCCGCTGAATGGAATCGTTTGACCCCCGTTGAGAATTGATAAATTCCGCCTTGATCGGTTTTTCCATTAAACATGAAGTAGGAGGAGCGCTTATAGTGGAACAATGTGCGGTTTCCAGGATAAAAGGCAGCGGTATCCCCGACCTCATTCCCATCGATCATTAAGTCATGGTGAAAAAATACCCGGACATCCTTCTCCTTATCGCCCAAATTACGGACGACAACCCGTTTCAAGTAGATATATTCCCTCTGATGAATACCGTCATTGAGCTGTAGCTCCAGACCCAGTCTAGCATGTCTTGCGATGACATTTGTAACCAAGGAATCCTCTACGTAACCAAGCTCAATTGACCATTCCGGGTCGTCCAACCAAGCGAATTCGCCATCACACCATACGCCGAACCGGCACAAATGGCCGCCAACATGGTTTAACTGCCCTACAAACGGGAAATAAACATCTCGGATGAAACAATTATTGTCCAAATTAACCAGCATTTTCCCATTCCCTATGACTAAATGTCGAGCCATTCCAATCCCTCTCCTTCTTAGGTGACGAGTTCTCTATATAATTTATAGTATAATTGTGCCGAGGAGTCCCAGCCATAATCTTTCTTGGAGCCGTTAGCCACGATTCGGGCCCATATCTCCTTCTGGTCAAAGAAGGATAAAGCACGACGAACCGTATAGATTAAATCTTTAGCAGTAGCAGGACCAAATGTAAAGCCGTTGCCAGAACCCTTATATTCGTTATATGATTCCACCGTATCCCTGAGCCCACCTGTTTCTCGAACAATGGGAACACTGCGATAACGAAGGGCAATCAATTGACTTAGTCCGCAAGGCTCAAATCTCGAGGGCATCAGGTACATATCGGATGCCGCATAGAAACGTCGCGCTAGTCCCTCGTTAAACCCGAACCATACCGCCATCTTATCCCGGTTGTTCATGAAAGTATGCTGCAGCATCGATTCAATGTTATGTTCGCCTGAACCGAGAATAACCAACTGAATATTTTCCTTCATCAAAGCAGGTAACGCCTCGCTGATGAGGTCAAAGCCCTTCTGACCCGAGAGCCTGGAAACCATTCCGATCATCGGAATGGTCTCATCAACGGGCAAGCCTAGCTCACTCTGCAAGGCAGTCTTATTCTGCCGCTTCTTATCTAACGAATCAAGAAAAGGAAACTTCAAGAAAGGATCGTTCATCGGATCATAAACCTCGGTATCGATCCCGTTCACAATGCCCCACAAATCATGCGCGCGCTGCCTTATGACACCATCCAGCTTCTCGCCGTATTCTTCCGTCTGTATTTCGTAAGAGTAAGTCAGACTTACAGTGGACAGCTTGTCCGCAAAGCGGAGTCCTGCTTTCATACAGCTTCCCGCACCGTAGAAATCAAGTGAATCCTGGGTGAAGGAATCATCTCCAGTCGCAAGTAAATCCTGCAGCAACGCACGGGAAAACACACCTTGATACTGCAGGTTATGAATGGTGAATACCGTTCGAATATCCCGATATCCCGGACGATTAGCATAACGTGTGCGCAGCAGAAACGGAATCAAACCAGTCTGCCAATCGTGGCAATGAATGAGGTCTGGAAGCAGATCGAACTTTTCAAGCATTTCAAGCACGGCGAAGCTGAAGAAGGCGAAACGCTCCGCTTCATCGCCGTAACCATATAGAGACCCTCGATAGAAATAAAATTCATTATCTATGAGCAGAAACCGAATACCATCCACCATCACTTCTTGAATGCCGCAATATTGTCTGCGCCAGCCCAGCTGTACTTCCATGACCGCAACAGTGATCGCGCGATCCGTTATCGCCTTAGGGATTTCCCCATACTTAGGTAGAACGACGGTAACGTCGACGCCCTTCTTAGCAAGCGCTTTGGGAAGGGCGCCGACAACATCGGCTAAGCCTCCTGTTTTGACTAGCGGCATCGCTTCCGACGCCGCAAACAACACCCGCATGTAGACACCCTTTCGATTATATGACTTTTCGCTTCAAGGCGATAAATGGCATTTCAGTCGAGCCTCTCAGCTGCTGCGTCGCGCGAATTTCCACTTCTTTGTCCAATATGCAATTTTCCAAAGTACCATTCGAGCCGATTACCCCATTCTGCATCACAATGCTATTGCGAACAACGGCTCCTTTAGCGATTTTTACGCCCCGGAACAAAATACTATTATAAACTACCCCTTCTATGTCACATCCGTTCGCAATTAAGGAGTGAGTAACATCAGCACCATTGCGGTAATGGGTAGGCGGCTCATCCTTGACTTTCGTATAGATCGTCCCCGGAGTAAAGAACAGCTCTTTCCATATATCAGGCTGCAATAAATTCATACTGTGCTGGTAGTAAGCAGAGATATTATTAACGACTCCTAAAACTCCGCCATGCATGTGCGCATGAACATGCAATTGATTCAATCGGGACAATATCGAATGGCGAACGAAATGATCTTTACCTTGCGCCAATGAGGTTTCTACCAGATCGAGCAATAAATCCTTACTTAGCACATACATTTCCATTGACACAATGTCACTATCGAGTCTCCCGAAGTGATCCTGCATCTCCACTATGCGGCCAGCATCGTTAACTTTAGCTTTGCGCGCCAAGCCGGGCACTCCTTCCGGCTCTCTCTTACAGACGACCGTGATGTCCGCTCCCGTCTCCCGATGTTCATCCAGCACCTTGGCAAAATCAACATTACAAACCATGTGACTACGGGAGATGACCACGTAATCCAGTGGACTGCGAGCGAAATAATCGCGATTGCGGTAGAAGTGATAGAGATCTCCTTTGCCGAAATCCGTCTGGTCCTCCATGGAAGGGGGAAGTACGAACAACCCGCTTTGCTTGCGATGTAAATCCCAATTGCTGCCAGAGCCTAAATGGTCCATGAGCGAGCGAAATTTGGTATGCGCGAATACGGCTACTTTCGGAATTCCGGAATTAACCATAGAAGAAAGCACAAAATCAATCAACCGGTAACGTCCCCCGAACGGCACTGTAGCCAAGCAACGGTTAGCTGTTAAAGATCCCATTTCATCTGTTTCATGAATTAGGTTAATAACTCCCATCATCGGCAATTTCATACCGGCTCCGCCTCCTTTAGTTCCTCTTCAAGGCGAATGGTTTCGCCGCTTCCGACAACTGCAATATCCTCGGCCTCCACGCTGCCTACATGACAGCCATCGCCAACAACCGCCCCTTCTCCCACGATCGCTCGGATTATTCTAGCATTGCTTCCAATGATGGCCCCAGGCATGAGAATGGAATCCTCTACGAAGCTCCCTTCACCCACGCGCGCACCGTGGAAGAGAACCGAGCGGTTTACTTGCCCCTCAACCACACAGCCTTCATTGATCAAAGAGCCTTGTACTTTTGCGGTAGGAGCTATATATTGAGCGGGTTGATTCGGGCTTACTGAGAAGATCCGCCAGCTTCGATCATTCAGCTGCAGAGGCGGCCTATCCTCCAACAGATCCATGTTGGCTTCCCACAAGCTATCGATTGTCCCGACATCCTTCCAATAATCGTTGAATTGGTAGGAGAACAGACGAGCGTCTTCCTTAAGAAGCTTAGGAATGATGTCCTTGCCGAAATCATTAGTTGAGTGGCGTTCTTCTTCATCCCGGACGAGAGCATCCTTTAAGACGGACCACGAAAAGATATAAACGCCCATCGATGCTAGGTTGCTGTTCGGTTTTTTAGGTTTCTCCGCGAATTCAACGACTCTGCCGTCCTCGTCTACACTTAGAATACCGAAACGACTCGCTTCAGCCCAAGGGACGCTTATGACCGCAATGGTTGCATCCGCGCGATTTTTCTTGTGGTCTTCCAGGAGCAGATCATAGTTCATTTTGTAAATATGATCTCCAGATATAATGAGGACGTACTCAGGGTCGTATCTTTCGATGAAACCCAGATTTTGATAGATCGCATTCGCCGTGCCTTTGTACCAAGATCCGCCTTTCTGACGAACATAAGGAGGGAGCACATGCATGCCGCCCTCCCGACGGTCCAATCCCCACGGTGTTCCTATTCCTAGATGCTGGGTCAATTCAAGCGGTTGATATTGCGTCAGTACACCTACGGTTTCAATTCCGGAATGAACACAGTTACTAAGCGTGAAGTCTATAATCCGGTATTTTCCTCCGAAATGAACGGCAGGCTTCGCCAAGTCTTTCGTAAGAACGCCCAATCGACGACCTTCTCCACCAGCTAATAGCATGGCAATACATTCATTTTTCCTCATGAACTTCACTCCTCCCCAAGATAAGCAAGCATTCCATGCAATGTCATCTGACTTCTGACTTCCAAAGCTGTATGGATAAGGCGGGAGCGGGAACCTCAATGCTGTAGGGTTTACCATGAAACGGAATATTCTGAGCCGACACACGGGATGGAATAATCATGCCTGTTCCACCAAATCGGGTATCATCGCTGTTAAGCAGGAGTTCATAATCACCATAATCCGAAACACCAATTCGGTATAAGGAATAGGTTTCTCTCGAGAAATTACAAAGCGAGATGATCGTATTGTTCGAATGGCCTCTACGTTGGAAGGAGAGCATGCATTGAGCGGCATTATTCACGTCGATCCACTCGAAGCCGTCGTGCTGATGATCCTTCTCCCAGAGAGCACCGTTCTCCAGATACATGTGGTTCAATTCTCTAACGTACTGGTGCATGCTTTCGTGGGATGGATAACCAAGCATATTCCATTCTAATCCGGCGAAATCCTTCCATTCGTCGAATTGTCCGAATTCAGAGCCCATGAACAGCAGCTTCTTGCCAGGATGAGCCATCCAATAGCCGTAAAAGAGGCGGAGATTAGCGAATTTCTCGAGATAAGAGCCCGGCATTTTGTTCAACAATGAGCGCTTACCGTGAACAACCTCGTCATGCGATAAGGGTAAAATATAGTTTTCGGAAAAAGCATAGAGTAGAGAGAACGTTATGAGTGAATGGTGAGAAGAGCGGTGTGCAGGGTCGGTCTCCATATAACGGAGAATGTCGTTCATCCAACCCATATTCCATTTGTAGTTAAAGCCTAGTCCCCCCAAATAGGTGGGCAATGTGACTGCAGGGTAGGAGGATGAATCTTCTGCCATCATGAGGGTCTCTGGATAGTGAAGGAACACGGTTTCATTGAGTTTACGCAGAAAATCCAACGCTTCGATATGATCAGTTCCACCATAACGGTTCGTTATCCGCATGTTCTCGGGTTTGTCGAAGTTCAAATCAATCATGCTGGCAACGGCATCTACCCGCAAACCATCAATATGATAGACGTCAAGCCAGAACAAAGCATTGGATAGAAGAAAGCTTTGCACCTCTGGTTTACCAAAATCAAAAGCAAGGGTTCCCCATAATGGCTTCTCTGATATTCGGTAATCGGAGTGCTCATATAGCGGCGCCCCATCGAACATCCTCAGGCCATGATCATCTTTGCAGAAATGACCGGGAACCCAATCGAGTAACACACCGATCCCCTTCTGGTGACAACGATCAATTAACTTTTTAAGACCTTCAGAAGGACCGTAGCGACTTGTTGCCGCATAATATCCGGTCGCCTGATAACCCCAAGAACGATCTAGAGGATGCTCAGTTAAGGGCAGAACTTCAATATGGGTATACCCCATGGAGCTTACATAATCGACTAACTCTTGCGCTAATTGCTCATAGGTGCGGAATTGCTCCGGGGCGTCCATCCGCCAAGATGCCAGATGAACCTCGTATACGAGCATAGGCTTCTCATATGGAGGATTGTCTTGCTTTGCTTTCTGCCATTCCTGATCCTGCCAGCTGTGCGATTCTATAGAGGTAACAACGGAAGCGGTATTCGGACGCAACTCGCTTTGAAAGCCGAAAGGGTCGGTTTTGAGCTGACGCTCACCGCTGGCATTCACAATTTCATACTTGTAGCGGGCTCCTTCATGGAGGTTAGGTCCGAAGCCGACCCACACGCCAGTCGTGCCGACTCGCTCCAATTGAAGAGAAGAGCTGGAGCTTTGCCAATCATTGAAATCACCAACGACAAACACCTCGTTGGCATTAGGTGCCCAAACTACAAATCTTACACCCCTGTAACCCTCAAATTCAATAGGATGAGCCCCGAAAGTACGATAGGCACGGAATAACTGCCCGGTATTGAATAGGTACAGGTCGTCGGATGAAACCAGAACCGGCGAAGCCTGCATACGATGTCACCTCCTGAATAATTGGGCTTTCTGACGAATGCTCATGCATGTTGGAGGATGCTGTCGAATGGTGTGTTATTCTGTTGTTAACATCTCTAACATTCACATAAAGCTTACATTTATTATACCGAATTTAATGAAAAGATTCACCCCATTTTCAAAAAAGCCGCAAGAAAGTTCGCGGCCTCAGCCCGCACCACGATTAACAATTCCTATGTAGAAGACTTGAACTCTATTCCGAAACATTTCGCATGATTTCGTTTATTTTTAGTACAGAAGTGTTAATTTATAGATACACCATTATTAGTTAAATTAATCTTTTGAAAGAGGGCTGGATATGCCGCAGGGAAAATGGTTTCGAATCGGTTACGGAATAATTGTATTTCTATTAATTGCCTATCTAGCTTCTCTCGTTGATTTTCTTTTTGATCCTATCGGTGCCGTGCTCGCAGCCCTATTCGTTCCCCTTTTGATATCAGGGATGTTCTATTACATGTTTCGTCCGCCGGTTCGGCTGCTGGCGAAGTACCTCCCGCTTTCTCTAGCTATAATTATGGTATACCTGGCGGTCATTGGGATTATCTTGCTATTCTCTTGGCTGATCTGGCCGCCCATCCGGGAGCAGTCGATTACACTCGTTAACAACTTCCCGGAAATTATCGAGTCCATCCAGAAGTGGATCACCTCTGTCCAGAAGCATCCATGGGTCAAGAACATTAGCCAAGACGAATCCTTCTCCACCGAAAATATCTCCTCGCAGCTATCGGCGGCACTTGGTGATTTATTGAATTCAATCGTAGGCAGCGTTAAGAGCTTCTTCAATATCGCCATGAACTTTTTCCTGCTCCTTGGGCTTGTACCGTTTATCATCTATTACATGCTGAAAGAAGGTCATAAGTTCCCGCTGCTAGTGTTGAGGATTCTACCAACGCGTATCCATGGCGAAGCATTGCCGGCTATGAAAGAAATCGACGCATCCATTGGTTCTTTCATTATGAGTAAGCTTGTTACCTCTCTAATCATCGGAGGCCTAACGTTCTGCGGATACTTAATCATCGATCTGCCCTATCCCTTGCTGTTGGGCCTTGTCGCCGCGATTACAAACGTCATTCCGTATCTTGGTCCTTTGCTCGCAGCTGTTCCAACCGTCATCGTCGCACTCACCGTTTCTCCGATTGCCGTTCTGCAGGTGTCCGCAATTATCATCATCTCAAATCAGATTGAGTCAAACCTTATCGGTCCCAAAATAATGGGCAAGCAGCTAAACGTACATCCGCTGACGATTATGCTGCTCGTAATTGGAGCAGGAGCTATACTCGGCCCGCTTGGGATGGTAATCGTTGTTCCTGCCTATGCGATCCTGAAGATCATAGTCGTACGCGTGTACAACTCGCACATCAATAATCGGATTGATAAGGAGCCGAATCTTATTCCTCCTCGAGGTTAAGCGATGAAAAAAAACAGACCCCAACTCCACCGTTTGAACTGGAATTGGGCTCTGATTTATTCTATTTGAAAGCTATTATTTCCAAGCCGCATGACTCCAGCGGAGCTCATTACGGAACTGTACAGGATTTGTGTTCTTGTCGATAACGACACATTCAATGCCAGTCATCTCTGCGAAGTCTAACATTTGCTCCGTCCTTACTGCGAAAGAATATACTGTTTGATGTGCTCCGCCTGTAAGAATCGAAGCCTCCGCCTTCCTTCACGATATCGTATTTCTCCGCGTATTCGTCTAGTAAACGGTTCAGATCTGCTTCCGAAACCGCGTTGACATGCGCAACCAAATCTCCTACGCCATATCCATTAACGGACCAGCCGAATTTGATTTGCGCTTCAACCTTGTCACTTTCAGTAACAGCAACTTGGCGCATGTTGTCGACGCTTCTATTGCTGTATTTTGCGACAATGGAGACGGCTAGCTGTACTTCGATGCACCTATTGCTGTATTTTGCGACAATGGAGATGGCAGCATAAAAAAACCGCCAAGTTGGCGGTTCAAATACACATAGGCTGCTAGAATGTCGGCAGCTGATCTAAATTATTGTCTTTCCGCCCGTCTGCATTCGATCGCAAGTGCTCATCCCCATCGCGCCCCTTGAAGACATTAACATTTTCAATTTGTTCATTCTTAGCCATTTGCTGCGCTTCCTTGTACCCTACGACTTGACCCGAAGAAAGCTGCAGCTCTACGATATCACCATCGCCGTTCTTACGGACAGCAACGACTTGCTGTTTGTTTCCTTGTTGATCCATTACAACCACCTCCAATGAGATAGTATTGCCAAATCGAGGGTTACAATACACGGACATTATCCGGATTGCTGAAAATGCTGCAGTTTGACTTTTGCTGACTGCACGGCGATTTCGGTTACTTGGGTGCGATGCAGTTTTACTTTTGCTAACTGCACGGCGATTTCGGTTACTTGGGTGCGATGCAGTTTGACTTTTGCTAACTGCACGGCGAATTCGGTTACTTGGGTGCGATGCAGTTTGACTTTTGCTAACTGCACGGCGATTTCGGTTACTTGGGTGCGATGCAGTTTGACTTTTGCTAACTGCACGGCGATTTCGGTTACTTGGGTGCGATGCAGTTTGACTTTTGCTAACTGCACGGCGATTTTGGAGTTAATCTAAAAAGTAGACACGTTGTAACAGCGACCTGATACAATAAAATAACTAAAAAGGTCGAGGTGTGTCATGGGAGATCATCGTCAGCATTTTGATGAAGAATTTAAGCGCCAAACTGT
>NZ_JBEQAP010000021.1:0-88085 GCF_041640265.1 Cohnella sp.
TATTTTTGGCATCACATGCCTACCAATAGATTGAATCATTATGTAAAGTTGTTCAAGCTTACACCGCATATTCTATGCGCTTTTTCCACTTCAACTTTACATAACGGCTAGCTTTCCATAACCTGTGGCCTCTGGCGAATAGGGCTTTGCAAATAGTAGTCGTACGCCAAGCTTGGAACAAGCGCGCGTCATCCACTTCGTGCGATACTGCTTCCCATTGTCGAAGTAGACGGCTTCCGGTAGGCCGTATTTCTGAATCGCCTTACGGTAGCAATCCTCGATAATGGTCTTATCCATGACCGGATAGAACTCACCATGCAGTACAAACCGTGTGGCGTCGTCAATAAAGACGACAAGGAATACCTGCTTCTTTGCGCTGTCCGGTCCAATAGGCAGATAGGGTCCGAATTTGATATCCGAATGCCAAAGTCGATTGCGATGACGCTGCTGGAAACGCCTTGCAGCTACGCCGGACTCGGCGTATATTCGCATATGACGTGTGCTGTAACCGCGCGATGCAAGTCTTTCTTGCAAAGTACTTCGCTTGATTTCACCGGGTTGGATCCGGTTTTCCCACTCTAGAATCTGAATGATCTGTGCAACGCTTCGCCCCGGCACTTCTCGGCGCAAGAGGATGGCTTGCTCCATGACTTCTGGCGCGATGTTGCTTGATTCCTGACGGCCTTTACTCTTGGGACGCAATCCGCCGAAGCCTTCCTCACGATACTTTGCCAGGTAACGGCGTAGCGTCCGATCCGATAACCCATGCTGCTCGCAGATCTGCTTCTTTAATGCCTGGGCCTTGGCCGAATCCATTCCCTCCGCCAAGAGTGGTGACAACAACTGTACCCGAAGAGACGCGATTTCTTCTGCTTTCTTCTGATCTTTCATCCGACTCACCTTCCCCGATAGACTTCGAAGCCCAGTCTATCTCAAAGGGATGCGGACAAGAATGCAAAGCGGGTATGTAGCCAACAATTCGCATTGGCGATAGGGCGGACAATTCTCGCCAGCCATCCGGGGGCATTGCCAACGACGTGTCCGATTTTCTGGTGTGCGGTCTGTAGGGCAACGGACGATTGCTCTACAGGATCCTGGTGAAAGCGAGTCGCGAGGGAGGCGAGGCAACCTAACCAATAGGTGGTTCGCTCTTGAACAAAGCTCCGCCAACGATATAATGTGGACTCATCTGCTGCGACTATAAGTGTAGTGATTTCATTTGCAGCTTGCTCTACACAGCTTGATTCGTAATGCTTGTAAGGCACTAGAAAGTCTGGCAACTCATGATGAATGCTACGACATCCCTGACAACGAAGTCTCCGAATAACTAGCGTTCTCTTCTCTCCAGTAGCTCCGATGACCTTTCGTTTCCTACTACCAATAACGGATAATTCCGCTAGGCAGCAAGGAGAAGGAACCATCTCCGTACACCTAACAAAAAACGCCGGCGATCTTCTCAACCAGCTCATACTTTGATACAATGACCATGATGATTGCATTGAGGGATGTCTCCAGTGAACCTGTTCCCGCAGATTCACATGATAGGGGGCATCCTTTTCCTTTACCGAGATACGGTCATTATATTCGGCAACTCCCGGACAGGCAATCCCGCCAGCATCTGGACGTTATGATCTAGCGGCAACAGAAGACATCCTCGGGAAATGGATCACTAGGGGAGTGAATATTTTTATTATCGGTTTCTTTGCAATGGTATCATCCTTAACCGGGCGCGAATTCGGCGATATGGTCATTACCTCTGTATGGAAGAAAACTCTTCTAGAAGTAACAGTTATTATCATGCTTCTTTTGGCAACCGTCACCTCTCGTAAAAGTATTACAGTATTTGCTTATATGCATCATTTTTTCTGCATGCTATCGTCAGACCCGTAGTATTAATTGGCGTACTTTCTTTGAAAATGTAGAGGTGCTTAATCCTCAGCCATCTGGGGAAATGAACCAAAGGAGATGTTTTGAGGCATTTTGATAATGGCTGCATTATTTCAGGGTAAGTTTGTGATGTCGATGGGTATTCCACAAATGCGTCGTCGTGAAAAAGCAATGAAAGCATGCATTTGGGGGATGATGATTGCTGGTGGATTTTATCTTTCGATTGTTACAATTACAATTGCCGTTTTTTTACGGAAGAGACTAAGCTATTGCTCTGGTTTACACTCGAACTAGCCAAAACAATATCGTTACCCGCGAACATCCTTGAGCGTTTGGACGCGGTTTTTCTTGCTGTTTGGGTAACTGCAGTGTTTACGACTTTTTTATCCAGTTATTATTTAACCATACATTACATGAATCAATATTTTAACCTGCGTAATCATAAAATTTTCTCAGGCATAATATTGCCATTCATTGTTAATGGAACTGACAGCCAGTTGGCTTAAGATGCTTTACGGACTCTATACCGTAAAATGCGGTTATCCGGACCGATCATCAGCCAGTGGATCTTATCGCTTGAGTGGGATTCTGAATAACCAATTTCTCATCGATTCTAATGGTCCCAATGATACGGTAATATCTCCTGTTTTCATGTTATCCAATATTGACACTTCATTACCGATGATTGATTGGATTTCGTTAACGGGATTATATCCTTCTGAAAATACATCAAGAATGCGAATTTGTAAGAGATGAGCCAATACTTGAAAGAGTTCAGCCTTAAAATTGTTGTAGTTCTAGATTCATAATTACGTTCTCCCTCATACATTTAAATATATAGATATATCATTTTACAAAATGATTCCCTTATGACATACACATAGGGAGTTATCTATAAAGCTATTTTATGCTCGATTGAATTCTTGATCTGAAATGTTTATAATTTATATATATTCAAATAATCAAATATATATAATAAGACGGAACTTAAACCTAAAGATGAGATACGATGATTGTAATACAGAGGTCCTACGGCATGTACTGAAAAAAATGCATATGAAAGATTTCAAACATTTTAAAGCATCCAGAAAATTATTTTAATGGTTAAATGTACAGAGCTAAAAGTGTATTACTTTTTGAATTAGCATAAGAGGAGTGTTAAAAGATGGGTGGCGCAATTATATTGGGTGTAATTGCTCTTATCATAAAACTAGGCTTGACGTTCTGGGCAACGAATAAAGCATACTCCCGCAGATGGGATGAAGAGGATCAAGGCTAAAAATAGAAGCACATTATGGATAGGAACCTTCTTCTAGGGTGTGAGTACAAATATTAATTTGGAGGGAACCTGATCTAATGACTCAAGCTAGTTCTTTTTTTAAGCAATCCACTGATAATGAGAATCTTACTTCTAGACAGATAGTTATCGAACAAGGTCTTGATTACTTAAAAGGTGTTGGAACAGATCAGATTTGTAACATTTGTATTTCTGATGGAGGATCATGCTGTAAAGGCTGCAGAAACTTGGCCAAAGAAAGTGGTTGCAGACTTCGCAACACAAGTTGTACTTCTTGGTTATGTGGTTTTCTCAGGTTCTTTCTTTATGAAGCAGATCTTCTTGAAGAATGGAATACATTTTGGAGACAAATTCCTGGGCGGGAATATAGGGAAGACTATACCCCAGATTATTTCAAATTTCGAAATACTTTAATTAAACGCAATACCCGCTTTCTGAGTCACGAACTTGCTGAGGATTTGAAGGAATTGTCTAAAAAACATCCCCTACAAGGTTATATTATTGATTTAAGAGAGAAAATCGATCGTAATTTGGATTTGCTATTTGACCGGGAAACCAAACCGGAGAAAAAGGCTCTCATAAAAAGTAATTTAGGGGTATTGTCGAAGGAGTTTTACCGATTTCATATAGCTCTTGAGTCTTACCGCCGACAGACTTATGGCTAATAATGTCAGCTCAATGGATACCGCAGCGGTATCCGCTGGTTTTGTTTATGGTTTTATTACTGCACAATCATTGCTTCCGGTTTATATAAGAAAGTATTGGTGGTTGCAGGAGAAACATTGTAGAAAGTAACAATGGATACGAACCAAGAAAGACAATGGGCTATTCTTGTGGAAAGGGACGAACCTAACTAGCAATTTACATTTATCTCGCCTGATTATCAAATAGTCTAAATCATTATATAGGAACCCAAACATTATTATTGGGAGTGATCCAATTGTCTGAGAAATCTCAATCCGGATTCATACGTATTTCCGAAGAAGTTGTTTCTACTATTGCTGGGCTCGCTGCCCTAGATACACCTGGAATCTCCTCTATGTTTGGTGGGATCTCCAAGGACCTCACTAATCGTCTGAGAGGAAAAACTGCGCAAAAAGGTGTATCTGTCGAGGTTGGAGTGTCGGAAGCTGCCATCGATCTACGTGTCATCGTCAATTATGGTACCGAAATTCAGAAAGTATGCTTGAATCTTCAAGAAAACGTTTGTGAAGCTGTGGAAAATATGACCGGCCTTCGGGTCGCAGAAGTAAACGTAAAGGTAGAAGGCGTAGCATTTAAACTAGAAGAATCTGAAAGTATGCATCGTGGGAAATAAAATTTTCAAATACGGAAAATCCGACGTAAGAAATGAATTTTTCGTTTATCGTAAGTTTTTCGCGTTTTGTTGGATGTATCCCTAAATGAATGTGAATGGTTTGACATTTACACACTCAAGGCTTACTGTAATGATATTTACAAATAAAGTAATATTTGGGATTTTCTATTAGCTCAAAAATCCCCATCAATCAGGGAAGAAAATCGGACTTAAGTTAAAACAAGATTGGAGAAATTACACTTAATGAAAAAACGAGTTGTCATTACAGGTTTGGGAGCAGTTACACCGTTAGGTAACGATTTGGAAACAACTTGGATGGCCGTTAAAAAAGGCAGATCAGGGATTGGGCCTCTAACGCGTAGAAACCCACTTCTCTTTCCGGTAAAAGTGGCTGCTGAAGTAAAGGATTTTGATGTTAGCCTGTATATTGACCCAAAAGAAGCGAAAAAGATGGATCGTTTTACACAGTTTGCTGTGGTCGCAGCACTTCAGGCAGTGGAAGACGCAAATCTGATGATTGGGGAAAATGCTGAAGCAGAACGTGTTGGGATATGGATCGGTTCCGGAATCGGCGGGATGGAGACGTATGAAGAAAACTAGAAAAAATTAATAGAGAGGGGAGCTAAACGGGTTAGTCCGTTTTTTATCCCCATGATGATTCCAGATATAGCCTCAGGCCAGGTTTCAATTCTGATTGGGGCCAAAGGAATTGTCAGTTGTTCGGTAACAGCTTGCGCTTCGGGAGCGAACTCTATCGGAGACGCATTTAAAGTCATACAACGCGGTGATGCCGATGTGATGGTAGCCGGAGGCACGGAGGCGCCAATCACGGATATAGCCATCGCGGGATTTGCTAATATGACGGCATTATCGACCAATCCGGATCCTGCTGCCGCAAGCAGACCATTCGATAAAAACAGAGATGGATTTGTGATGGGAGAAGGCGCAGCCATTCTGATTCTGGAAAGTTTAGAGTCCGCATTGAGGCGAGGAGCAAAAATATATGCCGAGATCATCGGCTATGGTGCTTCGGGGGATGCCTATCATATCACGACTCCGGCCCCTCAAGGGGAGGGAGCAGCAAGATCGATGAAGTTTGCACTTCATGATGCAGGATTGATATTCAACGAAGTCGATTATATCAATGCTCATGGCACCAGCACTCATTATAACGATCTTTATGAAACCCAGGCGATCAAATCGGTTTTCGGCGAACATGCCTACAAACTTGCGGTCAGCTCGACCAAGTCCATGACAGGCCATATGTTGGGCGCTTCAGGAGCGGTTGAAGCTTTATTTTCAGTAAAAGCGATTGAAGAAGACATCCTTCCACCTACCATCAATTATGAGACACCTGATGAACAATGCGATCTGGATTACGTTCCTAATATTTCTCGAAAAGGGGATATTAAAGTCGCAATTTCAAATTCGTTGGGATTTGGTGGGCATAATGTAACGCTTGCGTTTAAAAAATATTGAATCATTTAGTCGCTAATTCATGCATATTTTGGGAGCGGTTCTGTCTGATCATGAGCGGTAAATACTCCCGAATGATTAACAATATACTGAGCGGAACGGAACGCTGGCTCGAAATTGAGGATATCCAAGAACTGATCCGTTAAGCCTGCCTCGACATCCAAAGCCACTTGCGTGGGCTATTCCATAATTCGTCTGACGGCTTCGTGACACTGGAATGGGATTTACTACGATACGATGTAATTTAATAAGCCCTATATATTGATCAATTTTCGTCGGCTTGGCTGTTAACATGAACTGGCTTTTGCTTACATCGGGATCCGAATGCAAATGCTTTCGCTGCTGCATGGGAATTAGATCATTAAGATCAAGCAACAATTGAATCAAATTTATGCAGCAAGAATACCAACCTTTGAAAAAAATCGAGTGCGATACCGACAAGGGATTTCTTTATGAATGTTGAGGAGGTCAAGTCATATTTACCTGATCGATGCGGTCATTGGCCATAACGAGCTGATTTAGGAAGGAGTAATCCGATGTTTAAATTTAACGTTGAGATAGGGAAGTTGAAATGTTCCTTCTGCGGCAAGTCCCATGATCAGGTCCATAAGATTGTTACAGGGCCAGGCAAAAATATTTGTGATGAATGCATCGAACTGTTTACGAAAATCGTTGAGGAAGAGACTGGATACGAATATCTGGATTTAGTGAACATACCGAAGCCGAAGGAAATCAACAATATCTTGGATCAGTACGTCATCGGTCAGGATCTGACGAAAAAGTCACTTTCAGTTGCCGTATACAACCATTACAAACGTATAAACTCGCTAAACATGAAGAAAGATGTGGAGCTTCAGAAGAGCAATATTCTCCTCATAGGACCGACCGGTAGCGGTAAAACGCTGCTTGCACAAACTCTCGCTAAAATTTTAAACTTGCCGTTCGCCATCGCAAACGTGACTTCTTTGACGGAAGCCGGTCATGTCGGCGAAGAAGTCGAAAATATTTTGCTTAAGCTGATTCAAGCCGCTGATTACGATGTAAAAAAAGCAGAACTCGGTATCATTTACATTGATGAAATTGATAAAATAGCCCGTAAATCAGACAATCGATCGATTAGCCGGGACGTTTCTGGTGAAGGCGTGCAGCAGGCGTTGCTGAAAATATTAGAAGGGACGGTTGCCTCTGTTCCTCTACAAAGAGGGCGCAACCATCCGTACCTGGAATTCATCAAAATTGACACGAGAAACATCCTATTTATTTGCGGAGGAGTGTTCGACGGTTTGGAGGAGCTTATTAAGCGTCGGATCGGCAAAAAAGTGATCGGCTTCAGTACGGACGGTATGAAAGCCACCTTGAATACGAGGGAGTATTTGTTGATGATTTTACCGGAAGATTTGCTGAAATTCGGTTTGATTCCAGAATTCGTTGGCCGGTTGCCTATCATTTCAACGCTGGATCCGTTGGATGAAGCGGCATTAGTTCGCATCCTGACAGAACCGAAAAATGCGCTGGTTAAGCAATATCAGAAGTTGCTTGAAATGGACAACGTATCGCTAGAGTTTACTCCCGATGCACTTGAAGTTATCGCCAAAGAAGTGATCAAGCTGTATACCGGAGCAAGGGGCTTGCGAGCAATTATCGAGAGCATAATGCTTGAAGTCATGTATGAAGCGCCATCTCGTACGGACATTAACAATTATACATTGACTATAGAAAAATTGCAGGAAAAAATCGCGCAGATAAAACATTGATTTCGTAGATTAGGCCAGCCTGCCAAAAATAAGTTCCAGGAATACTTTTAAGCCGTTCCAATGCTACATAACCGTTCATTCCAGTAAGTTTATTAGCGGATCTGAATATATCTGTAAAGTTTGTATCACGAATGGAGGTTCTGTTGGCAAACGTAGGAGCGGGAGAGTATCAAAACGATGTCAAGGACACGACTCTCGTTGAATTTGACAACCGTGCGATTGAGGCTTGAAGCGTTATTATCAGTAATGTTTATTACTCTTACTAGGTTTTGGCTAAAGAAGATTTTCAGAAAGATGAATTTTTCTATCGATTCGATCCCGGCTAATCTAAGGGAGAATTATTCAATCGATTGCTATCAAGCTACGCTTCAATCGCTACCATCACGTCACGTATTCTGAAGTAATTTTAGGAGGAACTAAGAGTGGCATTTGCATTTACAGTCTTTGTATGCACCATGATTGTTATTATCATGTCAATAATAAGTATTCAGGTTGTAGTTCAAGCGTACAAATTCAAGCATACTACTGATCCAATTAAATTAGACGTTGAAAAAAAACAGGAGCACACAAAGTCAGAAGACTGAATTTCACTCAGGTTCGTTCTGTATGGTAGCTAAGCCGCAAATGGACAAGAACTTTTCGCAAATGACATACAATATGGTGGGAAAATTGTTAGCAGCGGTACTGTTCGATTATGAGTGTAAATTCCCCCGAATTATTTATAATAAAACGAAGTTGAATGGAACGCTGATCAGCAATTGAAGGCACCAAACACCGATACGTACGCGTCGACATCCAGAAGGCACTTGCGGGGGCTTTTCCATATGACAGTAGCATACATATTAATTATAATGTTTGAGGGAGGGAGCACTAATAAAATCTTCTTTTTTTAATAAACCAGAAATTCCAGAGCAGGAGTCACCAATTTGGATTTGCAGTCAGGAAGGTATTTGCAAAGTCTGGATCCGGGAGAATTTTACGTTTGAAAAAATTCCAATCTGTCCTGTTTGCGGTTCAAACATGGTTCATGGCATTAAAGTGCTTCCTGTTTTGAAGAATGAATCCTAGTTCACACTATTAATCACGAGATTTTTCATTCACAGCATCGGTAAGCAATGAAGAGATTCTTACGGACAAGGGGGTTGCCCTTTACATCGAACCAAAATCTTCTAATCATCCCAATCTACGGTATCACGATTGAGGATGGCTACCTTACTAAACTGTAAACCAGGGCTCAGTATAAGGGGTAATACCAGCGTAGCTGACACCACCCGCAAACACATGGAAACTGTTGGTATTTATTTGAATAGTAACTAAACTACATAAATGGACGAAAATCGGTCGCTGAACATCGTCCAGTTTCGTCAAAAATTTTATATTTCCCCCATAATCTCTCCTGTTTTAGAAATATCATATCCACCCAAGCCCATCACTTCTTCCCGAAATTCTACCGATTGGATGACCGACAGCAATGTTTGAAAGTTTGCTTTCTCCAAATCGTCACTATAAAAGACGAGATCATACCGTTCTTTCTTTAGAGGAACAAATTCTACTCCTGGAACCTGCAATGCCGCTTTTTCTGTTCCCAGTCCTACATCTGCAATTCCCCTTGCAACAGCGCTCGCTACAGCAATATGGCTCATTTCCTCAACCTTGTACCCATTAACTAATTTTGAATCCAAATTTAAATTTCGTAGTTGTTCATCAAGCAGTACCCTGGTACCTGAACCCTTTTCCCGATTTACAAACGTTATATCTTCTTTTATGAGGTCTTGCCAATCTCTAATGGCCTTCGGATTACCGGGAGCAACATAAAATCCTTGGGTACGGTACACCAAGTTCACGATGACTGCATGTTGACCAGGCAGAAAACGTCGTACATAGGGGATATTGTATTCCTCGGTTTCACCGTCCCAAAGATGAGCCGCCGTTAAATTGGCTGTACCTCTATACAATGAAAGTAGGCCGTCGATACTTCCCACGTAAGAGCGCAAAGAGCGCAACATAGGGTTCTTTTTTTCAAGATGACGAGCCAATACATCTAGGACAATATCTTGTCCGCATATAATTAAGCCTTGGTTTTCCAAAATTAACTTCTCTACCGATACCTGCATGTTTGTGCTAGTTACCTTCATGGTGGGTTGAGATGAACGTGTATAAGCCTCAAGATCAGCAGGACTGATCCTAATCTTTTTTCCAACTCGATAGGAAGGGAGTTCCCCGCGTTTGATGAGTTCATATACCGTTCCTTTTGAAATTTTCAGCGTCTTGGCGACTTCTTCAGGTGAATATGATAACGAATCGGTCATTTTGGCACCCCATTAGTTGATTATTAATTCTTCTTGTTAATTTTCCTGACATATCATAAACTAGTACCTAAATACGGTTTAGTCATGTTTCGTTACGTTTTGTTATGTTCCCCTTTCGATCATGCTCACTAATATTATAAAGCATTTGATCGATGGCGCACATGGACTAGCTGTAAACATAAGTTTATGAAAGGAACGGACAGGAATGAGAAGACTGGCTTTACAAGTTGCTCTGGCAGGTACTCTGCTGATCACAGTAGTCGGCTGTAGTTCTGGGAACAAGATGCAGGAAACAAATTCCCAGCCCCTCGCACCTTCAACGAAGGTTGAACAAAAATTAACGGTCGCAGCTGCTTCAGATTTAACTATGGCATTCAAAGAAATTGGACAAGTTTTTGAAAAGAACACAAATAGTAAGATTGAGTTTAATTTCAGTTCCACAGGTACATTAGCCCAGCAAATTGAGAATGGAGCTCCCTTTGACGTATTCGCTGCAGCAAATATTAGCTTTGTTGATGGTCTAAAGGAGAAAGGTAAGGTCATTGCAGATACCCAACAACTGTACGCCCAGGGCAGAATTGGACTAGCGACCACCGTAAAAAGCACGTTACAGATCAAAGAATTAAAGGACTTGCTCGATCCCCAAATCAAAAAAATCGCTATTGCAAATCCTGATCATGCGCCTTACGGTTTGGCTGCAAAGCAAGCTCTGCAAAAAGCGGGCTTATGGGACCAACTGCAGGACAAACTGGTTTTTGGCAAGAACATATCTGAAACACTTACTTTTATTACAACGGGTAACGCAGAAGCAGGAATCATTGCACAATCCATTGCTAAGCCAGATGAAACACGATTCCAACTCATCGATCCATCCCTGTATGACCCGCTGAATCAAGCGATTGCCGTCATTAAAGGTACATCGCAGGAAGAGCTCGCAAGACAGTTTGTCCTATTCGTCAATGAACCCGACAGCAGAAAAATCATGCAAAAATATGGTTTCGCTCCTCCCCCAGAGCTTAAGAAATGAGTCAGTTAAATCTTTTTCCCTTGTTCTTGTCTCTTAAGGTAGCTTTCATGGCTGCGCTGGTTGGTATAGCCTTCGGCTTGCCGATTGCTTATTATTTAAGCAAATCAAAAAGCAAGTTATCTGATCTCATTGACACCATACTTACGATACCGGTTGTATTGCCTCCAACCGTTTTAGGCTACTACTTGTTAGTTCTTCTTGGCAGACAAAGCCCGATCGGTCAATTCTTAGAAGAACGTTTTCAGATTATGATTGTGTTTACGCCGACAGGAGCCGTGATCGCGGCATCTGTCGTTTCCATTCCGTTTCTGATTAAATCTGCAAGAACGGCCTTCTCCGAAATCAGCCGCGACATTATTCATGCCGCAAAATTGCTCGGAAGAAGCGAATGGAGCATTTTTTTCAGTATTATTGTTCCGCTGGCATGGCGTGGAACCGTTTCTGGTGTCATACTCGCTTTTGCCAGGGCGCTAGGAGACTTCGGTACCACCTTGATGGTTTCCGGGAGCATTCCAAATAAGACACTGACAATGCCGATTGCGATTTATGATACCATGCAATCGGGCGATAAAGAGATGACCAATTTATTGGTCATGATTATGACGGGCGTGGCAGTAGTATCATTATTTTCGTTAAACCGATTGGAAAAAAGATGGGGAAGGAGAACCTGGTGACATGTTGGATGTAGCCTTTTCCAAAAACCTGAAAGATTTCTCTCTATCCTCTACTTTTTCAGCTGGTAAAGAAATACTTGGGATCTTGGGACCGTCCGGATGCGGAAAAAGTCTGACCCTCCAATGTATTGCCGGTTTAACGGTGCCGGATGCGGGAAAGATCATTTTAAACGAGAGGGTACTTTTTGATTCCAGCCAAGGGATTCATGTTGCCCCCCGATTCCGGAAAATCGGATATGTGTTTCAACAATACGCTTTATTCCCACATCTTACAGTAGCCCAAAATATCGCATATGGTATTGGCAATGTAACGCGTAAAGAACGGGCGACTTATGTAGGAGATATGATTGAAAGAATGCAATTGACCGGTCTGTCCGATCGATATCCAAGCCAGTTATCGGGAGGACAGCAGCAGCGCGTTGCTCTTGCTCGGACTCTGGTTACGAACCCCGAGTTGTTACTTTTAGACGAACCCTTCTCAGCAGTTGATAATCATGTGAAGCACATTCTTGAACAAGAACTTCTTGAGATCATCCGAAACAATTACTCCGGAACCGTTCTCCTAGTCACTCATAACATTGAAGAGGCATTCCGACTTTGCAATCGGATTATGATGTATGCGAACGGTCGTGTCGTACAGATCGGATCGAAAGAGGAGATTGTTCATCGTCCTGTAAATTTAACCGCGGCCCGAATTACGGGATGCAAAAATTTACTACCAGTCATCATTAATAGCAAGGACAGTTATCATTGGATGGTCAGCACCAAAGGAATGCAGCTCAGAGTAAAAGCGTGCGAAACGGTAACTTCAAAAAAAATTGCAGGGTTTAGCTCTCATCATGTCCGTTTAAGTACAGAACCGATTCAAGCAGTCAACAGTTTTAAATGTCGTTTTTTAGACGTTATAGAGGGGATATACAGTGCTACGGTTTGGGTAGAGTGCTTGGGGAACCGGATTCAAGTGGAAGTTCCGCTCGATGAATGGAAGCGAACGCTGATTAATCAACCTTGTAATATGTATCTTCAAATTCCGGTAGAACACATTTTCTTGGTCGATGATGATGTTCTGTCCCAAGCAGAAGGAAATGGTGAAATATGATGAATGGAAAAAAATCGTTACTCGCATTGCTTACAGGCGCCCCTATCGGTTGTTTAGGTGGCCTAATTGGACTAGGAGGAGCGGAATTCCGACTCCCCGTATTGATGGGATTATTTAAGTATTCCGCACGACAAGCTGTTCCTCTGAACTTGGCGGTAAGCCTAATTACACTGTTGTCATCCTTAGTTTTTCGACTGCCGAACGCTCCCTTAAATCAACTTGTTATCCACATACCTGTCATACTCTCCCTCATTGTCGGAGGAATGATAGGAGCTTATAAAGGGGCGCAATATTCCAAACATTTGTCTGAACAGGCATTGGAAAAAGTAATACTAATACTGCTCATAGGAATCGGCTTATTACTTATTACAGAATCGTTCTATCCTGTGGTTACAGGAGGGATACCCATGCCAGTTTTGCTTTCGTTTGTAGTTGGGGTCGCCTTGGGATTAGGCATTGGAATCGTCAGCAGTTTACTTGGCGTGGCTGGCGGAGAACTGATTATACCAACATTGATTCTTGTTTACGGGCTTGATATTAAAATAGCCGGAACGGCCAGCATCATTATTAGTTTGCCTACAGTATTAATCGGGTTGCTTCGGCATCGTTCCAACGGAGCATTTTCGGATAATCAGGAAGTGAGAACCCTTGTCCTGCCGATGGGTATCGGATCAATAATCGGCTCATTCATTGGTGGTGCCCTGATTGTTTATGTATCCAGTGGTGTCCTAAAATTGGTTTTGGGAACGATATTAATCATTTCAGCTGTGAAAATGTATCTCAAGTCAAAACGTAAACATTCGATATAATGATTTGACCGATGGAGTTGCTACCAAATGAGCAACTTCATTTTTATTGCAATCAAATAAACTTTGTATTCTATCGAAGTTCCGAATTCATTTTTGGAAACGGAATATCATCAATTTTAACTTTTTATTGTGCAGCTTTTGGTGTTAACCTATACTGAAAACAACAATAAAGTGCCGATACTTACTGTTGTAGGAACTTTACTTTGGAGGGGATAACATGAAGCGAAATTGGGAACTGGACGAATTAATCGAACATTTTACGATCCTACCGAATGAGATGAGGCTGATCGAGAACAAGACTGGGGAAACCAGGATTGGATTTGCCGTACTACTCAAGTTTTTTCAAAATGAAGCCCGTTTTCCAACCCATAAGTACGAAGTTCCCAAAGCGGTTATCGCGTACATTGCAAAACAAATCTTTTCTGAGCCGGAATTATATGCTCAGTACGATTGGACCGGTCGTTCGATCACGTACCATCGAACACAGATCCGGGAGTTCTTCGGGTTCCGCGAGGATACGATAGAGGATGCTCAGGAAATGACAGAATGGCTATGCCAACATGTTCTGCATCACGATCATGAATTTGAGCATTTAAAGGAACGCGTTTACCGTCGATTCCATGAATTAAAAATCGTGCCTCCCACGCTGGACCGCATTGAACGGTTGATCCGTTCTGCCATTTACACCTATGAAGAATCCTTCTTCCAATCGACATACCAAAAGCTGCCTTCCACGTCTTTAGCACAGTTGGACTCCCTGATTGATAGCATTTCGTATTTAGAGATGGACGAAGATGAAGCCGCCAGTGACGGCGGCATGCAAATATCATTTAATGAGTTAAAGGCAGACCCCGGTCGAGCTGGGGTGGATAGCGTGCTGAAGGAGGTAAACAAGTTGCGGACAATTCGCAATTTGGGGCTTCCAGATGATTTATTTCGAGACATTCCCCATAAGTTGCTGAAAAAGTATCGGCAGCGCGTTTCTACTGAGGATCTGCGCGAGCTGCGCCGACATCCCGATCCGATTCGGTATACGCTGTTATCAGCTTTCTTTTGGTTACGCTGCATGGAAATATCGGACAACCTGGTCGATCTGCTTATTCAAATTATTCACCGTATCGGGGTACGTGCTGAACGAAAGATCGAAAAGGAAATTCTGAACGATCTACGACGAGTCAGCAACAAGTACGGCATTTTATTTAACATGGCACAGACGGCCATCGAGCATCCGGAAGGAATCATTAAAGATGTCCTATACCCAGTTGTAAACGAACAAACACTAAAAGATTTGGTCAAAGAGTTTAAGCATACTGGACCGGCATACCGCGAAAAAATCCATACGGTCATCCGTGCCTCCTACGGAAGCCATTACCGCCGGATAGTTCCTGAAATTCTTAGTATTCTTGATTTTCGTTCTAATAACGACGTTCACCGTCCGGTTATCCTCGCGCTCGAGCTAATCAAGAAATACACTCAAACGGGAATGCACTATTTTCCCGTAACCGACGAAATTCCGATTAATGGGGTGATCCGTAATAACTACAAAGAAATTATCATCGAAAAAGATGAAAAGGGACAAGAACGAGTAAACCGGATCAACTATGAAATCAGCGCCTTGCAAATGCTCCGGGATAAATTACGATGTAAAGAAATTTGGGTATCCGGAGCGAACCGGTATCGAAATCCGGATGAGGATCTGCCGGTAGACTTCGAGGAACGCCGGGAGGAAAACTACAAAGCTTTAAATCAACCATTGGATGCAGATTCTTTTATCACTGCGCTTAAGCAGGAAATGGTTCAAGGTCTTGAAAAATTAAACGAGGGAATGCCGAAAAACCCTAAAGTACGGATTACTGATAAAGGTAAAGGATGGATCTCGGTTTCTCCGTTAGAACCGCAAGCAGAGCCGGTTAATTTAATCCGGATCAAAGGTGAAATTACGCGCCGCTGGCCAATGACAAGCTTGCTGGATATTTTGAAGGAAACCGATTTACGTATTTCGTTTACAGAAATGTTCAAAACGGTGGCCCATCGAGAGATTTTAGACCGGAATACCCTGCAAAAGCGGTTGATCCTATCTCTTTACGGTTTGGGAACGAATACCGGTTTAAAGCGTGTTAGCGCCGGTGATCACGGTGAAAGCTATAAAGATCTCCTATATGTCCGACGCAAATTCATTCACAAGGATAACCTTCGCAATGCGATTTCCGAAGTGGTAAACGCTATTTTCAAAGTACGGATGCAGGAAATATGGGGTGAGGGAACAACTTCTTGCGCCTCCGATTCAAAGAAATTCGGGGCGTGGGACCAAAACCTCATGACTGAATGGCACATCCGGTACCGCGGCCGCGGTGTTATGATTTATTGGCATGTGGAGAAAAACTCGACGTGCATCTACTCGCAACTTAAATCGTGTTCCTCATCAGAAGTCGCCGCGATGATGGAAGGGTTGTTGCGCCACTGCACCGATATGGAAGTAGAGAAAAATTATGTTGATTCACATGGACAGAGTGAGGTTGCATTTGCCTTTTGTTATTTACTTGGTTACAAACTCATGCCCCGATTAAAAGCTATCCATACACAAAAGTTATATCGTCCGGATCTAGGAATGACTGATGCATATGCGAACCTGCAGCATGTACTTACGCGCCCGATTAATTGGGAACTGATCCGTCAGCAATATGATCAAATGATGAAGTATGCAACAGCTTTACGGCTTGGTACAGCTGAAACGGAAGCCATTCTGAAAAGGTTTACCCGGAACAACTTGAAGCATCCAACGTATCAGGCGCTAGGCGAGTTGGGTAAGGCAGTTAAAACCATTTTCCTTTGTGAATATTTGCATTCGGAAGAATTGCGCCGGGAGATTAATGCTGGTTTAAATGTAGTAGAAAATTGGAATTCAGCCAACGGGTTTATCTTCTATGGCAAGGGTGGAGAAATTGCCACCAATCGCATGGAAGATCAAGAGATGGCCGTTTTATCTCTTCACCTACTTCAAAATTGCTTAGTCTACATTAATACCATCATGTTCCAGAATGTTTTATCGGAGAAGAAGTGGTTTGATCTAATGATACCGGAAGATTTGCGTGCGGTGACACCCTTAATCTATACACACGTTAATCCATATGGCACATTCCGATTGGACATGAAGGAAAGACTTCCATTGGAAGGTGAACTGGCATGATTGAAAAGCGCGTATCCGCAAAAAAGAAAGCCCGGGAACTGGTGAAGTATCTTCGCGCAGAACGACCGGACTATGCTTACTTAAAATGTTTGTTTCAGCACTTAAGAAGCGAGCTTGAAATTGAGGTTCCAAAATCATCAAAAAAGCTGCCTTACGTGCCGACAGAAGAAGAATTAAAAAGATACTATGAAGTGGTTTGGAAGGCCAAGAATTTTCAGGACATGATGATCGTGAAAACCCTCATGTATACTGGTGTACGAGTCAGTGAGTTAATCAGCATTAAGCTGGCGGACATCGATTTTCATTACTGTCAGATCAGGATCAACAAAGGAAAGGGCAGTAAAGACCGCATTGTTCCATTTCCTCAGACTTTCAAAGAACTGCTGGCCATGCACGCAGATTCGATGAAAAAGAAGCAAGCGGCCTATTTGTTTGAGTCCTCATGGAAGAAAAAGTACACGGACAGGGGAATCCGCAAGATTTTGGCCAAATATTCAGAGGAGGCCAAATTAGCTCAAAACCTGTCTCCTCATAAACTACGTCACTTTCTATTAACCTGGCTAAAAAAGCAAGGCATCGATGACGCGCTGATTCAACCATATTCCGGTCATGAAAGCAGAAAGTCGTTAGAAGTTTATTCAAAGCTGGCGATTACCGATGCACAAAATGAATATAACGAGGTAATTAATAAATTCCCAATTTAATCCATTCGTTTGCGGGTGGTGTCAGCTACGCTGGTACTACCCCTATAAGGCATATAAATGAACAAATCCAGCATCTTTGCAGCACTGGATTTGCTCAATAAATATCATAAACTGTTTTCACTTTGGGCTGGCAACCCTGATTGGTAAAAGTAAGGCGGCTTTTTAAGCCAACCTCGTTTTTCCATCAATGTTTTGACAGTGGTTCCAAACATCATTTTGTCCGCTTGAAATTTAAAAAACATTAAACCTACATCGCTGCGAAGAGATTGGATAGCAGAGTTAGCACAAATCGATGCAGCGTAAGCTAAATTTATTGCTACGGCATTAGCTAATTCTTTATCCGTAAATTTAGCACCCATTGGAATGGCGTTAGGATCAGACTTTGGCTTGATTTGTGGTCCATCCGGCAATGGAATACCTTCTTTTCCCATGAAATCTTTGATTAGTTTTTCATGGGATTGAGTGATTTTTAAAGCTTCTTGACAAAGTTCCGTTAATTCTTTGTCGGTTGTCGTGTTGAGAGCTACACTTTCGTAGTTAATAATGTCTTGGATAAAAGCAAGGTATGTCCAACAAGACATTACTTCTCCCACATGTAATGGAGGCTTTTCACCATCCGACAACGACTTAATCACACTTGACGTCGCTTCCAGAATTCCTGACAAAGTTGGCACACTTCTTTACCTCCTCTAGTTAGCTATATTGTGCCGAATTTCTATTTTTTTTGATGCAAAAAGAGATGTGCATTTCTGCACGCTCTTATAAAGTACCCGTTCAAAAGTCCATTGTTAATTTATTTATCTCGGGTAAAATTCACTTAATGCTTTGTGAAAATGATGAAAATGGCTCGATAAAATTTTTATGTTTCTTTTTATTTTTGTTTCCCTCGCAGGATCATTTTTGCAGTAAGTTAATTGGTCAATATTTTTATCAATTTTCTCCCTAAGTGTAAGAATGAATCCAATCGCGATATGTGAACGAGCCAACTCATGAAGATCGGAAGCAAGTGCCTCACTAAGAACTCTCATGTTTTGGATGTGTAATGATTTTTGAGTGAAAAAATATTCCGGGGTGAAATCCTCACGATAATCCTGACCAGGAACTTGATCCCAAAAATCATTCCATTCCTGTAAAAGTCCCGTTTCATACAACATATATTTAAGAAATCCACATAACCATGCGGTGCAACTTGTATTACGCTTTTGACATCCAACTCCATTCGAAAGATGCCGACAACCACTGCAACAAGAACCGCCGTTAGAAATGCAAACTTTACAAATATGGTCCGATCCCATTTCCTGCAGAAAATTCATTCCATTCTCAATGACCATCGACCTGCTTACAAGTTTCGGTAATTTATTAAGGGGTTGCGAATTTCTTGTTGATTGATCACTGATCGTGAAGCCAGGCATTCGCATCCACTCCATTTTAAAATGATTAACAATCAAATATTCAAAAGTTTGAATATAAAAGGCATTATACCCCACATGAAAACAAATGACAACCGCAGCAATCAATCATTCTCAAACAGAAAGCCTGCCAAAAGAATCCCCATGATACTGAACCATAAGTTCAACAGATATTTTTATTCGTTTCAAAATATATGCTATGATATTCATATATTCAAAAGTTCAAAAATTAAAGGGGCATATGCCGTGAATCAAAATATCCAACAATTTAAAGCCGATTTTTTTAAAGCTTTGGCTCATCCGATGAGAATTCGAATTCTTGAAGTCTTAAGCGAAGAGGATAAAAATGTAAATGAACTTCAAACTATTTTGGGGTCGGAAGGTTCCGCCGTATCTCAGCAGTTGGCTGTATTACGAAATAAGAATGTCGTTTATGGATTAAAGGACGGAACCTCTGTCATTTATTCATTGCGGGATCCATTAATTAAAGACTTATTAGTGGTTACGAAGAAGATTTTTGATAACCATCTAGTTGATGCTATTTCATTATTGGAAGTCATACGGAACGAACCATAGACAAAAGAATAAATTGATCCGAGAGCACATGAAGTAATCACTTTGTTTTTTGTATATGCAGGAGGTTTGAGATGGAGACGTATCAAAAACCATGTGAAGTAGATTATTTAACGTGTAAGAACTTAATCTCCATTGACAAAGCATACCAAATTATGAAAACAGGGTTCTTCAAAAATAGTTACCCCATAACAAATAACTGCAGTCATTGTATGAATAATGCATCTTCATCTTTAAAGGAAGAAAACTGATCATACAGGAAAATCATCTACTCATTAAATCGATTAATCGCCTCGTTCATGACATTTCATTGCATAAGTTATTCGGAACGAGCAAATAGTAAAATAATAGGGGGATCCGCGAGCAATGCACAGGATTCCTTTATTTTTTGCGTTTTTTCAATACTCCATGGTGGTAACAAGTCGAATTTTCGCGGTTGACATTGGCAGTTCACAGGAGTAACATTTCATATATATTCAAATAATCAAATATATGAAGAAGAGAAGGTACACCTGATGAGATGGATAGGAAGATTTGAAGGATATAATGCAGCTGCATTTCGTAAGGATCTCATTTCAGGCCTGATTGTTGGCATTATCGCCATTCCATTAGGGATGGCGTTTGCTATTGCTGCTGGGGTCAAACCCGAATACGGAATTTATACAACCATCGTTGCCGGTATTTTAATATCCTTGTTTGGAGGCTCCAAATTTCAAATTGGTGGTCCGACCGGTGCATTTATTCCAATCCTTTTCGCCATTGTCATCCAGTATGGATACGAAAATTTATTGATTGCTGGATTTCTGGCTGGGATTATTCTTGTACTAATGGGTGCATTTAGACTTGGTGTATTAATAAAGTTTATCCCTCGTCCTGTAACCATCGGATTTACCGCTGGTATCGCTGTCATTATTTTCAGCGGTCAAATTGTTAATTTTTTAGGTCTCAGCGGTATCGAGAAACATGAAAAATTTCTTCCCAACATGAAGGAAATTGTGATGCATCTGGCAACCATTAATATCTACAGTGTTATTACAGCAGGTGTTTGTTTGATGGTTATCCTACTTTCACCGAGATTTCTACCTAAGGTCCCAGGTTCATTAGTGGGGCTTGTCGCGTCAAGCGTAATAGCGGCCTTGTTCTTCAAAGGACATGTAGCAACCATTGGATCTTCCTTCGGTGCGATTCCGAGTACATTACCCCATTTTCATTTTCCGGAAATAACCTGGGAACGAATTGAAACACTGATTCGTCCAGCTTTTATTATTGCCATGTTGGGCGGTATAGAATCTTTGTTATCGGCTGTCGTAGCCGATGGAATGACCGGGAGTCGTCATAACAGCAACCGTGAGTTGGTTGGACAAGGCATCGCTAATATGGTGACTCCTCTATTTGGAGGCATTCCGGCGACAGGGGCCATTGCACGGACGGCAACCAACATCAAAAACGGGGCTGCATCACCCTTGTCCGGTATCATACACGGTGTTGTTGTTTTTCTGGTGCTCATTATGTTTGCTCCTTACGCATCTGATATCCCACTTGCAAGTATGGCACCCATTCTGATGTTGGTTGCGTGGAATATGAGTGAGCGAAAAGAATTCGTTCACGTCCTGAAAACGAAAACGAGTGACTCTGTCGTACTTCTTATTACATTTTTATTAACAGTATTTACGAATTTAACAACGGCAGTTGAAGTTGGCTTAATCTTGGCTGTTATTCTCTTTGTGAAGCGAATGAGTGAGGTATTGAAGGTAGCCAAGGTTTTACCTGATCCAACCACAAAAAATGAAAAAGTGAAAGCGCACATGGTAACCGAAGGACATGATTGTCCTCAGATCAGCATGTATACAATCGAGGGCCCCTTATTCTTCGGCGCCGCGAATATGTTTGAGAAGTCGATCATGGATACGATTCATCTTAGACCGAAAATTTTACTGCTGCGCATGGGAAAAGTTCCTTTCATGGATACGACAGGCGAGTCCAACTTGGCCAGCTTGGTGAAGCATTTCGAGAAGTTTGGCGGTATGGTTCTGATGTCGGGAATTCAGCCACAACCTTTAGAAGTGTTAAAGAGAACCGGTTTGTTTGATCTTATCGGGGAAAATCACTTTTTTGAACATACGGGTGAGGCAATTGATTACGCATTATTCCAATTGGATCACAATAAATGCTTGGGTTGTAAACATTTCGCTTTCCGTGAATGTGCCGCATTGTCGAATGCCCAGTCCCAACAAGAAGTAAAAAATACGTTGGAACAAGTTCAACATAAAAAACATAAGCTTAGCTCATTGAATGTCTCTTCAAAGACGGAATGAGGTGATGATTATGCAACTGGCTCTACAGCAGTTCAGAGTGAATTTTTTTAAGGTCATGTCTCATCCGCTCAGACTTCAAATCTTGGAATTGATATGTGAAGGAGCGAAGAGTGTCAACGAGCTTCAGTCGTGTTTAAACGGTGAAGGTTCTATGGTATCTCAGCAATTGAGTGCGCTTAGAGCGAAGCATCTTGTTTCAGGAATAAAGGAGGGAAATCGTGTCGTTTATTCGATCCAGAACCCTCTCATACACGATTTGCTGATCATGACAAAAGAGATCTTCAATAATCAAATAAAACACGTGATTCATGTCCTTGAACCTCAGGCTTGAAGAAAGGTGACGTAAACTAGGGATGGGAAGTGTTGAGGCTGGCACAAATTTATATACAACCCAAAGGAGAAGGGTTTTCGATCGTTTGCTTGAAGACTAGAAAGGAGCCTCGTCAGGAGTTAGCGTATTGCATCGGGTACTGCGAATGCGTTCTGCTCGCTTTGGAAAAAGCGAGACAACTACACATCCCGGAACGTAACGTCTTCTATCAAGGTAGAAGTATCATGGTTTCTTTTATTTAGTATATTTCTATCCTACAAGATAGGCTTTCGTGGGAATTCGATAGAGGGAGTGAATTTTTGGAATGGTGGTTACTCTTGTTGCAAATTATGATCATCAATATAGTGCTTAGCGGCGATAATGCGGTGGTCATAGCAATGGCAAGTCGAGGACTCCCATTGAAACAGCGCAAACAAGCGATTTGGTTTGGCGCTTTTGGAGCCATTTTTTTGCGAATACTGCTAACTTTGCTCGCTATTTCAATGCTGCAGATTCCTTATCTTCAGGCTATCGGAGCGATTTTCTTGTTTTGGATAGCTGTTAAGCTAATGAGTGGGGATGAAAACTCAGACCATATTATAAGTTCAGCCAACTTGAAACAAGCGGTTTGGACAATCATAGTAGCCGATTTTGTGATGAGTCTAGACAACGTATTGGCGGTAGCGGCAAAAGCGAATAATGATTACCTGCTTCTTGGACTCGGAATTGGACTAAGCATTCCACTGATCATTGCCGGAAGCACTTTAGTTGGTAACTTGTTAAATCAATTTCCGATCCTTATTTACGTAGGCACCGGAATTCTGGGGTACACTGCTGGAGAAATGGTACTTCGTGATCCTAAAATCAAAAATGCGATTCCGGATAATCTTATTTATTTCCATTGGCTGATTCCTGCATTGACTACAATGATTGTCATTTTTATCGGAGTTATCCAAAAGATTTCGTCAAAAAAGAAAGGTATCAAAGATAGTTGAGTCGGTTCATTCATGGATGTGGTGGACTCGTTTGGGGACTCCTTTTTGTATCCATCGGAATCTTCTTGGGCCCAAAATTAAGGGTTATATTGTCCATTCCGGAACATGCATTATTGTTTGGATGGGGATCCTGATAACTTTATATATATGAGTTGGCAGGTGTAAAGAGAGACTTAGGAGGAGAGCAAAATGGTGATGTGAAATAATGTGCTTGGATAACGATAAGGAGGCTTATTATGAATATCCGCTCTTTTCAATTAGGGGATTATATTGTTGTGTCAACGTTGTTTGAAAGTACTCTTTCAGGTGCTTCTATGGAAGAAACCATTGCGTCTTTTGCTAAGCACTTATACTGCGACAGTGATTTAATCATTGTTGCTCAGCGTAGCAACCGAGTTATTGGTGTCATTATAGGAACGATCCATAATCAACAAGGGATATGTTACCGAATCGCAATAGATGAGAATTGCCGCAATAAGGGAGTAGAGAGCGCGTTAATGGAGTCTCTTGTGGGTCGCTTCCAAAATCGAAATGTCGTACGGGTTGGGATCATGCTGGATGAAGCAAATGTTGCAGCTATGGGAATGTACCATTCCCTCGGATTTACAAAAGCGGATTTTGTCAGACAAACAGGATGATCAAGACCATTAAATAGGATATTATTGGGGGAGCAAAATGAATTTTCAAAAAAACAAAGTCTTTTGTATGACATGTCAGAAAACCACGTATATTTCAAATGCTATTCAAATTCTCTCCGTTGGCGATATTTCGGGACAATTCCTAAAATCAAAATATTGTAAGGACTGCAAAACTGATCAGTTAAAGGGACAACCTAAAGCTAGAAATCCTTTTTTTAAAGGATGAATGTTGTGATGTTATATTCCATACTTAAAATTGTTCTATTCATTTTGTTTTTGGGAATGTGTATGTACTTATTTATTAAGTCCCAATCAAATCGATGGTAATAAATCATCAGCGTAGGAGGTAACAATGTGTTTTGGATTTATTTCTGGGTAGGTATTGTTGCTGCGCTTATTATATGGGTTACGATATGGGTTACGAATAAAGCCTACTCAAAAAAATGGGATCGGCCTGATGAATAAATATCAAAAAGAGGCATTCGATGTTATTCATCATCGAGTGCTTTTTATTTTCTATCATTTTGATTATTAAGTTGAAGTGTGTAATCTGATTTCGAGTGTCATGGAAGTTTGAAGAAAAAGGTGCGACTTTGCAATTTCTCGTATGACGATGTATACACTCATAATGCCTTGGATAACATACCTTATGTATATCTCTGAAAATTCAAATGTATGAAGAAAAGGTGGCAATATGGAGGGATTGTTCCGGTATGCTGTACTTACAGCTACTGTATTCAGTATGCTGATTTGCGCAGGCTGCTCATCGGTAAATCAACCGATAATTGAAAGTTCAGCAATTGAAGAATTTTCAACCATAAAACCTAATGAAGCCATTTTTTCATTAAGGGAAGGAAATGTTCGATTTGTGGGAGGTCATCTGTCTGAGAAGCATCTCTTGCAAGTAAGACAAGATCTCGTTTCAGGGCAACATCCGATAGCCGTTATCATAAGTTGTTCAGATTCGCGGGTTACTCCCGAAATTGTGTTTGATCAAACTTTGGGCAATCTATTTGTTATTCGCGTAGTGGGGAATATCCTCGATCCAGATGTTTTAGGAAGTGTAGAATACGCAGTCGAACATCTTCATGTACCACTCGTTATGGTTATGGGTCATGAACAATGCGGAGCGGTTATTGCAGCTTTACAAGGACATCAAAACGGGAATATCCGTTCAATCATGAAAAAAATTGAACCTTCTGCAGATAAAGTAAAATCCACCGGAGCAAAAGGAGAGGAACTGATTAACAACACAGTCATTCAAAATGTAAAGGCTGTAGAAAAAGAGTTAAAACGCGATCCGATCATTAAGGAACAGTTACAGCATGGGGAATTAAAGATCTCAGGGACTATATACCGGTTGTCCTCAGGTTATGCAAAGCTAGCCGTTATGTAAAGTTGAAGTGCAGAATGCCCGAATGCCGTGGCTTTTCAAGCAAAACACTTTACATAACGGCAGCACTTACCTCCCCAGTTCCTTCAACCATTTCAACAAATCATTATTCTGCTGCCATATTGGCATTTCTGAAGGTGACACACCTTGGTACGCATTTTCCAAGGCATTACGCTTCATCTGGCTGTCTGCTCTGGCATATACTTCGGTCGTTTTAATACTGACATGGCCAAGTAAATCACGAATATATACCAAGTTAACACCAGACTGCAAAAGGTGCATAGCTTTGCTATGCCGAAAACTATGTGGTGAGACCACTTTCGGAATGAGCTCAGGATGAAGCAATCTGGCTTCCTCGGCGTACTTTTTCAGCATATATGTAATGCCGGCACGCGTCAGTTTGGTATGAGATCGGTTTTGAAACAAGGGATAGGAGCCATAGGCAACATGTTTCAAGTTAAACTCGGATAGATACTGGTCGATCAATTTTGCAGTTGGTGTCATGAGCGGGATCAATCTGCTTTTGTTCCCTTTGCCTGTGACTTTGATGGTTGCGGGGTTCTCTAAACGCACATCCGCCACAACCAAGTCGGCAATCTCCTGAACTCTAGTTCCCGTATCATACATTAGGCTTAACAATACAAGATCTCTTCGTCCCATCAAACAAGCTGTATCGGGAGCCTTAAGAATGGCTTTCATGGCATCCAGTGTTAAGTAATCGATGGCTTTGTTGGCAGTACGCTTCATGGGGATCGCCAGGATTTGCTGGCAGAGATAAAGGTGCTCGGGTTCTTCCAATTGCAAATAACGGAAGAACGCATGGATAGCCGCAAGTCTCTGGTTCCGCGTTGAAACTGAGCAACAACGCTGTGTTTCGAGCCAGGCCAGAAATTCATCGATGAGATTCTTCTGCAATGTGCCGAGCGTGATCTTTTCAATCGCCATCGCCTTCCCTTCTGAACAGAAGCGCAACAGAAGGGAGAAGGTATCGCGGTACGACAAGATGGTATTGTGGCTAATGCCAATCCTGCTGGGGAGATATTTGGATAGATACGCCGTCAAATGGTAAGCGAAATCGGTTGGCTTCATTCCCATGCCACCTCCGGTATGACATATCCGCAGGTTTGATCTAAAACGACGCGGATTTCAGGAAAAGCATCGGCGGTAAGTCGGACATATTGACTGGTCGCTTCAATGGACGCATGTCCCAAATAAGTGGACAGGATCGGTAATGCACAATATACATCCGTTTGCCTGTCCACTGCATGTTTCAAGGCATGGACAGCAAAGGTGTGTCGTAGGTCATGCAGGCGCGGTCCCATTCCCTTTCCGCCATGCGAGATGCCACTTTCCCAAAGAATCTCACGGAATCTTCTGTAGACATTATCGCGGGTAACCGGTTGTCGATCCGCCTTCATAAAGAAATAATCCTCCATGGAGGAATGCTTATGGAGCACGGGGTAATACTGACGACAAATATGGGTCATGGCCTCTGACATGGGAACCAGCCGGTCCTTACCGAACTTGCTATTCTTAATTTCCAGAATACCCTCCTGTAAGTTCACATGTTTGTTTTGTAGATGGACAGCCTCGGAGATTCTAAGCCCGCAGCTATACAGCATTCGCAGAATGACCGGTAAAATGAGGGGAAGCGTTGAATATCGTCGAGGGTAGAGTTGGTCGCTGTTTGCAAATATCCGTTCGATCTCATTGTGGGTGAAAATGTAGGGGATAAAGGTATAGTGACGGGTATTCGTATCCGGCGGAGCAATGTAAGCTTTGCAGCCTACACTATTCAGATAGAGCGCAAACTGTCGTAAGGTATAGGCTCTACGCGCATTCGTTTTAAGCCCTTCGTTAGGACGCTTGGTATTCCATGCTTGAACGATGTCTCTAGTCAATACGGGCTCACTCATTTGAAAGGTTTCGCTAAATCTTGAAAATCGGTATAACTCGTCGGCTACCGTATCATATTTAAAACCCAATGAGCGCTTGAAGGCGACAAAGTTTGTTAGTAATTCAGCAAAAACACCTATATAGGCTCTCATGCAAGGCCACCTCCTAACCACAACACTTTTACGGGTGGAACATCTAAGGCATATTCGCGCAAGTGGAGCGTATCTATCTTGAGATAGACCGATGTTGTATCGCTATCGGTATGCCCTAGAACTTCAGAAATGACAGGCATAGGGGTATTGTTGTGAAGCAATGCGCTTGCCAAGCTATGGCGCAAGGCGTGCGGACCATGTTTTTTTCCTTCTGGAATCGTTATGCTGGCTTTACTCATATAGTGGGTCACGACACTATGCAGAGTGGGGGCCTTCATCTGACCGATGGGTGCTGACAAACGTAGGAAAACCTCCTTCATCTCAACGGTCGGACGACCATATTTGATGTAATCGATTACGGCCTCCCCCACATCATTCAGGAGCGGCAAAACGATCGGTTCATCCGTCTTGCCCTGTTTCAGTTCTATGGTGTTGGACTCCCATTTGAAGTTGTCAAACGTCAATCCACAAATGTCTGAGGCACGCATGCCCAGTCGGACTGCAATTAACAACATAGCATAATCCCGCTTGCCTTTCGGGTTGCCTCGATCTATACACGCAAGTAATTGTCGGATTTCTTCTTGCGAATAAGCGGATGGGATCTTGGACTTTTTGCTACATTTCACACTCGGAACAAATATCCCAAGATTTTTGGTGATGAGTTGCCGTTCATATAAGTACCGAAACAGAACACGCAACAAGCAGGAGGTACAATAGACTGTGGCGGTGCGGTAGGCAGAAGCGGTAGACTGAATAAAACCATGAATGTGCGGAACATCGATTTCTGTCACATGGGTTACTGCATGGTTCAACAAATACTGGGAGAACCTTTCCAAATAAATGGCGTATGATTCAAGTGTTCTGCTTGAAATCCCCGCATTCTTTCTGAAGTCCATGAATGCATTGAAAACCGCTTCAAACGGTTCTGCGATTTCACTCGTCTTACTCTTCCTCCTGATCAATATTCTCTGGTGTGTTTGAAAGTCTGCAAGCAGTTGAATGGCTCGCAAGCGATCTTCATTGGAGTGTGAATTTGGAGTTTCCGCAAAATGATACCGTTCTTCCAAAAAAGTCATCCCCACATCCTTGGAGAAGTATACAATGCTTGCGCTCTGCATGTACTTCTCCAGATTCATCCAAACTCTTTCCACTCCTTTCAATGATAGATTCGTGTAACGCGCCTTGAGCAACTCCTCTCTCGTAGCCTTGATAAGCTCTGTTGCTGGCAACTGATTTGTCTCCATTGTACTGACCTCCAATCTATTTTTGGCATCACATGCCTACCAATAGATTGAATCATTATGTAAAGTTGTTCAAGCTTACACCGCATATTCTATGCGCTTTTTCCACTTCAACTTTACATAACGGCTAGCTTTCCATAACCTGTGTTATGCATAATTCACATAAAAAAGGGAAAGTGGAGTGGTTGGAGTAAGAATAAGAAAAATGCAATTTCCCGATCACGAGGAGGAACCTAAAGAAACGGTTATATATCTTGCTCCTGCTTTTCAGTTTGATCAGTTGTAAAAAGCATGAACAACCATATGGGGCGAGTGAGGATCGTCTTCAACCCAAACCTATTGAGCATAAAGCCCAGAATTCTACGAATGAACATCGTAAGGCAGAAGAAAAAAAAGAGAACCCTAAAGAGGCAATGTTAGATGTTCCGCTCATTTCTCAAAATCCCGAATTGAAATATGGATGCGAAGTAACCAGTCTAACGATGGTTTTACATTATGCAGGAATTCAAGTGGATAAAATGAAACTGGCCAATGAACTTCCGAAAGATTCGGACCCGGTTAAAAAGATCTCCGGTGATATACAATCTTGGGGTAACCCTGATCATGGGTTTGTTGGAGATATCACCGGCAAAAAAATGGGATATGCCGTCTACGCTAAGCCGCTTGAACAATTGATGAGAAAATATCTTCCTGACCAAACCGTAAATTTGACCGGTAAATCGATGGACGATGTATTTTCCCAAATCACAAAGGGAAAACCTGTTGTTGTATGGACTACAGGGGACTATAAACAACCTGATCGATGGGAAACTTGGAAGCATGGGAATGAAGAAATACACACTCCGCTGGATCTGCATGCAGTGGTATTGGTCGGTTTTGATCCGGATTATGTTTACATCAATGACCCGTTGACTGGGAAGAAGGCTCACAAAGTTGAAAGGAAAATGTTTATCCGTACTTGGGAAATCATGGGTAAACAGGCGTTAACGTATAATTAGAAAATCACTTTCAATTGGGTAACCGCCGTGGTCGGACCTCACTGCTCATCCTTAGACTGTTTTGTGGTTGAAAAATCACAGAACATGATTCTAAGGAGAGATGAACCGTTAAAATATTATTGATGAATGAAAAAAAGGGGGATGATTGGGATAGCTTTTCGTTTCATCCATAATCGATCGAATATGAAAATGAAAAAGAATAGTATCAAAGTGGATATATACAAATATCTTTTTATAGGCGAACCAATTTGGTTCCATTTCATTTGTGGTTCCTCTCTCTCTCTTATACTTTTGCTTTCGTGTGCCTTAATTTAAAATATGCAACAGCCCCTAATATCAATAGAATAACAGCAGCAAAGACATAGTATCCGTATCGATGGATATACTCTTCGACTATAAACCACCGTTCCCCCAATTCATGCCCCAGGCTTATGAACGTAATACTCCACAAAAATGCTCCTCTGTAGGCAAATATCATAAATTTCCGAAGGTCCATGCGGGAGATTCCCGCTATGTAGGCAATGAGATGTCGAACTCCCGGAATAAAATAAACAACTAGTACAACATTTCCATATTTTTTAAAAAGATTTTGCGTGTATTCAATTCTTCCTTGGCTGATATGTATTTTTGGCCCGAATTTTTTTAGGAACGGTAAGCCTAATTTCAAACCGATAGCATAACTAATTGAAATTCCTGTAACTGCGCCTAAAAAGGCACTAACCAAAGCAAGCAGAAACATCATTTTTCCCTGAAATACATTGTATCCTACGTAGGTCAATAGCACTTCGTCCGGCACAGGCAATCCCACAATACCAACAGCTAAAGCAGAAAAAATGCCAATATAACCATAACGTGTAATAAGCCACCCTAGATGAGCCATCAATATCCCTCTACTTTCAACAATAAATTTTGTCTAATATAACATTCCCTAATCAAAAATGAAACATACGTTGCATTTTCAGCTTTTGAATGATAATCTGAAGTCATCAAATAAAACAAGGGGGTTAGCATTCTTTGGATAAGGACTGTTCATGGATTGTTTTCTCTTATAAAGTACCTAATGAACCATCCACCATTCGAGTGCGAGTTGGCGTACATTGAAATCGCTTGGTGTCGTTTATATTCAGCAGTCCGTTTGTGTAGCCCCAGATACTGCGGAAGTAACAAAGAAAATACAATCCATAAAAAAGCTCATTGAATCAAGTGAAGGCGAAGCGCTTTTGCTTGAGGTAAATAAATTTACGGCAGAAACAGAAGAACAGCTTTTTGAGCTTTTTAATAAGCAGCGAATAGCGGAATATGAAGAATTATTGGAGGGCTGTAAAAACTTTTTAAATGAAATAGAGACAGAAACAAGGAAAGGAAAGTTTACCTACCATGAAGTTGAAGAGAATGAAGCGGAGTTTGGTAAACTGAAAAGATGGCATAAAAAAATCATGAAAAGAGATTTTTTCTCTTGTCCAAATTCTTTACAGGCGAAACAATTGCTAGATGAATGCGAACAAAAATTTGGCAAATTTATAGAAAGTGTTTATGCTTCGGAAGGTAATGTTGAAGGGGAAATTACAAAAGATTAATTCGAAAGTATCGGAGGTAATTATGGGAGAAGCGAAGGCGCTGGAAAGAACGAAGAATAAGGTAAGGGAGATAAAACGGAACATTTTTGTATTATACCTTGCTTATAAAGACCCGAGAGTACCTTGGTATGCGAAGCTATTTACGATTTTGGTTGTTGCGTACGCTTTTAGCCCGATAGATTTAATTCCTGATTTTATTCCTGTCTTAGGTTATCTTGATGATTTAATTATCGTTCCCCTTGGAATAACGATTGCGCTTAAAATGATTCCTGCATCAGTTATTGAAGATTGTAGGATAAAAGCGGAGGAACTTCGTAAGAACGGAAAGCCGAAAAATTGGGTGACAGGTGCATTATTCATTATTATTTGGATTTTATTAGCGATTTGGATTGGAAACGTCTGCTATAAATTTTTCACATAAGGTTTGTTTGTTCAAAGGAGATAAATATGTTCCCTATTCCTGCAAAGCGCGTCTTTGCCATTGCATTACCAGCGATTGGTGAAGCTTATTTACAAAGCCTTCTGGGCGTGGTTGACTCATTTTTTGTAGCGAGGCTCGGACTGCTTGCCATAAATGCCGTTGGAGTGACCAATATTTATAGCTTGACGTATATTGGTGTCTTCACTGCTGTTTCAACCGCAATATCGGTTTATTTATCCCGAGCCATTGGCGCTAAAAACTTGGAACATGGACGTTCTGCTGTTTGGCATGGTTACGTGGTTGCTTTTGTTATAGGTTGTTTGGTCTCAATGGGGTCGGTTATTTTTGCTGTACCCCTTTTGCACGTAATGGGGGCTTATGGAGAACTACAAGAAACAGCTTTACCTTATTTTCGTATTGTGTTGGGTATTTCCCCGCTGATAGCATTATTCACTGCTCAATCGGCAGCATTTCGCGCCACAGGAGATACGAGAACGCCCCTTAAAGTTGGACTAGAGATGAATGTGATTCACATTATCCTTGATTACGTGTTGATATTTGGAGTTGGATTTATCCCTGGCTTTGGCTTAGCAGGTGCAGCGTGGGCAATGGTGCTTGCACGTTTGTATGCGTCTGTACGTCTGTGGTGGAAGTCAAGGAACGTTGAAGCAATCTCGTTACTTAAAGAAGAGCTTAAAATACGGGCATCATTCTTGTTGAACATGATGAAATTCGCTATTCCTGTGTCCGTGGAACGATTATCAATGAGACTTGGACAAGTTGTATATTTTGGTCTAATTGTAAGAATGGGTGTTGATGTATATGCCGCACATAATATTGCAGGCACATTGACTGTATTCGCTTCAACCATTGGTTCAGGTTTTGCTATTGCAGCCAGCGTAACTATAGGACAGGCAATCGGAAGTAAGAATAATTCTGATGTACAATCCTACAGACGATGGAGCTATATCCAATCTGCTGTTTCCATGACGTTGATAACTGCCCTGATTTGTATCTTCTCACCTTGGATTGGTTCATTGTTTACGGATAACAGTTATGTGATTCACTTGTTGCTTGTTGTGCTTACTATTGACACGCTATCACAACCGTTTTTAGCATCAGCTTTAGTGGACACTTCAGCCATCCAAGCAGGAGGAAACAGCAAATATCCTATGATTGTGACAACAATAGGTATCTGGGGAGTTCGTACACTTGGCGTTTATATCTTTGCTTGGAAATTGGGCTTAGGTCTTCCCGCTGTTTGGGCAAGTATCGCCGCTGATAACGCACTGAGGGCGGTTTTGTTTATGAGATATCGGAAGAGACAAAAATTAATTCATATGCTCCCTAAATGATCTAGCGGGTAAATACTTTCAATTAACGGAATACGAGGGAGTTGAATAACAGAAAAAACAGACCAAGACTGTATTGTTCCAGTTTTGGTCCTCTTGTTGATACTCCCCTAAAAAATACATGTAAATAATGTGTGGCCCTTATATTTCAAGGAGTTTTCACATTCTCGTTTAGATAACTGAGACTATGCTGGTGTTATCCCGAAATAGGCAGAAAGTTCTGTGCATTCAGTCACTTAAATAATGGAAGTGGTGCAAATGGCACAGGACTTTTATCACGCGCGAAAAATGGTGAAAATTGGTACAATTATCACATACCATATGGTTCATATGTCACGACATACTGGGTCCATTTATCCTAAGTATGGAAAGGAGATGCGATGAAAGTATTTGATACAATAGGTCAATTTGACGAAATATTAAAACGAGGAGTGAATTATGCAGTTTTTGATGTCGACAATACAATTACCAAAAGCAATATCACACAGTTCTACTTTTTCATAAAAAGAAAGCGCTTAAAGAATACGCTCTACTGGTGGCCATTTCTTTTATACTGTGCTGGAGCTGCTCCCTTTTACCTGATTCTGGACTTAATATCTAGGGATTTGTTCAACCATTTATTTGTTCAACGAAAATTTCGGAAATATACGTATGAACAATTGGAAATCTATGCAGAGATGTTCTTTCATGAGAGTCTAAAACAACAATTCATTTCCCCAATTCATGATCTTATTTTTTATTTAAAAAGCAAAGGGGTTCAGATTACATTGTTATCGACCAATTTTGATTTGCTTGTCAAACAATACGGCAGTTATTTTGAAGTTCCCTATGTATGTTTGTCGGTGATTAAAACCGATAACGGGATACGAATCGATTTTTCCAAGTTGAGTGGGTTTAAACACTATAGCATTCAACATTTCGATCCGGCTTTGACAATGGCTGTTGGTGATTCAAAATATGATCTACCGATGCTAGAGCACGTCCATTATCCGATCATCGTAGCGAAGAAAAAAAAGAAATGGATGCAGTCGTTACAGAGGGAGGCTCTATTGATCCGACATTCATGATTCTCTGTCCTTGACGGCTCTTTAATCGTTAATCCAATCGATTAAAGGAGTTGAACCGAATGGTATTTGTATTTATTGCTTTGTGGACGATCGCAGCCATCCTACTCATTATCAACCCTAAAAATGAATCAACGCGCTGGGCCGCGCTTACTGCCTTTACAGGAGGTGGCGGTGGATTATCACGTACAGTTACGGAAACCATTTTGCCATATTTAGATAAGTATCAACTTCTTAATCCTTCGCTCGAATCGATTCTGCTCAAACTGCACATGTTCGGCTCGTTTATGAATCATAACGGGCTGCCGTATTGCTTTTTAATGTATGCTATTAGCTATTCGGACATTTTTCACAATAAAGTAAAATCAATTCTTACTTGGGCGCTTCCACTGCCGATTTTTGGTATGCTCTTCCTGACTTCATTTACTCCACCAATCGAACATAACTTTTTGGTGCTATTTTATTGGTGTGTACCTTATTTGATCATGGGGCTGACCTTACTATCTTACAGCTACTTAAGAGAGAAAAACTTGAAAAGGAAAAGAAGCAGGCTTTTTTCCAACTTGGTGGCTTTTCCCCCCATTCTGTTTCAAATAGTAGCGAACTACACCTTAAAGGCATTTTTTGAAATACAGGAAGTATGGCGCTTTATGCCATTCGTCATTACTTTTTTACTCATTTCTTTCTTGTTGCTTGGCATTAAGTATGGTGTGTTGGGTGTTAGGTTGAAATTTGAGAAGGATCGTCTATATGGGACGATGCGGGCAATATCTTATGGAACCAGCGTATTGAATCATACGATCAAAAACGAAGTCGGGAAAATCAGAATTGTCACTGATGAGATTCGCAACATGGCCTTTTCCGCTCAACAGGAGAAAATTGCAGATGATGCAGTAGTTGTACTCGAATCAACAAAACATATGCTGGATATGGTTTCGCGAATACAAAGCCAAACACAAGACATTCTACTCAAAGAGGGGGTATATGATGTAATAGACATTTTGAGCCGGGCGCTTTCAATGTCTAAGATTATTTTGGACGAGCGAAATATTCAGACAATCATGGAATTAGACACGACAAGTTTGTTTTTATCGTGTGACTCGGTTCATCTTCAAGAAACATTTCATAATATCATTGTTAACGCGGCCGAAGCGATGGAACATCATGGGATCCTAACTATCTCCATGCGCGAACAACGCAAAGATATCGTACTCGTCTTCCACGATAATGGTAAAGGCAGCACGAAGGAAGAGCTTTCCAATTGGTTTGATCCGTTTTATTCAACGAAACACCGCAATCACAACTATGGATTGGGACTTACATATTGCTATAATGTATTGCAGCAGCACGGCGGATCCATTGATATTCAGAGTGAACTGAAAGTCGGAACGACGGTCTCACTTATGTTTCCAAAAAGAAGAGTTCGATCTGCTATGCTTCCCTTGGCGGAGGTGAGCGATGTTGGATCAAATCAAAATCATGTTGGTTGAAGACGATCGGATCTGGAGAGAACAACTAACGAATTACTTGAACCGAGAAGAGGATCTGGTGATAGTCGGTACAGCTGTAAACCGGCAAGATGCGGTGCATCTTGCCCGGCTCAGTGACGCGCATGTTGTTTTAATGGATTTGGTTTTATCGGATGATGGATACGATGGTATTGAAGCGGCTTTGGATATTTTGGAGATTAAAGAGTCGAAAATTATCATGTTGACCGGTATCGATGAAGAAGAAGCGATCTTGGACACTTTTACGGCTGGGGCTGTCAATTACGTAACAAAAGATCATTATGAAGATATTCCTTATGCCATTAGGGCGGCATATAATAATTCGAGCTATATTCATCCAGACTCGGCGGGGGTATTAATGAAAGGATTTCGAACATTGAGAAAGGAACAGCGAGGTAAACTGTTAACCCCGGCAGAGCGGGAAGTACTGACATACATTCATTATGGACATAGACAAACGACGATTCAAAGTGAACGTTATACTGCTGAAAGTACTGTAAAAAAACATGTAAATAATATACTAAGAAAACTCAAAGTAAGCTCGAGCCGTGAAGCTGCTCGCATGGCTAAGCGACTTGGGATGATCGATTAAACGAATCGAGCCTGATTCTCCGTTCCCGGAGAGTCAGGCTTTTTTGTGTTTGTATTCGCTTCGATTTGCTTTTCGAGTCAACGAAACTAAAAAAGGTTCTATAGGGTATAGAACCTTTTTGTGAAAAGTTCTATGCCAAGATTCACCTTATCCGAATCAATAGACCAAGCTACAATTGGCTTGTGAGCGCTCATTCATAATACCAATGAAAGGAGCATAGGAAATGAGTCTTAAACATATAAAATCCAAGATTCCGTCTGAGGACCGCCAAACGAATCCTCCTATACCCTGGTACGAAGTCATCAATACTGATCATAAATCTCGTACAACAGATTCGTCACTGGCTTATTACGAACAATTAATGCGTCACGATTGGCATGCTAAAGTCCGACATCGCTTTCGACAGCGGGGGTGGGACACTTGAAATTTAACATTCCCTTTACGGAAGTAGAAAGCTGGCTTTTTGCCCTCCCTGATTGGAAGTCTCGTTTGGAAGTTTTGGAGGCACAGCTTGAGCATATTCCAGGCCTTGCCCAAAAGTTTGAATTGGTCGCCATTCACGGGCAAGGCCAAAAGAACGAGGCCATTTTACAGGAAGTCATCCGGCGCTTACATGCGCAGGAGATTGAGATTCCATTGCTGGAGATGAAAATTCGGATGTTGGAGGCGGCCATCAAATCGCTGCTTCCAGTTGAAAAGCGATTTGTGGAAAGTAAATATCAATTACGACTTCCTAATCCCGATGTGATGAAAAAATTGTTAATGACATCTCGAATATTTTTTCAGCATCGTAAAATCTCTTTAACAAAAATATATCGCTTTGTCGGCGGACCTAATTCCATTCTCGGAGTGCCGGATGATTTATCTTGGTTGGAAATCGAAGGTAACGAACAGGTAACTGTCAGGTGAAAATGAGGTAACAAATTGGGACAACACAAGGTAACAAAATCCTGTTAATCTGATAGTGTAGAAAAATGTGAGTCAGGCCATCCGGCATCCCCGGCATCGCCTGTTTTTTTTATTTCTGGATGCATCGGAGAGGAAAGATTGCTCTGGTGTTTCTTCTTCATTGAAAGGGGAGATGTGGAGCAATCATGCGGAATGACAACCAAATACAGGTAAGAAGGGAGGGAGCGCCATGCGCTCTTTTTGGTTTGCACGCTGGAGTGAGCCGGGACATGGCAAGCACAAACAGACCCTATGGTTCGAAGTAATGCCCTCCCTAGATGCTGCGCCAATGGACTTCATGAAGGCAGCGCGTCTTGCCAAGCATATCAGTCAGCTCGGCCATCCCCGATTCAAGCGTCTACGTTATGGACAGTTATTTTTTCGTTTCCTGATCCAGTGTGTAGGACCTGCTGGTCACGTTCGAATCTACTTCTCTGTTCCCGACATTCGCTGGATGGGTTTTCGCACGGGCTTTCATACGCAGGTGTTCGGGATGTATTTGCTCCCGACTGATGCGCCTGTGTTTGCAACTGGTACAGGCAAAAACGTAATCGTTGCCGAAGGACGTCCGGCGTATAAGGGCGCTCTGTCGGTCGCTGCGTTTCATCCGGCGGGCAAAGACCCGGTCAACGAGATGATAGCGGCAATGGGTGCGGGTGAGTTGAAGACAGGCGAGGAGGTATGGTTGGAGCTTGCATTTGCACCAGCAGGTAAACGACTTTTGCAGCGACGCGTCCGCAGAGCGGAGAAGTGGCTGCGTTCCCCAGCCAACGAGCCAGTATCGTTACAGGGGATCTGGCGGGAGATGCAAACGAATCAAAAGGATAAGCCAAGACCACGGGAATTGACCGCCCACCAGCAGAACGTTATGCGTTCCTTGCAAAGCAAGCAGGACACGGACGAAATCGGACTGTGGACGGGCTTTCGTGTACTCATTCGTTCGCATGCATCGAAAGCGAGGCTGCACACGATGAACGATATGCTGCAATCGATGCGCAGAGGCAATGGTATCGTGCTGCGCCCTGTGAGGGGCAAGAGAGCCGTTCTCGAGCCGGGATTACCGACGAAGAAACTGCTGTTTACAGCAGAGGAACTCGGCTACTGGTTACGTATTCCTGCCTTTGGCGATCCGGCCGCCGCGTACATGCAGAAGATGCATGCGAAGATCATACCGGCTCCGGAAGGGTTGAATACGGGACTGTTTATCGGGAAGAGCAATGTTCCGGGTGTGGAAAAAGAAATTCGAATGCCGGTCAACCAGATGCTCAAGCATGCTTTTCTCGCAGGAACAACCGGATCGGGGAAAACGTCGACGCTGCTTTCGATCATGACCAATATGGTGGATGATCTGGAGCGTTCGCCGAACCAAGCGCCGGGTTTTACGTTTTTAGATCCGCACGGAGGGGCGATTGAAACGCTGCTCAGTTATATCCCGAAAAGCTTGTATCCGAAGCTGCACATCATTCCGCTCGGGCATACTGAGCGGCCACGAGGCTTTAATTTGTTTCAGGCTGCACATGTGGATGTGCGGGAAAGCCTGACGGGGGAATTTGTTACGACGCTGCAGCAACTCTTTCCGGGTTCGCGGCCACGAGCAGAGCATTATTTACGCAACGCTGTACTCAGTCTGCTCTCTGTGCCGCCGCAAACGGTGCTCGGAATCATCGACATATTCTTTAATGAGACGTACCGCAAAAAAATCTTGCCGGATCTGGATGTGCATCTTCGTCATTTTTGGATGGACGAATTTGCACAAATCAAAAATTTCGGCGAGCATCTTGGCCCAATTCTGAACAAGCTGGGTGCGTTAACCACTTACCCGACATCGCGGCGGATGCTCGGCCAACTGCATAGCAGTATCAACACGCGCCAAGTCATGGATGAGGGACACATTGTATTGATCGACGGCTCCGGCTGTGTGCCGGATTTGCTGAAGATTTTAGCCAGTTTGTTCTTCATCGACTACCATTTCACTTGCCGTAAACGTCCGCAGCACAAGTCCAAAGCGCACTTCTTTTTCGCCGACGAGTGCCATCTGTTCGCCACGGACATCCTGACGAAAATACTGGCGGAGGACCGCAAATTCGGCTTGTCGCTGTTTTTGGCAACGCAGTATTTAACTCAGCTCTCCGATCGCATTTTGGAGGCCATTCTCGGCAACATAGGTACGCTCATGCTATTGCAGCTTGGCGGACCGGACGCAGATAAGCTGTCGCGCTGGCTCAAGCCGCAGGTAACTAGCGTAGACCTGATGAATCTGGCTGAACTACATGCCATCGTCCGAACCAAGGGACAGGAGGGGAGGCTGGAGCTATTCACAGTCAAAAATGAAATCGTCCCTGTACACCAGGAAGCTTGGATCAGAGAGGCATGGGCGCATTCGGACAAGCAGGACGGCCGCAGCGTAGAAGCTGTTGAACAAGAAATGAAACGCTCGGGTTTCTCCGATGAATCAGGCGAAACCATTTTGCCGAATTTCAAATAAACAACAGGGTATGAAGGCTGGAGGGCACCTTCGAGAGCAGTTTCGAGAGAACATTCGAGGGCAACTTCGAGGGAAGGTTACAATCTCAAAAATGGGCCATGCACCGCATACCGGCGCGCGATACGACCGCGGGCCTGAACCCGACTATATCACCCCACACGGCCTGAAGGAAAGGAGACCACCAGATTTGTACTATGAAGCCAAGAAAGAAACGCTGATTATGTTGTACCGACACACCTTACTGACAGCCGAGCAATTAGCAATCAGCTTAAATTACAAACCGAAAACGATCTATAACATCTCATGTGAATTGAAGGAGAAGGGGTTGATTCGTACCATCCCCCTCCCTTTTCTGAAAAGGAACCATGTCGGATATACCTTGACCGCCTTTGGAGCCAGAGCGGGGGCTAGTCTTGCCGGTGATGAAACGGTTTTTCGGGCGAAAGCCTGGGAAGCCGGACCGGTGCAGATCGAACATTTTTTTGGAACGAACGCTTTTATTACCGATGTGATTCGCCACAGCATTTCCCATGCCGAAGAAGGTATGCTGGAATGGCTGGACCCACGCTCGGCTGCCGAGCGATATGTGCAGAGCAAAAAAACAGGGAAAGCGGCTGCACCCGTCAAGCCGGATGGGTTCGGCATGTATCTGTTTCCTGATCGCGGACGGCTGGCGTTTCATCTGGAATATGACACCGGAACTGAAACGCTGTGGCGCTTAAAAGATAAGCTCTTTCATTATGGAACACTGCTCCCCACGATCTGGCCAAAGGTAGAGGCTGTGCAGGTACTGTTTGTGACGAAAATTGAAAGCCGTCCGAAAACGATTATCGACATTTGGGAGGCGCTGATGAAAGGGACGTTCAAGAACGACCGTTTGCCCAGTGTATGGGCCATCAGTGAGAAAGATTGGAAACAAAAAGGCGTAGGGGGGACGCTTTGGCTGGGTAGCGGCGGGCAACGTCTTCGCCTGAAGGATATGCAGCTGCTCCCCACGCTTGCGGATCCGTTGGACCCGCTGCTGGGTAAACAACCCAGAGAACTCCCCCCTAAAACAAGGAGGTAAGGCTCGTGGATCTACGCTTACTGCCGAAGCTGCTGCTTTGGGGCATGCTGACGCTTGCGTGTTTGGGTACGATTTCTACACTATTGCGAATAGAAACTGACCCGATACCGGCCATTCTCAAACGCACAACGGAGCAACAAATGGCAATCCAGACCGCGCTTGGCTTTTCCCGTGAGTGGATGCACTGGGATGGGAAGGAATTGCCAGAGGCTCGGATGCAGCGGATCAAACCATATGTGAATCCGGAATCGCTCGTCCGAATCGCAGCTATTTTGTCCGATAAAAATACGAATCTACAGGACGTAGTTGCAGTGGAATTGATCTCGCTCTCCTCCCATGGATATCAACGTTACAAGATTCGGGTCCGAGTAATTGCTTTGAATCCGGATCGCACCCTATGGGAAGTGGATGTACCCGTATGGGTGCAAGCCGGTAAAGGCGCTGCAATTACGGATCCACCGCTCATTCACCCTCTTCAGAATCCCCCTGCTGTTCCCGAATCGGGTAACAGTGAAGTGGAAGCATCCAGCGGGGTGAAGCAACGGGTACGTCCGGCAATAGAAAGCTTCCTGAAGGCGATGTGTGAAGGTAAAGATGCAGAAAGCCTGTTTAACTATGTTACGACAGGCTCCAAACTGATGCCTCTCAAAGGTCGACTCAAGTTCCTTTCGCTGGATAGGCTGGAGGCGACAGGCGCTGGACCGTATACCATCACTGTCACCTTTTCTGTCAAAGACGAAGCCACTGGATTTCGACTAACACAGGTGTGGAGGCTGGCGGTGACGGAGGAGAACGAGAAGTTTTTCGTAGGTGGGATTGAGTAAATGGTTTTGAAATCTATGAAAAAGGAAGTGTACCCCTACGATGTCAAAAGAACAACGGGACAAAGAACGACAAGCTATCATTACACAGCTACAACAGATGGATCGGCATGGGGTCTGGAGCGATCAGCAAAGCAAGAATGAAGGGTACCCGCCCATGACTTTGCGCGAGACCCGAGCAAAGTTAGCCTATATGTCAGACCCGGAAAATCAATAAGGGTCTTATGCAAGTCAGTATTCAGCAGGTTAGGGGGTGCGAAAAATGGAAGGGGATTTTATTAATACGGGTCTACTCGTAATCAAACGATTACTGCAAGCCATTTTCCTGACCATAGCGATTTACCGGGGCGTCAAGATGTATGCCAATGGGGAGACAAATCGGCTGTGGTCGCATATTATGCTGTCGGTCATTTTGGGTATTTTTGTTTTTGCACCTGGCATCGCCAAGTATCTGGCGCTCTATGTGCTAAAGACGCTCGGCATTTCCGTGGACGGACTAACTGACACGACGGGAGAGTGAGGCCGAGTGGAAGATCAAGAGAAAACAGAATCGTATCGTGCTCTCTACCGGGTACGGCCGCTCATTTACCATATCGGGGACATCCGCTTGTGGATGCCCATACGGCAGGACGGCGTTGTCCTTTGGTTCGTGTATATCGGCGTGTTTTTCGTTTTTTGTTATATAATCCCGGTACTTTCCTGGGTGCTTCCGCTGGATCGTACGATCACAATGGTCGTAGGACCGATTGCCGCTGCGTACTTCACGGTCAAGCTTGACCCAGCGGGTAAAACGGTCACGCGTTATTTGCGAGACATTGTTCATTTTCTGGTGCGACCGAAGTGGTTTGTCCGTTGGCAGGCAATTCGCCAGCCTGGAGGAAGAGGGAAGATCACGTTTGTTGGCCGTTGCCGACCGTATGAACGAATATCGCTTTCAAACGGTACTGAGGAATGGCGCGGAGGTAGCGGGTGGCTGCATGGAACGGTTGAAGGACTGCAGACGCTTTTCCTTCCCGCACATGTGCGCATTCGTTGGCTCGGCAGGAGTCAGAAACTGACGGTTACGCCACTTAAGTCGCCATCAAAACGAGCGATCGTTCCTCCTGCTTTGGTGGAGGGAAAAGCGGGCGGGAATATGACGTGGATGACATCGGATCCGGTACAAGTTGAACGAGAGAGTAGAGATAGTGCGAGGAAGAAATGGAAGGTTAGTAAACGTCAATAAAGAGAATGGAAAGACGGAGTGAAGGCAATATGAAATCTTTACATGCATCGATTTCTCGTGAAAAGTTAACACACCTTCGGGTTAAAGATACTGTAACTTTCCGGCTGGTCAATAGCGGGCATTGCAGCGGCATCATTGAAAGGTGTTTGCAAACCAAGACAGCTTCACCTTTGATACTGAGTAATGAACCGATCTATAAAATGAGGTGAACAAATGGGCAATTGGAAACACAAGGTGTCGATCAGCCTTGACGACCTATTGGAAAATGAATCAACGAGTGTAGAACAGAAGGGCCGGACGATTGCCGAGCGGTTAAGCCGTGAAGTATGTTTCCGGTCTTTTCCGTATTTGGCGGAGTTTCGATCGGTCCAGAACGCAGAGGAACTGGATGAATGGCTGACACGCATGTACGACTACGCCGACCGACATCGTATCTGGATCAGATGAAGACTAATTTCAGAAGGGAGGTGAGAGACGTTGAAATTTCCGATTTTGTATTGGGAACAAAACCTCCTGTTCGATACGCTGCTTAAACCATGGGCGGTGTACCGCATTCCGCTAAAGCCATATGCTTATCAATCACTGGAGAAAAAGCGCGGCACCGTAAGCCAGATGCAACAGTTTTTGCACAGCTACCACGGCAGCGGACAGTTGCTTTCCGTGACCCGGATGATGGATGCCAGCATATGGCAAGCTAGACGCACGGGTCATGGTGCGGAATATGAACGTTATGTGAAAGCGGTCATGCAACGGTTTGCCGAGCGGCGGCCGTGGCAGCGATCGCTTTATCTCATTTTGCAGTTATCTGCTGTGCAAAAGCAGTTTCCGGAAGTGGATTTGTCCGGCTTGCTTAAAACGGGCGAAACCTTGAAGGCGTTGGCAGGTGCGCTGGGTCGAAGCGTGACGGAGCAATTCTGGTACCGTCAACGCGGTGAACTGGAGATGGAACGTCTTCAGATTGCCAAGTCAGCGGAAAGCTTGCAGTTTAATCAGGTGAACCATCACCTGAGCGGTGAACGATGCGGACCGCAAGAAATTGAATGGTTGTTGCGACGGGGTTTCTTCAGGGGTTTATCCTTAGAACCCGAATTGACACTGACACCGGAATCGATGCGCGAGGTACGGGTGAAGGGCGACAAGGTTTTGCTGCGTCCGAAAAAATCGCTACCGATTTTGCTTGCTGCTGATCTGGTTTCCGAAGAAAAAATGAAGACCTGGATCGTGCATCATGATGATCTTGATGAGGACAGTTTGAAGAGCTTTCAGGCCTTCTTCTCCGTTGTCGATGTGCCGGAGGAGATTGATACGGTTGGCGACGAGTGGTTGTATGCACTTGAAGACCTTCCCTTTCCTGCAGAGGTCAGCATTCATTTTCAGGTGCAAACACCGCATGAAGCGGCGGGCGGATTGCAGCGCAATCGCAAGGTGCTGAAGGATCAGAGACGCGAGTATAAGGAAGCATCCGAGGAAACGCCAATAACACTGGAATGGGCAGGGAAGCGCGGACGGGTGTTGGAGAACAAGCTGCAAAAAGGGATGCCGCTCGTATGGGCGTCGACTTGGCTGAACGTTTCGGCTTCCTCCCGCAAGGAACTGGAGGAACGTTCCGCGCAGCTCCTGCAATTGTATGCAACCAAGCAAATTCGCGTGGTTCGCTCTCCGGCGGATCAGGGCACGGCTTTTCAGCTCTTTTTGCCCGGTTCGGTGATGGACAAGCAGAACCGGATCCCGATGGATCCAAAGTTTCTGTCTGCTGGGATGCTGCACGGGTCGCGGGAAATCGGCGATCCGGACGGCGACTATATCGGACGCACCTTGCATCGCATTCCGGTGCTGCTGGATTTGAAGCGCCCGATGTCCAAGGAACTGAACCGTTCCGGGGCCATTGTCATTGTCGGTACGCTTGGCTCAGGGAAATCTGTATTGAAGAAGACGCTGTTCTACCATGGGTACAATCAGGGCGGCATTGTGTTCTCCATTGATCCCAAAGATGAGGATGGCAGCTTTGCTTTGATCCCGGATATCCGTGAGAACATGATACGGCTTAATTTTTCAGCGGAGTCAACGACGAAGTTCAATCCATTTCGCATGTCGAATAGTGAAGAACGCGCTCACGGCATTGTACTAGACTTCCTGAGTCTGTTACTTGAAGGAACAAGAAACGATGAACGAGCAGACGCATTAATGGAGGCCGTTGAGCGAACCTTTGAGCAGGAGAAGCGCGACCTTCACATCTTTATGACGGAATTGGAGCGTATCGCAACCGAATCACCGATGGAAGCGATCCGGGTGGAAGCCAGAAGATGTGTGAATCGTTTACTGTCGTACTCGCGCAGCCCGTTTGGTAAATTCATCTTTGCCCACGACGGGGAAGAAAACGCGCAGCTCAGCGGTGCGCGTTTTATTGTCATTACGCTGGCTGGATTGCCGCTACCGAAGAAACGGAGTGAACGTCTGCAAACGGCGCTGACGCCGAATGAGCGATTTGGTCTTGGCATCATGTATCTGGTAGCCGCGCTAGGGCGCGAGTACATGTTTTATAGCCCACACGATCAACTTAAAATATTTGGCATTGACGAATCGTGGATGCTGAAAGCTTTTCCCGAGGGTGCGTTACTGATTGATGAAATCATCCGCATGGGTCGCTCTTTCGCGGTAGTGCCGCTTTTGGCAACACAAAACCCGGGGGACGTTGCCGATGAAGAGACCCGCAACAATTTGGGGTCTATTTTTTGTTTCCGCACGGAGGACCCTCGGGCTATTGCGGACAACCTGACATTGCTTGGACTTGATCCCGATGATGAGGACATGATTCAGGCGTTTCGTGAATTGAAGGCCGGAGATTGCTACATGAAAGATATAACGGGTCGGATCGGGCGGGTACATATTGAACCGACACCGGACGATCTGCTTACCATCTTTAATACAACGCCGGATCGTGTGCCGATGGAAAGGAGGGAAACCCCTTGAGACGAAAATGCCGTTATGGGCTTTTACTGATGGTGTTTATCGCTTGTTTGATGAGTTTGGCAAACCCGCTCACCGTTTTTGCACAAGCGCCCCAAGATATGCTCGATCAACTGTTGCCGGGTGAAAGTCAGATGGGAATTGAACCGGGTGATCGGACGCTAGATTACCGACAGTACCCGACGGATCACTACACATGGGATTTGGGGTACGATCTCGTGGAATGGTCGGGTTGGAAACCGAAGTTGAATAATCCATTTCCGATCATTCTGAATTGGATCGCGAATGGGCTATTTTTGGCGAATGCCTTCATTACCCGGCTTTCCATTTTTCTGATGCAGCTTGGTTTTCATACCGATCTGGTTAACGAACAACTGTCGATGATCCTGCCAATCATGGAAGGGATGCGAACAGGTTTTTTTTCCAAATTTTTGCCGTTTGCTCTTGTGCTCTTGGCGGCGTGGATGGTGAAGGTCGGGTACTGGAACAACCAGACAACGCGGCTGATGTCTGGCGTGGTTGGTTCGATTGTTGTCCTGATCGGCAGCTACTGGTTTTTCACCCATTCGGGTCAGAGCATCCGTGCGGTATCACAGACGATGGACAAGCTGACGCAAATTACGATGGGATCGCTGGCCGCGCCTTACCAACGCGTGACGGGAGAGCAACTGGGCGCAGGTCTGTCGAATGTGGCAGATCAGCAGTTGATGGCGACGTCCAATCGGCTATGGAAACTGTTTGTAGACCGTCCTTGGACGATCGGGCAATTTAACCGACAGGATGGAAACGTGGTGCGCATGACAGCGGAGGAAGTGGAGGCGATTTTGGATCAAGCAGAGGAGGAAGACGTGGAGTTATCTGTGCAGGTCGGCGATGCGTGGTCACACTGGATGCGGCAGTATGCGCCGGGTATGACGCACCGGGACATTTTGCGCAAGGTGCTGGGTGATGCAAAAATTGACCACGGAGATCATGCCGACATTCCCTATGTGTTTGGTGGCGGATCGGCGGGCATTCGCTGTCTGGTCGCTTTACTGTCCCTGATTGCCACGTTAACCTTGCTTCTGTTTGTCGGAACGATTTCATTTATTTTGATTTTGGCTCAGGAAATGGCACTGGCGATACTTATTCTTGCACCGGTCGTGCTGCTGCTTGGACTTTTTCCGGAACGGGGGTTTATGTTTGTACGCCGCTGGCTCGGCTGGTTGATCGGGGTCCTCGGTACGAAGGTCATCTATGGATTTTACATGGGCTTTACGCTGCTTGTTGCCGATATCGTCGCGCGCGGCTCCGGCATTCTGATGCTGCAGCAAATCTTTGTGGCGCTGCTCTTTTTCTGTGCATTTTTGTTCCGCAAAAAGATTCTCAAACAGGTGCTTAGCATCTTCCAAGCGCCGACACCGCATGAGATGTATGACACCTCCAAAAAGGAAGTCGTCCACCATTGGGGGGAAGCGAAGCAGTCGTGGCAAAACACGAAGGAAACGACGAAAAAAGCAGCGGTGACAGCGAAGAAGATCATTTCCAAGTTGAAATAAGGAAACCGATGCAGAAGTGACGATCCAAGCTGAACAGGAAAGTAGGGGGAGGCATGTGAATGAACCGGATTGTGGAGTGGCTTAGGGGTGAATTCCAGGTGCAGACCTTGTCCTATGAGGAAAAGCTGGCGCACGGTCTGGTTTTTCGGGGAGTTAGCCGTGGCGAGGAAGTGGTGTTTTTGGTGCCCGAATCGCAACATGTGTGGATGAGAAAAGCGGCTAGCCAGGAGTGGAAGCCAACGGGGATTAAAGTACCTGATCGGGTCATGCGGTGACTGTTGTCAACTTACAAAAGAGGGGATGACGATGGATGTTGTGAAAGACTGGGAGACGTTGGTATCCGACCTGATGCAGCGGATCCAAAACGGCGATTCTTCGTATCGACTGCTACTGGACAAAGCGGAAGCAGATCTGAAAAAGGCGCGTGAAAAACAAGCGACGTTGGAGCGGGACCGCCATGGATGAGGTTAGTGGTCTGATCAAAAAAAGGGTACTCTGGTGGGTGATCGGCAGCTTGGGCTTTGTCGGCATTGTTATTGTGTTGTTGGTTTTACTTGTGGCTTTTGTCTTGTTAGGTGTACTGGTCAGCTCGTCGGATTCCTCTATGGAGGGGATTCCAGTACCCCAACAGCAAACGTTCGATATTCCCGCACCGCTATTGCCGATCTATATTCACGCAGAAAACGAAGCGGTGACGTGGTCGCGGTTGGCGGCGATTCACAAGGTCACCACCGATTTTGGAGCCGAGACTGCGAAGCGGATCGATACGATTGGCGGATTGGGGTTTCCGCGACTTTTGTGGGAAGCGTACAAGGTCGATGGAGACGGGGATGGAAAGATCAGCGCAGATAACCCCTACGATGCGATTTTTTCGTTGGCAAATTATTTGCGATTGGCCTCCCTTGAGACAGATGCTGCGCTGGAAGCGTGGTTTTTAAACCCGATTGATGTAGCGCTCGTTCATGCCAAGGAAGCGGAGTATGCTTCTATGCTAATTATGCCGAGAAACTGGCTGTGGCCGGTCATTGGCTATACATCTCTTTCTAGTTCGTACGGTTCTCGAACCGATCCGGTTACCGGAGAACTTGGGGTATTTCATGATGGGATCGATATCCCCGCTCCGCGTGGTACGCCGGTTGTTGCGATTCAAAAAGGGGCAGTGATTCAAGTGACCCGAAGCAACAGTGGGTACGGTCATTACATCCGACTGTTACATGAAGGCGGTGTCCAGAGTTTATATGCTCATTTATCAGATATCGGTGTTCGTAGCGGACAGCAGGTGCTGCGTGGGGAGGTGATCGGCTGGGTAGGCAGTACAGGCAAATCGACGGGACCGCATCTCCATTTTGGGATGTCGCAAAATGGACAATCCGTTAATCCACAAAACTATTGGTTGGATCCAACAGAAGGAGAGTGAAGGTTGATGCTGGATCAGTTACTTCGTTTTCGCGAGTGTGAACACAGGGGCGATTTGGATGCCTATGCCCGCGACGTGACCCGCTGCGGCGGTAACGTGATTGGACGGGAACTGGACGCCGCCGCTGAAAGAGGTTATTTGACGGTGACGTTTGACAGCGCGGCGGATCGAGAAGCATTTTGGGAGAAGTTTAAACAAACGGATTCGGCTTCTTTTTGTTCTTAAGTAGAATGAATAGCTGGACAATCATGGCGGCTCTCGAGAGAAGGGGGCTATTTTTTATGCCCAAAAACAGTAAAGGGAGATGAAGGAAATGGGAAAACCAAATCAAAAAGTGATCACGCGTGGGGTGCAGGCTTTGGGATTACCTCCGGTCGTGATGAACCTATTTTTTCGGAAAGCAGAGTCATTTCTACCGAAACATGAGTTTCTCGTGTTTGAACCACAGGGCAACCAGGTGGTTATTGGTGATGGTGACGGAAAGCAACTCGATACGATGCAGATGACACTGCCGGAGAAAGTGTGGGTCAAAACTGATGATTATGGCGACCGTTTGGTCATTACGGCGCTGTTGCCTCGGGAGTATTGAGTGGGAGCGGAAATGTGTGCAGGAAACACTTGAAAATAAATAACGATAGACGGCTGTTCTCGGAGCAGCCGTTTTTTTATGCCCATTTTTCGTTTTACAACCGTTTGGGGAGGTGATCGAGATTCCATACGAGGGAGCTTGTATCGATTTATTTTGCGGAGCGGGTGGACTTTCGTACGGTTTTGCGCAAGCAGGGTTTGACATTCGCCTAGGGGTAGATGTGGATGCATCCGCACTACTCACGTTCGAACACAATCACCATGATGCACGAGCACTAAAGGAAGATGTCAGGCAGTTGACCGGAGCCAAGCTCCGGGAACTGGCAGGTAATGAAGCGATATTCGGCATCATTGGCGGCCCACCGTGCCAGGGCTTCAGTGTGGCGGGAAATCATAATCCGGACGATGTCCGTAATCAACTCCCATATGAATATGCCCGGCTATTGAAGGAAATCCAACCTGCTTTTTTCTTAATGGAAAATGTAAAAGGACTGCTCAGTAAAAAGCAGCGTGTTCATTTTGACGCGATTTACGAGCTGTTTACGGCGGCGGGCTATAAGCTAGAATGGCAGTTGTTGAACGCTTGGTTATGTGAAGCTTTACATAACCAAGCTTATAAAAAGCAAATAATTATGTGAAGTTGCAAGATTAATGCCTTGATTTCCATAGATTTTGCATTGATTTCACTAAACATAAGATGGACCCTAAAGTTAGGGCAGCAATGCTGCTCAATAACTATTGGGAGGAGTCCTTATGTTAAGCGAAAGAGTAAAATCCTTAAAACTGCCGGAGCTCATTGCAGAATTGGAAAAAACCTTGTTGTCTTTGAATTACAGATACGGCAGCATGGCCCGATTCAAAAGCGTATGGGACCCGATGCTGAAATACGCTGAGAAAAAGGGCGTTTCTTATTTCAGCATGGAGTTTGCAAGACAATTCGTACAGGAACGATTCGGATTCTCCATTGGAGAAAAAGATCATACCGGCGCAGTAACAAGAGCTGTCCATGTCATAGCCGATTTTCAGCAATATGGTATGGTGTTCAAGCAAACAAAGGTGAATGAACACAAGTGGCCACCTCAATTTGAAAAAATCTTTGAAGGCTTCCTAGACTATTTACGTGATTTTGGATTCACCTCCGGTTCTTGTCGGACTTGGAGAAGCAGATTTTTTCGATTTGCTGATTTTCTTGACAGACAAGGCGTTCAAGTTTTCTCGGAAATTAATAAGTCCCATATCAACCGCTACTTGGAGACTTTATCCAGTTTTTCAAGTGGAACTGTCTACAGCACGATATGCAATCTGAAAAAGCTTTTTCAGTTTGCTGTTTCCAATGGATATCATCCGGAAGACCTGTCCTCTGTCTTACCTGTCGTTCGGAGAGTGAGCAATCAAAGAATACCGTCTGCGTACACAAGTGAAGAAGTAGCAAAGTTATTAGCAGCAGTGGACAGAGCAAATCCTATTGGAAAACGAGATTATGCCATCCTTATGCTTGTTGCCCGGCTTGGACTAAGAATCAGCGACGTACGTGAACTGACATTTGACGAAATCAAATGGGAAGCAAAAAGAATCGAACTGGTTCAAAAAAAGACCGATGTTGTACTTGTGCTCCCGCTGTTAGAAGACATTGGCTGGGCGATCATCGATTATCTGAAAAACGGTCGACCTGAAACAGACTGCAATAAAGTTTTCATACGTCATCAAGCTCCTTTTGATGGATTGGGAACGAGTATGCAGTATTTGGTTGTCAAGTATATGCGGGCTGCTGGAATTACTCCGCCAACTGGGAAAAAAACAGGTATGCACGCCCTGCGTCATAGTTTGGCAACCGCGCTATTAGAGAAAAACACTCCAATGCCTGTCATCAGCGAAATATTAGGACATGTCGATTCACACAGCACAGAATTTTACTTGAAAATTGATATTGAACGGCTGCGCAAGTGCTCATTGGAGGTGGAGTAATGAAGAGCGGGATCCATTTTACAGGCAAATTCGCACCATTATGCGAAACCTTTCTAAAACAAAAACAAGCTCTCGGCTATTCATACTCCACTCAAAGCTATCTCTTAAAACGGTTTGATGATTTTAGCAATTCATTCGACGTCGTCGACTATTCACTGTCAAGAGAATTGGTTCTTGCCTGGATTAAAAGGAAACCGAATGAGGTACCGACAACACAGAGCAATCGCAAAAAAATGATCAGGCAATTCGCCATTTTCTTGAATGCGCAGGGTTACCAGTCCTATGTGCTTCCGAAACAGCGTTCAACACCTAAGATGAACGTGCCTTACATTTTTACCAAACAGGAAATTGAAGCACTTTTTGCAGCACTGGATAATACAAATCCATCGAGCCTTTCTCCTCATGCTCATGAAGTAATGGCATTGCTATTCAGATTGCTGTATGGCTGTGGACTTCGTATCTCAGAGGCTGTACGTCTGCGTATTCGCGATGTTGATTTGAAAGCAGGAGTGCTCACCATCCGTAAAGCCAAGCATGACAAAGACAGACTGATTCCCATGTCAAAGTCAGTTGCAGAAAAATGTCGGAGTTACTTTCAAAAATGTTTGATTCATTCGAGCAACGATGATTTCTTATTCCAAACGAAATGGAAAAAGCCTTACAGAACAGACCATATCGGAAAACGATTCCGGGAGTTGCTTAGAGAGATCGGCATACCGTATTGCGGCAGAACAAAAGGGCCACGACTGCACGATTTAAGGCACACCTTTGCTGTCCATTGCCTAAATCAATGGGCAACCGAAGGAATTGATGTTCAATGCGCACTACCATATCTGTCAACCTATTTAGGCCATAATTCTGTATCGGCTACAGGCTGGTATCTGCGGCTCACCGCAGAGGTGTATCCTCAGATCGTAGAGCGCTTTGAAAATCAATTTGGACAAGTCATGCCGGAATATGATTGGAGTGACAATTTGGTATGAGAACTGTAAAACCAACTGATTTTGCTTATTCTTTGACCAAATATCTCTCCGAGTATCTTCCGGGCCAACAGGGACTAAGCTCGAATACGATTTTGTCTTACCGAGACACATTCTCGCTTTTGCTGAAATATTGTAAGACGGAAATAAATCGCCCTGTTGAGCGTTTAGAATTCAAAAGTTTTGACCGAGCTCTGATTGAAAATTTCCTTGTATGGCTTGCTGAATCGCGAGGCAATTCAATTGCTACCCGCAATCAGCGATTGGCAGCACTGCACGCCTTTTTCAGGTATGTGCAGGATGAGAAGCCAGAGCATTTGCTACTATGCCAAAGCATTCTTTCCATTCCATTCAAACGCAAGCCAAAGGCAACTGTTAGCTACCTTTCTTCCGACGGCATTAAATTGATTCTCTCAAAACCGGACGTTACATCATTCAGTGGACGGCGCGACTTGGTCTTGCTTAGCTTGTTGTATGACACCGGAGCAAGAGTTCAGGAAATTGCTGATATTACAGTACGCGATGTTCGCTTGGTAAATCCTGCGACGATCCGATTAGTCGGAAAAGGTAACAAAGCAAGAATTGTTCCTTTGATGTCAGCAACTGCTGATATGTTAAAAAAGCACATCGAAGAAAAACATTTCGGTTCAGTGACGATGCATGATTGTCCACTTTTTTGTAATCGCAACAAACAAAAACTCACTCGCGCAGGCATCACGTACATCCTGAACAAATATGTTGAGTTGGCGAGACTGGAGCAACCTGAACAATTGCCGGACAATATTACCCCGCATTGCTTCAGGCATAGCAAAGCAATGCATCTTTTACAGGCCGGTGTAAATCTTGTATATATCCGCGATCTTCTTGGACATGTAGATATATCTACCACAGAGATCTATGCCAGAGCCGATGCGGAGGCCAAGAGAAAAGCGCTGGAGAATGTTCATGAAAAACCCAAAAACGATTTTCCCTCGTGGAGCGAGGACAGCACATTGTTGGGCTGGCTCCAATCGTTTGGCCGGAAAAGCTAATTGAATTATGTGAAGTTTAATGGCAGTAAGAGTCTTTTGGATTAAGACTTTGCTGCTTTTTCTTTGCATAACCAATTGCTTTTCATAAGCTTGGGATTATGGTGTGGCGCAGACGCGGGAGAGGGTGTTTATTATCGGGTTTCGAGCGGATTTGAACATCACATTTGAATGGCCGCAGCCTGATCCATCGCGTCCGGTGCTGTGGGATGCCATTGGCGATTTACCGGATCCGGTAGACAGCGAACCGACACTGATGAACCATACGCTGTCCAATCCCCGTCCGGCCTCAATGGAGAATCGCATGCGCAACGCTGGTAAAGGGGTCTCATTGTTTGACTGCAAGGTTCAGGACTGGGAGCAGCCATGTAAAACAGTCACTGCCCATTTGTCGAAAGATGTTGATTTGGCACATCCCGGTTCTCCGCCCAATCATGAGGGCGACTTGTTTGATAATGTTCGGGAGCAGGGAGGTTACGAACAGGAAAACCGTACTGTGAGTTGGGATACGCCATCCTATACGATTACCGCGCACAATCGGTCGGCGGGACTGCATCCGAATCATGGTCCGGTACCGCAAGATTCCGAACAGGTGCTGCGGCTCATTTCGCAGGCGGATCCAAACGGGGTTATTCCGCTGGAGGTGCTACAGGCCGAAATGCCTTTACGGGTCGAGGGCTTAAAAGGTCGACAAAAAAGGGGTGCATGGCATAAGCCGAATCCAACGATTACCGCGCAAACCACTTTTTATACGGGTGCACACTACCATCCCAATGCTTCCCGTCCGCGTCGCTTCACGGTAAGGGAATGCGCGAGAATTCAATCTTTTGCGGATTCATTCGTCTTTTACGGCAGCTTGAGTGCCCAGTATCGTCAGGTTGGCAATGCAGTACCTCCAAAGCTGGCCTACCAGTTGGCACGGCAAATTGCCTTAGCTTTTCGAGAAGCGGGGCGGAGGTGAGGAAATGGCGTGCAGAACATTCAGATTTATGTGAAGGAAATACGAGGTGCGTATCATGTCATCGGCGTTGCGCCGGGGAAGGACTTATACGATCTAGGCAGTCGGGAGAATGCGCAAGAAGCGGTCTGCCAAGCATTGGTATACGCCCGCTTGCTTGGCGTCGCTGAGCAGGAGGTATATTATTGCGGACATACGATTCCGCAACTGGTAGCGCTCGGAGCCGGATTTGTTGATTCCATAACGAAAAACGAAGGAGAGGATCGCCATTGCTGAAAAGTCCAATTCGCTGGCAAGGCGGAAAATCACGATTGCGCGAGGAAATCATGAGCCGCTTCCCGCCTCATATTGTGTATGCCGAAGTTTTTGGCGGCGGGGGGTGGGTGTTGTTCGGGAAAGAACGATCGAAGGTGGAAGTATATTCGGACATTAATGCGGAACTCGTCAATTTTTTCAGGGTCATTCAGGAACAGTGGGAAGATCTAGCTCAGCGCTTTGAATGGGCATTGTATGCTCGTGACGAGTTTGAGCGGATTATGAAACGCCGAGATCAGGAACGGGATCCTGTTATGCGCGCTTATGATTTTTACTATCGCATTTACTCCCATTTCGGCGGCAAATACAACGATTCGGACGACTGGGGGTACACACGCAGTAAACCAGCCTATGATATGTCCAAAGTAAAGGAAAAGTTTAAAATCGCGCATGAACGGCTGATTGGGGTGTATATCGAAAACCGTTCGTTCGAAGAAGTTATCCCGCGATATGATTCGCCGGATAGCTTTTTTTATTGCGACCCGCACTATTTGGGGCTTTCCGGTTACCTGTATAAATTCGATGAAAACCATCACCGAAAGCTGCGTGAACTGCTTGGTGGGATCAAAGGAAAGTTTCTTCTGAGCATCAACGACCATCCGCTAATTCGGGAATGGTATGCACCGTTTGTCATTGATAGTGTAGAGACGCATTACTCTATTGCCAAACAGACGAAAGGCCGTCAACCTGTAAAGGAATTACTCATTTCTAATTATGTTCCAACCGTTAGGCAAGAGGGTGAAACGTACTCATGAACATGGATATCCGAGTGTACGGTTACTAGGAGGTTGGTTGATCATGAATTACATTCGTATTGTACCGCAAGGCGAAAAGTTTGCCGTTGAGCTGGAGCATAGCGGTTCGACGCAGGAAATGGATGTGCGAAATGCATATGCGGATGCGGAAGATTATGCGTTCTATTTGGCGCAGCGTATGAAGGTGGATGTCTATTATCGTGGGCAAAAAATAGATCCCCGCACAAGGAGCTGACGATTTTGTCTATTCAAGTTTCGGAAATCGTGATGGACAGCCTAAACGCAGTCCAAACTTCAGATGATGACGTTGATCTATACGACATCCCGACCGTTATTCGTTGGCTAGAGGCCAACAGCTATCCCGAGGCGGCAAGCTGGATGGGTTGTCATGAAAAAAGCTTATCGGGATGGTCTTATTGTTGGTTTTGAAGTCGAGCCTTGGTAAATCAATTCGGCGCATCACAACCTGCAAATCATGGGGAAGGGGTGAAGAACCATGAAAGTACCGAAAAACGTATGGGATGGGCTGGAGGCCGTTCGGGTGTCGGGGAAGACGAATATGCTGATCGTTTCCGATGTCATCCGCTGCGCACAGATGCTGGGTTACCCGGAAACGGCACAGTGGATTCAGGATCATCGAAACGAGTATTGGGAAGGCGTGTTTCAAGGCTTTGTGGCATCAACCTGAGGCTGTGTTTGAAAGGAGGTGGTAAGCTTTGCTGCAAGTCGCTTTGTTTCGTCCCCACCAGCGTGAGCGCCAGGCATGGATCGATCGGCTCCGTGCGTCAGGTTATGCATGTCGCTTCGTCAATGATCTGGATCGGATAACATTCGAGTTAGATATCGTGGTCATTGATTCGGCAGTTGGCAAATGGAAGGACTATGTTCAGCTGGTGAGGGACAAAGGCGTGCCTGTTGTGCTACTCGTAGCCAGCGGCGCACAGTGGGAAGAAGACAAGTTGGCTGCGCTCGGCGTTTCCGGTACGGTGACCGAGGAGGAAGAATCAGATCAACTCTTTGCCCGATTCTTTGCTCCCAACAAACTGGACGACGAAGAGCTGCCGGTTTCTTTTCCGCAGTGGGGAAAAGGGCTTGTACTGTCGACCGAAGAAGTGTTTGTTTCGCGAAAATTGGATCATGCAGATGTGGACGAGCAGGTAGGCGTGCCGACCGAAACGCAGATAGAAACGAGAGGGCCGCATAATGCGACAACGTTTGTTCCGCTTTCACAGCGGAAAGCAACGCGGCAGAAAGCGGAGGGATCTCCTTCTTCTCCAATAGCGCCATGGGTCAGGGAAGATTTCAGTGTTAATTCGGACGAGGTTCAGAAGACATATAACGTTTTTCCGGAACCTCCTTTTCTGGAACAAACGGCACAAGATCGGCCGGACCGACAAGCAGTGACCCCATCTAGAGCGGAGAACGCGGAGCCGATAGGTTGGCTGGAAGAAGGTGAAGAACCGGTGCAACGACAAGCTGTCACGCCTGAGTCGTCTAGCGCTTTGCCTCGGACAAGCAGGGACCTCCCATCGGTTGTCGCCGTCTTTGCTGCCAAAGGCGGCGTAGGTAAAACGACATTACTGATTCATTTGGCTTCATTATTAGCAAATGTTGGATGCCGGGTTTGCATCCTCGATCTGGATCTGATGAACGGCACAGTCGCAACCACATTGCAATTACAACCTCATAAAACGATTATCGATCTGGTTCGCCGGATCGATGATCCGAAAGCAAGCCGAGCCTGTCTTCAACAAACGAAGATGGGCTTTTCCATTGTCGCCGCTCCTTCACAACCGGGAACTTTTATGATGCAGCGGGAGCAACTGTTAGCGATCCTTCGCTTTTTGAAAGAAGAAGCAGATATCGTGCTGATCGATACACCCGTCCATTTCGACGCCCTCACGAAGCTGGCTCTGGAACAAGCGGAGCTACAGCTACTAATGACCACCGACGAACCGGCCAGCATGCAGAGTATCGTGCGAATGAAGCCGTTGTTATCCAGCTTGTTGCCCGCACCGGACATGTACACCGTATGGAGTCGTTTTACGGAAATCGTGCCAAAGGAGCAATGGCGTGAGGAGATACCCTGGCCGGTAATCCTGGAATTGCCGGAAGATCCAACGATTAGCCGAGCGGTTCGAAGCGGGCAGTTCATAGCAAGTTCACCTTGCAGTCCGTATCGACTGCGTGTGAAAGAACTGGTGGATCGGTGGATGGGCGTGGAACCGGAGCGTCCCAGTAAAAAACGGAACCTGGTGGCACGTTTTTTTTCCAATCTAAACCAAAAAAACAATTCCTGAAAGGTGGTGAGAACATGAATGTGCTTGAGGCAAGAATCGTTCATCCCATAAATGCCATTGGCGGTTTGTATGTCTTTATTGATGGGACGCAAACGGAGATATACAAGGGAGCCTCCGATCGTCTGGCGGTCGAGACCGCGAACAGTCAAGGATGGAAGGGCAACGGACGAGGGACTGTTGGCATCCCAACGCGCAAGGGGATCGATTTGTACACGTGTTCCTACTGGTTTCACGAAAGGCGGTAGCGTTTCTGCCGCTTTATCTTATCGAGAGGGGAAATGTAGCGATGTCATTTATGTACCGCTACCGCAAACCGGTCGTGATCTCGGCGATTGGTTTGGGTTTTATTATGCTGCTTGCCACATGTGTCTTTTTCTTGCACCAGCAAGCAGAGCAGGAACAGCTGCGTGAGCAGCTTCAAGCTCATTATGAAAAGAAAATCAAGGAACTGCAAACCATGGAGCAGGCCGCAAAAACACGAATTCTTGTGGCCAGCCGGATCCTTCTCGCAGGAACGACGTTGCAAGCGGGCGATGTCAGGTCCGTGGAGGTGTCTATAGCCTTGGTGGCATCCGGCAGCATCAAGGAGCAAAGCGCAGCGGTCGGCAAAATCACGAAAATTGACTTACAGCCGAATACACCGCTCGTCGCTTCGATGCTGTTTGAGGACAAGCCGATCCCAAGGGATCTGCGATTTCAGGAATTTAACGTGATCCAATTGCCGACGAATTTGCAAAAAAGCCAATTTGTCGATGTACGCATTAACTTTCCGACAGGCGAGGATTATATCATTCTTGCCAAAAAGAAAGTCCGAGAAGTGGCTGGCACCATTGTCTGGGTCGAGATGAATGAAAAGGAAATCCTTATGGCTTCCAGCGCGATCATCGATGCGTATTTGCAAGGTGCAAAGCTATACGCGCTCACCTATGTCGATCCGGGTATACAAGAGGCAGCCATTGCCAATTATCCATCAAATCAGAAGGTGCTTGACCTGATGGAACGCGATCCCAATGTGTTGGAAGAAGCAAAATCCGCACTCGCCCGTCAGCTTCGCACCGTTTTGGACAACAACCTGAAAGCGATGAGCGACGCGGATAAAATGCGGGTGGTTAGCGGCGCTGTCACCGTGCAGCAGCAACTGCAAAATGAACGCATCACGACCCAGCAAAACAATGCGATGCGACAAACGGTACAACAGCAAGCGGAGCAACAGGCAGTCGGAAAAAATGGACAAGCCGCTCCGAAACCAAACACCCAAACGGAGTCTGTCCCCTCCAACACATCGCCTTCACCGATGCCGGATAAACAAACACCTGTGCCCGATGCCGTGCATGATTCGGGCGAATCGACGCCGGACGGAAAGCCGCCGCAGACAGGCATACTGGACGATATATTTGACCAGCCGTCTGCCAAAGGCCCGGCTTCATGAAGGAGGCCGCGATGAAAAATATTGTCTTTTTTGGTGCGCCGGACAAAAGTCATCTGCTGCTGACGCTCGGTAAGCTGTTGGTTGCCGCAGGACAAAAGGTGCTGCTCGTCGATTCGACGATGGCGCAGTCGCTTCAGGGGTATCTCCCGCTTTCGGGTGAACGGCCGAGTGTGTTCTTGACCGAGTTTGAAGGATTGGATGTCTCGGCTGGGTTCATTACGTTTGGCCAGTTGGATCGCTACATGAAGCAAACGGAAGGCAAGTGGCCCGATTACGATGTGATGCTGCTCGATACGGATCATACCGAGTTTGTGAAAGGTCTGGACTTGTCAACGTTTACTCATTGCGTCTGGTGCAGCAGCTTGGAGAAGCTGGCTTTGCAAAAAAATGCTGAACTGATGCAGCGGCTGTGTTTGGCGGAATCCGCCGCACAGCCGCTGCCGTTTTTCAAGCTGCTGTACCCGTTCGTGCAGGCCACGATTACCGAGGCGTATATCGTTTCGCAGATAGCGTCGTATCCCATTCGGTGGCTGGATCCGGTATTTCGTATTCCTTTTGACGAGCGGGACATTTCGACAAAAATCGATAATCAACATCATGCTCGCATCGACGTGAAAAAGCTTTCTGGAGCCTACATCCGGACGGTGTTGTCCATGTCAAAGCAACTGTTCGATTTGGATGAACGAACCGTCAAAACGGCGTGGAAACGGGTAAGGAGGGATCGTCGTGGGACATAGTGTTGTTTTTTGGAGTCCGGTGCCGGGGCAGACCGGTACCACAACGAACTTGATCGCTGTCACCACGCTGCTTGGTCTGGACTATTCCTCCCGATTGCTCGTGCTTGGGTCTGTGCAAAGCCGCCGAGCTGCTATCGAACAGGCTTTTATCAAGCGGCGAACGCAAACGGGAGACGAGCTTGCTTCTGCTGCCGACTCCGGCATCGATGCACTAGTGCGGTTGACTCAAAACCGCAAGCTGACAGCGGAGATGATCCGGGACTATACCTTGCCGCTTTTGAAGGATCGGCTCGATCTGCTGCACGGTTCGAACAAGGCGGACAAAGCGTTTATCCCCGGCATGAAGGAGGTACTGTATCCGTTGCTTGATACGGCCAAGCGTTATTATGACCTGACGCTGATTGACGCGGGAAGCGGCATGGGGTCGGGATGGACGCAGGCACTCCTGCAAAACGCTGATCTGGTGGTGATCAGCCTGAACCAGAACCGTTCCGTACTGGAGCGTTTTTTTCAGCAACAAGAGGAAGTGCAGAAGGACAAAAAACAGCTTTTTATTCTCGGTCAGTACGACCGGCACTCCGCCTATACAGCCAAAAATATCGCGCGGAAGTATAAGGTGAACGTCCCGATCTATCCCATTCCGCACCATGCAGGCTTTATGGACGCATCACAGGAAGGTTGCGCGATCGACTTTCTGTTTCGCAATCGCAGCGTACCGCGTGACCATGAGAATCAACTTTTCATGCAGAGCGTTCACACACTGGCACAAGCGATCATCGAACAAGCCGGATTGAATAAGCCGTATTTCGGTGGAAAGGGGGGATAACGGATGCTCTATGTGTTCAACTGGCTTCTTATTCTTGTGCTTGTGCTGCTGACCGGTACGCTGCTCTATTTCCGCATGAGTGGGCGAAAGCTGGAAAAGCCGACGGAGGAACGGGTCTATACGATTGCAGCGATGACCGCGTACGTGAAACAGACGCTGCACGATTTAACGAGCAGCAACCTGTACGATCTGGGCTTATCCGAAGAGGCATTCCGTCGCCGAAAACACAAGCGAGCGGAGTTGAAAAAAGCGCTGCGCGGTTGCACATCCGGGGATATGCGGGACAAGGCGTATGTGAAGCAGTTTTTATATGATCTCTTGCTGCAATCCTACCAATTGGATGAAACGAGCATCAATCGGATTCTCCCATTTGATGAGCCGTACGAGCTTTCGCCGCAGGATCAGTTTGACATTCTGCTGTACCAGTATAAGAAACGATACCGGCAGAATGGATTGAGTGAGTTGATTCGAAAATACGATCTGGATCGACCCAAGCTCGGGATTGAGGACGGGAAAACCGAATCGTACCGAATTACCGCTGAGGAGATTCATGATATTTATAAGAAGGAATCGCGGCGGCTGCATTTCGAGGACAAGCTGCATATCGTGGTTCAGCGCATTTATCAGCAATACAAAGGATTTAGTGTAGTGGACGAAATCCGCGACATGAAGATCGATGGCGTGTCGGGCGGCGTTTCCGGAATACCGCCTTCGGTATGGGAAGGCGAATGGGAATTTCAATCCGATTCGTTACTGCGTGAAGTCCCGAAGTCCCACGACAGTGTGTGGATTTTCTACCGAGGGAAGTCGATACACCTTGCCTTCCTCTCGTTTGGAACGGAACAAGAACTGAAACGGGTCAGTCAGAATATTTACAAATATAACTATCCCGGCCAGTTGTCTGAGGCGAATGGCTTTAAGGTCAACGAAATGGCGGACGGATCGCGCGTTGTTGTACTGCGTCCCCGCTTTTCCGAATCGTGGGCCTTTTTTGTACGGAAATTCGATGTGCAAAGCGCGACGCTGGAGCAACTCATTCAAGACGAGAACGCCCAACTTCCCATCGGACTCATCGCTTATCTCGTTAAAGGTGCAAGGATCACCGCCGTCACCGGGGCGCAGGGCAGCGGGAAAACAACGCTCCTTATGGCAATGGTCAAATTCATTTCGGCTACCTTTCCGATCCGAGTACAGGAGATGAGTTTCGAGCTTCATCTGCGAAAAATCTATAAGGATCGCAATATTTTGAGCTTCCGCGAGACGGAAACGATCTCCGGACAGGATGGCTTGGATATACAGAAAAAGACGGATGGAACCGTGAATATTCTTGGCGAGGTGGCGACCGATCCGGTTGCAGCTTGGATGATCCAGATGGCGCAAGTTGCTTCCCTGTTCACACTTTTCACCCACCATGCTAAAACGTTTCGCGATTTGGTGTATTCGCTCAGGAATTCGCTTTTAAAGACGGGCGTGTTTACGAACGAAAAGGTAGCCGAACAACAGGTGATCAGCGTCATCAATTTTGACATTCATTTGAAACGAGATGTCAACGGCAGCCGCTATATTGAGCGCATTACCGAATGTGTGCCGCTCGATCAGGAGATGGATTATCCCGTGCTTTATCGGCAGTCCGAAAAGCTGGAGGAAAAGGTGGTTGCGTTTATGGAGACGGCCACCGAATATTTCCGGCGCTCCACCGATCGGGTCCTGTATGAAGCGCGGAATGTGATTGAATTCCGCGATGGACGGTATGTGGCAGCGCATCCCGTTTCGGTTCAAAACGTGCGGGAGATGCAGGAGCATCTATCCGATGCGGATCGCGCAGCGTTCGTGGCTTTTCTCACGGCGAACTGGGGGGAGCGGAATGGATAGTAAAACATGGCTGTTGGGCTTGTTTGGCGGAGCGGTCGTGTTTTTTCTTGCCACTGTGATCCTTTTCAAATGGCTGTCCCGCAAAAATACGGGAGTCGGTTCCATTCGGGAATACGAAGAGCTGCGGCTCCCCGGTAGAGCCACCAGCAAACAGGCCTTGTATAGTCTCTTGCAACGCGTATATGTCGTGTGCGAACGGGTTCCTGTGCTTCGAGCCTACTTGACGACGATCCGCAAACGTTTGTCGGCACTTCATACCTACGACGAGTGGAAGTTGCGGTTGGAAATAATCAAGATCGCACTCGTTGCATGGGGTGCGCTAATGATCGCTGTCGTACCGCTGTTCTTGTTCGCACGCGATCCGATGACGCTGTTGATGATCGTAATCGGCATCTGGGTCGGTCATGGCATGATTGCAGATGCGTTTGTCCATCGTCTGGAAAATCGGCTGCTCCGTCAGCTTCGTCACTTTTTTGCCGATGTCCGGCATCACTACCACAGGCACGGCATGGTGGAGGAAGCGATCTACGATGCGGCAGACGCCGCACCTTACGAAATGGCACTGCATGGGCAGGAAGTGTATGCCGTGTTGACTGCCAGCGATCCGGAAGAAAAGCTGGAGCAATATTATGAAGTCGCGCCGAACCGATTTCTCAAAGGGCTCGCTGGATTGTCGCACCTGGTCAAGGAGTATGGGGACAAAGCGCTGCAGAATGGCTCGTTATACTTGCATGCGCTCGGACGATTGACGACCGAGTTGAATTTGGATATTTTGCGGCGGGAGAAGCTCAGCTATTTGCTGCAAGGATTGACCACCATCGCGCTCATCCCGATTCTCTTCACCAAGCCGATCGAAAACTGGGCCAGCCGTTACTTTCCCGCGATGGACGATTTTTACGCCAGTAAGCTGGGCTGGATCACGAAAATCGTCATCCTGCTAATCATTCTCGGCTCGTATGTGCTGCTCCGCAAGATGCAGGAATTGGACGGAGAACGAAAGGTGCGGCGGCGAAAGCCGTGGGAACAGCGGGCTTGCGATCTGCCGTGGGTACGCCGGGTCATGGACCGGATAGCACCAGTGCCCGGCACGCGGGAAGCCGCCCGCAGCGCGATGTTGCTCAAAGAAACGAACTCCCCGCTCCGATTGGAGTGGTTTTTTGTGCAGCGCGTGACGATCAGCATCGTGGCGTTTTCACTCACGCTGGGTTTGTTTGTGACGCTTCATGGTGTCACGAGACACCAGATTCTTCATGCGCCGGTAAAGGATACGATGTTCGGCCGTTTGTCAGCGGAGGAAGAAGCGAAAGCGAAGGAAGCGGCGGCGCTCGATCGCCGGATCATCGCAGATGTGAGGGGGGTGAAAAAAAGACTCTCCGAGGCCGTCATGACCGAGATGCGAAAAGTTCCGCAGATTGCGCAGGATGAGGCGCAGTTTCACGCCGCCGTGAAGCGCATTGTGCAGAAAATTGAATCGTTAAACGGCGAGTATCTCAAATGGTGGGAGGTGATGCTGGCCTTGTTGTTCGGCTGGGGTGGCTACTGTGTGCCTGTTGGCTTACTGCTGTTCCAGCGCCGGATGCGGCATATGGAGATGAAGCATGAAGTCGATCAGTTTCATTCCGTGATTGCCATGCTGTCGGAAATGGATCGGATGTCAGTGGAACATCTACTGGAGTGGATGGAGCGGTTCGCCTTCATTTTCAAGGAGCCGATTCAGCACTGCCTCTTGCATTACGAGCATGGCGCGGAACAGGCGTTGGAGCAATTGAAAGAAGAAGCGCAGTTTTTGCCTTTTGTCCGAACGGTGGAAAAGCTGCAACTGGCCGTAGAGAAAATTCCGATCCGGCAGGCGTTCGACGATCTGGAATCCGAGCAAGCCTTTGCGCAAGAACAGCGCAAGCAGGATTACGAAAGGCTGATTGAAACGAAAGCGGGATGGGGGAAAATGATCGGCTTTGCGCCGATGATGTCCCTCATTTTTTGTTACCTCGTCTTTCCGCTCGTCTATGTCAGCTTGAATCAAATGTCAGTGTACTATGAGCAAATTCAAAAAATCCAATAACAAAAGGAGTTTGATGTACGATGAGTAATGCACAAAAAGCGCTGGTGATGGCAGCGGGTATTTTCCTCGCCATCGCGCTGATCACACTTGCGGTAGTCATGTTTATTTCCGCCCAGGAATCGACCAAAGCGGCGCAAAGCAATTTCAGCAACATCCAGACGGAGCTGTCGCAAACGGCCTTTACCGTCTATGACAATACGCTGGTGTCGGGAAGCCAGGCGGTTAATGCGCTGCGCAAGTTTTCCGATCAAGACCAATTCGGCATTCAAATTGTAACGGGAAAAAATCCGGCTGGACAGTGGTATGGCAAGGTAATCAATACGGGCGTTCCGGTGGACAGCATCACGTATGGTTCGGTTGTAGGGCCGGCTCCGGGAACGCTGGTTCAAATACTCGATGAAGCGGATATCAACTACGTGAATCCGAGCGGCAAATTCCGAGCACAGCTTGTGAAAGACAGCAGCAATGTCATTCGTGGTATTGTATTCCGTCAACAGTAATCAGAATGTGGACATGCCCTATCCGTTTAACGGTGGGTATGTCCTTCTTATGAAGGGAGGTCATTAGATGGGGTACTCGGTTCGGTCGATGATCGACATGAGTTTTGCTTGTCTAATGTTTGTGGCCGCTGTGACCGTAGGCTTGCTGTTGTTTCAGAGCGGATCCGCTTCACTTAATGTTGCTTATGGCACTAACCAAATGGCGGATCGTAGTGTTCACTCGACGTTATCTCCACTGGTTGGGAACGGCAAAGTCACCGGAGCGGAGGTGCTTCAATCGATCGCTCATATTGAAGAAATCGGGGTGGAGATTGTTGTGGACGGTACCGTGTTTACGCCACAGCTTGAACGGGAGGAAGCTGTTGTTTCGGGTATTCGGACGGGCAGCAAGTATGTTCCTGCTTACGAGCGAGGCCCGCAAGGAGAACTGCAACGGATTAGGTTTAACTCGCTGTGAAAGGGGTGTGCGATGAACAGTATTTCAAAGGTGTTTGCGATAATAATGGCGATTCTTCTTTTATATATATTCCCGATCTCCGCTGCGTTTGATAATCAGGACGATGTCTCGGAGCTGGTCGTGCTTCGGGCGGTGACCACATTTGTGGATGCGGTGCGGGATAAAGGCTACATTTCTCCAGCGATGTACAATGACTTTGTGCAGGGATTGCATGCGACCGGCAACACGTTTGACATTCAAATGGAGCATGGGCAAAAACGATATGATCCGGTGTATGACGACCCAACACGCCCTGAGACGTTCCGGGATGCGTACGCTATTCACTATGAAACCTTTTATAACGCGCAAATGTTGCCGGTGCTGTTTCCGAATACGACGGCGGGTAAAGACGATCCGACGCGCCGGTATAAACTGGCGGTGGGCGATACGTTTCATGTGTTCGTGAAAAACACGAACCGAACGAATGGGACGATCCTGCACGATTTTCTGAATAATGCCAGTAGTCCGCATGAAAAAATCTTTATTCCCTACGGAGGCGTTGTGCGCAATGAAGATGGTTAACTGGGCAATCGTAGGGGTGTTGATTCTGCTGCTGTTCTTTGTCATCAATCGGCTGGATACCGAAACGCAGCGTCGGATGATGATTACGGAGCTTCGCTATGATGCGGCGCTAGATACAGCAGTAGATGATGCGGCACAGGCGTTGCTTACGAATATGAACCAACAGAAGGAAGCGCAGTACGATTCGGGGAAAAGGGTTCGGGTGAACAAGGAGGAAGCCATCGCGACATTTTACCATACGCTGTATTTGAATTTTGGCATTTTGGATGATCCGATCTCTCAGGGCGTCTTGAATCGATACATTCCGGCGGTGGCGGTTATTGGGTATGATGGTTTTTATGTGTATGCCGAAGAAGAATTTTCGAATACGGCTGGTGAAACGGAGATACGGCCCGTGTGGAGTCCGAAGAAGCCTTATGCGTATGCCGACACAAAGGGCAATAGCCTTTCCTTCACGCTGGATGACTATGTGACAGCTTATGAAACGGGTAGCGGTGAATGGCAGGAGGGTTTTAGGACGGAGATTCAACAGACAACAGTGATTCCGCTCCTTCACGATCCGCAGTTATTCGATCAGGTGCGACGAAATACGATTGTAAATGCGATTCAGAATGAACTGACGTATCGGATCAATCGCCATAATGAGTATGCGATGCGGACAGGTGTGTCCTATACATTTATGCTGCCGGCGATCAGCCAAGAGGAGTGGAACAACACGATCAATGACACCGGAGTATTGGCCTTCATTCAGGGGATTCCGATGGGGAGCAATGTGTATAACAACTATGCATTAGGCGGTAGCAGGGTGCTGAAAAAGCCGATCATTGTTGGGGCGATCAAGGACGGCATGAAGGTGTATTATCGCAACACCTGTCCGTTTTCATATCCGATTGAAGAAACATTCGAGAGCGGAAAAGCAGCTGCACAAAAGGGATATATCCCGATCAGTTGCAGGAATACGACATAAATCGCAATGCTTTCATGAAGGAGTGGACAGGTTGGGCAGGTGATTATATGATGGAGTAAAACAATTGTGAACTTCCTGAATTTCTCAAAAATCATGTCGAAGGAGTTGATTCAAGTGAAGAAATGGATGGGTGCAAGCTTGGCTGCTATCATGCTATTTGGTCTTGTGGCTGGTATCTCCAACGCGGCGGTGACTGCACCGACTTTCGTCAGTGTGGTAATGGACGGTTACAAAATCTGGTTTCCCGATGCGCAGGCGTTCGTCGATGACAACAACCGGACACTGGTTCCGGTGCGCTTTGTCGCCGAAAAAATGAAGGCGAAAGTCGGTTGGGAATCGGATACGATGACGGTTCCGATCGAACGAGGCGATCATCAGATTCTGCTGACTGTCGGATCTAGCAAAGCGCTTGTGAACGGTGAAGAAGTCACCTTTGATACGAAAGCCATTATGCAAAAGGAGCGGACGTTTGTCCCCTTACGGTTTATCAGTGAAGTGTTGGGAGCGGAAGTGAAGTGGGATGCGTCGACATCGACTGTATTTATCACAACTAAAGAAGATGCCGTGGCGAAATACGATGAATGGGGTCGTTTAATTCGCACGACTGACTTGCCGAAAAACGCGGCCGACTATCCGTACATTTTGGCAGATGTGCCGAATGAGATGTATGAGCTAGAGTATCCATATTCACACAAAACGGATAGCGAGGTTTCGGCCAGTCTTTACGCGAATTATCCGGAATTAAAGAAGGAAAACATTGATATTTGGATAGATCGGTTGAAAAAATACGGAGCTGTTTTGCTTAATGTGGAGTATTCAACCATGGATTATGGTTGGGCAGATGATTTGTTTGCTAATAAATTGCAACTAAATGGAAGCGAATTGAAATATATCAAGCAATATGTCGATTGGGTTAAGGAAAATAAAATTCGAGTGGAAGGGTATCTTGATCCGGAACCTTCCATGATTTACCGAGATGGCTTTGGTAACAATTATGTGAGATCTAAATTCCGTGTAAAGTTTACTTCCTTTAACGAGAATAAAAACCTTTTGTACGACAAATGGTTTCCTAACGAGTTTTCTTTTGAGAAAAATGTATGGTACGAAGGTTTTACTGATGTGGCTATGGGAACGAATGTCGGCGGGAATTGGGGCAAGACTCTGAAAGTGAATACGTTAGCGAGTCTTTTCTTTAACCATACGATCGAAAAAGTGGGTGAAACCAAATAATATGAGAAAAATCATAAAGAAGTATTTCAGCATGCTGATGGCATGCTTTTTTTTATTTAGTGGGTTTGTTCCAACGGTTAACGCAGAAACTCCGCAGGTGAATATCGAAAAAGGAAAAATTAAGTTTGTCGTTGCCAGTACCGCTGCCACAAGCGGAATCCGATATAAAACAGTTGGCTGGACTGTACGAAGAGAAAATCAATCCATTTGTACAACAAATTCTACAGGTAGACACTGTGACCCAACAGGAGCGGGTTCCGCAGCTATTGAAGGGCTAGAACAAGTGGGCCAATACCCTGATCCACCGGTGCCTGGACAACAACTCACCACCTATTTTGAAGTTTCGGAAACAAGAGTAACAAAGGCATTAACCGACAATGATTTGGAAGGCATTCAGCAAAATGATCAACTGTATTTGTATGCAATCATGATCGTCACCCAAAACGGGAGTCAAATCGGAGGTCCATACTACACGTTGGACGGGATCAAAAAGGCGCAATCGTGGGCGCATCCGGACGATTTGGACGATTATTTCGGCATTCCGGTGACCTACGACAGCCCGGATTTTCCGGTCGATGTTGTATGTAAAACAGAAACGGGTACCGTCATCTCTGATCCGGCCTGCTCCTTTCATAAGGGTGATTATAAGGCGGGAGTCGAGATTGAACACACGTTTGATCAGAAAATTGAAGTGGGCGGAAAGACTTATGAGATTGTGCGATCGTATATCGTATCTAAACATAATCTCAGTGACAAAAAGTTTGTGCGTGAAATAGGGGAATCTAATCTGCTTGATCGGCACATCAGCGTCTATTTGAGCGGAGTAAGCATTATCGCCGAATATAAAGAGCAGGACAACCCGGTGAAGGCGATTTACCAGAAAGAAGACGGTACGAAGCTGAAGGAAGTCGATAAGGGCAAGTTTGCAACTGGAGCCGAAGCGACACACACCTTTGAGGCCCAACTTGTCTCGGGTGGGAAAACCTACGAAATTATCCGTTCCTACATTACGGACACGAATGACCCGAATACCAAAAGGTTTGTTCAGGAAAAAACGGATCCGAAGCTCCGAGAACGATCGATCACGGTGGCTTCAGGCGGCTCCAATTTTGTTGGTATCTATAAAATCCCCTCCTCGGTAACCGTCACCTCCCGCATTGAGGCACCTACACAGGTGAGCGGAACGACGACCGAAGTGAACGGGGATTTTTTGTTTGATGCGAAAGCATTGACCAATCTAAAAACGTATGAGATCACGAGCATCCAAAACGCTTCGTTGATCCAGTCCGATGACCAGACCGGCACGTTAAGCGGTACATCCGCTGCGAAATCGATTCCGATCCGTATCCCAATCGGTTCTTCTTCCAGCGTCATGGTGAACATTACGGTGGTGGTCAAAGATGTGGATGGAAACATAGGTGATTCGACGTCTGACCACACGGTGCAAACTTCGAATGGCGGGGATACACCGACCGGGGGAACGACGCAACAAGCTGGAGTCATGGATCCGAATGTGGCAGGCGTCATTAAGGCCGATCAGCGCGGAGCAGAGAACTTCGATGTCGTCAAAGGCATTCCTACTTCCGAGAGCTTGTATGTGAACGCTTCGTCCAAAGCGTATTTGTATCGGAATGAATTTACGGAAATGTCCGGGACAAAACAATATCCGATTCAAGTGAGTAAAACGTATACGCTAACGTGGACGGAAAAGCGATCCGGACCTCCGGATGCGGAAGGCAATCCGACGACCGTTTACGTACCCCGTTCGGATACGCAGACCGTCGCCAAGAGTTATTCGATTGAACGCAAGTACAGCTATTGGCAAATCCAAAATCTCGAAGTGTATGGCCTACAAAAAGCCACGTTCGCCAACTACGCGCTGCCTTCGGGAACGATCACGTTGCAGCCGAACGGCTATACACCGCCGAACGTATCCGCCGTGCATGAAGCATCGCTGGATTCGCATATTACCCATCCGGTGTATGCCAACGTGACGTTGCCCGGCCAAACGATTTCCGGTGGCTCCAGCCGCCCGTCCGTTCCGAATGAGGATTGGAAAAGCGAAGCGGAAAGGGCGATCGGCAAGATCAAAGTAAAAAACGATTCGGTTGTCTTTAACGGGACGACAGTAATGGACAACCGAACGGTGGATGAAAAGGCTCCGGCACCGGGTGCGATTCCGGCTCCGACCACGATCGAGCAGGATGTGCTATACGGCAAAGGATACCTAATCGATTCCGTCAAAACGAACAAAGCGAATCAAGCCAGCTCCGGCACGATTTTTTATACGCTGGTGAAAGGCATCAATGGGGGAGAGAACAAGTCGTATCCGATCAACGGTATCAATGCCGTGACCGTGCATACGCCGGTCGTCAACACTGCTTCCGTTTCGGACGATCAAGCCCATAATCAAAAGACAAAGCCGAGCGCGGGTCGCTCGGCTTTCATTTTGGATCGACCATTTACCGTGACCGTACCAACGAGCGGCCCGCATCGGGATATCAAAGGTTATGGCAACCGGGACTATGTGAAGTACACGAAAGACAAGCAGGTTTGGTTCCCATTTGATACGTACAGCAGCGACAAATCGACCTTTTATCCGAAGGAGACGTGGATTTCGCTTCCGGTTACGCAAACCACGACGACCTTTTTCCTGCCTGTATGGGTAGACGAGGGCAACTACGATATGCTGTTCCGCACCTTCGCGGAAAACAGCCCACCGGCATCGTTCGGTACACAGATGAACGCCAATCTGGAGATAAGCAACCACGTTGCCACGCAAGTCATTCCGGTGGAAGTGATCGGCCGTCTCTATGATTTCCGCATTACCGACATCGCCGACTATAGTTGGGAAACGGTATTCAGGACGCAAAAAGGCAGTGCGATGCCGACCGGTAAGCACTATTGGGTCGGTACAAAAGGGATTGACGGTGCGGCGCGCGGCAACAGCGCCCCGTTTGTACTACCGGTTCGGCATGGCAGCAATCCAAATCAGGGCATGAAAAATATCGCGGTTAAGACTGGCTATCACTTCAAGTTCGATCTCAAGACGAAGGGAAACATGTATGGATCCAAGGACGGCATCAAGATCACGCCAACGTTCTACTTCGTGGATACCAAAGGCAAGAACCGCCAACAGGTTGATCTTTATTATCACACGAGCACGAAGAAGTTCATCCGGATCGGCTCCAGCGACGATGTTGAGAAAAGGTACGTGACGCTCGATGCCCGGCTGCGTAATGTACCACAGCAGGAGCTGGTCAACACGGCGGGATCGTTGTGGAGCTTAAACGGAGGTTCCGGCACAAAGCAGACGTATATCGATCAATATCTGAAAAATGCCAAGAAGCAAACGTACATCGGGGGGTACGACATTTTGCTCTTACCGCAGCAGCTTCGGACGTTTATCGGAAGCATGAATGTGCCGTCTGGCGTGAACGGGGCGCGGGCAAATGCTTCGGTGCAACAGTGGTATGGGGAATACAGTTTGCCCGCTGCGCCATATGTCGTGCCGAAAGGGACTAATTTGGCGGAATATGGACGCACGAATCGACTGGATGACAAGTCCCCGATTTTCCTGAAGGACGGATATATTATTGTCAATTTCAATATCGAGTCGATCCGTAATCAGGACGTGAACAACCCGCACTTACAGTACATCAATGCGCCGTTGAACAACCAATGGCAGATAGAAGGATTTCAGCGTAGCTTCACTGATCCGTACGGTATAACCTTTCAGTTGCAAGATGGAGACATTGTGTTTTATCATGCCAACCTGTCTTCCTATGATGACTTCGGCACGGGCGGAACGCATTAACTTCGGCTTTCTCATCGTTCAACATTTTACACGAAAGGACTCCTTTGGGGTCCTTTTCGTGTTCATGGAGGAATGTGTATGTACGCATTAACATCAGGCGGCGGCTGTCTCTTTCCAATTCAACCGTCTGCCAGCTACGCAAACGCTTGGATGGAGGAGGGGGAAATCGTGCCGTCCTTGGAACTGATCGACAAGAAAAAGAATGGGTTCGGCGATATGATCTATTACATCCGAGATCAGCGAGGTGTCACAAGCCAGGTATACGAAGGCGATCTGGCGGCTTTTATGAAAAGAAAAGGCGTGTCGGAGTTGAAGGAAGGGTCGCCGCTTTTCTATTCCCGAAAATCCAAATAGAAGGAAGGAGGGAATGAAGCCATGACATATCAAGAATTTAAACGAAAAGTGAAGAAAGCGTATGATGGCATCGAGATTGCCTTTTCCTCCAATGGGGCGCAGCATACAGCAGAAATTGATGACTGCCTAACGCTGTTTAACAACATGGAAAGCGAGGCTGTTTACGGCAAAATGAACGGTGTCTCAATCGGCCGGTGTATGGGCATCGAATCATAGGTTAGCGGTAGGACGTTTTGTTATCAGAAGGGAGAGGTTTGTCATAGGCGCATGGGGCTACGGGATTTTTGAGAATGACGACGCGTTGGATATTCGGGATCGGTTTCGGAGGCACAGCCGGGATGGACTTCCGATGGAGGAAGTGACAAGGCGGTGCATTGCGGACTTTCCCGATCCGATGAACGATGTTTCCGTTGTTTTGGTTCTTGCTGCTTTACAGATGGAACAAAACAAGCTGCAGCCGGAGATCAAACGGCGGGCGCTGGTCATGATTGCGGAGCGAAAGGAGATCGGATCTTGGATCGAACCAGACAAGCGGATTCGAGAGTTGGAAGCGTTCAAGCAAAAACTGCTCCGATTTTAGTCTCGTCTCGCAATAAGGAAGTAGTGAAGCGTTGATACGGAAAGGAGGTGAGTGAGACATGTTCATATGTTCGTGCGGAGGTCTCTTACTCGTAGTGAAAATCGAAGAATATCCAAAACATTTGAGCGGAATGGAAAAACTGAATTATCCCCGCTCGTGTACGGTGAAATGCGACAAGTGCGGCAAAGAGAAAGAAAATCAGCCTTACGATTAAGAGGGACAGGATCGGGAAAAGCGATTGTGTCCTTTTCATTTGGGGAGAGATGAATATGTCATTTCAAGATAAGGGTTCATGGTTTATGGGCAGGAGATTTGAAGGTGACGTGGATGGCTATTTTGTTCAGGCGCAGGTTTTTTCAGAGCCGTCCACATACGGAATTGCTGAGGGACGGATTAGCCGATTGACGATATATCCGGATCGGACAGTGGGATTCAACCGCAATCTGACCAACTATGACCGAGGTTATCACGGATTTCGAGTTATCAGGAAAAAACCTAAAAATCATAGAAATCGCTATATGTTTTCGCTTGAAATTTCACGATAATAGTGACGGCAGGAGAATATCCTGACTATCACAAACACAGGCGGTAAAGCAAATGCAAACAAAAAATGTACAAACACTCACCTCCCAGTTGATTACGGAGTTGGTCGATTTAGGCTACAGCAAAGCCTCGTTGCAACACATGCGAACTTTGTTCAGGAAAATAGTCCATCTTCACAAGCAAGCCGGCAAAGAGCAATTCGAGCCAAGCATCTTGGCAGATTACCTCGACGGCATCCGAAAACGCTATGCGAGCGGCGAAATTATCCGATCCGTTTACATGAAGCGCGAGCGTTATGTTCGAATGTTGTCGGACTTCAGTGCAACAGGAACATGGAATCCGTCACAACAACAAAACCCAGTTCCCATCACTAATCCATATTTCGCTGATTTACTGATGGAAGTATCCGTTTGCGGCAGGTGGTCAAGCGCTACATTATCCCACGTTTTGACTTGTGCAAGAAAACTGTTTGCGTGGTTGACGCAAGACGGCTTTCAAGATTTGGAACGGTTCACGGCAATGGATCTTCAACGGTATCTGCTTTTCTGCTCCGTGCATATGAGTGGCAGCGGTCTGCGGGATATCAAATACTCACTCAAGCAACTGTTCCGATATTTACAAGAAACAGGCCGCACACTTGATGATTTCGGCAAACTTCTGTCTTTCCCAGTATTAATTGAGCGTAAAGTGAAGCCTGCGTTGTCGCAGGACGAAACCGCCACTATACTGGGTGTTATAGAACGTAGCACCGCTATTGGCAAACGTGACTACGCCATACTGCTGCTTGCAACGGTGTCAGGGCTTCGTTCCATCGACATAGTGCGTCTGCAACTTACCGGCATTGATTGGCGAAATGGCGAAATCCGTATTATCCAGTCCAAAACAGGAAAGGCTCTGGCATTGCCGTTGACAACCGATGTAGGCGAAGCAATTCAAGATTATTTACTGCATTGCAGACCGAAAAGTGTTGCAAAGGAAGTATTCCTGCGTTCTGTCGCCCCGTTTCGCGGGTTTGCGAGCAAGGCGGCGATATTAAGCATCTATAACTTGTACTTCAGTAAAGCGGGTTTAACCCGTACGGCATTTGACGGCAAAAGCTTTCACGGTCTCCGCCGTAGCGTAGGCTTGAATATGGTCACTGCTGGCGTTCCTGTCACTACTGTTGCCCAGGCACTGGGACATTCTGACATTGACTCGACAAAACCGTATATCGCTTTGGACGCGCGGCATTTGCGTGAGTGTGCATTGGATTTCGCCGGAATTGTGCCAAAGGGGGTGACCGTGTAATGGTGAAATTTACAAGCGGACTATCCGCAACAATGGAAGCAATGCTCACTTTTAAGGAAATCCATGGTTACTCCAGAAAAACCCACGAGCACAGTCTCACGAAATTTGATCGCTTCTGTACCAACCATTATCCCAACGCAACTATGCTTACCAAAGAAATGGTACTTAACTGGCTGGAAGTCGAGTCGCGTCCGAAACGCAACGGCATTTACCATAAGGCTTGTGCAGTCAGGCAGTTTGGGAAATACCTTGTGTCCGTTGGCAAAGACGCATATGTCCTGCCAGATGATTATCTCAGAAAGAAGTCGGCGTTTACGGCGCATTTGTTCACCGATACTGAATTAGCAGCACTTTTTGAGGCTATTGACAGCCTATCGCCAAACGCAAAACTGCCGTTTATGCACGAGATTGCTCCTGTTCTGTTCCGATTACTTTACACTTGCGGTTTGCGACCTAACGAAGGCCGTGAGTTAAAATGCGCCAATATCAACCTTGGCAATGGCGAAATCTTAATTGTTAACAACAAGCGTAAAAAGCAGCGGTTAGTCGTGATGTCTGGTGATATGCTGGACTTGTGCCGTAATCACGACTTGCGCAGAAACGCGTTTGCGGATAGCAATAAATTCTTTTTCCCGAACGTGAATGACGAGCCGTACAGCCACATTCAAATCAGAACGGTGTTCAAGCAATGCTGGGCGGCAGCAAACCTTGAAACTAGCGAAACGAAACTCCCAAACGTCCGCCCATACGACTTGCGTCACCGTTTCGCCTCGGCAGTCCTTCACAAGTGGCTTAATGAAGGACGCGACCTTTATGCTATGCTCCCCTATCTCCGTTCTTATATGGGACACGAGCATATATCCGATACGGCACATTACATCCACGTTCTTCCGGAAAACCTGCTGAAATCCCCAGGTGTCGACTGGGACAAACTTGACGAAGTCGTGCCGGAGGTTCATGTATGGGAGATTTAGCCGGCAACAAGCTGTTCACATTGGTGCGTGACTTTTTCAAGTCATATCTGCCTAACATGAGGAAGTGCAGTCCGAACACGATTAGAGCTTACCAGAAAGCATTGGAATTGCTGTTTGACTTCGTCAAATCCGAGAAGCACGTCAAACTGAACGAGATTACATTTCAGATGATTGACAGCGCGATGCTTGAAAAATTCCTCGACCACGTTGAGAATGAGCGTGGCTGCAGCGTTGCAACACGAAACCATCGATTACAGTGCATCAGGGCTTTCTACACTTATGTCGCCGAAACCGAGGCTACGGCTGTTGCCTATTGGCAGGAATTGAAGAAAGTTAAATCTGCCATCGCACCAAAAGAAACGGTCGAGCATATGAGCGAAACCGCTGTTACGGCAGTATTGGAGCAACCTGACACCTCCACACAAAAAGGCTTGAGGGATATGTTCATGATGCTGTTCCTATACCAAACCGGCGCGAGGGTTCAGGAACTCTTGGATGTCCGCTTATGCGACATCCGTTGGGGTAGTACGCCAACTGTGACACTTCACGGCAAAGGCGGCAAAGTTCGTGCTGTACCGCTTCGGGAAAAGGCTGTCGAGCATCTAAAAAAATACATCGCCGCATTCCATCCGAATCAGGGCAAATATTCGGAACAACACCTAATTTACGTTATCCGTGATGGTGTAAAGAAACGTATGACCGAGGACAATGTCCGCAGATTGGTCTGTGATTACGGCATCACCGCCCGCAAAGTTTGTCCTGAAGTGCCGGAGAACGTACACCCGCATTTATTTAGGCATTCGCGAGCAATGCACCTATACCAAAGCGGCGTAGATTTAATGCTCGTATCGCAGTGGTTAGGACACTCGAAACTGGATACCACTCTCATCTACGCCCACGCTGACACAGAACTCAAACGTCAAGCCATTGCTAACGCTATCCCAGAGGACAGTCCGCTGAGCGAATACCTAAATGCGGAACGTTACAAGGTGGATGATGAGGATTTATTAAAGCAGCTATGTGGACTAAAATAACTAAACGGTTATCACGAATTTATGGGTGGAAAATGCGGCATTACGACGTATTCCATCCATTATTCCTGATAACTCGAAATCCGTGATAAGCCCGGTTATCGTGAATTCACGATAACCGGGGCTGGGATGGCGGTCCGCCGAGCGATCGCCGTATACGTGCCGTAGTGGAAAAAACGGTCCGTCATTTTGACGGAAAAGCCATTGACTGGGCGTTTGAAGAACGGAGATAAAAAGAATCTAGCATCCGCGAGAAACGACTTGCCACACCGGGCGCAGCAGAGTTACAGTAGACACACTTTCCGAGGAAGGGAGAAATCGGTGTGGATGGTGTACCTCCATGGTTAAAAGCGGCAATTAGCAAACGAATCGATATACTTGGTCAGCGCATGCATGTGCATCCGATGCACAGGGAGGCATGGAAGCAAGCAGGCGAATTGTTTGACAAGCTCCGCGAGTCATTTTCTGAAGAACAGCATCGCCAGTTTGTGGAATGGGAAGAGTGCATGAGTCTTCAGGAGTCCAAGGAGAAAGAAGAATTATATGTGCGCGGGTTTTTGGATGGATTTCAGATGTATGCCAGCTTGGATGAATTAATCGACCAGATTCCTGCTGATGAACGATTCAAAAAAGAGGAGCCGCCCCATTAACTCGAATGAATCTTATAAGCATACAGGCCCGTTCCATGGACGGGTATTTTTTCTGCCTGAAAAAGCAGTGATATCTGGTGGGGTGATGTTAAAAACGAATGGTGCCATGAAAGGAGTGACGCTTCTATGGCGATGACTTCTACGTGCTCGTGGGGATTAGGAATGTGCTATGCAGGTGAAATCAATGGTTACAAAATACATGCTCAGGTATTGGGGCATCCATCTAAGCAGGGGATTGCTGAAGGACGTATCGTACAGTTTTATATTAGTAAAAGTGGCTTGTTCAATTTTAAGCATTGCGAGCTTTCTTACAGTCGGGGATGGGACAGCGTTCCCTCGACAGGTGCGCTGCGTGCTGTAGTGGAACAAGCCGTCCGTCAGATTGATGGGAAGCAAGTAGATTGGGCAATGGAGCAGCAACGATAGGAAGCAAGCTTGCGGGAAGATTACGAAATAGGACAGCAGAAGAATGCAATCTACTTCTATAGCTTTAAAAATACAACGGAATATGGAGGGAGAACACCCAATGGATTTTTTTCAAAAAGCGAATTGCGACCGGTGCGGCAAGAAATTGACTGTCCGAACGATGAGCATGTTCAATACGGACACCATTTGCCTGGATTGCAAGAAAAAAGAAGAAGCTCACCCCGACTATGAGCAAGCGCGGCAAGCCGAGGGGGAAGCGGTCAGGCGTGGCGATGGCAACTATTCCGGAATAGGTCTACCACCGGACTTGAGATAATCGTATTAGCTGGGAAGCACTATTTCGGATAGTGAATCGCTAGATTAGAAACGTGTAGATCGCATATTGCTGCAAATAACCCGCCTATTGGCGGGTTATTTGCATGAGTCGTTCCCTTACCCCGATTTTCGCTTCGATGCGGCACACGAGGCAACGTCGGGGGCGACGTGCTGCAAAAGGAAAAGGACCGGTAAAAGCTTTTGAAAACCATGATGATCCTATATAATGAAGGGAGTAGATTCTATTGTTAAGCAGGTTGGAGATTATGAATTACTTGGAACAAATCAACGAACAGTTGAAGCAGAAACAAATGCGCGGCGAAATTTGTTTATTCGGCGGAGCGGTTATGTGTCTGGTGTTTCAGAGCCGGGACAGCACCAAGGACGTGGATGCCATATTTGCGCCGACGACGGAGCTTTATACGATCATTAAAAACATCGCAGACGAGCATCGCCTGCCTTCGGATTGGCTGAATAATGCGGTGAAAGGCTTTGTCTCACATCGTCATGATGTGCGGTTGTTCCAAAAAATGAGCAACCTGGATATTTTCGCCGCTTCGCCAGAATACATGCTAGCGATGAAAAGCATGGCCGCGCGCACGTACGAGAGCAAGGATGTGGACGATATGCGGTATTTACTGCGGTATTTAAACATTAAAACGGTTGAGCAGGCGCTGGCTATTCTCGAAAAGTTTTATCCGCAAAGCAGAGTGTTGCCCAAAACTGCTTATCTGCTGGAGGAACTGCTTTCTCGTTAAGGTAATAGGAAAGAAGGAATGAACATGACGGTATGGAATATTGCTCATTGGAGCAGCAGTGATGTCGAACAGTTTGCTATTCATTGCGGCAATTTTCTGGATGAATTTTATCGGGCTTCAAATGAGCAGCGGCAATTGATGGTGGAACGGGAACCGGAAGGTCATCTTGGATTTCCCGATTATATGCTGCCTTTTCTGGCTGCGATGGTGCATAAGCTGAGCAACGACTATGATGCCCAGTGCCCAGCATGGGTTCATCGCGATCAATATATAATGAAAGAACCGCATTTCTGGCTTGAGGCCAAAGGCAACCTTCGGCTTGTCCTGCTCGCCGAAAGCCCGATCGAGTTTAAGATCCGGAATTTGTTTGTTACGGCGAATACACTTTCCAGAGCGTAACCGCTATCGGTTCAATGAAGGAGGAAAATACCGTGGCTTCAGTAGATAAGAAGGATGTTCTGGAACACATGCTTTACTGCATCTTGGAGGGATCTTATCCCATTGAACGGGCTAAGGCTGATGCGGAAGATTACCTCGGCACAAAGATTACGCTCGGAAAAGGAGACTTGGTATACATCCGGTCACGTGTCACGGATTTTGTCCGAAAAAACGAGCAATGGTGCGACGATCATGGAAAGCTGGTCACATCGGATCAAGGTCAAACCTTGCTTTTGTTGGTTCAATAGCTAAAAATTTCTTTTTTAATAATTCATCAGGAAACAGCAAAGCCGTCCCATTGGGGCGGCTTTGCTGTTTCCTGAAAAGGTGATGATACGGGTGTCACGAATTTCGTTTACTTGTTTACGATGCGGCAAAACCATCCGAATTGATCCGGAGATCTTTGTTCGGATTTACAAAGGACACGATCATTGCCTTTCCTGCCGCAATTGTAACGATCCGAAAAAATCGGATATCGGGTAGGTGGGGTGGCAGGCAAGCTGTTCGTTGCTAAAAAAGGAAATTTACTAATATTAAGTTCCTTTTTAATGAAAAGTTTACGAATACTAAAATCATTCAAATGGAGGGAAAAAACAATGAGCGGAAATGTTGTACCGATATTTCGCCAAAACGACACCACGCACAAGCGGCGCAGTAACGAATTGTACGATTCCGGAATATTAGCCAGCTCTGGATACCGGCTGACCTGGCAGGAGGCTGTCAAACTGTTTATTCAAGCCCGCCGAGCGGAAACGTCGTCCGAGCATACGATCAAGTTTGAACAAAACAGTCTGGAATGCTACCGGCGCATCTTGCACGAACAAGAGATCGAGGCTGACATTTACGAAGTAACCACAGAGGTGTTACGGAACAAATTTATCCTGTACATGGTCGAAAAGAAGAAATACGCACTCAACACTGTCAACAACCGGCTCAAGGCAATCAAGCGGTTTTTTACGTTCTTGCATGAGGAAGGGTGGAAAGCAGACAATCCGGCTGTGCATTTGAAAACAAGGAGAGGCCATCACCCGGCGATTCCGTCCTTTACGGAGGAGCAGGTGGTTGCTCTGTTGCAGCAACCGGATCAGACAACGTTCACGGGTTTCCGGGATTACGCGATGTTGTCCCTGATTCTTGATACCGGCCTGCGGATTGGGGAAACAGGTAAGCTGAAAATGAATCAAATTGATATTAAGGAAGCTCAACTTCTCGGCGTCATCGGGAAAAGCAAAAAGCCGCGCGATGTTCCGTTTTGTGATGAGGTACGCAAAACCATGATGCGTTATATCAAGGCGAGGGGCGAAATCAAGTCACAGTACCTGTTTGTTACGTTGGAAGGCCGACCGCTCAGCATCCGTACGTTTCAGGAAAATTTACGGATTTACGGCAAGAAATCCGGGATAGAAAATGTCCGGGTAAGCCCTCATACGCTGCGGCACACGTTCGCGAAAATGTACATTATGAATGACGGTGATCCTTACAGCTTGCAGGACATCTTGGGACACACATCACAGGATATGGTCAAAAAATACGTGAATCTGTGGCGTCCGGAAATGAAAGCGAAACACACCAAGTCATCCCCGATGCAGAACTTACACCGAAATCGATTACTATAAATGAAAAACGATAAGGGAAGATGGCATGTCGGTTTGGCGGTTTTTTGTTACTCTAAGCTGACCAAAAACCAAAGTAGCTTGATTGAACCATGATCTTATTAACTTCGTGGAGCCCATAACATTATAGCCACCCCTACAATGCAAACAGCGGCTCCTAGCCAATCGTACATGTCTGGTGTTTTCTTATCGACAAGCCATCCCCATAGAACGGCGAGAATAACAAACACGCCGCCATAAGCGGCGTAGACTCGCCCAAACGATGGAAAGCTTTGCAGTGTTGGGATTATGCCATACAAAATGAGGATGATGCTTCCGACAATGCCGTACCAAAGGGGCTTAGACTCTCGCAACCATAGCCAAACCATATAACCCCCGCCAATTTCAGCGAGTCCAGCAAGTACAAAAATGAAAATAGCCAACAGCACGAAGCATGCCCCTTTCTAACAAGTACCGGAATTTTGTATCTTCTCCAAACATTCCGACCAGGTGAGGCATTTGCAGCTTAAGCCGTTGTCTAGAATTTGTATCATTGAATTGATTTGTTTTTTTCTCTCATCCAGCTCGGATCGTTTCTGTTTCGCCATCTGCTCCCATCTCTCGGAAAGAGAATCACCCGTTTCAAAGCCCTCTAATAAAACAGCGATTTCTTGAATGCTAAATCCCGTTTGTTGCGCGACTTTAATAAAATTGATACGGTCGAGCATCTTCTCATCATACCTACGCTGACCGTTTTTTCGTTCCGGAGAAGGCAGTAAATCAACGGATTCATAATACCGTAGCGTCGATGCGTTCACATCTGCCCTTGTCGCCAACTGACCAATGCTAAGCTCTGCCATAACTTCACCCCTTGACTTAAAGTTAACTTTAAGATTTATACTTAAATTATAGCTCGCATGGGAAGGAGAAGTAAAATGAAAAAAAACGATTGGCTGGCTGGGCTTGGTATATTGGGAGCGTGCGCTTTGTGCTGCGCATTGCCTTTGCTTGGTGGTGTGGCAGTCCTCGGAATATCATCTTTCTTCTTGAATCCGGTCATTATCGCCGGTTTGACTCTTGTTTTTGTTGTAGCAGGAGTCGTTATTTATCAACGGCGTAAGGCAAATAGATCGACATGCTTTAAACCAGGCTGCAGCTGTAATTCCTGCGCCAAGTGAAAGGGGATAAAAGACATGAGTAAAGAAATAGCGGTCGCTTGTTGCCATACAGTTTTTACGAAAGAGCAGCGTGTAGAATATAAGAACACTTGGTATGAATTAGAAAAAAGAAAGCTCGGTGTTACGGAGATTGAAAATGGATACGAGTATCTATTTTTTGGTGATTCGGATACGCTGCGCCTTCTGAATGACTGGGTTAGTCTGGAGAGAAAATGCTGTCCATTTTTAAACTTTACCGTTAGTGCAAGTCACGAGGAAACACCAATTTTATTTCAGTTAACTGGGAACGAGGAAGCAAAAGCTTTCTTGCGAAACGAATTTAACGAAAATATTAATATGCTTACGTTGAACGAGGACATAAAAATGCAATAATTCTTTACTCACGGTCTTTTAGAAAATACGGTAATTCAATTAAATGTAGCAGAGCGGCAGTCAAGGACTTATTTCTTCGCCCCAAGCTGCCGCTGCGTATTTATGCAGATCAGTCTAACACAGTTCATTGTTTTTCACGCTTTCATTTCCATTAGCCGGCACAACAGGATAATTTGGATACATCCTTATCAAATGTAAGAGCGGCCAATTTTAATCCTTCGGCCATCGTTAGATATGGTGCAAGGCTTTCCCGTAAATCTTGAACTGTCAGCCCATATTTCACCACCAATGTTGCCGCGTATATGACATCGCCTGCATTTTCAGCAACAATATGAACCCCTAGTACCTTTAACGACTTAGAATCAGCAACTATTTTAAAAACTCCTGTTGTTTCGCGATTCACAAGTGCTCTAGGCACCGCATCCAAAGGGAGAACGGAAGTTTTAACTTCATACCCCTTTGCCGTGGCTTGCTCTTCCGTAAGTCCTACGGTAGCAACGGAGGGAGAAGTGAATGTCACGCCAGGGATAGCTTCAAGATTCACTTTTCGCTCTAATCCTCCAATTGCATTATCCGCCGCGATGCCGCCTTCATATGCTGCCACATACACAAATTGCGGACCCATCGTTACATCGCCTGCGGCATATATTCTAGGGTTTGATGTTTTTAAGAAATCATCGACTACGATTTCGCCCTTAGCACCTAAATTTACGTTTGCGGCAGGCAAATTGAGTACTTCGGTATTCGGTTTTCTTCCGGTAGCAATAAGCAGTTGCTCGGTTTCGATGATTTTCTTTTCACCGTTTACCAAAATATGAACTTGTTTTAGGTTGCCGCTTGTTTCAATGCAATCATAGGTTACACCTGTAATCAGATTCATCCCTTTCTCGGTTACTGCTTTTGTAACGGCTTCGGAAATTTCAGGGTCATATTCTTTTAAAACCCGAGGGCTTCTTTGCATTAGCGTAACTTCTGTACCCAAATGATGAAATAGCTGCCCCAACTCCAATGCAATATACCCGGAACCAATAACGGCAAGGCTTTTGGGCAATTGTTTAAGATCCAGCAGTGACGTGCTTGTTAAATAGTCGGAGTCTTTTAATCCTTGAATATCCGGAATAGAAGGAGAAGCCCCAGTAGCAATTAAAAATCTTTTCGCGGTAAGCTTTCGCCCATCGACTTCAATGGTTTTTTCATCAAGGAACTTTGCTTCTCCGCGAATGAGTTCAAATCCATACTCACCAATTAAATCGATATACTTTTGTTCACGCAGCTGACTGACTAGCTCATCTTTTTGCTTCACCAACTCAGCCAAATCCACCGTTCCTGCGGATGTAGTTAGCCCCAAGAAAGGGTTATTTTGGGCTAAGTGATTGATTTCACCGGCACGAAGCAGTGTTTTGGATGGCACACAGCCAATGTTTACGCAGGTTCCGCCAACGGTTCCTCGCTCGATGATCGCCACTTTTGCCCCATACTCAACCCCTTTAATCGCGGCGGAAAAAGCTGCCCCTCCGGAGCCGATAATCAATAAATCATAATCACCCTCATCGCCAAGAACCGGAACATCATGAGATTCAAGAACTTCCGCATCTCCGGATTGATATTTTGCCTCGTTGATGGCTTTTTTGGCTGTTTCAATCTCCACGTCATCCTGTAATTCAAAAGTGGCTTCTTTGCGGCGGAAGCTCGCCTCAATATTTACGGCTCCGATATTTTCAAGTGCTGTTGCAACGTGTTCTTCACAACCCGAGCAAGTCATTCCTTGTACATGTATTCGGTATTTTTTCATTATTCAACGAACACCTACTTTCTTAATATATGATTCGCAAATTATTGGACACCATACCCCAAATCAAGAACACTTTGTTTAATGGTTTTTATATTTGTTTTACTTTTATCAAATTCAACCTCAGCGGTTCCGGTAACGCTTTTGCCTTCTATATTTACATTCTTAACACCATCTACACGCTGAATAGCAGTTTTTACAACAAAAGGGCAGCTTGCACAATACATGCCAGTTACTTTAAACGATGCTTTTTCCATGTTTTCTGTAATTAAAGTGCTGACAGCGTTTGCGCTTTTCTCCTGACTGGCACAAGCGGATATTATCAACGCAAAGGATAATATCATTACGAAAAATAATGTCATTTTACTTTTTTTCATTGCGATCACCTGCCTTAAAAGAATCCATTAGCTAAAAGTGTATAAGAAAACATGCCCAAAACCAAAACGGTCGATATCCATAACATGATGACGGTGCTTTTCTTTTTACATTTTCGTCCATACACCAAATAAAACGAAACACCAAGAAATAATAACGTCATAATCATAAGAAACAGTTGGTACTTTATTGAAAAAATCGCGAGTGTTCCTGCAAATCCCGATAATCCAAGGGGGATGAGAATTAAGGGTCCGAGGCAACAGCCGGACATAAGAAAAGCGGATAGTACCGTTGCCAAGCTAGTCATTTTTTCTCTCAAAATCATTCACCTCATTTTCTTTGCGGAACCGAGCAGCAATCGTGCTTTGCATCCGTTTTTGCTTGTTTGACTCGATTGAAAATCATCAAAATGGAAATCACAAAAACGATTCCCAAAATAACACTAGCGGTTGTTTGATGAGCAGTAAAAAACGCACCAAGCGTGGTTCCAGCCAGTAAAGGGAGAATCAAAACGAGATGACAAGGACAGGTAAGCAGAGCTAAAAAGCCCCATCCCAATTTTTTGGCATGTTCTTTCACAGGATTTCCTCCTTTTCCTTTTGGTTGTTGTCAATCAACGCTTCGATGATCGGACATTCATGTATCGCTTTTTCGTCAGGACAACGATCTTTTAAATCCTTTAGCATACATTCGATTCGTTGAAGATCTCTAATTTTTAACTGAACATCTTCAAGCTTTTGAACAACGAAATCATTCATATCGGCACATCTCACATCGTCCTTATCAACGACACCAAGCAATTTATCAATTTCGGATAAAGTGAAACCAAGCTCCTGTATGCGTTTAATAAACAGAATCCGGGTTACCGTATCTTCCGGATAAAGCCTGTAGCCTGAATCCGATCTTACCGGTTCATGAATCAGACCTTTTCGTTCGTAATATCTCAATGTTTCTTTATTAACGTTACACAATTTAGAAATATCTCCAGAACGATACTCCATTTCGTCACCTCCAATTAAAGTATAAACCCTGTACCAAGGTACAGGGTCAAGATGTTTTATTATTTTTTTCCTTTAGCAAGTTTATACATTACTGCCGGTTGCTTAGTCAACGTTAGTGCCTATTTTGATTAGATAATACGCTTCATATTTTCAACAGGGCTGAATTTTTTGTGTTGCTGCCTAATATCACTGCTGAACAGTTCAATATAATATTCTACCATGTCCAGCGTGGCGTGACCTAAAATACGTCGCAGGGTGAAAGGATCTCCGCCGTTTAGTATATAAAACTTCGCCATAGTGTGGCGGAATGTATGGGGTGATACCCGTACCCCTTGAATGCTCGCCGCTTTACCGTAGGTTTGCATTTTCTCCTGCAAAGCCCGAACGCTGATCGGATGGTTATTGATATTGACGAACAGTGCGTCCGTATCCAAGTCGCCGCGAACGTCCAGATATTTACGGACGATTTTTGCGCATGTTTGCTGAAACGGTACGCGGCGGGCTTTTCCTCCTTTTCCCTTCGTAATTCGAATCTCCTGCTCTTTGAAGAAGAGGTCACCGATCTTCAAGCTACATAATTCGCTAATCCGCATGCCTGTTTCAAAAAGGACCATCATCATCGTATAGTCCCGGAATCCGGTAAACGTTTTTCGATCCGGCTTCTCCAACAGATCCGCCACTTGCTCTTTGGTAAAGGTTTGAATCATCAGCTTTTCGGCTTTGACGACATGAAGATCGTCCGCGATATTTTGCGTCAACCAGCCTTCAGTTAACAAGTATTTGAAAAACTGCTTGACCCCCTTGATTCTGCCGTTCACGGTATTGTCCGACTTGCCTTGGTCAATCAAATGGGCGACAAAATAATTTTTGATTTCGCGGGAAGTGACTGCGTAAATGTCCAGCGGTATTTCCTGATCCTGAAAAGCATCTTTCATCTGTTGTACGCTATCTTTGTAAAATCGGAGAGTGAGTGCTGAAAGGTTTTTCGCCTTGCAATCGAGAATAAAAGAGTGAAGCAAATCGTCGAGACTCAGTTGCTGCTTAGCGGAACTGGATATATCCACTTGAGTCAGTGCATTTTGCCTGCGTTTCGTATTCATTGCTGGCTCACCCCGCTTTCGTCGATGGAGGCGGGAAATTCATCAGCTAGATGTTCGATAGGGCTGAACTTTTCGTGCTGGATTTGCAGGTCGCGGGAAAAAAGCTCCACGTAGTACTCAGTAGTTTCCATCCGTTCATGTCCCAAAATGCTTTTTAGTGTAAACATATCGCCACCGTTTAACAAATACTGTTTTGCAAAAGTATGGCGAAACGTGTGGCAGGAACATTGAACACCTTGGATTTCCGCTGCTTTGCAATAACGGGAGATCATCACCCGGATACCTGAATCTTCAAACGGCTGGTTGTCCAAATTCACCCAAAGGCGGTCGTGATCCAGCTTTCCTCGTTCCTGCAAGTAGTGTTTTAATTCCAAGACGCAGGTGCGTTGAATGGGTACGATACGATGTTTTCTTCCTTTGCCCTGTAGAATGCGGATCGTTTGTTCTTCAAAGTCAATATCCGTCACCCGGAGGTTCGTCAGTTCCTTCAAACGGATGCCGGTATCGAATAAAACTAGCATCATGATGTAATTGCGGTATCCGGTAAAGGTGGAGCGGTCCGGTTGAGAAAATAACCGCTTCAAATGCCCTTCCGTGAAGGTATGTGTCGAAGATTGCAGAACCTTAAACGGTCTCAAATCGGCTACTATATTCGTTTCAATCCAGCCTTCAGTTGCTAGAAATTTAAAAAACTCTTTCAGAATGCAAATGTTGCAGTTCACCGTTCGAAGCGCCAATCCTTCATCGAACATGCCAGGAATGATGCAGTGGGTTAAGTCCAACGCAGTTAGAATAGTCATATCCTTGTTGCTTGCTTCGAGAACGTGATGGAACTTTTTAAGCCCGTTGCGATAACGGCGGAGGGTCTCTTTCGTTAAGTTACGGACTTTGCAATCTTGCAAAAAGAGGTTGACGGCATCGTTAAATGAAACAGTGGGATGGTTGTCTTCGTTTAGCTTATTTGGATTGCTGATCATTGTGCATTGCCTCCCTTGGAGGTAATGCGCGGAACAAAGTTATGCGATGTAGTGATGGGGGCGCGTATTACTTTCCGATATACGATTGCGTATTACTCTGCAAAAAAAACAGGTTATTTGCGCCTTGTCGGATAGGTTCTTCAAACCCTTGAAACCCTTGGTGTATAAGGATTCGCGGCATTTCGGAGGTTTTTTATTTCCTCCTTTCACTACGTATAACACCATATTCACGCTTCGGGGCATTCGCCCCTCGGTCCTGCCGAAGTTAGAGCTGGATTCGAAGAGGCATTTCAGTTGCAGGGAAGTGAATTCAGCCGGACACACCCGCACCACCTAACCGCATCGCGGCCAGCTCCTTCGGAGCCTTAAGGTGGTGGGGCGTCGTGAATACGAGAGACGTTATCAGAAACCGGTGTAGAGCTTAAATAATCATGTTGAGTAGGTGTTATGATGCAGATTGTTTACTCAAACAAGTTCCTTATTGGGACTAATTACTTTGAATTACTACCAGGTAAATTTGAAGGGAAGCACTGGAATGATAATTCAGTTTATATAC
>NZ_JBEQAP010000022.1:0-84709 GCF_041640265.1 Cohnella sp.
TTCATTTTCTTACGCTCAATGTTCAGTTTTCAAAGAACAATTCGTTATTTCTTGTCCGCTTCATTTCCGAAGCAGGAGTTACATCATATCGCGTATCCGACTTGATTACAACCCTCAATTTTTTCCAAACTGCGTTGCTTATCCGCTTCATATCCGAAGCAGGAGTTATATCATATCGCAGTCAGCTTGCTGTTGACAACCATCAATTTTTTCCAACCGACGTTACTTGTCCGCTTATATTTCGAAGCAGGAGTTACATCATATCGCCTCAGCACCTCACTTGCAACCGTCATTTTTTTCCATTTTATATTTGAGTCGAAGTATTAGATCAAAAAGCTTCCTCCGTCGAGGAGGAACCTCAGGATGATACTTCGCCATGAACCCTTCGGTATTAGAAAATAAGCACCCGCTTCAGCCATATCTGACCAAAGCGGTTCCAGCGCTTCACCCTCATCGTTATAAGGGAATAAGACTATGCATGAGAATGACGGAATCGACGTCGAGCTTATTGATTCTCTTCAACTATCTTACGTATTTGATCCAACGGCACCTTAGGTTTACGGTCATAGGTCAGCAATCCATTGATCTCTTGCTCGACGTCGGTCAGCTGGGTATAGCAATATCCCTGGACTAAGCCGGAATTATGCATTGGGCGAATGACTGCCCGTAAGCGGGCAAGATAGTCCTCATCGTCACTGGCTCCGGAATAACCCCAGCCTTCCCATTCACTCATCTTGTACCCAATTCCTCCGAATTCGGTCACAAGAATCGGCTGCCCCTCATACTTGAAACCTCCGACACTCAGTCTGCGGCGCCCAGGCATTTCGGCAACTGCCTTCTCCACTGAACGATAGCGCTCGGAAAGCACTTCCTGACGCCATTCATAATCATGGATACTAAATAGATCGGTCTTTACCATCTCCCAGCCATCGTTGGATACAACGGGACGAGTTGGGTCGAGCGACTTGGTCAGGTAATACATGGCCAACGCATGGTGTTGCTGCTGTTCATCGATCTGGATATTAGGCACGCCCCAGCTTTCATTAATCGGCACCCATACGACGATGCACGGATGGTTATAATCGCGCTCCATAACCTCCTGCCATTCCTTTGTGAATCTTCTAGTGTATTCCTCGGAGAAGTCATAGGCATTCGCCATCTCGCCCCACACTAGTAACCCAAGCTGATCACACCAGTACAAATAACGGGGATCCTCGACTTTCTGGTGCTTGCGTGCCCCATTAAATCCCATGGCCTTGGTCAGCTCAACATCCTGCCTAATCGCTTCATCGCTTGGAGGAGTCAAGTTACCGTCCGGGAAGTAGCCCTGATCCAGCACAAGCTTCATGAAAAACGGACGATTGTTCAAATAAAGCATGCCATCCTCGATTGAAACCTTGCGCATACCGAAGTAACTATCTACTTGATCAACCAGCTTTTCTCCTTGCCACAAGCTAAACTGAACACTATACAAATTCGGGTGGTTCGGCGACCAGAAACGGTCCATGTCGTGATCATTCAATCCTCTAAGCTTGATCTTCCTGCTTTTCTCCTTTCCTGTAACAACCACTATATCCTCTGATACCAGTTCTCCTTGAAAGCTGATCTTGATCTGAAGTTTGAGCATCTCGCCTGCGAATCGGTTAAAGAAAGTGCGGACTTGAATCTCATTCCGATCTATATCCGGGACGTATTTCACCTTCTCTACATATATAGAGGACACTGCTTCCATCCATACTGTTTGCCAGATCCCTGTAGTACGCGTATACCAAATGGCAGCCGATTTCTCTTTCCAGAATTGCTTTCCCCTCGGAACAAACACATCTTTGCCATAATCCTCCGCCCGGACAACAAGCACATTGCAGTCTGGCTGCAGAGCATTCGTAATATCTACGGAGAAAGGGGTGTGACCGCCCTCGTGACGTGCAACCAGCTCGCCATTAACCCACACCATGGCATCATAGTCTACCGCTCCAAAATGAAGGATCGTACGCTTATCCGAGAATGAGTGCGGCAGTTCCACTTGCCTGCGATACCAAACCACGTCGTGAATCTCCGGATTTCCGATTCCGCTCAATTTGCTCTCGAAGGAGAATGGAACCTGAATTTTTCTTGAGAAAACAGGATCATTCTTATACCATTGTTCCTCCAGACCTTTGCGCTCATCGTCAAATTCGAACTCCCACTCACCGTTAAGATTAAGCCATAAGTCCCTGAACAACTGCGGGCGAGGGTATTCTGCTCTTGGCAGCATTGTCATTGCATAATACACTCCTTCAGTTAACTTTTTTGTTAATTAGTTAATTGATATATAACAACTTCATCACTGATTGTAATGTCACGCTCGCATTTAGTCAACAATAATGTTGATTAGTTAACTTTTAAGTAATATACTAATACTAAAACCATGAAAAAGAGGACACCTTATGAATATCCGCGTAAACAGTCAACATATGAAATTCTTGGAATGCTTCTCATCCGAGACACGCGTCAAAATCATCGAGCTTCTTAACTATAAATCAATGAATATTAAAGAGTTGGCGGAAGCGTTGAAGTTAACCTCGGCCATGATAACCAAGCATGTCCAGAAGCTTGAGGAATCCGGGATCATCGTAACGGAGAGCATTACCGGCAAACGGGGAATCCAGAAGGTCTGTTCTCTCGCATTGGATTCCGTCACTCTGGACTTCAAGTACGAAGAACAGCAGCTGCCCAACCGCTATACGTTCTCTATTCCAGTGGGACAGTATACGAGCCACCAAGTGAAGCCTACCTGTGGACTTGTATCCGACAGCGGCATCATCGGCATGATGGACGATCCCCGCTACTTCTCGGATCCCGATCATGTCCAAGCCCGCCATCTCTGGTTTGGCAGCGGGTATGTCGAATATCGCATCCCTAACTATCTATTGAGCAATCAAAAGCCCGAGAGTCTCGACATCTCCCTGGAAATCTGTTCGGAGGCGCCAGGCTATAACGAGATCTGGCCTTCGGATATCAGCTTCCATGTTAGGAATATACAAGTTGGTACCTGGACATGTCCCGGGGATTTTGGCGCTGTGAAGGGGGTGTTCACCCCGGAATGGCACATGCACTCGCAGTATGGTTTGTTGAAGACCTTATCTATACGTAAGGATGGAACCTATATAGACGGAATCCGGCTATCCGATACCCGCCTCGAGGATTTGGCCATCCATTACGGTGAGGATATCCTCTTCCGAATCTCCGTCTTTGAGACAGCCCGCAACTGCGGCGGTGTCACCCTATTCGGCAAAGGCTTCGGAAACTACGATCAAGATATTCAGGTCAACTTGACGTATAGCTTCCCGTAATGAGAGTATGGCATGTTAATTCCTTGACAGGAATATTCTAATTTGAGTATATTGTATACATAACTCTGATCTAAGTGACACATGCCCCTGAGATTAACTTGCACTCGTGTTAAAAAAGTGTTTTACTCACTAATATAAATTTACTTTTATAGGGGAGCAGATTTATATGATCAAGTTTCCCATAAGTATGTTGCAATTCAATTCGTTTGGAGTAGATTGCAGATGAATGCGATAACTTTTAGTGCGCTTGCCGAACCTAACCGCTTAGACATTGTCGAACTCTTGCGTGACGGCCCTCTCTCTGTGGGGGAAATCACCGATCGGCTTGATCTCCAACAGCCTCAAGCCTCCAAACACCTCCGCGTACTTAGTGATGCCGGTCTCGTCGATGTACAGCCGATGGCTAACCGACGGATTTACAAATTGCGGCCCCAGCCGCTTTTGGAAATGGACGTTTGGCTGGAGTCCTTCCGCCGCGTCTGGGATGAGAGATTCGATCGCTTGGACGATTATCTGCTCGAACTGCAAGGGAAAGAAAAGAATCTTAAAGACAAGGAATAGAGCAACATTTATAGAGTTGGATGGCAAGACGAAGCTCATTAACGTGCTCAATTCGTATCGGCCGAGGCCCTCAAGTGGGATAACTGAACTAATTTCCTACCCCAAATGCAAATCAGGCTGCCGTTAACGGCAGCCTGATTTTTTGCTTATTCTTCAATATCTGGTCCGCAATAGTGCAAAAACCGTTCATTACCCGCCCAGCAACCTAGATTTCAATATTCTCCACTTGCTCCGCAGACAACCCAATCTCCATTAATGGTAAGCAGCATAAGCCTCTGCATACCGATTAAATTGATATACTACCCGGTAATTCAATCCATTCATATGGCGTTTGCATGGCCTTGAGTCCATATTCAATCAAAGTTATGACCGCAATCGTCTCCTCCGGATCAACCGTGGAAATACCGGTACGGAAGAATTGTTCGAGATTATCGATAAATGCTGCAAAGAAGTCCGCTTCCGCCGTAATTCTAGCAGAATGGCCGCCCTCGAATTGCAAGGTGATAAGAAAGGGGCTGTTTTGAATATGATGAAGTGTTGCTTGCCGTCCATCCGGGAAATCTATCAGCAAGGCAGGAGTCAGTATTGTGCCAATGGACATCACTCGCTTGGCTCTGGGCCCCATCAGGGATACAATCGGCTCAATCTGATGAACGCCATAGTTGGCATATTTACCCGGCCCTTGGCTGCATAACGTATCGATTGCCTTGCCGCGGACTTCCTTATATTCGGGTGCGAACCGCAGAGCTGAGGAAGAATAGAGCGGCGTGTTATGTTTCGCTGCCCATTCGAACATTTTACTTGCAGTCTCCCGATCGCGGGCGAAGGTTTTATCCACATATGTCGGTTTGCCTGACTGTAACGGAAGCAAAGCCAGCTCTTCATGAAATTCTGGATGATCAGGCGATAACACGATTAGATATTCGCTGCTCTCGATGACCGCTTCAATTGTAGGAAGCAGCTCGATACCCATGTCACGGCACCATGCGGCATTATCCCGACCGTTGGGAGCATTTATTTCGCCATAAGCGCAAGTAACCTTCATCGTTCCGCCGGATGCCTGTTCGATCCATAGCGGATAATGATTTGCATGCCATTCATCTAGAAAATAGTCGATAAAACCAACTCTGTTCATCTTTTCACCCTCCTTGGCTGGTTTTGAATACTATCTCTCTATTCAAGTCGGATGAATCGTAGATGCCTTGGATGATTTGCGACGAGAGAATGACGGTATCGATATGAGAAGACAGCTTCTCGCCGGTACGAATACAATCAAGGAATGAGTCAATCTCGTTCTGGAACATCTCGACTGACTTGAAGGAAGGAGTTGTCTCAAGCAATACCCCATCCTTCGATCCATACACTCTAAAGTCTTTGCCATATTGCATACGGATTCCCGCTCTGTCTCCGAGAAAGTCAATGTACATTTCCTCTACACCAATATTCTGCGCCCACGCACCGTTTAAAGAAATTGTGGGACCCTCCGTTCTGATCATACCTGTAACGAAATCTTCCACGTCATAGGTGCCAGAATAGTTAGGCGGGCCGGCCCACATGTTCAGATACGAGTAATTCGGCATGTCCTTACCCAATTTACTGTAGATCTGTCCGGATACTGCCTTAGGCAACGGGTCACCCAAACAAAACATTACGATATCGAGGAAATGGACTCCCCAATCTATCAGTACGCCTCCCCCTGAAACAGATCTGGTCGTGAATGCACCGCCCAGTCCCGGAATCGAACGTTGGGAGCGGAAGCTGACGTATACGTGGTATAGCTCGCCAAGCTCGCCATCCGCGATCATTTTTTTAATTAAATTAACCCCTGTATTAAACCGATTAACCACGCCTATATTCAACACAAGACCTGTTTCATGCTGAACCTTCTGCATCTCCAACGCTTCGGCATAGGTACTGGCAGCCGGCTTCTCGCAAAGCACGTTCTTGCCCGCACGCAAGCAGTCGATGGAAATAACTGAATGAAGATAATTCGGCGTACAGATGGATACAGCTTCAATCTCTGGATCATTGAGGGCAATGCGGTAATCCGTAATCGCTTCTCCGCAACCGTTGTCTAGTACGGCTTTATCAGCCCTCTCTTTCATAATATCGCAGAAATACTTGATCTCGGCGTTCGGATTGTTCCTATACGCTACGATGTGAGAGCCGCTCGCAATCGTACCGCATCCAATGACGGCAACCTTCATTTTGGACAATGTAAGTTCCTCCCTAACCTTTGATAGAACCGATCAACGCACAGTCTAATTCAAAACCCCAGCCGTTGAATTGAAATCGCAGTCAGCACAGCAGCTCCTAACGACAGACATTTCTCGTTAACTGAAAACTTTGGATGATGAAGCCCATAAGCTTGCTCCGCCCCGGTTGCCGGTCCTGATCCCAACCAGAAAAAACATCCAGGCACGTGCTCTAGATAGACGGAAAAATCTTCTCCCGCTAATACAGGTTTTGCTTCAACTCTGTTGTCCGAGCCTAGAATGTGGTCAATCGCATCCTCTACATGCCGGACATGATCATTGTGATTAACAAGCACAGGCACTTGCTGTACATACCGAAGCTCCGCTTCGCAGCGATAAGCCTCGGCCGATTGGCTGATTAACCTTTGCAGTCGCAGCTGCATTGTTTCTTGGACATTACGAGAGAACGTTCTAACCGCCCCGGTAAGCTCCACCCTTTCGGGAATGACATTATAAGAGGCTCCTCCATGAATGCTTCCTACGGTTACGACCACCGGATCGAACGGAGAGATTTCCCGGCTGACCGCTGATTGAATCGACATAACGATGGCTGAAGCCGCAACGATCGGGTCGACGCATTGATCGGGCATGGCGCCATGTCCGCCTTTTCCCGTGAGGGTCAGTTCAAATCGGTCGACCGACCCCATCAAAGCGCCGTATCGGGTGGCTGCTTTCCCCGCAGGCAGCGTAGGAAGATTGTGAAGGCCGAATATTTCGTCCACGTCTTCCAGAACGCCCTGTTCGATCATTGCCTTCGCCCCGGCATTGATTTCTTCGGCCGACTGGAATAGGAATCGGACGCTGCCAGCCAGTTGATCCTTCCGTACCGATAACAGCTTGGCCGCTCCGTATAAGATTGCCGTATGGGCATCATGTCCGCAGGCATGCATCTTTCCTGGGATGCCGGAAGAATATGGAAGGCCGGTTTCCTCCTGGATCGGCAGCGCATCCATATCCGCACGGAGCGCAATCCGCGGTCCCGGTCTGCTTCCCGTAAGCTCGGCCACGATACCATGCCCGCCAATACCTCTTCGAACTTCAAGACCCAGATCATTCAATAGCTTGGCAGCCATTGCAGAAGTTTCTGTTTCCTCAAAGCTAAGCTCCGGATTCTGATGAAGCTTTCTCCGTAAGTCGATCAACTCGCGTTCGATCGCTTTGGCTGCAGGAAGGAGATCATGAAAGGCATTGTTAGTCATTATCGTTCTCCTCCGGTACAGAATGAGTCTTCTTCCTGTCATTGGCCAGCTGCTGAATGATTTGTTTGCCGGTTGGCGTCTGCGCCAATCCGCCTCTTGCTGTTTCACGGTGAATGTCCGGCATTGCGCTCCCTACTTCGAGCATGACTTGTATGACCTCATCCGAAGGAATGACACTTCTCACGCCTGCCAGTGCCATGTCGGCGGCCGCCAACGCGTTCACCGCCCCGAATCCGTTGCGGACGATACACGGTATTTCCACCAATCCCCCTACCGGATCGCAGATCAAACCGAGCGTGTTTTTTAACGCCAGTCCGACCGCGTGAACCGCCTGGGCAGGAGTCCCTCCCTTAAGCTCGACAAGAGCGCCCGCGGCCATGCCGATCGCAGAGCCGATCTCAGCCTGGCAGCCGCCTTCCGCTCCGGATATAAATGAGTTGTTCGCGATAATATAACCGATCGCTCCGGCACTGAACAGCCCGTTCACCATGTGATCGTCATCCCAGCCGAACCGTTCCTGGCTGCTGACGAACACTCCGGGAATGACGCCGCAAGATCCGGCGGTCGGCGTGGCGACGATGCGCCCCATGGAAGCATTCACTTCGGATACCGCCAATGCGTATGCCATCGCTAATCCCATGAACGGCTCCAACGACGCATCCGGTCGGCGGGAATATTCATGCACCCGTTTCGCGTCTCCGCCGGTCAGGCCGCTTCGGGAAGTCTTATCCGAAGAGATTCCTTTGCGTGCGGCTTCCTTCATGATCCCGTAATAATTTTTCATTTTGTCCCATTCCTGCTCGGGTGTCCGCCCGGATTCCTTCGCCTGGTCCTCCAACATGATGCGATAGATCGGCTTTCCTTCGTTCATGCATAACAGCGCCAATTGTTTCAGGGTGCGGAATCTCATATTGGAACACCACCATTCGAATCGATGTAGCTGAGCTTTTTCACAGGGGACAGCCGTTTGAGCTTCTTCAGCAGGTACTCCTGAATTTCTCCGTCCATCTCAATGACGGTCGCCGCTTGCCCGAGCCTGCCTTTGCGATCGACATCCATATAACCGATATTGACCCCGGCATCGCTTAGTAATCGCGTGACGTCCGCAAGCACGCCGGGAAGGTCAACGTGGTATACGATCAGGGTCGGATAATTGGCGGAAAATTTGAGATCGAACCCGTTCACTTCCACCACTTCAATATTACCTCCGCCGATCGAGCATCCGGTCATCTGACAGCGTTGGCGTCCCGAACGAAGCTTAATCGTTAATGTGTTCGGATGAACGGCAGGCCCGCTGCCCGTCTGAAACGTTACCTTCATCCCCATCGCTTCGGCCAAATGCAGCGAGTTCGAAATCCGTTCGTCATCCGTATCGAACTGAAGCAGTCCCGCAGTCACGGCTAAATCCGTTCCGTGTCCGCCATAGGTAGCCGCCAAAGAACCATAAAACTCTATATCCGCCTACTCGGGCTGTCCGCCGAACAATCCGCGCGCGACTCTTCCTCATCGGACGGCACCGGCCGTATGCGAACTTGACGGCCCGATCATGCCGGGTCCGATAATTGAAAATACGTCTTTAAAGCGCATATCCCCATCACTTCCTCCTATGAAGCCAGTCAGAGAGATGTTCCCGTACAAACGCGTCATCGTTCAAATGCGGGTAATCTCGGTATACCCGATCGATCTCTTCCTTCTGGCCTTCGGAGAGATCTTCGTGCGGATTCAGGCACCAGGTTCCTTTCAGCAGGCCTTGCCTTCGAAGCACTTCATGGATACCCGGAATACAGCCTGCGAATCCATGGGCAGGATCGAAGAATGCCGCATTCGAATCGGTCACTTCAATATTGAGAGAAAGCCATTGCGGTGAGATGTTATCCTGTAATCGAACCCGTTTTATTTCTTCCAGCAGCTCCACCGCTCTATTCGTCCACACGGCCCAATGTCCGAGCAGTCCCCCAACAATCCTTTTCTCAATGATTTTCTCTTGAACCCGGAATCGGTAAACCGTTAGTAAATCGTTCACGATATTATCGTCATTGCCCGTATATAGAGCAATTTGATCTCTACGGTCGGAATAACAAACGGCACGCGCCACATCTATCGTCTGGTAGCGGTTAAACGGCGCCATCTTGATCGCGACGACGCCCGGAATATCGGCGAATGCCCGCCAGAAGTCGAAGCTGAACACTTTACCGCCTACGGAAGGCTGCAAATAAAAGCCGATGACCGGAATGATCTCCGCCACTTTCTCTGTCCGCTTCAAGATATCCGATTCCGACCATCCCTGTAGTCCGCCCATGCTGAGCAGACCGGCTTCATAACCATGTCCCGCTGATATTTCAGCTTCGTTTAAAGCTTGCTCCGTAGGCCCGCAAATCCCGGCAACCCGGATGAACGGGCGCTGAAGCTTCCCGCTTTCAACCTCTTCGGTGGCCAGACGCAGTACCTTCTCATATATACCGTGCTTCGGATCGCGGATTTCGAATTGCGTCGAATGGACGCCCACGGCGACCCCTCCCGCTCCCGAAGCCATATAGTAGCGAGTTAACGCTCTCTGGTGCGCTTCGTCCAACCGGCGACTCTCGTCCAACGCGAGCGGATGAGCCGGGATTACAAGCCCTTCATGAAGCGCGCGCATCTGATCGGATAACAACTCTTTCGTATGGCTCACGGTTAGAACTTCCCCTTTCTCTCTTGGAAATGAGTGGGTTTGTTCAAAGTCGAGCCGCCGGCCTCCACCCATTCGGCCACCCAGTCGATCATTTGCAGAAGAGTCACGCGGGGATAACAGAAGCGCTGATGGCATTTCGACGCGTTGTTCAGCAGCGCGTTCTCGGCTTCAATCCCTTCGAACGCAGGCTCAGTCTCGAACCGTTTGCCGAACTCTTCTGCAGCCCAGCGAATCGACATCGTCTCCGGTCCTGTGACGTTCAGGAAGTTGGCCGGCGATTCGCATGCGAGCAAAGAACGGATCGCAATTTCGTTGGCATCCCCCTGCCAGATGACATTCGCATGACCCATCGTTAGATTGATCGGTTTCCCGGCCTTGACCGATTTGGCGATTTCCAGAAGAACCCCGTAACGCATTTCGATCGCGTAGTTTAGTCTATAAATGACTATTGGAATGTTATATTTCTTAGAAAAGTGCTCGAAAATGCGTTCTCTGCCCAGACACGATTGGCCATATTCTCCGATCGGCGACGGCGACACCGATTCGCTCGCGCCTCCGTAACCTACCGGCGTGAATGGATACACGTTGCCGGAGGAAAACACTACAATTCGGGAATTCCGATACTTCTCGGCAACTCTGCCAGGAAGGTAAGTGTTCATCGCCCAAGTAAAAGATTCGTTACCGGTGGTGCCGAATTTGTTGCCGGCCATATAGATCACATTTTTGACATCTGGCAAGCCTTGCAGCTTCTCGTCGTCGAACAAATCGCAGGCAATCGTCTCGACGCCTTCTGCCACTAATTTCTCTTGCAATCCTTGCTCCGTAAACCGGGACACCCCGATTACCTTTTTGTCGATACGCGCTAGTTTAATCGCATTCATCAGCAGTCTGGCCAAGCTTGGGCCCATCTTCCCGCCGACTCCTAGCAGGAGAATATCCCCGTCGATTTCCTTCATATCTTTAATAAGAGTTTCCGAGGGCTCGGCCAGCTTGGCCTCTAGTTCTTCAATCGTTCTCACTGTAGAAGATCTCCCTTCAATGTTGAGGATAACTTCATCATAGTTCCCTCCACATTAAAAGACAAATCTTTAAGTCGTCTATAAATGAACGGAGGAAACCCTAATTAGATTCCCCACCCGGTTTAACCCCCGACCTTGTCCTCCAGAAATGAGAGACGAAAAATTTGCCGCGGCCTGCCTTTGGGAACCTTCTCCACTCCCGCGATCCGGACCAAGTCGTGATCAATCCATTGCAATACTAATCGATGTGTGCTCCTCACGGTAATATCCAATATGGCAGCCAGCTCGTGCACCATATAGTCCGTCCTTCCGTTTCGGGCTACATGGGCCAGCAATTTGCTCAAATAAACAGAGGTCATTCCGGCATCCTCCGCCTTCTTGATTAATCCCGCGTCAGTCAAGGACAAGGCATACTCCAGCGGATCCGCCATCGCAAGCGGTCCGATCAACGTCTTGTCCTCCCGGACGATAAAACATGTATCTCCGCCCGCTTCTTTCGATTTGCGAAGAGCAACTCTTGCGTGAGTTCCCGCTTCATTGGCAGACCGGCCAAATCCGATTCCGATGCTGAGGGAAAGGCCGAATTTCTGGTAGGCATGTCTGCCGAGCGGGATCGATTTGTACCCCCCGGTCTCCCTTTCGAATATTCCGCGCGTTGTAAAAAACAAATATTCGTCCCCGCCTAGATGAGTTAAGTAACCGTCTAGCGACTCTACGTAATCAAGCAGCATCCGGTGAATTTCCAGCTTGAATTTCTGAACCTCATGCTCCGAAGAATGGGTATGAATTCGCTTCTCGAATTGATCAATGTTCAGTAGGCCGACAACGATTTGCGCTTCTTTGCTCTGCCGGGTTTCCGTCGACAATAGGGCTCTCTCCAAGGCAACGGTAATATTCTGATCGGTCGGTATAATCCATTCGTTAGGAATTCCCAGTTCAGACAGCGCTTGAGCAACCGATCCTTCGGCAGTCATCGCCGCATCGGAAGCCCCAGACTCATATTGGCGTTGATGGAATGTAATTAACTCTTCACAGGAGGGATAAGACGATCCGTTGAAATGAGTCGCTTCGATGCGGGATTCATTGATTTCATTTAAGGATTTGGCTGCCATTTGAATCCCCAATGTATCGATAGAAACACGCAAGGTTCTCTCCGGTCCGAGCGCGTTCTTTATTCGGAACAACGCCCGGTAAAAGCTGGTATCCGTTAATGGCACATGATGCAATGCCACTTTCAGACTCGTTTCTTCCCTGATTCTGTGGTATGGCAAAGGTCCGGATACGAGAATCGCTTCTACGTCACCCGCGATTTCCTCGGCTAATCCGGGAGCCTCATCTTCTATCCCGTACACCTTTGAAATCGGTCGGAAAGAAGGGAAAGACTTCAGGACCCTCAGAATCCGTTTCACTAATACATCCGGACCGATTATACCGATGGATATGCCATTCTCTGTGGTTGAGTCGGTTATGCTCTGCATGGGATCCTCCGTCACTTACAGACATCATCTTTAATTAGTCTATTATGAATCATAGCATGAGGAATTGGCCCATTCAAACAGGGGTTTGATGCCAAAGGTGCCCGACTTATTTGAAAAGACTATTTTCTGATATCCACTTCGTATTCTTTTATACCTTTCTCCATACAGTCGTATACACCTTTCTATATTTGAGATCTTCTTCTGTATCAATCAATTTCAACGCTACTTGCTTTATTTCCTCGTCCATTACTTTATCAAATAGATTCATTAGACCTTGAATGATGTCATATCGAATCCTAGCTGCGTTACGAAGCTTTTTCAGCTCTATATCACATTTTCACACCTATTGTTATAAAACAAAAAGAAGCCCTGCTAAGCAAGGCTTCCCGGATTTTTGAGGTATGGTGCGGTCGGAGGGATTTGAACCCTCACACCCGATGGGCACTACCCCCTCAAGATAGCGTGTCTGCCGTTCCACCACGACCGCACATTGAGTATGTCGTCCGATTCAGCTTGCGCCTTACCGGAGTAAATAAATGGTGAGCCATGAAGGACTCGAACCTTCGACACCCTGATTAAAAGTCAGGTGCTCTACCAACTGAGCTAATGGCTCGCATAATGGTGACCCCTAGGGGATTCGAACCCCTGTTACCTCCGTGAAAGGGAGGTGTCTTAACCGCTTGACCAAGGGGCCATTTAAGGGCTGCGAAATCTGTTTTTAGCGATTGCCCGTTTCAGACGACAAATATGATTATATCTGAATCAGACAGCGAAGGCAAGCAATATTTTTTGGTATAATTAAAGGGAAAATCAGACTATTTATTCTTGTAAGTTGCATGCATGGCTTCGCCATTTGGCGACACACCCGTTTGTATTGAGTGATTCATAACACCCTAGACTAATTACTTAAAACTTGGTTGAATGCTGGTTTGGACGATTTAACGCACTCTCCGTGCGCTAAAGGCGATGGCGTGCTAGTTTGGTCGATTTAACGCACTCTCCGTGCACTAAAGGCGATGGCGTGCTAGTTTGGTCGATTTAACGCACTCTCTGTGCACTAAAGGCGATGGCGTGCTAGTTTAGTCGATTTAACGCACTCTCTGTGCGCTAATTACAGAGAAGTCAATAGCAGCATATCGTGCATCAACCCTGCCCAAGACCCCTACAAATTCAAAAAGAGCCCAAAAGGCACAAGGCCGATTGGACTCTTCTATATAGTCGTCTAATTGAAGTTACATGGCGGGGAGAGAGGGATTCGAACCCTCGCACGCATGACACGTCTACTCCCTTAGCAGAGGAGCCCCTTATAGCCACTTGGGTATCTCCCCATGGCTCCCCGAACAGGACTCGAACCTGTGACAACTCGATTAACAGTCGAGTGCTCTACCAACTGAGCTATCAGGGAAAGTTCAAAAGCGACAATTAATAATTTATCACGATTCAACTTTGAAGTCAAGCATTATAAGAGCTGTTTCCGCGATATTCCTGTTTGAAATATTTGGGTGTAATATTCCGTTCCTAAAATTCGGAATAATAAAGTACCCTATGATGTTAGCCGAAACCGGAATGGGTCTAAGCTTCACTCCTCTATCCCACGGCTCGATGTCCGCGGTACCGTAAGACGCTGCCAGAGAAGCAAGTGGTATGGGGAATGCAACGAGGGAGTTAGGAGGCGTATCCGGTATCGCGATCAGCGGTTTGATCTTCCAATCCGGAGCTGCGATCCGCTCACCAGAAGACTTCGCCAATCATCTCGTCCCGAGCTTAGCAGTCAGTAAGCTCAGTGCTCCTACTCCATATTTTCAGCTTTTTGCGCTTGCTGCAGGCTTAGGCTGCTCAGGTTGTACTTGTAGCAGCCTAAGCTTGCCTCTGCATCGTCCACAGGCATACTTACGCGGATCCGTGCGACGCTTACGCGGATAATTCATCCCGCAGCTCTGACAAGCGAGCATATATTTGATCGGCAAGGTTCTTGCCGCCCCAGGTAACGGCTTGCAATGCCGGGTTGCTCCAACCTGGACGAGCAATTGCTTAAAGTCTGCATCCCGATGCTGGAATCCTTTACGTTGAATATGTAAATGATAATGGCATAGCTCATGCTTAATGATGGCTTCCGTCTCTTCGACCCCGTTAACGGCAAGCTGATGCGGGCTTATCTCGATATTGTGGCTCTTCGTGAAATAACGTCCACCGGTCGTCCTTAACCTCGCGTTAAAGGAGGCTCTATGCAGAAATGGACGTCCGAAATCGGCCAATGACACCCTTTCTATCCATTGCTGCAGCTCTTGATCGTTCATAACCTATCCTCCTTGCTGTCCTACTTGAATTGTAGACTAAGATTGGGCTACACTGTCAAGTAGAAATGGTTGAGGGGAGACCAGTATGTATGCCGGAAATGTCTTATATACTTTTACAAAAGGAGCAAGGCGAGCTTGAATTTGTTCAGATGCCAGCTTCCCATGCTTATCAGCTCAGCGCGCTTAATCTTCGTCTTCATAAAGAGCTCTCGAAGTTAACCGCTGACAACGTCCCTAAGCTTCCTAGAGCAATCGCGGAGTTCCGCGCTCTGGATTTACTCGATGAGAATCAATCGCCGATCGGCGGCTTGCATTACATTAATGAACTGGAGAGAACGTTCTCCTCGATTCGTGAAAGTGAGTATCCTCTCGTCTCGCTGCTAACTGAGATTCGCGCACTGCAAGCTCAGCTGGAACAGTGGTATGAAGATGAGGATATGCTCTAAAAAGCGATATACGATCGGACCTGCACTGTCATGCGCTTCACCCCATATGCTATTGATACAGCATGTGAGGGGAGGAGGACGATTCCAATGCCGCAATGGCTTTGCAACCAGCTCATGTCAGCGTTTCACAAGAAAGATCGTCGGCAAATTCGTCTATTGAACGACTGCTGGTTCTATTACCGCGCTAAACCCGAGAAATCCAAAGATAATGCAGTGAGTCACCCTTGAAGGGTAGAAAAGAAAACAAAGGGATCTTCTTCCTCTCGCCGCATAAGCGTGATAAGAAGATCCCTTTCGTTTGCCCCTGCAATTAGAAGGACATTTCGTTGAACCTAGCTACTTCGTCAACAGTTAAACGCACTGTCGGGTGACCCTCGTTCGAAGCTTTACCGATAGCGATTAGCATAATGGGTACATAACGTTCGTTAATTCCGAAAGCTTCGGTGAATTTCCCCGCATCATATCCGCCCATAGGCACTGTATCATAACCTCTGGCTTTGGCCGCAAGCATTAGCTGCATAGAGACCAGTCCGCCGTCCGTGTATATGATTTTTTTCGAAACCTCCGGAGGAAAAGAGGAATACATCTTCGTTGTATTGGTGATCATGGTATTCTTCCTTTCTTCCGGCATATACCCAGCTTCGAAGGAACGATTATAAATGGTCTCCGTGAGCTTGTAGCTCTCGAGGTCACCAAGCACCGCGATGACTGCAGAAGCTTCAACAACTTGTTTTTGATTAAAAGCGATTGGAAGCAGCTTTTCCTTCAAAGGCTGTGAGTCGATAACCAGGAACCGCCAAGGCTGCAGATTAGAAGAGGAGGGAGCGAGAACCGCTTCTCCAAGTATTTCCTTTATCTCATCCTGAGATATTTTCACCGATGGATCATAAGTTCTGACAGAGCGGCGTTCCCGAATGACAGTTGAAAAGGTTGGGCTGTTAAGGGTTTGAGTTGTTGTGGACATATTGCATTCCTCCAGTTCAAATGATGAATCTGTGATAAAATTTACACAGTTATTGCCGAACGTGATCAACTTGAATGTTAAACTGTTCTGTATATTGCACAGTATAAGACCGCGATAAACAATTGTCAATTCCTCAAATTCACCTCACTTTCAGGAGAATATTCCTTACACTCATGCGCGCGCTCTGCAATCTGACCTATGGTATATCGACTCAGCACTTCTAACAATGAACGATCCATCTCCGCCGTTAGCTCACAGAAAATCCCCTTCATCTCCATACCGAAGGTATGCGTTCCCGTCGTTTCTTTAATACCGAAAAACAAAGGATCGCTTACCTGAAGAACCGTATATACTTCCGCTAACGTTATCGAATGGGGATCTCTCTTTAAGCGGTACCCGCCGTCACGGCCTTCACGCGTTTCCAAGATACCGCCCTTAACCAGGGTAGCAAGAATTCGCCGCAGCAGCGTCGCTTCGGATTGAAGGTAGACGGCCAGCTCAGCGCTCGGGCAAGTCTGGATATTATCCTTGGATAAAATGACAAGCGCTTGCAACGCTAATCCAAACCATTTGGGATGATGGGATCCGACACACTTTTCAGGGTTCATTTTATCGCCTCCAGTTGCTTGAATTGTAACGAAATTAGCTCTTAAGGGCAAGAGGTAAATGTAAGCGTGCTCTTAAAAACAGCCCGAAACGGAGGAACTCCGCTTGGGCTGTACGAGTGATTAGGGCTGGCGCATCGTCAAGCTGACGCGGCCTTTCTTAAGATCGGAGCCAAGAACCCATACCGTTACCGTATCGCCGACTGCAACGACTTCCGTTGGGTGCTTAACGAATTTATTGCTGATCTGGGAGATGTGCACTAGACCGTCGTTCTTAATTCCGATATCGACGAAAGCACCGAAATCTACCACGTTACGAACCGTTCCCTTGAGCTCCATACCCGGCTTCAAATCCTCGATATCCAGCACGTCCGTATGGAAGATCGGAGGCGGGAGCTCATCGCGGGGATCGCGTCCAGGACGCTGTAAGCTATCCATAATATCGCGCAAAGTAGGAACACCGACATTTAGACGTTCGGACACCTCTTCAAGATTAACTTCCTTCAGCTTTTCCTTAAGCGGTTCCGAGCCAATGTCAGCTAGGTTAAGTCCTAAATCCTTGAACAACCGGCTGACCACCTCATAGGATTCCGGGTGGATCGGCGTGCGGTCCAGCGGATTCTTACCATCTGATATGCGCAGGAACCCCGCACATTGCTCGTAGGCTTTCGCACCCAACCGAGGTACCTTTTGCAGCTGTTTCCGTTCGACGAATTTACCGGTTTCCTCGCGAAGCTTTACGATATTTTTAGCCATCGTGGAATTGATTCCAGACACATAAGAGAGCAACGATGGGGATGCCGTATTCACGTCAACCCCAACATGGTTGACCGCAGATTCGACGACGCCGGACAAGCTTTCATCCAGCCTCTTCTGCGTGACGTCATGCTGATACTGTCCGACCCCGATCGCTTTCGGTTCAATCTTCACCAATTCGGCCAGAGGATCCTGCAGTCTGCGAGCGATTGAAACCGCACTGCGCTCAGACACGTCCAGATCGGGAAACTCTTCAGCTGCCAGCTTAGAAGCCGAGTAGACACTGGCTCCCGCTTCATTGACAATTAAATACTGCATGGAACGCTCCGGTGTAGACTTGATGATATCGACAACGAATTGCTCCGATTCACGCGAGCCCGTTCCATTGCCGATTACAATAAGACTTACCCCGTATTGGTTAATCAGCCGACGGAACACGACCTCTGCCTCGGCTTTTTTATTGTGAGGAGGTGTCGGATATGTAACTGCCACTTCCATTAGCTTGCCCGTATCGTCTACGACTGCCAGCTTGCACCCTGTGCGGTATGCCGGATCTACGCCGAGGACCACTCTCCCTTTAACTGGCGGCTGAAGCAGCAGATTACGCAGATTCTCAGAGAATATGCTGATCGCATGCTCTTCGGCTTTATCGGTTAGCTCTCCGCGCAGCTCCCTTTCGATCGAAGGGGAAATAAGCCGTTTGTAGGCATCTTCAGCTGCAGCCGCTAGTGTATCGCGTGTTACTGAAGGACCTTTAAGCGTACGTCTATTTAACTCCTCAACGATGCGCTCGCTCTGTATATCTATGGAAACACCAAGCACTTCTTCACGTTCACCGCGATTCATAGCAAGAACGCGATGAGGCGGCAGCCGTTTGACCGGCTCGGAATATTTATAATACATCTCATATACGCTTTCCGCTTCCGCATCCTTGGCTTTACTGATAAGAACGCCTTGATCCCAAGTAAACTTGCGTACCCAGCGCCGAATATCCGCATCATCGGCTATTCCCTCAGCCACGATGTCGGATGCCCCTTGAATGGCTTCCTCGGGCGTATTTACACCCTTATCTGCATCTACATATTTAGAGGCTTCACCCAGTAAATCTCCATGCTTTGGCTGAGAGAGAAGCCATTGAGACAAAGGCTCCAGCCCGCGTTCCTTGGCGACGCTCGCTCTGGTCTTTCTTTTCTGCCGGTATGGACGGTATAAATCCTCCACTTCCTGCAGCTTAGCCGCCTTCTCAATTCCAGCCTGCAGCTCCGGAGTTAACTTACCCTGCTCCTCTATGAGCCGTAAGACCTCGCTTTTGCGATCCTCAAGGCCTTTCAAGTAATTCCGCCGATCGTCTATGGCGCGAAGCTGAACCTCATCAAGCTCTCCCGTCATTTCCTTACGGTAACGTGCGATAAACGGGATCGTATTGCCATCGTCCAGCAACGCAGCCACCGTCCGCACCTGACCTAAACCAATTCCAAGCTCACTGGCGATTTGCTTGATCATTCTTTCTTGCTTGTCCGCTGCCGCGGTCTGATTTCCAAAACTCATTGATAAGTGCCCCCCGCTACATTCCATTCAATTCCTATATCGCCCAATTCCCCTTGCGGAAAATCGGCTCGACTGTGCCATCTGCCAGCACCCCGTCGATATCCATCTGCGCTGAGCCTATCATGAAGTCAACGTGCATAATGCTGGAGTTGACGCCGCAGCTCGCCAGCTCTTCCGGAGTCATTTCTTTGCCGCCTTCGACGTTAAAAGCATATCCGCTGCCGATAGCCAGATGGTTCGAAGCATTCTCATCAAATAGGGTGTTATAGAAAAGCACGTTTGACTGCGAGATCGGGGACTCATGCGGTACAAGCGCGACTTCTCCCAAGTAATGCGAGCCTTCATCGGAATCAACGAGCTGTTGCAGAATTTCCTGTCCTTGCTCGGCTTCAACCTTAATAATCCGGCCATCCTCGAACGTCAGCTTAAAGCCGTCAATAATATTGCCTGCATAGCTCAGCGGCTTCGTACTGGATACATAACCATTAGTGCCCGTCTTTAGCGGTACTGTAAAAACTTCCTCCGTCGGCATATTCGCCATGAAAGGGACATTATTCGTATTCGTGCTGCTAGCCCCAACCCAGATATGCTTCTCTGGCAGCTCTATAGTAAGGTCCGTACCTGGGGCGCGATATTGAAGCTTCTGAAATCTTCTGCCATTGAGAATATCGCACTTACTGTGCAGTAACGCATTGTGCTCCTCCCAAGCCTTGACAGGGTCTGCAGCATTCAAGCGAACAGAAGTAAAGATAGCCTCCCACAGCTGTTCAACCGCTTCCTCAGCAGTCAACTTGGGGAATACTTTAACTGCCCAATCCTCCGTTGACGCAGCAGCAATGGTCCAGCTCACTTTATCCGCTTGAACGGCACGCCTGAATTCCGCAAGCCCTTGTCCGGATGCCTTCTGGAAATTCCCGATCCGCTTCGAATCAATGCCTTTGAGCAAATCCGGATTCGGTGAAACGATTGAGATGAAAGCTGCTCCTCTCGCAACAAAGTCGTTTCTCTTCATGGTCTCGAATTCGGGAAACCGCGTGAACACCTCATCCGCCGCTTTCTCATACTTCATACGAGATAGAGCCTCATCCGTCCAATCTACATGAACGTTGCTTGCTCCTGCTTCATAAGCCTTTCCTGCAACCATTCGTACAAGAGAAGCCATATGAATCGACCCAGTGATGAAAACCTCCTGCCCTGGTTGGATATTAACGCCGACCTTCACTATTAATTCCGCGTATCTCCCTAGCTTTGCTTCGAGTGTTGTCATTATCATTTCGCTCCATTTTCCACCGACTTTATTTTCCGGAAACGACAAAAAGCTGCATACTCGCAGCTCCTGTTTCTATTCTCATTAAAAATCAATCAGACCCACACTAATCTGCAGCGATTCATCCACTTTGCGCATGGTTTCGTCGTCTAAATGCGTGATCTTGTCCGTTAACCGTTGCTTGTCGATTGTTCGGATTTGTTCAAGCAGAATGACGGAATCACGCTCCATGCCGTGAATTTTCGCTTCGATTTCGACGTGAGTCGGCAGCTTTGCTTTCTGAATCTGCGCCGTGATGGCCGCTACAATAACGGTAGGACTGAACCGGTTGCCGATGTCGTTCTGGATGACCAGCACAGGACGTACTCCGCCTTGCTCTGAGCCGACCACCGGCGACAAATCCGCATAGAAAACATCCCCGCGTTTGACAATCAAATTCTACACCCCGCTTACGAGGCGCCCGAGTGTACTTTCGGCATCTTCTTCGGCGTGAAAGGCTTCCGATGCCATGTTCAGATTGATCTTTGCCATTTCCAAATAACCGCGCTGCATGGCATCGTGAATCAGTCTTTTCTTACGTTCTACCAGGTAATACTTCATAGCTTGGCGAATAATTTCACTGCGGTTCGTATTCTCCTTGGCGACGACAAAGTCGACCTCGCGCAGTAAATGATCCGGCAGACTGATCATAATACGTTTCGTATTGTGCAAATTAGCCACCGAACGGACACCCCCAAAGAATTTCCAAAAAAGCAACCTAATTTCCAGTATGCATGAGACCGTTAAGAAATATACGATTCTTCTATCATAAACATTCTAGATATTCATTTCACTTTCCTGCATACGGAACATAAAAATAATTTCCAAAGTTAACCCAACAAAGGATTTACGATTGAGATGACTTCCCCGCTGCGTAGGTAAACACGCGGAACTCTTGCCGCCAACATACAAGTTACTTCATAATTAAGGGTACCAAGCTTCGTTGCAACCTCTTCCGCAGAGATGAACTCATCCCCTTGGCGGCCAATTAACACCACTTCTTCTCCGGCTCCGATTCGTTCTTCGCCGTCTTTCTCGGCATCATTCAGACGAATCATGCACTGATCCATGCAGATTGTACCCAACACAGGTACCTTTCGTCCTCTGACCAGCGCCTCAGCTTTCCCGCTTAGCATCCGGCTGAAGCCATCCGCGTAACCTAACGGCAGAGTGCCTATCGATTCCTTACCTTGGGTAAAATATCTCGTACCATAACTAATGCCTTCGCCTGCTTCCAAACTCTTCACGTGCACAATAGATGTTTTTAAGGTAAGAACAGGCTCCAAATGGACCATTCGCGAATTCACTTCAACGCTTGGATAAAGGCCATACATGCTAATCCCAAGCCGCAGCATACCGCCAACCCGCTCCGGCATATCGATACCTGCCGCGCTGTTACTGGAATGGATAATGGATATCGGCATTCCTGCGCGCTTAACGTAATCAACAACACTCTGGAATCTTTGCTGTTGCAGCTCCGTATAGCTTTTGTCCATCTCGTCCGCACGTGCGAAGTGAGTGTACAGCCCCTCTACAGTCAGCTGCGAAAGCTTGAAGGCGCGGTCCAGAAACCGCTCTGCCTCCGCTCCTGGAAGTAAACCGAGGCGCCCCATGCCGGAATCGACCTTAATATGCGCCTTCAATTTATTGCCAACATCTGAAAGCTTCGCCACATCATCAAGCATGTGGTCTCGATATAGGGTTACCGTTATTCCTTTCTCCTTAGCAAGAGACAGCCCCTCTGGAGGTGTATAACCTAATACGAGAATGGGTGCTTCTATTCCTGATGCTCTCAGCTGCAACGCTTCATCCAGAAACGCCACACCTAAGTAATCAGCACCGGCGGAGACAGCACTCCGCGCAACCTCTACAGCCCCATGTCCATAAGCGTTCGCCTTAACGGATGCTAAGATCCGTGTTCCTGTTGCCAGATGCTTGCGGAACGCTCCTATGTTAGACTCTAGGGCATCGAGGGAAATCTCGGCCACAGTCGGCCGGTAATAACAGTCCACGGACCGGTCACCTACCCTGCTCAAGTGCTACAATAAAGTAATGTTACCGGGAGGATGCGGTGCTGTCAACGATATTCAAGCATACAAACTTTTCCTTTTCCCTAGAAAAAATCATTCAACCGTCATCTCCAAAGAGATATGCCTTCGAAGAAAGGGCCGATCGACTAGCGATCGGCCCTTTTCTCTTTTGCCTATTTACCCGATGATTGTTCCATGGACTGTGCGATTCGAACCATATCATCCTGCGGCAGATCTGCGCTGGTTATCCGGTATTCTACGCCTTCATAGCTCCAAGTCAGTGTGCTTGTCACACCTTCTGTGAGATGACCTAACGTAAATCCGAGGTCTTTGACAATACCTGCGCTGAACGTTACGGCTCTATCCTTGGATACCATCTCAACGATAGTAAAATCATAGGTTCCTGTATAGCGAAGCATAACGCCTAAATAATCTCCAAGCTGCACGTCACTGGTATCCTTTAATTCAACACCAACCGGTAATGCATCTGGATCCGGTTCAATGACTGTGAGATTGACCTCTGTATTCTTAGCCGCATTGTCATTGCCTGAATCCGGCTGAACTGAGGTTTCATCGTCGGGAGCTGCTGATGCCTCAGGTGATGAATCATCCGGAATAGCAGAGGCGTCTGGGGCTGCGTCTGGAGTTGGAGAAACATCCGGACTAGGACTTCCCTCCGATGTATCGGAAGGCTTGTTATTTGGGGTGATTCCCATATTCTTATCCATATCGAACGCAGTCTTATCGAACTTCTTGCCGAATTCGAAGGTGTCGAAGTTAACTTCCACCATCACATTCGCGTTCGCATCCGTCACTTCTACATGTCTAGGTGAGTAATCTTCCTGGTCTAGCCATATTTTCTGCCGAGCGAAGGAGCCATTCTGATAGTTTCCAGCCATAACGTCGAATACATATGCGTCCTTGTCTGTTGTAAACTGCCTTGAGTTATCCACCAGAATGCTTTGGACTAAGGTCTGGTACAGGTACACTTGGCCTTGATTATCCGGCCAATCGCTTTGGAATCGGTAGCTCTTGTTGAGCTGCGGGGTGAGAACGAATACCCCTTCTTCATTACGAAGGACGATTTGCGTAATGTCTCTTTTGGCATTGGTAAGCGATATCCGATATAGCTGCGGCTTCTGGTACCACACTTCCACTTTGTACTCTAGCGGCTGTTGACCTGTATGTAAGATCATCGTGCCGCTGCCTTCATAACTCTCCATTTTACTGACGACTTTGTCCAGGTCCTTCACGATCGATTCCGCATTCTTGCTCCCGCCGCAGCCAGCCAATACGACTGTCATTAGCAGGGCAACAGCGGTGATCCATGAAATCCGACGACGCATGCGATCCACCCCTCTGCACATTAATAATTCCATGGTTCATGTCTATGAGGGGACTTGACCAATTATGCAGACTAGCATGACAAGCATGGCGAGCGGAGAAAATACAACCCGAATCACATGAGGACAAACAATCAATTAATGAAAAAGCGCACGAAGAGCCAGTGCTCCTTCATGATCAGGCTCCATAGCTAAAGTTCTCTGAGCATAATCCAATGCAGCGCCCTCATGGCCAACCTCATAACAGCAAACCGCAAGGTGATAGAGCAGCTCGGAATCTGCCTCGCTATGAATCAGTGACCGCTCCAAGAATACCCTCGCATCCTTGAACAAATCCATTTGATATAACAGCAAGCCGCAATCTAACGCTAAGTTATGCTTCCCCTCCATAGGGTAATAGGATTTCCACATCAAGTGTATCCCCCTGCGAACATCTTCCATTTCAGCCTCGTTAGAGGTTGGCAGAAGGCTCGAGATACGCTTAGCGCTTTGCAGGAGCCACTGCGCATCATGGCCTCCCAATCGCCAGAGGGCAAGGATTTGGCGTATCTCCAATTGTTCCAGCTGTCCATCAAACCATTGTTTCATGCTGAAGAAGTCGTCAGGACCAAAACGATCTACAAACCGTCGATATGCTAATCGAGTATTACCATAGCTATTAAGGTCTTGCAGCATTAGAATGCAGCCTACGTTTAAGTTATTATAATGATGCGAAGTGAACAAGGACTGCGCACCCTTCCGCTCGAAAAAGGTTTGGATGGCATGATAATTAGCCGTCAAGGAGAAGCTTCCGTGAACAATAAGCTTGGGGGGCTCCGCAAATTCCCAGTTCTCTAAGCGGTGATCGCCTTTATCCGCCGTGAGCAGAAGGAAACCCTGCTGCGATAGCTGGCCAAGCCGTTCTAAACATGCCATTCCTATGGCTGGAAAGAGAATATGGGAGTCATCGAGCTTCTGTCTATAAATTTCTATAACGTCGCGGTACGGGTACGTCTCCCGTTCGTAATCGGCAGCCCTGCGATAATGGTACTCAAGGATGACTTTCTCCAGCATTTCGGATGCGCTCAGATCGGCAGCTCCATCCGGATGCTGTAGAGAAACCTTGCACTCATAGATTTTACTATCTTCCATATAAATCAGTTCTTGCGGGATACTGTCAAAAAAGTAATTTGCGATAACCATGAGCGGCTGCTGCAAGTCGCCCGGCCGTATGAGGACACCTGATTGTGTCAACTTTAGCTCTGTATCCTTAACGGCATCAAACTTCGCAAAATCTAAAATCCCTTTTTCAACAAAAGGGATTAAGCTGCGATGCTGTTGCCAGAAGGATATATTTTTGACTGCTAAATCACTCATGATATAGCGGAAAGGAGGAAGCGTGAAGCCCGCATATTCCGTTAGCTCGCACAGCTCCGTAAGAACGAGAAATGCTAATTGGCCCGACCCCGCTCCAAGCTCAACGATCGTAACAAGCTCAGAGGCATAACCTAATTTCGCTCTATCTTGAAGAAACCCAAAAATCATTTCCGCATATGCTGCGGCAATAATCGGATTACTCGTTATGTACTGCGGGACTACTTCATTCTGCCACGCCTTGATTCCTTGCTCTTCATAATAGGATCGCTGCAGCTCCCAAATAGGGGCTTCACTGAAACGGTAGATGGTTTGTTCTGATTGTGACATCTCATACCTCCATCGGTATAATTCAAACAATAATATAGAAGCTCATTTTGTCCGGGAATAGGAAGGCGTGCAGCCGAAGGTTCGGTGATATAATCTTGAAAAATAAACCGGCGCGAGGCCCACAGATGCAGCGGCTTGACTGATCGTCATGTCCGGATGTTCGCCTAACAATAAATCGGCAGTCCGCAGACGACTCCCTTGCAAAAATTGCAGCGGAGTTTGATTTAACGCTTGCCTGAACAAGCGGGTAAACTGTTTCGGCGTCTAGCAGGAATTTAGAGCAGCGTACCCGGATTTATGATGTCCCATTTATCCTGCCCTAGCAGACGAAGTTTCCCTTTTCCAGAAAAGGTTAGAAACAACTGATTAGCCGAGAATCCTTCCAATCGTGTGATCGAAGCCTGCATCTCTGTCCCTACCGTGTAGACCGCAAATGGCAGTCCCTCTTCGAATTGATGAGAGCTGTTGCTTCTCAAGCGGAGCAAGTCCAACCAACGTCACCTCGGAATGCCCATTTTGTATGGTATGTTGTCCATTTTGGTTCCCATAGCAGATCGTATCCCACGGCTATAATTAGATCAAGCGCCGCAAGAGAACGGTTCGCGTTACGGAACGGATTGGGCGATCGTGTCGAATGAGCAGGGTATGGGCTTGAAATTTACGGTGCCAAACCCGTTCTCGTTTAACGCTTCCCACTATTCATCTGAGGATCTTACAGCCGCCGCGCACACCTATGAGCTGAAGAAGAGGAAGGAAACGATCATCCATCTGGATTACAAAATGAGCTGTGTCGGATCGGCCTCTTGCGGTCCGGAGCTGCATGAGAAATATCGTTTCAGCGAGCAGGAATTCCGATTCGAGCTCTGAACCGTACTTATCCCGTAACATCTAGCTGCTTCCCACCACTAACACGCTCGCAGCGTCTTAATCCACCCAAACTAGCTACTTTTCCACTACTAACACGCTCGCACCGTCTTAAAGACTGTTCCATATGATCACCTACTCGGACAGCCCCTTTCTAACGGCGAGCAGCGCCCGCAACATAGGCCAGACTCAGGTATGGCACAAAACCATCTGATGACTCGTGAGGTCAACCGAAAAGCGGGTATACCCCTGTTCATCCCGGTCATACGGAATTTCAGTCATCTCGGGCAGCAGTCGGACTTCCGTGACTTCCTTATCCAGCTTTATTCGAACGGAGATGTCCCGTAGAGTCGGCACGTCTTCGATCACCTGCGTATCCCCGCGTAATATCGGCACGGCATATAACAGATGCAGAACATAATCGTTATCAGTTGCGAGACGGGTTAGATTCACTTTTCCCGCAGAAGGCAGACTGGTCGTCATTACAGGTTCGGGCAGCAGCTGTTTCACGCACTGCAGGAATAAATCCCGGTAAAGCTGCATGCCGTGATTCCGGTATAAACGAAACAAAGGCTGTGAGATGTAGATGATATTACCGTGACGGATGACAGCGGGATAATCCGCTTCTTCTGCAGCTGGAGCGTGCAAATGCGAGCAAAAATGCCCGTAAGTCCGGTTAAAGTACGGTCTGTACGTATGCGCCAACACCTCTGCCTCATTGACGGCGACTTTATAACCGGATTCATAATTGATGAAGGGAGAGGTTACAAGATTACCTGCGATCAGATCGGATACGAGCGTATAATCCTTCTCCCACTCCGATTTGCCGCGGAAATTCGCCCCTACGTCAAGGGCAAATTCAGGACGTTCCGTCCAAAGGCCGCTTTCTGCGCTCATAATAAGTTTACCGCCGTCTGCCACATACTGCTCAAGTTTATTTTTGAGGGAGTCGGTCAACCGGATCTGATCAGGCAGTATCAGTATTTTATAAGAAGAGAATTCCATGGCGTAGTCAATCATGTCGAACAAATAATGTCCCTCTTCCAGCATCATATAAGCGCCCATGTCGCTAGTTCGGCTGTCTTCGGCTCCGATAAGCGCATTAGCCGAGAGAATGGCAATTTCCGCAACGCTGTCGGTTGAATGGCACCAGGTCTCTTTGACCGCGACATCCTCGAAAGCCTCTCCGATGATCCGGTATGTTTCTTCATCCATATGACCGCTTGGATGAAGCTGATCGCCGATACAGATCCTAGCTCCGAAAGAAATCATCTGCTGGCACTCATAGCGCAATGCGGCCGGATTCTTAAAGCCTCCGAATTCTCCCCAAGATTTATGGAACTTCCCGGTCATCCCTAAATATTGAAAATCCTGTTTTCGAATATAACGCACCATGCTGCTGAAATAATCATACCCCCAACCACCGGTAGGCAGTGATTCGATATCGTAGTGGGAATAGTAAGGGTAATAAAGTTTTTCGCCCATTTTCTCTGTCGTACAGTTATGATAAAGCCTGGTTTCCGAATTGATCGACCAAATGAGCTCCGAGGTTTTCTGCAAATAGTTCAAGTAAACCTGTTTGGCTAATTGCATGCGGTGTTCCGGGTTGTTCTCGTCCAATCCCAGTTCCTTCAACCTGCTGCGGCAGTTTGAACAAAGGCATGGATATTCACCGACGATATCATAGAAAATGCCAATCGGTTGGAATCTCTCCATCACTTCCCGGGTGTAATCCAATATATACTGCAGGTATGGGGAATTCATACAGAGCATATGCCAACCGTCCCAGCCGGAGGGGAGCGGAGTTTCATTCGGCGCTTTCGGAGGGCCGTACGGTTCGCCATTAGGCTTCACTACCACCCAGTCGGGATGTTCTCTGGCAGCGAGCTCGTTAAAGCCTACGGTAATATAGATTGGCGCTTCAATATCGTTCTGTTTGCAAGCGTCCAGCATTCTCGGCAGCAAATTCGTTTCCAGATGCGGATGCGCCTGTCCGACCTTCGTATCGAAGTAGCTCCAACCATGATGGCACATGGCAAAGACGTTGATCGTATCGATATGGGCCTTTTGTAAACAGCCGATGAATTGTTCCTCGTCGAAATCTTTACCTACGCCCGTAATGTGCTCGGAAGTATGGAAATCAAGATGAACCTGACGGAAACGAATAGAATGAAATTTTTGTGCCAATGTATTCCCCTCCACCTGAGAACCTTCATTATTATTTGCTTGAAAATACTTGAAAACTTGTCAGCGTCGGATACCATCTGGAGGCTGTAATGGTAAGTTTGATATAACGGGCGGTTACCTTGCCGAAACGGCAAATGCGTTTATAACCGATGACCGTTCCCTGATCCAGAGGTTTCCACACGTCTCCATCTTTCCATTCCAGGCTGAAGCTTTCAATTCGTTGACCGACCCGGATTTGTTCCATCAGGACGATGCGGTCGAATGTTTTTTGTTCTTGCAGGTCGATTTCGATCTCGGCTTGCTCCACACCTTCCGGAGGACACCAGTAAGTGTCCAGATTCCCATCAAGTATGTTGTTCGCATCATGCCGATCATCCATTTGCGCCGATGCAACGGCCACAGCTTCAGCACATAAGTTGTCCCGGTACGTGTCCATGATCGTCTGGCCGAGCTCGCTCATTCGCCGCGCATCGTTCTCGTGGATCAGGCCGCGCTTATCAGGAGGCAAGTTCAGCAAGAAGTTAGCGTTGCCTCCAACCGACCGAACGTAGACTTCCAGCAGTTCGTCCAACGGCTTAACTTGGTCGTCCTCTTCAGGATGATAAAACCAGCCCGGACGGATCGAGGTATTCACTTCCGCAGGATACCAAACAAGCTTATCCGCTCCTCGAATAACTTCCCGGCTTCCTAAATCGTCGTCCTGAGAGTCATACCGCTTGGCAAACTCGCCGTCATCCTCTTGCTGCGATTTCTCCTGGATTTTCTCGTTGTCCTGCAAGGCTGCCGGCACCACGCTCCACTCCGAATTGCGGGTATGGCCGGCTTCATTGCCGCACCAGCGGACGTCCGGGCCGCATACCGAAATGACCGCTCCCGGCTGCAGCACGCGGATGAGCAGGTAGTAGCTTTCCCAGTCGTAAACCTGCCTTTTGCCGTTTGGCCCCTCTCCGCAAGCACCATCGAACCATACGCAGAAAATGTCGCCGTAATCGGTCAACAGCTCTCTTAGCTGGTTCATAAAGAAAGAGTTATAGGTTATCGAATCTCCATAGGTTGGTTCATGAAGATCCCATGGCGAAAGGTAGATACCGAAGCGGATTCCAGCGGAACGGCAAGCGTCCGCGACCTCCTTGACCAGATCGCCCTTTCCTTCTCTCCACGGACTGTTTTTTACAGAATGCTCGGTATAACGGCTCGGCCACAAGCAAAAACCGTCATGATGCTTGCATGTCAAGATCAATCCCTTCATGCCTGCCGATTTGCACACTTCCACCCATTGATCGGCATTTAATTCGGAGGGATCGAAGAGAGCAGGGTCTTCGTTCCCGAGTCCCCACTCCCGATTGGTAAACGTATTGACCGTAAAATGAATAAAACCATAAAACTCCATTTCGTGCCAAGCGAGCTGACGATCCGAGGGCTTTACCCGTGCGGCTTCTTTTATGGTTTTTTCCATGGTTCTCCTCTGTCCTCCTTGATCAAAGCCTTTTTGTCCCGCCCCATTACAAACGAGGCCAACAACCGTGCGCCGAAGCCGGTTGCTCCGATGGCGTGAGCTCCATTTGCAGAGGACGAAGCTTTCGGTCCGTTCATGTCGATATGCGCCCATCTCAGCGAGGGATGAACAAACTTCCGTAAAAACAGTGCCGCCATGATCGCCCCTGCGCCTTCACCTCGGCTTATGTTGATGATTTCCGCATAATCGCTCTCCAAGTACGATTCGTATTCATCGACCAAAGGCAGCTGCCATACCTTCTCGCCGAATGGATCGCCAGCATTTATCAATGAGCGCGCCAACTCGTCATCCCCGAAAATACCGGCGATTTTGGAGCCGAGCGCTCCGACGACGGAATAGGTAAGCGTCGCCATATCAATTGCTTCGGCGGCACCGATACGATGGGCATAGATCAACGCGTCGGCGAGAATGAGTCGTCCTTCCGAATCGGTATTGCCCACTTGAACGGTAAGCCCGTTCGCATATAGGATCACATCGCTTGGCAACAGGCAGTGCCCGGATATTACGTTCTCCGCCGCAGGTACCAACACCGCCACATTTGCGGACGCGCCGCTTTTAACCAAGATGTCCAGCGCACCGAGCACCCCCGCCGCTCCGGCCATATCCATCCTCATATCGCTTATGTCGTTGTCACGTTTAAGGCTGACGCCCCCGGTGTCGAACGTAATCCCTTTGCCGATCAGCGCCGTAAGCGGCTTTGACTCGTCCGTGCAATAGCGGAGCTCGATAAAAGCAGGCGGAAAGGCGCTTCCTTTTCCTACCGCTATCATTCCGGCCAGCTCGAGACGCTCCAGCTCTTCGCCCGTGAACACTTTAATCTCGACGGCTGTGCCGGTAAAACGCTCCTTCACTCTCTCGACCAACGTGAATGGACGCAAATGATTGGCAGGCTCGTTTGCCAAGTTACGCGCCCACTGAGTGCCCGCAGAGTGAATTTCCCCACGCCGAATCGCGTCCTGAACATCCGCGTTCGTTTCCCCTTCGAAACGAAGAATTGGGAGTACTCGTTCATGGTTCTTCGCCTTGTATTTGTCAAAAGAATAAGTTCCCAGCCGCCAACCTTCTACCCATGCCGTTACCGCTTCCGTTTCTAGGCAGGAAGATGTCTCTCCATCCCATAACACTTGAAAGGATACAAGGGCTGACCTGCACTGCTCCTTGACCGCCGTTCTCCCCGTGTTGCCAGCCGCTTCGCGGATGCGAGCGGGATGAAACGGCGCCGTGTCGCCCAAGCCTACGAGAACAATATCCGGTTGTCCTTGGCGGCCATAGAACCACGTAACGGCATTTCTAGCTCCCATATGCGGGCGCAGCGCGGCCGAATCCAAGAGTTGCCCAACGTGCGGCACATCCGAAAGCCGCTTCAGGCTTTCCTGGTAAACCGGGTAGACGAGTGTTTGCAACGCGTCATCGGATCCCTTCTCGATACTCATCGAACAATCCCTCCGTCATCCTCTACGATCCAGGTATCGAAATCCCGAGTTCCTTCATGCAACTGAATGACACGAGCGCCTCTGCGCAATTTTCCGTAGCAATTGTAGCCCGTCACGCGGCCATAACAAAGACGAATGCCGTGCAGGGTGCCGCAATAATCATTGTCGTGGTCATGCCCGACAAAGGTACCCAGCACATCTTTCATTTGGACCATCGCCCCAAACAAGCCCGTGTTAATTTTGGGGCACTCCACATTTTCCTCTTTGGTGCCGGTCACTTGTCCTCCATGCCACGCGGCATCATACTCGGGAACCGGAATATGGAAGAAAGCGAGCGCGGACAGCGGTCTCCCGCTTTGCTCCGCCAACCGCCGGGACTCCTGCGTGTACCAGTGAATCTGATCCGGGTGGACCCACGCGTACCCGCCGATTTCTTCAGGGGCGTTGATGCCGGAATCAAAGAAATACAGTGCCAAGGCATCATTGCTCCCGGCACCGTCCTTCACCTTCAACATGAAGTTTCCCACGCCGTTAATGTCGGAAGGTCCGGCAATGGAAAGACATCTTTCATTTTCCTGCTGGATCGCCAGCAGTTCCTCCCGCGTAACCCCCGCTTCCGCATCGTGGTTGCCGAATACGGCTGCCCAAGGAACCTGTGATTCGGCGATCGGCGCAATCGCCCTGCGAAACGACGCCTTTGGATCCCCAACGCCATGGCTCCAGATCATATCGCCGGTCAGCACGACCAAATCCGGCTGTTCAGCCGCAATAACGCGCCGGACCAAAGCAGCCGTTCGACCGTCGCTCTCCCGTTCTTCCTCTTTCCCGTCCCCGAAATGCATATCCGTGAACTGCACGATCTTAAAGGTTCCATCTTGACGATATTTCAAGCCGCTGCCCATAACCATTTTCCCTCCGATACCTTGATAAGGCGGCTATTCGAACTCCACGCATAGACTTGCGACACTATTTGCCATTACCTCGAAGCGTACTCGGGATTCGTCAATGGAAACGGAAACGTCCCCGTCCGCAGCCGGACGTTCGAGCGTATCGACGAAATAAGCTTTGCTTACCTTGCGGAACAAGGTCAACGCCGCGGTTGTCGTCTTTCCTTCCGTTTCATACATCCGAATGATCCATCGTTTTGCGGTTTGATCGCCTTCCGGCATCTTGATCGCGGACAATGCGACAGTCCCTTCATCCAACCGGAAAAAGCTTTTTGTCGTCGGCCAATCCCCTTTACCCGCTGCCACGGAAATCGCCTGGAGCGGATGATGGTAATGGGAAGAATTTTCGATCAGAACTTGATTGCTCGTCGGATCAACCAAACAAACGCTTATGCGAAACCGATGGACTCCTGTGTCCGGGTAACGATCCGGACTGTAAGACCCTCGGAGCAAGGTTACCGAAAGTCCTTGGTCCACACCGCGGAATCCATATTTGCAATCCGTAATGAGCATAAGCGATTTACCTTGCGTACGGTCAGCAGTAACTCCAAGCGCCCAGCTGTTCGCAGGTACGTCTAAAGGAAGCGGCGAACGTTGAATCGTACCAAAGGCCGTATCGTATCGGTAGGTCTCGCTGTCATAACCGAAAGGCGCGTAAAACTGCAGCTGAGGCGTAAATTCCTTGTCTGTGCCGTATTCATGCCAATCGCATTCGACGTTGTAATCGAGCTTGTTGCTTCCCTGATCCAACGATACGGTTACCCGCAGTTTGGAGCTGCGGAATGAGCGGCTGAATGTGACCGACTGCCGAAGAAGGCTGGTGTCAATATCGCAGCTTTCGATTTTGAAGCCCTCCGAGAGCTCTTCTACTTTACGGTAACGGCCTACCAGCCATGCGTTGCCGCCGCCCTGAAAGGCGTCCTCCTCGATGAACCGGAATACGCCGGCGGGACGACTGCCGTCGATGAGCTGCGTTCCCGTCTCTTTATCGATCAGAGAGATGATGGCGAGCTTCCGCGGATCGAGAACCGCCTTTAACCGCTCGTTCTCCAGCACGAACGAATACTGTTCCACAGGCGACAGGTTCTGTCCGGTGAGATAGAAGTCGTTCGCCGCAAGGAAGGCCATGTCCCCGTCTTTTTCCGTCATCATATAAGTGCTGTAGCCCATGGACGGAACGTTCACCGGAAGCAGCACACGCAAGAAAAAGTGTCCCCAATGTTCGGCGAACCCGCGGTCAACGTATTGAAACGCCACCGTTTTTCCTTCATCGTCCTCGAATCCGATTCTCTGAACGTTTCCGTCCCAATCCCATATCGTGATCTCAACTAATTCGTTCCTAGCGGAAGACGCACTGTTGAACACGTGGAACACTCGTATTTTTCCGCGTCCGCGGTCGCTTTCACCCGTTCGGAACTGATGCAAGACGCCAACTCCGGCACCCGCCCCCTCCGAGAAGCTTTCATTGAAGCGTTCGCCTTGAATCGCATAACGGGAAGTGTCGATCCGCGCCGCGAGACTGCGCATGGCTGCGCTTCGCTTGCTGTTCGCCATGGCGGATACTTCTTGGAACGCTCCGAGCGCGTGGTCACGGGTTTCCGGTATTCCAGTCCCCGGCAATATATCGTGAAATTGATTAAACAGCGTCTTCCTCCAAGCTTCTTCCAATGGTTGGCCATAATACTTGGTATTAGCCCACAAGGCGGAAACGCTGGACAACGCTTCGGCTTCATACAGCAAGTTCTCTGACACCCGGTTCGCTAGCTTCAGACGCGCTTCCGAGCTGTAGCAGCCCGTGAAAATAAAGTTCAGCTCGTTCTGTACAATCGGCAGCCGATCGGCGATTTGCTCCGTCAACGCGAAATACTCTGCGTACTTACCGAAGCGAATCGTCGGGAAAATCGGCCACTCTCTCATATCGAGCACGCGTTCTATGTCGCGCCGCGTTGGTCCTCCGCCATGATCGCCTACCCCATACACCTTCATCATTGTATTCAAGCCTGTTTGCCGGCAAAACTCCGGAACAGTAAGCACCATTTCCGTTTCGATGCGGGAATCATACCAATGCGGCTCTTTGTATGCGATGACAGAGCGGCCGGAAGGGGCCATCCAACGATAAAGGTGATGACCCTCATTGTTATGACCGCGGCAATAGTAATAATATTTGATGCCCGCGTGATGCAGCGTCTCGGGCACATTAAGGCCATGACCGAACGTGTCCGGTTCGAAATCGATTTGCAGGTCATCCGGCGTAAGTCCGAACAAACGCCCTAGATAGTTTTTGGCATACAAAAATTGCCGTACCATGCTCTCGCCGTTCGGCATATTTTTGTCTGCTTCCACCCAGGTCGAAGCGGTCACTTCCCATCGTCCCTCCTGGACGCGTGCTTTGATTTCTTCCAGCATTTCGGGGTCGTAGGTTTCAACAATGTGATAGGCAGCAGCTTGGGAATGGGAGAAGCGGAAATCGGAATACTCCTGCAGCAAATCCAGCATCGTCCGGAACGTGTTAAGCGTTGCCGATACCGTCTCATCCCAACCCCACAGGAAGTTCATATCTAAATGGGCGTGAGCGGCGCAGATTAATTGGTAGGACTTCGCTGCAGTTGCCATTTCCGATAGCAGCGCCTCTGCTTCGCGAGCCGCTTGCTCTCCGATGGTGCCTTCCCGCTCTAGCGTATCCTGCAGAAAACTCACCACCGAACCGATAAGTGCGTCAAACTGCGCTTCCTGTACCCGAGAAACCCGGTTCGCGTACTCCAATTGCGCTGCGATGCGCCTGCCCCAATAGCCTTCGGGCACGCTGGTTTTCAGCTTAACCAGCTTCGCGTACAGCTCCTCGGAGCGCATTATTTCCACTCTCCCAAAATTGGCTGATAAGCTCGCAGATAATCGCGTACCAGCTGTTTGGCGATCGAGTAGGAACAGACTAGCGGATGCGCCGTTAGCGCTTCTACCGCCAGTTCGATAGATTTGTTCTGAACCGCCTCGACCGTCAGTCTTTCAAACCGTTTCACATTTCTCATCAGCAAATACATCGCTTCGGGCACTTCGCCGATCGCAACCGGCTTCGCGCCTTCGGCTGTGATGCTGCACGAAATTTCCACCACATCGTCGTCGTGAAAGCCCGCGATGCTTCCTTGGTTCGGAACGGAGAGCACGATGTTATGCTCAGCTCCGGTTTGCAGCGAATCGACGAAATCTAACATGACACCCGCATAACCGAGGGAATTCGGCAATTGCAGCTCTTCCGCCGGAGGTATAGGCTTCGGCTGACCGTTCGTTTCGATCGCCATATAAGAGGCTTCCCTTTTTTGCGTATAATAAAGATAAGTCTGGAGCGCCTTCTGCGGCTGGTTCTCGATGTCGATGGATTTGAGTATTTCCAGCATCTCTTTGTTGTTTTGCGCGATCATCTGGCCCCGGGTCATGCCCGCTTTGACAATGTTGGCCATCGCTTGTTCCCGGTGATAGTAGTAATATAAGTATTCGTTCGGCAAAAAGGGGAGTGAATGCAGCAAATCTGCGTCGAACATTTTGAATTCATCGACACGGGTCGTAAAGGAAGCGTCTTTTTTCAATTTATCCAATATATTTTCGCCTTGGTAGATAACTTTACTCATCCAGGACAAGTGATTAAGTCCGAAGAACTCGACATACAGCTCGCCAGGCTCAACGCCGAGCGCCTCGGCCATGCGAAGCTTAGTGTGGCTAGGCGTGTCGCAAATACCGATCACTCGGTCATACCCCGCGCTGCGCAACGCTTGCGTGACCAGGCCAGACGGATTGGAGAAATTGAAAATCCACGCGTCCGGAGCAACCTCCTTGGCCAGCTTGCAATAGTCCATCAGCACGGGAATCGTGCGAAGCGCCATGGAAAATCCGGCTGGACCCGTCGTTTCCTGGCCGATAACGCCATGATTCAGTGCGATTTGCTCATCGGTATATCGCGATTGTTCTTTGCCGGTCCGGATGGTCGTTACGATGTATTTCGCATCTTTCAGCGCGGTGCGCGCCTCCGTGGATGTCTCCAGTTCCATCCGGATACCGCTTTGCGCGATGACGACCCGGCACAATCGGCTTATCACATCGAGCTGCTCGGGATCGGTGTCGAGCAGTACAAGCTTGGTTATCCCTGCCTGCTCAGCCTTTAAGGTCAGGCTTTTGGTGAACAGAACAGCCCGGACACCTCCACCTCCGATTAACGTCAGTTTCATTTCGCTACCTCCCAATTATCCATTGTAGATCCGATTCGGCCGTCGATGAACTTTTCGAGCAATTGTATGTTCGTCGTCCCCGTACTACCGCCGTATTCGCTAACGGATAGCGCACCGCAGGCGTTGCCGTAAATCAAACATTCTTCTGGCTGTTTACCTGCCAAATAACCGTAAATATATCCGGCGTTAAAGGAATCACCCGCGCCGGTCGTATCAACAACTTGGACGGAGAAGCCCGAACGATACGCCTGACGGCCGTCTACCGCAACCACCGCGCCTTCGGAACCCAATTTGAGCACGATGTGGCTGCAATACTTGGCAAGAAAACGAATACTTTCCCCCGCAGTGGAACAACCGGTGTAGTGCCGCGCTTCCGCTTCGTTCATGAAAAAAACGTCAACTTCATTCATTAAATCGAAAATGCCCTGATACCATTCACCTGTATCGTCCCACCCTACATCAATAGAAGTGGTGACGCCGAGCGCTTTCAGCTTTTTCACGGTTTCTAGATACTCGGAATGATTCTGGCTTCCCCTGTAACCCGTTAAGTGAACATGGCGCCCTAATGCTACGCTGTTCATGTCCAACTGCTGCAGGCTGAGTTCGGCATTCGAACCCGTGTACGTAATAAAAGATCGATCGTTTTCTGGATTGATGGCTATGGAAATGCCAGTATTTCTCCTGCTCTTCCGAATATAACTGGTATCGATACCATAACGAGAAAATTGATCCCTCACAAACTGACCGAATCCGTCTTCTCCGAGTACTCCGTTAAAAGCGATCTTCAAACCGAGTTTGGCCAGCGCCAAGCTAAACAAAGCCGCGCCTCCGCCCACGTGGATGGTCATATTTTGAACGAGCACCTCTTGTCCGGGTGCCGGCAGTTCGTTGCAGCCCGCAACGACTAAATCAATGTTTGCGTCTCCAATCACGATGACATCGTAGTTTTTCAATGGTCCTCATCTCCGTTTGTTCCAAGTATGCGCTCTATATTTTTATTACTCCCTTTTTCTGCAGCTTTCACGAACAACCAGGCGATGCTCCAGGACAATATCACCCGTTGGAATACCCTTTTGGGAAATTTGTTTCATCAGCGCTCCCATTGTAATTCTACCCATTTCGTGTATAGGCTGCTCCATCGAGGTTAACGTTGGGCGGACCAGCTCCGTCAGCAAACTGCCGTCAAACCCCATAATGGAAATGTCCTCCGGAACCCGCAGGCTGTGATCCCTGATGCAGTTCATCGCTCCGAGCGCCATATCGTCGCTGACGGCAAAAACGGCCGTCGGCACCTGTTTGTTGCGCAGCATATCTTTCATCTGCTCATACCCGCTTCGGACTTTATAATCTCCGAATCGGATATTTTCATATACGATTTTAATAGAGTGGTCCGACAACGCGTTCCGGTAACCGCTGTAGCGGTTTTGTCCCGAAGTGATGTCTCGCATGTCGCCCCCTATGAAGCCGATTTCCTCATGGCCGAGCTCTATCAAATATTTCGTCGCATCATATGCTGCTTTGTAGTCGTCGATAATAACGGAAGTAAAATCCTGATCCATCGGTTTCACGCTGGAGAAAATAACAGGAATGTTCATCTTATGAATCAAAGTTCGGATTTCTTCATTTATTTTCTCATGCATGATGATAATGCCTTCGACCCGCATCTCCTGAAACACATTTAGATATTTAAATTCTTTATCGGTATCTTCGATGATGTTGCACACCAATAAATTGTAACCGTTCGAGCTTGCCGCTTCCTCAATACTGCTGAGAATCGTCGAATAGAAACTCGAAGTAAGATCGGGCACGATCACGCCGATGAGATTCGTTTTTTTGCGCACCAAGCTTCGTGCGATTTGACTCGGAGCGTAACCCAATTGTTCGATGGCTTGATTGACCTTGTTTTTGAGATCGTCTTTAACATATTTTTCGCCGTTCAGCACTCTGGATACGGTTGTAACCGAAACCCCTGCTGCCCGCGCTACATCTTTGATTTTTGGTTGCACATTTCTCACCCTTCAACGGAACTGCAGTCCGTGATAGTTTTCGACAGGGAACCAAGGAATTCCTGTTTTACTTGTAAACGTTACCTATGCTGTGCGGTTATTCCGTCCGTCTCAACGTATAACGGCTGGGAAAAAGCGGCATAACCGCCTTCCAGATATGCTTCAATCCGCACATATCCTTCGTCGCCTTTGCACTCGTATTGCACTTGCTTGATTCTGCCCGTTGTTTCCTGAAGCACCTTGCCGTCTTTACCGAACAACGTCACATATTTGTACATGGAATCGAGCAGCTTATTCGAACGAAGATCCACCGTAATCGTACGGCCTTCCGTACGAATCGCATCGAAACCATAACCCGTTGATACATAGAAACTGCCATTTTTGATCGATTCCACAATCGCTTCGCCGGTCTCCTCATTAGTCAGTACCATGTTCCAAGCCCGTTTCTCTTGTCCGTATACGTGCGAGTCGTCGTTGCCGAACCCCCACACTTTTCGTCCGGCCGACAGCAAAGCATCCCACTTGTCGAACGCTATATCATACTCCGGATTGCCGTCTCCGTTATAGATTTCTATTCCGAGATACCGTTCCATTTTCATCATATCTTCCAGCGTCCAGTAATTAGAGAAATAACGGTTCGGATGAACGAGAACGGCAAAACCTCCATTGGCAGCTGCCATGTCCGCCAACCGTTGATAGTTCTCGATCGTAAACTCGTTGCTGTAGTTGTCCATCATGGAAAGCGGCGGTTTTACGAGCAGCATGTGCGTTTGGCGACTGCTCACTTCGATCGCTTCGAACACCGTCTTGATGTTTCTTTCGCCCTCGTGTCTCGTTATTATATCGTGGTCGGATATTCCCAAGAAATCATATCCCGCGTACATTTTATAAACAGTTTCAAGCGGAAACCATCCGTCACTGTTAGAAGTATGATTATGAAAGCTTCCTCGCAGCCACACTCCCGCACGGTTGTAAGGATTTAAGATTTGCATCGCGACCCGTTCCTCTCCTAGCTGCTTTACTCTTTCATCGAACCGATCATAATTCCTTTGGCAAAATATCGTTGTACGAAAGGATAAATAATAATAATCGGAGCAACAACGACGATGATCGTTGCCATTTTAAGCGAGTTTCCCGTAATCTGGATTTTTTCAAGCAAATCGTATCTTATGCCGGCAGCCTGATTAAGCGTTTCCCGCATCGCTTCCGCGCTCGTCAGCATTTCTTGCAGCAACGTGGACAGCGGACGTAAATCTGCTTTACGAATGAAGAAGGCACCGGTGAACCAATCGTTCCAATGGCCAACGGCATTAAATAAACCAATAACAGCAATAACCGGTCGGCTTAGCGGCATGATAATGCGCATAAAGATCGAAAAATCGTTGTATCCGTCAATTCGCGCCGATTCTTCCAGACTCGGATGCATTTGTTGGAAAAATGTTCGCATAATGATTATGTTCCACGCGCTATATAAACTAGGAATGACATAAACCCAAATGTTATTTGTCAAATGAATCGATTTAAGCAGCATGTAATAAGGGATGATGCCCCCGCTGAACAGCATAGTGAAAAAAATGAACATCATAAAAAACTTGCCACCGGGGAGCGTCTTGCTCTTTAAAGCGTAGGCTGCCATCGCTGTCAGAAAAACGCTTGCGATCGTGCCTACAACCGTACGGAAGACAGAAATCCCGAATGCACTTGCGATGTTAGACGCTTCGAAAACTTTATTGAAGTTTTCCAAAGACCAAATTCTCGGCCAAAAGAAAATACCGCCTCTTTCCGCGTCTTTGCCGGGATTGAAGGCCAAAGCAAGAATGTTCAGAAAAGGAAGGATGATCGACAAACATAGCGCAATAATAAGCAAATAATTGACGATCTTGAACACTTTCTCGCCAACGCTAAGCTTATAAAATTCGTTCCCCACTAGCTTCCTCCTCCTTCATGATGGTAGGGCGGTTTATCCCAACACAGATAAAACCGCCCAACCGTCAATCATTCTTTTTTACTATTGCTCATTCGTTCTCTTATAGTTTTACTTGCGTTTTTGGATCGGCGTTTTTATCCGCAACGAGCTTCAAATAATCGTCCAATCCGGCTGACTTCAGTTGTTTCAAAGCACTATCCAAAATTTTCTTCGCTTCATCCTTGCTCTTGCTGTAGTAAGCGCGGATCAGGCTGTCGTTGTAGTTGTCGAGCGCTGCTTTAAGTTCCGTACTCCTATCGAACTCCCCGAGGAAAGAGGTCGGCGTGTAAGCGTCGATGACTTTAGCGTTTTTGCGCTTCTCGTCATAGTTCCAGTATTCGATAATCTTTTGAAAGCCTTGGTTTTCGGCTTTTTTCAATTTGTCGCCGTACTCCATTTCGCCGAAATCAGCCATAAAGTCGATGTCTGTGCTGCCGAGCAATTCGCCCCAGTAATTGCCCACGCCGGCAAATCCGAGCTTTTTCGCTTCGTTCGGGTCTTTCGTTTTCAGGTCGAGCACTTCTTGTTTCACTAGCGGGAAGCCGTCTGCGCCGAGCGTATAATCGCGCCCTTCCAAACCGTATTTCCATAGAAGCTTGCCTTCTTTGCTAGCGAGAAAGTCGGCGAATTTAACAATCTCTTCCGGTTTTTCCGTTGTGGCCGGAATGGCCCATGCGGAGTAACCGGATTTAAAGTTGACTTCCATTTGGTACGGGCCGTCAACCGCGTCGATCGGTCCTACCGGGATGTAGTGCATGTCTTGATTGTATTCTTGATAGTTGTGCGTATCCGCGATAATTGCCCACGAGCCGTTCAAAGCTCCCTCTGTAGCGCGGCTTTCATCAATTGTGAAGAACTCCGGATGAATAAGCTTTTCATTAATCAGCTTTTGAATATATTCCACTTTTTTCAGGGCAAATTCCGTTTCCGCTTCGTGCAGGATTTTTCCGTCCTTGGATTGTTTGATACGCTGATCGTCGGCGCCCCACTCCAGATCGTTAAACAAAGCTCCGACTTCTTTACCGCCCCAATAAGCAGGACCAATCGGGGTAACCGGATTCCCGTTGTTGTCTTTGAAATTGCCTTCTTTGATCTTTTTAGCTAAATCATACAGCTGTGCAGTCGATGTGATCGTGCGCGGATCTACTCCGAGCGAATCTGCGATGTCTTTACGGATGTATGGACCGCCTACGTATTTGCGGGTTTGATAACCGCCTTGACGATTGACATTCATGTGGACGAAGTAAGAGGAGCCGTTAAATTCCGGACGGAACATAACGCCGAACTTCGTATCCAGCGGCAAGAAGTCGTCTTGCAAGTATTTACTGTACTCTTTCGTGTCTTTCAGAAGCGGCGTGAGGTCCGTGAACATGCCTTCGCGTGCCGCCTTCAGCACAACCGGCATTTCCGGCCTGCCGCTGTTATTGAGGTAGAAAGCAACGAAATCCGGCAAGTCATTCGCCGCAATGCCTGCAATTAGACCATCGATGGAATGTTCGGCTTTCATGATTTCAATTTCGAAATCAATCCCCGTCTGCTCTTTGATTTTCGCTTTGATTTCCGCATTCATATCTTCCGTGTAGTCGTCCGTACCCATAAATACAAGTCCTTTGATCTTACGGTCCGCAATCCAAGTAGCCGGTTTTCCTTCTGGCGCAACCGAAGCCGCGCCGCTTGCGGCCGGTTCTGTGTTGTTGGCATTGTTTCCGTTGGAGCAACCCGCAATCAGCAGAGTCGCCATCAAAGGAATCGTAAAATACTTTGCCCATTTCTTGTTCATGCGTTTTCCCCTTTTCATCAATGGTTTTTATGAAATACGCCATGGAGGCGTCTCCCAACAGATGGATGATCGATCATACGGTTATGGTATCGATATCATGGAAACGTTACCATAAAGAAGTGTCAGAAACTTTACGTGAGATCCGATTCGCGAGAACGACCAGGATCAATCCAATTAATCCTTGGAGCATGCCCACGGCAGTCGCGTATCCATACTGACCGCCTTGCAAGCCAACGCGGATAATATAGGTGTCCAATATATCGGAAAGTTGCATGTTGCCCGGCGTTCGAAGCAAGTAAAGCTGGTCGAAACCGGCAGACAATATGCTGCCCAGCGATAAAATGAAGAGGATTACGATAGTCGGGGTGATGGACGGCAGCGTAATGTTCCAGACTTCCCGGAACTTGTTGGCTCCATCGATTTTCGCCGCTTCGTACATGTCAGGGTTAACTCCCGAAATCGCTGCCATATAAATGATCGAATCCCAGCCGATGGACTTCCACAGATGGCTTCCGAACATGATCTGGTAAAAGTATCCAGGTTCCATCATAAAGAAAGTGCTGCCATCTCCGCCCATATTGGAAATAACCTGATTCATCAAGCCGGTGTCCGGCGCGAGAATCCTTTGGAGCAATCCGACAACGACAACCCAAGATATGAAATGCGGCAAGTACAGCACGCTTTGCGAAACATTCTTGAACCATTTGGAGCGCACTTCGTTAAACATCAGCGCCAGAATAATCGGAAACGGCAAGTATAAGAACAATTTCATCCCGCTAATGATGAGCGTGTTTTTAATCAAATCCCTGCTTTGATACGAATTAAAAAAGGTTTTGAAGTATTCGAGCCCGACCCAGGGACTTCCCATTATGCCTTTGTTGAACTTGTATTCCTTAAAGGCCAACAACAAACCGCCCATTGGAATGTAAGCAAAAATGATAAAGAACAAAATACAAGGCAATAACATGAAGTACAAATAACGGTGCCGTAAAACGCTCTTCCATAAGGTGCTTTGAGGCTCGTTCATCTTCTGGGGTAAAGTTGATTGCTTCATAAGTCGGAAATCACCCTCTTTCCAGTTAAGATCTGATTACTGACGGCGACAGCAAGGAAGTGTGGTGCCTTTCAATATGGTATCGATACCATATTGACAAAACACCTCGTAAATTTCTAGCAAATCACCCTCTTTACGGAATAGTGAACGATTATCTTGAATTGATTATATTACTTAATAATTAATCCTACAAGACATGAATTGTTTGAATTGAGTAAATTTTCTGTAAAATTTGCGTCTGATTGCTATAGTTGCTTTGATGCACTTATAAGTTCCATAAGAATTTTCGGCGCTCGCGTTGTAATGGCATCTATACGCATCCCGAGAAACCTTTCCATAGTCGGCCGATCGTTAACGGTATAGACCCAAACCAACAAACCGGAATCATGTGCCCTATCGACTACTTCTTGACGGCAAGTTAATGCATTCATATTAAGCCCGACATAACCGCCTCGCCGCGCTTCCTGGCAAATAGACTCCGCAAATTCGTCGTATCTCTCTGAGTGGCGCGACGACAACTCAACCGGAGTATTCAGCATTACCTGAACATCAGGAAACCTCTCGGTCATCCCTTCAGAACACCCTGTTATGAAAACCCGTTTCAGTGCTTCGTATTGACGGATAAGTTTAACTGTCGGATCAATGGCATCTGCCGTTTTCAAATCCAAATTCAATTTCATACCGATCGGATCCGATACCCGCAGAACTTGTGCCAATGTCGCTATTTCATGTTCTTTGTAGGCTGGATCGAGCAGCGGCCGGACGTCCGGATTATTCAACTGTTCATAAGTGTGTGTAAGAAGATAAGGTGAATCGTCATGCAGCAGAATGGCCGTGCCCTCTTGGGTTACTCGCACATCGACTTCAACGATATCTGAGCCGAATTTAATGCCTTCTTGGAATGATGCCATCGTATTGTCTGGGTATATACCGCAGCCTGTATGGGCCGCGACCATCGTAATATTCAAGAGTGAACGCCCCCCAAGTCATATGTTTTTCGTAATAAGCGCGAAACTCGGTAAATCGATTATCATATCCGTATATTCACAGCACCTCTCCGATAGTTTCTACTCCCCTGACACCTTCAATAAAGGCTAGAGCAGCAATCGTTTCCTCATACCGCTGCGATTTCTTTATTTTCACGTGCATTCGAATAACCATTAATCGGTCGCTTTGGATATCATCTGCTCCATTATTTTCAACCACAAGCTTGTTAATTTGCAGGCCGCTTTCGGATAGGTGTGCCAATACATAGTTGAGGCCTGATGAGCTCTTTTCCATTTTTAGCAGGAGCTCGCGAACTTTTTTCGTTCTGGAAAACAGCTTCTCGAATTTGTTAAGCACAAACAAACTCATCACCACCAGGAAAGTCGCTATAAGTGCACCGTAGTAAAATCCTGCTCCTGCTGCGAGCCCAATTGCCGCAGATACCCATAATGAGGCAGCCGTCGTCAACCCGGATACGCCAAATCCCGTTCGCATGATAGTGCCTGCACCAAGGAACCCGACACCGCTGATCACTTGTGCAGCCAATCGTGCCGGGTCTAGGCGGACATTCGGTTCCGCAGCGAAATCGGAAAACCCATACATCGATAACAGGATAATGACCGCTGAGCCCAGGCAAACGAGAATATGGGTCCGAAATCCTGCGGAATGCCCGCCAAGTTCCCGTTCGAGCCCGATCAAACCACCCAGCGCTAAAGCCAACAACAGCCTTAGCGTCAGCTCCATTAAACTAATTTGCCAGACGTCCGGATTAAATATAAGTCCCATAGTGTTTCATCCTTCCCGTCAGCGGCCCAATATTAAAAAAAGGCTTAATCTAATATAAAATATATCAGATTAAGCGCTTAATTCAATTCCCGCGAAATGCACTTTGCTTTCACAACTGTTCTTTCATTTATTCCGAAATCCTACATTACCTTGGAAGTTCAATTGACACTTCCCGGCGCGATTCAGCCGAGCGCAGCACTCCGTCGATAATCGCTTGCTGAATCAGGATTTGTTCTCCCGGAATCGGAGCCGGTTTTCCATCCCGCACGGCTTCGGCAAAGTCTCTTACCTTCTCGTGAAATAGGTTCAGCTTATGCTCGACAAGCGGAATCGGAGTCTGCGTATGACCGCCGTACTCATCATGAAACAGCGTTATCGATCCAACCGCTCCATCCCAAACCCCTGACCAAGGTCCGGTTCCCGCAGGAGTTACCTTTAGCCCGGCATCTGTACCTAGGAACATAGTCGCCCCCAATGTATCCATATGCATCGCCCAAGAAATCTTGAACTGAAGGACGAGATCATTCTCGAAACGCACCATCGCGACACCGAAATCTTCAACCTCAAACTTGCTTGCTTCAGGGTGATAAAGAGAATTTCTTCCGAAATGGCTCGAAGTAAAAGCCGAAACCGTAAGCGGTCTTGGATAACCCATCGCATTAAGCGCCATATCTAGGGAGTAACAGCCGATGTCCGCCATTGCCCCGGCACCCGCTAGTTTTTTACTAATGAATGTCCCCCCGGGCATGCCCCGGCGCCTTCCGCCGCCTGTTTCTGCATAATAAACTTTGCCTAACCGCCCAGATTGGACGATCTCCTGAAGAAGCTTCATATTCGGATCATAGCGGGGCTGGAAACCAAGCGTTAGCATATTCCCCGTCTCCCGCGCGACTTGCGTCATCTCAAGCGCTTCCCCGAAGGTTACCGACATCGGCTTTTCCAGAAGAACCTGCTTGCCCGCACGCAAAGCATCGACGGTTGTGATATGGTGGGAGACGTTCGGGGTACAAATGCTTACCCCGTCGAGCTCTTGCTCGAGAAGTTTTTGATGTCCGTCATAAGCTGCTGCTCCAACAAGCTGTTCCGCTTCAACAAACTGACTGGCTTTGCCGGGAATAACATCCGCCACGGCTACGATCTCTACAAAAGGAAGCTTCTGATATGCCGATACGTGGGCTCTCGCAATTCCGCCGCTGCCGATAATTCCAATTCGTAAACTTTTGCTCATAGTTGATAGATTCCTCTCTAATTGGGTTTTAATCTGGCCCCTGCTTCGCCCTTATTCATCCGCCGGTAAACGGAGGGCGTCACTTCGTATTTGTGCTTGAATACGGGATATAAATAGTTCGGGTTCGCATACCCGTGATCAAGTGCAATCTCTTCAATCGGCCGATCGGTATGGAGCAGCTCCGAACAAATGCAAGTGAGGCGAACATGCTCCAAATAGTCGCGGAATGTGGTCTGGCCCTCACTGCGGAATATTCGTTGCAGCTGCCTGGGACTAACGTTGATGGTTTGCGCCACTTGCTCTAAGCTGATCGGCAATCCTTCATTATCTTGCACATATTTCGCGGCCATCTGATAGCGATGATAATTCATATCTCTTACCGGGATACCCGCTTTGCCGCCCAGATCGTCGAATACTCGTGCGGTCCGCTGTAAGATCTGAATAATGGCCTGTTTCATCAAAGTGTAAACCCCGATCGGCTGTTCTTCCCAAGTCCTGTAGGCTTCCAGGAAACAATTCATCGCATGATACCGATCCACGACAGGCACGGCAGGCAATCGGCCTAAAATAGCCATGCATGCCCGCGCATCTTCTGCCTCCAGCTCGTCCCCATAGCCATTGCTAACCTCTCGTTTTTCATGAGGGGCTTTGACGTCATCCAGAGGGATAATATCGCAGTGCAGGCATAGCTCATACATCGGATCATTTTGATCCGACTCTTGATAATGGACGACGTCGGGTCCTGTTACGTAGAATAAACCTTCGTGAAGATCAAACATCTGATCGACGAGAATAACCTTCCCTTTACCCTTCGGGATAAAATGAAACTCAAACTCCGAATGCTTATGAAAATTAACGATTTCACCAGGCTGAAATAAGGTCAGATGGCAACGAAGCACCCGAATTCCGAATGCCCCCCACCGGAACTGCAAATCCAATCGGTCCAGCGTGTCCCATTTGTTCGCCATCCGCGCATAGGGAAAAGGAGAGGGACTTCCGGACGGCTTACGATCGAGTCGTTTGCTCATCAGGCAAGCTCGTCGATACGTACTGGGCGCCCTTCCGCTGCCGAAAGGCTGGACGCTTCCATGAGCTTGGTTAAATCAACCGCCATAGCGACATTGTCAGCAGCTTCCGTTCCGTTAATAATATGCTCCACCCACTGGTCAAACGCCGATGGGAGATCCTCTTCTACCTCGAGTACTTCCCATTCCTGACCCCGGCTGTTGCTCCGTATTACCGGCTTTTTCTCATCTGGAAATCCGCATAACAATGTACCTTCCGTGCCATGCAGCTCAATGGAGAAAGGCGAGTGGCTGTTGACGAAACCCGCTTCAACAATGCCCAAAGCCCCCTCCGGATAACGAAGAACCGCAACTGCATTATCTTCTACTTCTTTTCCGGTCACATAACCGAAATTGGCGTTGACGCTCTCCGGCATGCCGAGAAACAACCGGACCAAGTACATCGGGTGACACCCCAAGTCAATTAATGCGCCGCCGCCGCACTGTTCTTTGGAATAGAAATGAGAAGGAAGCCAGTCCTTTACTGCCCCGTTATGGGACAATCGGACTCGTGCCATCGTCAGCTTACCAAGATCACCTTCTTTGATAACCCTCTCTACGACACGTGTCGTTCCGTGATAGAGACGCGGCAGCGAAACCCCGAACTTCACGCCCGCTTCTTGAATTGCGGATAGGATCTCTTGGACCTCTCTATTTGTCGGTGCAATTACTTTTTCCGTGAAAATATGCTTGCCTGCACGAGCCGCCTTCATCATGACCTCATGATGAATATTCGTCGGAGCATCCACGATGACAGCATCGATATCATCTCTAGCTAACATTTCATCAAGTGCAGCATAATAAGGCACATCGTATTTCGCCGCTTTCTCCGTCCCTCGCTCAGACAATTCATCCCATATCGCGACTATTTCCGTATGGGGATTCGCAATCGCCTGACGGGTATAATCTTCTGCATGCACGTGCCAATAGCTAATTTTGCCTATCCGAATCATATGTGCGCCTCCTTGGCTCTTTCACTCAAAATACACGACAATACATACAGATTACACAACTATATAATAGTTGATAATGAGTTTTCGTGCCATAAAAACTACAAATTTACGACATGAGAATACCCGCTTGATTAACCCCCCGTAAAAAGGCTACGATGGAAACAATCCCTAACCTAAGGAGTTCTCCCCATGGCCGACCTGAAAAACACCATTCGGAATACAATAACCTCTTTCTCGCCGCGTTTGAAAGAAATAGCAGTATTCATCGGAGCTCATCCGGAGCTCGGGCACGAGGAAAAACAAGCATCCGCTCTGCTCGCTTCCGAACTCGAAACACTCGGTTATCAAGCGGCTAGAGGAACGTTAGGTTTAGAAACGGCCTTTATTGCCGAATATCGTTCTGCGAAGCCCGGTCCGCTTATCGGACTGCTGGCCGAATATGATGCTCTTCCGGAGCTTGGCCACGCCTGCGGGCATCATCTGATATGTACGATGGCGCTCGGTGCTGCCGCAGGCTTACGCTCTATTGTCGACTCTACCGGCGGAACGATACGCGTGTACGGAACGCCTGCCGAGGAAACGAAGGGCGCTAAGATTGATATGACTGCCGCTGGCTTATTCGACGATTGCGACATCGCGATTATGGCGCATCCTTATCATTGCTACGAACGGTCAGGCTCATCAATGGCAATGGACGCCCTGCAATTCGAATTCCATGGCAAAGCTGCCCATGCCGCAGCCAATCCGGATAAGGGCATTAATGCTCTTGATGCGGTTATATCGCTGTTTAACTCGGTGAATGCACTTCGGCAGCAGACGCAGACTGACGCTCGGATTCATGGAATTGTATCCCATGGCGGACAGGCGCCTAACATTATTCCTGAGTATGCCGCCGCCCAGTTCTATGTACGATCAGCGACACGTGCGTACACCGATGAATTGGCACGCAAAGTTACGGCCTGCGCGAAGGCAGCCGCTATCGCCACAGGCTGTAAGCTGACTGTCAGCAACTATGAGTATTCTTATGATGAATTGCGTACGAATGAGCCCTTGTCCGAGGCCTTCACCGCTAATCTGATCTCCGCCGGAATCCCCGTGGAGGACATTCGGAAAGGACACGACAACGGATCGTTAGATTTAGGTAACGTCTCCTTGCGCTGTCCGGTCATACATCCCTATATTAAGGTCGTAAACGAGCCTTATCAGCTTCATACTCTCGAATTCCGGGATGCCGCGCAAACGGATACCGCCTACGATGCCATGGTATTCGGCGCAACGATGCTTGCGCAAACCGCTTGTGATGTTCTAACGGATGAAGAGCTGCTGCTTCGAATTAAAAAAGATTTCCATCGGAAGGCTTAAGAAGAAGTATTGTCGAGGAGAAGAAGCTATACCAGTGGAGGAAACCAATTCTCCCCAGGTACAGCCTCTATTCATTAATTTCCTACTGAACGGAGCCTTATTGTGTTTATGTAATTTAGCGCTGATCGAAATACAGAATATCGTTTCCATAACGTGACCTGTATTTTGTACATGTCTTTCTACTGTATTTGATGATTTCGCTCCTTTGACCTGCATTTACTGCAGGCAATATTTTCGTTTCCACTCATATCATTGCTTAATGCTCAAAATACCTGTAGTAAATACAGTTGTTCAACTAGTTTGCAAATATAATGGATAATCACCTGCACAAAATACTGTTAATAAATGGATTAGCCTATGTTTGGGCTGAATGGACGATAACACTTAAAACATCCATAATTGAATAAATGAGTCTTTAGGCTCTTAATAAGCAGTAATGCTATTAGCTATACTTTGTATATCAATAAGCTTCATAATATTTTCCGTATAGGAGGCAACTTTACATGCCATCTTCAACCGCACCATCCACGACCGAACCTAAGCAACCCGTCGTTATCGAATGTTCCATCGAGAAAACATTAGACGTTATCGGGGGAAAATGGGCTTTTCTCGTTCTGCGTGAATTATTTTGCGGTACGCGCCGTTTTGGTGAGCTTCAGCGAAGTATTACCTCAGTAAGTCCAAGAGCATTGACAAGCACGCTTCGGCACATGGAAGAGAAGGGCGCGTTAACTCGTACGGTATACCCTACCGTTCCCGTGACGGTTGAATATACCTTAACGCCCAAGGGCGAGGATCTGCATCAAATCGTTAAGGAAATGAAGCTATGGGCGGCCAAATGGACTTAGCTCTATAGCTCGTCTTCCCTCGGGAGACCCATTGCCTGATTTGTTCCGCCTGCTGATCGTTCTATTAAACCATTACTTCCCATTGCTGGGGTTTATAACTCAAGTATTCTTTAATAACTCAAAAAACTGACTTAGGGTACTACATTTTTGTTTCCCTTGACCGATAATAAAATGTAACTAGATGACCTAAAAGGGAGCAAAACAGCCATGATTAACAACGTTGCCATCAAAACAAAGCTGCTCATTTTACTTTTTGTCCCACTGCTGCTATTCGCATTGACTGCCATTTACCTCTTGCAAATGAATTCCTCCAACATCAACAAGCTTACCACTGTGCTTTATGATACGACTAACCGGGCAACTTCCCTGGTTCTTAATGCAGATCGAGATATGTATCAAGCTTATAGCGGCTATCTGAGAACTCAGTCCAGCTATATTACTCCATCCGACAAAGAGCAGGCCTACAAGGATTTCAATGAGAATGTAACACAGGCCAATGATCGAATTAACCAAGCACTGAGCATCCTGAAGGAGCAGCAATTAATCCAGCTTACTCATGCTGAAAGCGGCAAATCCATCGACTCTATCATCCAAGATGTAACCGTTTTATTTAAGCAATGGGTTGAACAGGCAGACAAGAATATGCAAGAAACAACCTCTTCTGCGGAAACCGAAGCCAAGCTACATACTCAGTTTGAAGAAGCACGCGAAAATATAAATCAATTCGGCGAAATCCTTGAAGTCTATGCCCTAGCTAATGTCAGTGAAATCAACAAAGAGAAAAAAACGACGAACACAACGACTTATAGTTTATTGATTCTCAAGTGGCTATTGTTGAGTTTATTCGGATTTATACTTATTCGCAAAATCACAAGTACCGTAGCCCTAGTACAACTTAAAACCAAGCAAGTATCCGACGGAATTCTGAAATACAATCCGCAGAAGAAGTATGATAAGGACGAGCTGGGACAGATTCTCTTGTCCGTCGATAACATGATCGGCAAGATGAGAGAGCTCATCGGCGGCATTGCCAACAGCACGCAGCTTGTGGCGAACGCTTCGCACGATTTATCCATAAGCGCTCAAGAGTCGACTTCGGCCGCCAGTCACGTAGCTGAGAATATTCAAGAAGTGACCTCTTTAGTAGATGTACAGGCCACGATCACGGGGGAAGCCAGCACAGCGATGGAAGAAATGGCCGTCGGCGTCCAGAAAATCGCGGAGAGCACGAATCGTATTGCCGAGCACTCCCAGCAAACAAATGAACAAGCGGATCATGGCGCCGATCTTCTTCTGAAGCTAAGAGAGCAATTGGACCAGATGATGGGTACCCTATTAAAGACGAACCTAAGCGTTAACCTGTTAAATGAGAAATCCGCTAAAATCGGTGCCATTACCGAAAATATTACCAGCTTCGCTAATCAGACCGGGATTCTTTCGCTAAACGCATCTATTGAAGCAGCTCGAGCCGGCGAGCACGGCAGAGGCTTCGCCGTAGTCGCAGCTGAAATTCGAAAATTAGCGACGAGTTCACTTGAATCCGCTCAGGTCATTAACGAGCTAATCGCAGATACCCAGAGTGAAATCGATCAAGCCACGGCCTTTATGAGAACAACAGTCGTGCAATCGGAACGCGGAACGTCTATTATGGATGATGTAGCAAATGGCTTCCAATCGATCGCAGACTCCATTAAGCAGGTTTCCGAGCAGATACACGATACCTCCGCTGTAACAGAGCAGATGTCCGCTAGCTCGGAGGAGGTTTCTGCTGGAATGGAGCAATCCTCTTCCTCGGCAAGGGATATCTCCGGCAAAGCACAGAGCGTAGCCGCAGCCACAGAGGAGCAGCTTGCTCTCGTAGAGAGCATCTCCAATTCCGCAGACCAACTGAAAGATATCGTAAGTAAACTGAATGAGTCGGTCCGTTTCTTTAAGCTTTAGGTTTTCAGCTTTAGGAGGAATCCGCATTATATGCAAAGCTTTCAATTGACCCAGCGAGTTATCAAGTTGCTATGCGGTCACGTCTCCTATGAAATAGGAGACGACTATTATCGCGACAAAAGAGTAACCTTTACCCATTACGACCCCGAAGCCTCGTTCTACGAAGCCACAGTCGAAGGCACGAGCAGCTATCAGGTTTCGGTAGAGATCGATTTGAATGGGGATATCGACGCGGGATGCACCTGTCCCGCTTTTCTTACTTACGACAACTATTGTAAGCATATTGCTGCGGTATTACTGAATATACATGATCTTCAGCATGAAGGCAGATCGCCAACTCGTTCTTACCCATCCTTACTGCACGCAAAAAATACGGATACGGCAAGGTCCAGATATAACGGTGGGCGGTTTGGGATTTCTGCAGCTAGAGGAAATAGAAGTTCTGAAGAGGTTAGGTTGATAAACGGCATGTTAGGTCTGTTTACCGACAATCCGCAACGCCCAAGCCGTATTAGACCTCTGTTCGATACTCGAACAAGCCTTGATTTACAGTTCATCATCAAGCCCTTTCCTTATGGTTATCAGAAGTACTTGTTCGGCGTAGAGCTCAAGGTCGGACTAAAGCGTCTCTATATCGTACAGAAAATAAGAGAATTCCTCGAACGAGTGGATCGAAGAGAAACTTATGTGTTCTCCAAACATTTTACCTATGATCCAAAGCTTCACAGCTTTCAAGTCAATAATGATGCGGTACTCAAGCTGCTCATCCAAATTCATCAGAACGAGAAGCTGTTCCGAGAAACCTCGAGCACATTCTCTTTGAATTCTAATAGTATAAGCGGCGATAGAGTGCTTCTAATTCCGCCTTCCTCATGGGATACTCTTCTTCCTTTAATTACGGGAGATGTATCCGTACAGCTCGAGCAGGGAAGCCAAACCTTCACAGAAATCCATGTATCTAGTGATCCGATTCCTCTTCACTTCGAGTTCGATCAAGCACAATCCGAAGGCTATCAATTGGACGTGCAAGGTCTGGATAATATTACCGTTATGGAGTCTTATGGGATCGTTCTCGCCAATGGAAAGCTTATTAAGCTGCAGGTCGATCAGTGTAAACGGCTCGCGGAGCTTAAGCAAATGCTGGATACATCCTATAAGCACCAAGTTCAAATTAAGCAAGAGCAAATGGAGCCCTTCATGGAGAAGGTCATTCCGGGTCTTATGAAGCTAGGCAGCGTCCGTATCGCTAAAGCTGTCTCGGAACGTATTGTGCAAACGCCTCTCAAGGCCAAGCTCTATTTGGACCGCGTGAAGGATCGCCTGCTTGCCGGTCTAGAGTTTCAATATGGAGACATTATCATCAATCCGTTAGAAGGGACGGACCAGAAGCGCGGCGAGGGCCGCATCCTCATGCGCGACGGGGATCAGGAAGGGCAAATATTGGAGCTTATGGAGCAGGGCTCCTTCGCTAAGACAGAGGGCGGCTACTTCATGAACGATGAGGAAGCTGAATACAACTTCCTCTATCACATCCTCCCTGAGCTGGAGAAGCTGGCAGATGTATTCGCTACCTCCGCGGTTAAGATCAGGCTTCATAGCGCTCATACCCCGCCAATGGTGACGGTGAACATCGGTGAACGTACGGAATGGATGGAATTCAAGTTCCACATGGATGGGATTCCGGATGCCGAAATTCGTCATGTACTGAAATCACTCGAGGAGAAACGCAAGTATTATAAATTAGCTAGCGGAGCTTTTGTTCCTTTAGAGAGCTCCGAGCTCCAAGAAATCGCTCGGTTAATGACTACAATGGGCATTCGCCTGGCGGATCTAAGAGGCTCGGAGATTTTGCTCCCCATTGTTCGCGGAATCCATTTAATGGATTCTGAGCTGCAAGGGAATACGATCAAGCTAAGCAAGTCAGTCCGGCAGATGCTAGAAAACATGCGTAACCCAGACAATCTAGACTTTCTGGTACCGGCTAGCCTTGCTCCTGTTCTTCGGGATTACCAGAAATATGGCTTTCAGTGGCTTAAGACTCTTGCCCATTACCGCTTCGGAGGGATCCTAGCAGACGATATGGGGCTTGGCAAGACGCTGCAGAGCATTGCCTTTATCGTCTCTGTATTACAAGAGATCAGAGATCAGGAGCTTCCCGTTCTCATCGTTTCACCCGCTTCTCTCGTATACAACTGGCACAATGAGCTAAGGAAATTCGCCCCTGATATCCGAGCGGTTATTGCGGATGGGAGTAAAGCAGAACGAAGCATTGCTCTTCGAGGTGCTTCTCAAGTGGATGTTGTGATTACCTCCTACCCCCTTCTGCGCAGGGATATTGAAGAGTATGCTCAGCAATCGTTCCATACCCTCATCTTGGACGAGGCGCAGATGTTTAAGAATCACGCCACGCAGACAGCTCATGCGGTGAAGGGAATTCAAGCGAGGTATCGTTTTGCCTTGACCGGAACGCCAGTGGAAAATACCCTGGAGGAGCTTTGGTCTATCTACGATGCTGTCTTCCCTGAGCTGTTTACGGGCAGGAAAGCTTTTAATGACTTAACTCGGGAAGCCATTTCCAAGCGAATTCGTCCCTTTCTCCTTCGTCGGTTGAAGACTGATGTATTGAAGGAGCTCCCGGACAAAATTGAGTCGTTGCAAGCATCCGAGCTGCTGCCGGAGCAGAAGAAGCTGTATGTGGCCTACTTAGCTAAGCTTCGTCACGAAACCGTGAAGCATCTAAACGAAGAAACCTTCCAGAAAAACCGGATCAGAATCCTGTCAGGTTTAACCCGTCTTCGTCAAATATGCTGTCATCCCGCTTTATTCGTCGAGGGTTATGCCGGAAGCTCAGCCAAATTCGAGCAGCTGATGGAGATTATCGAGGAATGTCGAAGCGCGGGCAAGCGTTTGCTTGTGTTCTCTCAATTCACTCAAATGCTGGATTTAATCGGACGCGAGCTGGGTTATCAGGGAGTGCCTTATTTCTACCTTGACGGGAAGACGCCCGCTTATGAGCGCGTCGAGCTTTGCAACAGATTTAACGATGGCGAAAGAGACCTGTTCCTTATTTCATTGAAGGCTGGGGGAACGGGGCTCAACCTAACCGGAGCGGATACGGTTATCCTCTACGACCTCTGGTGGAACCCAGCCGTGGAGCAGCAGGCAGCCGATCGCGCTCATCGCTTCGGGCAGAAGAACGTCGTCCAAGTCATTCGCCTCGTCACTCAAGGAACCGTGGAAGAGAAGATGTACGAGCTTCAGCAGAGAAAGAAGAATCTCATCGAGGAAGTTATCCAGCCCGGCCAGGAGGCACTGTCCAGCCTGACTGAACAAGAGATTCGAGAAATTCTGATGATTGATTGAAATAGACTACTCTATCGCTTAAACCACCTTCTGTACCTACAGCTGCTTGGGATGGTCGATTCGTGGGTTCTTCTGAGAAAGTCCGTAATAACTTTTCAGACATACTTTCCAAAGCCACCTTGTAAGGAATGTAACTTTTACGTGACTTTAATGCAAAACGGGACCCGTAGAAGGTCCCGTTTTCATTGCTATTATAGGGTTTTGGCTTGATTGTTACATCATGCCGCCCATACCACCCATTCCGTCCATACCGCCTGGCATACCACCGCCGCCGCCTGCGTTCTTCTCAGGCTTGTCAGCGATAACCGCTTCTGTCGTCAGGAAGATTGCTGCCACGGAAGCTGCATTCTGCAGAGCCGAACGCGTTACCTTCACTGGATCGATGATGCCAGCTTCGAACATGTTAACCCATTCGCCGGTCGCGGCATTGTAGCCAGTTCCAACTTTTTCTTTCTTCAAACGCTCAACGATAACGGAGCCTTCTTGGCCTGCGTTAGCTGCGATTGTGCGGATTGGTTCTTCCAATGCGCGAAGAATGATATTAACGCCTGTCTTCTCGTCGCCGTCAGCCTTAACTGCTGATACTGCGTTGTATACGTTAACCAGTGCAGTACCGCCACCGGATACGATACCTTCTTCAACCGCTGCACGAGTCGCGTTCAAAGCATCTTCGATGCGAAGCTTACGCTCTTTCAGTTCGGTTTCAGTAGCTGCTCCAACCTTGATAACTGCAACGCCGCCAGCCAACTTAGCCAGACGCTCTTGCAATTTCTCACGATCGAAATCGGAAGTTGTATCTTCGATTTGAGCTTTGATTTGGTTAACGCGAGCTGCAATATCATTCGTGTCTCCCGCACCGTCAACAATAATGGTGTTTTCTTTGCTTACGCGAACTTGGCGCGCAGTACCCAATTGTTGAACCGTGGTCGATTTCAATTCCAGACCCAGCTCTTCAGTGATTACTTGACCGCCGGTCAGAGCGGCAATGTCTTGAAGCATTGCTTTGCGGCGATCGCCGAAGCCAGGAGCTTTAACTGCAACACACGTGAATGTGCCGCGCAGACGGTTAACGATAAGCGTAGCTTGTGCTTCGCCTTCTACGTCTTCTGCGATAATCAGCAGCTGCTTACCGGATTGAACGACTTTCTCCAATACGGGAAGGATCTCTTGGATATTGGATACTTTCTTATCTGTGATAAGGATGTAAGGATTCTCAAGCACAGCGATCATTTTGTCCGTATCCGTGATCATGTAAGGGGAAACGTAACCGCGGTCGAATTGCATACCTTCAACCACTTCAAGCTCCGTTTGGAAACCTTTGGACTCTTCAACCGTAATAACGCCGTCTTTACCAACTTTTTCCATTGCGTCAGCAATCAATTGACCGACTTCATCGTCAGCAGCAGAGATCGCAGCAACTTGAGCGATATCGTTACGGCCTTCAACTTGCTTGGAAATCTTCTGCAATTCTTCGACAGCCGCTCTAACCGCTTTGTCAATTCCTTTGCGGATAACCATAGGGTTAGCGCCTGCTGTAACGTTTTTCAAGCCTTCGCGAATCATCGCTTGCGCAAGAACCGTTGCAGTAGTCGTACCGTCACCTGCGATATCGTTGGTTTTGGTTGCTACTTCTTTAACAAGCTGAGCACCCATGTTCTCGAATGCGTCCTCTAGCTCGATTTCTTTAGCAATGGTAACACCATCATTAGTGATCAGCGGGGAGCCGAATTTTTTCTCTAGAACAACGTTACGGCCTTTCGGTCCGAGTGTTACTTTTACTACATTCGCCAAAGCATCTACACCACGAAGCATTGCGCGGCGCGCGTCTTCGCTGAATTTAATTTCCTTAGCCATCGTTAAATAACCTCCTTAAGATTTGTAAGTATAGCTGCCTTCCCGGCTGCTTTGTAATGTCAGTAAGTACAACAAGAGTTTGGCTTATTAGCCAACGATCGCGTGGATGTCGCTTTCCTTCATAATCAAATACTCTTTGCCTTCGTATTTGATTTCAGTACCCGCATATTTAGAGAACAATACACGGTCGCCTTCTTTTACTTCTAATGCGATCCGCTCACCGTCTTTTGTCAAAGCTCCACTGCCCACCGCAATAATTGTACCCTCTTGCGGTTTTTCTTTTGCGTTATCCGGTAATACGATACCGCTAAGCGTTTTCTCTTCTTTCGCGTTTGCTTCAACAAGCACGCGGTCACCCAAAGGTTTAATCATGAAAATAGCCTCCTTCTTAGATAGGTGCAATTTATTTGTGTTGCTTATTCGTTAGCACTCGATTGCGTCAAGTGCTAACAGCCATTTTCTATGATACGGTTTTTGCGGATCATTTTCAAGTCCTTTTATGTTAATTTATCCATAAAAAAAATGCGAATCCGCATCTGCTGCGGATCCGCACCGAGCTGGCACGTTTTCCATTGTTTCCCTTTTGCCTAATGCTCATTCACGTTTTGAAATTACCGACCAAACCTTTCAAGCGCGTTGCCATGGAACTCAGGTTCTCCGCCGTACGAGCCATTTCTTCTGTGGAGGACAGTTGTTCCTCCGTCATAGCCGAAACCTGCTCCGTGAATGAAGCCGTCTCTTCCGTTATGCGAGAGATATCTTGAATCGATTGTACAACGGAGGTGCTTCCGGCGGACATCTGCTCAACAGATGCAGCGACATCAACGATGTCGGCACTTAGCTGACCGACCTTGCCGACGATATCACGGAATGTTTCTTCCGCGTTCTGCATTCCAGAAACTGCCGAGAAAACTTGACCCGCACTTTGCTCGAACATCGTTGCTACTTGAGCGATATCGCTAGACATCGTCCCAATGGTATCGCCGATTTGAACGGCGGATTGCTGAGTCTGATCAGCCAGTTTACGAATTTCGCCCGCGACAACTGCAAATCCGCGACCGTGCTCACCTGCACGAGCCGCCTCGATTGCAGCATTCAATGCAAGGAGATTCGTCTGATTGGCAACCTCAGATATGTATCCAATAACCTCACGAACTTCTTCTGACTTATGATTTAGCCCTCTGACGACTTCCTGCAAGGATCGGAATGCCGTATCTACTAGAGCGATCTCCCCGGATGTAGAGCGAAGTAATTCAGAACCTTCCTCTGCTCGGCTAACCGTTGATTGAGCCGCATCGGACACTCCTGTTGTCGTAGCAGCGACTTGATTGAGTCCGTCTAGCGTCTCCTGCATGGTAGCGGATATTTCTTGTGACTGGGCGACTTGCGTCTCCGAACCAGAAGCTACCTTCTCCACAGCTTTAGACACTTCACTGCTCACCCGCGCGTTCTCGTCTGCTCCTTGCTTGAGCAGTATCGCAGAAGCCGCAAGCTCAGCCGTACTGTCGCGCAGCTCCTTCATCATCTTCTGCAAGCCGTCGAGCATTTGGTTGGCTGCTCCAGCTAGGTCTCCCATTTCATCGGAAGAACGAACTTGAATCCGTCTTGTTAGATCGCCCCCGGAAGAAGCGATGTTACGAAGCGTTGAAGTCACTCCACCGATTGCTTCGGTCAGGCCCCGAGTTAACCGCATGAGACCAAAGCCTCCTGCAACCGCTATTATTACGAAGATAATAATAAGCTGGACGAACAACGACCTCTGATCAGCTAAATCCATTCCCGTAACCATAAGTATAAAAGCGATAACCAATAAGGCAACCATTCCCGCATAACCGATTGCAATCTTCCGACCCAATGTCAATTCACGCATTTCATTAGCCCCTCCTGGATTCAACAGCCGATGTAAGCCCTTTCTAGCAAATATTGTATCATAACTTCGACTTTTGGAATATCGAATTATGCCACAATTTGCTTCTTTTTGTAAGGACTGAGTATCGATTATTACTATCTTGGGACGAATTAATCGATATCTTCGCTCGCCAACTCAGCCGTTCTGCTTTCTCGGGCTTTAATTCGTTTACGATATGCAATCCGGGACAGTAAAACACTTATTTCATATAACAAAACCAAAGGAACCGAAACCAATATATCCGAGATGAAGTCAGGCGGAGTTATCATTGTTCCAATGGCTATTAAGATAAACCATGCTAATCTGCGCATTTTCTGAAGCATTCGCGGGTTCAGGATTCCGATTCGAGTTAGGAAAAGAATCATTAGCGGGAGCTCGAACAGTAAGGAAACGGGCAACAAAATGTTAAACAAAAATGCAAAATAATTCGCCACCCCATAGGTTTGCTCCAAGCCCATGCTTAGGGTCACTGTCTCGGTAAACATAAATGCCATTGGAAAAACGACATAATAAGCGAATGCTAGTCCGATCAAGAACATCATTAGAGCGCCAGGCACATACCGGAGAGTCGCTTTCTGTTCTTTCTTGCCAAGCGCCGGCTTCACGAACGACCATAATTGAAACAAAGTAAACGGAATCGAGGCTATCAGAGAGATGAGTATAGCAAACTTCATATATAAGCCTACGGCATCCCACGGCGAGAACACATTGAGCTCAAGATTGTCCACCGGAGCAGCGGCAACCAAGTAATCGAATACAGGTTGCGCGCCGAATAAGCCGCCCGCTAAGCCTAGTATAAAAACAATCAAACAATAAATAATCCGTTTGCGCAGCTCTCCAAAATGGTCGAGTATCGGCATCCAATCTTCATCCTGCCCAGCGTTGAGACTATCCTTCATGACAATCGCCTCCATGCAACAACGGGGCTGTCCCCTTCGCAAATAATTCATCTGCGCCGAGGGACAGCCCCTGCTTGTATTCATTATAATTTACTCTGGGAGACGACGTTCCGTCTTCGGGAGCTCGCTCTCTTCGGGTGAGACATCTACGCGAGCGGCAGTACGATCTTTATCCTTGGAATCATCCATGAGATCGTTCGCGCCTTTCTTAAATTCGCGAAGTGTACGGCCGAATGCTCTGCCCAATTCAGGCAGCTTGTTCGGTCCGAATAGAAGCAATGCGATAAGGACTAACAGAATAATCCCCGATGCGCCAATACCAGACATGGTTCTAACCTCCGTTCCTTGCTGAATCTCAATCTGACAATCGGTTCAGATGCTTAGCAACGGTGCAATCCACCGTAGCCCATTCCGACTATATCTTCTTTCACAATGGTATCTCCAGCCAATACTCGCGGCAATATCACATCAAAAGAGGTATAAGGATCATGCATGACACAGCCGGGCAAACCGAATATCGGTATCCCTTGCAGGTAACCAAACATAAGCATAGAGCCTGGCAGCATCGGCGTTCCGTAGCTGACGATGTCTGTTCCCGCTGCGGTAATCGCTCCGGGAGTACGATCATCCGGATCAACTGACATACCGCCTGTTACAAGTATCATATCATACCCTTGTTGCAGGAAATAGTTAATTTCCTTGACAATTGTTTGTCTATCGTCAGGTACGAACCGTTGCTCCGCAACCTCTGAGCCGAGTGCTTCAAGCTTGGCTCTAACTGCCGGTCCGAACTTATCAACAATGCGGCCGGTAAACACTTCGCTTCCCGTCGTTAGGAGTCCAGCCTTCATTGATTGCAAGGGACGAACGCTTACAGGCGCTCTGCCATAACGCTTTCGGTAATCATCCGCAATTCGTTCGACTGCTTTAACTTTAACCTCCGGTACAATGAGCGGTATTGCCCGAGTTGCAGCTAAGCCTTCTCCTGCATAGACAACGCTATCATTCATGACGGTAGCCAAGGCGATCTCACCTAGCCGGTTAATCTCATCCACCACTTCGCGGTTGATGCAAGCCAGCCCGGTAATCTCGGATTTAACGGATACCTTGCCCTCATGCGGCTCCCCATAAACGGTGTTCTCTCCACTTAAGGCTACTGCCATCCGCCCAGCCGCATCGTCCTCGTGAAGATCGTCTTCGGCCAGCTCGATCACATATAGATTCTCTTTCCCGATATCCTTCAGCTTAGGGATGTCTTCACTGACCACGACATGTCCTTTGCGGAATAACCTTCCCTTGAATTGTCCGGGAAGGATCTGTGTGAGATCATGCGCCAAAACCATACCGACAGCATCCTCTACCTTTACTTCCCTTAGAATTGAGGAACTAATGATCGTCGGTTCATCTTTCAAGGGAAAGCTGGATCCGGTCATATTTCATTCTCCTTGCGTAAGCCCTTTACTTGATCAAGCGCTTCCGGCAGCATATCCATAACCGCCATTAAATGCTCATGGACTCCCTTAGGATCCCCTGGTAAGTTCAGAATCAAGGTACGGCCGCGTATCGCGCATATCCCGCGAAAAAGCATTCCTTTGCGCGAGCGCGCCATCACTTGCGCCCTCATCGCCTCAGGGATACCCGGAACGATACGTTCCGCTATCATTAAGGTGGCTTCCGGGGTAACGTCTCTAATGGCGAGTTCAGTCCCGCCTGTCGTCAATACAAGATCAGCTTGGAAGTAATCGGCCATTTCAATAAGAGCGGCCCGAATCTCGTCTTGATCGTCTGGGACGATGCGATAGTCTACGATGTCTCCATGAAGCTCTTCCTCAACCAATTCACGTATAACCTGGGCGCTTGTATCCTCGCGTTCCCCGCGTGATCCTTTATCGCTTGCTGTCAATAGAGCGACTTTCCAACGCATCTCCATCCCCCCGCTCCCATTTGTTACAAACCTATTATGTGATCGTCTACTATTGCTTATCGGCAGCTCTTGCGTAATCCCCGCTTTTGCCGCCTGTCTTAATGAGCAGCTTCACGGGACCGATGACCATGTCCTTCTGCAGCGCTTTGCACATATCATAGATCGTCAATGCAGCCGCTGAGACAGCGGTCAGCGCTTCCATCTCCACGCCTGTTTTCCCACTTGTCTTCACCTCTGCCGTAATCGTCAATATATCTATTCCATTATCCTCGAAATGAATATTAACTCCCGTCAAGGGCAACGGGTGACACATCGGAATCCAATCCGAGGTTTTTTTGGCCGCTTGTATTCCCGCAATCTGGGCGACGGCGAGCACATCTCCCTTAGCAACGCTCCGCTCTTGAATGCGTCTCAGCGTCTCAGGCGCCATCGTCACTTGTCCCTCGGCAACCGCGACTCTTGCTGTAACAGGCTTGTCCGACACATCCACCATCTTAGCGCGGCCTTGATTATTGAAATGTGTTAACCTGTCCTCCGTGTTATCCATTATGTTCCCCCTTCTTAATACCATATGAATTTCTCATCCGTTGCCAATCCATTAAGCTTCAGGTCATGCGGTTCCATCGGGATTATATCGGTTACGACTTGATTGGAAAAGGCAAATCCGATCCATAGCGTTTCCGCTCCGCCCTTACTCAACTCTTGTGCATATAGCCGATCATAGTAACCGCCGCCATACCCCAATCTTCCACCAGCTTCGTTAAACACAATTCCTGGAACGAGCACGACATCTAATGACTTCGTTCTATCTATTAAACATGTTTGAAGCGGATCCGGTTCCGGAACACCCCACTTTCCGGGAATCCAGTTAGACAATGCTTCGACCTTCCTTATCTCTATTCCTTCTCTACCGGGTATAATTCGTGGGGCTGCCGTCAAATCTCCCCTGTCCCAGCATTGTTGAAGGAGAGTCAACGGGGACGCTTCCGAGCGAAAAGGCGCATAAACACATATGTTCAACGGACGGCCGAGCTTAGAACGGAGAGGATAAAGCACATGAAGCTCCACTAATCCGCACAAGCTTTCAGAGCGTTGCTCCCTCTCCTCAAGGGATAAAGCGTCTCTCACGGCTGTGAGTCTACGCCGCCATTCCTTCTTGTCGGACTTCATCTGTCCATTGTCCATGAGCGGCAAGCCCACCTTTAGCAGTCTATGAAAAATTTACTTTCATTTTAGCATTATTCTCCTAAATTCGCCAAAGCATTGCCGCTTGGACGTGCCTGACGATTTACGGTACACTTGGAGAGTAGAATTAATAACGAACTTTTCGGAGGGATTCCTCTTGCTTTTACAAGCATCCAGCGTTACTAAACATTATGGTGTCACCCCCGTTCTCGAAGGCATTACTCTACAGATTAACGAGCGTGACCGCATCGGTCTTGTCGGCGTCAACGGAGCTGGCAAATCAACATTCCTGCGTATACTCGCAGGTGAGCTAACAGCGGACACCGGCTCAGTATCTAAGCCTCGCGAGCTCAAAGTCGGTTACTTGGCCCAGAATGGCGGTCTTCAAGGCCACCGTACATTAATAGAAGAAATGAATTCGGCGTTCGGTCCTCTGCTGGACCAAGAGAAAGCCTTGCAAAAACTAGAAGAGCGTATTGCCGATCCTGACGAGCTTGCCAATGCTGAGCGATATGAAGCATTACTCGCACAGTATGCGGATGTCAGTGACAAGTTCCGGGAAAACGGCGGCTATGAAATGAAAAACCGTATCCGCAGTATTCTTCACGGAATGGGTTTCGGCAGCTTCTCCCCTGACACGGAGGTTTCTTCGTTAAGCGGAGGACAGAGGACCCGGCTTGCGTTGGCAAGGCTTCTACTTGTTCAGCCCGAGCTTCTTCTGCTTGATGAGCCGACCAACCACTTGGACATCGATACACTCACTTGGTTAGAGCAATATCTGCGTTCCTATGCCGGAGCCATGGTCATCGTCTCTCATGACCGTTACTTCCTCGATGCTACCGTAACTGCAGTAGTCGAGATCGAGCGGCATGCAGCAACGAGATATACCGGCAACTACAGTCGTTTCATGGATCTGAAAGCCGCCGCGTTCGCTCAGCAACTTAAGCTTTATGAGCAGCAACGCAAGGATATATCGCGAATGGAGGACTTCGTGCAGAGAAATATTGTCCGTGCCTCTACGACCAGACGTGCCCAAAGCAGACGTAATGCACTCGAGAGAATAGAACGGTTGGAGAAACCGGGCAGCCTGAGGCAAGCGAGCTTCTCCTTCTCTACGGAGCGAAGAAGCGGCAAAGAGGTACTTAGGGCCATTAATTGTTCCGCTGCTCCAAAGGAAGAAATGGCACCTCTGTTCCGAAATGTATCATTCGAGGTAAAAAGAGGAGAAAGACTCGCATTATTGGGTCCTAATGGAGTAGGTAAAACAACCTTGCTCCGAGCCTTAATGGAGAAGCTTCCGCTGCGTACAGGTGCGATCGAGTGGGGCGCAGGCGTTTCGCTTGGTTACTATGATCAAGAGCAACGCGAGCTCAATCCCGCGAATTCAGTTCTTGAAGAAGTATGGAGTGCTTTCGCTCACCTTCCTGAAGCTGAAATTCGCACCGTTCTTGGCAATTTCTTATTCAGCGGAGATGATGTCCGTAAGAAGGTTAGCGCTCTTAGCGGCGGTGAAAAAGCGAGAGTAGCGCTATCGAAGCTTATGCTTCGTAAGGCTAATGTCTTATTGTTAGATGAGCCTACGAACCATCTTGACCTAATGAGCCGTGAAGTATTAGAGGCTGCATTAGATGAATATGATGGAACGTTGCTGTTCGTCTCACATGACCGTTACTTTCTGAATCGAATTGCGGATCGAATTGTGGAGCTACATTCGGATGGAACAGTACATTTCCTAGGAAATTATGATGAAATGATAAATAAAAAGCAGGAAATGATAGAATGGGAAACCGCGTCTAAAGTCTTATCCTCCCAAACTACGCAAGCCGTTGTCAGCGACTACGAAGCGGATAAGCAAGCCAAGCGCGATGAAAGGGCGCGCCAGCGCAAACAAGAGCAAGCCGAAGCGGAAGTTGCCAGACTAGAGAAGGAGCTTGCTGAGCTTGAGCTTCAGATGGCCACACCGGAAATGGCTACTGACTACATGAAACTAAGGGAAAAACAAGAAGAGGCTGAAAAAACCAGATTGGCTCTGGATGAAGCTTATCAAACTTGGGAAGCCTCAATGCAAGATTAACTTAGATTACTGGTAAAAACTTATTCACAGTCTTATGCACAGCCTGAGTATAAAAAGAGTGAGCAGGGATTGACCAAGAATCCCTCTCAACTCTTGATATACAGGCTTTTTTTATGTCGATTTATGTTGTTAAATATCGTTTTCCACTTACTTATCCACATTATCCACAGTTTACACACAAATCCTGTGAAAAACTCATCCCGTTTTCAACAAACCAAATATCCTGCGATATCAATACTTTTTGGAGTTTATCCACATTACGCACAGGGGGTGTGGATAACTTTGTCCACATCACCTGTGCTGGTAATTTACGTGGCGCTAACAAACTCACTTGACTGTGACTTGATGTGTTTACACTAGGTAAACTTTCTGATCCTGCAGTAGCTAAGACTGGTGCGGCAGCTTTACTTTTCACGCTTACTGGTAAGCAGTCCTCATACTCTCCTGCCGATATACAGCAGATGTGATGACAAACCCTGAATATAAGGACTTTCCGAAGCTTGCATTACGATTTCCATCACTTTGTTGTATTCCATTTCTCCTCTTTGCCGCCAATAGTCCCATTGCTCCTCTCTCATCGCGCCAGCAATACTTCCCGAGCTAATCAGATTTACACTCTCGAAGCCTTGAGACTCCATAAATGGTTTGATTTCTTCAATATTGAAGAAATACGCTCCTGTGAACCTTCCCTCATCCGTATGGTTATAGACGCCCGACTCCAAAAACTCCTCAATCCCATTAACCGTATGATTGGGCTTCCAAGCTTCAGGAAACAACAAAGAGGTTGTAAGATGCCGTAGTCGTGACATAAAAGCAACAAAGACGAGGCCGCCCCGTTTAGTCACACGCCATATTTCGTTAACAGCCTTCATCCGGTCCTCTTCCGTCTGAAGGTGATATAACGGCCCTAGCATTAAGGAAGCATCGAACTGTTCGTCCGCATACCGACTTAGCTCCCTTGCGTCTGCAACGTGAAACCCCATAAACTGTTTTTCCATTCCTGCTTCCTTTGCTTTGTGCTTCGCGATCTCGACTTGTCGGGGAGTCAGATCAGCTAATGTAACCTGATACCCCGACTTAGCCAATGCGATCGAATACTTCCCGGGACCCGCTCCAATATCTAAAATATGGCCTTCAGCGGGAAGATTGGAGAGGATATGGCGGTAATTCACCATGAATTCGACGGGCTCGCGATCAAGTCGTCCCCACTCATCAAACGATTGATAATAGTTTATGAGCTTCTCCATGTCGATCCCCTCCTTTTTTTCGCTCACTCACCTGATGCTTCTTTAGGTGCTTCCCTTACCCTTCTAGCCAATATGACGCCATTAACCGCTGACACATAGGCGCGTGCTGCAGCAAGGATAATGTCCCGATGAATCGCAGTCCCTATATTCCGCTGCCCATTGCTCACAACAGTCACAACCGCTTCGCCGAATGCATCCTCACCTGTAGACAATGAATGCAGCTCCAGGTCCTCGAACACCGCATCAACCGGCATCGCTTCCCGAATACAGTGGATAACAGCCTCAAGAGGTCCCTCGCCCGACCCCGTATAAGTTTGTTCTAGTCCGTCCTCAGAGCGATGAATCGTTACTGAAGCGATACGGGACCGATTGGAGCCGGCCAGTACCTGCAGATCAACCAAGCTGTAAGGTTGAACGATCGTATCCGTCGATTGTCCCACAAGCTCCAACAGCATATCATCTGTAATTATTTTCTGCTCATCTGCCCTCGCCTTGAATCTGTTATACAGCTCCTCCATCTCGGAATCCCCAAGCTTAACGCCATATTCCGCTACCCGATGCTTGATGGCATGACGCCCGGAATGCTTACCCAGAATGATCATGCTGCGTGGAATACCCATAGCTTCGGGATCCATGATCTCGTATGTGTTCCGGTTTTTGAGCAAACCGTCCTGATGAATGCCCGATTCGTGCTGGAAGGCATTACGGCCGACAATCGGCTTGTTATAAGCAATCGGAAAATGCATTGTGCGACTCACCAAACGAGAGGTTTCAAAGATATGCTCGGTAGAGATTCCAGTCTCGACTCCCATGGAGTCCCCTCTCGTCTCGATGGCCATGACCAGCTCCTCCAAGGAGCAGTTACCCGCACGCTCTCCCACACCATTCACGCTTACCTCTACCTGAGTCACGCCATGGCGAATCGCTGCCAGGCTGTTCGCTACCGCCAATCCCAAATCATTATGGCAATGGGTGCTGTATCTGACCTTATCTCCTCCCCTCACTCCTTGGCGCACACGGGTGAACAAGGGACCGAACTCCTCAGGCAAAGCGTAACCCATCGTATCTGGAATGTTGATGATCGTAGCCCCTTCTTCGATTGCGGCTTCAACTACACGCAGCAGGAACTCTTCGCTGGAGCGTGATGCATCCATCGGGGAAAATTCGATTTGATCGGCGAACTGCTTGCCGTAAGCAACCATACCGCGAAGCATCTCAATGACTTCGTCCTGCGTTTTGCGCAGTTGAAAATCCAAATGAATTTGCGAGGAGGAGATGAACAAATGCAGACGTCGGCGGGCAGCATCCTGCGTGGCCGCTATGGCAGAGTCGATGTCCGCCTTGACACAGCGGGCGAAGCCGCATATTTCCACATTCTGCAGCTCGCGGGAGATCTGCTGTATAGCCTGAAACTCCCCTGGGCTGGAGATCGGGAAGCCAGGCTCAATGACATCGACTCCAAGGCGGGCCAACTGGCGGGCTATAATAATTTTCTGCTCCGGTTTCATGGAAGCTCCTGGCGCTTGTTCCCCATCTCTCAGTGTCGTATCGAAAATTTGGATCCGTCTTTTCGCTGCTGTGGCTGTTGTTGAAGTTGATACCGTTGTCATAGTCATTAACCTCCTCAGATTTGCATCCCGCTCCGGGATGGGCAATGAATCTAAGAGAACGACAAAAAGCCCGTCGTCTCTTAAGGCTAGAGACGACGGGCTTATTAGGCCGCCGCGGTACCACTCTGCTTGGAGGGGTTCGTCTTCCGACAGACGAACGGGTTCTCCCACTTGTGCGCCGATTCCAACCGTTCGGTCGATTGGAATCTGCGAGCGCCCTATAGCGGGGGCCAGCCGTATCGGTGTACCTGAATTCAGCATTGCTTACGCGAATTCGACTCCACCGCTCCGCTCCCGGGCGAGTTCAGACTCCTCTTCGACTGCGTCGCACCAGCCCGCAGCTCTCTGTACCCGAGGAAAATCCTAATGCTCCCGTTCATTGCGTTATACAAATATAAAAAGCCCGCCATCTCTTATATAAGAGACGGAGGGCCTGTTTGGCTTTCCGCGGTACCACTCTTCTTGATACTTCCTTATCCCACTATTGCTCAGGCTAGGAAATATCCGCTTAGTGCTGAAAGCATCCGTGAACTGCTCGAGGATACTTCCCGCACCCTGTCACGGGGGTTAACCGTATAGGTGTACGCACCCGAATTCCTCCGAATGTTCCACCGATCCGCTCCCAGGCGAGCTTCAGGCTCCCATCTACTGCGTTGCACCGTCCCGCAGCTCTCTGAATTCCGGGTATTCCTTACTGATCCTGATCATAGCGTTTGTCTAAGTATGTTCCCTAAGGGATTGGTACTTATTATATTCACCTTAAAATAATCTGTCAATTCATTTTCGGATTCATTTTCAGATTAGAATCAATTTCTTAGCTCTTAACCGACCATTCCTCAAGAGACATGACAGGCTCTCCCCTCATGTCAAGCGAGGAAAACTCACCTCTCCGCCATTTCAAATCCGCGGCTGCTGCGATCATGGCTGCATTGTCGGTACAGAGCTTATTCGGCGGAATCAGGAGAGGTAATCCTGCTTCTTGGCATAAGGCTTCCAGCTTATCCCTTAACCCCCGGTTAGCTGCAACTCCTCCACACAACAGCATCTGGCGAATACCGAATTCAGCAGCTGCCTTCAACGCCTTTCCTGTCACCACGTCGATGACAGATTGCTGAAATCCCCTAGCCAGAGCGGAGAAATCGGGGGTCTCCCCCTTCATCCGAGAACGGTTGATTTCCGCTAGAACAGCCGACTTCAGTCCGCTAAAGCTGAAGTCATATGAACCCGGCTCCAACCAGGAGCGCGGAAGGACAACCTCCTCGGTCGCTTCCTGTGCCAGCCGATCCACGTAAGGTCCTCCGGGGTATGGAAATTGAAGTGCCCGAGCCACCTTGTCATAAGCTTCACCTACAGCATCGTCGCGCGTTCGTCCAATAATGCGGAACTTCCCTTCGCTCTCCAGCAATACAAGCTCGGTATGCCCACCGGACACAACGAGAGCCAGCGCCGGATAATCGATATCACCGATTAAATGATTGGCATATATATGCCCTGCGATATGATGAGTTCCGATTAATGGAATATCAAGTGCCAACGCCAGACTCTTAGCTGCAACAACACCGACAAGCAAAGCCCCGATCAAGCCAGGACCTTCCGTCACAGCAATCGCATCGATTTCCTCTAAGCTCACACCCGCTTCGCGTATAGCCTCCTCGAGAATAAGCGTGATGCTCTCGACATGTTTACGCGATGCGATCTCCGGAACGACGCCCCCGAATTGCTTATGGGTTTCAATCTGGCTGGATATTACATTGGAGAGAATTTCTCGGCCATTGCGGACAATCGCAACCGAGGTTTCATCACAGCTTGTCTCAATAGCCAATATCAAATATGGATCCGAGCTAGAAGGTATAATCTCTGGCTGTGGATTAGATATACTCATGCCTCTTCTCCCTCCGCTGCGCCTGCAGTTTCTGAATCGCCCAAATCCTCTGCAACCAGCTCCACCCACATGATCAGCGCATCCTCTAGATTGTCGGAATAATAAGCTGGGCGGATACCCGAAGGGTAGAATCCCATTTTGCGGTACAAGGACTGCGCAGTATCGTTCGAGACCCTTACTTCTAAGGTCATACGCCTCGCTCCAAGCCAATGGGCCGTCTTCATAAGTTCCTGCAGCAGCTGTTTCCCGTATCCCATCCCTCGATATTTTTCCCTAATCGCAATGTTCGTGATATGTGCTTCATCAATAATCAGCCACATTCCGCCGTAGCCTATGATGACACCTTCAAGCTCCATAATCATATACTTGGCAAAAAGATTCTGTGTTAGCTCCGAACGGAAAGCTTCCTCGGACCACGGGGAAGAGAACGATTCGCGCTCGATTTCCACGATCGTAGAGATATCATCCAGATTCATTAATCGGTAAATCATCATTTCACTCTCCCCGAGACGCTGCAAGCAGCTTGGCTTCCGCTTCCGCCAGCTGCGTATAATTGGGTACGAATGAGTGGACATCATTCTGCTGTCCTTGCCGATATTTCAGCTCCGCAAGTAATCCCACTGCACCCGCATCCATTTCGTAAGCATAAGTGCGAAGTCTTGCCCCCGACTGCTCTGCCTGCTCAATCGTTGCCTTGTGCGGAGCAATCTCTCCGACAAACCAGATCGCGGCTACCTGATTTTCCAAAGTTGCTTTTTCCTCCATACGCAACGACCAATCCGCGATGAGCCTAATTCCGTCTTGGTCGATCGTATCCCATTTATCTGGGTAGCCGGCCGCATAACGAGATGTATAGACCTGTCCTCTCCTTGCGTCCATGAGAGGAATAATCCATGTGTCCCGATCAATTGCCATATCTTCGTCATTCTGTTTAAGAGCTTTCCATGCTCCGAATGCTAAAGCCTCCAGACTTGATACGCCGATTAAAGGTTTATTCCAAGTCCAGGCTAATGTCTTGGCGACAGTTACGGCAATTCGGACCCCTGTGTAGGAGCCAGGGCCTTGACCTACTGAGATCGCATCCAAATCGCTTGCTTGTAAGCCATTACGAATAAGAAGATTTTTAATTTCACTTATGATTCTTACGGAATGATTTCGTTCGGTTAAGGTTACAGCGGAGTCCATAACCACTCCGTTTCTAACAATCGCGACTGCTAGTGTAGCCGTTGAGGTATCGAAGGAAAGCAACGTTACAGAGGAATCACCGCTTTGTTTCACATCCGGTTTCATGCTGTCGGTTCCTCCTCTTCTAATGTAAGATGCTCCAACTGACGACACCATGCTTCATAGCTATGTCCTATGGGATGGCATATGATTTTCCTTGAAACAGGTCCCGTCGTCTCAAGTCGGATATGCAGCCTCTCCTTGGGTAATATAGATTCAATAATAGACGCCCACTCGACCAAGGTTACGCCTTCCCCGTGAAAATATTCGTCCAAGCCGAGCTCGTCGGCTTCAGCAAGTGACAATCGATAGACATCCATATGATAAAAGGGGAACGTTGTACCCTTATATTCCTTAATTAGTGTGTACGTTGGACTGCTCACAATACCCGTCACACCGATCGCATGTGCGAACGCCTGGGCGAAACGTGTTTTGCCCGCACCTAAGTCACCGTCTAATGCCAGCACGGTTCCAGGTCCTGCGAGCTGAGCTAAAGCTTCAGCGAAAGCAACGGTATCCTTCTCTGTCGCTGCTTGCATAGTGAATTCTAATCGCGGTGCTGCTTGATTCGGTTCCATACGTGTCGTTATCCCTTCGAAAAATGATTGTAGCCTTGTTTAGCTATCGGTTTGGTCGCTCCGGCAGCTGTCTCCATGACGACGTCCGGCTTACCTGCTTCTACTTCTCCAATGATAAATAACGGGATTCCTTCCGCCCGGAAATGTTCCTTCATGCCTTGCTCATGCTCCTTGTCCGCCGTACCTAGAAGAACATAGTCTTCCCCGCCATAAAGCACCCAATCGAGCGGATTGATGTCGTTATCGTGAGCATACTTTGCCAGCTCTCCCGAGATCGGAAGCTGTGATTCATTAAGAATAAGCTTAACTTCTGAAGCTTCGGCGATTTCCCAAGCTTCGCTGGCCACCCCATCACTTACATCGTTAAGAGATGTTCCCCAACCCTTCTCGAGAAGGATTCGACCTGCATTCACGGAAGGAGTTGGACGTTGATGTGCATGAATCAAGTGGATTGGTGCATGGTTTACGGATTGTGGAGAACTAAGTTCTACTGCCCCTCTGGCGAGTAAATAATGGAGTCCGCCTGCAGACAATCCTGTCGGGCCGGTTAGAAATATAAACTGCCCGGGTCTTGCTCCACTGCGCCGAATGGCCTTTCCAGTCTCCACGCTTCCAATTAGGGTTACCGAAACAACGAGATGCTGCGGGGCAGAGGTGGTATCTCCGCCAACGATCACCACGCCATATTGCTCTGCACAGGCATACAGTCCATCGAATAATAGCTTCATACGCTGTTCATCCCACTGAAACGGCACGCTCACGGATACCAATGCAAGCTTCGGCAATCCACCCATCGCAGCGATATCACTGATGTTAGCGGCTATTGCCTTGAAGCCAACGTCATACTCGCTCATCGTATCGTTACGGAAATGAATCTCCTCCACCATTGTATCCATGGTGAGCAGCCATTCCTGACCCGGCGTTCCTCCTGCAATCGCTGTATCATCTCCGATGCCAAGAGTAACGCCAGCAATTGCCAGCTTCTCTTTGGACTGACGCCCTTCCGTCCAGACGCGAATAAGTCCGAATTCGTCCAGTGGCGGCACGGCTTATCCCCTTTTCGTTTACGTCATTTTGTCCTAATTATATCGGGGTGCGCTTGAACATGCAAAGACCCGTTCGGCTTTATGCCGAACGGGCGGTAGACTCACGGGTACGAAAAGCGATACTTATTGAAACGAACGGGAAGCGGGTTGCGTAAATGATGAGGCAGAGGGGTTGAATTGATTCAAATTCCCAGTCTGACCACCCTGCTGATTAAAAGATTGTGGATTGGAGTAAGGTTGTTGATTGGAGTAAGGTTGTTGATTGGAGAAGGACTGGTTGGCCAAACCCGATTGCTCCAGTTGTCTGATAAGGTTCTGAATATGTGACATATCTTGCATAGCAACTTGATGTCCGTGCAAAGCGTTCTGGATCGATTGAACGGTTTGGCGCTCCTTCTGAACGATTTGCTCGAGCTGTGTAATATTTTGCTGTTCCTTCTGCAGCATTTGTTGATACATCTGATTGGATTGATTGGTTTGATTGATGAGTTGCTGCACGAGTTGTCCACATTGCTGAGCCAGGTTTGATACATTTTGTTGATTTTGTTGATACATGAGTTAATCTCCTTAGTGACGCAAATTTAAGTACCGCTCACTAAGATGGCTGATTTACATCTCTTTTATTCTTACCTTTTCTCCTAACCGACCGAAATTTCTAAACGTCCGCAGTGCATTCAACGTTAGGACTCCCTGCCATTCAACCTTAGCGTTCATTTCCCATATGTCGTCAAACCTGCCCCAAGCCCAATTGGGAGCCCATGAACCGTCTTCCTCTTGGGCTTCGATCATCCGGTCTAGGTCACCCGGAATCACATCCGCATATTTAGCGTAATAACGAGATTGCGGGGATTTGACAACCATTAGAGGATAACCGCTGTAACCTTGGCGTTCCTCCGCATTCCTAATAATACAATTGTCGACAAATTCATCCAGCTTACCGCTTACTTGGTTAAACGCGTCCTCCGAGAGGGTATCCGCCCAACGCAGGTAACATTGCATTTCATGCATTTCTTTTAAGTCGCAGCTTTCATTCAAGTAATTAACGGCATAAGTATTTAATTGGTAAGTAAACTCAGGGGATTGTGACGATGGAAACTGGTTCAGATATCCGACGATTTCGGCACTCGGATTGCCCCAGTTATTCTCGAATGCGCCATATTCCCACCAGAATGCTCTTGGAGATTCCTCTGCCGACTTCGGGATGATGTCCCAGCCTTTGCGGCTTTCCATGTAACTACTCGCGAAATATTGCATCGCGCGTTCAATCATTTCCGTATTCCGCTCATTCATTCCGGTCAGAATTTGCATAGCCGTCGTTGTCGCCAAGGCGGACGAATCCTCGCACCGGAGGTCCGGCTCTAATCCATGTCCGAAACCGCCATCGGCATTTTGAAATGCCGCCAATTGACGATACACCTCTGAGGGATCACCTTGTTCGAATTCGTAGGCGAACAACGCCGCTTCCAACTTCCGCCCGCGCTTCAATAGGAATTGACGGGCTTTCTCATATTGGTTCTCGTCTAACATGGTCATTGATCGTTTACCCCGCTTTTGTACTGACCTAGTAAATCTTGAACAAGAATTCCATTGATACGCATCCCATCCGTCCGACAATTCCGGATATCTACGTCGACCAAATCGCAATTTTCAAAAATCGCTGTACTTAAGTCGCTATTCCGGAAAGTAACCGGCTCTACATTAACCCACCCGTCCGTTCCCGCTTCTTCGGCAAATCGACTCTCTGTGGAATCCGGGCGTTTGATGTTCTCGAATATTGTACCGCCGAGCTGCGCCATATTCACATGTACATTCGAGAAAAAGATATGCTCCCATTTGGAATCGACGAAATTAACGTGTTCAAGTGAAGCGTTTCTCATGTCGACTCCGTGAAATTCTGCTCCTTTGCAACAAGCCATATGCACTTTCGCGTCTCGCATGTCCTGGAGCTCGAAACCACCTTTTGCGTCGTACATCTTTTTGTCCGTTAAGGTAGAGGGAGCGCTCTTTAGCCTAATTGGAAAACGAACCTCCAACGTCGATTCCTCATTGTCAGTTCCGAAAAAGCGATGATCGTATACCTCATAGTCATAATCGTCTATTGCTTCATATCCCGACTGACTAAGCCATCCACCATGGAAATATTCCCAGGCTTGCGTAATATCCTTAACCAACCCTTTAAAAGTTACGATAGCCGCCAGGTGTTCCGGTATCGTTCTCGATACAAGGCCATCCGGCAAGGGAGCATTTCCTTCGACTTCAACTCCTGCCAAATACGTAAAATCCTGCCCTGGACCGAAAGGAGGCTTATAGCTTAATAACCCGTAACTGCGCGGATTATCGCTGCGGTCTTGAATTTCCTCTATCCTTTGCATAAAACGATGCCATAACTGCCCGATCACAGGAGGTGGCGGGGTTTCGGACTGCTTCACGAACAATTCCATCCCGGCAATTGTCCGAGCCTTCTCAGCTTGAACCTCAACCTTTACAATTAATGGGTATCGGTCGGATTGCACTTTTTCGTTTTCCTTGATCGGAGCATAGATATCGAAGTCGAACCAATCTATCTCATCCGCAGGGACGAGGAAAGGATTCACTGGTTTCAAACGGTTGGCTTCATATCCATAGGAACCCTCGTTCAAATCTCTTTCATATCCCTCAGATTTAAACCACTCCCATAAATAAGCATAAGTTTCCTCCAAATGCGCACGATCGCCCTTTACCGTAATACGGGCAAACCGCCTTGCAGGAATCGTAATCTTCTCTAACTCTTCTGGAATCCGGTCGAAGTCGCTAACCTCAATCCCTGTCCACAAAGTCGTTACCTCAGTTGGCCACTGCCATTCGGGGATCAGTACTAGGCCGTACTCATCGTTACATACGGAAGGATGGTACTTCATCAATTCCTGAACCCTTTGCCAAGCGTTCCTTACTTCACTTCCGTTACGAATCGTTCTAATGACAACTGCCTTTAGCTGCTTCTTCTCAACAATGGATACCTGCACTCTGATCCCCTCCTTCACTAAGCGATGGCAATATGTACGTCAATTTCATTATCGGAGCTTTCAGGTTTATACCGGGAATCCCAAAGCTCGAAATCGTAACCTATCGGATGAGTCCCCAACTGCCCGATATATTTCCCATAAAGGAATTCGTAAGTGCGACCCAGCTCGCTTTCCAATCCTATGTGCGTGCTTCTCACATATCGGTTCGCGGGTACTGTATGACGAATCATATCTAGTGGAGCCTCAGATACAACGGAAGCTGAAACGGCATAACCGATAATTTGCGTGAAGCGGTCTACATGAGGGTTAAAGTTTGGTTTCATCGGATAAATTTGGATCAAATAAATTGAATCCGAGCTCCGGCCAACCACTTCATCGACCCGCTCCTTCATACTCTCAAAAGCTTTCTTCCCCAGTTTACCTTCCTCGATTTCCTGTAAATTCGCAATAAAAGATACCCCAACAACATTAAAGGCATCTAGATTAATAATTAATGGCTCCATTGAAATCCCTCCAACTATAGGATGAAAAACCACCATAACAAAACTCTTACCCATGCGGAATCTCCTAAGGAAAATGACAAATCATGAGCTCATTATCATCCCTAATGGTCCTGGCTCACCATCAAGATATTCCCGTCCTCATCCCGAATATTGAAGTAGGACACCTGAGCCAGACGCTCAATTCCGTGTACGACTTCAAAACCAAGCTCAATCGCATGCTGATGAGCTTTAGCGATGTCTTTGGTGTTGAGCTTTATTAAGACAGAACCCTTCTCAATCACCGGAACGTTGTCCATCCCATGGGAATCAAGCATTAAATGAGTGTTGTTATCCAGATGGAATAGATGAAGGTGACCGTAACGGTCTTGCTCCCGGACATCGAGCCCCATGAGCTTGCTGTATCGATCTACGGCCTTGTCCAGGTTTCTCACCCATAGAAACACCGAATTGATGTGTGGATCAATGCTGCAATGGGCGCGTCCCCCATCGATACCGCCGAAAGCCAAATGATAACCGTCTGGATCTTCCACTATAAATTCCTTCCACGGACCGCCGTCCGCATAGACGACCGGCTCACGGGCAATCTTCGCGCCTTTGGATGTAAACTCCGCATACAGTTGATCGAGTGCTGTCCAATCTTCCACATAGGCGTAAACATCCACTCCCGTATCTGAACCCTGTTCAGGAAGATTAGGAGTAGCCCCCCTACCTGCTGGCGATTGAAGCAGCTTCAGCGCGATCCCTTGAAGGCCATCCCTCTGAGCCCACCAGTCCGTAACGTCAAACCCTAGCACCTCGCGATAAAATTGCTTGGAGCGCTCCGAATCCGTAACCATGAATACCGTTAAAGAACTGCCGATTTGCTTTGCCATTATCTATTCCCTCCATTTATTGGGCTGAGCCCTGCATCTGACAAACCATAATTAAATTCTCGTCCGGATCTTTCAGAATGAAGAACGATACTTCCCCGTGCCGTTCTATTTCACAGTGAAATTCCATTCCGCAGGTGGCGGCATAGTCGTATGAAGCCTGAATATTATCCGTATTGAACATAAACAAGACAGAAAATGGCTCTTGTTTGAGGTATCGATTCTGATCCAGAAGAAGGGAAGCTCCCTTTGTGACCGGCACCGTGTAAACCGTTTGTTCAGCAATCCGCTCATCCAAAGGCAAACCTAAGAGATCCGTATACCAAGCAGCCGTGCTCTTCATATCCATAACATCGATGAACGCTCCGCTAATCCGAGCCTGCACCGGGCTCTCCGTAATTGGCAACTCATGATTCTCCCCGCTATCCTCAGCCCAGCAAGCCATCTGAACGTTCCCTTCCGGATCGCTGAAATTGAAATAGGCCATGCTCCCGTGGCGTTCAGGCTCGAACAATACGTTAGCTTTTTCCTTTAGATAGCTATATGCCTCATCGATACCGGAAGCCGCGAACATAATACGCGGGCTGTTCTTCTCCGACCATTCGGGATTTGCCCGATTGAAGATATCGGAATCAAGAATCAAACCCGTCCCCGGAAAATCATACCAATAGACGGGGCCGCCATTCAGCCGTTCCTCTCTCAGGGGCAAGCCCAGCAATCGGTTATACCATTCTGCTGCCCGGCGCAAATCGGTCACATGGACGAACAAGCTAGCTACCCGGTTCTCGATCGGAAGCTGTTTCTTCCTGCGGATCGGAAACCAAAGCTCCATCACAGAATCGGGGTTATCATTGCCCTTGTACCGCTCATCATAGTATTCAAACTCCACACCGTGACCACATTCATATTCGGGAGAATTTGGAAGCCAATCTTCACGATAATAACCGAATGCTTTGCCGATTTCATCGATGGGTCCGCGCCGCTGAACAACGCAGTAGAGACCGCCGGGAAACGACTCGGCCGTCATGCCGCCCGGAATATCCTCGAATGCGGACACGCCCGCTGCAGCGATGTAATCAAATGGCTTACCAGGCTCCATATCCGGCCCAAATACGCACAACCCGTAACTTCCGCCAATATAGTGGCGAATTTCGCTCCCCCGCGGATTAAATCGCTGCCATAGAAGGGAAATTTCATTTTCCGACGGCGGACTAAGCTGAGATGGGGTAAAACGGATTTTTTGTCCTACGACCTTGAACGGCTCTTTCCAGACGATTCTTGTCTTAAAGCTCATTGGTTGGTGCTCCCTTCCTATTCTTTGCGGTTGTAAATATCAGCGTACATAAATCGGCTCCCTATCCGAAATTCGAATGGTCAGCCCTTCCGGAGATCTGATGTGAAAACGGCAAAACCCGTCCTGTTCCAAGCCCGTTTCCGAGGTGATGCCTTTATCCTGTAATTGCTTGTAGACCTCGTGAATATTGTCTGTCTGAAGAGAGTAATAGGGGTATCCTTCCACAGCTCTTAGCGCCTCTTGATGTACCGGTTCATCCATCACGATCATCGTCACGATCGTCTCGCCTTCCCCAACCTTCAAATCGGCACCCTGACCCCAGTGATTGTACAACTGAAGTCCGAGTTTATCCGTATACCACCGAATGGAGGCCTCCAAATCTATAACCGGCAAAAACACCGCCAAAACCCGATGGAACATCGGAGGTAACGCGCCTTCATGAGGAGTGTGGTAGAGGGAAGATTCCTTCTCATGACAGATGCCAATGACATTGCCGTCCCCATCCTTCATCTCGCAGACGTTCATATAAGGAACGTTCATGATTTCCGTTGTTTCGATTCCCCGGGATTGAAGCCATTCCAGATGAAGATCCTCCCAATGGGTATAAAAATTGAAGCAGGGAACATGACCTTCGGCATGCAAATGAGGCTTCGGTTCGAAGCAATCTACCTCCACAAGGGTCAGCAGCGCCTCTCCTTGATGCACCCTGAGGTCAATTTCCCGATCGCGCTTATGCAACACTTCAAATTCTAGCTCTCTTCGGTACCATTCCGCCGCGCGCTCAGCATTTGGTACGGGAACCATAACCCGATCGATCCTGTTGAACATACATGCTCCCCCTACTCTTTGACCGGCACATAAACATCGACTTGACTCGGCCATTGCGGATTGTCGAAACCATAGACTTCGAAAGCCAGTGCACGTGAATTGCTTTCCATGCTGATATCTCTCAAAAAAGAATGAATGACTTCATAAGGATCTAGATCCGATCGGGTTTGGGCATACAAATGTGCGGGAAGGGTGAACCCGATCATACCTGAAGGGACATCCGAAATCTCACTTACTTCCATGCAGAAAAAATAAGTGAACAGCACTTCGGATGTGAAATGGGGACAAACGTATTCTTGCGGATTTACAATGGCTTTGATCTCATGTCTTCTCCCCAAGAAAATCTGCCTTGTTTCATCGATTCTTTCCGGTTGATGATCTTGAAATGGCGATGTTACCGGAATACCCACGAATCTCTTCTCCTGTAATGAGATCAATTCCACCTGATTGGACAATATCTCTCCTCCTTCTTATGTATCTACCCTTGTTAAACGTTGAATTTGTTTAAAACCATACATCCTTTTACAAAAAAATTTAGCTGCTCACCATCAGTACATTTCCGTCGGGATCCTGAAAGATGAAATATAAGCGGCCGGCCACCGCCTTAATGGCATTAATCCTTGCGCCGCTAACAAACAAACGCGAGTAGGCTTTATAAATCTGATGTGGATTGTGACGACGAAAAGCATCGATTACGGCCTCCAGCAAATGGATACTCTCTATTGAATTCGAGCGTTTTCCGACAACGGGAGAAACCGCGTCGCCTCGGCTTGCCAACTGATGCAACCGGCTGCGCGAGCGGGATAGAGCAACCTGAACGGAGCCTTCCGTCGCGCCAATGTGGTTGGCTGTTTCTTTGGCCGTAAAGCCGAATACGTCGCATAGCAGCAAAATAACAAAGGGTTTGGGCAATAGACGGTCAAAAAGCGCTTCAAGCAATTCCTGCGTCGAGTATAGGGGGTCATCGTAAGAGGGGGCTTCTTGATGAATTTCTTCGAAGGGTACTTGAGCATAGCGCTGTTTACCGCGGCAAATATCAATCCAAATGTTTTTGGCCGTGCGGAATAAATAGGTTTTATTAATAACCTGGTCGGGCTGAACTGTAAAACGATTCATCACTTTAATAAAAGTTTCCTGAACGATATCTTCGGTATCCCAGCTATTCCCGCACATAGAACGGCAATAGCGAAGCAAATCCGGTCGCAGTTCAGCGAACCAAACCAATATTTCTTGCTGACGGGAACGTTGAGAGAAAGAAGTATCCATTGGCGTAGTCTCCGTAAATTTTTGGAAATTAATTACGATATGCGAATATGTATTCGCCTTTTTGTTGGAAAATCCTTCTTATAACGAAAAGAAAAACTCGTCTAAGAAATATTTAATCTTGTCTTCGAATCGACTGGTACGCCTGAGAAAAAGAGCATCCGCCCTATCGATTGTTAAATTTTATGAAATGTATTCTTCTAGAATAGCTGATAGACTTCGAGTTATTCCGGCTAACAAAGGGAGGATAATGATTCATGAATAAGCAACAGATCAAAGGTCTGAAGAAGACACTTATATTAGGTACGCTGGCATTAGCGCTTTCCATTCCAGTTGGTACAGGCGCAGCATCGGCGGCAAGTACGACTCCGACTATAAGTGGCAATATGACGATAACACAGCTTTCTGCTCGTCTTGGCATCGATCTGAATGCACTGCTTCAACAATATTTGCGAGGCAATTATCCAATCGTATCCAAACCGGCAACTGGAACTGGCAACAATGATGCTGGGCAAGTTACACAGCCAACCAAACCAGTGATCCAACAGCCAAGCAAACCAGCGATCCAACAGCCAACCAAACCTGTCACACAACCTTCCGTGCCTGCACAACAGACTCAGGGCAACAACACAGGTACAGACACTGCGGCTTCAACCTTCGCAACACAAGTCGTAACGCTTGTAAATCAGGAACGTGCGAAAGCCGGCCTGAGTGCACTTAAGACGACGAATGCTACGTTAAAGAAGATGGCGCTTGATAAAGCGAAAGACATTTACCACAAAGGTTATTTCGCCCATAACTCTCCAACTTACGGCTCCCCCTTCGACATGATGAAGCAATACGGAATAAGCTTCCGCTATGCAGGCGAGAACATTGCCAAAGGACAGCGCACTCCGCAAGAAGTAATGACGGCTTGGATGAACAGCCCCGGTCACCGCGCTAATATTCTTAGTGCCAACTTCACGACCATTGGTGTTGCTTACTATAACGGTGTATGGGTACAGGAATTTATTGCATAATAAAAAATGAAAAAGGCTTTGCGAAGCGCGCTTTTATAAGCGGTTCGCAAAGCCTTTATTTTTATTTATAGCTATCCAATTAACTATTTGTCTGTTTCTCCTTCAATCGATCTACCCCAACCGTCATTGTTTGGACTGGTTTTGGACCGACCTGAACAGTAGCTACACCATTAGCCACATCAACATTTTCGATCCAAACCGAATCCCCATCCTCATCCAGATGAACCTCAAAATTGTCGGATGAATTGTAAATTTCCAGCGCTCTTTCCGCTTTCATGGATTGTCCGCCTCCATTGTATCTGTCGTTGTCTCCGCGATTAATCCATTGTTCACAGTAACCTGACCTCCGCCAAGGCCCTCGTTGATCATACGATCAATATCCATATCATATACGTCTTTTCCCTCGTGAACCGAGTCGTTCCCTTGCATGTTTTCTGAGTCCATGTTTATTTTAATCCCCCTATGCAGATGGCTTATGACCTTTCCAATATTCCCCGCAAGGCTGATCTTCATGCAAAAAGATCGTTTGAATGTACCTTCTTTCCAGTAATTGACTTTATCTAAATCTTAAAATATAGTTGGTTTAATGCTTAGTTTCCGGCAATGTCCGGAAAGCGGGGGAACCAAATTTTCTGGGGCGAATCATTCTTGATTGAATGTAGGGGACCATCTATCCCGAGTCCGTCAGCTAACCTCGTCAGCTTTGGATGGGTCGGATTGCTATTTTGCAGGTTAAACTGCTCATTCTATGACCCGTTTACGGGTCTTTTGCGTTCTTTAAAGGCCCTGTAATCAGAAGAGATGGTCTTCTGTGCATGGGTCTTTTGTTCATTTTTTGAAGAAGGGAGGAGTACGGGAGAAGGGAATAGATTTATTCGAAATTCGCAGCAATATACCTTGAGGAGGAAGACGAATGTCACAGCCAAAGTATATTACCGATATCGGAAAGATCACCAGCATACCCGAGAGAGAGCGAGAAAAGCTGAAGCAAATTACAGAAAAATTCGTATTCCGGGTCAATGAATATTACTTAAGCCTAATAGACTGGAGTGATCCGAACGATCCCATTCGCAAATTAGTTATCCCTAATGAAGGTGAACTGATGGAATACGGCAGGTGGGATGCTTCAGATGAAGACACTAACTATGTCGTTTCGGGATGTCAGCACAAATATCATTCGACTGCGTTGCTGATCGTATCTGAGGTTTGCGGGGCTTACTGCCGTTATTGCTTCCGAAAGCGTTTGTTTCGGAATGATGTCAAAGAAGCAACCTCAGATATTGAGCCCGGCTTAAATTATATAGCTTCGCATCCTGAGATTAATAATGTGCTGCTAACCGGTGGCGACAGCCTTATTCTCGCCACTGGAAAGCTACGTGCGATATTTCAAAGATTACGCGAGATCCCGCACGTTCAGATTATCCGTCTGGGCTCTAAGATTCCTGTATTTAATCCGATGCGAATATACGAAGATGAAGAGCTTCTAGAATCGATTCGGATGTTCTCAAGCGCACAGAAAAGAATATATGTAATGGCTCATATTAACCATCCTAGAGAAATAACAGCCGAGGCTGTTCGCGGCTTTCAAGCCCTTCATAATGCTGGAGCTATAATTGTGAATCAGACTCCCGTTCTGAGAGGGATTAACGATGATTCCTTTATTCTCAGCGAGCTTCTAGATAAATTGTCATGGGCAGGTGTTACTCCCTATTACTTTTTCGTCAACCGGCCGGTAGCCGGTAATGGAGAGTTCGTATTACCCTTGGCAGAAGTTTACGACATTGTGGAAAAAGCTAAAGCCCGAACATCTGGACTTGGCAAACGCGTGCGATTGTCCATGAGCCATACCTCTGGTAAAATCGAAATCCTGGCTATCGAGAATGGGAAAGCATACTTGAAATACCACCAATCAAGAGAAGGTCATTATGGGCAATTTATGATTTTGGATTGCCCTGAAGAAGCAGCTTGGTTCGACGATCTGCCCGGCAGCGATAAGTATTGGGAGAAGCCTAGGAAAAAGACAGACGAGGTTGTTTCCGTGAATGAAATGTCCGATTTTCCTCAGGCGATGGTGCGGAAAAAATAAATCAAGGATGAAAATAAAGGGACCGTCCCCGCTTGAGAGAAAGACACTAGATTAAGCTGTTAAAAGATGGCTCCTGTACAGTTAGCATAATACGAACTACAGCACTCCAAACCCTTGCAACCTGCCGTGCAGTTAGCATAATGCGAACTACAGCACCCTAAACCCTTGCACCCTGCCGTGCAGTTAGCATAATGCGAACTACAGTACCCCAAACCCTTGCAACCTGCCGTGCAGTTAGCATAATGCGAACTACAGCACCCCAAACCCTTGCACCCTGCCGTGCAGTTAGCATAATGCGAACTACAGCACCCCAAATGGAGTTAATCTAAAAAGTAGACACGTTGTAACAGCGACCTGATACAATAAAATAACTAAAAAGGTCGAGGTGTGTCATGGGAGATCATCGTCAGCATTTTGA
>NZ_JBEQAP010000023.1:0-80834 GCF_041640265.1 Cohnella sp.
TAAACTTCATAGTAGAGCATCTCCTAGGATAGAATGTAGTGCCTTCGTGGGGCCTACCTCTATCCTATAGGGGTGCTTCATTATTTACAAAGTGGAAATTTAACGCTCTACAGGAATGCTGAGCGAACGGGATATCGTCATAAAGGAGCGAGGGGTAGGGGCATCTGACGAAAGTGTTCCCTCAATTTAGCTGTAGTTTTTTCACGTAGAATCTCCACAGTATTACCTTCCTCCCGATCTAGTTGGAGTCTTCCAAGTAGCATCATTCACCAGCACCGCAGATACCCAGCATACAGTCTCTCGACTAAACAAATTTAACATTCTCTCCAGATGAAGAGATTTTAATAATATTATTATGTAACTTTTCGCTCCGAACAGAGTCTATTCATTTAGGAGAAGCTATAAGTCTACTTGGCTTCCTCCTAAATCTAAATAGATATGCAGGAGAAATTACATGCAGAAGCTTAATCACAATTTCGCAAAACGATCCAAATCTATGAATATCATACCTAACGCTATAACATCATCCCCCTCTCGTAAAAAGACATCAAAGATAGTATTGCCTCTAATTGCTGGAATGCTCGCACTTTCGGCTCCGCTTAGCGCTGTTTGGGTCGCCGTCCCCGTCGCTCATGCGGCTGCTCAAGCTCCCACCTATAAGCTAGTGTTGAAATCGGAAACGGTCGTCACCTCTGGCGCCCGTCACAAGTCATACGCATGGGTATCTTCAGACGCTAGAGAGTCAACTGAAATGATGCATGTAATTCAGATTGACCTGAACAATCCTTATGTCCAATTGAACGCTCTCGGCGGGCAAAAAGGCAGCGTAACCTTCGGGCAGAGTGTCACAGCTATGGCTAAAGGGACGGGTGCGGTAGCCGGGATAAACGCAGACGTGTTCGGCACCTCTAACGAAGGTGCTCCAATCGGTGCCCAGATTACTTCCGGTCAGCTTCTTGTAAGCACCTCTCAGCTGAAGGGCATGTATGCTTTCGCGGTTACTAAGGATCGCAAGCCGATGATTGATGAGTTCACTTTCAATGGCACGGTTACTGTAGGTCAGGGTGTGGCGACATTCCCGCTCGCTGGTGTGAACAAGTCTACTTACCGGACAGAGCCTGACAACGGCTATAGTCATGTCGATAAGCTCTATATGTATACGAGTGCTTGGACTGCACCTGATAGACCAAAGGGAAGCGGGACGACACCTACGGAAGCGTTAGTCGTGGACGGTATTGTCACGGAGATATCCAATGGTAAGCCGCTGGCGACGACGGTGATCCCAGCGAACGGGTATATTCTTCGCGGCCATCGCTTAGCGGCCGATTTCATAATCAATAAATTGAGAGTCGGGGATACGGTTCAGGCTCATTATGAACTCCAATCGCTCACCAACGGAAAGACATACGATCAGTCACAATTCGAGATGATGGTAGGCGGTCATACGCTGCTGGTTGAGAATGGCAAAGCCGCAGCCTTCTCCCGCAACATTAACGGGGTAAGCGGATCGGCAGATCGCGCACGTACGGCTGTCGGTTATTCTAAGGACGGCAGCACAGTTTACCTCATCACCGTAGAAGAGAATGGCGGCCGTGATGGAGTTTCTCTCAAGGATATGCAGCTGATGATGACAGACCTCGGTGTCTGGAAAGGCGTTAACCTCGACGGAGGCGGCTCGACGACAATGGTTTCGCGCCCGCTTGGAGATTTCTCCGTGAGACTGACTCATCCAACATTCTACGGTACGACTCAGCGACAGGTGTCCAACGGTATCGGCGTATTTACAACAGCACCCGCCGGAAGCATCAAAGGGATTGTCGCTAGCGGCCCGCAGACGTTATTCATCGGACAGGAAACGAACTATTCCTTAAAAGCTTACGACACTTATTATAACCCGATCGATCCGAACGGCTTGAAGCCTTCATGGAAGCTTAGCTCATCGATCGGAGCTTTTAACGAAGGGAAGTTCACAGCCGCCAAAACCGGTAAAACAACGTTAACCGTCACAGCTGGTCAAGCTAGCGCCGATATCGCTGTAGAGGTCATCGGGCAAGAGCAGATTGAACGGCTTACAATTGAGCCAGGCAGCACGGTGCTCAAACCTGGCAGCACGATTTCCGTTCCTGTGAAAGCTCGTCTTAAGGATGGCAGGGAGTTATCCGTTCCTGCTTCTGCTATCAAATGGGAATTCTCAGGCATTACGGCTGCCGTAAGTGGAGGTAAACTTACCGTCAACACCGTTAAAGAAGGTGTTGCTGCCGGATACGCCATCGCGCGGTATGACGGATTCGGTACGGTTGCCGTACTTTCATCGGGCACTGAGAAGTCTCTGGAGAACTTCGAAAATGTGGCTTATGATATCGGGTTTACGGGACTGCCGGCACAGACTTTCGGTACTGCTGCTATCGTAACGGGTATCCCGGAACGAGAATCATCGAAGGCGCTTAATCTAGCTTATGACTTCACGGTAGGCAGCGGCAGCCGATTTGCCTATGCCGTCTTGAATGGCGGGGCCGGAATTGCGCTGGATGGTGCTCCGACCTCGATGACGATGGATGTGCTGGGCGATAACAGCATGAACTGGTTGCGCGCGGAATTCATCGATGCGGACGGGAAGCAAAAATTCGTCACCATCGCACGTATGATTGATTGGTCGGGCTGGAAGACGGTCCGTGTCGATCTGGCTGCATCTAACATTAAAGGTCCGGCACGTCTGACGAAGCTATATGTCGTTAACCTCGAGGAGGATCAGGACGAGCGTGAGCTTCAAGGTGAGATTGCGATCGACGACATCACTCTGCAATATCCGCCTGCCCCAATTACTATCAAAAAGCCGAATATCGTTATGAATATCGGCAAAACACAAGCGAAAGTGGATGGAGCTGCGGTTAAGCTGCCTGCGGCACCTTTCATGAAGGATGGAGTAACCTATCTCCCTCTAAGATTCGTAGCAGAAGTAATGGGTGGACAAATCGATTGGAGCAATCCGGAGAAAAGAGTAAGGGTACTAAGAGGAGATACGATGCTTGAACTTTGGGTCGACGGTAAGGATATGTCACTTAACGGAGTTCGGCAACCGATGACTTCTGCGCCGATTCTTAAGAATGGCAGTGTTTATGTTCCCGTCCGTATCATCTCAGAGCAGCTAGGGCAGAAAGTGGATTGGGCGAGCGCTGACAAAACCATTACAATTCACTAATCTTATGTCTAAAGTCCCTCTTTTGGCTTCACGAATCGTATAAATATGCTATTATTGATACGAGCCCTAAATCCGCGGACACCCTACCTATAAGGTTTCTCCGGCAGCGGACCGGGATCGGATAAGGGAGTCGAGACTGTGGATTATCGTGTGAACGAGATCGACCAAGTCATCCAGAACGCGATAAGTGTAATGGAAGACAGTAAAATACAAGTATTCGAAATATGCGAGTCCGCCCGCAAGGAGCTTCAGACCCTGGGGCAGGAGCTGGAAGTCGTGCTGAAGGAAACAACCGACACGATTGATAAAGTCGATCATCTCGAGCGGGACTATCGGCTAGCGCGTATCCGGCTTACTGAAGTGAGTCGCGATTTCGTCCGTTTCTCGGAGATTGATATTAAATCAGCCTACGAGAAAGCGACACAGCTGCAGTTGGACCTGATGGTTTACCGGGAAAAGGAGAACTACCTGAAGGCCAGGCGCGACGATTTGCAGAAGAGAGTTAAGAATGTTTCGCTTTCTATTGAGCGGGCAGAGACGATCGGTTCGCAAATGAACGTCGTGCTCCAGTATTTGTCCGGAGACCTTAACCAGGTAACGCGCATATTAGAATCAGCCAAGAATCGTCAGCTTATCGGCCTGAAGATCATTCTTGCTCAGGAAGACGAGCGTAAGCGGATTGCCCGTGAAATCCATGATGGACCTGCTCAATCGCTTGCCAACCTGGTGCTGAGGACAGAGCTTGCGGAGCGTATGCTGGAGACTAAAGACATGGAAGTTATTCGCTCCGAGTTGATTGACCTGAAGGGGCAGATTCGCTCTGGACTGGGAGAAATTCGCAAAATTATTTTTAACCTCCGCCCCATGGCGCTTGATGATCTTGGGCTTGTGCCAACGTTGCGCAAGTTCGTTCAGGATTTCGAGGAGAATACTCGGATCCGCTCTAAATTCGAAACTTCGGGCAAGGAGAGAAGACTCTCATCTGCCATGGAAGCTGCCATGTTCCGTATGGTACAGGAAGCATATAGCAATGCCTTAAAGCACGCTCAACCAACCTACGTCAAAGTGGAGATAACCTTTTTAGAAAACGAGGTTCATCTATTTATCGAAGACAATGGCATTGGTTTTCATACTGATCTTGTCGAGTCGCGGGTAAGAACGCACTCGCATTTCGGTCTGATTGGGATGAGAGAACGTGTGGATTTATTACAAGGGAATCTGGAAATTGAATCGGTTGCGGGTCAAGGGACCAAAATCCGTATTCAAGTGCCTACCAATAGAGATATGAAAGGAGATGAAGGTTAATGGAGACGAAGACAGGGACGCGAATAATCAAGGTACTTCTTGCAGATGACCACCAGCTCTTTCGTGAAGGTCTGAAACGCATTCTCAATATGGAAAGCGATTTGGAAGTCATTGGAGAGTGTGGAGACGGCATTCAGGTGCTTGAATTCTGCAACCACATCAAGCCTGACGTTGTTCTGCTCGACATTAATATGCCCATTGAGAGCGGCGTAGTGGCGACAGAGCGATTAAGGGACATTTTTCCCGACATTAAAGTTATTATTCTGTCCATTCATGACGATGAAAGTTACGTATTCGAAACCCTGCGCAAGGGAGCAACGGGTTATCTTCTCAAGGATATGGAAGCCGAATCGCTCATTAATGCCATCCGAACCGTTGCTGAGGGGAATGCTTATATTCATCCCAAGGTGACCGGGAAGCTGATTAATCAGCTTCGACGCATGACCTATCTAGATCAGATCGGCGCCGCTTCCGGAACAGCCGCAAGTAAGGAAACGATCACGAAGCTTATTCCGCGTGGGAACAATCCACTCACCCGCCGTGAGGCTGAGGTGCTTCGGCTTATGGCTGAGGGCAAGAGCAATAAGACGATTGGCGAGAATCTATTCATTAGTGAAAAAACAGTCAAGAACCACGTCAGCAGCATTCTGCAGAAAATGGAAGTCGACGATCGCACACAAGCGGTTATTCATTCCATCAAATTCGGCTGGGTAACGTTGTAGCTCTAATGGACAGGATGGACTAATTACTTACATATTCAGACACAAATAAGCGCGGCTCTCGGTCAGTAAATGACCGGGGACTGCGCTTTTTTCATGCGAACACTCTTCTAGCACCCGGCATATATTGCCTCTAAGGAGGTGGTCGCCGTGATTCCCGAATTACTGTGGATTGTCGGCTTTTACGTTGCGGCTGCGGTCATCGTGCATGGGATAATGGGGCGAAGAACGGACTTAAATCGTCGCCAGTATGTACTTGTCGCAGGCAACCACCAAATGCAAATCGAATGGTATATTCGTGCGTTGCAACAATTCTCGCTTCGAACGGGTACTGAGATTGGGATTACAGTTGTGTTAAATGAGTCATCTGATGATACGGGTCGCATTATGGAGAAATTTGCACGCCATGATGCAGCCATAGCGGTTTTTCGGCAAGAGCCTAGTATGTTGTCGCTAGCGGAATCTGGCTTGGAGTGTCTGATGCCCAAGCATGCAATCTGGGTTGAACTCGCGCGAAAAGAAGATTTGGCGAGACTGCCGTTGTAAGATGGCAGCCGTTAGGCTTTTGGGATGGGTTGTTGGATTGCAACGCGTAATGTATAATAATAGCAAATGTACTTGATAGAATGAACGGGTGAAGCACACTCGCGATTCTGCCTTCGGGGCGGACGTTGCGGGTGTGTTTTTTTGTGTTTAGCAGCGATGTAATCGGAGGTGATGGAGATGAAGGCTTCACTGTATATGGTTTATTCAGAGGAGGGATGGAATCCTTTCTGGTCCATTTCTTTGGATGTGGATATCGGCTTTTGGAGAGATAAGGGGATGGTCGGCTGGAATGACCCGCTCCCATTAGGAATTGCGGAAATGACATGTCACTTATTAGTGCAAAAGCCAGAGCTTCGAGGGCAAACTTTAACATTCCTGGAGGCAGCGGAGGTACTTACTGGAGCTGTGCAGGAGGTGAACCTGAAAGGTTATGAGGCGGGAATTTCGGGGGTATGGATGCTGAATGGGGATGAGTCAGCTAACTTAAGCTTGGTTTCACTCTTGCGTAGTGACTTAGATACAGACATTCTGGTAAACATGGCTCAGCGGATAGGAGAAAAACTGCGCGGTCGTGCCCTGCTGAGTGCTGAGGTGGATGCTGTCTTAGAGGATATGCATCTGGATTATGGATCCGAGAAAATCATATCGGCTATACAGCTAGCCTCGTTGCTCGGGCTCGTAAAGCTTACTGCGGCTGTAGGTATTATGGAGTCCAAAGAAGGGTATTCTCGAAGTCGCTGGAACTCTTTTCAATTCTGGAAGGAGCATAAGCCGGTTATTGCCTGCCGACGTTGCGGAACTGAGGAGAAGCATGGCTTGCGCAGAAGTCCCTGCGCTTCATGCGGTCTCTTGTGCGCTTACTGTGAAAAATGCCTTACTATGGGGCGCACCCGTGAATGCGGGTTACTCGTACTTGGGGTGCATGAAGGATCTCGTGTACACTCCCCTCGTTCTCAAACCGACATCCCCGCAGTAAATTCTCTTAATATAGAGCATTGGAAACTAAGTCCGGCACAGACCGAAGCAGCGGGCGAGGCTCTCCGATTTATCAGGCATACCGTTGAGGAAACCTCCCCGAGAGATCGGACCTTTCTCCTATGGGCTGTCACTGGGGCTGGTAAGACAGAGATGATATTTCCTCTTATTGAAGAGGTTGTTCGATCGGGTGGTCGTGTGGTTGTGGCGACACCGCGCAAGGATGTCGTACTCGAGCTGGCTCCGAGATTAGCAGCTGCTTTCCCAAGAACAAGCCTTAGCGTTCTCCATGGAGGCAGTCCTGACAGATTCGGAGGGGGTTCGATAACGCTCGCAACGACCCATCAGCTGCTCCGTTGCCATGAAGCGTTCGATCTCGTGTTGATTGACGAGCTGGATGCTTACCCCTACCACAACAACCCTATGCTTCAATATGCGGCAGCTAAATCCCGGAAGAGCGGCGGAGTAACTGTGCTGCTTAGCGCAACGCCTCCTCTAGAATTGCAACGTCAAGCGGCACGCGGCAGACTGCCTCATGCTAAGGTACCCGTCAGATATCACCTGCATCCGCTTCCTTTACCAGTAAGAGTGGCAGCGAAGCCGTTGTTCGTGTGGACTCGTAAGGGTGCGATGCCCTCTCGGGTACTTATGAGGTTGAAGAAGTCAGTCGATAGAGGTGCACAGCTTTTTGTTTTTGTCCCATATATTGCGGATGTGAATGGCTTAGTTGCGCTGCTTAGGGATTACGCTCTTCAACTTGGACTCCTTCCGGAGGTTGTTGAGGGGACCTCATCGAAAGATCCTTCTCGCGGTGACAAAGTCAATTCCTTTCGAAGCCGATCTATCCGCATACTCGTTACGACTACGATTCTAGAACGAGGGGTTACCGTTCCGAAGAGCGACGTATTTGTATTTAGCGCAGATAATCCGCAATTCGACTCTGCAGCACTGGTGCAGATGGCCGGAAGATCCGGTCGCTCCATAGACGATCCTAACGGTTTCGTATACTTCATTGGCAAGGAGTTTACGTTGTCGCAGAGAGATGCGATCCGTCAAATCAGCACCATGAATCGAATTGCGGCTAAGAAGGGTTATCTTAAGAGACAGGGGGAAGAAAAGTGAAGAGCTTCAGTCGGTGGATGCAGCCCAATTCAAGCAGTTGTCCCGTTTGCGGATCGCAAGTGCGAAAGGCATGTGCCTCAGATGCTTCTCCTATTCCAATCCGTCATCCCGGTCCGCGATCGGTATTGTTGTCTTTGTGCGGCGGGTGCAGAGAGGCGATCCCATGGATTGCTTCACCGATTTGTCGTGTTTGCGGCAGGCCTGAGATTTGCGGTGATTGCGAAAGGCTCGATGTTCGTCATTATGAGGTTTGTCGGAGCGCAGTAAGGTATAACTCTGCCATGAAGGAATGGTTGGCGCTGTATAAGTACAGAGGGAGAGAAGTCCTAGAGCCCGTGATGGCAGCCATGCTGGCTTTCGCTTATGAGCAACTGCAAAGGGACTTCATAAGCCGAGGTGGCATGTCTTCTTCTCAGCCCATAGTAACTTCAGTACCTCTCGCAAGGGAGCGGCTGGAGGATCGGGGATTTAATCAAGCGGAGCGAATGGCGGTGAGGTTAGCGGGGTGGTATGGACTTGCATATTCCCCTCTGCTGAAGCGGCTGTTCCATACCGAGAAGCAGAGCCTTAAGGATCGACGCAGCCGGACATCAGATATGCGGGGTATATTTATGTTGGACGAATCGTTCTCCACGGTGGAGGGAGCTGCGTTCTTGTTAGTCGACGATATTTATACAACGGGAAGCACAATCAACGAATGTGCGCGAATATTAAGGACGGGAGCCTCTCACTCCAACGGGGATCCACTTGTTCTCGGGCTGCAGTGGGCTAGGTCTTAACAACACTGATTACAAGCATAAACGACAATGTCGTCCATTAAGGTTCACATAACGTTTACGTTTAGACGATAACCTGACCGCTCTTTATAGGTAGACGTATAGCGGATTTGAGGCAATGAGCTTCTACAAATAACTGCGAATAAGCTGTTATTTTCCCTCAATACACCTGATTTAGTTGAATAACATCAAATTTACAGTTATTCTGGATACGAGTTATCGAGATCTCACTTTTGTTTCAAAATAACTGCAATAGGTTGTTATTCTAGTGCCAGAACCCTTCCAAGACGAAAATAACTGCAATAGATCGTTATTCCGAAGGGATACCCCCGAAAGATATAAATTCTGTTAAAAAACCTACCGGGAATCAATCTCGGCAGGCAGCTTGTTTCTTCCTTATTTTTTCAGTAGCTGAATAGTCTTCGTGCTTATGTCGAGCTTGATTTTATAACCAAAATCGTTCGCGATTGCCCGAACCGGCAAGCCCTTGACTCGGCGAGTATCCCCGTAGAAGCCCTTAGGGATGCTTTTGGAAACGATGGTATAGGTTTTCTTGAAGGCTCCGGAAGATACAATTGCACGACTTCCAATGACATCAACCTTTAGACCGAGGAACTGACGGAACACATCTACATCGCTGTAAAGCGTCCCTTTATTATCAAAATGAAGCCCGCGCACGGAAAGTAACTCCTGCCTTGGCTCTGTAGGCATCTCGGTAACTTTGGATAAATAATAATCCTTGGCTACGATGTTTTTATAAGCATTCAACACAATAGGATCGTTGGTAATGGAATAATCATTGATCTTCCGACCGACCGGCGCATTCACGAGATTGTTTACATCGAAGTAAAAGATGGATTTCACCCGAGGATACAAGGTGGGAAGCCATTTATACATGCGAGTGATTTTCTGTGCCGCGAAATCAATGTGATAAGAGTTATCCGTAACGGTGTAATGCGTTGCGCCGAATTCGGATATTTGGATCGGCTTCCGAGCGCTGAAGGTGTTGTATACATAGTCCAGCAATTTCAATGGATCTTCCTTGTCTCCACGGTTACGCAAGTCATTATTGTGATAGACGACATTATAGACGTTTACGCCAACCCAATCGACATATTCATCACCAGGATAATAGCTCGTGATGGATTGCTCGGGAAAGGTGAATACGGTCCAGACCATAGCTACGTTAGGAGCCTCTTCTTCCATGACTTGGTGAACAAGGCGCCATTTCTCGATGTACTGCTTGGGATCACCTGAATAAGCGGCCCAAGTTCCATTCATCTCGCTGGCATAACGCAAGAAAATCGGTACGCCTGAAGCATTGGCAGCCTGCGCGAATTCGCGCAAATAAGCATTGTCTTCTACTTCATCAAGACCGTTGTTAGGCTCGAAAGCAATATGCGGGACAGCTCCGGCTGCAATGACACTGTCTACCCATGTCTGAGGGAAAGGCTTTCCGTACCCGACATAACGGAAATAACTTGCATGCTGTTTACCGGTTACTTCATTGAAAGTATTCATATCCGCCTTGATGAATTCATCTTGAATAACGTAAGCTCCAAGGTAAGCGCCGCTAACAGGCTCGAATTTAGCGGGCTGATAATCGTCTTTCACTACGAGTACAGTCCAATCGTCCAAAGCAGCGGAGCTTAAAGTCGTACCTGATAGAAAAAGAAGGACGGCTACGAATGCTGCTACGATAGATTTAGCTGCAGAAGTGCGATGAATCCTCATGAGAACCTTGAAACCTCCTAGAATTTCAATAATCTAGGAATTATATTTGATCACTTATATAACCGTCAAGACAATTATTTTCCATTAAACGACATTACTTGCGGGGTGGTATCTGATATTATCCCATTTCCATACATCGTTCATACTTCTATCTCATTAAATATCTTTTTCCAACAAATACTAGTATAATAACATAAACTTGACTTTAAATTTGTCTGGAATGGAGGGGCAGTAATGGATTTAGCCAATTGTCCCCGTTGTGGGAGATTATACGCCAAGAATTTTCGTGACGTATGCACGAATTGCCATCAGGCTTTAGAGAAAGACTATGAACGATGTGTGGGGTATTTGCGCGCGAATAAAGGGTTGACCATTCAACAGCTTTCGGATGATACGGAAATCAGCATTAAACAAATTACTAAATGGATCAGAGAAGGCCGAATTTCTTTAATGGGTGCACCGAACATGTCTTATCCTTGCGAAGTATGCGGTATACTCATTCGGGATGGACATATGTGTGATTCATGTAAAGGTCGTCTAAGCCGTGACGTTAAGAATGCGCAGTCTACGGGACAGCTTCAGCATAATCCCGATGAGGCTAAGAACAGCGGTGCTTATCAGATTGGAGACCGACTGAACGACCGCAAATAACAGTTACTCTAAACATTTCATAAACGTTGACCGATAATAGAAATATACATTATCGGTTTTTTTATATATTGGAGTGATATTTGTGAAAATTAATGATTCGCAGCGAATTGGTGCTTATCGCACCTATCAACAGAATAATGATGCACGTACCAATCAAGCTTCCGGCAAGCGCCGCAAGGATGAGGTACAGTTCTCCGCAGAAGCAATGGAGCTATTAGGTGCTCAACGCGCAATCACGGAAGATCCGAATCGCGCTCAGCGAATTGAGAGCCTGAAGAACGAAGTGTCTTCCGGAACGTATACAGTAGATGCCGAGAAGCTAGCCGAGAAATTGCTTCCTTTCGTGCAGTAGCAGCCGCTTGGAATGCAGAAAGCAGAAGGTGATAACATGGCATTTCACGATTTATGTGAAGCATTGGAGACGTTGCTGGTTCAACATGAGCAATTGCTAACGTTTGCGCAGCAGAAGAAAGAAGCTCTAATCAGCAATGATGTGAGCCTACTTACCGAGATGGTCAATAAGGAATCTAGACTTGTTAAGCTGATTCTCGAAACCGAAGCTCGTCGTCAGAAGGCTGTCGCGGCTTTTTTAGTAGAGAAGGGCTTAGGTCAATTGCCTGATATCAAGGTAACGGATTTAACTCGCATGATTACGAATGCAGAAGAAAAGCTGAAGCTTTCGGATTTGGCAGAACGTTTGATCCAGGCTGTCGAGCGGCTAAAGGCGCTGAACAATATTAATGTACGCTTGACCCAGCAGTCCATTGAGTTTAACGATTTCTCCCTGAGTCTGTTGACGGGTATCTATGACGACCAGGATTTTGTTTATAAGAAGCCGTCCGATTTATCTCAAGGGCAGCTTAACCTCAAATTTTTTGATTCCAAGGCATAGCATTTCTACTTAAGAAACGAAACGGGGAAGATGATGATGCGATCGACCTTCCATGGATTGGAAACGGCCAAGCGCAGCTTAGTTACACAGCAGGTAGCGCTACAAACAACAGGGCATAACGTTGCGAATGCGAACACGGCGGGATATTCCCGGCAAACCGTTAATATGGTTGCCTCCAAACCAATGGAAGCGGTCGGGATGATGCGTTCTAATGCTCCGGGGCAGTTAGGAACCGGTGTTGAGTTTAGTTCGATTACGCGAATCCGCGAAGGATTTTTAGATAACCAATTCCGTAACGAGAACCAGAATAACGGAAATTGGTCCATACAAGTAGATACCCTCCAGAAGCTGGAGACGATTGTCAACGAGCCTTCTGAGTCCGGATTACGTTCGGTGCTAGATAAATTTTGGAATTCTTGGCATGACCTCAGCGAGAACCCGGAGAGCATTACGGCAAGAAAGCTTGTCCGCGAGACGGCCAAAGCGCTTACTGATGCTTTCAACCAGACCAGCAGACAATTGAGCGACCTTAGCGCGGATCTTACGGAGAATATCGATATTAAAGTTAACCAGATGAACACGGCTATTCAGACGATTGCAAGCTTGAACGCTCAGATTCAACGGACAGAAGGCTTTGGCGACAACGCCAACGATTTGCGGGACCAACGGGACTTGCTGGTCGACGAATTGTCGAAGATTGCTAACATTACTGTTCGGGAGACGTCAGATAGCTACCAGGTGACATTAGGAGCTCAGGTGCTCGTCGACAATGTCACTCCCACTCTAATGACATTAGATGGTATTCAAGCTAGCTTCGGAGCAGATCTTACTGGCGGCGAAGTGTATGGGATGATCAAGTCGCGTGATCAATATGTCGCAGATTACCAAAGTCAACTTAACACGTTGGTCAATGGATTGGTTAACGGAGATATTACGGTTACAATTCCTGCAGGAGCAGTTCTACCGGAAGGTACCGTGCTTGATGGAGTAACATACACCGGATCTGCAAGAACTTTAACATCCAGCTTAACGGCAACGGTTAAGGGCTTGAATGGCTTGCACCAGCTAGGGTATACCACACAAGATCCATTAAAAGCCGGAGGGACATTCTTCGTTTCGAAAGACGGGGGGCCACTTACGGCTGGCAACATACAGATCTACGCGGACATTGAAGCCGATGCTTCTAATATTGCTTCCTCAATGAGAACATATATGGACGGAACCACGGAGAAAGTTGTTGTCGGTAATAAAGATTTGGCTATGCTTATTGCTCAGTTTAACGAAACCAAGATCAATTTTGCCTCGGTGAGCCCTAGCGCGAGTACGAGCTTAGGCACAGTTAACGATTTCTTTCGTTCACTTGTCGGTCAGTTGGGTATCCAATCTCAAGAAGCGCAGAGGCAGGCAGACAATTCCAAGATCGTCATCGATCAAGTGGAGTCCCGTCGCCAATCTGTTAGCGGTGTATCACTCGATGAAGAGATGACGAACATGATCAAATACCAACACGCTTATAATGCGGCGGCCCGATTCATGACAACAATTGATGAGTGTCTAGATAAGATCATTAACGGCTTAAGCAGATAGCCATAGTATTTAGATTAGAGAGCGAGGAATACAAATATGTTTGGTCGCGTTACTCAGGGTACCCTAACGTCTCAGTTGCTTCGTAATATCAACTCCAACTTAAACCAATCGCAGATCTTACAGGAGAAGCTGTCAACAGGCCGGGAAATCAACCGTCCTTCCGACGATCCGGTTGGTATTACCTACGCACTCCGTTATCGAAGTGATTTGGCGGTTAATGAGAGGTTTCAGACCAACGTTGATTCGGCGACCTCCTGGCTCGATTTCAACGACACATTGCTGTCTCAAGTCAACGATGTTCTTAAGAGGGCGAAGGAACTGGCGGTGCAAGGCTCGAACGGAACGAACCCGCAAGTTGCATTGGACAATATTGCCTTGGAAATCAAGCAGTTGAAGGAACAATTGGTCGATATCGGAAATAGCCAACTTAAGGGAAAGTACGTATTTAATGGACAGTTTACGGACAAGGCAACGTACGACCCGAGTGTCGATCCCAAGACCGTTGTGACGGACTATGGAAAACTTGACTATATCATTGGTGCAGGAGTTCAATTGCCTGTGAACTTAACCGGGAGCGATGTGTTCGGTTATCCTCCTACGGGTATAGCTGCTTCCAAGAACGAAGACGACAACGCATTTCATGTTCTTGATCAAATGATTTCCAGTTTGCAATCGGGTAACTACAGCGGGGTCAGTGCCCAAATTCCGTTCCTCGAAACGAGAATGGACAAGGTGTTAACACAGCAGGCAGAAATTGGCGCCAGAGTGAACCGGGTTGAGTTAATGGAAGGTCGCTTGAAAGATTTGAGTCTAAACCTGCAAACTTTGCAGTCCAAGACCGAAGATGCCGACATTGCGGATCTGATCATTAAATCGAAAGTAAACGAAAGCGTCTATCAGGCGTCGCTCTCAGTCGGGGCCAAAATAATAGCGCCGACTTTAGTGGATTTTCTGAGATAAAACAGGAGTGAGGTGAGCGCGATATGGTTCCCTTCATATCTGTACAGTCCCAGAAAGGGCTCATAAGAGTGGATTCGGAGCGGGGGCGCTTCGAAATTCACAGGCCGAAACCCGATGTGCAAGTTGAATCTAAGCCACCGGTCATCACAGCGAACAACGGGCCAGGAGAACTGATTATCGATCAGTCCCGATCTTGGGATGCGCTGAACGGCGGGAAGCCGGATGCATTCTGGAAGCGAATTAATTCACAGTACAAGGGGATTGCGCAGCAAAATTTGGTGCGTATTGTAGAGGAAGGCAATAGGATAGGCGATTTGAGAAATCGTGGAAATCCGATGCCGGATATGGCGCTGAATGAATTTGTGGAGGGAGCTCCCGATTTACAGGTATACGGTGAAGCTTCACCGGATAACGTCGACATTCACTATGTGCCTAGAGATTTAAACCTGCAAGTGCAACCCGGTGAATTGAATATGGACGTACAGGTCCATCGTCCGGAAGTGACGTACCATCGGGGAAGTGTGAAGGTTCAAATGATGCAGTACCCGAAGGTGACCATTACGTCACCACAGATTAATATTATGGCATAAATCAGGTTCAGGGTATGATAGCTATAGGCGGGATCGCGCGCCATAGCTATTTCTTATTTTCAACAATGGGGGAAGCTACATGAAACTGAACACGGCGAGGTTTGGCGAGCTAGAAGTAAGGGAAGAGGACATTATACAGTTTTCTGAGGGGATTCCTGGATTTGAGCAGTCGCACCGGTTTATGCTGATTGTAATTGAAGAACAAGCTCCTTTAGCCTATTTACAATCAGTTGATGATGGAGAACTGGCATTCATTGTAATCGATCCGTTTGAATTTTTCCCAAATTACGAATTTGAATTGCCCGAACTTGCAATGAGGGAATTGCAAATAGAGTCGACCAATCAAATCATCGTCCGAACAATCGTGAGCGTTACTGGTGAACTTGAGCTGGCGACTGCCAACTTGGTTGCTCCCGTTGTCATAAATAATAGTTCGAGATCAGGCAAGCAATTGGTTCTCTCGCGAACAGACTATACGACCAGACATCGGTTGTTAGCGCTGGATGCAACGAAATAGAAGGGAGCGGAAACAGATGCTGGTGCTTTCCCGCAAGAAAGGGCAGTCCGTCATTATACAAGATCAGATTGAAGTGACGATACTGGAAATTGACGGCGACATAATTAAATTAGGGATATCCGCTCCGAGGGAAGTCCAGATCGTACGGAAGGAACTGCTCACCTCGATCAAGGAAACAAACCGCGATGCTGCCGGGTTGCAACTGGATGTCCGAAGTCTAGCAGACAAAATCAAAAAAACGAAAAAAAATTTCGAGCAGCTATAATACATTTCGTCCCGGCATCCGATAAAGTAATCAGAGCAGGTTCCGGGCGGCCGATCGGAACCAGCCGAATCCACATGGATGTGGAAGTTTACCCACTCAAGGAGGAAATGAATCATGCGTATTAATCACAACATCGAAGCGTTAAACACTCACCGTAACCTGCTTCTGAACAACTCCGCTGCAGGCAAAAGCATGGAAAAGCTGTCTTCCGGTCTACGTATCAACCGTGCAGCTGATGATGCAGCCGGCTTGGCGGTGTCCGAGAAAATGCGTGGACAAATCCGCGGTCTGGAACAAGCACAGCGCAATACACAGGACGGCATCTCCTTCGTACAGACGGCGGAAGGTGCGATGAACGAAGTGAGTGCAATGCTCACAAGGTTGAAAGAACTGAGCGTTCAAAAGGCCAATGGTACTTATTCTGCAACTGATAAAGCAAACATCACTACAGAGATGACTCAACTTGGTTCACAAATCGACAGCATTCTTAATAACACTAAATTCAACGGTATTAACATCACGTCTAACGTGACGATTCAAACCGATGACAACGCTCAAGTGATCACTGTCGTGGGTGTCGCCAACACTGGGTTAACTGGTCTTAATGGCGCAACAACTTTGGCTAATATCGAGACGGCGATCACCAACGCTTCAACGGAACGCGCCAAACTCGGTGCCAAGCAGAATCGTTTGGAGTACACTTCGAACAACCTCGGCACGACGGTCGAGAACCTGACCGCTGCCGAATCCCGTATCCGTGATACGGACATGGCGAAAGAGATGGTCAACCTTTCGAAGAACCAAATTCTGCTGCAATCGGCTCAGGCAATGCTTGCCCAGGCAAATTCAGCACCGCAAGGCGTTCTCTCACTTCTTCGTTAATCGTCCAAAGCAAGTTCGACAGAGACCTTGGTTTATCCAGGGTCTCTTTTTTCGTTTGCGCACGCAGCAAAAAAAGCTAAACAATTCGTATCCAACCGTCGATATATAAGGTAACAAGATTGAAGAACGGAGTGACCGAGATGAATGTGCAAACGACCAATAATGCCTCCCAAACACCGATTCAACCAGTTCAACCCTCTAAACCCTTAAAGCAAACTTACCAGCCGCCTGCCGGATCTCAGGATTCGATCTCGAAACAAGTTCAGGTTCGTACAGGAAAGGAATTGCAAAAAGCGGAAGATCAGGGTACCAAAATATCAGTCGGCCAAGAGCAGTTGGTCAGGGCTATAGACCGGGCAATTAGAGCGCTGGAAGGTCCATCAACATCGTTCGAAATGAAGGTGCACGAACAGACGAACACCATCATGGTGAAAGTCATCAACAAGGACACAGGTGAGGTCATTCGTGAAATTCCTCCGGAAAAGACGCTGGATTTGGTTGCGAAGATGATGGAATTTGCCGGTATATTAATTGACGAAAGAGTATAACTAAGGAGGGAAGAGATATGAGGATTTCAGGTTTTTCGTCCGGGTTGGATATTGACGAAATCGTTTCAAACTTGATGAAAGCGAAGCGTGTGCCGCTCGATAAGCTGACGCAGAAGAGAACGACACTGGAATGGCAGCGGGAGCAATATCGGGACATTAATATCAAGTTGGTAGACTTCCGCAACAACAAGCTGTTAAATTACGGATTGGAAAGCTCCATCGGAGCCAAGCAAGTCAACATCACCGGCAATACAACTGCTGTCAGCGCAAAGGCAAATTCAGGCGCTGTAGCGGGTACGATGACTGTAGAAGTGACCACTCTGGCAACTGCCGCCAGTCTGACAAGCTCATCCGGCATAGGAACGGTAGACACTAGCAAGACGCTAAGCGAATTGAAGACTGCGGGGACCATTAACTATACGCCCGACGGTTCCGGGAATGTGACATTTACGATCACGAACGGAGCTTCTTCCGATACGATTACAGTTAGTGAATCGGATTCTTTGGCGTCGGTTGTCTCGACCATCAACAGCAGCGACGCGAAAGTCAATGCGTTTCTGGACAGTGCAACCGGAATGATGTCGCTTACCTCGAAATCGACCGGTGCTGGCAGCATCACAGTCACTGACGGTCCCGAGGGTTTTCTTGCCAATTTCAACTTGACGGTATCAACCGCAGGGGCAGATACCACCGGCCTTAAAATCAACGGGATTGCCACTACCCGCTCAAGCAACACGTTTACGGAAAATGGAGTCGAAATTACACTGAATGCGCCGACTGGCGGAACGGCAGCTACATTAAACGTCGTGACCGACGCGGATAAAGTTGTCGATACAATCAAATCTTTTATCCAAGATTATAACAATATATTCGATTTAGTTAACGGCAAGCTGAATGAAGAGCGATACCGCAAATATCCGCCTTTGACCGCTGACCAGAGGGCAGGTATGAAAGAGGACGAAATTAGGCTGTGGGAGGAAAAAGCGAAGAGCGGCCTTCTCCGCCGCGACTCCTCACTTTCTAAGATGGTAAGCGATGCAAGGCTTGCCTCGATTACAAATGTATCAGTCGGAGGTACGTCAGTCGAATTGGCTTCTCTTGGTATAACGACAGGTACATGGGAATATCGTGGCAAGCTGGTTATTCAGGATGAAGCGAAGCTTCGCGCAGCGATTGAAGCCGATCCCGATCAAGTTATGAAATTTTTCACGCAGCAAACAACAGAAACCGATCCGACCTTGAAGGTGTCGCCAACAAACCCTGACAACGGCTTGTTTAACCGTTTATCCAACGTCGTAATGGCTGCGTTAAATGAACTGGCTACAAAAGCGGGAACCTCCAAATATAGTACGGACATAAACACCGCGTTCCTTCCGTCCAGCACCATTGGCGATCAATTAACTTCGATCGATTCGAGATTGGTCGATTGGAACCGTCGTCTGACCTTGGTTGAGACGCGATACTATAAGCAGTTTACGGCCATGGAGACGGCAATGAACCGTTATAGCGCGCAAGCCGGTAGTTTATTCGGGGCATCGAGTTAAGGAGTGAAATTTTATGATATCAACCCCCTATCAGAAATATCAACAGTCATCCGTTCAGACGGCATCTCCCGCACAACTGATTATCATGCTGTATGACGGCGCAATCCGGTTCGTCAGGCAGGGTGTTGAATCCATTGAAAAGCGCAACATTGAAAAAGCTAACTATAACCTGATTAAAGCGCAAAATATTATTCATGAACTGATAGCCTCGCTAAATTTTCAATACCCGCTTTCAACTGATCTTGCACGTATTTATGAGTACATGCTGCACCTACTCATTACAGCAAACATGAATAAGAGCAAGGAACCCGCAGACGAAGTGCTGTCTCACTTGATAGATTTGAAGGAAGCATGGTCACAAGCTGCTAAACAGGTTGTTTCATCAGCTCATCATGGATGAACTGCTCCGGTTAGTGCTGGATGAGTCGCGGCAGGTAAGCCAACTGGATCAACCACCGGATTATGAACGAGTTGAACGGCTTGTAGAAACAAGACAGGCGTTAACCGAGGCGGTGGAGCGAAAAGGGAAATTGACGCAGCAGGAAAAGCTCCTGATTCGAGAAATTTTACAATACGATCCGGTCATTATGCGTCATATGCAAAGGTTGAAAGATGAGGCCATGCAAGGCTTAAATCGCCTGAATACATCCAAAAAACAGAAAGCAGCATACAACCCTCCGGGCTTTCAAGACAGTATTATGTTTAACAAGCAAAAATGACGACTAGGCAATAGATACATGCTCGTTTCGTTTTGATGAATAGATGGAGGTACCGAGATGGGCGGCGAGACTTTTGAAATTGAATCCGCATTGGATGAAATAAAACGATTTTTACCGGGATTGATCGAAGCCTGTGAAGACGTCTCGGAGTTGTTTTACGAGTCAGTTACGGAGCAAACCTGGCAGATGTTTGGTCAATTGGTGCAAGCAATGGACGATCTATATAGAGCATCAAAAACGGTTCATAACGAACTTGTGCAAATAGGAGACTATGCTACCATTTTCCCTGTATTTGCAAATTTTATTTCGGAATTTTCAGAGCAATTTGAAACGTTGAACAGACACGTTGATGAAGAAGAGTTTGTTCAGGCAGGAGATCATATCCAGTATGAACTTGCTTCATTGTTTCTACATCTTAAGTCCTTGCTTGGCGATGAACAACCGGTTAAAGAACGCCGGTTTGCTGCGAATCTTGCCTTTTTGAAGCAACATTTTGCTCATGTGTACGAAGCTATCCGCGGCTTGGAACTGGATCGTTCCCGCTATCAGGTAACGTATGCCCGAAATGGACTTCCCAATCTTTGTGTAGCTACAGCAGACAACAAAATGATTAGCTTTTACAGCCATTACGATCCGCATCACGAAGCTGAACGATGGGCAGAATCGATCGCCGAAACGATAAACGGCAAATCAAATGTACTCGTTTTCGGTTTCGGTTTGGGTTACCACATGCTGCAATTGGCCCGTAAGTATCCGGAACATCAACTGGTTATTTTCGAGCCGGATGAACAATTACTTCTTGCCGCCATGGAAGCTGTCGATTTTCAGGAGTTATTCTCTCAGATCAATATTAAATTGTTTATTGCTGGTTGGAATAAAACGTTAAGAGATTCTGCGTTTTATTACTTTGCGAGGCGTGAAAAAGGTAAAACGGCTATCACCGCTATTCCTGTGTATGATAGACTGGATATCCGCAAAAAACTGGATTTTTTTGAGGATGCCAAAACAGCCATCATGCTTTTTGAGGTATCGACACGAACTCGGAATGTGTTCGGATTTCAATGGCTTCAGAACAAGCTGTTCAATATAGCTCATATTGTGAATACCCCCTCGATTCGTGGATTACAAGATAAGCTGGAGGGTATAACCGCGGTCATTGTTGGCGCGGGACCCTCTTTGGAGGCGGATATCGAGACGCTGAGGAAGCTGAAAGATCATGCGCTGATCATTGCCGCCGGCACTTCAATTCAATCTTTGAAGCATTTTGGTATTACCCCGCATTTGATCGTATCCGTGGATGGTTCAGAAGCCAACTATGATGCGTTTAGTCATCTGGATGTGAATGACGTTCCTTTTCTATATAATCCGTTGATCCAAAACAAAATTATTGAGAACAAGAATAAGCTATTTCACTTTTTGATTGATGGTGATTTAACCTCCCGTTACACGGTCGGATGGACAATGGAAGACCCCGTTTTTAGTTCTCCCCCTTCCGTAACCGGACCGGCAATTCAAGGGGCCATCTATATGGGATGCAAGGATATAGTTTTTACGGGTCAGGACTTCTCGTACCCCGGCACACACATTTATGCTCCCGGTGCCAAACACGTAAGCCAGGAACAAAGCGATTCTATGATTGAAACGGCTGATATGCAAGTCGAAAATGTTCGAGGCGGCATGAATCGGACCAATAAAATGATGCGCGTTACATTAAGTGAAATTGAAAAAGTGCTTGAAATGTATCCGGGTATCCGGTTTATCAATACTTCACAAGTAGGGGCTAAAATCAAGTGCACGGAATGGCAACAGATGGAGAGTGTGCTGAAGCGTTCGGAAAATGTAATCGTTCCTCATAATTTCATGGACGAGTCGATGGCAAAATATTTGCAACCATATAGCGAATCGCGCAAGATGGAGATAACAAATCGTTTGTTTCAAATGCCAGGGAAGCTTGCTAAGATGGAAACGACTCTGAAGCGGATCGAACAGAAACTTGGAGGGCTTCGGGGGTTAGGGCGAATGAAGCCGAACAAGTGTCAAAATATAATGGTGGAAATCGAACAGATGTGGGAACCAATTATGAAAAACGAGCTCTTCACAGCCTTAATCGCAGTGGCTATCCCAATCGAAGTTCTTGAATATGATCGTAATCTTCCAGAGCTGGCTCAAGAGAAAAATGTCATCAAGAAGGCTGATTTGTTCTGCGAAGTGCTGGGAACCTTTATAAATGCAATGAAAAACTGTTTGCCTCAGTTGAATGAAATCGTACAGGAAGCGGTGCGCAGAGTCGAGTTGCGGATGCAAATGGCGGCAGCCGAAGAACTGTAACGATAAGGAGCAGCAATTTATGGCTAAATTTCGAAAAGTGTTGGTTACGGGAGCCGATGGATTCATCGGCTCTCACTTAACAGAAGCGCTCGTACGTCGCGGATACGACGTGCGTGCTTTCGTACTATATAACTCCTTTAATTCCTGGGGCTGGCTCGATCACTGTGCGGAAGATGTCCGTGGAAAATTCGAAGTGTTTGCTGGTGATGTTAGGGATCCGAACGGGGTCAGAGAGGCGCTTGGTGGCTGCGATGCTGTTCTGCATTTGGCAGCGTTGATTGCTATACCATACTCCTACCATTCTCCGGATACTTATGTAGATACGAATATCAAGGGGACGTTAAACGTTCTTCAGGCCGCAAGGCAGCTTGAACTCAGCAAAGTAGTGCATACTTCCACTAGTGAGGTTTATGGCACTGCATTGTACGTACCGATAGATGAAAAACATCCTTTGCAAGGGCAATCCCCTTATTCAGCGTCCAAAATCGGAGCTGATCAAATGGCTCTTTCATTTTATCGCTCATTCGGATTGCCGGTTGGGATCATTCGCCCGTTTAACACCTATGGTCCCCGACAGTCGGCCCGAGCCGTTATCCCAACGATCATTACTCAACTTGCGCAGGGGAAAAATAAAATTCAGCTGGGATCTGTCCATCCAACTCGGGATTTCAATTATGTCGAGGATACCGTTCGAGGATTCATCGCGTTTATGGAATCGGAGCGGAGTATTGGGGAAGAGATCAATATCGGTAGCAATTTCGAAATATCCGTTGGCGAAACGGCGAATATGATCTCCCGCTTGATGAATGTGGATCTGGAAATGGATATGGACCATCAGCGTATGCGTCCTGAAAAAAGTGAAGTGGAGCGTCTTTGGGCGGATAACCGGAAGGCGGATTTATTATTGAACTGGAAGCCGCAGTATGCCGGGGAAATTGGCTTGGAAGCAGGACTTCGACAGACGATCGAGTGGTTCACGCAAGCTTCGAATCTGAAACATTATAAAGCCGATTTGTACAATATCTGATATTGCATCGAGCTCAGAGGGAGTCGGTCTCATGAAGAAAGATGCACAGCTATTAGGATCGACAATCGTCGACGTGATCAGGCAAATCGCCGGGAGCGATGACGGTGTCCTTCCTCTGCATGAACCCGAGTTTTCCGGAAATGAATGGTTATATGTCAAGGAGTGTCTGGATACCGGATGGGTTTCTTCCGCCGGGCGGTTTGTCGACCGATTGGAAGGCGAACTGGCCGCGTTCACGAACTCTCGGCACGCGGTTGCCGTTGTGAACGGTACGGCCGCACTTCATATCGCTTTGCTGTTGTCGGGAGTCAAGCCTGGCGATGAGGTAATCGTTCCGTCTCTTACTTTTGTAGCTACGGCGAATGCGATTGCTTATTGTCAGGCTGTTCCTCATTTTGCGGATGTTTCCACTTCGACGTTGGGGTTGGATGCGATTAGGCTGGGTGAATATTTGCGGGAAATTGGCGAACAAACACGTGATGGGGCATTGTACAACCGGAAAACAGGCAAGCGAATTCGCGCTATCGTCCCCATGCACACATTCGGACATCCTTTAGATATGGAAGCTCTTCTCAGTCTGGGGGAGCAATATGATCTCGCTGTCATCGAGGATGCAGCAGAGTCCCTGGGTTCCCTCTATAAAGGTAAATCGACGGGAACTTTCGGTCTTTTTGGAGTTCTAAGCTTTAACGGAAACAAGATCATGACCACAGGTGGAGGCGGGGCTATTCTCACTCAAGATAAGGAGTTAGCTGCGATGGCCAAACATCTGACGACGACCGCCAAAATTCCGCATTCGTGGTCGTTTGAGCATGATCGCGTCGGGTATAACTATCGGATGCCCAACATCAACGCGGCTCTCGGCTGCGCGCAGCTGGAAAAAGTTCCTGATTTTTTGACTCGGAAACGCCGTTTGGCGGATGCTTACGAACAACGTTTTCAGTCGGTGCCAGGTGTTTCTTTCTTCAAAGAACCCGATTATGCAACAAGCAATTACTGGTTAAATGCCATCATTCTGGAAACGGCTGATATCAGAGTGAGAGATGAGATTTTACAGCGCACCAACGAAGCCGGTATGTTGACAAGGCCTGTGTGGACGCCATTGCATCAACTTCCTATGTATCAACATTGTCCTCGCATGGAACTGCCAGTTACTGTCGATTTGCAAGGGAAGATCATTAACCTGCCAAGCGGTCCTTCGATCTTCAGGGAGGGAACATGAGAAAGCTATGTGTGGTAACCGGCTCCCGAGCGGAATCCGGGTTGCTTTACTGGTTGATGAAGGAAATACAGGATGATCCTGAGCTAGAGTTTCAGCTTGTCGTCACTGGGATGCATCTGTCTCCCGAGTTCGGGTTGACGTACCGCCATATCGAACAGGACGGTTTTCAAATCGATGCGAAGGTGGAAATGCTGCTTTCCAGCGACACTCCGGTCGGGCTCACAAAGTCGATGGGGCTGGGACTGATCGGGTTTGCAGATGCGTTTGAGCGTTTGCGCCCAGATACAGTTGTATTGCTCGGAGACCGCTATGAAATCATGGTTGCGGCCCAAGCGGCTATGATCGCCAGAATACCCATCGCCCATCTTCATGGCGGGGAAAGCACTGAGGGTGTTATGGATGAAGCTATCCGGCACTCCATAACGAAAATGGCGCATTTGCACTTTACCGCCACGGAGAAATACCGCCAAAGAGTGATTCAATTGGGGGAGCAGCCGGATAAGGTGTTTAATGTGGGCGCCGTAGGTTTGGATAATGTCCACCGTTTATCTCTATTGTCTCGGGAACAGTTGGAGCATTCTCTTACCTTTCAGCTGGGAAATCGCTGTTTTCTCGTCACCTACCACCCATTAACGTTGTCCCGTCAATCTCCTGCCGAGTATATGGAAATGCTTCTTCGTGCGCTAGATCATTTCAAGGATGCGAAGATCATCTTTACTAAATCGAATGCTGATACGGATGGCCGCATCATTTCACAGATGATCGATGAATATGTGAATAAGAACCGGGAGCGAGCAGTATCGTTCGTTTCTCTCGGTCAGTTGAAATATTTAAGTCTTCTGAAATATGTGGATGTGGTGATCGGAAATTCATCCAGCGGCATTTTTGAAGCGCCAATGTTTCACAAGCCTACGGTAAACATCGGACAAAGGCAGAAGGGCAGGGTAAAGGGTTCTTCTGTAATCGATTGCGGCGATACTTGCCAGGAGATTATTGAATCGGTGCAACTGGCATTGTCCCCGGAATTTCAAGCTAAGCTGCCGGAGTCTAAGTCCTTATACGGAGAAGGAAATTCTGCGCCGGTTGTTAAAGAGATATTAAAGACAATCCCTTTGGAAGGAATTTTATTTAAATCTTTTTATGAAGCTCGGATCACATAATCAGCTTATAATGCTTCTGAAGGAGGTATTGGAATGAGTTCAACCGTATTCATCATTGCGGAAGCGGGAGTCAATCATAACGGATCGCTCAACTTGGCGCTTAAGCTGGTGGAGAAAGCGGCTGAAGCTGGAGCGGACGCGGTGAAATTCCAAACCTTTAAAGCGGACAAGCTCGTTTCTCAGCATGCGGAGAAAGCGGAGTACCAGAAAAAGTTGACAGATCGGAATGAGTCGCAGTTGGAAATGATTCGTCGGCTGGAGTTGTCGGTCGCTGATCATCAAGCTATCATCTCTTATTGTCAGGAAAAGGGTATCGAGTTTCTTTCCACTCCTTTCGATGAAGATAGCTTTCGCCTGCTGGTTCATGAATTCGGGTTAAGAAAATTAAAGTTTTCATCCGGAGATTTGACGAATTTGCCTTTGCTGCTGGCGGCAGCTCGTTCGGGATGCAAACTTATTCTTTCGACGGGCATGGCGACGCTTGGAGAAGTGGAAGAAGCATTGGGAGCGGTGGCATTCGGATATACCGCTAGCCGAAATGAACAACCTTCTTTGCCCCTCTTTCACAACGCATACAGTTCTGTTGCTGGGCAGGAAGCGATCAAGGCCAATGTAAATCTTCTGCACTGCACGACGGAATATCCTACGCCTTATGATGACGTTCACTTAAACAAAATGACAACCATGAAGCAAGCATTCGGACTGCGCACGGGATATTCTGACCACACCTTGGGATGCGAAGTTTCGGCAGCGGCTGTTGCGCTAGGTGCGACCGTCATTGAAAAACATTTCACGCTGGACAAGACGATGGAAGGTCCCGATCATCAAGCATCGCTTGAACCTCATGAACTGGTGGAATTCGTCCGCCAGGTACGAAATGTGGAACGGGCTCTAGGCAGCCATGTGAAGATGCCGGCAGCATCGGAGATCCAAAACATGGTTCCAGCGAGAAAGAGCATTGTGGCCTCTCAATCGATTCAAGCAGGTGAGATACTAGACGAAACGAATCTAACTTGCAAGCGTCCGGGAACCGGGCTTCCTCCGTCTATGTACTGGGTGTTGTTAGGTCGCACCGCGCAGCGGTCCTACGAGATAGATGAGTTGATAGAATGGTGATAGATTCGAAGCCTATCATTTTACTGGGCGGCGGCGGCCACGCTCTTGTGTGTTTGGATTTGTTGATTCGCTGTAAACGGCAGATTATCGGTTATGTGGCGTTAACGCCTTCAAAACAAATAGAGAAGCAGTTGATTCCATTTATTGGAAACGAACTGCTTCCTGCGTCATACCCTCCACAAGATATTACGCTAGTGAACGGGGTAGGATGGGCCGTCGGTTCCTTTCGCAGGCAGCATCTTTTTGAAGAGATGAAACGACAAGGCTATTCTTTTGCAACGCTGGTTCATGATCATGCGGTTGTGGCGGAAAGCGTTATCCTTGCGGAAGGCGCGCAGGTGATGGCAGGAGCGGTTGTTCAGGCGGAAGCTTCGATCGGTGCTAACAGTGTGATCAATACTCGTGCGTCTGTCGACCATGAAAGCTGCATCGGCGACCATACGCATGTTGCGCCGGGAGTGACATTGTGTGGCGGCATCCATGTCGGAAACGGGGTTTTGATCGGCGCCGGGTCGACGGTCATTCAGGGTATTTCAATCGGAGAGCGCAGCGTGGTCGGCGCCGGATCGGTCGTCGTGAGAAACGTTCCGGCAGACACGCTTGTTGTCGGCCTACCAGCGAAGGAGAGAACTCGATGAAAAAAGCCGAAGATGTATTTATTTCCCCAGATACGACCATTCTGGAGGCTCTCCAAATTATTGATAGAGGATCTGTGCAGATTGCACTTGTCGTGGATGGAGAACAGTGTTTAATAGGAACGGTTACGGATGGCGACGTTCGGCGGGGTATTTTGCGAGGAGTCGGTTTGGATTTCCCTGTATCGCAAGTGATGAACCGCGAGCCGCGCACAGCTAAGATTGATATGGATAGGGACATGATCTTAAGCGTCATGCAGTATTTGAATTTACGCCAATTTCCCGTGCTGGACGAGACAGGCCGTGTTGTGCGGCTTGAACTGATTGATGAGCTATTGCAGCGGAACAGCCGGGACAATTGGGTCGTGCTTATGGCCGGGGGACTCGGGACGCGTCTGGGAGAACTGACGAAAGATTGTCCAAAACCTCTGCTGAAAGTCGGTACGAAACCGATTCTTGAAGTGATTCTGGAAAGTTTTATATCCAACGGGTTCCATCGGTTTTATCTATCCGTCAATTACAAAGGGGAAATGCTCAAAGACTACTTTGGAGACGGTTCGCGATGGGGTGTCGAAATCCGTTACATAGATGAAGACAAGCGTCTGGGTACAGCAGGAGCGCTCAGTCTGATTCCGGGAATTCCGGATCAGCCGTTGATCGTGATGAACGGAGATTTGTTGACTAGAGTAAATTTTCGCCAATTGGTAGATTTCCACGCGGATTCAAAAGCGAAGGCGACGATGTGTGTTCGAGAATACGAGATTCAAATTCCGTACGGTGTTGTCCAGGTGGATAATAACAGGCTGCGTAAAATCGAAGAAAAACCGGTACAAAAGTTTTTTATCAATGGCGGCATCTACGTCTTAGATCCCGAGGTACTTCAAATGATTCCGAAAGACACTTATTTCGACATGCCAAGCCTTTTTGAAGCGATCATCCAAAAGGAACTGCATACATCCGTATTTCCAATCCGAGAGTACTGGATCGATATTGGACGGATGGATGATTTTGAACGGGCGAATGTTGAAGTGTATCAAGAGGGGTTCTTATGATCTACGGTCAAAAAGTACTTGCCATCATCCCGGCTCGGGGAGGCTCCAAAGGAGTTCCACGCAAAAATATCCGCGAACTGGCAGGAAAACCGCTGATCGCATGGACCATTGCCTGTGCCTCTTCTTCCCGATATATTGACCGTTGCATCGTCAGCACGGACGATCCGGAAATTGCCGAAGTGTCCCGCCGTTTTGGAGGAGATGTTCCATTTATTCGCCCTGCAGACCTTGCGCAGGATGATACGCCCGGCATCGATCCTGTACTGCATGCGATCCGCGAAGTGTCCGGATATGATATTATTGTCCTGCTTCAGCCTACATCCCCGCTGCGGTCAGCCGCCGATATAGACGGTTGCTTGGAGTGTCTGGTCAATTCTGGCGCTTCCTCTTGTGTCTCAGTCACTACTGTGGATAAATCTCCTTTCTGGATGTATAACGTTAATGAAAACGGTACAATGAAACCATTGCTGGATGCTGAGGACCGGAACGTTTCTCGTCAAAAGCTTCCAGCCGTTTACGTTTTGAACGGGGCGGTCTACGTTTCACATCGCGAACATTTGGAAGAGCATACAGGTTTTTTGCAGCCCGAGACAAAAGCCTACATAATGCCTCGGGAACGATCTGTCGATATTGACACTTTTTTTGATTTTGCATTTGCCGAGATGCAATTGAAACTCATTTAAGGGGTTAAACTATTAAAAACAGAATGAATCCGCTTACAAAAAACCATTGACACAAATATTTCACAGATGTTATATTCGAATTGTGGGTTGGGCATTATTGCCTAGATTACACGCATTTGAATATGAAGGGAATGTTTAGCACATGCAAGGTAAAGTAAAATGGTTTAACGCGGAGAAGGGTTACGGCTTTATTGAAACAGAGCAAGGCGGCGACGTGTTCGTTCATTTCTCTGCGATTCAAATGGACGGTTACAAAGCTCTTGAAGAAGGCCAAACTGTTGAGTTTGATATCGTTCAAGGCGCAAGAGGCCCTCAAGCAGCTAACGTCACAAGAGTCTAATCATAACGACGCGTTGGCGTCGAACACTCATACAAGTTGTAGCATAATTGCAATAATATCTTGTCATGCCGCCCCGGAGAAATCCGGGGTATTTTTATTTTCTGTTAACAATTTCCACTCTATTATTTTAATTATCAAATAATTCAAATAAATCATCGGAATGTTTTGAAACGTATGCTTCGGGTATGTTATCATAGAGTCATGCAAAGGAGGAGTGCCCATGAAATACAACATTCGTGGTCAACGTATGGAAGTGACAGATGCTCTTCGAGATTACGTGGAGAAGAAGCTGAGTCGATTGGAACGGTATTTTGAAGTTCCTCCCCAATCCGATGTAAACGTAACCCTAAGCGTTACCAAAGGCCAGCAGGCCATTGAGGTTACGATCCCACTCCCTGGAGCGCTGCTTCGCGCCGAAGAGAAGAGAGAGGATATGTACGCATCAATTGACTTTGTAGTAGATAAGCTAGAACGACAAATTCGCAAACACAAAACGAAAATCAACCGTAATTTCCGTCAGGCCGGCTCTGCAAGAGCGCTCTTCAAGGAAGATACCGGCGGTCAAGGCGTAACGACAATCGTACATGATGAAGAAGATGATCTGGAGCTAGTAAGAACGAAGCGTTTTAACCTGAAGCCTATGGGTGTTGAAGAAGCGATTTTACAAATGAATCTAGTAGGCCACAACTTCTATGTTTTCGCGAATACGGAAACTAGGGATGTAAGTGTCGTCTATCGTCGCAATGACGGAAAATACGGACTAATAGAATCTGCTGAATAATACTTAAATAAACAAGCCTCGGCTCATTGAAGCCGGGGCTTTTTTGCTGGGCTAGAACCCTCATAATTTTACCAATCCCACCTCATTCCTTGCCCCCTTTTCACCAAACTGCTAAAATGAGAAGATGCTGTTAGACCCGGCCAGAGAGAGGGGTACTTCCTATATGCTCGGACTTGTCAAAAAAATATTCGGAGATGCCAACGAACGCGAAGTGAAGCGTCTTCTTAAAACTGTAGACCAAATTAATAACCTAGAGTCCACCATCAGCGAATTGAGTGATGATCAGCTTCGCGCGAAGACGGATGAATTCCGCGGTCGCCTTGCCAAAGACGACACACTGGAGGACATTCTGCCTGAGGCTTTCGCAGTCGTAAGAGAGGCAGCCAAACGCACGCTGAACAAGCGCCATTATGACGTGCAGCTTGCTGGCGGTATGGTTCTTCATCAAGGCAAGATTGCCGAGATGAGAACCGGTGAAGGGAAAACCCTCGTAGGTACGCTTTCCGTGTATCTGAATGCCTTAAAAGGCGAAGGCGTACATGTTGTTACCGTAAATGATTACTTGGCTCAGCGCGATAGCGCGGAAATGGGTCAAATCTATTCATTCCTAGGCATGACAGTAGGCTGTAATCTTCATGGACTTTCTCATGAGGAGAAGCAAGCTGCCTACGCGTGTGACATTACTTATGGTACGAACAATGAATTCGGGTTCGATTATTTGCGCGATAACATGGTTTTGTATAAGGAGCAGATGGTACAGCGCCCTCTTAACTACGCCATCATTGATGAAGTAGATTCCATTCTTGTCGACGAAGCGAGGACTCCGTTGATCATCTCCGGGCAAGCTCAGAAGTCGACGGAGCTCTATTATGCCGCTGACCGTCTCGTCAACAAACTTACGGATGTTGAGGATTTCACAGTTGATGTGAAGATGCGCAGCGTTGCCTTGACCGAGCACGGGGTCACTAAGGTAGAGCGTGCGCTTAATATCGAGAACCTGTTCTCGCACGATAACGTAACGATTAACCATCATGTCAATCAAGCGCTTCGCGCTCGTTATATTATGAAGCGGGACGTCGATTATGTCGTCCAGGACGAAGAAGTCATTATCGTCGACGAGTTTACCGGCCGTCTAATGGCAGGTCGCCGTTATAGCGATGGGCTTCACCAAGCGATTGAAGCGAAAGAGCAGCTTAAGGTTCAGAATGAGAGCATGACTCTTGCTACAATCACGTTCCAGAACTATTTCCGGATGTATCAGAAGCTTGCCGGTATGACAGGAACGGCGAAGACAGAGGAAGAAGAGTTCAAGCGTATTTACGGACTTGAGGTCGTTCAAGTACCGACGAATCGCCCGGCTATTCGTACCGACATTCCCGATGTTGTCTATAAATCAGAGAATGGCAAATACCGCTCGGTCGTCGAAGAAATTGTACGTCGTCATGCAACAGGACAACCTGTTCTAGTCGGCACGGTTTCCATCGAGAACTCCGAGCGAATCTCGGATATGCTCAAGAAGAAGGGGATCAGCCACCAGGTGCTGAATGCCAAGTACCATGCTGAAGAAGCTGCAATCATCTCAAACGCCGGTCAATATGGCACTGTTACAATAGCAACCAATATGGCAGGCCGCGGAACGGACATCCTTCTCGGCACCGGTGTAGTGGAAGTGGGCGGCCTTCACATTATGGGTACGGAGCGTCATGAATCCCGCCGGATTGACAATCAGCTGCGTGGGCGTGCTGGACGTCAAGGTGATCCGGGCTCCTCGCAATTTTACCTTTCCATGCAGGATGAGCTCATGCGTCGTTTCGGTGCGGATAACATCATGGGCATGATGGAGCGCCTTGGATTTGACGAGGATTCTCCGATCGAGAGCCGTCTGATTTCACGTGCAATCGAATCTGCCCAGAAACGCGTCGAGGGCAGTAACTTTGACACTCGCCGTATCGTTCTGCAATATGATGATGTTATCAACCTGCAACGGGAAAGAATTTACGGAGATCGCCGTGAAATTCTGAATGCGGAGAACATTCGCGAAATCGTTATGGGTATGATTCGTTCTGTCATTACGCGAGCGGTTGAGAGCCATTGCCCGGATAATGAGGTTCCGGAAGATTGGGACATGGACAGCTTGGTTGCGTATGCTCATGCTCACTTCCTGCCTGAGGATCGCCTGACCAAGGAAGATCTATGGGGCAAGGAAAAAGAAGAAATGATCGAGATGCTCATCCAGCTTGTCGAGAAGATATACGACGAGCGTGAAGAGAACATTGGGCTTGATACGATGCGTGAATTCGAGAAAGTTGTCGTTCTTCGCGCAGTAGACAGCAAGTGGATGGATCACATCGATGCGATGGATCATCTCCGTCAAGGGATTCACTTGCGCGCTTATGGCGGTAATGATCCGCTTCGCGAATATCAATTCGAGGGACATAACATGTTCCTCTCGATGATTGAACGGATTGAAGAAGAGATCACGATGTACATCATGAAGGCGCAAGTACAGAGTAATCCGAAGCGTGAAGCGGTAGCTGAGGGCCAAGCGGTAGATACGAAGGCTGAAGCAGGTCCGAAGAAGCCAGTTACGCGGAATGCTAACAGCGTCGGACGCAACGATCCGTGCCCATGCGGGAGCGGGAAGAAATTCAAATTGTGCCACGGACGCATAGAATAATCATATCCGTGCTCAGTGCACAAGACTCCATGAGGTGATTGGAACATGTTCGAGATAGATGTGTCCGTTAAGCAAGATCTTCGCGGTAACGCGAAGCGACTTCAGCAGCTCAGGGGGTCTCTTTGACTTAGATCTGAAGAAGGAGCTCATAGAGAACTATGAAGTGAAGATGAGCGCACCGGATTTCTGGGATGACAATGAGAAAGCCCAGGCTGTCATAGCCGACATGAATGCGATTAAGTCAGTCGTCGAGCAATTCGAGGGATTGGCGACGGAGTGCCAGGATCTAGAGGATATGCTAGAGATTCTTGAAGAGGAATCGGATGAATCGATGATCATAGAGTGGACGGAGAGCGTGAAAGCTCTAACCGGCAAAGTCGATTCCTTCGAGCTTCAATTGCTGCTTAATCAGCCATACGACAAGCTTGATGCTATTCTAGAGCTGCATCCCGGTGCAGGCGGTACGGAATCGCAAGACTGGGCTCAAATGTTATATCGAATGTATACCCGGTGGGCGGAGAAGCGCGGCTTCAAGGTAGAGCTGCTCGATTATTTGCCGGGAGACGAAGCGGGAATCAAGAGCGTTACCATCCAGATCAAGGGCTACAACGCATACGGTTATCTTAAGGCTGAGAAAGGCGTTCATAGGCTTGTACGGATTTCACCGTTCGATTCCGCCGGCCGCCGCCATACTTCATTCACTTCCTGTGATGTCGTGCCCGAGATTGATGATACGATCGAAATCGATATTCGATCTGAGGATCTGCGCGTCGATACGTACCGTGCGAGCGGTGCGGGAGGCCAACATATTAACAAAACAGACTCGGCCATCCGTCTAACACACATTCCGACAGGTGTTGTGGTCGCTTGCCAGACGCAGCGTTCGCAAATTAAGAACCGCGAAATGGCGATGAAGATGCTTAAGTCCAAGCTCTATGAGCTGAAGATTCAAGAGCAGGAGAAGGAGCTTGCCGCTGTTAGAGGCGAGCATTTGGATATCGCGTGGGGCAGCCAAATTCGCTCTTATGTGTTCCACCCTTACAGCATGGTCAAGGATCACAGAACATCCGTAGAAACCGGCAACATCGGTGCGGTTATGGATGGCGAACTAGATCCTTTCATTGATGGTTATTTACGACATCAAATAAAGCAGGAAGCTCAATAAGCGAGCCCGTTATGCATAATTAAGTCTGCAACTTCCAACACTTAATAAGTGGTGGAAGTTTTTTCATTGGAGGAGAACCCATGGCCCAGCATAATGATAAAGCTTCGTACTTACCTTCCGCGGTTAATAAACGCCGTACTCCCCGCTTTTCCCCGGGGACTCGTCGTCTCTTTAGCTATCTATCCATACTTATAGGTGCATTTCTGATCGCGCTAAGCTTTAATCTCTTCCTCCTTCCCAATCGTATCGCTTCCGGAGGAGTATCGGGTATATCCATCATTCTGAACAATCTCACGCATATTCCGCCGGCATTTACCCAGTGGGCGCTTAATATCCCTCTATTCATAGCGGGTGTTCTGGTGCTTGGGAAGCATTTCGGCATTAAGACGGCTGTAGGCTCGATTGTATTGCCTCTGTTCGTGCTTCTGACTGCGCACTTGGACCCGCCGACGAACGATCCGCTGCTTGCCTCGCTCTATGGCGGCTTTGGAGTGGGAATCGGTCTCGGACTTGTATTCCGGGGGCGGGGTTCGACAGGAGGGATGGATGTTGCCGCGCAGATCATACACCGTATTTTTGGAATTAGACTTGGATTGGCTATTGCATCTCTGGATGGGCTTGTCATTCTCTCAGCCGGTATATTCATCTCTTTGGAAAATGCTCTATACGCTCTAATCGGTTTATTCGCTACCAGCAAAACCATTGATCTTATACAAACGGGTCTTCAAACGTCGAAAGCCGCTTTTATCATTTCCAAAGATCCAGACCGCGTGTCCGGTGCTATCCTGCATGAACTAGATCGAGGGCTGACGAAGCTCTCGGGTGTCGGCGGTTATACCGGGGATACGCGTCCTGTCCTCCTCGTGGTTGTTGGCCAGAACGAGGTCATGAGACTGAAGGCGCTTGTCCGGGAAGCGGATCCGGATGCTTTCGTCATCATTAGTAATGCAGCTGAAGTATTGGGCGAAGGCTTTCATGACGAGCGGCATTCAAGAGCATGATTACGCTTAAAGAAATGGAATCCAACCATTGAATAAATAATACATTTGATGTATAATAATTCATAATTTCGATCTTACTTTTTTATATGCATGGAGGAGCTATTATGAATCCAATTAATATACGCGCGGCGATCGTGGGATCAACCGGCTACGGCGGCGTTGAACTCATTCGGTTGCTGCAATCGCATCCTTACGTTACCGTAACCTCGGTCATTTCTTCTTCTAATGCTGGATCACCGATAGCGCAGGGGTTCCCTCATCTAACGGAAATTCGCACCGACCTGTTGGACGGAGTGGATGTGGAGCTCATTAAGTCCAAGGCAGAAGTCGTGTTTCTAGCGACTCCCCATGGCATAAGCATGAAGCTGGCGCCGGAATTTCTTGCTGCTGGACTTAAAGTGATTGACCTTTCGGGCGACTACCGTCTGAAATCGGGCGATACTTATCGTGAATGGTACAAACATGAGCCTGCACCGCAAGCGGATGTAGAACGAGCGATATACGGACTCGCGGAAATATACGGCAAACACGTTTCCGGTGCGGATTTCATCTCGAATCCAGGCTGTTATTCCACGGCGACGCTGCTTGGTTTGTATCCTGCAGTTCAAGCAGGGTGGATTAAGCCGGACAGTATCATCATTGATGCGAAATCCGCTGTTTCAGGTGCAGGCCGGGGGCTGAATCTTAGCTCTCATTACTCTGAAATTAACGAGAATTTTAAAGCATATAAGCTGAATAAACATCAACATACGCCGGAAATCGAGCAAGTTCTTTCGGAGGCGGCAGGATTTCCTGTCATCACTACATTCACTACGCATCTGGTTCCTATGACTAGAGGAATCATGTGTACGATGTACGCGACGCTTACAGATAAACGTACGACTGCGGATTTCGTAGAGCTCTATCAACAGTTCTATGAAGGGCGGCGATTCGTACGGGTTAGACCAAGCGGCATTTGGCCGGCGACTAAGGAAGTATGGGGGACCAACTACTGCGACATCGGCTTCTCGGTTGATGAGAGAACAGGACGTATTACGTTTATCTCAGTGATCGACAACCTGGTCAAAGGCGCAGCCGGCCAAGCGATTCAGAATTTGAATTTGGCGATGGATTGGGATGAGACGTTAGGACTGCAATTCACCCCGGTTTACCCTTAATACACGGACGAGAGGAACGGACCGATTACCATGGGAGATAAGCTTTATACGATCGTTGAAGGTGGAGGCGTAACGACACCTAAGGGCTTTAAGGCTGGAGGCCTGCATTGCGGCTTGAAAAAAACAGAGCGACACGATCTTGGCGTTATTGTATGCGAGGTTCCAGCGACTGCAGCTGCGGTATATACAACGAATTTGTTCCAAGCGGCACCGCTTCAGGTGACGCGTAATGCCTTAAGCGAGGGCGGTATTCTGCGCGCGGTAATCGTGAACAGCGGAAATGCCAATGCCTGCACGGGAGCTCAGGGTGATGAAGATGCCAACACGATGCAAGCGAAAATGGCGGAAGCACTAGGCGTAAGTAAGCGTGAGGTAGCGGTAGCTTCAACGGGTGTCATTGGCGAGCTCCTGAAGATGGATCGTGTCATCCCGGGGATCGCTCAGCTCCCTTCGAAATTACGAGACGACGAACAAGGCTCCGATGACTTCTGTCAGGCGATTCTAACAACCGATTTGGTCAAAAAGGTTTCCTGTGTCAGCCTCATGGTGAATGGCAGGCAGGTTACGATTGCGGGAGCGGCGAAAGGCTCGGGAATGATTCATCCGAATATGGCGACGATGCTGGGCTTTGTAACAACGGATGCAAATATCGGAGCCCCGCTGCTTCAAGAGCTGCTGCGAGAAGTGACGAACGTCAGCTTTAACATGATCACGGTCGATGGCGATACGAGCACGAACGATATGCTGGTAGCGATGGCCAGCGGTTTGGCGGAAAATCAAGAATTGACGCGATCGCATCCAGACTTCCAAGCTTTCACGGATGGCTTGCGGCATGTATGCTCTGAGTTGGCCAAAGCGATCGCTCGCGACGGCGAAGGCGCGACGAAGCTGATCGAGACAACCGTGATCGGCGCGGCAACGGATGAAGCGGCTCAAGCGATCGCGAAGACGATAATCGGCTCGAGCCTGGTGAAATCGGCCGTATACGGCGCGGATGCCAACTGGGGAAGAATCATAGCCGCAGTCGGGCGGGCAGGTCAGCCGGTTAACGTAGGTACCGTAGATATCCGATTGGGAGACATTCTGGTGCTGGAGCAATCCCGGCCCATTCCTTTTGACGAAGAGATAGCATTAGAATACTTAAAAGGCGACACGGTTGGCATTAACGTAAACCTGAATATGGGCAGCGGGCAAGCGATTGCGTGGGGCTGCGATCTGACATACGACTATGTGCGTATTAATGCCGCTTATCGGACGTAAGGAGATCGGACATGATGAATAAACGACGATTCGTTATGAAATGTGGAGGCAGCACGCTTGCGGCGCTTCCGGATGCCTTCTTCGAGGAGTTGCGAGGGCTGCAGGAGCAAGGTGTTCAGCCGGTTATCGTTCATGGCGGGGGTCCTGCAATCAACGAGATACTGGGCAAACTCGGTATTGAAAGCCGGTTTATGAGCGGGCTTCGCGTGACGGATGAAGCGACTTTGGACGTTGTCGAGATGGTGCTGGCAGGACGCATCAACAAAGAAATCGTGCGTAAGCTTCAGAAGAATGGAGCGAAGTCCATCGGACTATCCGGTACGGATGGGAACCTTATTGGAGCTAAGCCAGTTGTCAACGCCCACGAAGTCGGACTGGTTGGTGACGTAACCGGAGTTAACGCAACATTAATTGAGGGTATTATTGAATTAGGATACTTGCCCGTTATTGCGCCCATCGGCATCGATGAAGCCGGTCAGCGTTATAACATTAACGCGGATACCGCCGCGGGAGCCATTGCCTCCCATCTTGGCGTGGATACGATGATCGTGGTGACCGATGTACCTGGCATTATGCGGACAGTGAACGGGGAGAAGGTCATTCTTCCTCAGGTTACTTTCGCAGACATAGAAGAGATGATCCGGAGTGAAGAAATATATGGCGGAATGATTCCGAAGGTGCGCGCCGCAATGAGCTGCCTGCATGGCAATGTGAAGGAAGTGCTCATTGTTGACGGTGCAGTGCCCCGTGTGCTTATCAAAGCGGTGACGGAAGGAAATATCGGAACCCGAATTGTGCGTTTGTAAATCGGTTAAGGAAAAGGAGAGATCGGGATGAGTGAGAGCGCGTTGTTTCCGACCTATGCAAGGTTTCCAATCACTTTGGTCAAGGGAAAAGGAAGCCGCCTTTGGGATGATCAAGGGAAGGAATATCTTGACTTCATGAGCGGCTTGGCCGTGACGAATCTCGGGCACGTTCCGGATGCGGTGAAGAAAGCCCTTGTGAGCCAGCTTGATGAGCTATGGCACGTATCCAACCTATTCAGCAATCCGAACCAGGAGAAAGCGGCAAGGCTGCTCGTCGATAATAGCTGTGCAGACGCGGTATTCTTCTGCAACAGCGGTGCGGAAGCGAATGAGGCGGCAATCAAGATTGCCCGCCGGTATCACCAGAAGGTGAAAGGCAATAATCGGTACGAGATTATCACCTTTAACCAATCGTTCCACGGACGGACATTGGCCACTCTAACCGCGACAGGTCAGGAAAAAGTTAAGGAAGGCTTCCTTCCGCTGCCGGAAGGCTTCCGCCATGTGCCTCTGCATGATATAGCCGCACTAGAAGCTGCCGTTAACGATAACACTGCCGCAATCATGCTAGAGCTTGTGCAAGCCGAGGGCGGTGTCATTACAGTTGATGCGGGTTTCCTCCGGGAAGTCCGTGCGCTGTGTGACCGTCATGGCATACTGCTAATCTTGGACGAGGTTCAGACGGGCATGGGGCGTACGGGTAAAATGTTTGCCTATGAGCACTATGACGTTGAGCCTGACGTGTTTACTTTGGCAAAAGGAATCGGAAGCGGGTTTCCCGTTGGAGCAATGCTGGCTAAGGCGCATGTCAAACCAGCGTTTACTCCTGGCGCTCACGCCACCACTTTCGGAGGCACGCCCATCGCGATGGCTGTTGTTGCAGCTACGATTGAAACGATGCTGCAGGAAAAAGCGGTTGAACGCGCTGCCGAAGCCTCTAAGTATCTGCTTGCTCAGCTTCAGCAAAATCTGAACGATCTTCCGAACGTTGTGGAGGTTCGCGGTAAAGGGCTATTGATCGGAATCTTGCTTACCGACCCTGCGGCCGAGTTGATTGCGGAGCTTCATAACCGGGGTTTGCTAGTCGTACCGGCAGGTCCCAACGTCATACGGTTACTCCCTAATCTGCTAGTTACACGCGAGGATATAGATACAGCGGTTAGCCTAATCGCTGCAGTACTTACGGAACAGGCGGCGGCGAAATCCGTCAGCTCCTAAAGAAGTGGAGGGATTTATTTTGCAACCAACTGCAATCTTGGAAGAAATGTCCGCGCAGCTGAAGGGCCGCGATTTTCTTGGACTAACTGATTATTCGCCGGAAGAGATCCGTTACTTGTTGGATTTAGCCATAGAGCTCAAGCGCAAGCAGAAGTCCGGAGAGGTCTATCAACCGCTTAAGGGCAAGTCGCTGGGTATGATTTTCGAGAAATCGTCGACACGTACCCGCGTTTCCTTCGAGGTCGGCATGTATCAGCTGGGCGGTCACGCCCTGTTCCTCAGCCGTAATGACATTCAGATGGGGCGGGGCGAAACGATTCGCGATACTGCCCAGACGATGTCCCGTTACTTAGATGGCATTATCATCCGGACCTTTGGTCACCGCAATGTCGTTGAATTAGCCCGCGGTGCGACGATTCCCGTCATTAACGCCTTGTCTGATCGTGCCCATCCCTGCCAAGCGCTCGCGGACTATCAAACAGTGCTCGAGTTAAAAGGGAAGCTGGAAGGGCTCAAAATCGCGTACATCGGCGATGGCAATAACATGACCCACTCTCTTATGATGGGGGCAAGCAAGCTGGGTATGCATTTCGCCTGCGCTTCTCCTGAAGGTTATGAGCCAGATCCGGAAGTGGTGAAGTCCTCCAATGAAGTCGCGGCGGAGACCGGGGCTAAGATTAACGTCGTAAGAGATGCCCGGGAAGCGGTTGAAGGCGCCGATATCATATACACGGACGTATGGGCGAGCATGGGCTTTGAGGAAGAGCAGAAGGAACGCGAAAAAGCGTTCAAAAATTACCAAGTAAATGAAGAACTCGCTAAGCATGCCAAGTCCGATTACCTGTTCATGCACTGTCTGCCCGCCCATCGCGGGGAAGAAGTGAGCGAAGGTGTGATCGACGGCAAGCACTCCGTTATTTTCGATGAGGCCGAGAACCGCTTGCACGCACAGAAAGCGATCATGGCTGCAATCATGTAATTAACAAGTACATTCCATTTTCCGAAGGAGCTTTCATTCCACATGGCAAAAAATAAAATCGTTCTAGCTTACTCCGGAGGCCTCGACACCTCCGTAATCCTAACTTGGCTTAAGGAAACCTATGATGCCGAGATCATTACCTTCACCGCGGATATCGGCCAGAAGGACGAACTGGACGGACTAGAAGAAAAAGCGCTCAAAACAGGCGCCTCCAAGGTGTACATCGACGATCTTCGCGAAGAGTTTGCTAAGGACTTCATCTATCCGATGTTTCAAGCGGGTGCGCTGTATGAAGGACAGTACCTTCTGGGTACTAGCATCGCTCGCCCGCTCATAGCTAAGCGCATGGTAGAAATCGCAATTGCTGAGGGTGCAACTGCAATCGCTCATGGCGCTACAGGCAAAGGAAACGATCAGGTTCGTTTCGAGCTAACGGCTGCTGCGTTAACTCCGGATATTGAAGTCATCGCTCCATGGCGTAACGAAGAGTTCCGCAAAGCTTTCCCGGGACGCGCAGAAATGATCGCATATGCAGAGAAGCATGGCATCCCTGTTCAAGCATCGGCCTCCAAGCCCTATTCGACGGATCGTAACCTTCTGCATATCAGCTTCGAGAGCGGAATGCTTGAGGATCCTTGGTTTGATTCCAGCGCGGCTGATGTAGAAGACATGTATGTGCTTAGCGTATCCCCTGAGAAAGCACCGGATCAAGCGGAGTATATCGAGCTCGATTTCGAAGGCGGCGACTGCGTTGCGGTTAACGGAGAGAAGCTGAGCCCGCTGGCTGTAATGGAGAAGCTTAACGAAATCGGCGGCAAGCATGGCGTGGGCCGTGTGGATATGGTGGAGAATCGCTTTGTCGGCATGAAGAGCCGCGGCGTGTATGAAACGCCGGGCGGAAGTATTTTGTTCACCGCCCATCGGAAAATGGAGTCGCTAACCATGGATCGCGATGTCATGCATTTGCGCGATTCCTTAATCTCTAAATATAGTACGTTAGTGTATAACGGATTCTGGTTCGCGCCGGAGCGCCTAGCCATTCAGGCTTTGGTGGATGAGAGCCAGAAGAATGTTACAGGTACCGTACGCCTGAAGCTGTACAAAGGAAATATCATGGCAGCAGGCCTGAAAAGCCCGGTCAGCCTCTACAACCCGCACATCGCTACGATGGAAGCGGACCCGACGCAGGCTTACGACCAAGGCGATGCAACTGGTTTTATCCGCTTGAATGCGCTGCGGCTGAAGGTTTCTTCAGCCATAACCGGCGCTTCCGGCATTAACTGATAAAGACAAAAGGGAGAACCTGGCGCGAAGCCTGCCGAACCATCCCCCGCTGAAGTCGGGGCTATGCGGGAGACACCTTCGCAGGGACTCCCCTTTTGTCGTTAGAAGTGTAACGATAGAGAGGGGTTTACTTACCATGAGCAAGCTGTGGGGCGGACGTTTCACTAAGAAAACCGATCAATTGGTTGAAGAATATACAGCATCCATTACCTTTGACAAAGAGTTGGCCGAGGAGGATATTCAAGGCAGCTTGGCACATGTGACGATGCTTGGCAATTGTGGTATTCTGTCTGCTGAAGACGTTGAGAAAATCAAGGATGGACTTCTAAAGGTCCGTCTTCGTATTCAGAGCGGAGAGCAGAAGTTCCTTGTTGCGGATGAAGATATCCATATGAATATTGAGAAAGCATTAATAGATGAGATCGGTCCAGTGGGCGGTAAGCTTCACACCGGCCGCAGCCGCAACGATCAAGTAGCGACGGATATGCATCTCTATCTGCGTAAGCGGGTCGTCGAGTTCGTTGATCAATTACAGAAGCTGCAGGCTGCGCTCATCGGACAAGCTAAGCAGAACCTCGACACCATCATTCCGGGTTATACTCATCTACAGCGGGCGCAACCCATTCTGTTTGCTCACCATTTGATGGCGTATGTGTCAATGTTCGGACGCGACATCGAGCGTTTGCAGGATAGCTATAAGCGAATCGATACATTGCCGTTAGGTGCAGGAGCGCTAGCGGGCACGACGTTTGCGATCGATCGTCATTATACTGCAAAGCAGCTGAACTTTGGCCGTGTTTACGAGAACAGCTTGGATGCCGTTAGCGACCGCGACTTTATCGTGGAATTCCTTAGCGGCGCTTCGCTTATCATGATGCATTTGTCGCGCCTAAGTGAGGAGTTAATTCTCTGGTCTAGCACGGAGTTTCAATTCGTGGAGCTGGACGACGCCTTCTGCACAGGCTCAAGCATCATGCCGCAGAAGAAAAACCCGGATGTACCGGAGCTCGTCCGTGGCAAAACAGGACGCGTATACGGAAATTTGGTTGGTTTGCTGACCGTTCTCAAGTCGCTTCCGCTGGCCTACAACAAGGACATGCAGGAAGATAAAGAGGGTATGTTCGATACAGTTAAGACCTTGCAGGGTGCTCTTCAGCTGTTTGCTTCCATGATCGAGACGATGAAGGTTCGCAAGGAAAAGATGCGTCGCGCGGTTGACCAGGATTTCTCGAACGCGACGGATATTGCAGACTTCCTCGTGAATAAAGGCCTGCCTTTCCGTCAAGCGCACGAGGTCATCGGTAAGACCGTCCTCTACTGCATTCAACAGAACAAGTTCCTCCTCGACCTCACCTTAGAGGAGTTCAAGCAATTCTCGCAACTGTTCGACGATCGTATATACGATGTGCTTCAACCGGAGGCTGTTGTTAATGCCCGTAACGTTTACGGCGGTACCGCAACTCCACAGGTCGAAGCAGCCATCGAGCGCGCCGAAGCGGAACTGACTCGCACAATAGCGTGGACGTCGGAGTACGTAAAGAAGTCTGGACTAGTGTGACTTTGAGTGTTATTTAGGATTAATGTTATAATCGTAACAAGTGACGAAGAACGTCTCGACCATCCTAACAGGGTGATTTCGGGGCGTTCTTTTTTGTCTTTCTAGACTGTCAGAATGTATTACTTTCTATGCCCATATACACTTCTGATAACTTAGGACGGCGAAACTGTTTTACTTGTAAGTCTATATGAGGAGGGGTTAGTGTGAATTTTGACCAAGCGCATGAAGTATTTCTGAACAGCCATTTGGGTCGGCGAACCGGGGAACGAAGGGGGAGATTAGAACGGGGTCACGGTCATGGTGAGAAGCTGTTCCTCCAAAATATTTGGTGGATCCTAAAAGGGAATTTCGAGGGAATGCACCCGGAGTATGAAATTGTAGACTGGCGGGGGAAATCCTATTTTGGGGATTTTGCTTATATACCTAGAATCGGTCCGAAGTTTATATGGGAGATTAAGGGGTATACCAAACATATAAAAGAAATGGATAGGCAAGGATTTGGCAATGAGTGTAAACGGGAGTTATTTCTCGCGGGTCTCGGATTCCAAGTCATTTCAATTGCGTACGACGATATCGTTCAGCAGCCTGAGATAATCATTGCATTGTTTCGCATGCTGCTAAGCCGGTATGAATCCATTCAGATGGAACCGGAGCCGCTTTTGTTCGCAGAGAGTGAAGTAATCCGTCTGGCGATGGTACTATCCCATTCAGTTCGGCCGAAAGACGTGACAGTGGAGTTACGAATGAATCATCGCAGGGCGGTGGGGTTGCTTCAGTCATTAAGTGATCGGGGCTGGTTCCGTCCAGTCCAAGGAAATTCTGGCGCAAGAGTCGTTCGTTACGAGCTTCTTCGAAGCGTATTTAAGTGAGAGGAATGATGTGTGAATGACGAGATGGAAAATGTAGATAGTTCCTGCTATAGAGTGAAAATGTGTCAGCATGAAGAAATAGTGCGTATATGCATTTATTTTATTTCTAAGTGGATGGTTGGACCGAAATAACAACATAGTGCATCTATTTAACCCGATATCTATCATTTATTTGATATTCACACTTTTTAGCTGCAATATGCTGTTATTCTTCGAAAATAGGCAAGAATTGTTTGATTAGATGCATTTATGCGATTATTTTTAATTTAGTTCCGAGTCTACGTGAATAAAGCAGGATGGGCCTCATTAGAAGAGGAACATCCTGTCCCGCCAACCCCGCCAACCCTGCATGTCGCATTCGCAATCATGTATCTCAGCTGTGGAGCTTTATCACCACATCTATGTCCAGACTCCGCTAATCACTTCTAAAAGTTAACCCGCCAGCCCCTCATTCCCACTCTGAGCTAACGGGATAACCACAAAAAAACAGTGTCACCCCGCAGCCTAAGCCCGCGTACGACACTGTTTTCCAGCACTGAAATAACAATATCATTATATAATTATAAACTATTATATCCCCCAACCGACCCATACAGCTGCCAGCTCAGATAGGCTCAACAGGTCCGTCCGTTCCTTCTGGAGCAGGGGTCGCTCCTGGTGTAGGCGTGCTGCCATCCAAGTTCAATCTTGGGTCATGCGGATTCACTGCAATCATTGTATCCTGAGAGCGGTAAGTGTCCTTGGATAACTTCTTGCGCTCCACTAACTCGCCGCTAACCAACTTCAATAAGTACGATTCCACGACGTAACCTGAGGAGCCTTTTTGCAGGGTTTCCTGCTTACCTAAGATCAGCTTATCATTGGCGACATAAACGATCTTGGGAGGATTCTCTTTCACCTGCTCCGTTTCCGTTCGATAGGAAACATCCTCCGGCTTCGTTCCGAATAGCTTCACAGTCACTTTTTTGCCTATCACTACAGTGCGAATTAATAATTGCTTACCCGTCGAGTTCCGAAATTTGAAGTTAATATACCCGTCCGCGAATGTTGCATCAAGCCCCTTAGGCAAGTAGCCGACGACGAGGGAATGGTTGCGGCGCTCAACAATGTCGAGTCCAGCTAACAAAGCTGCATTATAAAGTGTGCTGGAAACCTGACAGATCCCGCCGCCGATACCGGGCGTTAATTTACCTTTGAGTATAACGGGAGCTTCCTTATATCCATATTCTTTATCCGCTTTGGCAACGATTTTTCCATATTCGAAAATCTCATCCGGCAACAAAAGTGTCTCATTTAATGCTTTGGCAGCAGCCGTTACGTTATGCGTACGTCCCTCGCCGCTAGTAGAAAAGTCAGTTGTGAATTCAATTATTTTACGTTCAATACCTTCTTCCTTAAGCTTAGCTAATGTAATTTCGGGAGCAGTTTGAATGACTGGCAGTTCAATGGTTATATCTTCGATCTCTTCAACCGATCCTGCAGCCAAGCTCTTCGGTTCGTACGTCTTCACCTTCACCAGCAACGCCGGTATATCCAACTTCGTACCAATGACCTCTGAAGTATAGACAACCTCGTCTCGTTCGTTAATCGTTCGCGTAGCTTCCTTCGGCGGCAGTCCAGCTGCCTGGCTCCAGGAGGAGGTGGCCTCCTTCTGGAACATCTCTTCATCCCAAGTCACATGGATGTCGTAGCTGCTCTTCATCTTATTCTGATATCGTATGAGGGCACGTTCCCACCAGGAGGCATCGCGGAAGTCTTCGATGGCCTTGACTGCGTCCGTAGCATCTATATGCATACCTAACTCCTCAAGTGTACGTGTGGAATCCGACAACGAATCGCCGATAGTTCCATTAACCGTGGGAGGCGTTACTGTAACCGTGACTTTTTCCAACTTTGCAACTTGATTCTGTATCTGTCTAAGCGATTCATCCGCTGTCTGCCCTCCAACTGCCAAGCCTCCTACATGAGTACCCTCCGGCATCGTTTCATCGCTTCCATAATAAATGGTTCCGCCTGCCCCAGCCGCAATAATGAGCAGCGCGAGCAGACAGGTGATTAACCAACCTTTTCTCATTGTGCATCCATCTCCATTCCTTACTGCTATCTTCCAAAACTTTCTAATTATATATACTTCAAAACATTCACTTCGTTTTCCTAAAAGATTAGAAATTTCTTAAAATTTAGTTAAAGAGCTTACCCCGCATAGGATCGAGCCGTATAAAACGACAAAATCCCCTACAAAAATCTCGACAAAGAAAGGATTATAAGGCATGATGTCGAAGTTACTTAAGTCTGAATCTTAACAGGAAGTGATACCGTGATTGATATGCATGACATCTGGAAGACTTATCCCGATGGTACAACAGCCCTTCAGGGAGTTAATGTTGTCATTGATCGTAACGAATTCGTATACATTGTCGGCCCGTCCGGTGCGGGAAAATCCACGTTTATGAAGCTGATTTACCGAGAGGAAGTGCCGACAAAAGGGCAAATTTCCGTGAATGGCTTCAATATAGGTAAGCTTAAGCATCGCAAGATTCCGTACGTTCGACGGAACATCGGCGTCATTTTTCAGGACTACAAGCTATTGCCTAAGCTATCGGCTTATGAGAATGTAGCCTTTGCAATGGAGGTTATTGAAACCCCTCGGCGCACGATTAGACGTCGCACTATGGAAGTATTGGAGCTAGTCGGCCTAAAGCACAAAGCGAACAGCCTGCCAGCGCAGCTATCCGGTGGAGAACAGCAGCGTGTCGCGATCGCACGGGCAATCGTGAATAGTCCAGCTGTTATTGTCGCGGACGAGCCTACAGGAAATTTAGACCCGGAGACCTCTTGGGGCATTATGAACCTGCTAGAGGAGATCAATTTCCGCGGAACAACGATTGTTATGGCGACCCACAACAAAGAGATCGTGAACACGCTCCGTAAGCGCGTAATCGCGATCGAGAAGGGTTCGATCGTTCGTGACCAGCAGAGAGGGGAATACGGTTATGAAATTTAGCACCGTTACCCGTCACGTTCGCGAGGGCTTCAAGAACGTTGGCCGCAATGGCTGGATGACATTCGCCTCTATGAGCTCCATAGCTGTGTCGTTATTTATACTTGGTATCTTTATGCTGCTTGCCCTTAACGTAAACAAGCTGGCAGATCAAATAGACAGCCAAGTTCAGATTAGCGTTTACCTTCAATTGGATATAGAGAAGACGAAGATTGATGAAGTTGAAAGAATGATTAAACGGATTCCCGAAGTAAAGCTTGTCACTTTTGTTTCTAAGGAAGAAGGATTAAATCGCTTCCGGGAAAGCATGGGGGAAGACGGTAAGGAAGCGTTGGAAGGCTATGAAAAGGAGAACAACCCTTTACCGGACTCCTTTGAGGTTGAAGCGTTCGACCCTCAGCAGATCGCTTTTATAGCCAAGCAGATCGACGCCATTAACTTAATGGATACAACCAAGCCCATTACTAAGGTGAAGTATGGCAAAGATACGATCGAGAAGCTATTCACTATTACCAATGCGGTTCGAAATATTGGGTTTTTCATCGTGCTGGGTCTAGCCGTAATGGCGATGTTCCTCATCTCGACGACAATCAAGATGACCATTATAGCTCGTCGCCGCGAGATATCGATTATGAAGCTTGTTGGTGCGACGAATAGCTTCATCCGTTGGCCGTTTTTCATTGAAGGGGCGGTTATCGGGTTTGGCGGATCTATTCTAAGTACTGCCATCCTGCTTTTTGGATACACCCAACTAGTGAAAACGACAACCGCGAATGTTGGCTTACTGATGATTCAATTCTCGACGGTAGATGAGGTCATGTGGTTGGTCGGAGGAACGATTGTTACGCTTGGAACACTGTTAGGAATTTGGGGCAGTACGATTTCCGTTCGCAAATATTTAAAAGTTTAACCATTATTAACCTTTAATTATATCTGGTAAACCTTATCAGAAGGAGGAACTTTGTGAAGAGGAAATTTCTGCTGCTGCTGTCAATGATCCTGGTACTCATACTTGTTGTTCAACCTTATGATGGACAAGCTTTATCGGAAGTCGAGAAAATAGACAAACAGCTAAAAGAGCTGAAAAACGAGATGGAGCAAACAGCTAAAAATCAGAAGAATGCTGAAAAAACCGTAAAAGACCTTACCGGTCAGAAGGAAACGACCAAAGAGGATATCCAAGCTTTACTTAGTCGAATTGACCAGGTGCAGAAGAAGCTTGAAGCGACTCAAAGTAATATCGCCGTTGCCGAAGAGAAGCTGTTCGTGACAGGCGAGGAGCTGCAAGAAGCGCTTAAGCAATTGAAGAACCGAGAAGAGCTCATGGATTCTCGGGTTCGTCTGGCTTATACGACGGGTACTGCTTCCTATTTAGATGTTCTGCTCAGTTCTACAAGTTTTACCGATTTTCTCGATCGCTACGATGCGGTTGAATCTATCGTTACCCAGGATCGCAACATAGCGGTTCAGAAGAAAGAATATTCAGTGGAAGTTGCGGGTAAGAAAGCGCAAGTTGAACAAGAGCTCAAGGAAGTTAAAGCACTATATGCCGAAATGGAAAACCGTAAGGCAGAGCTCGAAAAAAACGAGCGTGAAAAAGAAGTCATGATATCCCAGATTTCTAAAGAAATCGAAGAGATGGAAGAAATCAGCGAGGAGTCCGAGAGGCAGCTTACGGAACTCGCCAAGAAAGCTTCCGCATTAGAAGCGAAGAAGAATACCATCAAGAATTACTACAAGGGCGGCAAGCTAGGCATGCCATTGAAGTCTGATTATCGCTTATCATCGCCGTTCGGTTACAGAACTCACCCAATCTCCGGCAAGAAAAAGCTTCATGCCGGTACGGATTTTGCAGCACCTAGCGGAACGCCTGTCTACGCTGCAGAAACAGGAGTTGTCATCGTAGCGCAATCCTGGAGCGGTTATGGGAATTGCATCATTATCGATCATGGCGGCGGTCTGTGGACGCTATACGGTCATCTTAAGAATGGCGGAATCCTCGTCAATAAAGGCGAAACCGTCAAAAGAGGAGAAAAAATCGGCCTAGTCGGATCGACCGGCCAGTCTACCGGCAATCATCTTCATTTTGAAGTGCGTAAAAATTCAGAACCGGTTAATCCCGCGCCATATTTGAAATAACAACAAGAGTGACAGCTGATCACCCGACCCACATGTCGGATGACGGCTGTTTTTCTAAAAAAAAGGGATAAAGTTTTCTCAAGGTTTCATATAAAACCTATTGGATATATGAAGATGACCTGTCATAATCTAACAATAAGCTATATGACGAGGAGTGGGCTCACGTGTGGTTTCGAGGGCGCACCGTATTGGCCATGATGGTGCTAACAGCAATCGCTGCCAGTATGGCGACTTATGTGTACCAAGCACTTCCTGGATGGTTTTCCTCAGCTTCGGCACCAGAGCCAGGGATAGCATCCTCTGATTCGGAAAAGGGAATTCAGAAGGATGAGCTAGACAAAATAAACAAGGCGATTGATTTAATACAACGTCGGTATCTTCTTCCAATGGACCGTAATCAGTTGCTTGATGGTGCGATTCAAGGCATGGTTGAAGCTCTTGATGATCCTTATTCCGTATATAAATCAAAGGATGAAGCACAGAAATTTACGGATGCATTAGAGGGCGCTTTTACAGGTATTGGTGCAGAGCTAAGGTTGGATAAGGGTGCAATTGTCGTAGAGGCTGCTTTCCGCGGATCTCCTGCGGAAAAGGCAGGGTTACAGCCGCATGATATTCTGTTATCCGTGAATGGTGAGAGCTTGCAAGGGCTGACTTTAAGTGATGCTGTACTTAAAATCCGCGGACCAAAAGGGACCAAAGCCAAGCTTAAGGTACAGCGGGCCGGGGCTGCACACCCATTAGAGCTAGAACTAGTTCGCGATCGGATTGATAGGATTACAGTGGATGCGAAGCTTGGAGCGGATGGGATCGGCCGCTTATGGATTAATCAGTTTAATTACGAAACCTCCGCTCAAGTGGCTGAACAATTATCTTCGATGGAGGAGAGCGGTTTGAAGGCACTCATCATTGATGTGCGTGATAATCCAGGGGGCATTCTCCAGTCGGTTATTGATGTAGCGGATCAATTTGTTGAGAAGGGCAAGCCGATCGTACAATCCGAATACAAAGACGGACAGCGCAAAAGTGAATTTGCTCCGAATGGCTTCAGAACGAGCAAACAATATCCGATCGTTATATTAATGAATAAAGGCAGCGCCAGCGCAGCCGAGATCCTAGCGGGGGCGTTGAAGCAATCCGCAAATGCGGTGCTCATTGGCGAGACCACGTATGGTAAAGGTACCGTGCAAGTGAGTTATGACAAAGAATTGGGCGATGGCAGCTTGGTGAAGCTAACCGTATATAAATGGCTGCTCCCCGACGGGACTTGGATTCATGAAAAGGGGATAACTCCTGATATCACAGTGCCCCAGCCTGAATATTTCTTAGCCTCGCGCTTGCCTCGGGATTCCGTGCTCAAGTACGATTTCACAGGCGAAGCAGTCAAAAATCTTCAAAACATCATGGAAGGGGTCGGCTACCCCGCTGACCGTAATGATGGTTACTTCAGCCTAGGAACGAAGACGGCTCTTGAGGCGTTTCAATTGCAGGAGTCACTGCCGGTGACAGGCGATGTAACTGCGGAGACTGCACAACGCTTAGAAGAACGCCTCTACGTAAATCTTCAAGATGACAACTATGATATGCAGTGGCAATCCGCGCTCGCTAAAGCTAGAGAAATGATATTAACTTCCTCTCCATGATGGAGGAATTCTATTCTTGCTGTCGAATATATAAGGAGGTTGGCCTCAGGTCAGCTTCCTTTTTTTACTATAGACTAAGAACGAACCGTGAAGTCGTTTGGAAAGGGGAGGGAAAGTGGAACCTCTGCTGAATGTATTGCGGGAGGCGGGACAAGCTGCGCTTGAATTGTTCATGCTCCCGTATTTCTATATTGCGATAGCGTTTGTTTGGTGGCATGCCCGACTCGGAGTTACATTACAGCGCAAGCTGTTTCACGTTAGATTGTACGGCTCCTTGTACTTGACGTTAACAAGATTAGCAGGCGGCGTTGTAATCGGCTTGATCCTATCTCTTGCGAGCTTGGGAGCTGGGGCAAGCTTCACGCCGGAAACGGTCCTATTCCTTTGGATTGCTATGGGGACTCTTGCACTCTTTCGACTGCGCTATATTTGCCTGGCCTACGCTGCCGGGGCTTTGGGTTTGCTTCAGGTTTTGTCTGATTGGACAGGATTACAATCGACTCCGGGAATGCTTGAGAACGAGATTCAGTTACTAGCCTCAATCGATGTTCCAGGGCTGCTTTTTATGGCCGGGATTCTGCATATTGCAGAAGGTTTACTCGTGCGATTGCAAGGCTCGAAGTTAGCTATTCCATTATTCCTGTTAGGAAAAAGAGGAAAACCGATGGGAGCTTATGCGCTCTCCGGCGCTTGGCCGATTCCTTTGCTCTGGCTCATCCCCGCAGGGGGCGGCTTCACGTTGCCTTGGACTCCCTTATTCGGGATTGGTGGGGAGGTAGTTAGCTGGAGCTTGATGGCTTTTCCCGTGTTGATTGGGTTTAGCGATCGCACTGTCGCGTTCTGGCCCGAAGAGAAAGCACGCGCTTCGGGAAACCAACTCATGATCTATGGAGTTATCATTGCAGCGTTGGCAGCTGGGGCGCAATTCTGGTCATCGCTCGTTGTTGTGGCTGCACTTGCGGCCTTCCTTCTCCATGAAGGGCTTCTATTCATTAGCCGTTGGAGGGAGAATGGCCGGGTTCCGCTCTACTCTCAGGATGGGACAGGAGTGAAGGTTTTGGCTGTTCTCCCGGGAACACCCGCTTCCGAGATGGGGCTGCAGGCTGGAGAGGTAATCAAAAAGGTGAATAGTGCCGCCGTCCGCACGAAGGAGGAGCTGCACGCAGCCATGCAGCTGCAATCGGCTTTTTGCAAGATAGAGGTTGTTAACCGCGAAGGGCATATTAAATTCCTGCAGCGTGCTCGATATGCGGGTGAGCATTATCAGCTTGGATTGATCCTGGCACCCGACGAAGGGGTAGAGTTTGTTGCAGCGCCTCGCTCAGGAACGATATGGCAGAGTCTTCAGGAAGCCGGAGCACGTCGCTTTGGCAACTCTCCGACTATGATTGCACGTAAGGAAGCAAAGAGGGCAGAGGCTGAACTTGCGGCGGTTGCAGAGCAAGAACTGGCTGCCGAGCCAGAGGAAGTCATCCAAGATCCAGGACTTCCGCCTCGAGCTAGTCAGTCTCGGAAAAATCCTTGATATTAAACGCGAGCGTAGGATATGGAAACAAAAAAACCGGGAGTATCGTTGACGGTTATACGTAACGCTTGACGTTACGGAGCCTCGGATACTTTCGGTTTTTTGTTTTGCTTGGAGTATAGAATTCAAGCTTTAGATTTGCGTGTGTAGAGAATATATGAATAAGCAACGGGGATCAATGAGCTGGATAGTACGCAAATCAACAAGACGGGCAGAAACCATTCCACGGAGACGAACCACGCGCATACTAACATGATTAGTCCGGCAACAAACCACAACCGGCCCGATAAACGGTGAGTTAATTTCCAATTGGTCTCATCTGATAGTGCCCAAGGCGTTTTTATTCCGACGAAATAATTGCTGCGAAGCTGTCCCATCCGATTGCCGATAACCATCCAAAGGAGGCCAAGTCCGCCCAATACCAGATGAAGGACAGGAATGTCATAACCAAGGTTGACTAGAATAACAATAAGGAAAGTTGCTTGAAGAAATAAGCTGATTGACCAGCGCATTAAGTCATAATAACCCTCGAATCGGCTGTAATTGTTACGGCGCGGATCAATATAGCGCATGAATGACAGCAGTCCGGGAAGAGCAACGCAAATAGCGCCATTCATTAACCAGAAACTTGTCTTGGACATCGAGCCGTCTTGCTCCCCGCGAATATTGTAATGCGAGCCGACCTCATTAGGCAGGCGGTCGTTAAACACCACAAACATCACAATAAACAGTATCGCGTTTACCGAAAGCAGAAACCAATCTTTCCCCGACCAGGTTAAAGTGTCTTTGGATTTTTCATTTGTCATTTGAATCGTCTCCTTTGGCTCCAATTATGCCGAGAAACCAACCCATGGCTTCTTGCATAACCGTTAAATTAATCGAGTAGATCATACTTTGGCCTTGTCGTTCATCCTGGACTAGCTGAGCTTGCTTGAGGATGTTCAAATGATGAGAGATACTTGGCTTGGAGATGTTAAATTGATCCGCGATATCACCGGCACTGAGGTCACTCTCTTTCAGTAACTGCAGGATTTTCCTCCGGGTCGGATCGGAGAGTGCTTTGAACGCATCATTCATGACAAGGCTCCTCCTTTCAAGGGGGATATTTGTTTAAATATTTAGGCAACTATCTAAATCTTATATTTAGACAATAAGCTAAATATTAAATCGTGTCAATCGACTTTTTCCGAAAGACCCCGCTGTATAGCAAGAAAAAAGCTGCCCCTAAGGACAGCCCCTTCTGAGCTTACTGTTGGTTCATGATGAAAAGAACGATGGCGCCCGCGATGCTCAGACACATTAGCGTGAATAACGTAATTTTAAGGGCACTGCGAGGGACGTGTCCGGATACGGTACCCGTCTGTCCGTTCACCATATAATAATATGGCTTCGATTTATAGGTATAGCTGGCATTCCATACAGGAAGTAATAAATGCTTGTAAGTGATATCGCTATAAGTCGTACGGATGTTGAGATTGCGGATTTCATCGCCGCCGATCTTTCTTTTAATCTCATTCTCCAGATGCTCACCTGCATAATCCTGCGCTTTCTCCCAGCCTTGCTCGCGAGTGACGGAGTAACGCTCGGAGATAAATCCGCTTAAGTATTCGGGCTTGTAAGGAAGAAGCTCGCCGAGCTTGAAATCGCCTAGCTTCTTCAATAGCCCGGAGTTGTAATGTCCGGAAGCAGGGATCAGAATGTCGTCGAAAAGCCGGTCATAATCGCCCCGTGTGGAGTGCCAAACGGTGTACCTCTCAGTAGCCGTGTAGGTTTGAGTTTTTCCATTGACCACTCTTGTCCGCGTAACCGTACGATAATGATAAATGCCTACTTCAGCGGAGTATAATGAATAAGTATCCGTATCATAAGTCCAGTAGGGAATATAGATGCTATTCAGCTGTGAGCCGACATTCTGCTTCTTGAATTTGTTCGGGAGAAACCAGCGCTTACGCTTCCATGCCGTGAATGAGGTCAATGCTTCCTCGCGAGAGATCTGGAAAGGAATAAGGGTCTCGGGTCGGAAGCTACGAATATCATCCTGCTGAAGCACCTTCGGAGAACCACAGAAGACACACAACGTTGCCGTCTGGATTACGGGAATGAGTGTCTCGCCGCCGCAGCTCTCGCAGTGAATCGCATGCTGCTTAGTACCCCAGTCATGCAAGGCAGCGATATTTTCTCCCGTATTATCGAAGGAATGCTCCTGCGGCTGCTCCATCACGTTTTCGATCGACTGCTCAGCGCCGCAATACTGGCATTTCAAGCTTTGACTTTCCGTGTCGAAGAGCATCGGCCCTGCGCAGCTGGCGCAAGGGAAACGGATGGCTGTCTTTTGGGTACTCATATCTGTCACCGCTACGTTTTGCTTCCGCATTCGGAGCAAAATTTCGCATTTTCTCCAAGCTTAGCTCCGCACTCGGAGCAGAACTTCTTAGTGCCTGATGCCTGCTGTACCGGTTGTGTGTTCGTATGTTGTGTGCTTGGCTGTTGCGAAGGAGGAGCTTGCCGAGGCTCGGCGGGACTATTGATCATCTGGCTCATCATTTGTCCCATTGCCATTCCGGCACCAAGTCCTGCACCTGCACCGGCAACGCCGCCGTCGGGATTGTTCGCAGCTTCGCGAATAGCTTCCGCAGTCTGATATTTCATGTAGTTGTCCAAATTACCGGCTATGTTCATGGAGGACTTCCGATCGATCATCTTCTCTACTTCTTCTGGCAAAGAGACATTCTCGATGGTGAGGGAAGATAGAATTAAGCCAATAGACGAGAAATGCGGCTGCAGCTTAGCTAAGGATAACTGTCCTAGCTCATCGTACGAGCTGGATAAGTCAGCCACCGGAATTTTGGATTCGCCCAGCAGATCGCTAATACCAGATACGATAACGGATTTGAGAAATCCCGTAATGCTGGAAGTCGTGAACTCCTGCTTCGTTCCGAATATGTCCCTAAGGAATAGAGCAGGATCACCGACTTTAATGGAGTAGCTGCCGAAGCCGCGTATGCGAATCATGCCGAATTCCGGGTCCCGCATGATGACGGGATTGGTCGTTCCCCACTTCAAATCCGTGAAATTGGCCATGTTCAAGAAGTAGACGTCGGATTTAAAAGGGGAGTTAAAAGCATATTTCCAAGAATTAAGTGCAGTAAGAACTGGAAGGTTTTGCGTGCTTAAGGTATGCGTGCCCGGTCCGAATACGTCGGCAATTTGTCCTTCGTTCACGAAAATGGCGGTTTGGGATTCCCTAACAATGAGCTTAGCGCCCATCTTAATCGCATTATCGTAAGCTGGAAAACGGTACACCAGTACTCCCTTGTCATCCAACCACTCAATGACCTCGATAAATTGTCCTTTGATGAAATCAAATAGTCCCATGGTTCACTCTCCCCAGCACGATTGTATATTCCTAATTTTACAATACTTTACTCTTGCCGCAACACCTTTTGACGATGCTAACGGAAATCGATATAATACATGGGAACACACATTCTGCTAAATCATACACATTGCTATTTATATCGGAATTTATGGGAGCCTAACCCACAGGTATTAAATCTAATGAATTGAGAGGGGGAGCTGGAAATGTCGGCTTTGGAGATCGAGAATAAGCCTTTTAAGCTAGTGTCGGAATATTCGCCGGATGGCGATCAGCCTGGTGCGATTAAGGAGCTGGTGCAAGGGATACAAGAGGGGAAAAGGCATCAAACGTTGCTTGGCGCAACGGGAACGGGTAAAACCTTCACGATTGCCCAAACCATTGCCAAAGTGAACAAACCAACGCTTGTTATCGCGCATAACAAGACGCTTGCTATGCAGCTTTGCAGCGAGTTCAAAGAGTTTTTTCCGGAAAATGCGGTGGAGTATTTCGTGAGTTACTATGACTACTACCAGCCGGAAGCTTATATTCCGTCAACCGACACCTATATCGAGAAGGATTCAAGCATCAATGATGAGATTGATAAGATGCGGCATTCCTCAACCGCTTCTTTGTTCGAGAGACGAGATGTCATTATCGTAGCCAGCGTATCCTGTATTTACGGTCTCGGTTCTCCCGAGGAGTATCGGGATTTACGGCTAAGCTTGCGCGTGGGCATGGAGAGATCACGGAATTCGATTCTTCATAAGCTGATCGATATCCAATACGAGCGTAATGATCTGAACTTCGTTCGGGGTACATTCCGCGTGCGCGGGGATGTCATTGAAATTTTCCCGGTTTCACGCTCGGACTCTGCCATTAGGGTCGAGATGTTCGGGGATGAGATTGAGCGGATTACGGAAATCGACGTGCTGACCGGCGAGATTACCGGACAGCGCGAGCATGTCATTATTTTTCCGGGTTCTCACTTCGTAACGGGTGAAGAGAAGATGAAACGGGCACTTGTGAACATCGAGAGAGAGCTGGAGGAAAGGCTGGTTGTGCTTAAAGAGGCTGGAAAGCTTCTCGAGGCGCAGCGGCTTGAGCAACGGACACGTTACGATCTGGAGATGATGGCCGAGATGGGCTTCTGCTCCGGGATCGAGAACTACTCCGGTCCGATGACCTTCAGAGAGCCTGGAGCGACGCCTTATACGCTGATGGACTTTTTCCCGGATGATTACATGATCGTTATAGATGAGTCTCATGTTACGCTTCCCCAGGTTCGCGCGATGTACAATGGTGACCAGGCTCGTAAAAACGTGCTCGTGGATCACGGCTTCCGACTGCCATCCGCCAAAGATAATCGGCCGCTTCGATTCGAAGAGTTTGAGGAGAAGGCTAAGCAGCTCGTCTTCGTATCCGCGACCCCTGGCCCATACGAGCTAGAGCATACTCCTACTGTAGTAGAGCAAATCATCCGTCCAACAGGACTTATTGATCCGATTATCGAAGTCCGTCCGACGAAGGGACAGATTGATGATCTCCTTGGTGAAATCCGTGACCGGATAACCAAGGATGAGAGAGTGCTTGTTACTACTTTAACAAAGAAAATGTCCGAGGATTTGACCGATTACATGAAGGAAGTCGGGATCAAGGTGCGATATCTCCATTCGGATATCAAAACGTTAGAACGGATGGCGATTTTGCGGGACTTGCGGCTGGGTGTGTTCGATGTGCTTATCGGAATTAATCTCCTGCGGGAAGGGCTCGATTTGCCGGAGGTATCTTTGGTTACGATATTGGATGCGGACAAGGAAGGCTTCCTGCGTTCGGAACGATCGCTGATCCAGACCATTGGACGCGCAGCGAGGAACTCCGGCGGACGCGTCATCATGTACGGAGACAAGATCACAGATTCTATGGAGAAGGCGATGAGCGAAACCGAACGCCGCCGAACGATCCAGCTTGCCTATAACGAAAAGCATGGCATTACTCCTCAGACGATCGTTAAGAAGGTTCGAGATCTTATCGAAGCTACGAAGGTTGCCGAGGAGAAAAGCACATACCTCACAGGTGCGGAAAATCTCAGCAAGCTTTCGAAAAAGGATCGCGCATCCATTATCGAACGCTTAGAGTTTGAGATGAAGGAAGCTGCGAAGAGCTTGCAATTCGAGCGTGCGGCGGAGCTTAGAGATGCGTTGATGGAGCTGAAGGCTAGCATGTAAGCTTCTATAATTTGTAATTCCCATTTGCATGACCAGCCGCAGTTCTGTATAATGAACGGGAACACACATTCCTATTGGTGTGCGACTGCGGCTGGCCAGTAATGTAGCCCCCGCTTTGTCGCGAAAGGGGCTTTTTTGTTTGGCAATTGAGAGCATTATCATCAAGGGCGCGCGCGCTCATAACTTGAAGAATATCGACGTAACGATCCCCCGTGACAAGTTTGTCGTCTTAACGGGGCTTTCGGGATCAGGCAAGTCGTCACTCGCGTTTGATACGATTTATGCTGAAGGGCAACGTCGATATGTGGAATCTTTGTCAGCGTACGCTCGTCAATTTCTTGGACAAATGGACAAACCGGATGTGGATTCCATTGAAGGGCTGTCACCGGCGATTTCTATTGATCAGAAGACAACCAGTCGTAATCCGCGTTCTACCGTCGGCACGGTAACGGAGATTTACGATTATTTAAGACTGATGTTCGCTCGGGTAGGAAGACCGCATTGTCCAGACCATGGACTAGAGATCACCTCTCAGACCGTAGAGCAAATGGTTGATCGGATTATGGAGTATCCGGAACGTACCCGTCTTCAGATCCTCGCTCCGATCGTATCGGGTCGCAAGGGGGAGCATTCCAAGCTCTTAACCGATATCCAGAAGCAAGGCTTTGTTCGGGTACGGGTTAACGGGGAGTTGCGCGACTTAGCTGACACTATCGAGCTGGAAAAGAATAAGAAGCACTCCATTGAAGTTGTTGTGGATCGAATTGTCGTTAAGGAAGACGTCGCCTCCCGGCTAGCGGACTCAATAGAAACCGCATTAAAGCTATCCGGCGGACAAATCATTGTGGACATCATTGATAAAGAAGAACTTATGTTTAACTCTAATCTAGCCTGTCCGGAATGCGGCTTCTCCATAGATGAGCTGGCACCGCGGATGTTCTCCTTTAACTCTCCCTACGGAGCGTGCCCGGAGTGTGATGGATTGGGTGTAAAGATGGTTGTTGATCCTGATCTGCTCATTCCGGACCGCAGCAAAAGTATCGAAGATGGCGCATTTGAAGCATGGGCAGGAAGTACTTCAAACTACTACCCGCAATTTCTAGCCGCCGTATGCTCTCATTATGGTATCTCCACTGACGCACCGATAAGCACGTTAACGGATAAACAATTGCAGCTCATTCTGTATGGAACGGGTGGAGAGAAAATACGTTTCCGCTATGAGAATGAGTTTGGACATACACGCGATGCTCAGGTTCCGTTCGAAGGCGTTGTCCATAACTTAGAACGCCGTTATCGGGAGACAGGCTCCGATGGAATTCGCGAATTTATCGAAGCCTATATGAGCGCGAAGCCTTGCGGCAAGTGTAAAGGCCAGCGGCTGAAGAAGGAATCGCTGGCGGTTACGATCGGCAAGGAGAACATTGCATACGTGACATCGTTGTCCATCGGTGAAGCTCAGCAGTTCTTCTCGGGCTTGAACTTGAACGAGAAGGAGCAAGCGATCGCTAACCTGATCTTGAAGGAAATTAATAATCGGCTGGGCTTCCTGGTTAACGTTGGCTTGGATTACTTAACCTTATCCCGTGCGGCAGGAACGCTCTCCGGAGGCGAAGCCCAGCGCATAAGGCTGGCGACGCAGATTGGCTCAAGTCTCATGGGCGTTCTATACATTCTCGATGAACCAAGTATTGGCTTGCATCAGCGGGATAACGACCGCCTTATCCAGACATTGAACCACATGCGCGATCTCGGGAACACGCTTATCGTAGTCGAGCACGACGAAGATACGATGATGGCGGCCGATTATATTATCGATATAGGTCCTGGCGCAGGTATTCATGGAGGTACTGTTATCGCTCAAGGTACTCCCCAGGAAGTGATGGCTAATAAGGAATCTCTCACCGGCGCGTATTTGAGCGGTCGCAAGTTTATCCCTGTTCCGCTGGAAAGGCGCAAGCCTAATGGGAAGTGGATTGAAGTGAAAGGTGCCAAGGAGAACAATCTCAAAAATTTGAATGCCAAGTTCCCGCTAGGCGTGTTCACTGCCGTAACTGGCGTTTCCGGCTCGGGTAAGTCGACGTTAGTAAATGAAATTCTATATAAAACGTTGGCGCGCGATCTGAATAAAGCGAAGACACGTCCAGGGCTCCATAAGGAAATTTCGGGACTCGAGCATTTAGAGAAGGTCATCGATATCGATCAGTCTCCTATCGGGCGAACTCCACGCTCTAACCCGGCCACCTATACCGGCGTGTTCGACGATATACGCGATGTATTTGCGATTACGAACGAAGCCAAGGTGCGCGGGTATAAGAAAGGACGGTTCAGCTTTAACGTCAAAGGCGGCCGCTGCGAAGCGTGTAAGGGCGACGGAATTATTAAGATAGAGATGCACTTCTTGCCGGATGTCTACGTTCCTTGCGAGATTTGTAAGGGCAAGAGATATAATCGCGAGACGTTGGAGATTAAATATAAAGGCAAGAGCATTGCAGATGTTCTAGCCATGACGATTGAGGATGCGACCGAGTTCTTTGTGAACATTCCGCGAATCCACCGCAAAATGCAGACGCTCATGGATGTTGGTCTTGGATATATGGATCTCGGTCAACCGGCAACTACACTTTCGGGCGGGGAAGCCCAGCGCGTCAAGCTTGCGGCAGAGCTCTACCGTCGCAGTACCGGTAAGATGTTATACATTCTCGACGAGCCGACAACAGGACTTCATGTGGATGACATTGACCGATTGCTGCAAGTCCTGCATCGTCTAGTTGATTCCGGTGAAAGTGTGCTGGTCATCGAGCATAACCTGGATGTCATTAAGACAGCGGATTATCTCGTCGACCTTGGTCCGGAAGGCGGCAATGGAGGCGGCACTATCGTTGCGACCGGGACACCTGAGCTTGTCGCCGCTACCGCGAATTCCTATACGGGCAAATACTTGGGTCCGGTGCTCGAGAGAGACCGCAGCAGAACTGAAGCGGCATTAGCCAAAGTTTAAATGATTAATGGAGATATAAGGGATGAGAAACAGACTGTTATACTATTTCCTCGTTTTCACATTTGTCATTTACGCGTTAGCCGTAATTAATGCCCTGTTTTTGAGGCCAAGCCTATTTCAGTATGATTCGTTTGCCAATCTAACCTCGTGGGATGTTCCCTACGCGAACTTGAAACCTTTTTACACGATTGATAAATACCTTTACCATGCGGATAAATATAACTTTGATATTTGGTTTAAGTTGTTTTTCGGAAATTTAGTTTTATTTCTCCCCTTCGGACTGATCGTACCGTTGCTTAGCATCCGAATGCGTTCTATGTGGAGATTTTCCGTTTTCTTGTTGTTAGTTTTACTGCTTGTAGAACTCGCACAGAAATTATCGATGGCCGGAGCCTTTGATGTGGATGATATTATGATGAACTTCATGGGTGGTATTGTGGGGTTCGGCATGAGTTATAAAATGAGAAAATTAATAAGATAAACAATCAAAAAGACGAATCTGCCCACAATGGGAGATTCGTCTCTTCGTTGATGCAGCACACGAATTTGCAGCCTAAGTTCGTTAATGAGAGAGTGCTGGGGAAGGAGACGATGGAGAGATCAGCACGATAAGCTTCTTTTGGAGTGTTAAGATGTTTTGTTGCTTCTCAAGAATCTGTTGTTTCTGTTTGATGATACTTTGCATATCGCTTTTCGCAGCACTCCATTGATTGGCTTCCGCATGTTCGTGGAATCTGTCCCAGGCTTCGTGTTTCTTCTCGCGTAAGCTGTGAATTTCATCGCGAGTGACTTTCATTTTCATGATGAGCTGCTTTCCTTCTTCTTTAAGGGTTTTGCGTTGAGCTGATGTTAATGTCCTGCGTGCTGACCTAATTTGATCATGCTGGGATTTGATTTGCTCGAATAGACCCTTTTGCTGGGTTCTAATGTCATCCAATTGAACCTTAAGGGCTTGGATGTCAGCAGGGTAGCTTTTCCAGTCGATGGTAGGCTTATTGTCCGGATGATAATGCTCTCCAGGTGTTGCAGCAATGAGCATTGGCATCGAGATCGATAACAATGCAACAACAAGGAGTGTTAAAAGTCTGTTTTTCACTATTCGGTCCTCCCAATGTTTAAACTCCTCTTATATTATGGACAAAATTTAGTTTTCCATTCTTTGGGCAAAAGAAACATTGGCGGTAATTATTATTCTTCTACCTGATCTTTAGAGTCAACCTCATAAGCAATTAAGGTAATGGGATGTCCAAGCTTCTCGGATAAGCGTTGTTCAGCTTGCTGGATTTCCTCGACCAGGTCTTGTCTAAGGCTAGCGAACGTATATTGATCTTCATTCAAGCTGCATTCCTCCCTTTTAATCTGTAGTATGGGAATAGAAGGTGTTTCTTAGCCCAAAAACTCCACGAAAAAAAGGCTTCCCAGAGTTCGAGAAGCCTTCGCTTAACAATAGGATTAGGCAGCTACTGCAAGAATCTCTGTCAGCTTTGCCTGCATGCTTTCAATGCCAACGCGCTCAACGAACTGGTGGAAGGATTCCCCAACCAGTCGAGTATCCTTATAGAAATTGATAATTTGCTCAAGCACGTTGTTGACGTTGTCGCCTCTCACGCGGCCTTTAAGCGCAGTGTTGAACTTTGCGCCGGGTCCGAGAGTACCGCCAACCGCGATGTCGTATGCGTCGACCATACCATCCGGAGTTTTGATCAGTGAACCTTGCAACCCAATATCGGCGATATGCTTTTGGCCACAGCTGTTAGGGCAGCCGATGAAGTGAATGCGTACAGGCTCGTCGAGTTTAACATGCTCATCCAAATAAGCGGCCACTCTGCGTGCGTATTCTTTGGTTTCGACGATAGCGAGGTTACAGAACTCGTTACCTGTGCAAGATACCGTACGGCTCATGAACAGATTCGGATTAGGCGTCAAACGTTGAAGCACAGGCTCTTGCAGCAAGGCTTCGATTTTATCGTCTGAAACACCGCTTAGCATCAGGTTTTGTGAAACCGTAGTACGAATGGAGCCATCACCGTATTTGTCAGCCAAATCTGCCAATTGATCGAACTCAGCGCTGTTCGTCCGACCTACAGGTACATTCAGTCCTACATAATTAAGACCCGGTGTATTCTGTGGGTGCACGCCATCGAAGTATGCGGCATTCCAACCAACAGTGCGGTCATCTCCTAGGGATGGCATTGGTCCGATAAGCTCCACAAGCATTTCTTGGAACTTCTCGATACCCCATTCCGCTACGAGATATTTCAAGCGTGCATAATGGCGTTTTTCGCGGTAACCGTGGTCACGGAACAAGGTTGTCACCCCGATCGCAACTTTAAGCATATCCTCAGGTTTAACGAACATATCCAATTGGCGAGCCAAGTGCGGCTTAGCGGACAAACCGCCGCCGACCATAACATGGAACCCTAACACTTCGACTCCATCGATCACCTTGGAAGCAGGTGTGAATGCCAGACACTGAATTTCAGCATGAGCGCTGTTATAGATATTGGTGGAAATGGACATTTTATATTTCCGAGGGAGGTTAGAGAAATCCCGGTTTCCTAAGAAAAATTCTTCAAGCTGGTTTAACCAAGGAGTTGTATCGAATAACTCGTTAGGGTCGATACCCGCAAGCGGATTACCAACAATTGTACGCGGGCAGTCTCCGCAAGCTTCGAAAGCGGACATGCCGACGGCTTCTAAGCGATTGAAGATATCCGGCATATGTTCAATCTCAAGCCAGTGGTACTGAATGGCTTGGCGAGTAGTTACGTCTATTAGATCACGGCCATAATCGCGTCCGATTGCCGCAAGCTCTCTAGCTTGTACGCTTGTAAGGATACCGCCTGGAATACGGACCCTCATCATGAAGTGGCCGTTGTTCGGCTTCTGCTGGTAAACGCCCGCCCATTTAAATAGGTTGAAGTCTTCCTGCGGAATCGATGCAAAGCCTTCTTTGGAGTATTTCTCTACGATGTCACGGATTATGTCGAGCCCGTCTTTTTCCATCTTGTAAAATTCGAATTTATTCAACTTGGATGGATCGCGGTCCATCCATACTGCTTCATAAGACATTTACTGCGACTCCCCTCACCGAAATTACAAATAATTCCGATTAAATTGGTATGATATATAACTAAATCGTATCATATTTTATCTAATGGGACAATGCAGAAGTATGGTTAACGTCCATAATAATTACTGATGCTAAATTTAATTCTTCCTTAGGGCAGACCGCCATAATGTGTGACAAAGTTGTTACGTCATAACTTCGGACTTGCAACAAGGGCGCCCAGAAGATAACATAGATAAAGATGGGTTTCGTATGACTGATAAAGGAGGACTTCCTTATGTTTCTAGCGGAGATAGCTGCGGACGCAAGCACCTTCACGCCGTTCGATATTTTTATGGTGTTATTCACGGTCCTTATTGCAGTTGGACTAGTACGCCTTTTATTGCAGCGGCCTCGCAAAAATATGTTCGCGATCGGATTTGCAGCGGTATCGCTTCTCGTGTTTTTGATTGCAGATGCCAAGATGGTCAGCGGTTGGTAAAAAGTTAAATAACGTTTCTAATAGCGGGTTGGAGATGGAATTCTCCAACCCGCTATTTTTGGTTTAAAGCATTCTCAAATAATATGTTTTTATTTAGCATAATTTGCTATAATCAGACATATTACATCCAAATATTTCTTATTTGTTCTGATCAAACAACCGAAAATGGCAAACCCATTGTGAGATGGGGGCGCAAAGTCATGGGTCCCACGTTGGATCGCCAGACTGCCGAAGTAGCTACAGCCGCATCCTAAAACGTTGCGCAGCCGAACGCTTTGGCGTTACGGTTTTTTTATTTTTTTGGAGCAAGCGTAATTACTAAGGGGGAAGCAGCTTGAAAAGTAAATACTACCGTAAAACAATCCTAGTCACGCTGCTAGTACTGGTGATGACGGCTGCAGGAAATGCGGGGGCTGCTGCGCCGTCCGGGACAAAGGTGCCTATGGACGCCAAGGTCGTTAACGGAGTGGTGTATGTGAAGGCCTCCTCTCTCGTCGCACAGCTCGGGGGCTCCGGATCTTATGACGCTGCTGCCAAGAAGTATAACTACTCACCCCATTCTGTACCCGATGTCATTAAACGCGTCTCTCCTTCGGTAGTGGCGATCATTGGTAAACCGAAAGACGGGGACCCGGGAAATCGATTCGCATTAGCTCACGGTACGGGAGTTGTGGTGAAGAGTGATGGCTGGATCGTTACCAATGCTCATGTCGTCAAGGACATGAACCGAATCGTAGTGGTTACGGCAGACGGAAAGGAATATGAGGGTACGAGCAAACACGTCGATGTGACGAGTGATTTGGCTTTAGTCAAAATAAACGCAAGTAAGCTGAAGCCTGCCGTATTCGCTGCTTCATCGCTCCAAGTGCAAGTAGGCGAAACCGTCATCGCCATCGGAACCCCTGTTTCATTTTCCCTTCGTAATACTGCGACAGTTGGGGTCATTAGCGGGATGAACCGTTCCGTCTCTTCCGATTACAATTTGCTGCAGACAGATGCAGCCATTAACCCTGGTAATAGTGGCGGTCCCCTCGTCAATCTCAATGGAGAAGTCATTGGCATCAACTCTATGAAGTTTGTCGATGTAGATATTGATAGTATGGGTTTCGCTATACCAGCGGATACCGTCCAATATGTTCTGAATCACTTCTATAAATACGGGAAGGTGAAGCGTCCATCCTTGGGCTTGGAGCTGGAAGAAAGCTGGTCGGCGGTCGTAGGCCTTCCTACTGAAGAGCCGATGATGGTCCTTGCCGTATCCTCCAGCAACGCTGAGAAAGCGGGTATTGCCGCTTTGGATCAGCTCTATTCCGTTAATGGGACGCAGGTCTCATCGATGGTGGCTCTGAATGAGTTGCTTAAGGCTTTTTTGCCGGGTCAAACCGTCAACGTAACACTATTATCCGACGGAGATCTAGTAAACCGAAAGCTAGTGTTATCCGAAAGCTCAGCGAATTAATAAAGGGAAGTTATTATGGGAACACCGAGGGGAGCACTCATTCATGCATGTAATTAATCGTTCAAAAAATTGGATGCCGTTATGGCTAGCCGCCCTATTGTTCATCTTATGCGCGTCACCTGTTTCAGCCGCGGAGGAAGCCGCTAAAACCTTCGAGATTCGGGTGAAGGTCGGCAGTAACCAGATGAAAATGAATGGAGCTGCAGTCAAAATCCAGCCTCCGTACCAAACAGCTGGAACTACCATGGTCCCGCTAAGCGTATTAACGAACACTAAAGGCTTCGGGGCGAAGCTGCAGCTGAAAAATAATAAAATCATTACATTAACCTACCAGAAACATGTGATTGTACTGACAAAGGGGAGCAAGGCCGCCACAATCAATGGTAAGAAAGCAACATTGACCGCAGCTCCCGTAGACAAACAAGGTGTAACCATGGTGCCGCTGAAGATCATTGTGAAAACCTTTGGCGCCAAATTATCCAGCGATGCTAAAACAAAAGAACTTATCATTAAGGGAACGGTTGCTGCATCCGGCGATGTTGCTTCAGGCATAGACCCGGATTCCGGCAAATCTCAAATCGGCGACAGCTATTTCAAGTGGTCGATGAACTATCCAACCGGACTTGTCCAAGATTATCAGACGGACCTCGGTGAGTGGATCTCTTTTAGCGATGTCAAGGGAGATTACTATTTGGCAGTCTCTGTAGAAGAGGCTGCGGATCCGCTGGATACGGGCGACAAACGCGATTTGCTAATTGAATACTCAGATTATGATGAGACGATGGTAGACATGAAGACCAGTAAGCGTTCAACGGGAACCTTTGAGCGAATGATCACAAAGAGTAAAAGTGGATTTTTTTATGAATACCGTGCTATCCAAGCAAATGGAAATTTCTACATTCTGGTATTCGGTAAAAAGGCAAAGTCCGCCTCGGAACTGGATGCCAATAGCGGGCTGCTCGACAGCTTTAAGCCTTCATTTAGTTCTACGAATAAATCACTCAAGGATTTAGCGCGGATTAAAGATGGGAAAATAGCGTTCGAAAACTCCGATTATGGGCTTAAGCTACAGTTGCCAAAGGATTGGAGAGCGGATAAAGGAAAATCAAATCCTTATTTTTACGGTCCGGATGATTCCTATTTGTTGCTTGAGGTAAGTTCTATTAATGCTGGTGATACTTTGGATAATTGGGTAGATCGCAGGTTGCAGCTATATAAGGATTTACTAGCGGAAACCTACCGTAAGACACCAGAGGTCAGTTCTATAACCTGGAATGGAATACCGGCGAAATTGGTCAAATCATCTTATTCCAATGATACGATAACATGGATGAATGAATACGAAGTATATGTATTCAATGGAGAACATAAGTATTATATTGACTACACCTTCAAAGAGAAGAATAAAGACAATACAGGCGAAGTAGTGGATCAACTTTTGAATGGGATGAAGGTAGACTTTGCTCATGTGGAGAAATCATTCGGTGAACTTCCGGACCCTAATGACATTGATATCACTACAATGGTGACCAAAACAAATAAAACATATGGTTACAGCATAACATTGCCCAAATATTGGACTAAAGGCGTCACGGATATGGAGAGCGAAGAAATAGATTTTAGCGGCTTTGGTATAGATTTAACGGTGTCAATCGAAGAGGATAGCAGCTTATCTGAAGTTCAGGATATGTTAGAGGGCTTCTTGAATTTAGATTTTGCCGAAATAAAACTAGATTCTAAGTCAACGGTGACATATGCAGGCGTGAGTGCCGCTAAGTATTTGATATCGACTACAAAAGAAGCACCAGATCAGTTTCACTTGACGATTTATATTCTTGAAAACAAAGGTAATGTCTACATTATTGAAGGAGAATTATACGACGCTTACGCATCTGATTTGAACCGCAAGCAGTTAGAGGATGCATTGAACTCATTCCAACTTACGAATTAAATTCCGCTTTCAAATGACTGTCCGAACAAGGGGGGGAACAACCCTCTTATCGGGCAGTTTTTTCATGTATCCGTATCCCGATGGCTCGGAAGCCGTTTTTCTTGGCCCCTTTGCGCGGACTTTGGTATACTAATGACAGATGAATGCCGCATGTTAATGCGGTTTGGAGGTTTAAGTATAAATGTTAGATAAATCCGCCCTAAGGCGTGAAGATATTGAATTGTTAGCACCGGCTGGCGATTGGGAATGTATGCGTGCTGCGGTAGCGAACGGGGCTAATGCCGTTTTCTTCGGCGTGGAGAAGTTTAATGCCCGGGCACGCGCGCACAACTTTCAATCGAACGAGCTTCCCGAGATCATGGCTTATCTGCATAAATACGGGGTTAAGGGTTTTCTGACCTTTAACATTCTCGTGTTCGAGGACGAGCTGCCGGAAGCGCGCAAGCTTGTTGAAGCCTGTATAGATGCTGGAGTAGATGCGGTTATCGTACAGGACTTGGGTTTGGTGAAGATGATCAGGGAGATTTCTCCCGACTTCCCGATCCATGGTTCGACCCAGATGACGATCACCTCGCCAGAGGCGGTTGAATTCATTAAACCTTATGCATTAGAGAGGGTCGTACTCGGTCGCGAAAATAATCTGAAGCAAATTCAGAAAATCGGGGAACAGGCTAAGCTGCCTATGGAAGTGTTTGTGCATGGGGCGCTGTGCGTATCTTATTCCGGGCAATGTCTAACCTCTGAAATGTGGGGAGGTCGATCGGCCAACCGCGGCGAGTGCGCTCAGGCTTGTCGTTTGCCTTACGATCTGATGGTAGATGGAGTCCAGCAGCCGATGGGGGATATCGCTTATTTATTATCGCCTAAGGACTTGGCTGCCATCGATATCGTACCTGAGCTTATTGAAGCGGGAGTCACTTCCTTTAAGATAGAAGGGCGATTGAAAAGCCCTGAATATGTTGCGAACGTTGTAAGCAAATATGGCAAGGAAATCGATAAGTATTTCAGCGGAGACGAATCGGAGCCGTCGAAAGAAGAAGTGCGTGAGCTTCAGCAAAGCTTCTCCCGCGGTTTTACGCATGGGTTTCTAGATGGTACCAACAACAAGCAATTAGTTGAGGGCACCTTTCCTAAGAGCCGCGGCGTATACCTGGGTAAAGTGGAGAAGATCATTCGTGATGCTGTCATTTGCAGATTGGAAGCTCCTTTGAAGCGTGGCGACGGCATTGTATTCGATGCTGGGGACCCGACTCAGAAGGAAGAGGGCGGACGTGTCTATGATGTTCGCAGCTCGGGGCTCAAGCTGGAAGGCGAAGCGCCCGAAGGGGATCTGATTGAGATTGTTCCGGGGCGTAACGACGTGAATTTGAACCGGGTGCATGAAGGTGATCGGATTTGGAAAACAAGCGATCCCGCATTGGATAGAAGATTGCGAAGCAGCTTCGAGACGGAGAAGCCTTATCGGACATTCCCTGTTGCCGTATCGGTATTCGGACAAGAAGGAATGCCAATGCGGACGATTTGGACGGATGTGGGAATGGGCACAACCGTCGCCATCGAATCAGAGATCCCGCTGGAGCGTGCCGAGAAACGACCGCTGGGACAAGAAGTGTTACAAGAGCAGCTTGGAAGGTTGGGCGGCACCTTGTATTACCTAGATCAGCTAGAGGTTGGACTTAAAGGCGACGTTATTGTTCCGATGCGCGAATTAAATCGGATGCGCAGGGAAGCAGCGGAACAATTGGAAATCCTTCGGGAGCAGCCGCCTCAGTATTTCAAGCATAATATCGATGAGTATGAGGATTCCTTTTCTGCAGCTAGCGATAGTCCGTTGCAATCCAGCGATGTAGTGATGACTGCGCTTTGCCGGACGCTGGAGCAAGTAAAAGCAGTCGTGGAGACGGATGTCTCGCTCATTTACGCTGATTTTGAATTCATCAAGCAGTTCCCGGATGCAATCGAAGTGTGCCGTACCGCGGGCAAACGTATTGCGCTCGTCACGCCGCGTATTCATATGCCTGGAGAGAACGGATACCATCGGAATATATTGAACCTAAAGCCTGATGCAGTGCTTGTCCGTAATACGGGCGCACTGTACTATTACTTGAAGGATCGGATGGAGAAGCCGGATGCAACTCACCCGCTTATTATCGGTGATTTCTCTCTGAATGTGGCGAATCACAAGACTGTGAACCTTTTCCGCGAAGCAGGCTGTGACTGGGTTACTCCTTCTTACGATTTGAATATTCAACAGATGGTCGATATGCTTCGCCGTGCGGACACCTCCAGGCTTGAAATCGTCATCCATCAGCATATGCCTATGTTCCATACCGAACATTGCGTATACTGCACCTTCATGAGCGAAGGGACGGATTACACGAACTGCGGCCGGCCTTGCGAGGAGAAGCGGGCTTCGTTGCAGGATCGAATCGGGATGTCTCATCCCGTTCGCGTAGACGAAGGCTGCCGAAATACGGTTTACAACGCGATTGAACAATCAGGCGCTGAATATCTAAGCACCTTTATGGAGCTAGGCGTGCGCTCCTACCGCGTTGAGTTTCTTGAGGAGACTGCGGATAAGGTGCATGAGGTATTGTCACTATATCGCGCAGCCATCGACGGACGTATCGGCGGAACCGAAGTGTGGCGCAAGCTGAAGGCCATTAATCAGCTTGGCGTTACTCGCGGACAGCTGGTTAAATAACTATGAAAATCAGCCTGTCACCGTTAGCAAAGGTGACGGGCTTTTTTTTAATTTTCAGAATAAACATTATTAGGAGGCATCAAGGACCATTCGGGCATAGCCTTCCCCGGTCTCCGAAAATTTACATACCTCTAACACAAAGAAGGAGTTTCTATTTCAAACTGGTGCTACAATCAGAACAATACAAAAACACACTTACCTGAACTTGTCCGTCATAGGATTCCAGTGCTGATAATCAAAAGCCGTAGCAGTCACAGTTGTTCTCCGGCGGAATGGATCGATATAGAGGAGGAAACAAACCCATGAAGATGGCTGTCATAGGAGCAGGGATCGTTGGATTAGCAACAGGTGCGGGATTCGCTGATCTGGGGCATACCGTTCAATGTGTAGATATCGATACAAGTAAAATCGCCCAACTATCCCGCGGAATCATTCCTTATTACGAGCCGGGGTTGGAAGCGTTGGTTTTGCGTAATACTGCCGCAGGGCGTCTGAGCTTTGGGCATGATCCCGCAAAAGTATTGCTTGAAGCGGAGTTGGTTTTTATTGCGGTTGGAACGCCCACTGGAGATACCGGGGAGATGTCTTTAGCTGCCTTGTGGTCGGCGATTGATCGCTTAGAAGCCTGGCCGCAGTCGGATGTCAGAAGGATTGTTGCGATTAAAAGCACCGTCCCTGTTGGAACGTCAGAGCGGGTTGAGTCAAGGCTAAGAGGGCGTCTGCCGGAGCATTGCTTGGTGGATATCGTCTCCATTCCCGAGTTTATGAGAGAAGGAAGCTCAGTTCGTGACTTCTTCGAGCCTTCGCGAATAGTGATTGGGACCTCGTCTGCGGATGTCGCAGAGAAACTTACTCAGCTGCATCAGAGGCTGCCCGGACCGATATTAGCGACCGATCGCCGCAGCGCTGAGCTTGCTAAGCTTGCCGCTAATGCATGTCTTGCGGTGAAAATATCGTTTGCGAATGAAATTGCTGCACTTGCTGAACAGACCGGAGCGGATTATCCTTCTGTTGCTCATTCATTGGGCCTGGATCCGCGGATTGGCCCCCACTTTCTCGCAGCAGGTCTAGGCTTTGGCGGCTCTTGTCTTCCGAAGGATACTCGGGCTCTTGTCCGATTGGCGGATGAAGTGGGTGCTCCTCAAACCCTAGTTGAGGCGGCCGTTCGCGCGAACGCGATGTTACCCCTGCGGATGGTTCGTAAGCTGGAGGCTGCTATTTCCGATCCCCGGCGTCGCAAGGTAGCGATCCTAGGGCTTTCCTTCAAACCGGGTACCGATGATATTCGGGAGGCGCCTGCTTTACGGCTGATTGCAGAGTTGACCCGCCGTCACCCAGGAATCACCCTTACTGCTTATGATCCAGAAGCGGGTGCGGCCGCTCGTAAAGTGCTTCCCTCGTCCGTGACCGTTTGCGATTCTGCAGAAGAGGCTTTAAAGGATGCGGATGCAGCAATTCTCGCCACTGAATGGAGGGAGTTCCGACATATTCCAGCCGATGACTTTAAAAAATGGATGAATCGACCTATAATTATGGATGGAAGAAATGCATTGGACGCTGCTGCGCTAAATGCGCAGGGTGTCGTATGCATTGGTGTCGGACGTTTGCCTGTCTTGCCGAAAGAATTCATTCGGAGGGCAGGCGAGCTTGTACCGAAAATCTAGAGAGGACGCCTGTTCATGAGAATTCGAAAGGCCATTATACCGGCAGCGGGAATGGGAACGCGGTTCCTTCCAGCAACCAAAGCGATGCCTAAGGAAATGTTACCCATTATCGACAAGCCTGGTATTCAATATATTGTCGAAGAAGCTGTTGCATCCGGCATTGAAGATATACTCATTGTTACGGGTAAAGGCAAGCGTGCCATTGAGGATCATTTCGACAGCTCATATGAGCTTGAACAGAGCTTGCTCTTGAAGGGGAAGCTCGATCTGCTATCTGAAGTTCAGAAGCCTTCGGATTTGATTGACATCCACTATATTCGTCAGAAGGAGCCAAGAGGACTCGGTCACGCTATCTGGTGTGCGCGTAAGTTTATTGGCAACGAGCCTTTTGCCGTGCTGCTCGGCGATGATATCGTTCAATCCGAGGTTCCGTGCCTAAAGCAGATGATGGATGTATATGATCAAGTTCAAGGCTCTGTTCTTGCAGTTAAAAATGTACCCCATGACGAAGTTTCTCGCTATGGAATCATTGACCCGGATCCAACCGGCGGCGATGGTGATCGTATACTTAAAGTACGCGGTGTCGTAGAGAAGCCGTCACCTGAGCGCGCTCCTTCTGATGTAGCGATTATTGGCCGATATATATTGACTCCGGCTATCTTTGATATCTTAGAAACACAAGACATCGGAGCTGGAGGAGAAATCCAACTAACCGACGCGATCTATCGCTTAATGAAGGATGAATCCGTCTATGCTTATAATTTTCATGGTAAACGCTATGACACCGGTGAGAAGCTTGGTTATTTGAAGACAATCATCGACTTTGCCTTGGAGCGTCCAGATCTGAAGGATGAAATTCGGCAATACATAGAACAAAAGCTAGGGCGTTGATTTGGAAGTTTATACGTGCGGAACCCCAGGTGCGGAACCCAAGTGCGGAACCCCAGGTGCGGAACCCAAGTGTTATCCTATACTAGCTCGACAAAATTCTCCTTATTTGCTAAGGTGGAAGTATCAACGAATACGCGTGAAGCACACGCCGCTTGTCTCCAATTGGAGATAGGCGGCGTTTTTCGTTTACCATAAGGAGGAAAAGCGCCGATGTTCGAGAAACAGTTCGAAATTTATTTTAATGAGCAGAAACGCTCAGCAAACCCTAGAAGATTGGAGATGCTTCAAAAAAATTTGACAGGAGAAATCAAGTTACTTAAAGACGTGTTATGGCCGGTTATTGGTACGTTCGATGATTTAGAGATGGAATATGAGATGATCAGCTTGACTGGGATTCGAATTTATGGGGATTTTTTCTATAAAGCATTCAGAATCATCTTTGAGTGCGAAGGGTTCGTAAGTCATGCAGAAACGATTACTCGTGATCGATACGATTTTGAGAAGATGCGGATAAGAACCTTCGCCCAGAACGGTTATATCTTTTACCCATATAGTTGGGACGATCTAGATAAGAGGCCTGAAGTTTGCAGACGAGCGCTTTATGCATTGTTAGGCAGACTTGGGAGTTCAGGAGGAGTAACTCAATTTGATTTAACGGTTAACGAACGCGAAGTTCTTCGTTATGCTCTCCGCTTGAACCGTCCAATTCGATTGGATGATGCTTGCTACTGTTTACAGCTCGGGAAGTCAACGAGTGCTGTTGTGCTGAAGTCCTTATATAACAAAGCCCTAATTCAGTCTGTTGGAAATGGAGTACATCGAATTCATACATATGAGGTTACTGAAAAGGGTCGGCAGACTTTGTTTTAGGAAAAAATAATCTTCTGTAGCACATAGCTTCCGATCGAGAGGTATTATCTGTAAAAACTACAGCTACAGCACCCGAATGGCACACCTTGGTATTAATAGCTGTAAAAACTACAGCTACAGCGCCGAATGTCGCCCATGGACATCGATAGCTGTAAGAACTACAGCTACAGCACCCGAATGGCGCACCCTGGACATCGATAGCTGTAAGAACTACAGCTACAAGAATCTCCACACCCCCACCCCACCCCCATCGGAGCACAAAAAGCGAACAAATATTCTCCATTCCACCGCTTTACTCCTTGGAAGAACGAGCGGTTTCCTGTAAACTAGGAGAAAACCCTGAATGGAGGCGTTACGCCTCCTTCATCTGATGGAGGCTCTATGCTCCCTTCTTTCTATAGCAGTTGGAAACATATATTTAAGCTAGATCCCGAACGGCCGATCGACGACAAGACGCTGGACGCTTTGTGTACCTCCGGAACGGATGCCATACTTGTTGGCGGCTCAAGCGGATTGACGTTCGACAATACGGTGGACTTGCTGTCACGAGTACGCAGATATGAAGTGTCATGTGCTTTGGAGTTATCCGATCCAGCGTGCGGAGTGCCGGGGTTCGACGGTTATTTCATTCCTATGGTGCTGAACACGAATCGTATGGAATGGCTAATCGGCCGTCATATCGAGGCTTTGCGTGACTTTGGGCACCTCATTCCATGGGAGCTGGTTGTAGGCGAAGCTTACCTCGTTCTTAACGGTGATTCGACGGTTGCGCGAGTGACCGAAGCCAACTCCGCCATCGACCACATTGAAGCGGTCGCATACAGTCAAGTAGCGGATCGCCTCTGGAATGTTCCCGTGCTCTATATCGAGTATAGCGGGATGTTTGGCGATATGTCTTTGGTCCGAAAAATCGGAAATGGATTAAAGCAGGCGCATTTGTTCTATGGCGGTGGAATCGATAGCCCGGAGCGGGCAAAAGAAGCGGCGGATGCAGCGCATACGGTTGTCGTGGGCAATATTATTTACGAGAATTTGGACGCTGCGCTAGCTACGGTAAGTGCGGTTAATCCTTCGATAAAGGAGCAAGATCATGTTTTTTGAACCGGCTGATACTCAATCGATAGATATCGATGCGTCAATTAATAAACTGAATCCGAAGCAGAAGGAAGCTGCAATTTCAACCCAAGGTCCGTTGCTTATTATGGCGGGAGCGGGAAGCGGGAAGACGAGGGTGCTCACGCACCGAATCGCGTACCTGATTTCCAAACGCCTGGCTGCCCCTTGGAGCATTCTGGCGATTACTTTTACGAACAAAGCCGCACGAGAAATGCAAGAACGCGTATCTAAGCTTGTCGGTCCATCGGGCCGAGATATCTGGGTCAGCACCTTTCACTCGATGTGCGTGCGTATTCTGCGCAAAGATATCGAGCGGATAGGATTCGGCTCTAATTATAGTATTCTCGATTCTACCGATCAGTTATCCGTTATCCGCAACGTCATGAAAGACAACAATATCGACACGAAGAAAATCGAGCCCAAAGCGGTGCAAGCGGCCATTGGCGCGGCGAAGAACGAATTGGTGACTCCCCAGCAGTATGAGCAGCGGCAGGGCGATTATTTTGAATCCATCGTCGCTAAAGTGTACACCCAATATCAGCGCAGGCTGAAGAGCAACAATTCCTTGGATTTCGACGATCTTCTATTGATGACCATTCAATTGTTCAAGGAAGTTCCGGAAGTACTGGAATTCTATCAGAACAAATTCAAATATGTACATGTAGATGAATATCAAGATACGAATAAAGCGCAATATACATTGTGCAAAATGCTGGCCGAGAAGCACCACAATATCTGCGTTGTCGGTGATAGCGATCAGTCGATTTACCGTTGGCGCGGGGCGGATATTACGAATATTCTTAATTTCGAGGCGGATTATCCAGAGGCCACTAGTATTTTGCTAGAACAGAACTATCGTTCAACGTCTACGATTCTAGATGCGGCGAACTCCGTCATCAAGAATAATCTCGGCCGCAAAGCAAAAAATCTATGGACTGACCAGAACGGCGGAGACAAGATTACGGTATACCAAGGCGACTCCGAGCATGAAGAGGGTTATTTTATCGCTGGGGAAATTCGTAAGCAACGTGAGAACGCTAAGCGCTATAGTGATCACGCCATCTTGTATCGGACGAATGCGCAATCCCGGGTCGTCGAGGAAATTCTCATCAAATCGGAAATTCCCTATCAGATTGTCGGCGGCATCAAGTTCTACGACCGCAAAGAAATTAAGGATATCCTCTCTTATTTGCGGTTAGTGTCTAATCCAGACGATGATAATAGCTTAAACCGGATCATCAACGTTCCGAAGCGGGGCCTCGGGGATACGACGATGGCGAAGGTGCAAGAGGAAGCGTCTCGCAAGGGTATCTCCATGTTCAAGCTGCTAAACGAAGGCGACGGACTGCTTGGAGACAGCTTGTACCATTTAGACATTCAGAATCGGGCGAAGGTTGCCTTATCTCAATTTCGCGATCAAATTTCTAACTTAACGGCAATGGTAGAATATTTGTCAGTAACGGAATTAACCGAGAAGCTGCTGGAAATGACGGAATATAGGCTGGAGCTGCAGCGTGAGAATACGTTGGAATCCAAATCGCGGCTTGAAAATATCGAGGAGTTCCTATCCGTTACCCAAGAGTTCGAGAAGCGCAATGACGACAAGTCATTGATCTCATTTCTAACGGAGCTGGCGCTGGTTGCGGACATCGATTCGATGAATGATGAAGAGGATGACGGCGATGCCGTTACTCTAATGACTATGCACAGCGCTAAAGGCCTTGAGTTTCCAATCGTCTTTATCGTCGGTATGGAGGAGGGCTTGTTTCCAAGCAGCCGAGCCTTCATGGATAATGCCGAGATGGAGGAAGAACGGCGGCTCGCATATGTAGGCATTACGAGAGCGGAGAAGAAGCTTTACCTTACGTGCGCGCGCATGAGATTGCTTTATGGTCGGACGAGTACAAATGCGCCGTCTCGATTCTTGGAGGAAATACCTAGAGAACTGAAGGAAGCAGTTGAAACTGCCGGCGGGAGCCGTCCCGGTTCCTACGGCGGGTATAGCTCACGCCTAGGCGGCGGAGGCTTTGGAGCCCGCAGCGCTGCGCCGGGCAGCGGCGGAGCAAGCTCTTTCGGCGGAGGCGGCGGATTCGGCGCGCGTCCATCAGTTGCCAGTGCTGCAGGTGCACCAACGGGCAGCTCAGTCGTTCGTCCTACAACTGCATCTGCCGCGAAGCCTGCAGGAGAAGGCATGGCGGTTGCCGCCGGCGACAAGGTTGAGCATGCGAAGTGGGGGATCGGAACGGTCGTCTCCGTTAAAGGAACGGGCAACGATGTAGAGCTGCAGATCGCGTTTCCGGCGCCGACAGGTGTTAAGAGACTGCTGGCCGCATTCGCTCCGGTTAAGAAAATATAGAAAAGACCGCCGAGTAATCAAATCGGCAGTCTTTTACGGGCTCCTTGGAGCTCGTTTTCTAATTGTCAGAAATCTGTGTTATCGGCTCCTGCCCAAACCTGAACCTCCGTAGCCTTGATGATGATAATCGGGGGTGCGCAATTCCTGTAAAATATCCATGTACTCAATATGCCGCTTCGTCTCAATCGTGCCGATCTGGTAAATGTACCGATAAACTTCAACCATGCTATCGTTAAATCGATTCGTCGCTTTGTCATGGTCTGCGGATTTGTAAGGAATATGTGCGCGCAAGTACGTTCTCTCGATCATTTTTTGTTCCTGATTGAGCAATCCGAGCAGATGGTTTCTTTCCTCTTCCGTCGCCAGAATAGTAAGCTGGTCCGTCGTGGACGGTTCTGTACCAACCATATTCGCTGAGACGGAGACGTAATATCTTTGTTTGTCCATCTCCCTCACCTCCTATTATATTAGGCTAACAATCATTAAACAGAGGGATTGGACATGAAACAGAAGGAAAGAGCGTTGGCCTGCGAAAGCTCCGGTTTGACAGCGTTTGAGCACTGAAATAGACTAGGGAAAACAACCTATATTTCCGTTGAAAAGTGAGGTTAATCAAGCATGCCGCAAATGGATTTGCAGGTGCGAATGAGAGAGCTTGTAGATGAGCTGAACAGACACAGTCATCGTTATTATACGGAAGACAATCCGACGATCAGTGATAAGGAATACGATGTCCTCTATGATGAGCTGACACAGCTGGAGCGGGAAAGCGAAACGATACTGTTGGATTCTCCGACGCGGAGAGTAGGAGGAGATATTCTGAAGGGCTTCGAGCCTCACCGCCATCTCTCCCGGTTATGGAGCTTGGATAAGGCGCAGAATATAGATGATCTCACCGCTTGGGCTGCGAGGGCCAATCGCCTCATAGCCGATTATAATGCCAAGAATCCGGCAGATCCTCTTCCTCCGGCGGAATATGTCTTGGAGCTGAAGTTCGACGGATTATCCCTCAACTTAACTTACAATGATGGTGAATTAGTTCAGTCCGCGACTCGGGGTAACGGAGAAATTGGAGAAGGAATTCTAGCACAGGCTCGTACGATCCGTTCCGTTCCGCTTGCAATTGGATTTGAAGATGGAACGATCGAAGTTCAGGGTGAAGGCTTCATGCGTCTGTCCGTACTTGAGGAATATAATAAAACGGCAATTGAGCCGTTGAAAAATGCACGTAATGGTGCGGCGGGAGCACTGAGAAATCTCGACCCTCGGATTACGGCTTCACGTAAGCTCGATGCTTTCTTCTATAATGTCGGATTTGCAGAAGGGGTCTCATTTGACAATCATCGTGACATGATGGGCTTTCTTCGGGAGAACCGTTTTCCGGTAAATCCTTATACGACTTATTTTTCCTCGGTAGAAGAAGTAGTTAAGGAAATAGAAGGAATCGTTGAGCGGCGCGGACATTTGGACTACCTTATAGACGGTGCCGTCATCAAGCTGACAGACATGAGAACGCGGGCGGCTTTAGGCTATACGGATAAGTTCCCAAGGTGGGCAGTCGCGTACAAGTTCGAGGCGGAAGAAACAACAACCGTGTTGGAATCCGTTTCCTGGGAGTTAGGGAGAACGGGCAAGGTTACACCGTTAGCGCGCGTGGAAGCCGTAGAATTAGCGGGTGTAACGGTGCAGAATTGTACGCTTAACAACATTGGCGATATTGAACGCAAGAACTTGTCCCATGCCCTGGGAACTCGTGTATTCATCCGTCGATCCAATGATGTTATCCCTGAAATTCTGGGCAAAGCGGATGAAGAGGAGGGTGGAACGATTGAGGTCCCGACGATTTGTCCGGGCTGCGGTTCTCCGTTAGTCATTAGGGGTGCCCACCTTTTCTGTAACAACCGTCTAGGCTGCAAACCGCAAATAATCGGTCGTATTACCCACTTCGCCTCCAGGGACTGCATGGATATTGAAACGTTTAGCGGAAAAACGGCGGAGCAGCTCTTCGAGGAAGTGAATGTACGAGAGCCGGCGGATTTATATAGTCTTGACTTTGAGGATCTCGTTAAGCTGCAGCGTTTCGGCGAGAAGAAAGCAACGAATTTACTTGTCGCGCTGGAGAAGTCCAAGTCCCGAGAGCTGGCGCCTTTCCTTAATGCCTTGGGTATTCCCAATACGGGTAAAGCAACGACCAAGATGCTGGCTGAGCACTTCGGTGATTTGGATCGAATAATGACGGCGGAGATCGAAGAGCTGACAGGGCTGCCGGATGTTGGCGGTATAGTTGCGGAGAGCATCTATAACTATTTCCGTGATCCGCTTACACAAGAGAGCATTGCAAGGATGCGTGCATTAGGAGTGAAAGCGGAAGTCGCGCGATCTGCTGCAGCCGATGCCGATGCTAACCATCCGTTGTTTGGTAAAACCGTCGTGTTAACGGGAACGTTGACGGTTATGACTCGTGACGAGGCTTCGCAAAGGCTTGAGGCACTTGGTGCTAAAGTATCTGGAAGCGTATCTAAGAAAACCGATCTTGTTATCGCCGGAGAAAGCGCGGGCAGCAAGCTGACTAAGGCTCGCGATTTGGGTATTCCTGTGCTTGAGGATCAGGAAGAATTACTGAGGCTGCTCGGCGGCTTATAATAGAACATTGGCCAAAGCCTATTTTCTCCCCGATTCTGTAGGCATTTTCAGCATTATTATCTCCATAGCTGCAAAAAAGACTGCACTCACTTCGTTTGAGAGCAGTCTTTTTCTATGGTAAGGAAGGGGGGGGGTTAAAATCTTCTTCCTACGCGGATCTGCTTGACCCAAAAGTAAATCGTGCATCCGATGCAGTAACCTAGCAAAGCGGCACCCGCGGCGAGAAGTAACATCGCAGAGAAAGCGTAACCGATAATCTCCCAGCCTATTGCGAAAGAGAGAAGGGACAAAATGAGAAATAAAATCGCTAGGATGTTATTGAAACGTTGAAGCTCTACAGCTTGCATTGCTGTTCCCTTTCCATTCAGAATGAGCTTGGCGATGGCTACGAACAAATTGAACCGTCCATTCGTTAGCAGACCGACTAATTGGATAAGTAATAAAACCGCTAATAACCAAGGCTGTTGCAATAGGAAAGCTAGTATGACAATTAAAACAATGCCGACCTGATTGGCTTTAACATAACGCATGGGGACTTCGAGCATATTTGATCACCTCCAAAGTCTATGAGTTTACTTAGATTTAATGTAATGGAATAAAATCGCGATAGCAATAGTAATTGAACATTATTGTATTAGAAAAGTGTATCGATATATTCCGGAATACAGCAGGTTGAACTAAAAAAGATGTATGAAATTTCCAGTATAAAAAAGGTTGCAATTGGTTATGGGGCTGTGATATATTATTTAAGCCGCTTCAAGAGGGCACACGATAAACAAGCGATTGGTTATCACGAATTGTTCTTTGAAAACTGAACATTGAGCGTAAGAAAATGAACAAAACGTCGGAAGATGACTTCGGTTATCGGAAGGCAAACCAGTTGTAAAGATT
>NZ_JBEQAP010000024.1:0-78378 GCF_041640265.1 Cohnella sp.
CGACTACGGGTTCTTTTTTTCTTTATTTTCAAATGCTGTGGATTTAAAGATTTACGATGGGCGTAGACTGAAAAATTTTTGTTCAGCAAGCCCTATTTAGAATAGCGATTAGCGACTAATAACATCAGGAAAGATAAGAACACCATCGTGAAGGCCCATAGCCATGCAAGGGACAGATTACCACCATCCACGGCAATATAAATCGCGGTTGGAATCGTTTGTGTCCGCTGAGGGATGTTCCCCGCAATCATAAGCGTAGCTCCGAACTCACCTAATGCTCTAGCGAATCCAAGGATAAAACCGGCAATCAATGCCCGGGAAGCAAGCGGGACTGTGATATAGCGAAAAACTTGCCATTCGCTGCCGCCAAGTGATCGTGTTGAGTCCTCAAGCTCACGATCAACCTCCTCGAAGCCCGATTTTATTGTCCGATAGGCAAGGGGAAAAGCTACAACAACAGCCGCTATGACGGCTGCAATCCACGTAAAGACGATGGGAACTCCAGCAAACCACTCATACGCTTGTCCGATCCAGCTCCGTCTTCCAAGCATCACAAGCAGTAGAAAACCTACCACGGAAGGAGGCAGTACAAGAGGCAACAAGAATAAGGTTTCCACGACGCTTTGACCGACAAAACGTTTATGCGCCATCCATTTGGCTGCAGCTACAGCAAGGATGAATACGATGATACTGCTAATAACAGCCACTTGAATAGATAAATAGACGGGTGCAATATAGGTCTTCCAATCCGTCATCATGGTGCCTTAAAGCCGAATCCAGCAAAGATTGCTTGTGCTTCCTCAGCCGTTAAATACTGATAGAAAACCAAAGCCTCCTCTGGATGAGCAGAATGAGTAAGGATACCTGCAAGATATTGAATCGGTTGATGGATATTCTCCGGAAGCGGAATGGCTGCCTTCACTTTCGTAGAACGAACAGCATCTGTCGCATAGACAAAGCCGGCTTCCGCATTGCCTGTTTCCACTGTATTCAACACCTGTCTCACATCCTTCAAGTATATCAATTTATTCTGAACGGAATCCCACAGCTTTAATGCTATTAATGCTTGCTGAGCATACAATCCTGCAGGAACAGATTCGGGTTGTCCTATAGCGATATGCCTTAATCCATCCGAGTTCAGAGTTTCAAGCCCCTTCCAATCCCGGTTGCTATCGGAAGCAACTATGAGTACCAATTCATTTGTCATTATCGTTTGGCTGTTTTCAATAAGCTTTTGCTCCATTAACTGCTCCATCTGCTTCTGACCGGCTGAAAGGTATACATCAACAGGCGCACCCTGCTCGATTTGCTGCTGGAGAGCCCCGGATGAGCCATAATTAAATATCAAATCAATATTTGGATATAATGCCTCAAAGCGGAGTTGAAGAAGCTCTAAGCTCTCCTGTAGGCTCGCCGCTGCGGAAATGATTAACTCTGCCTTTTTTGGAGCTTGACCTTTGTTATCTCCCATAAGGAACAGTACGACAAAGAGTAATCCCGTAATTGCCGCCCCTGCCCATAACCATTTCTTAAACAAGAAAACTCCCCTCTATTCCTCTTCAAACAATAAGTTTAGAATAATATTATCACAATCCTTTGATGAAATGTCGAAGCAGCCCGCAGCATATTTGTTTACAATAAGAATATACGGAAAATCAACGCCACCGGCATTGGAGAGATCATCGCATGAGTTACAAGCAAATGAATTGGAAATCCGCTGACGGTACTCGAATTTTTGCATGTGAGTGGATACCTGATCAACCAATAGAGATTAAAGCGGTCATCGGGCTTGTTCACGGAATGGGTGAGCATATAGGACGCTATATTCATGTCGCTCAGACTCTAATTGAAGAAGGATATGCGGTACTTGGATTTGACCAGAGAGGTCATGGCCAAACGGAAGGGAAAAGAGGACATACGCCATCCTATGAGGCCCTGCTCGAAGGAATCGACAAATTATTGGCAGAAGCGCAGCGGAAATATCCGGGAAAACCTCTGTTCCTTTACGGTCACAGCATGGGGGGTAATGTTACGCTAAACTTTCTGCTTAGAAGAAAACCGGACATTGCTGGAGCTATCGTTACTGGACCATGGTTAAAGCTTGCCTTTAAGCCCCCTTCCATCCAAGCTGCAATTGGTCGAATAATCGAATGGATTTATCCGAAATATACAAACAATCGCCCTCTAGCCGTAGGGAATTTAACCTCAGATCCGGTCATGCAGCAACATTATATCACGGACGAGCTAGGACACGGACTGATTACAGCTAAGTTTTACTTCGGAGTTACCCGTGCTGGCATCTGGGCTTTGAATCACGCCTTCGAATTAAAAGAATTAAAGGTTCCATTGCTGTTAATGCACGGAGGGGATGATCGCGTGACCTCACTTCCCGCCAGCAAGCAGTTTGCAGATCAAGCTGGAGCAAATTGTACTTGGAGAGAATGGCCGGGCTATAAGCATGAGTTGCAGAATGAAGTAGGTCGTGAGGATATATTCACTGTTATTAAGGAATGGTTGAATAACCAATTGACTATCAAAGTATAAATCCATAAACAGAACAAACCCCTGATCGACCAGCAAAGGTCAATATCAGGGGTTTTGCTCCTCTTATTTTTTAAACGGCGGAGCCGTTTTACTTGCCTGTTTTACTCTTATGACGCAACCGAAGCGCTGACCAAGTCTCATTCACCGCTACATTGCTAACCAAGGTGTATTCCGATTCATGATCAACCAGCCTCCACAGAATATCGCGATTGATGTCGGTCTTGATTTTGGAGCTTTGCTTCGGATAGGTGATCCAGAATACGGCATCCTCGTTCAATAAAGGGATGGTCTGCTGTAATCTCTCACTTGCTTCGCTTGCGTTGTTCACGAACAACAGAACAAAGTCGAATTTCCCTTCCCGCCCGTCATTCGTTTCTATTCCTAATCGAAATCCCTCAGGTTCATGAAGAACGATTGCGCGTCCCGATTTGTACCTTAGCTTCTTAACAACCTCTTCCAAAGTATAGCACCCCATTAACAATGAATGTTGTCAGTATTTCTTCGTTTATTCATCGATTATAGGTAGCCATTCGGATTCGCGTCAAGGACTTGTTACTTTATAATAACTTTGGAGCTCAGCGATCAATCCAAGAGGATTTCTGCGCAAATCCTTAGCACTAAAGTAAATATCCCCTTTCACTTCAAAAACGTTACGGTTGTATTTCAATTGATTTATGATCTCTTGAGCGGAATTCCAACCGACTTCTGTTGTCCCCAGCTTATAAGGTGAATGTCCAATGTATAAATCCACATTGGTCCCTCTAACTTCATTCGCCCACCAATCCACTAGAACATCATACTGTGCGATCGTGAATGAAAGACTCCAATAAAGCTGAGGCGCAACATAATCGATCCACTCTTCCCGGATCCATGTTCTTACGTCCGCATACATATTGTCATAGGCGGTGATGCTGGCTTTGGTGTTAGAGCCGGTTCGGTCCATGGCATGATTACGCCAAACACCGAAGGGACTAATACCGAATTCAACACCCGATTTCACGCGATGTATGGATTTACCTAATTGTTGGACAAAGAGATTTATGTTATTCCGACGCCAATCGGCTTTATTCATGAGCGGATTACTATTAAAGGCGAGATAGGATAACTCATCATCAAAGCTTCCGCTCGAAGGATAGAAATAATCATCCAAATGAACGCCATCAATCTCATAGTTGTTCACAACTTCCATGACAGTATCGATAATATGCTGACGCGCATCAGGAATTCCTGGATTAATATACAATTTAGTGCCTGACGTCACGATCCATTCCGGATGCGAGATGGCAACATGATTGGGGGCGAGATTATCTAGCTTCGCATCGGTGTTCGCGCGGAAGGGATTAAACCAGGCGTGGAACTCCATTCCCCGTCTATGAGTTTCCTCAACCATGAACGCAAGAGGATCATAATCCGGCGCTAACCCTTGCTTCCCTGTTAGAAACCTCGACCAAGGTACAATAGCAGACGGATAAAGGCTGTCAGCTGCTGGACGAACCTGGACGAATACAGAATTTATCCCCATTCCCTGTAATTCATCTAACATCTGAATATACTCCTGCTGCTGCAAAGCTTGGTTTCCATAAGAGCCGCTTGATGGCCAATCCAGGTTATATACCGTCGAAACCCATGCACCCTTAAGTGAGTTATCCGTATAACCTTGGATAGATTGCAGCTTAATTGTCTGCGCAGATTGATACCAAGTGACATTTAATCCCAATTGAGCGCTAACGAATCGCAGTGGAACCATAACCCGGGCATTCTTCACCTGTACTGAAGCATCTAAGTTTACTTTCACTCCATTTACGAGTGCGTATTTCTTTCCGACCTGCATGGTTATCGTTAGATTTTCCTGTGTAATCTTAGCTGTCTGCGTCTTCTGCACCCAGTCTACGCCTGCATCAAGATTCTGACTGATGACTCGGAGCGGTACCATTGTAATATTGACCTTCGGAACAATGTACGGTGGAACGTCGGAGTTTATTTTGTCCCCGTTCAAGTAGATACTTATCGTCGTTGGAGTCTGAGCATATGCGGGAATATGAAAAAGAGATAAACAGAGTGTAAATGTGATTACGAGTAGGAATAAACGATTACCAAAATGCACCATAAAAAAACTCCTCAGAAGTTATTGTCTTGCGTATTTATTAGACGCTTTCTGTGATAAGTTGTTGCAGTGGAAAAGATTAGAATTTCACTATAACAAAATAAAAGCGCCCTCTCTTAGAGAGTGACGCTTGCGCTTGATGTCAATTAAGGAACAAATTGCTGAGTGATCTTAACGATAGTTCCTTCATGTATTTCCAAATGATAAGGAAATTCCTTTAGGTTCATCTCTGAAGTGTCCGATAATTCCGCGAAAAATTTATCAACACTGATCTCTTCGTTCCATATAGTATCCGCTTCGTCTATATTTCCAGTGCGGTTATAAATTTGCATAAGGACTTGTGCATCTTCAGCAACCTCGAATGTTAGCAAATCCATCTCTTCATTCACAACATAATAACCATCCGGCGTTTCAGTCATCTCCGAATCATTTTCTTTCTCGCGGAATATGACGTTCGCTTCTTCACCTTCATACCACTCTATGAAATCAACGGTAATATATGTTTTTCCGTTTTTTTGTTCAATTGTATCCATATATACTGTTTGAGTTTCCGAAGTTTGAGGGACAACGGTATAGTCATTCGTGTTCGCTTCAACATAACCAAGAGACATGAATCCTAATAATACGGCGGCGAAGCTGATCGCAAGTTTGTTCACCATAACCGCGCTCTCTCCTTCAAGGGTTTCTTCGATCACCCATATTGCTTACTTATCCATTAGACGGATTACCCAAACAATTAGTTTCAACATCCCTTCCTTCCTCCGAAATCTCTTCATATAAGATATTCGCAAATGTCAGCTTGAATCCTTTTATATCTTAATAATTTTAATCGAAAGAACGACAAAAAGCCGCTGCTAACGTCTCCGAGACGGATAAGTAACTGCAACGGCTCTTATAAACCTCAAAATATTCGTACGCGCTAACTCTTACCTATGCTTACTAGCTTATTGACCGTAGCCCAGTTACGAGTGGTGGCCACGACTTTGAGTTTTTTCATTCATCATTTCCAAATCATATGGATTCTGAAGGATGATCATCTCCAGCTCTTCTACCGTTCTGATGAGGACAGGCACTTGGAAGGAACAGCCTTTCTCAATCGCCTGCACAATCTTGCTTACCAGCGTTTGCCCGTCTTGTTCCGTAGCTTCGAAAACGACATTCCCGCTCTGGATATACGTCCTCACGTTTTCGAATTTCAATGCTTCGAAAATGTTTTTCAAGTGATCCATTTTTATTTTCTTATGTCCACCAACGTTAATTCCCCGCAGAAAGGCAATATAAGTTGTCATTTTAAGGTTCCACACGTTGCAAGAGTTCAATTCGATTCCCGAAGGGATCATTCACGAACAGCCGAATATATCCTTCCAAGGGAACATCCTCGATGATAGGAACACCTTCTTCTGCTAATCGCTTCCGTAATGCCTCGAGATCCGTTATCTCGAATGCTGGATGGGCTTTTTTCGCGGGCACGAAATTTTGCTGAACTCCGATATGTATTTGATGTACTCCGCACTGAAACCATACTCCTCCACGTTTCTTCAGATTTTCTGGCTTCTCGATCTCTGACATCTTAAGGATGAGTCCGTAGAAGTTACGAGCTTGTGACTCACATTCAGGAGGCGACGCTAGTTGTACATGGTTGATCCCGACATATTCGAATGTCAATGGAATCACTCCTTATCTAAGGATTTTTACGAGGGCGCATAATAGTTCTTATCTAAGGGCGGGCCGTGTTGTCTATGCTTCTTGTTCGATTATACTTCTATCATCAAATGAGCGTAAACCCCAGGTAAAAGAAGACGGTCGGTTTTACATGGTAAAAGACGAAGTTTCGTTTAAAAAACACTGCAATCGCGAATACTTCAACATAGTGTTTGACCAAGGGAGGTCCATTATGGAGTCGCACAAGAAATGGGATTTACTCTCGGTAGCATCAATTCCTTTAACCATGACCTTGGCCAACTCCATGCTCATTCCTGTTTTGCCTGCCATGCAGAAGGCTCTTAAGATTACATCCTTCCAAGCAAGTCTTATTATTACTGCCTATGCAGCCGTTGCAATCCTGTTCATTCCTCTTGCGGGATACTTATCGGACCGATTCAGCCGTAAAGCAGTTATTCTTCCCGGTCTACTCATTGTCTCAGCGGCAGGAGCATGGGCTGGGCTTGCATCGCTATGGAGCGAAAATGCATACACAAGCATTCTTGTTGCCAGGTTGGTTCAGGGTTTTGGGTCAGCAGGATGTTTTCCAGTAGTCTTGCCTCTTGTAGGGGATTTGTTCAAAAAAGATGAGGATGTCAGCAGCGGACTTGGGCTAGTGGAGACAGCAAATACATTCGGCAAGGTGTTAAGCCCTATTTTAGGCTCAGCACTGGCCATTTGGGCTTGGTATATCCCTTTTTTCGCCATTCCTGTATTTAGTATTATTTCATTTGTTCTTGTCCTTTTCTTTGTTAAATCTCCAACCAAAGAAGACGACTCCTGTAAAATCAGTTTGAAGGAATTTCTCAAATCCATAACCACAGTTCTTCGCCAGAAAGGGAAATGGTTGTACGGAATTTTTGCTGTCGGCGGCATTAGTATGTTCCTGATTTTCGGAGGACTTTTCTATTTGTCCGAAACATTAGAGCTTCGCGGTGTTAAACCGCTTATAAAAGGTTTGGTGCTTGCGATTCCATTGGCATTCTTATGTCTTGTATCTTTCCTAAGCGGCAAATGGATTGGTCAAAACAAACACGTGATGAAATGGACGAGCTTTATTGGATTAAGTACGGCAGCTGCAGCGTTATTAATTGTGGGTTTATTCAATTGGGAAACAACATGGTGGATTGTGACGATGCTTTCTATTGCTTCCGCAGGAATTGGTGCCGCATTACCCAGCCTCGATGCTCTTATCACAGAAGGAATAGAAAAAGAACAATGCGGTACAGTTACTTCGTTATATAGCAGCATGCGTTTTATCGGGGTAGCCATCGGTCCGCCGATTAGCGCTTTATTGATGCGGGGCTCCATGTCTACTTTGTTCCTCGTCATCGCCTCAACAGCATTTTTAGCAGCGCTTATTACGATAATAACAATTCGCCCCGGGCGTAACGCCAACCATAAAGAAATTAATTAATATATTTAAGTTGATACTTAATTAAGTATGTGCTAAATTATGATTATGATAGAAAAAGCCATTCACGCAATAACGGAACCTAGGCGCAGAGATATCCTATATCTCGTCCGTGATGGAGAACTCACCTCCAGCGCCATCGCTTCGCATTTTGACATTTCAGCACCGGCAATATCGCAGCATCTTAAAGTACTTGAAGAGGCAGGGCTCGTCGTTGTTAGGCGAGCAGGCACCAAACGATTTTATGGCATAAGGAGGGAAGGATTCGCTGAATTGAAGCAGTATATCGAGACCTTCTGGGATGACAGCTTGATGCGCTTGAAAGAAGCCGCGGAAGAGGAAGAAAGGAGAAAACATGAATCAGACTAACAGCAGCGACAAGTTAATGAAAGAGATTTTTATAGAATGCCGTCCGGAGACGTTATTCTCATTTTTTACCGACCCTGACAAATTAGTTCGTTGGATGGGACGCCATGTTCTGCTCGAGCCGAGCATCGGCGGCAAATATCGTATTGATGTCAATGGAAGTGACATAGCAATGGGCGAGTACAAGGAGATTGTTCCGAATGAGAAAATCGTAATGACCTGGGGATGGGAGAAATCGAAACTTGTACCTCCTGGATCGAGTACCATTGAATTCAAGTTGACGCCCAAAGATAACGGCACCCTCTTAATGTTGACGCATTACGATCTAACGGAATCGGAAGTCTCATCTCATCAGCAAGGCTGGACGCATTACATGGCTCGCCTGCAATCTTTGGCGCAAGGTCAAGATCCGGGCGTCGACCCGTGGTCTGTACAAGCAATGCATTAATGATCTTGGCATAAATATGCGAAACAGCGCGCGAATTTCTGCGCGCTGTTCCTGTTGAATATTCAATTGGAGGTATCAGGAATGGTTGATGTTTTAACAGAAATCACAATTAATTGTCCTTGTGACAAAGTCTCGGAGTACGGAGCAAACCCAGACCATGCTCCCGAATGACTTTACGTAATAAAGGTAATCCTGCCGGGTTTTCCAAGGTGCTTGCTCCTTTTGTATCCTTAATGATGAAAAGAGCAAACAACAAGGATTTGAAAAAAATCAAGTTTATACTTGAAAATGCTCCTTTAAATTGAAGGCATTACATTTCCGCCGCTTACAGGTACATAAGCACCTGTGATAAAGCTTGCTAGATCGGACGCGAGGAAAGCAACAGCGTTCGCGATTTCTTGGTCCGTACCCCTGCGCTTCAGGGGAACCGTCTGCTCATAGGATTCACTGTGCTCAGTTTTATTTGAACGGTCACGTTCAGTGATCGTCCAACCTGGCGCCACTTGGTTTACGGTGATTTGATGTTCGCCAATTTCTTTCGCAAGAACCCGATATACGCCATCCATCCCTCTTTTTCCTGCCACGTATGCAGATTGCGTCGGGAAATTCTGCATCACGCATTCCGTATTGATTCCAACGAATCTTCCCCACTTCTGCTTGATCATGTCTGGAGCGAAAGCTTTGGCCAAATACACGCTCTGCATCACGCAGGAATCGAACTGACTAGCATAATCCTCAGCAGGTTGCTCCAGAATGCTTGTCCACTGATATTGTACGACCGCATTAGCAACTACGATATCGACAGAGCCTAACTGCGAATGTATGGCTTCCTTCATTTCCATGATCGAGTCAAGCTTTGTTATATCTGCCGAAACAATAGTTGCACGTCTGCCCAAAGAATGAATCTCATCCTGAAGCTCATGTGCTTGAGCTTCATTACTCCGATAATGAATCGCGATATTCGCTCCGCATTGCGCGAGTGTTCTTGCCATCACGCGACCTAGCTGTCCGGTTGTTCCGGTGATCAAAGCAGTTCTATTAGATAAATCTATATTCATTGTAATAATCTCCTCTCGGTTCTTTATTAACATGATAGGCAATGTATTAACAAAAAACAATGCCTGACCCCATTCAATTAATACGTTAAGAGCATGTTAGAGGCGGAAAGAAAAAAGCCGCTGACCGCGGCTTCATGCATAGCGGGACAGCAGGCTTTCATAGACAGACTTGGGACGCAAGCCGACAAGCTTCTCAACGGGTTCTCCATTATAGAAAATAATCACAGTTGGCATCGACATTATTCCGTATTGTGTTGCAACCTCCGGAGCTTCGTCGCAATTCACTTCCAGTACTGTAAGCTTATCTCCATATCCTCCGCCCAGCTCATCTAAGATCGGCTTGAGTACCTTACAGGGCGGGCACCAAGGTGCACCGAAATCTACTAACGTTAACCCTTCTTTCCGAACGTTTTCTTGAAATGTTCTGTCATTAACGGCGAGCATGTTCATTGGAACTCCTCCAATACTAGGCTATTTGTCCTCCCGTATCGATCGAATGCGGTCCTCTAGGTTCGATTTGATATTACTTAACAAATGGATTTGGTCATCGATTTCCTTCAGCTTCTCCTCATAGATAGGCAGCACCTCCGCACAGAAGGCCTCCTTGTTCTTCAAGACGCAATTCAGGAAGCTCGCGATCTGCTCTGTCGATATCCCCAATGCCAAATAAAACTGGATCGTCCGAACCTGATCTTCCGCCAAGGAGGAATACTCCCGATAACCGTTGTCCCGACGCACCGCTGACAGCAGCTTCTGCTGCTCGTAATACCTAAGCGAACGTACGCTGACTCCGGTGCGTGCAGATAACTCACCGATTTTCATAGCTCGAGTTCCCTCCTGCCGATCGATACAAACCTAGTATAAACCCTGACATTAATGTCAGGGTCAAGACCAATCTTTAATCTCTTTCGTAAATGGAGCCCGAACGACTCGCGAAGAATTCGGCATACACCTTCTCTGCATATGCATCGGTCATTCCCGAGATATAATCAGCCGCTAACCTTTCCCAGCTCCACTTATCCTTCTGGCTTTCATAGCTCTCCAGCCAGTCCGGCGGTATGATCAGACGACCTGTATTGTAATTCTTGAAGCTTCCCCATAGGCGCTCGATCATGACTTCGCTTCTCTTATGCAGACGCTGAACTCGGAAATCCTTAATCAAGGTTACCCATGCCAGCTTCTTTAAGATCTCCATCGTGCGTAACAGATTGATATCCTGCTGACCTTCAAGAACAAAAGTGACTTTTCTCCAACCCTTAACTTGATCTTCGATAATTCCAACTTGACTGGCGAATTTACTAACCCAACGCGCTTTCATTTCCCGACGAGTTCTGGACGATTCTCGGTCACACTGTGCGTAGATGATCTCCCATTGCTCAAAATAATGGAGAAGTACCTGCTTGACCATAACGCCCTTGTCCACATTCTCCCAATCACTCTCGGTATAGCTTGGATCCTCTATAATTTCCTGGACCACATGGGTAACGAGTCGATCATCCTCGAAGAAGCTGCGGTCCATCTGAATTTTCCCTGCGCGAATGCCATCCTCAAGATCATGCGTGGAATAGGCAATATCATCTGATAAATCCATAAGCTGCGCTTCAAGCGTTGCGCAGCCTAGCGGTATGCCCCAGGTTTCGCGCAAGAAATTGATTCCTTCCCATTCCTTGCTATAGACGCCTTTAAGTCTGCTAGGCTCATCAATGCAGAACGGATACTTGTTAATGGCAAGCAATACCGACGCCGTTAGATCAAGTCCGCTTCCGCTGCCTGCTCTCTTCTCCAGAAACATGAGAATGCGGAAGTTCTGAGCATTCCCTTCATATTTCAAGCCGCTCTGTTCCCAGAGCAGCCTATTCAGAACTTCTTCGCCTTTATGTCCGAAGGGAGGGTGCCCAAGATCATGTGCTAACGCCGCGCATTCTACTACCTCAGGATCAATCATCAGACCTGGATGCTCCTTCGCATGAAGGAATGGATATTGCTTGCCCAGACGCCTGGCAACCTCTCTGGCGATCTGGGAAACTTCCAGAGAATGGGTGAGCCTTGTCCGATAATAATCTCCAGAGCCTGCCCCAAACACCTGAGATTTACCTTGCAATCTGCGGAAAGCCGGTGATTGGATTAACCTGGCATAATCCTTCTCATATTCGTCCCGGTCTTCCCCGGAATGGATGTTCCCTGTATCGTATAGTCTCATTTTCCTTACAATCATTTGAAATCTTCAATCCTCCTTCCTTAACTCTGAACGTTCTAGAAGCCAAACATATTCGATTTCTTCTCCGTGAATTGATCCTGTATGAGATAGGTCCAAGTTCTAGCGGGTCCCTTGAGCCCTTCCTTGTCCCAATCGACGTTCTCCGCGGTTGAACTTTTACTTAGCTTGGTTAGCGTTTGGGCGGTTTCTTTCTCAATTTTATCAGGAATCTGCTCGAAGGCCACAATAATTCTCTGGTGGAATTCATCGATAGGATTCCGATTGGCTAAGCTCTCCAGATGGATCCCTTCCCGTATATAAGACACGTATGCCAGATGATCTGCCCATGCGCGGTCCATATGATAGAGCTTGACACGCCTTTCTGTTGAGCTTAGAGAATCCGTATTCACAAGTACAGCTTCCCGTTTCTCATGCTGCATCCTGCGCTGCTCCTCGACCATGTCCGAGTATCTGTTCAAGTCTTTGCGAATTTGAAAATTCTGACCCATGACAACACGCTGGATATGGTCCATTTTCTTATTGAAAATAGAATCCTCTAGCGGCTCGTCCTGTTTTATCGAACGATAAGCAGCAGGCAAGGCCTTCTCAATGCCGAAACGGTTGATCAGCTCATCCTCCAAGCACACATAGAATCGAGATGACCCCGGATCTCCTTGTCTGCCCGCGCGGCCTCTTAATTGATTATCGATTCTAGCGCTCTCATTCATATGGGTTCCAATTACGTACAAGCCTCCGAGCTTCGCGACTTGCTCTGCTTGCTCCGGATGCCCCCCGCCTAAACGTATGTCCACCCCGCGTCCAGCCATATTCGTAGATACTGTAACCGCGCCTAACTCGCCGGCTTTGGCGATAATTTCAGCTTCCTTAGCATCGTTTTTCGCGTTTAACACATGACAGGATACGCCTGCCTTCTGAAGCTCATCTGCCAGCTGATCCGATTCCTCCACACTGCTTGTTCCAATCAGAATCGGCCGTTTCGAGGCATGCACTTCGCTGATTTCCTTTACTAATGCCTTCAGCTTAGCTTCTTTATGGGTGAAAATACGGCTTGGATGATCCACCCTAACACGAGGACGGTTGGGCGGAATGTCCACAACCTGCAAGCCGTAGGTTTCATCGAACTCGCTTGCCGAGTCTTGCGCGGTAGCAGTCATCCCGCTGATCTTGGGATAGAGGCTAAGGAGATGTTGCAGCGTAATTGTCCCTAGTATTTTACCGGAGGACTTGTTCTCCATACCTTCTTTCGCTTCGACAGCTGCTTGCAAGCCATCTGGCCAGTGTCGATTCTCCGCTATACGGCCCGTATAGCTGTCGATCAGTTCAAGCTTGCCATCACGAATCATGTAATCAACGTCCCGCTTCAACAAGGATTCCGCATGAAGCGCACAATTTAATGCCGTTAACAAATGACTATTATAGGATTCATATAAATTGCCGCTTCGAAGGATCTCTTCCGCTTTCTCCACGCCTTTCTCTGTCAAGAACACGTTCCTCTTGTTCTCATCGAAGTCATAATGCTCGCCTAGCTGAAGTTGTTTGGCAAGATTGGCCATTTTACTTCCATCACTCGCGGAGGAAGCCACCTCTCCAGCGATCACTAAGGGAACTCGCGCTTCATCAATGAGCAGGGAATCTGCCTCATCCACGATCGCGTAATGAAATGGACGATGGACCATCTCCGCCTTGTTGATCGTGATTGAATCACGCAAATAATCGAAGCCTGCCTCTTTGGCCGTCACGTACGTGATGTCCGCCGCATAGGCTTGTTGCCGTTCTTCTATGCTCATTCCATCTTTTACGAAACCCACGCGCAGACCGAGAAACCGATATACCGGCCCCATCCACTCGGCATCCCGCCCAGCTAAATAATCGTTGAAGGTGAGGATATGTACACCTTTACCTTCAAGCGCATTCAGATAAGCTGGCATAACAGCAGCCAACGTTTTTCCTTCTCCTGTCTGCATTTCCACTAGGTGACCCTCATGCAGAGCCGTTCCTGCCATGTATTGGACGTCAAAGGGACGCATACCGAGAACTCTACTAGCGGCTTCGCCCGCTAGTGCATACGCTTCGACCAACAAATCGCTAAGCGGCGTGCCATTCTCGACTTTCTTTCTTAGCTTCAGAGATTCAGCTTGAAGCTTCTCCGTATCCCAAGATGTTAAATCGAGAAGAGAAATCGCTTTTAACTTCTCCATATAAGGCTTAAGCTTATGTTGAACAAATCGATTTTTGACCTTCTGGACAAGCTTGCTCGCGAAATTCATGGAAGATTTCCTCTCTTATTAACGATAATGATTTCATTATAGGGATTACGCAGTAGAATTCAAAGTGTTGCATACGAATACAGATTAGAAAATTAGAGCACTGGGTCCCGTTAAGGATCCAGTGCTCTAATTTGAATTAATGATTGTACTACTCTAAGCCGTCTTTTCTAGCTTGAAATGCTGAACCGACTTTTGGAGTTCCACAGACAAATCGTTCATTTGTCCGATCATTCCTGTGATTTCCACCATCGCCGCGCTTTGCTGCTGAGCACCCGCGGCGACATCTTCGGTACCTGCTGCCTGCTGCTGAGTGACGCTTGCGATCTGCTGCATAGCTGCTGATATGGAGATGAAAGAATGCGCGACTTTCTCTACCGCTTGTTTCAATTGATCTGTTCGCCCTGAGAAGTTAGTGACGCCAGTGTATATAAGATTGAAATTCTCATGAGTACCCTTAATCCATTCTTGACCTTGCTCGGCAGCTTGTTGACCTTCAGCGATCAGGTTGATGACAAGCATACTGTTTTCCTGAGTTCCAGATACTAGTTCTCTAACGGATAATGCCGCAGCAGTAGACTGAGCAGCCAATTTCTTCACTTCCCCGGCTACAACGGCGAAGCCTTTGCCCATCTCGCCTACCCGTGCGGCTTCAATAGCAGCGTTAAGTGCGAGCAGGTTGGTTTGCTCCGCGATTTCGGAAATGATATTAATAATTCCTCCAATTTCCTTTGATCGCTCCCCTAGTTTCAAGGCGGCTTCTTGCGACTGATTCATCACCTGCTTGATTAAGTTCATATGCTGAAGGGTTTGCTCGACCAACTGCTGTCCGTCCTCGCTCTGGATTTTTACTTGCTGCGTAATGACTTGCATCTCCTTCATATCTCCGGAAACTTCGTTTAGTTCGTTGTCTATTTCGTTCATGGTAGCTGTGCTGCTGACGACACTGCTCACGATCTCATTAATTCCTTCGTTTAATTGGGAAGATGCTTCTGCTGCCAGTTGCGCGCTCCGGCTTGATTCGTCGGCAGATTGCAGCAAATAATTGCTCGTTGACGAAACACGGTCGGAAGATTGGCGAATTTGACGAATTAAGCCTTGCAGGCTCATGCTCATTTCTCCAAAAGCTTGCGCCAACTTGCCAATCTCATCCTGGCGGGAAATAGATAATTGCTCACGCAGCTCACCTGCGGCGACTTTCGATGTTGCCATCATTAGAGTATGTAATGGTCTAGTAATGATCTTGCTAATCAGAATAGCAATAACTGAGCCAACAACAAGCACGATCACTGAAATGAAGAAGGTTGTCCAGAAAATCGTATTCGTTGTTTCAGGTACGGCGGAAGCATCGAGGTCTATGCCGAGAATTCCATAGTTCTCATTCCGCTCATTCTGAAGCGGCACAAAAATTGATTTGTGAATCCCGTATTCATCCTCGTAAATACTGCTGAGAACTTCTTTATTATTCGCGATGGCATCGTTCATTTCGATTGTGAAGGGATAGGGAGTACCATAATCTTCGAGAACGTCTGCGAGAATAATAATGCGATCCTCACCCTGGCTTTTCGATAAGATATAGACATTTTCGAGTGCATGCTCGACCTTTAACTTCTCAAGCTCCTGCTTGATGATCGAATAGTTCGGATCACTAATGCTGTTTAATTCATGGTCGGATTCGGGTATTCCTGACAAGGTTTGGGCAGCGATTTTTATATCTGTTTGAAGCCTCATATCGAATTGCTCAAGGAGCTTACCGACGAGCTTCTGGTTGACATAATATCCAGACATGGCGAAGGCCGCGCTGGTTAAGATCTGAAGCAATAGGATACTTAATATGATTTTTACGGATAGATGTCTAGTGAGCCAGGATTTAACGGAATGCAGCATTTATCTTTGTCCTCCGATAGCGATTGAATGCGTAGCTTCATATACTTTTGTAATAACAGACTTTAAGTAACTTACGATTTCATCGATATGCTCCGTACGAGTATAAGGAGAAATCACAAATAACTTAGCCGCATATAACGGTACCGTATGATGTTCAACTGTTGGGACCAACAGATGCTTTTTCGTATCACCGAATAGAATTCGATCCCTTTGTTGGCCTAATGCTTCGAACAGAAGCTCGTTAAGAGAGTTCGTCAGTTCGATGTCCAGCCTCGTGCATTCTCCATTAACCTCCTGTGCATATTGGGATGTGCCATTCGGATAAATTCGAAACAATGTGATCATTCCTGGATTAGTCGGATTCACGATGGTTGCTTCAGGAATTTGCTGCTCAAGAGCTTTTCTGAAAGCCAGGTTTACTTCGACGAATTGCGCAAGCAATCGTTGATATCCTTCTATTCCGAAAGCTAGCAGTGCACTGTAGATGCTAATAGAACTCGCCATCCTGGAGCACTCCAGCGTATAGCCGGTATGATATTCCCCATAACCTCTATACCCAACGTATGGCGTTTCATCAGGATCCAAATCCAGGGTTTTAAGGCTCTCCGCGTCCTTGACAAGAAACAAGCTTGTTGTATAAGGGGTTTGGCCTAGTTTCTGAAAATCAAAGCATAAGGAGTCCGCAAGGTAGAGATTCTTCAGCTTTGTATGGATTAAATGAATCGCGTTTAGCGTACCGGATTCTATTCCCAAGGCATTAGCTGCAAAGTCATAGTCATTATAGAAGGCGAAGAAGCCGCCAAGTGCAGAATCGGCATGAATATGAGGTTTGCTTATTCCGTACGTGAAGGAGATATCCCTGGCGAGCTCGGAAATTTCTTTCACGTCGTCAATGCCCATGGCATCCGTGGTCCCAGAACGATATAGATCGGAGTGCCTCCGGATCGAATAACATTTTCAATTTTCTCCCGTAAGTCATTGATATCCATAGAACTATCTTTAAGCGTTCGCACTCTGATCAGATTATTGCTTCCTATACCAGTTGCCTCCATCGATTTGAATAGACTGTAATGGGCTGCTTCAGAACAGAAAGCATATAAATTTCGGGGGACGCCTATACGAGAAGCATCAGGGTTGTGTTTGGCAATAGCCAAGCGCAAGCCTGTGAATATAGCGCCTTGCCCGCCCCACGTTGTATATCCACCACTTGTGTTACTGTCATAGCCCACTAACTTGGACATCATAGCAGTAACCTTAACCTCGGCTTCCGCGCCTGCGGGACCATATACATCCCATAGATTGTTTCCATTAACCATTAAGGCTGTAATCATGCCCATAATCCCCGGAATGCTGGCCATCGGCAAGATATTCGTCAAAAAATATTTCGTATGGTAAGGGTGGGAATGCAGCATGGTCAAGAGGCGTTCATTAACCTCTTCCATTGGAATACTGGATTGCGGAATCTCACTGGTTCGGATTAAATCCCCGTAGAAATTCCCATCACGATTTTTGTTCCCTTTAAGATTCACCTTGTCAGGATCCTTTAGCTCGTCTACGCCATTAATAATCTGTTCGATAAGCTTCATGAAAATCGTTCGTTGTTCCTTGTTTCCATCATCGCTAGGAAACCACTTACTTACATCCACATTTTGACCAATCAACATTACTCGCCTTCTTTCATGGGTATCGTGTTGTTATTTATGAAAATGTTACAGCTTTGTGCACGACAAAAAACGGTAAACCATGAGAAAGACCATAGTTTACCGTTTTGCATAATCATGCAACTGGCTGACATTTCCCGTAGGAAGTAGTCCCTATAGCTTTGCGTCACTATCTTTCGATAGTTTTGCCGGATTCAGTTATAATGGACTAGTTCACATGGAACCATAGATACACAACAATTATAATGCCTGCCATTTACTAGTATTAATGGCTTATAATCCATAGAGTACATTTTTCGCGTTAAAAATACAATAGGTTTGGATAATTTTACACAAATCGACATATTCCAAGTAAGTCGATTCTGAACTCAACTCAGAAAGTTCTCAATATCCGCAGTTGACTGCTGCTCTGTCATCCAATCCGTTGACAAGGCAGAGATTTGTTCCGTTGTCAGAGATTCGCGAATCTCTTCTTTTTTCTCTTCTAGGGTAGGTGTAATCGCCGCTTGTCGTTCCGTCAGCCTATAGATGTGAAATCCATCACTGGCCTCGACAACGCCGCTTAACCCGCCTAATTCAAGAGCGAATACGGCATTGTCTATCACTTCCTCGTTATCGCCTTTGGCGAACATTTCCAGCTCCCCGCCGTTATCCTTTGTAGCTGTATCCGTTGATTTCTCCTTGGCTGTTGCTGCGAAGTCCGCTCCCGCTTTAAGCTCTGTAAGTATCACTTCGGCTTCCGACTTGGTGGCTGATAGGATATGTGAGGCTTTGACTTGTTCCGGTGTTTTTAACGTTTCCAGATTCTCGTTGTAATACTTCTGAATTTCTTCATCGGAGACCTTCACTTGAGGCTCGAACATCTTACGTAACTGGACTTGCGTGGACATATCATTCTTTAAGCCTTCAAGGGTCATTCCGTACATCGCTAACGTCGATTCAAACTCTTCTTCGGTTGCGAAGCTTTGACGAATGGATTCCATCTCCTTATCGATTTCTTCCTCCGATACTTCGATACCCTGCTTCTCAGCGGCTTGACGTACAAGTTCATTATTGATCAATTTATCTAGTGTTTCCAAACCATTTGCAGCAACCAGAGCATCATAAAGCTTGTCTTTTCCTATCGTAACCCCATTAACTTTAGCAAGAGTCATCGTATCGCTCTCTGTTTTGTTCCCCGGCGGGAAAAAGACGATATAAATGACAAGAACAATCGCAAGAATGATAGAAATGTACATCCACCAACGGTTTTGTTGAAATGAATTAGACAAAATAATAATGACATCCCTTCTGTTAGCTGATTCGAGTTATTCATCAGCTGGATATTGCCATTATGCAGAACAAAACTGAAGCTAGGTTGAAAAATATATTAAAAATAGATGAAAACGTTGCTTTAATCCAATTTCAGAGGCTGTCGATTGATTGTGGACAGTTTTAACCTGAACATACACATGCAGAGAATGTATATGATTTTTCGGATACATTTATAGAATCCGGGCTCAAATCGTGTATTATGTATGAAATTTCGCATAGAATCGACTGATTCGATGAGTGTGCTGCTCATTTTGTATGATTTTTCGCATACATTCTTTGGTCTCCTTCAGATTTCCGAAGTTATGAACTGTTAATCGACAGCCTCTTTCATGAACCTATTGCCCTTTTTTCCAACCAAATATCCTTGAAATCAATCCAGCCAAGCGAATTCAGTCCGACGCCCTTAACCGTTGTGTGCATATGCAAATCCAGCTTTTTATGAAGCAGGAATATGACATGGGCTTCCTCTCGCAGCCTGTGTTCGATTCCGTTCAAGATCTCCCGTCTCTCCTCCGGTCTTTCAGCAGCCAGAGCGAGATTAGTCTGTTGCTCAACCCATTTAAGCATTTCAGGATGCAAAAGCTCCCTAAGGAAATTACCGTATTGCTCATAGTTCTCAATTTCGCATACTTCATCCTCGGCGAATACGACTGCATATACGATGCCATCTGTGTTTTTCAAAGCTTCGGGCTCCCGGATCGACTGCTTAGATTCCACCTTGATGTTTACCTTAATGCCGAATTCCGCGCACCTTCTCTGAATCCAGCAAGCATCTGTATCATGATGTCCATAGGTGCTTAGCGTTAGGGGCGTACCATCATATCCAGATTGATGAAGGAGACGTTTGGCTTCCTCTATATTCAACCGATCCTCCAGGTGCGGGGTTTGTTCCGTAGGCCGAAATCCATGTGCAGGATACATACGGTCTTCTCCAAGATGGCGAATCATTTCCTTACGATCGATAAGCAAATCAAACGCTCGGCGAAAGCTGCTGGATTGCTGAGGACCGGGTTTTCCTAAGTTCCAGGACATCAATGAACAGCCCTTGCACAATGCTTCAATCGTTTTCCAATCTGATTCGGATTTATTCTCCCACTGATTATGATCGCTTAGAAGCTGCTGCCATTCCGCGGAATTGGACATCAAGGCGGTATCCTCGGGCATAAAGGCCAGAACGACACGATCCAGATGAGCTCTTCCGGAATAATAACTAGGATTAGCAGCTAGCTCGAAGCGATCCTCCGTCCATTGAAGCAGCTGGAAGGGACCTGTGCCGAATGGATGCTTCCAGAACAGCGGTTCATCCTCCTGTATAAGATCTTTGGGCACAATAGACATGGCCGCTGAGCACAAATACCGCAGGAATATACGGTTGGGCTTCTCCAAAATAACTTTAACAGTACGAGGACCTAAGCAATCGACCTGCTTCATATTACGAACCATCCAGCTATGGGGCTTATTGCCTCTCATTCTCTCCAAAGTAAATTGAACATCCTCCGACGTTAACTCCCTGCCGTGATGGAATCGAATCCCCTTGCGCAGGTAGAAAATCCATTCAGTCGCATCTACATTTACTTCCCATGCATGGGCCAGGCAAGGAACATAATGGTTCGCGGATGTATCGAAGCTTACAAGCCGATCGAATAATTGCCGTATTAAATGGGAATCGAAGCAATAATATACCTGGGAAGGATCTAGCATGAAACCGGATCGGTATACGGGCAAGCGAAATGTATCGATTACCGCGCTCCCTGCCGACTTCTCGGCTTCATATCCGAAGTGTGTATTCAGCCAATGCACGAATCGTTCCTTGAGCGTATGGCTTTGACTATAGGTTTGAAGGAGCTCGAAAGCTTGCTTGTACTCGCCTCTGCGAGACATTTGCTGAGCCCATTCCATTAGGAGCGGCTCCTTTTCAGCATTAAACGTTAGTTTAGATAGATTACCGCGCCCTCGTCCAGCTTGCCAAGAGATAAGTCCTTCCTCTGTCAGCTTTCGAATGATGATCTTTACATTGCGTGTTGAACAATAGAAGGCTAACGCCAGCTCATCCATGGAAACCTCCACTGTTGAGTCTAACTTCTCGCTGTCACCGAATTTATTTAATAGAATAAAATATCTTTCCACCATTGTGAACATTGAGACTCTCCTCCTTGGTTTGATACGCTAAATCATGCCTTCTTCTCGTAAAAGGGGAAGAGGAAAAATAAAACTGTTCACTTTTTTTCCCCTTTTGGCTACAGCATAATTAAACTTACAAGAGATGGCAAGGAGGAAATACAAATGATACCAAATTCATACGAATTAGAAAATTTAGTGAGAGAGCGTCAAGCAGATTGGGAGCAAATCATACACAATGAGGTTCTACTAAGTGACTCTAAAATGAAATTCAACCTCTTACGGAGGATCTTTCACTTCATTCGGAGTTTTAAGTCAAAAAAGAAGGCAAGTGGATCTCACTACAGTAGTCCAGATAGGATAACTAAATAAAAAAACGGCCTGGTTGCCCAGTACCGTTCCTATATTTGTTCCCGTTCCCGTTCAAGTTCCCGTTCACGTTCCGTTCAATCAAATATACTTCATCAAGATGTTCTCCACGTGCTGAAGGTGCTTCCTCATCGTCTTTGCGGCAAGCTCTGCGTCTTGCTTAGAAACGGCTTCATAGATCGCCAGATGCTCTAAATAGAGACGTTCGGCAACCTTCTGATTGGAATAAAGCTCAACCCTGCGAACTTCTCGAATCGCCGTCTCTAGCTGATTCGCAATAGACTCGAATAATTTCAACATAATCGTATTATGAGCCGATTTGGCTAACAGGAGATGGAACAAGAGATCCGTTCGTTCCCCCTCCATGTCTTGGCCGATCGAATGCTTCATCTCTAAGATAATAGTCTTGAAATCAGCCAAGTCCTCATCCGTTCGCTTGACCGCAGCTGCAGCTGCATTGGACACCTCAAGCGCTTGCCTAGCTTCAAGTAATTCGAGCAACGTCTCTCTATTCATCCGCAGGTAATCCAGCTCGGGTATCGTGATCTCCGCCGGAGCATTACGAATCACCCGGCATACCCCGCCTTGTCGAATTTCAATGAGACCCATGGCCTTTAATGCGCTTAATGCTTCCCTGGTCGTGGATCGTCCTACGCCGAAACTCTCAGACATTTCCTTGGTCGATGGCAGCTTATCTCCAACCTTTAGCTTGCCATCCACGATCATCCTCTGCAGCTGATCTTTAATTTCCTCATAGTGATTACGCTTCGTTAACCGGGTCAATTCCATAGCCTGCTCTAGCCTCCGTTTCAACCTACGATTAAGGCGTAGACGACGCCGGGCCCATGGACGCCGATCGTCAGGTCATTCTCAATGTCTGCTGATCGGCTCGGACCGGAGATGAAATGAATGCCAGCAGGAAGGCTTTCTCGACCGCCTTCGTCGAAGTGAACCATAATCTCGCCAAGGCGAGTCTTCAATCTATCGATGGGAATAATCGCCATGAGAACAGTCGGAAGAAGGCTTACGGAACGACCTTTATTTTTGGAAGAGAGCACCGTTATGGATCCCGTATACGCTGCAGCATAATCCGCCAGGATGACTCCGATATCCGCTTCCGCGGCACGCGCTTTCCAGTATTGTGCGGGGTCTTCATTCCAAACAGATACGCGGGCGTTCGGAAGTGCGCCTTCCAAATCAAGCGAAGCAAGCTCAGGCTCGTTATAACGCAGAACATATCTAGCACTCAGCTCAGTCGCTTTATCTGCGATGAAACGCCGAGCCTCTTCCATATTCGCTAATCGCTGAACATGCCCTCCAACGCTTAGGAAATTCGCCGTGAAGCGTTTAATCCTCTCTCCTTCATCCCATTCATAATCATTCCAGAAATCCGGCGCTCCCCGATAGGGATGACGCGGAGGCTCCGTCACCATTGGACGTCTCAGCTTAGCGGATATTCCGTTAATGAACCGCGTCTGCTTCGAACGTGATTCTACTTCCATTTCAAACAACCAATTTTGATGTGAATCACCCATGACCGTGACCTCCTCCTTTCACCCGTTCCTTTACGACCTCTTCCATGCGAGACTTCATTGCCGGATCCATCTCCTGGAGACCATTCCGGATTTCGGCTTCCAGCGTCCCCCATTGTTCACGGAAGGATTTCTTAGGTAAGCTGGGCGTTACCCGAACGCTATTCCAGCCTTTGAGCGGTCCGACCTTCAGTCTGATTTCTCCCCCGCGGGCAACTAGCTTCTGTCCGAGCTTTCCAAGCTTGAGAGCAGCTTTGAATCTTCCTGATTTGGACATCACGGATGCAAAGCCCTTCATACCCATCGCTTCAATTTTATCCCCGTGACCTTGCTCAATTTTGCGTCTGCGCAAATAGATCAGCATCTCATGCAACGGGATTTTAACCGGGCACGCTTCGTAACAAGCCCCGCATAGACTCGAGGCATTCGCGATATCATCCCATTCGGCTACATTCTTATTGAGCGAAGGTGTCAGTACCGCACCGATCGGACCGCTGTAAGTTCCTCCATAAGCGTGCCCGCCAATATGACGGTAGACCGGACAAGCGTTCAGACATGCGCCGCAGCGAATACAGTTCAGCAGCTCTTGAAATTCGGGATCGCCTAGCTGCAACGAACGGCCGTTGTCCACGATAATAATGTGCATCTCATCGGGACCGTCCGCATCCTCGCTGCGGCGCGGTCCAGTAATACCCGACATGTATACCGTCAGCTTCTGACCCGTTGCCGAACGCGGAAGCAAAGTAGCCATGACCTCTAAATCCGCCCAGGATGGAATAATCCGCTCCATTCCCATTAGCGTAATCTGCGTTTTCGGAACCGTCGTTACCATTCGCGCATTACCCTCATTCTCGAACAGCACCATTGAGCCCGTCTCCGCGATCGCGAAATTACAGCCTGTCATCCCGATATCCGCCTCGAGAAACTTAGTGCGCAGCTTCCTGCGTACATAACCAGCTAGAATTTGAGTATCTGGAGCTAATGTTTCTCCAGCATCCTCGGACAGCAAATCCGCGATTTGATAACGATTCTTATGAATGGCGGGAATGATAATATGAGAGGGTGTTTCGCCCGCTAATTGAATGATATATTCGCCTAAATCCGTCTCGATCGGTTCAACGCCAATCGATTCCAGCGCATGGTTGAGGTGAAGCTCCTCCGTTACCATGGACTTGGACTTCACGACCGTCTTTGCTTTCTTGCGCTCAGCAATCGAGAGGGAAATATGAACGGCTTCCTCTGCCGTATCCGCAAAGTGAACATGAACTCCATTCGCACGAGCATTCTCTACGAACTGGTTCAAATAATAATCAAGATGCGCGATCGTATGCAAGCGAATCTGCTTACCCCTCTCCCGCCATTCTTCCCAATTCCCGTGCTCGTCCGTCGCTTTAATTTTACCTCCGCGCAGCCGCTCAGTCGTGAACTTAACGGCTTTACGAAGAAAATCGTTATTCAAAGCAATGTCCGCACGTTCTTTGACGGTTGCCCCTGAGGAATTTCCCGCTCCTGCTCCGCTCATGCCTTCTTCACTCCTTCATATAGAAGCTCTGCCAAATGCATGACTCGGACGGGTTCATTCCGGTAACGAAGATTACCCGCAATATTCATAAGGCAAGCCATATCCAAACCCACAAGCACCTCTGCCTCAGTTTCCTTCACATGATCGGATTTCTCGCTGACCATTGCCCCGGATATATCCGCCATCTTCACGGCAAATGTGCCGCCGAAACCACAGCAGTCCTCTGCGAATGGCAGCGGAACGAATTCTAACCCCTTAACTTTGCTAATAAGCGCCAAAGGTTCGTCCTTAACACCGAGCAGACGGCTTCCGTGGCAGGATGGATGGTAGGTTACCTTATGGGGGAATGTTGCCCCAACGTCCGTCACGCCTAACACCTGGAAGAGGAACTGTGAAAATTCATAGGATTTGCTCTGAAGCTTAACTGCCTTCTCGTACATCAATTCATCATTCTCGAATAGTTTCGGATAATGATGGATCATCCCCGTACAGGAACCGGACGGAGAGATAACAAAGTCGCAATCCTCGAACGCTTCGACAATCGTCTTAGCTGTAGTCCGCGCTTCCTTCCAATAACCGCTATTAAAAGCCGGTTGCCCGCAGCAGGTCTGAACGGCAGGAAACTCCACCTTAACGCCATATTGCGCTAACAAACGGACCATAGCCTCTCCGACTCTCGGATAGATCGCATCACTCAGACAGGTGATGAATAAGGAAACTTTCATGCTGCACCCCTTTTTCAGCTTCTCACCATATAATATCAGGTTATCAGACAAGTTGAAACAAAAGAAACGGCTGCATCATCCCTCGGATTTCAACAGTCGTTCTCTTGTTCCGCTTTTTATACGGTAATCACCGTAATACCCCGACCTATCAAACGATCTAGGGTTTCCTTGGCGATCCTGCGATCGGTAATAATGATATCCACCTGATCTAAATCAGCAACGTGCGTGAAGGCTTGAACACCGAATTTGCTTGAATCTGCAAGCAGGATCACTTCGTCCGCTATACCGATCATTCGTTCCTTAATCCTCCCCTGCAATTCATTAGACTCGCTGATTCCCCGATCCAGATGAACGCCCTTGCAGGACAAAAAAACTTTATCGACATGGTAAGCATCCAAGGATCGTTCGGCCAAAGGTCCAACGAACGAGAGTGATCTCTGGGCGAGAATGCCGCCTGTCGAGATCACTTCGATCTTCTCCTTGCTGCTCAGCTCCATTGAAACCTTAATTGAATTCGTAAGCACGGTCAAAGGCAGATCGGGCACGCTCGCTGCCATATACCAAGCAGTTGAGCTAGCATCCAGAAGAATTCGTTCCTTGGGTCCAATTCGCTTAATGGCTTCCAGAGCAATTCGTTTCTTCTCTTCTGCGTGCATGATTTCCCGTTCTGCATAAGGAGTCTCCGGGTGCTGCATATCCTTGACGCTAATAGCGCCGCCATGGGAGCGACGCAAGCGTCCCGAGTGCTCCAGTCGATCCAAATCTCGCCGAATTGTCTCCTCCGTCACCTGGCAGAGCTCGCTTAGCTCGGAAACGCGAATACTCCCTCTCTCATTGACAAGGTTTACGATTTTCTCATAACGTTCCGGAACCAGCATGACTTACCTCTTTTCAAAAACCGTATTTATTCCGTAATCCCCGTTATCGCACAGAATTGATCGAAAGCATCATTCCATGCTCCCCGATCTTCCGGTTCATAAGCGGTAATCGGGAAAGAATCACGAATAGCTCTGCGCGCTTCCCAAATATCTGCAAACTCTCCTTGAGCGATCCACTGAACAATTAGATTCCCAATAGCGCTTCCCTCGGATGGCCCTGCCCAAACCGGCTTGCCAATCGCGTTAGCGGACCACTGACAGAGTAAAGTGTTCTGAATCCCTCCACCTACCATATGAAGTCCGCCGAATTGTTGCCCAGATAACCGCTGCGTCAATTCAAACACAAACCGATATTTCAAAGCTAGGCTCTCCAGTATGCAACGCACGATTTCTCCAGTGTTCTCCGGAGCCTTCTGCCCTGTATTCCTGAAATACTCCCCAATGCGATCAGGCATATCGCCTGGATGAAGAAACAACGTATCGTCCGGGTCGATGAAGGCTGCGAAAGGCTGCGCTGATGCGGCCATCTGTACCAATTCGGGGAACGAGTGTGATATTCCTGCTCTCTCCCACTCTCTTCGGCATTCCTGCAAAATCCACAAACCCATGATATTCTTGAGCAGACGGTAAGTGCCATAGGCTCCGCCTTCGTTAGTGAAGTTTAATTTATGCGCCAAGTCGTTGATGACGGGCTTGCTAACCTCAGTTCCCATTAGGGACCAGGTTCCACAGCTAAGATAGGCGAAGGACTTCTCTGCAGCCGGAACCGCAGCGACCGCAGAGCCGGTGTCATGCTCCGCTACCGCAAAGACGGGAATCGATGGAATGCCAAGCTCCTCACAGACGGAAGCTTGCAGCATTCCCGCTTTAGTTCCCGGCTGGAGAACATCTCCGAACCACGACTTAGGCAGATCGAGTAAACGCAGCAGCTCGGAGTCCCACTTCTCTGAGGCAGGATTGAAAAGTTGCGTTGTTGTCGCGTTCGAGAATTCGTTGTGCATTTGCCCAGTTAAGAAATAACGCAGAATATCAGGTATCATCAGAAACCGACTATCGTCCTTGAGTAAGGGTGAATTCGCCTGTTTAAGCGCAAATAGCTGGTATATCGTATTGAAGGGAAGAAATTGAATTCCCGTGCGCTCGAAGATTACAGCTGCCGGAATTTGCTTAAGCACGCTTTCCATGACACCCTCTGTATGACGATCCCGATAATGATAGGGATTTCCGATTAGCTCCCCGTTCTTGCCGATAAAACCAAAATCTACGGCCCAGGAATCAATCGCCATACTTTGCAGGGTAATGCCATTATGCTTTGCCTTTAGCAGTCCTTGTTTGATCTCGTGAAACAGCCGTAAAATGTCCCAATGTAAACGGTCTCCCACCTGCACCGGGTCATTGGAGAAACGATGAAGCTCCTCCACCTCGATCTTGCCATCCTTGAGTCGCCCGAGCAGCGCTCTTCCGCTGCTAGCGCCAAGATCATACGCCAGAATGCTAGACAATCTGCATCACCCTTATATTTTGTTAGACGCCGCGCTTAAGGAGAACTTCCTTCTCGTATGTCTTCACTTCCGCTAGCCATTCCTCGCGAACGGGAACTCCTTGCTTCGCGCAATAATAATCCCATATCGCACCGAACGGATAAGATTTGAATTCCTCCGTCAGAGCTAGACGAGTGGTATAGTCTCCCTCTAATTCCGCTTGCTTCAAAGCTTCAACCGGATCCAGCATCGCTCTTAGCAAAGCTTTGATAGTATTGCGAGTTCCAATTACCCACGCCGCTACGCGATTGATGCTTGCATCGAAAAAGTCTAAGCCAATATGTGATTTGTCAAGCAGATCCCCGCGAACAAGCTCCCGGCCTATATCGATTAATTCATCGTCGAGCGTGACGACATGGTCGCTATCCCATCTCATCGGACGGCTTACGTGAAGCAGGATGCCATCAGTGAACAGGGAAAGAGCTGATAATTTGTTAGATATCACTTCAGTTGGGTGGAAATGGCCTGCATCCAAGCAGATCAGCTTCTTGTTCTGAATACCATAACCCATATAGAATTCGTGGGAGCCGACTACATATGCTTCCGAGCCCAAGCCGAACAGCTTGCTCTCTACCGCATCTAAGTTATGAGCGGGGTTAAGCTCCTCCTCGAACACCTGATCAAGTGCATCCTTCAAGCGTTGTCGCGGTGCCATCCGATCAGCCGGCACATCCTTGAAGCCATCGGGTACCCAAACGTTCGTCACGCAAGTCTGTCCCAGCTGCTCTCCGAAATAAGCACCAATTTTCCTTGAAGCTTTGCAGTGATCGATCCAGAACTTACGAATATCGGGATCTGGATGGCTCAGCGTAAAACCATCCTTCGATTTCTCGTGGGAAAAGCAAGTGGGATTAAAATCGAGACCCAGACCATTAACCTTGGACCAATCCACCCATTTCTGGAAATGCTTCGGTTCGATTTGATCTAGCTCTACCTTCTCCTCGGTATCCGCATAGATCGCATGAAGGTTTACTTTATGCTTACCGGGAATTAAGGAGAATGCTTTCTCTAGGTCAGCACGCAGTTCTGCAGGCGTGCGTGCAGCTCCAGGGTAATTGCCCGTTACCGATATCCCTCCGGTAAGATCCTGATCTTGACTCAGGAACCCCCGTACATCGTCACCTTGCCAGCAATGCATGGAAATCTTAATATTCTCCAGTCGGCTAAGCACTTGCCCAACATCTATTCCATGCCGAGCGTATAGCTCCTTGGCTTCCTCGAAGCTCTGTTGAACCTTCTGTTGCATGCCTTTTCCTCCCCAGTAATCTATTTAATCGGCTATATTCGTTTCAATTAACGCGTGAATGCTGCTGGAACTCCGCCATCGATCGTCAGCATGCAGCCAGTTGTTTTGTCTGACTTGGAAGAAGCGAAGAAAGCAATGCCCTCAGCGATATCCCGCGGATAAATATTAACGAGCAACGTCGTGCGTTTACGATAATACTCTTCCAATTGGTCCGGCTCGATGCCGTAAGCTGCCGCGCGTTCATTCCTCCAGCTGCCGTTCCAGATCGCCGATCCTTGCAGAATCGCGTCAGGAAGAATGGTATTCACGCGAATGCCGAACTCTCCGCCCTCGGCTGCGATACAACGTGCAAGATGCGCTTCCAGCGCTTTTGCGGAGCTATAAGCCGATGCATTCTTCCCGGCGTATACGGAATTCTTGGAGCCGATGAATACCATATTACCGCCGATCGCTTGCCCCTTCATAAGCTTGAACGCCTCACGGGCAACCAGGAAGTATCCTGTGCCTAGAACATTCATGTTTAGGTTCCATTCTTTAAGAGAAGTCTCGTCAAAGGGACTGGAAGTCGCAAGCCCTGCATTATTAACGATAATATCGACGCCGCCGTAAGTTACGGCAGTTTCGGCGTAAGCCGCTTGTACAGCCTCTTCGCTTGTTACATCCATTTTAACTGCAAGCGCGCGATTTGCACCATGCTTGGCATTGATCTCGGCGGCAACCTTCTGTGCACCCTCCAAGTTAAGATCGGCCAAGACAACATGAGCGCCTTCAGATACGAGTCGACGTGCGGTTTCGCTTCCGATTCCGCCAGCGCCTCCTGTGATGAAAGCAACCTTGCGGGAAAACTCAGCTTCAGCTGGAGCAAGTGACAGCTTATAAAGCTCAAGCGGCCAATATTCTACATTATAGGATTCGTTCTCGCTAAGTGATACGAATTGTCCAAGCGCAGTCGCGCCTCTCATAACAGCTATTGCACGGTGATATAACGCGCCGCTTACTTCCGACATTGCCCAGCTTTTACCCGTATTGATCATACCGACTCCAGGGATAAGAATGACGCGCGGGGCAGCTTCGAACATCACATCTCCCTCGTTCTTGTTGCGCACGAAGTAAGCTTTGTACATTTCTTTGTACGCGGCGACGCCTTCCTTCAGCTTCGCCTTCAAGCCCTCAACATCATCGACATTCGGAGTCCAGTCTATGAACAACGGAACAACCTTCGTGTGCACAAGGTGATCCGGGCAAGCAGCGCCCACTTGGGACAACGTTGCGGAATCTTGGCCGCCGACGAACTGAAGCACATCTGGCGCATCGTCGAAGGAAAGAATCATTTTTTTCGCATCGCTTACAGCTCCGCGGATCGTCGGCATCACTTGGGCGGCGATACTTCTGCGAGCATCAGCTTCAAGTGCGGCATGCTTCACGCCACCGAATACCTTCGCTTCATTGATGCGCGCTTCAATGAAAGCTTCGGCCTCCGTGATGATCTTGATCGTTTGCGCATAACAAGCTTCGGAAGTATCTCCCCATGTTACAAGACCGTGTTTCTCCATAAGTACAAGCTCAGCCTTAGGGTTCGAGCGAACACCTTCAGCGATCATCTTGGAAAGGTTAAAGCCCGGACGGATATAAGGAACCCACACGAAACGGTCTCTGAAAATCTCGCGTGCAAGCTCCCTGCCGTTATCTGCGCAACAAAGGCTGATAATGGAATCCGGGTGCGTATGATCAACATGATTAAAGGGTAGGAATGCGTGAAGAAGAGTTTCAATAGATGCGCGCGGATGCTTGGAATCAATCATGCAATTGGCCAGGTAAGCGACCATATCCTCATCGGACATTTCAGGCTTCTCGAATAAAGGGCGGATATCATCCATGCGCAGCCCCGTAAAGTTGCCGGGCTTCATGGAAGCTAAGTCGGAGCCGCTTCCCTTAACATACATGACCTCTGTATCACGACCGCGAAAATCTTGAACAACTGTTTTTGTGGATGTATTGCCGCCCCCGAAGTTGCATACGCGGCGATCGGCGCCAATAATATTCGAACGATAAACCAGTTGATCCAATCCACTTTGCTGCTCAGATGCTTTTGATGCTTCCCACAAGCTTTGTACCATTGTAATACCTCCGATTAAAATGTTTATTTATGTTTGTTTAAACTCTATCATATTTGTTTATCTTTGAATACAACAAATACAAAAATAAACAAAGATTATATGGCACAAAAAAACGCATCTATACCGTTGTATAGGATGCGCCTCTTTTCACTATAAAACCGATAAAATCATAAGAATGGCTTATTTGGCAAATAATGAAGTGATCTAATAAAGCGGATCGTTCGCGTTTTGGCGCGCATGACAATGGAATGAGTTTCCGCGCGATCATCCGGCAAATAACGAACGCCGCCAAGAAACTCGCCTGGTGTAACGCCAGTCGCTGCAAAAATAACGTCCTCTGTTCCAATCATATCTTCCATATAGAGGACCTTATAAGGATCCTCGATGCCCATTTCTAAGCACCTCGCATACTCTTTCGCATCCGAAGGTATCAATCTTCCTTGTATTTCTCCACCTAGACATCTAAGCGCGGCCGCAGCGAGCACGCCTTCAGGCGCTCCTCCAGAGCCTACATACAGATCTATGCCTGCCTCTGGAAAAGCTGGCGCCATTGCTCCTGCTACATCACCGTCTGACAGAAACTTAATTCGTACCCCTACATCCCTTAACGTCTTAATGATGGATTCATGCCTGACGCGATCCAAAATCATGACCGTAAGCTCGGAAACATTCTTGTTTAATGCTTCAGCCGCTTTGTGCAGAGTCGTTTCCATCGCATCCGTAATTTTCAGCTTCCCAACAAGCTGAGGTCCGACTGCTAACTTCTCCATATACATATCTGGAGCATGCAGTAAATTACCTTTGTTTGCAACTGCGATAACAGACATGGCATTGTTGAGTCCTTTGGCGACGATTTCCGTTCCTTCCAATGGATCTACGGCAACATCTACTTCAGGACCAGTGAGACTCCCAACTTTCTCACCAATATACAGCATGGGAGCTTCGTCCATTTCTCCTTCGCCGATAACAACCGTACCTCTAATCGTAACCGAATCGAACATCGCTCTCATAGCTGAGGTTGCAGCACCATCCGCATTAATCTTATCTCCCCGACCCATCCATGGCGCTGATGCCAATGCTGCTAATTCCGTAACGCGTACGATCTCCAACGCTAGCTCTCTCTCCATATGTATTCCTCCAATTTGTCTCATCTCTAATATAATGTATAACATATATATATTTATGTTACAATATAAATTCACTTAATCTCAAATTTATGTCGCATTATATAGATATTAATTGTACACAAAAAAAGTCTTGTCCCATCACCATTTAGGTAATGTAACAAGACTTTCTGCTTTTTATCCCTTTAGGAACTGAAGTTAATTTCAAGCCGGATGATTTCCGAACGACTTCCGATCCGGATAGCCGGGCCCCAGGTGCCAAAGCCCGAGGAAACAATCACATGCATGGCTTCTTTTCTTAAATAACCCCAATCGAGCTCGAACAAACGCTTCGTGAACAAGTGATTTGGTATAAATTGCCCGCGGTGAGTATGTCCGCATAGAAGGACATCAGCCCCTGCTTCTGCTGCTTTATCGAATTTTGTCGGCTGGTGATCCATCAGAATAATCGGTTTTGTCGCGTCCAGAGAACCAATGAGCTCCTTTACCTCCAACCTGCCTGTTGAGTCCGGTGATTCCGCGGTTTTATCCTTGCGACCGGCAACATACAAGCCACCCGCGATTTCCACCGTTTCGTCTAGAAGGACCTGAATACCAACTTTATTCATTTCTTCAATATATTGTTCAGCGTGCCCCCCGTAATACTCATGATTTCCCAACACAGCATATATACCATGCTTGGATTGAAGCTCACCCAGAGCTTTGCTCATGTTATTCCGAAGGAAGGGTTCTATAGAATCGTCAATAACGTCTCCCGGCAACAGAATGAGATCTGGCTTCATTGCATTAACGCGCGTAACCAGCCGCTTGAGATGTTTATTACCGACAACATTGCCTAAGTGGAAATCGGACGCGACAGCAATGACCCATTTCTTATCAACGCCTGCGATACTCTTATTCACTTCCACCTCGTATTTGCGTATGACAGGACTCCATGCATTCCAAGAGCCGAGACTGAGCATGAATGCAATTATGGCAAGTACAGCACTGCCTGCATAGATCAAATATAATTCCATGTTGCCTTCAATCCAAAAAACAAAAAGTCCGGCAATATCTACGAGCAAGAAGAGGAAAAATCCAATTTCAAAAACAAATACATAATAGGAGCCTAATACCTTTAGGAATCTTCCTATTGGTTTAAATATTTTAGGAAACGGTATACGCCCCCCGATATAACCATACACTATGATTCCGAATATCACCCAGAAAAGCATAGGCTCATATTTAATCCCTACAGCATCAAACCAACTCGTAATATGCCACCCAATGTATAAGTTAATGCTCGAGAAAACGGTAAGAAGCAAGATTATCAGCATTACGATCCGCGGATTAAATTTCATTTCTCTAGTAGCTCTCCCCATTATATTAATATGCAAAAAATCATAATAATTATAGCACATAAATATATACCCCGACTCTATTGATCCGGGGTTGGGGGCATCCATTAACCTTCGAACAATATCCCTTGCGGACGGTCCTGCATGACCGCTCTTGACCAGCGTTCTATATCTAAATGAATAATCTTGCGATCATTCGATAGCTTAATACGATTCCGTAATAAATCTCGCGTGCGGAAAAGAACGGATTTGACTGCTGCGATAGAACACCCCATATCCTCCGCGATTTCTTCCATGGAGTAACCGAAGTATCGGGAAAGCAGCCACATATCGATATTCCGTCGCGGGAATCGTTCGGCTAACCACTCCATTGAGCTTCGAACTTCTATATAATCATTGTCCGTGTAATATAATTTTGCGGGGGCCGTTTGCGCAGCGCGCCTTCTTTGAAGTTTACGACAATCGTCTATCCACAAATTCCGGGCAACCCGCAGCAAAAATGGCTTAACATCTAAATGAGGCTCGGTATGAAGGAAAAACACGAGTGATTTCAATAAGGTTTCCTGTAACAAATCCTCTCCATCCCACTTTGACTTCGTTAAGTAAAAACAATATTTACGCAAATCATCCAGGTGGGGCGTAAGTAATGCTTCATATGTCGGGATGACAACCATAAGGTTATCCTCCTTTCTAACTTAAGTAATTTGATTCTCGCAGTGCCTTACTCAAAGCGTAATGCTTCAATTGGTTTTAGCTTAGCCGCTTTGTTCGCAGGGAACATCCCAAATACGATACCAATGGCCACGGAGAAAAAGAATGCAATCATGATGATGTTTAACGAGAAAACAATGTCCATATCAAACGCCGAGGACGCACCTCGAGCCGCACCTATTCCAATTCCTATTCCCAGCAGGCCTCCCAATCCGCTCAGCACCATGGATTCAATGAGGAACTGAATAAGAATATCCCTCTTTTTTGCCCCGATGGCTTTACGAATGCCGATTTCACGAGTTCTTTCCGTTACGGACACAAGCATGATATTCATAATGCCGATACCGCCTACCAACAATGAAATACCTGCTATTCCCGACAAAGCAAGCGTTAAGGTGTCCGACACCGAAGTTAAGGTGGATAACGCGTCACTCTGATTAAACACGCGATAGCTGTTCGCATTTCCTCGGAAGTGACCGCTGAGCACCTTTTCCAAGCCTGTTACTACGGAATTGATTTGCTCCGTCGTTTCCGCTTGTACGTAAATCGTACGGGCACCTTTAGATTTGAACAGCCGCTCATATGATGTGAGTGGAATCATGACCACTTCATCATTCGAGCCCGTTGTCGAGCTTCCTTTCTCTGCCAGCACTCCCACGACCTTATAGCGCGTTCCTTGGATGAGGATATATTCACCGATCGGACTTGAGAACCCGAACAATTCCGTTGCGGTGCTTGAACCGATGATCGCTACCTTCTGGTAAACATCCAAGTCAATCTGGGCGAGGAATCTCCCAGATGCGACCTCATATGCCCGGACCGAAGCATAATCTGCATTCGTACCGACAACACTTACATCTACGCTAGTCTGACCGTATTTAACTGATGTGCTCTGATTGCTTGCAGGTGCAAAGTATTTAATTCCCTCAACCGTATCTGCAATCGCAACGGCTTCCTCACCGCTGATCGTACTCGTTGAGCCCCGGCCAATAATATTGACCGTCAGTAAATTTGTCCCCAAGCTCTCAACTTGCTCTGTAACGGATTTCGTCGCACCTTGTCCCAATGCTACTAACGCTATGACAGCAGTTACTCCGATAATAATGCCAAGCATCGTCAGAAGTGAACGGAGCTTGTTAGACAGAATGCTCTTAATCGCCATCTTAAACCCTTGCATGATATTCATTCTGTCCTCCTCCCTCCCTCCTCGTTCAATTTCCCATCCATTATGGTTACGACACGCTTGGCTTGCCGGGAAACGATGGGATCATGCGTAATCAGCACAATCGTGTGCCCGAGTTCGTTTAACTCCTTAATAAAGCCCATTACCTCCTTACCGGTTTTGGTGTCTAGTGCGCCTGTCGGTTCATCGGCGAGCAGGATCGGCGGGTTTCCGGCTAATGCTCTAGCAATTGCCACCCGCTGCTGCTGCCCGCCGGATAGCTCGACGGGTCGATGATAAATCCTCGCTTCCAAGCCAACCTTAGTTAACGCAGCAATAGCCTGCTCCTTACGCTCCTTGGCAGGAACTCCCCGATAAATAAGCGGAAGCTCCACATTCTCAATTGCAGTCAGACGCGAGAGGAGATTAAAGCCTTGGAATATAAAGCCGATTTTCTGATTGCGAATTTCTGCAAGCTTGTTCTCCTTCAGCCCGCTAACTTCTTCACCATCTAACCAATATTCGCCGGATGTTGGCGAATCCAAACAACCAATCACATTCATTAGTGTAGATTTCCCAGAACCGGAGGGACCGACAATCGCCATGAAATCACCTTTGTTTACGGTTAAAGTCACTTCTTCTAACGCCTTCAGCATCTCTCCGCCCATCCGATACTCTTTACTTAGCTTATCTATCTGAATTAATGGCTTAGCTATTGTCGTCATCAGCGAGTATCTCCTCCCGCTGCTGCTCCTCCTCCGATCGTTTGACGGCCAGCACCGCCAGTCCCTCCTGCGAATCCTCCCCCGCCAGGGATAACTCCACCGGTAATACCTGCTCCGCCTAAGCCGGGAAATCCGGACTGGTTGTTCGAGCTGCTTGAGCTCACCACTGTAGGCAGTACCACAGCATCCCCCTCAGCTAATCCAGAGAGAATTTCGATGTTGTCTTCATTGTTGATACCTACCTCAACAGCTGCGCGTGTCGTGCTGCTAGTGTTAGTATTTGTGCCGCCTGCTGCTGTTCCCGTACCTCCGGTACCTCTATTCGCCATGAACTCCTCACGCAACGCGGCTCTTTCCTCATCCGTCATGTTCTGCATTCCTTCAGGTAAAACTCCTCCTTGTCCAGATTGGACCGTACTCGGCACCATAACGAAATAATTTCCTTGGAACGACTGTACCGCTTCAACGGGTACATATAAAGCATCCGTTTTCTTATCCGTCATAATGCTCGCTTCAGCAGACATCCCAACCTTAAGATCGGTCGTCTCAAGAAGGTTAATCGTTACATCGAATGACGCAACGCCATTACTTGTTGTACCTTCATCCGCTATGGCAACAACTTTGCCGACAAAAGCTTCATTAGGCAACGCTTCTACCAGAATCTCTGCGTCCTGCTCCAGCTTAACCTTCGATATATCCAGCTCATCAATGCCTACAACCATCTGAAGCTGCGCAAAGTTAACGACCTCGCCTAGCTCGCCGTTAGGGCTAATAGAATCCCCGGCTTGTACTTCAAACGTTGCAAGAACTCCGTCAATTGGCGCGACAATGGGATCGATGCTTTTGTCGGTTTGCAACGATGAGATTTCCTTCTCCGCCATCTCGATATCAAGCTGCTGCTTCTGAATACTTAGCACAAGCTCTTGCCGTGCTTCGTCATCCTCAGCAGATTTATACTTCGCTTGCAGATCTGTCAGCTCAAGCTTCTTCTTCTTGATATCAATATTCTTACTGCCGATTTGATCTGAAATATCATCTTCCTCATATGAAACGAGTATGTCACCCTTCTTCACGCTGTCGCCCTGCTTATAGTTCACTTTAGCAGCTGTTCCTGCCGTATTAGCCTTCAGAGTTGCACGCGCAGAGGGCTGAATGCTCCCTGTTCCACTAATTTTCACTTCAATCGTGCCTTTGCGAACTTGCGTAGTTATGTAGCTTGCAGCCAATTGCGTGTCCTCTTTATTGTAATACCGGTAACCGCCCCAAGATCCTGCAGCAAGCACAATGACCAGGATCACTGTCCAAACGATTTTTCTTTTCATTTTGGAATCTTCACCTTTCATATCGTATTGGGCACATTATCCTTGGTAAACCTTAGCTGAGCATGAACGTCAGCTGAAAGTTTTCTGAACAAAGCTTTCAGCATTCCTTCAGCTTCTTCTCAGGCGGCGTTAAGCTTGCTCCCTCATAATAGAAAAAAAAGCCCATTTTAAGGACTTGGCGTAATTTGATATAGCTGGAGGCTTCCTCATGGCACAACAAGGCAAAGGCATTAAAGTAATGGTCGTAGACGACGAACCGAATATCGTTCAGTTCCTTGAGCTCGGATTGATGAATGAGGGTTTCGAGGTTAGAACCGCGCAGGATGGTCCGGAAGCTATTGAACTCACGGAAGCCTTTAATCCTCATCTTATCATTCTCGATGTCATGATGCCGGGGATGAATGGATTCGAAGTCTGCCGAACAATTAAGGAACGGAAGCCGGTTGCCGTTATTATGCTTACAGCCAAAGAAGAAACAGAAGCCCGCATTAAAGGACTTACTCTCGGAGCGGATGATTATATGTCCAAGCCCTTTAGCTTCGAAGAGCTTCTAGCGAGAATTCAAGCGAGAATTCGCAATCAATTCCCTTATTTGCTTCAGGAAGTATCTATTGGTCCCTTTACAATCGATGCCATACGTAAGGTAATCCGTTATCACAATCGGATTTTGGATTTATCGCCTACGGAATATGAGCTGCTCAAGCATCTCGTTATCCATCAAGGACATGTACGGAGTAAAGGCATTATTCTCGAGCAAGTTTGGGGGTATGATTTCGGCGGGGAAGAAAATATAGTGGAGGTCTATATCCGTTCTCTGCGAGACAAAATACAAGATCGTGAGCATCGCGTCATTCGAACAATCCGCGGCGCTGGCTATCGGTTGGATTTGATATGAGCCAATTGAAGATATTTACCTCCTTTATCCGAAATCTTATGTTCCCACGTTCGCTCCGCTATCAGTTATTGTCGCGAATCTTATTAATCTTAGCAGCGTTGCTGCTTATCATTGGCTTATTTCAATATGTATTCATGGAGCGTTTTCTTTACCAGAACAAAGCGGAAGGCATTCAGAGGCAAATCCAATCCGTCCCGGGAGAGATATGGGAAAGAGTGAACCCCAATATGCGTAGAGGACTCGTGAATTCTTTCATTTTCTTCCCCTCCTCATCTGTTGCGTACATTAACAAAGAGGGTCAGCTCATAGCTTTGTCCTCAGCTGCTTCACCGCCTGGTTCAGAATCACTAGTTGAATCAGTACCTCGATTGCACGAGGAAGCTTACATAGAAGCACTGAAGAAGCCTCGCAGAAAACAGGCAGCTCACATCATTTATAACGATCCAGTGAATGGAGAACAGCTTGTCGTCTTACAGGCGGTAAAATCATTCAATGGCACCCCAGGTGTTGTTCAAGTGAGTACGAGCACGAAGCCCTTGAAAGGCGAACTCTACCGGCAGCTGACTTTGTTCCTTGGACTTGCGTTCGCTGCTTTGATTGGAGGTTTATTAACCTTCCTGCCTGCTATACGTAAAACGCTGATCCCCTTATCCCGAATGGTAGCAACTGTTGAACAGATTGATTCAGGCAAGCTAAATGAAAGGCTTTCCGAGAAGGAGCAATTATTGGAGATAAATCGGCTCGCTCATTCCTTTAATCGAATGCTAGAGCGTCTCGAAACTTCCTTCCATGCTGAGCTAGAAGCCAAAGAGCAAATGCGTCGATTTGTGGCGGACGCGTCCCATGAGCTTCGCACCCCCCTTACTTCCATTCATGGATTTCTGGAGGTTTTGTTAAGGGGGGCAGCGACTGATCCAGAACAATTAGATAAAGCCCTGAAGAGCATGTACGGTGAATCAGAGCGGATTAACAAGCTGGTTTATGACTTGCTCCAGCTAGCAAAGCTCGATCGTGCACCCGAAGTTCATTGGGCAGAATGTGATTTGGCCGCAATTGTTAAGGAGATGGAGCCGCAGCTCCTCGTTCTTGCGCAGGATAGAGAGGTATCGATGGAGCTTAGTTCGGGGATCCCGCAGAGGCTTGATCTGGATAAAATGAAGCAGGTGCTGTTGAACTTATTCCAGAATGCCGTAAAGCATACCCACCCTCTGCAGGGCAAAATTCATATTGCAGTGAGAAATATAAATACAGGAGTGGAGCTTACTCTTAAGGATAATGGGACGGGGATTGCTTCCGAGCATCTCCCCCATCTATTCGACCGATTCTACCGCATCGAATCCTCCCGTGCCCGAAAATATGGCGGAGCTGGCCTCGGGTTGTCCATTTCCCGTTCCCTTGTGGAACTGCATGGAGGGACGCTAACCGCTCAAAGTGAACTTGGTAAAGGAAGTACGTTCCGTGTGTTTATTCCGACGCAGCTTTTTGATCGCTGAGACCAGACCAGTTTCCATACAAACGCGGAAATTCTACAACATTTTACGCATACGAACATGCGGGATGTTGGCATCTAAGAAAGGCTCGTCTGATTCTGTGTTGTATCCTAACTTACTGTAAAAGTGTTCTGCGGTACATTGTGCGTCAAGCAACGAAGCTTTGTAACCCTGACTTCGAGCGTCTTTTTCCATTCCCTCTAACAGGAATTTCCCTGCTCCTAGTCCGCGGAATGGTTTAAGCACGGCTATCCGCTGCATTTTAGCTATTTCCGGCTCGTATTCTTTCCAGCGGCCCGTTGCGATCGCTTTATCGTCCTTTAAGAGGATAAAGTGGTTGCAAGCTATTGGAGAGTCGTCATATTCGTCCATCTCTAGCTCTCTTGGAACACCCTGTTCTTCAACAAACACTTTAAGACGAATGTCAAAGGCTTGGTTCAACTGTTCATAGGATTCAACTTTTACGCATTTCATGAGGTTTGCCTCTTTTTTTTAAAAAATTTGATTGTCCGAACCGACTTTAAATTAGCATACCTGATTCTTTAGTGCAGTTCAATTGTCTGCGCTTTTTCAGGTTTCGCATAAACTCAGACCTATGTAAACATAATAATGAAAATATTGGAAGCACTGGGGTGGTCGAATGACGGGGCAGAAATTGAATATCGTACAAGCGATTTTTCTATTTACGCTTGCAGTCGGGATAACTAACCATGTGATCATTGTCCCTCTCATTCTTAATACCGCTTATAGAGATTCATGGATCAGCGCTCTGATTGCCATTCCGCCGATCGTGCTATGGACGCTTATTCTCTTTCTCATCATGAAGCTCACGAAGCAACAATCCTTGTACCAATGGTTTAGTCAACATTACAACCCTGTTGTTGCATGGTTGATCCTGATTCCCCTGCTTATATTTGTTCTGTTTATCTTATTCATTACCGTGCGTGATACCACGGCTTGGACCAAAATCACCTATCTGCCCAAGACACCTTACCCCGTTACGGTTAGCATATATGTACTGTCCGGTATAATCGCTGCAATGTCAGGTCTTCGCTCGCTGTCCATTGCCGCTGGGATATTACTTCCTGCTGTCATTCTTCTTGGTTTCTTCGTCATGAGCGTTAACTTTCAGTTTAAGGATTATTCCTATCTCCTGCCATCCTTCACTAATGGTTACACACCAGTTATCCATGGTACTTTCTTTGTATTAGGAGGGTTGGTGGAATTCATTTTACTGCTGGGAGTGCAGCAGCATTTGACCAAGAAAATTCGCTTCATTACGCTGATTGCCTTAACTCTAGGAGTAACCGGACTCATATTGGGCCCCATCCTGTCCTCTATCGCTATATTTGGTCCTTATGAAGCAGCCGATCAAAGATATCCTGCCTTTGAGCAATGGCGAATGGTGCTCATCGGCAAGTTTATTTCCCATTTGGATTTTCTATCCATTTACCAATGGTTAGCGGGCTCCCTTATTCGAATATCACTGGCCTTCTTTATCTTTTTCGATCTGATTCAACTTCGTTCTGACAAATGGAAAAAAATTGGGATGTTAGCAACAGGTATCATTGTTATTATACTGGCGTCTCAATACAGTTTAAGCGATCATTCATTTTTCAATTTTCTACAGCATTATTATTTCCCCTTTACCCTATCATTCTTCTACTTCTTCCCGTTTCTGCTCCTTCTCCTTATCTTCATGAAGAGAGGTAATGCAAAAGATGAAGCTAAACAGCCTGTTCCGTAAAATGTTTTATTTCGATCACGAAGAACCTGTACACAATCACAAGGAAACTCCTGCTCCGCATCTCTCTTTGGAGGATCTTGACTGTTCCAAGCTAAAAGAATTATTTCGCTATTCTTTGGATGTAAAAATCCATTCCTATTACACTATTAACGATGGAGATACACCCAACCCGATAATCATCTACTGTGATGGAATGATCGATTCCAAGCAAATGAATGACTTTCTGTACAGACAATTGGAGAAGCTTTTAACCCTACACCCCTTTGTGGGGAACGGGACTCAGCCGGGGATTCCGCTTCTTAACCAGAACATTCGCCAAATTAAAGAACCTAATGCCATTGATACCCTCATCGGAGAAGTGTTATCTGGCAACCTAGTGTTATATTTCGAAGAATCACGCCAGATCTATACGATTCCAATGGCAAAACCTCCACAGCGCGAGCCAAGTGAATCCAATACGGAAATTTCAGTCAAAGGACCTCGTGATGGGTTTACTGAATCGATTGAAACCAATGTTGCCTTAATTCGCAAACGGCTAAGAACAACAACATTAGGCGTTGAAAACCTTGAGATAGGAACAAGAAGCCGAACGAAAATTGCTTTGCTCTATATAACAGACATTACGAATAAAAGTCTATTGCAGGAGGCAAGGAATCGATTACAGAAAATTAACGTGGATAGTATCCTATCAAGCCAGCAGCTTGAGGAAGGATTATCCGATTCCTCCTATTCGATGTTTCCATTGCTTGAATATATGGGGAGACCCGATTTTATCGCGGAGAGTCTTCTTAGGGGACGATTCGCAATCGTTGTTGATGGTTCACCTATGGTAATAATTGGACCAACCAATTTAATGTCATTAATAAAAACACCTGAGGATCTTCATCTTCCATTCCACTATGTCTCGCTTGAAAGACTGTTAAGGATTGTAGGACTGATCGTCTCCATCTTCTTACCCGGCTTCTGGGTTTCTATATCTGCTTTCAATTTGGATCAAATTCCATTTCCACTACTCGCAACCGTGGTGATGTCGCGGCTTGGCCTTCCTCTCTCCGGTCCCCTAGACTTATTTCTTATGATTGGTTTGTTTGAATTATTTCGCGAAGCAGGTATGCGGCTTCCGAAAGCAGTTGGACAAACTGTTGCTGTCGTTGGGGGATTAATTGTTGGCGAGGCAGCTATCTCAGCGGGTATCACGGGTCCGACTTCCTTGGTCGTGTCAGCGGTAACCGCTGTAGCAACCTTCACATTAGTTAATCAATCGTTGAGCGGGACAGTTACCGTCTTGCGTTTCTTTGTCCTATCCCTTTGTTGTCTATTCGGCATGTTGGGATTTTTCCTATCCATGTTTTTACTTGTCGTCTATTTATCGTCCCTCACTTCATTCGGTATCCCATTTCTTTCCCCTCTATCACCCATACGGTTTAGAGATGTCATATACTCGCTTATCGAATTGCCATGGAAGTTAAACAAAAAAAGAGCGGAAATGTATGCCCCGCAAGACACGAATCGGCAAGGAGAGAACTCGTAATGACAAAGAAGCTTGTTACGACCCTGCTGATCGCAGGGATTACTCTTTCGTTGTCTGGCTGCTGGGATATTAAGTCGCTGCAGGATGTAAATTATTTCACAGGCATCGGAATTGATTATAAGGATAACAAGTACCATATTTACATACAGCAGCTGGATTTCTCAAGCGTTGCCAAAACAGATGCCGGGAAATCTGAAAAACCGGCTATGGTATGGATCGGGCATGCGGAAGGCATTTCCATTTCGGAAGCTGTCTTTGATCTTTACAAAACCGCTCAACAAACCGTATTCTGGGGTCATCTGAATGCCATCATCTTTTCTGAAAACATGCTGAAGAAAGGAGACTTACTAGGTGTTTTCGATTCATTGTTGCGAAATCCCGAGATTCGCTACACTTCTTGGGTATACGGTACGAAAAAAGAAATAAACGAGATATTTATTACAAAACCATTTTTCAATCTGTCACCCTTGAATTCCATATTGTATTCTCCGAATACAAACTATAAGCAACGCCCCATCATTTCCCCCATGCGTTTTTCACAATTTATAAAAGAGGTCAGAGAACCCGGTAATACGGCATTACTTCCCACGCTTGGCATTTCCGATCACATTTGGGTATCTACTAAAAAGCCGGATCCTAAGCTAGAGATGGATGGAATCTTTGCCCTGCATAATGATAAGTATAAGGATTGGATTTCCTCTTCGGACTTATTAGGGATTAAATGGCTCGAGCGCAAGACCGATTCCACAAGGATTGTTCTGAAACAGAATGATAAAATAACCGCAGCGCTTAAATTAACAAAACCTAAATCCAAAATACGCATTCATAAGAGCAATGGCGCACCCGTTTTTGACATCGAGATTAAGGTTGCTGGAGCTTTGCTGGAGGTTTGGACTGACGTGGAAGAGAAGAAATTAGAGAGCTTGGCAAGCGAACTAATCGAAAAGGAAATTAGATCCGCTTATCAAGTCGGAATGACCAAACATATCGATTTGTTCAGGCTGGAGCATAGTCTGTACCGCAAGGAGTTTCCGTTATGGAAGAAGCTTACGGATAATGGAAGCGCGGAGCTTCGTCCTATAGCGCTTGGAAAGGTTAAAGTGACAGTTAAACTCACCGAATCTGGAGTTTATAAACTGAAGAGAAAGCTGACGCCTTATTAATCCGAATACCCCCTTTTGTTTATTAGGGTTGAGGAGGGGGCATTCACATTCTGTTTATTTCACGATATCCAATTGCTCGAGTTTCGTTATCAGCTCCGATTGAGAAAAGCCTTCTCCAATGAATACCGCGACGTCATTCACCGTTTTCTGAGGAGTAATCCGTAGAAAATCGATCTCTCGGTACGCATACTGGAACAAGAACTGGCTGGCCGTATCGTGAAAAGCTACAATCCCTTTCGCACGATAAATCTCATCTGGCAGCTGCTTTAGGAAAGCTTCGAATGCAACACTGTCCACTTTTCCCTTGAAATAATAAGTAACAACATTCACGTGATCGTGCAGGGATGGGGCGTTTCGTCCATCATGAACATGGTCGTTGGCGTGATTATGATCGTGATTGCAGTTGTGATTATGATCGTGATCTTGCGTGCATTCTTCAGTATGCTTATGGTTGTTATTATTTTCGCGAATTAGCTGCAATGTCCTGGAGTTGTCATTACTTACATACAGAAGTGATGGATCCAGCTCGCTTTTGGTTGTCTGTATGATTAGTGCAAGAGGGTTCCAATCCTGAAGTGCAGCTATCAGCTCGTTCAGGTCTTCCTCTCTAACGAGGTCTATTTTATTCAGTATCAGAATGTTTGCCGCGCGAATCTGCTCCTTCATGAGCTTGAAGGTTTTACCCGAACCGATACGAAGCTTGTCAAGCAAGTGGCGCCCATCAACTAAAGTGATAATGTTTTTAAGCTCCAGCTTGGCATAGAGCGATGCTTCCGTTACACCATCCATAATTTCAAGAGGCTGAGCAATACCGGTAGATTCTATCCAGATGACATCTGGCTGATATTCTTGCGTCAGACGAACGAGCTCCATCCCCAGATCACCGCGAATGGAACAGCAGATACATCCTCCAAGCATTTCGGACATAGGGATGTCTGTCTCATTAAGCTGTCCCTCTACATTAACATCTCCGACCTCGTTCATCAGTACTGCCGGTTTCAACCCATTGGCCTGGGCATCCTCCAAAATCCGATTTAATAACGTTGTTTTACCGCTGCCGAGAAAGCCGGTCAGAATATAAACAGGGATGATTTTATCATTCATCAGGTGGTACTCCTTAGTCGCATATGCTATGAATCACACTTCCTGTGGGTGTCCGTCTTCCACAAGCGCTACCGCTGCAGCGTTAGCCTCGACCTGAGCCGGATCCTTGCAGCCTGGAATAACGGAAGTCACAGCCGGATGCTTCAGGCACCAGGCAAGCGCCCAAGCTGCCATGTTCGTTCCAGCTGGAACCTCATCACGCTCAATAACTTCAACTTCCTTCGCATAACGCTCTAGCTTTGATGAATCCCATCTCGATCTAACATCATCTGAAGCAAACGTTGCTCCCGGCTTGTATTTACCGCTAAGAAAACCGCTGGCTAGAGGAACTCGAGCCAGTACTCCAAGGTTCTGCTCGGTACAGGAGGGAAACACCTCCGCCTCAGGTCCTCTATCCAACCGATTGTAGACGACTTGGATCGCCCCAGCCTTTACTTCCGTTGCAAGCGAGGTTTGGTGAATGTTCTCATTGGAGCCGATGGATATCCCGAGATGGCGGATTTTGCCCGCTTGAACTTGCTTCTGAAGCAATGTCCAAAGCTCTTCCTGATCGAAGGAGGAATCCGGTCCTGAATGGAATTGATACAAATCTATATAATCCGTCTTTAACGCACGCAGAGAAGCTTCAAGCTGCTGCAATATATCGCCAGCCTTAAACATGTCAGTACGCTCGAAATTCCGATGAAAATGATGACCGAATTTAGTTGCCAGGATCCAGTCTTCCCGATTCCCTTGAATAGACTCGCCGATAAGCGATTCCGACAAATGATCTCCATAACATTCAGCGGTATCAATTAAATTAATACCAAGCTCCTTGGCACGACCTAGAATGGCATCCACATCTTGTTTCTCATAGGTCCTTCCCCATTCACCGCCGAATTGCCATGTTCCAACACCAACGACAGATACGCGCAAGCCTGTTTTTCCCAGCATTCTGTATTTCATGGAAACACCCACCCTTCCCCTATTCCTCTATACGAACTGCCGTACCGCTAACCGTTACCATTAGCATACCGTCCCGAATAACCTCGTAATCAAGATCAACGCCAACGACCGCATTCCCGCCTAGTCGTTGCGCAATACTCGTCATCTCCGAAACCGCGATATCCCGAGCTTCCTTCAGCTTACTCTCATATGCACCCGATCGGCCTCCAACAACATCCGTAATCGAAGCCATGAAATCTCTGAATATGTTCGCACCCATAATCGTCTCGCCCGTAACCAATCCATAATAAGCAGTAATGCGATAACCTTCTACGTTCGGCGTTGTTGTCACTAACATTTAGAGTCCTCCTCCGAATAGTGGATCCACCCGTATTTTACCATAGTGAAAGAAGGGCGACCAAATTGTTAATCTTAAGACAAATATCTACTGCTTCCGTATACTGTCAGGAAATGCTCCTTCGCTCTTTCTCTCATGTCATCATCAAAGCCACGAACCTCATTCAGAAGTGTGAAGCGATCTCCTTCGCTGCTTTCTCCCCCGGCGTAAAGCAGCCATTGCGCCAAATCATCTGTCGCGCGCGCACGATCGAAGGAGTGATGATACCATAGAGACGCTCGTTCCAAGTAAGCAGGAGCTTCGAAGGGATCGAGCTCTATCACTTTCGTGAAGGAAGCTATCGCATCATCGTGACGGTCGAGGTGATTATATATCAGACCAAGATTGTAGTAACCCTGTGAATCCATAGGCAGCAGAGACGTGTATACTAATGAATCTGTCAGAGCAGCCTCATAATCATCCAAGCGATAATGGATTAATCCTCGAAGCCAAATGATGCGGGCATTCGTCATATCCAACTGCAATCCGCGGTTGCAATCCTCAAGCGCATCGGCCAATCGATCCGCAGCGAATCTACAGCGCGCCCGCCGATCATAGATCAGCGAGTTTTCCGGCTCTAACGCCAATGCTCGGGAGTACTCAGCTTCTGCCAGCGGCCAATTTTCCATACCGACATATAGCTCTCCTAAAGCATAAGCTGTTTTGCTCAGCTTCATGAGGCTATTGTCAAGCTTTACGGCCGACTGGATATCCATCATGGCATCTTCATAACGGTCCGTCATATAACGAGAAAAGCTGCGGCGCATATAGAAATCAGCATTCTCCTCCAGCTTTAAAGCCTTACTATAAGCCTCATCCGCTTCTTGATATCGATCCACATCAATCGCGATCTCCGCACATTGCTTCCAGTTCAGCGGATCCTCTGGCTCCATTTCTGTCAGTTGACGATTCTCCTCCAGTGCCCTCTCTGGACTGGAACCATCCAGATAAGCGTCCGCAAGCCAAAATCGAACAACAGTATGGTCAGGAAAATGTTCCTTAGCCGCTTCTAAGGTTTGGATCGCTTCCTGGCACATCTCATTCATCCGGTAGGTTGTGCTAAGCTCCATATAAGCCGGAAGCCACAACGGATTCTTCTCGCTTAATTGCTTTAATACCTCAATCGAATCTGAGAAAAGATCAAGCTGTCTCAGTAAGGTCCCTTTGCGCAGCAGCAGCTCTGCTGTGTCGGGACTTAGAAGAATAGCTTTATCAAGAGCTGCAAGGGATAATTCTAACTTCCCCATTGCTTCTAATAGTTTAGATTCAAATAGCCGAAAGCCATATTCATCTTGCGTGCCCTTAATGAAGCTGACAACCGCAGCATGAGAATAATTCGTTCGCTCCTTCAATAAGGAGGCTCCGTTATCGTTGAGATTTGCCCATCTTTCCTGAAGCATGATCCCTTCCTGCAATACTTCATGAGCATCTGCCAACCTGTTCAATTGCTCCATCGCTTGAGCTTGACGGTAGTAATAATGAGGAATTGCCTTGGCAGGGTTTGCCGTCGCCTCCGAATAACATAATTCGGCCTCCTTATATTTTCCCATCTTCATATACACGTTGCCTAACTCGTAATAGGTCGAAGCTTTCGAATCTTCTCTACGGGTAAGCGCTTGTTTGAAATCGTTCACGGCAAGCTCGAATTCCCCCCGATCATGGTGTGAAATTGCTCTTGTATACCAATAAATATAAGGCTCCGGGTCGAGCATAATCGCCTGATTCAAATCCGCCAGCGCTTCCTCCTCCATACCCAGTTCATTATAAATATGTGCCCTGCGTTCAAATGCATGGGGCTGTGCGTCCTTACTCAACAAATCAGCCAGCACCTTGATCGCTTGTTCTGATTTTCCGTTATCATGAAGGAGACCGGCGTAATCGACCAGCTCATTGGAAGTCATTCTATTACTGCCCCAACTATCGTACCACCGGAGAGATTGCTGCAGCTTCTGCTTAGCGTGAAGCCTTCTTGCCATCCACTTAGCAAATGATTTATACAAAGTCATCCCTCCACTTGACACAAAAGCTGCCGATACACTCGGCAGCTTCTTTAATCTGTGTATTCATCCGAAGATAGCATACCGTCTTCAACAGCATATTCAAAATCGTCAATATCGAACATTTGTGCGGGAATGGCGTTCTGTACGACTTTGTCTTGGAATTCTATCTGGTCCGTTAGGATAGGACATTGCAATCGAAGCGACATAAGAATGACTTCCGTCTCTATCGGATCAAACAGCTCGCCATATTGCATACTTTCGGCTGCGTTAACAATGACTAAGGTTACGTTCTCGTTAATGGGCAGCGGAGGACTCTCTCTCCAAGGAGCCATAAGCGCCCGCTCCAGCTTCTTCTTATTAAACGGATCTTCAAAGTAACTAATCATTTCGCCAATCTTATTCTTGACATGGGCATCGTCATCAGATTCCGGCATCACCGGGTCTGTGCTATCCTTCATATCATAGAGCTCCATCACCGTTGTATAGGGGATCCTGTATTCGACAGGACGTTTCGGCAGAAGCAGTTGCCCATAGATGGCGATCATTACAGCCTCAATGACAAAACGCCGACTCATCTTTTGTATTTCCCTCCCATAAAGCATTCCGCGGTCTTGCGCATTGGTTCTCATTATATCATAAAAAGTCTGCCGCAATGCTAACCCATACGGTATAATATTCAAAGATTGTTTTCCATTATCATGGCAATAAAGGGGTTGTCTGGAATGTCTGAGTTATCCTTTCAACATTATATGCAAATCTCCGATCCTGAATCGGAGAAAACGTTCAAGTCAGCGATGGAGGCCTCCGGATATTTCTCCTTCTACAAGTTCGTAGAGGATTTCCGCAACGGACTAAAAGCCTATTCCGACGCTCAGATCGTCGGTTACAGACTTCTACTAGAACGAGCTCGCAGACTTTTCCCTGCTCCCGAGAGATTTAGTCCTTCTTGGGACACCTTATGGGAAGAGTATGATCTGATTTACGCGGCCAAGAACGAAGTTCTTTTGCAGATTTCCGCTGCCGATCGAGCAGGTGAATGGCAGATCGTCATCGACAACCCTTACACACACCAGCCGGTCGTCTGTTATCCTAACTTGAAGTTTCTTGAAGCCGCCTATATGTATGGCTATTTCCAACGAGATCTTAAGCCTCACGAAAACTTACGTCTGCAGAAAGTGACGAATCTTCTTCTTAGGCATGGACGTAAGGAAGCATCGATTTTCCCGGATAGTTAATCAGCATCACAATAATAACAACTTGGAGCTATACGCGCATGAACTCCACTTTTCAAAAAACCTCCGACAAGCTCGGGCCTTTCATACAGAAAGTATCAAAAGCAAAAATTGACTATTGTAAAATAACCGTTTGCGATCAGGTCGTCTTTAGCCACGCCCGAAACTCTCATTCGGAACACAAGCTGCATAAGATTAACTCCATCACCAAGAGCGTGCTGTCGCTCTTGATCGGAATTGCTATCGATCGCAAACAATTGGACAGCGTTCATATGCCTCTATCTGACTTTTTTCCGGAGGTTAAAACAAATTCCGAGATTACGCTCACCATAGAGCACCTCCTCACCATGACGACAGGATGGGATTGGCCGGAGATGGGCGACTGGGGCGGAAAACCGATGCCTATGATCAACAGTAAGGACTGGATCAAATTTATTCTCGCTCGTCCTATGAAAGACAAGCCTGGTACTCGCATGCTTTACAATTCCGGGAGCTCGCATCTGCTAAGCGCAATTCTTCAGAAGATTACGGGTATGAATACGGATCAATACGCGGAGAAATATTTATTCAAACCAATGGGCATTACAGACAGCCGGTGGTACGCCGACTCCAAGGGAATCATAATCGGCGGCTTTGGCTTAGAGCTGAGAGCACCTGATCTGCATAAGCTAGGGCAGCTAATGCTCGGCAAAGGACGTATAGGTGGTGATGTGATCGTCTCCGAAGGCTGGATTGATCAAAGTGTTAAGGCCCGCTTTCATACTTACGATCACATAGGCTCGTACGGCTACCATTGGTGGATTCTAAATGAGGGCAATGAACCTTTAGCCGATCCTTACACTTATTTCGCTATGGGTTATGGAGGACAATACATCTTTGTCGTACCTGAACATGAATTAATTGTTACTTTTGCAAGTACGCTGTATAAGCAGACTTTTCTTCCGTACCGGATTTTTAAGGAGTTCATATTATAGCAATGTGGAGCTCCTTCTCGGGGTTGGTGCCCTCATTGATGCATTTTGAGGCTGTCGATTAATTGTGGACAGTTTTAACTGAACGTACACATGCAGAGAATGTATATGATTTTTCGGATACATTTATAGAATCCGGGTTCAAATCGTGTTTTGTGTATGAAATTTCGCATAGAATCGACTGATTCGATGTGTTGCTGCTCATTTTGTATGATTTTTCGCATACATTTTGTGGTCTCCCGCATATTTCTGAAGTTATGAACTGTTAATCGACAGCCTCATTTTGCGACAATGGCGAGCTTCTCCTTAGGGTATGTGTCCTAATTGCTGTCCGAAAATGATTGTGCCGTCGAAGAAAAAAACTGGCCCGCTAGTCAATTTCACTTTGACTAGCGGGCCAGTTCCTTATCAATAGGCTAATAAAGTTCCTTCGCGATAAGCAACAACCCTAGACGGATCGTTACGCAGCTTCACATTGGCCATCTTCATCTCATGCTCCGTAAGCTCGAGCAGCTCCCAGTCGTCCACTTGACCTGCTTCTGCCTCTAGCGGGATTCCAGCCTCCGCCAACAAAGCCTCTGACATCTCCTCTAAGCTTGGTGCATTCTCCCAGATCCGAATACCATAATACGCCAGCTTATATCCGTTTCGCTGTACACAGGCCAGCAACGTGCCCGTAGTCGAATGTTTCATTACGAAAGGCATTGCTCACAACGCCCCATTCTTATAAATAAGGATTCTCATGCTTAGCTTTGAGCATATTCCATCGGCGCTCAATCTCGTTCTCGAACTCTCGTAAAGTCTCCGCATACTCCGGCTTAGAAAGATGTTTCGTCTTGCCCATCATTTTCAGCCAATCACCGACCGGTACGCGCTTGCCCTTCTCCTCCGGATTATAGGTGATGGTTGTAACCCCTCGCTCCACCTCATATAACGGAAAGAAACAGGTATTAACGGCTTGGTCAATGATATCGGCTCCATCCTTGTCCTCCGACAACCAGTTGAGCGGACAGGTAATAAGAATTTTTCCGTATACCATTCCCACGTTCTGAGCGTACCACTGAGCTTTGGCCCCCTTCTTCACGAGATCGGCCGGACTGGCTTCGCTGCCTGTGAACACATAAGGGATATTCGTAGCTGCCATAATCTGAGCCGTATCCTTGTGATGGAATACCTTGCCTCCTTGATGCTTACCTACATTGGAGGTAGAAGTCCGATGCCCCATCGGAGTGGAGTATGACAATTGAGCCCCAGTGTTCATGTATCCCTCGTTATCGTACTCCAGAATGATCATTCTATGGTTACGTAGAGCAGCACCAATCGCAGGTCCCATCCCGATGTCCATCCCGCCGTCACCTGTAATCATAACGAACGTGAAATCATCCTTAAGCCCATATTGGTCCAGCTCTCCCCGACGCTTACGTTCGTGGAACATCTCTACAACGCCGGATAACGTCGCCGCGCCATTCTGGAATAGGTTATGAATATAAGTGGCTTTGTGCGCCGAATACGGATAACCTGTCGTAACAACCATCGCGCAGCCCGTATGGAACAGAGCGACTATATCGCCTTCTATTCCTTTGAAGAACAGCTCTAAGCCGGAGAAAATACCGCAGCCCGGACAAGCCCCGTGACCCGGCGCGATCCTTTTCGGTTTTTTCGTTAAGGAACGCAGCGGAGGTACTCTGACATTGATTTTGCCCGTTGCTTCATCCGGTGTTACCGTAATAAGCCCTGTCTTCAAATCCTCGTATTTCATCGGCTCCAGCACTCTCTGAGGCGCTTTGGAAGGATCACCGGCCGTAATTCCGTGGTAATCGAACGGCTTCTCTACAAAACCTTTATCCATAGCATCAATGGCGAATTCGAACATCTTAATGCCATCTTCCGCATAGAAATCTTTGCCTCCAAGGCCGTAGATCCGGCTAATGACCATTGTTGTGGAGTTTCCATATTGCTGTAAAGCTGCGCGAACCTCCATAACCATGTTGCCGCCATGTCCGCCATAGGAATCGGAACGGTCACCGACCGTAACGGCTTTAACGTTCTTCAACGCTTCCGTAATGGCCTTTGCCGGGAAAGGACGAATAATGTTCGGTGAGATCGAACCCGCTTTAATCCCTTTCTCACGAAGCTGATCCACTACATCTTTAATAATTTCAGAGGAGGAGTTAAGCAGGAACACGGCAACATCCGCATCCTCCATCCGATAAAGCTCAAGGATTGGATACTCCCTGCCCGTAAGATCGGCATATTCCTTCTGAATTCGGTCGAACACTTCCTCCGCCCGATACATCGCAAGACTTTGCTGGTAACAGTTATTGATATAATCCGGTTCGTTCATGTAAGGTCCAACCGTAATCGGATTATTACGATCCAAGACATGCTTGAAGCCTTCAGGCGGTTTCTCCCCTACGAACTTCTGCACATCCTCCCGATTCGCGAACGTATTGACTCGGCGCTTCTGGTGGCTTGTGAAATAACCGTCCGATGCGACCAGAACTGGCAATCGGACTTCGGGATCTTCCGCAAGCTTGAGCGCAATAATGTTCATGTCGTATACGGCTTGAGGATCTCTGCAGAGCACGATCGGCCATCCCGTATTTAAGGCAAAATACAAATCAGAATGATCGCCGTGAATATCGAGCGGACCGGAAACGGAGCGGCATACGAGATTCATGACCATCGGAAACCGCGTGCCCGATTGAACAGGCATCTGCTCCAGCATGTACAAATAACCATTCGCACTTGTCGCGTTAAATACACGTCCGCCGGCTGCTGATGCCCCATAACATACGCCCGCAGAGCCATGCTCTCCGTCTGCCGGGATCAAGACGATATCATGCTGCCCGTTCGCTTTCATTAAATCGAGAAACTGCGCAACCTCCGTAGAGGGGGAAATCGGAAAATACCCCATTACATGATAGTTGATCTGGTGTGCGGCATAAGCTGCCATCTCGTTGCCTGATTCATAGACAATTCGTTGTTCTACGGTACCTTTACGGCCCATTTCCTTGCGAACGTCAATCGACATTTCAGACTCCACCTTCCTATCGGTTTCTCGCTGGAAAACTTCCTGACGCTTTATCTATTAGATTGCCAAATGAAATTTGTGCGCGATGCGATTCAACTCGGCATAGCCATCTTCCTCTAGCTCGCTTGAGAGCGCATCCGTCGGACAAGCTTGGACGCATTTCAGGCAGCCTTTGCAATATTGATAGTCAATTCCTTGAAGGAACATCTGCGGACGACCTTTCTTATCCGCTTGCTCCTCCCATACGAAGCAGAAATCCGGACATACGTTATCGCAAGCCGCGCAATGAATACACTTCTCATCGGCGAAATGCGGCATCATCCCGGCTCGCGAAATACTTAAGTCCTTCAGAATACTGTTGCCTGGATTCGTAATAATTCCGCCCAAGGGCTGCGTTTCATAGCCTAGAACCGGCGTATCCATCCGAACGTAATCAGGCATAACATCACCGTTGACCAATGAATAAGTCTGGAATATCATCTCATCGAACCCGCGTTGGAACGTATTTAAGGCTGGCTGTACGGCTGCTGGATACTTCTTCTCCAGTGATTTACGGATAACGCCCTTCATGAATTCTACATCCAGGAACGGACATAACCGGAACAATCCGCCGAGCATAGCCATATTAACGCGATTATTCTCATCCATGGCTATTCCGGTTGCATCGACTACGGCAATAATTCCACCTTTAAGCTTAAGCTGATCTTTGAGTTGCTCTGGTGACTTTCTAGAGTTGACTAGTACAATGCTGTCTTCATACATCCCGGAAATAACGTTAATTGTTTTAGACAGGTTTTCGTGGAAAATCCCGATAACGTGCGGTCTTTCAACAGGAGACGTATCGCGGATACGCGTATCGATATCGCAAAAACGAATATGCGCTTTTACCGGGGAGCCTTTCTTCTCGGATCCGTAGGAGCTGAAGCTCACTCCATTTAATCCAACACCCATAACTCCCGCTTCCGCTAACATTTTTCCTGCCAGATTAGCTCCCAACCCTCCGATTGACTCCAAACGAATTTCAAAAAAACCGAGCTCGTTCACTTTGGGCAACTTAACCATGTCGCTGTCTGATCCCCTTTCGCGTTAATTCGAGGATAAATTCAGAATATTTGCAATAGACAATCAATATAATATTTCGCGAAAAATTATTAAATTCCTCTTTTTTAAGTAGCTAAGCTTGCTTGGAAGCTTTGAAGCTCCTTCCAGCCTATCAACCGTATTTGTTCTTCCGTGAGCACAGCTCTCACATCTTCATCCTTCCAAAACTTTAACTCCATTCCTCTTTTCTCTGAGTGTCCGTGGAAAGCGCGCAGCTCATCCGTTACATGTGATGGGTGAGTAATCCACTCTGTTATACCCGGTAAAAGTTGACGAAGAAGACCAATTCCCTCTGTCTTAACGGAGTCATACGTATCACCGTCACTCAGGCGATATTCAGGGCCCGTAACATAGTCAGGGAGTACTATGCCTCGATCTTCTGCTTGACGAGCTCTGACTTTGGCACGCTCCTGCAGCTCAACTGGAATCGTTCTCCCTCCTATCGATATTAGGCGCCGAGGCAGACGGAATGGGAGTCCATAACGAGCGCATACGTCGAAAGCAATAGGAAGCAAATCCTTACCGGAATAAAAACCATATAAGCTGCCCATATGGTTATCCGCGTGTGTCAACGTCACTCCAGCCTTCAGTGCGGCCTCGATCTGCGAGATAAGCTCCACTCTTACCTCTTCCGGATCCGCTCGTTGTTCGATCTCCACAACCGATGCTGGAAACCAGCCCAGATGGTCGGTCAAGGTTGTTGTTCCACGACTTCGGCTTAACGAGCCCCACCTATACCTTGACCATTCGCTTGTTAAAGTCCAATGAATACCAATATCCGCATCAGGGACAGTCTCATGGATGAATGAAACCGCATCAGCGGACCAGGAGCAGTTCATCATGATTGTTGCCGAGCTAATCTGATGACCCAGCAGCAGTTCTGCCACACCCTCATTAACACTGCGGCATAGTCCGAAATCATCCGCATTAACAATCAACAACCTCTCCGTTTTCCCATAACCCATCCGCTGCGCCGTGTTCATCCTCCATCGCCTCCCTATTTTCTATTGTATGATCGCAATAGGGTTGCATTGCTTTTAGTTGTCTATATGAATAGAAAAATGGCTGAACCTTAGTCTATTGACCTCGGAACAGCCTAAATTCGTTTATGTTTCTTTCAGCTAATAATAAAATAATCCATAGATGAGAAGACTTGACACGATGCCGAATAATGCCCCGACAACAACCTCAATTGGCTTGTGACCCAATAATTCCTTTAATGCTTTGTGGGTATATCCATCCGTCTCTACTCGATCTCCTGTAGTCATTAAACGATTGATAAGCGATGCATGTATGCCTGCATGTCTTCGGATCCCTTGCGCATCGAACATCGTGATGGCAGCGATAACCACCGCAATTGCAAAAGCAACGGAGGATAAACCTTCTTGTATGCCAATGGCTGTTGCCAAAGAGGTGACAGCAGCGGAATGCGAGCTCGGCATCCCCCCCGTGCTGAAGCCAAGCTGGGGATTCCATATTCGTTGCGTTATAAAAACGATCGGCACCTTTACAAGCTGAGCTAAAAGGATAGTCACAGATGCAGCGATCAAAGGAAAGTTCCCTGCTAAAGCTTTAATGAAAGTCATGTTACCCGCAGCCCCTTTCTACTCGTGAGCCTTTCACTTATTACCCTGCTCCAGCATTCTGCCAACATATTCTCATATTATCCGCAGTAACAACTGCCTTACAATTCATGCAAAGTCACTTCGCTTCGAATAAGGAAACGGGCATTCAGGCCAGCCTGACCAATTCCTTGTGAAATATAATACGTTCCATGGGAACCCGTATGTAAACCCTTAATGATCCCCTCAGCTGCTAGCCTGCCCTTTTTGATGAAACGGTAAAGAAAAGGGACTTTGAATTGCATGCCATGGAAATGACCAGATACCAAATAAGTATACCTATGTTTAATATGCAGCACCGTGTTGGGGTCATGAGTAATAACTATTGTCGGTTTCTTCGGGTCAATATTTACAAATGATTTCCCGATCTTGCTTTTTTTGCTGCTTAAGTCATCAATGCCCACGATTTGAAAATTCGGTCCGACAAAGGACTGATTGATGAGCACATGAAAACCTTCTTTGTTGAAAATCTGAATGAGGCGTTTCAGCTTGCCTGGCCGAAGACGATGATCGTGATTGCCAAGAACGGCGAATACAGGGATCCCGGCGGATGATATTGCTTTGGCATACCGCTCCACTCTATCCAAGTAACGAGGCTTCTCCGTATAATCGCCGGTCAGAAAAATATAATCGGGATTCTCCTCCCGAATTAATCGTTCTAGTCTTGTATGACTTACACGCAGCTTCTCAACATGCAAATCACTGATTTGCAGAACCCGGACTCCTAGTCCGCATGGGTATTGGATGCGATCTACCTTCAGCCATTGAGTCGGTAAGATTAAAAAGAAATAACAAAGGACGGCGATAAGCAGAAGTATCGCAGCCATTATTTCTTCGAAATTCATTGTCATGATTGCTCTCCGCTTCTCTAAAATACTCTCTAACACCCTATTCGATTTGAACTTAGTGATTTCCTTTTATTCTTTAAAAAACAATAAGTACCTGATCAGAGATCAAATACTTAGATAGAGAAAATCCACTAGGTTCAATAATTCCTGTGTAGGCTCAATCAATTAACCGCTTAAGCCTGCTCGTCAATGTATTCACCCAGCTAGCTGACAGCTCTTCGACCTCCAATAAGCGACGAATGCCGTTAATATCCTCCCGATCCTTGTGCATCACACGGTTAGCCTCAGCGATTGTGATTTGGGCAGGGTGCGTTTCCTTTAGCTGCAGCTGATCTCCTGCTTTAACCTCACCAGATCTGAGCACGCGGAAGTAGAACCCAGTCGCTCCGCTGTCCGTGACAAGTAAAGGCAGCTCGTCTAATCCCCATTTCATCGCAAGCTTCCAACAAGGCTGTCGCGGCTGGCTTACTTGAACGACTGCATTCCCGATATCAAAAATATTCCCAATATGAACTTCATTCTCGTATAGGTGATGAACGGTGAAATTTTCTCCAAATGTTCCATAGACGAGAGGACGCTTTAGTATCTTTTCCCAATGAGAGTAGTGATTGAAGTTATATACACAGATAGCCTTGTCGATGCCCCCGTGATGCACTAAATCCGCTTGCTCATCACCAACGAGTCCAAGCTCGGTTAACATGACGGAGTGATCAACTGCGCTTTTGCCAATTCCTGATCGCGTTTCTTTTCCCTTGTAAATTCCAGCTTGTACGCTTCCGATATTAACCGCCAGCAATGGATATGCCGATGGGGATATATTTTGTCCCAATTTCCGTCCCTCCTTTATTTGATTCTCCAGAATCCTGCGCATAAGGTCCGCTTGCAAACGCCACGATAATGAAAGACAAAACGTCATAAGCAGAAAGGTGGAATCTTATGCCCCCCTCCAAACGCCGAAGAGAAAGCGCATGGAAAAGCCGGAAACAAAACCCGCAGCCTCACGGAAAAGTACCTTCCTTACACGGCTTGGCCAATGATGCCGATCCCGAAGGAAAGCCTGATCCGACTGCTGAGTAACTTGGATTAATTAAGGAGATAATTGCGTCTGACTGTATTGGTTCACTTCCACAGAAGTCCGCCAGTACCGTCAGGCGTTAATTTATTCGGAGCTTCTCTGCTGCAGTTAACCTTCTGCCTCTAACATTGAGTACCAGCTGTCCCTCTTGCATTCCCCATATTTCATCCGCGAACTTCTCTGCCAATTCTACTCGGTGCAATGCGGCAACGATCGTTGTTCCTTTTTCGTGACAGAGCTTCTTTAAAGTTTGCATCATTTCTTCAGAGGAGTGAGGATCCAAACCGGATACTGGCTCATCCGCAAGCACGAGCTTGGCGCCATGAACCAGCGAGCGCGCGATAGCAATTCTTTGTCGTTCGCCTCCGCTCATCTTCTCCACAGGTTGTTTGGCCTTGTCCAACAAACCTACATGCTCCAGCATATCCATGCCGCCCATATAATCGTCGCTGCGGATATTACCAGTTATGCGGCGCCACAGGGGAGTCTGCTCAGCAGCCCCGATCAGCACATTCTTAAGCGCCGACTTCTTCTCGTAAAGGATCGGCTTCTGCTCCAGGAATGCAACCTGTCTGCGGTAACGCATTTTTGCGAGAAATCCGGCCTGGATTAGATCTTTACCATCTACCTTGTATTCGCCGGAAGTCCATATTTCTTTCAGAGCAAGCGCCTTAAGCAAAGCGGATTTACCGCTCCCGCTTGCGCCTACGACAGCGATAAAAACACCTGGCTCCAACCGTGCATTCACGTGGTTCAGTATCGTTTTCCCTTCGGGAATCTTGCGCGTTAAGCCTGAAATTACGATCATTGCTGTCCTACTCCTTCATCCGATATAAATCTAGTGTAAAACATTACGGAATTCCTTTCCATACGAACAAATGTTTGCTATAATAAAAACAGGAACACACGTTCCATATATTAATGAAATAGGTGGGATGATGGATGGTGAACTGTGAACATCTCCGTTATCTGGAGCCTCCCAGAGGATCCAGACCGTCTCGAGACTTAACCTTCAAATTTTTCACCGACGGGAAGCTCGTCATCATTGATAACGACACAGGGAATACAATGAACCCCCGCGAGTTAAGCGGGGGCAGCTACGACTTCTATGTTCGTCAACGCATTAAATACATCAAACGAAATCTCACGGAGAAGATTCTTAAATATGCGTGACGCGAAACACCTTAGCCTTTAATCAACTTAAAGGCTAAGGAACATTATCAAGGTAAATTTTTATTGATCCCATTCAAGCTGGGCGGATAACGCATCATTTTTTTAATCTGAATTGCCTGTTCTGTGTCTCTTGCCTTATCGTTGTTTCGCGTTGAATCAATTTTTGCAGCTTTGTTTTGAGCCATATCCTTTCACCCCCCTGCCCTTCGATTTTCCGAAGGGTTTTCTTGTAGCTTTCCTCTTTCGACTGGTTTACAAACCTATTCCGTCAAGCCATAATAAAAAGAAAACGATAATAAGATTAAACTGCCGACACATTTGAACAATTACTGGATAAGCTAATGAAGGTCGGACTTCGCAATAGAGTAGGAGCACAACAGACGAATGGAACAAAAAATTATGTTTGATCTTGACGATACATTGGTATACTGCAACAAATACTTTAATTTCATATTGGATCAATTCACCGATGAAATGACAGATTGGTATTCACCAGCCGGCATTACCCGTGCAAGCATCATGGAGAAGCAAACTGAAATCGATATCGCTCGAGTTCATGTTCAAGGCTTCAAGAGTGAGCATTTCCCTCAGTCCTTCATCGATACTTATCGATATTTCCAGGACATCACCGGGCGAGCGCCTTCTCCCCTTGAGGAGGAGAAGCTCTGGAAGCTTGGTAACAGCGTCTATGAGCAGGAAGTGGAACCATACCCCAAGATGGAGGAGACGCTTGATACGCTCGCCAAGCGAGGGCACGAGCTGCATCTCTATACAGGCGGGGATACTTTAATCCAGAATCGTAAAATCGAGCTCATGCAGCTTGAACGATATTTCGAGGATCGAATTTATGTGCGACAGCTTAAGAACACAGCCGCTTTAGAGCAGATTTTGTCTGAAGGCGAATTTGATCGGGTTAACACTTGGATGATTGGCAATTCAGTGCGAACGGATGTTCTCCCTGCTCTGCAATGCGGGATTAATGCTGTGTATTTGAAACAAGAGACAGAATGGACTTACAATGTTATACCTATCGATACATCCCCTAAAGGTGCCCTATTAACGCTTACGGCGCTGCCCCAGGTGCCGCCCGCCATTCATGGTTATTTGGAAGCCGTAGGAATGAGAAAACCAGGATAATAATAAAGCCGAGCTTACCTGCAGACCCTGCAGCTAGACTCGGCTTTTATTTGGATGATGGCGGTAAACTTGATAATTTATTGAATATTTTCTTTACGCCATCGGACCATAATGGATCCTCCGCGTAGGTATTGTTAAACCAGTTGAAGGGCTCATGTCCTTCCGGACGACTATTCGCAAGCTTCACGAGCAATCTTGAAGCTATATCTGCCGAATTCTGGATATCTGTATTGTAATCTTCCCAGCTGTGAAAAACGTTAAAGGGATTGTTCGCGATTTTCTTGGCATCCTTGCTCGACTTCGGCACGAAAGCCTGCTCTTGGCCTGTAATCGCAAATAGGAGTAAGGGATGAACATCAAACTTCCGCGCACTTTGTACGATTGCGCCAAAGTAAGGCTCCTCCGCCAACAAAGCATCTCTGCTCTTCAAGTAGGTTTTTAATGCATCAGCATCAAATTCTGCATATCTTAATTGTTCCGGCATCCCAATATCCGGTGGCGCCTTAGGTACTGTCATAAGAACAGGCGGCTTTATTATCGCTTGTGATTCTGGCACCACTGCAACGTTTAACAGGAATGTCGACCCTATTGCACTAATAATCACTGTGACGAACATAACCCATCCAATTTTAGGATTAATGAGACCGCGAAGGCGCTTCTTTGCCTGAGGTAATAAATTCCTGAACCAGAGCTTTTCTGAATTTCTCTCCATATTACCCGTTAATTCCGGAGCCAGGGCTATTGTGTAAAGCTTTCTTCTCTCAAGGCGGCTTGTGAGCTGCTCTGGACTCCATCTACCGGGCGCGCGTTCTCTTGCCCAATCTAGAATCGGGGTAACTAATCGTTCATTTCGCTCCGCTTCATCAACCTCTAATTGCGCGCATAGATCCAGAACATCCTCCGGATTAACGTCTCTCTGCTCTCCTACAAGACAACGGGAGATGAGCTCATCCGTTATTTTATTCTTCATCTCTAATGGTACGTTAGGCAGTCTTTGCTTTAGGGTACGACGGATCGCATCAGCCACAATTTCGGCTCGGCGGTCTCCCGGTAGAGGCGCATATTTCGTATGGACGTATCGTCGGATGATGTTAATATCCGTTGGTGACAGCAGTGCCGCATTTTCCATAACCTGGCCTCCCCCTCAGCCCTAAGCCTATATCAACATTTTAACATAGAGGAAAGTTTTGAGCATAGCCTGTCCAACGACCCAATTGAAGACAGCATTCCATCTCAAGCGACGTTTATCTTTGTTATTCGACTGCTTCGGCTGCAAGTAAGATAGCCTTCAACACTTCCTCAGAACGGATAAAACCATTAATCTGCTCCTTCTCCTCTGCAGTTAGCTGATATTCGCTGTCACAGCCTTCCTCCAATGTAACAAGCTGAATGGGATGCCCTTGATGTGTACAGATCGCCACAATACTGAAATCAATAATGTCCATAGGCAGAGGTGTTTCCTCCGCGGTCTCAACCCGCAATACCACATCTATCCATTGTTGATCCCGTCTCTCTACCTCATATCGTATATTCGTGAACTTAAGCTCTGCCCACAACTCGTCACTGTAACGAATCATTATCTGACCTCCTTCGTATAGTCGCAAAAAGAGGCTGCTCCAGTCGATCGGAACAACCTCTCTTACAATATCGTAATCATTAAGGCAGCATCGTGCTTCCCATCAGGTATTTATCAACTTCACGAGCGGATTCACGGCCTTCGTTAATCGCCCAAACGATCAAGCTTTGTCCACGTCTCATATCTCCAGCGGCGAACACCTTGTCCACATTGGTCGTATATTTGCCGTATTTGGCTTTTACATTCGTGCGACGGTCGGTTTCGAGTCCCAGCTGATCAATGATCGTACGCTCCGGTCCTTCAAAGCCAACGGCTACGAGTACGAGATCTGCCGGCCAAACTTTCTCCGTGCCCGCAATTTCTTCGTAGATTTTGCGACCCTGCTCGTCCACATAACGGCGGATTTGCACTGTATGCAATTCCTTGACATTACCGTTCTCGTCTCCAACAAATTTCTTTGTTAGAACGGAGAATGCCCGAGGATCTTCCCCATACAATGCCTTCGCTTCTTCATGGGCGTAATCTAACGTGTACACGTTAGGATATTCAGGCCATGGATTGTTAAGCGAATCACGCTCCGATGGCGCTTTGGAATGGGTACCGAACTGAGTGACGCTCGTGCAGCCATGACGAATCGCAGTAGCAACGCAATCTGTACCCGTATCACCTCCGCCAATGACGATTACGTGTTTGTCTTTGCCGGAAATAAAAGTACCTTCCTGCATTCCATTGTCCAAATAACTCTTGATCGAGCTGTTCAGATAATCCATTGCTTGATAAATCCCATTAAGCTCATGACCCTCTACGTTTCCAATCGGACGCGCCTTTGTTGCGCCGCCGCACAGGACGACAGAATCATATTGCTCAGTTAGTTCTTGCGAGGAGATATCCTTACCGATTTCTGTATTTACTACAAACTTTACTCCCTCAGCAGCCATGAGATCGACACGACGCTGCACGATATCCTTTTCAAGCTTCATGGACGGGATACCGTAAGTCAGAAGCCCGCCTATACGATCCGCTCTCTCATAGACAGTAACCGTATGGCCCGCTTTGTTCAATTGAGCAGCAGCTGCCAGTCCAGCAGGTCCCGAGCCGACTACGGCTACCTTCTTGCCAGTGCGAGTTTTCGGAGGTTGCGCCACAACCCAACCCTCTTCGAAAGCACGGTCGATAATCGCCTGCTCAATCGTCTTAATAGTTACCGGATCTCCAATGAGACCAACGGTACAAGAGCCTTCACATGGGGCTGGACATACGCGTCCAGTAAACTCAGGAAAATTGTTCGTCTTCATTAGACGTTCATAAGCTTCTTTCCAAAGTCCTCTGTAAATTAAGCTGTTCCACTCTGGAATCAAGTTATTAATCGGGCAGCCGGATACACTTCCTCCAAGCTCAATCCCAGTGTGACAATAAGGAGTGCCACAATCCATACAACGCGCGCCTTGCGTGCGAAGCTGATCATCGGAGAACATCCGGTGGAATTCATTCCAGTCCTTGATGCGCTCCAACGGATCACGATCGCTGGGCAGCTCACGCTTGTATTCCATAAAACCCGTAGGTGTCGACATCTTCATTTCCTCCATCTGTCGGAATTTCGCTTATGCGTAGATTGGTTTCTAACTTCTTATTAATTAGCCGGTGACGTCTAAATTTATAAATTTTCACTATAAAAATTGGCCGTCGATGATAGACCATCTTATCAAAACTATCCAACTGTAAGAATGGATTATCCACTACATTATTTGTACTATTTCGACACTGCTCGTTCATAGACACAAAATGTGAATGGCCATATATTCTTATCGTCTTGAATGCCGGGAGTACGAGAGACAAGCTCCCACTCCTTACGGTCGAACGATGGAAAGTAGGAATCCCCTTCGAAGGCATGATCAATCTCTGTGATCAACAGTCGATCTGCTGCGTCTAACATTTGATTGTAAATATCAGCCCCGCCAATTACCATTATTTCGTCTTTCCCGTATCTCTCAAGCACTTCAGAGATCGTTCGAACAAGCTCGCAGCCTTCAGGGGCCGCTTCTAATGTACGGGACAAAATAATGTTCGTCCGATCCTTTAATGGTTTGGGTAACGATTCGAATGTCTTGCGGCCCATTAACACAGGTTTTCCCAGCGTTTTTTGAGTAAAATATTTCATTTCGGCTGGCAATCGCCAAGGTAATTTATTATTCGATCCAATGACGCCATTGGCGGCGACAGCGGCAATAAGTGTGACTGTCATCTCTTTGATTCCTTCTCTGGTTTGAAACCCGCTTTTTTCACATCATAACACACCCTGATGTTGATGCCTACCCGGACATGTTGTTCGCGAGGCTAACCAATTTTATACATCCCCTGCTGGTAATTGTTCCTCGGAGCTAAACATTCTCGGTCCATGGGGCGTGGAAGAAAACTCACCCTCTTCAAGCGTAACTCCTACAGCGTCTATATCCGGCAGTCCTTTCGTTACGGGGAGCGTCATAATTCCGATTCCGGAGGCTCCTACAGTGAAGGTGCCTGCGCTTGTTCGCTGGCCCTTGTTCCACAGCCATACCTGATAAGCTTCTCCGCTCTGAGTTGGCGGCGAACCGAAAATATAAACGATGAGCTGCTCTGTATCTTCCGAACGAACAAGACAGGCAACACCGTACGCTCTTGGACTTTCATTAAACATGCCGTTGTCTCTATCCGCCGTCAAATGAAATAAGGTTTCGATATTGGAGGGTAATTGCGCAGCTGCTTCATCCTGCTTCGGGATATTCTCAATATCCCGAACCATCCAACCTGCCAGAAATACCAAAATTAACACGGCGATCCGCATGACCTTTGATAAAAAACGCTTGTAACGGAGTTTAGGGCCTTTCATAGCCGGCTTCAGAGTATCATCATTTTTATTAATAAGGGAACTCAACACGGCTTCCTTCAAATCTGCCGGGGGATCGACAAGCTCAGCATCCTCGGCTAATCTGTCCCAGACCTCGTGCCAGAGGGCGGCTTCTTCCTTGCATGCTGAACAAGCAGCAAGATGCTTCTCGAATCTCTTGCGCTGCATATCGGAGCTCTCGCCTGTCATATATTCAATCAAGCCTTCGCATAGTGTTGTTTCCCCGTTGTTCATCCCTAAAGTTCCTCCCTTAAGCCCTGTAGATGCCGACGAAGTGACTTGAGCGCCTGATGCAGCCGGTTTTTGACAGTTCCGACCGGTTCTCCGCCGATCTCCGCAATTTCTTGAAGTGTGTACCCTTTCCAATACAACATTTCAATCACCTTTTGCTGAGGCTCGCTTAGTCTTTTGGATGCGGCCGCTATTACCGTTTGTTGATCATTGCGAATAGCAATCGCTTCTGGATTGTCTGCTGCGGAACTGCCAAGAGATTCCTTCATTTCTTCTATCGAAACCGCCGATTGATGTCGGCGCTCGCGCCGCAACACATCGATGGAAATATGCCGAGTCACTGTAATTAACCAGCTCGTAAATTGGCCTTTTCCCGCGTCATATTCTGCTTGCGTGGTCCAAAGACGCGCAAAAACAAGCTGAACGATCTCACGCGCCAAAGTCTCGTCACCGGAAATGCGGAGGGCAAACGAGAATACAAGCCGCGCATGACGATCATATAGCAGCTCTAAAGAATCTATCCGTTTATCGCGGACATGACGCATTAATTCTACATCGGACTCGTTCGGCATCTATATTTTACTCCTCGTCCACTCAGGCAAATTGGCGGATGGGAACATTCCCCACCCGCCATTCTTTATTCGCCCTTGACTATGATTTTCCCTGTCATACCCGGGTGCGGTGCGCAATAATAAGTAAAAGTTCCTTCGTCGTTGAACTTTACGTCTTCCGACTTATCTTGACCAAACAGCCCCGTATCGAACTGTCCATCATCTGCCGTCGCGGTATGCTTCACTTTATCCAAATTGATGAAGGTAACCGTAGTCCCCTTACTGACCGTCAATTCGCTTGGCGAAAATGCAAAGTCCTTAATCTCCACGATTACCGTTTCCGCAGCATCTGCCGACGGCTCCGCTGAAGGCTTCTCCGACGGTTTGGATGCAGATGGCTCCGATTCCTTGGAAGGTGTTTCTGAAGCCGGTTGCGTGCTTGCAGAGGCGGATGGAACCACCTCAGTCGACTCCACAGCTTCATGTTCATGCGAGGCTTCCTTTGAAACGCTTGGAGATGGAGATTCGCTGCTAGGTTCTACACTCGGCTCTGTAATATTCTCGGAAGCAGCCGCGCTTGATTGCGGCGAAGCCGCGGCCGCGGGTTGCTCGGGAGACGACAGCTGGGTTTCGCTCAGCTGAGAAGATGAAGCAGATGGTGCTGCAGCGTCTTCGATCGAGGATCCGCAAGCTGCAGCTGCAAATGTAAACATAACCATGACTATCAGGATCAAGATGCCCTTATGTCTACTCATTGGACGATAATCTTTCCTTTCATGAAGGATTTATGAGGCTCGCAGAAATATTCGTAGGTACCGGGTTTATCGAGCTTAATTGTCGCCGATTCCCCTTTGTCCAGCAATTCCGTCTTGAAAGAGCCGTCAACAGCCACGGCATTATGCTGCATATCGTCCCTGTTGATGAATTCTACTGTCGTACCTGCTTTAACCGTCAGCTCCGTAGGTGTGAAGGAGTATTCTTTCATCTCGATTGTAACTTTCGTCTCTGCTGGAGCAGGAACTGGCGTTGCTTTGCCTGCAGTCGTTCCAGAGAAAGTCTGCGGATTCACAACGAACCACACATTCCCCACCGCTTGACCCTTTAAGTCACCTCTTTTTACATCCTGGAAAAAGGTGTAGAGCGGATAACCTTTAAACGTTGTTTGCTTCATGCCGTCGGCTCTTGTGATTTCTCCGAAATCCTTCTTATCCAAGCCTTTAGGTGTAACAATAGAATCTGTATGGAAAGCTGGCCATTTGACTAGGCAATCCCCTGCACAAACGCTGGAGCCGGCCGGATCCTTGTCGAAATAATACAGGCTCACTCCATTGCTGTCGACCAAATAGTTGCCAAGCTTTGTATCTGTATTCGTATCCGTTCCTAGAGCGACTGTGTAGAAAGGTTGTTTGACGAGGAACCAGACATTCCCCACTCCTTCTCCAGCCGTGTCATCTGCCTTCATGTCTTTGATAAAATAATAGAGCGGCCATCCTTGATAGGTGAGCTGCTTTGCACCATCCGTGCGAGTGAATGAGCCGAAATCCTTAGCATTTAGGTTTTCTGAGAGCAGCAGCTGATCGGAGTAGAATACAGGCCAGTTCTTCAAGCACTCCCCTTTGCAGCTGCTAAGATCAGCCATATCCTTCGTAAAGAGATAAAGCGACATGCCTTTACCGTCTGTCAGATAGGAAGAGCCGTCAGCCAGCTTCTGAATATCAATTCGCTGTCCCTCTAGCAGCATCGCTTTATCGGCAGCGATCACCTTCATCTCAACTAGCTCGTGCAGCAAAGAATGGCTTTTTCCCTTAGGCATCGCCTGAAGTGTTTCCGTCAATGCAACTGCCAAGTCGCGGTTAGTGAATGGCGTTGCAGCAGCCGATCGAGACAAGCCTTGACTAGCGGCAAACTTCAGTGTTTCCGCATAAGTAAAATCTGTAGCCGTACTGTACTGAAGCGACTCTAGCATCACTTTGTAAAGCTGCTGTGAAGTGATTGCGGAAGTCGGATCAAAGCGTCCTCCACCCGTTCCGCTCCAGCCGTATTCAGGGTGATTCTTCAGGTATGCAAGCACAGGCTGGGCTGCCTTGCCGGCTGATCCTGCATCGACGAAAGTATCCGTACCCGCATAGGCTTGCGCCTCTTTCTCTTTGCCCATTAACCTTAACAGCAGAATTGCTGCTTGAAGCCGAGTCGTTGTCTTGGCTAGATACGCCTCCGAAACTCCATCTCCATCACCAAGTAAAATCCCAAGCTGAGTTACTGCTTCTGTTGCCGTAAATGTTTTCACTGCAGAAACGTCCGTTGCAGTCCCGGTAGCAGTTCCCGCCTGCTCGCCCTCCGCAAGCGCTGTAATTGGGGTTAATACCCATACCAAAACCATTAAAAGCCCCAATATTAGTGCCATACTGCGCGTAGAAATTCTTCGAATACCATTGTTCATTCGCTATCGTTCCCCTCTCCGAATTAGGTTCATCACTTAACCAAACGAACGAAAGGAAGAAACGGTTTGAAGGAATTTTAATGGCTGCTCCGTCTGAAAAGAGTATGGATCGATGTTTCTTATTTCCCGCCGTCGTATTCTGCTCTAGCCTTCCTAACCAAAGAATAATGATTCGATGCCCAAACCTTTAACATTTTCATGCAAGGAATTAACGTTTCTCCAAGTGGAGTCAGTGAATACTCTACGATCGGGGGTACTGACGGTGTAACCTCTCGTCTTACCAAACCGTCTCGCTCCAGTTGTTTCAAGGATTGAGTCAGCATTTTCTGCGATACACCTTCGATACGACTTTTCACCTCTCCATATCGAATAGTTCCATCCTCTAAGGCGTAGATGACCAACGCGGTCCATTTATTAGACACGATTTCAAGCACCTGGCTGTAAGTGCAAGCAGATATGGAGATGTCAGGCTGCTTCATAATAAATATCCTCCTTACGCACCTTAAGGTACGTATGCCACTTTAAAGTACGTTCTTACTAAATTTTAGTTGATGAATTATTGTATGTCTATTCCCTTACGAAGGAGAGATGTACAATGAAAGCATACGTTATTCAAGGCGGCTTCGGAATCGATCACGTTATTGAAGTTGAGCGACCGGTTCCGACACCCGGCCCGGGCGAAGTACTTATCCGCATGAGAGCTGTAGCTCTTAACTCACGCGATCTAGGAGTGATAGATGGGTTTTACAATCCCAATCTGACAACCCCTCTTATACCGGTATCCGATGGTGTCGGCGAGGTTATTGCCTTAGGAGAGCACGCCTCCAAGTTTCAAGTAGGCGAGCGTGTATGCGGAATCTTTACCCAGAGCTGGACTGTGGGTGAACCGACGAAAGAAAATTGGGTAACTTCTCTTGGAAGCCCGCTTGACGGGTTGCTTGCTGAATATACCATTTTACCGGAGGATGGTTTGGTTCGCGTACCTGGACATTTGACTGATGAAGAAGCGGCAACGTTACCTTGTGCCGGTGTAACGGCATGGCATGCCATCGTAGAAGAAGGTAAGGTCAAAGCAGGGGATACGGTAGTCGTTCAAGGTACCGGCGGCGTCTCCTTATTCGCCCTGCAGTTCGCCAAGCTCCAAGGTGCCAAAGTGATTGTCACATCCAGCAGCGATGAGAAGCTGAACCGTGCAATATCGATTGGAGCCGATTACGGGATCAACTACAAGCAAACCGTGGATTGGGATAAGGCCATTGTTGATTACACTCAGGGACGCGGAGCCGATCATATTGTTGACCTTGGCGGCGCGTCTACTGTCAACCGCTCCATTGCGGCTCTGAAGGTAGGCGGACAAATTAGTATCGTCGGCATTCTATCGGGCGCAAGCGTAGAGGACTTTGCGATTGTCCCCGCTATACTCAGGAAGGCACGGCTTCAAGCGATCAATGTCGGCAGCCGTGTAATGTTCGAGAACATGAACCTCGTGATCGAGCAGCATGCTCTGCACCCTGTAATTGACAGCGTGTTCCCTTTCGCACGAGCCGTGGATGCCATTCAACACTTAGCAAAAAATTCGTATTTCGGTAAAATATGCATTGTATTTTGATACATGTTTGCAGTACAGCATAATGCAATAAAATCCCCTCCAGTTTAGACATGGTCGGGGATTTTATTGCATTCCTCACCTATACAGCAACCGGAGCTTTGATCCCCGGATGATGCTCATAACCGACAAACTCGAAATCCTCATAAGTATAGTCGAATATGGAGTCTGGCTTGCGTTTAATGATTAATTGCGGTAAAGGAAAAGGCTCTCTCGATAACTGGAGGTTCACCTGCTCCAGATGATTGCTGTAGATGTGAACGTCGCTGCCCGACCATATGAACTCTCCGACCTCAAGGCCGCATTGCTGCGCCATCATATGAGTCAACAAAGCATAAGAAGCAATGTTGAATGGCAACCCAAGGAAGGTGTCAACAGAACGCATTGTCAGCATACAGCTTAGCTTGCCGTCCGCGACGTAAAATTGGAACACATAATGACAAGGGGGGAGCTTCATCTGATCGATTACCGAGACATTCCACGCACTGACAATATGTCTTCTCGAATTCGGATTCGTCTTAATACTCTCGACAACCTGAGCGATCTGATCAATTGTCCGGCCGTCCGGGGTCTCCCAAGCTCGCCACTGCGAGCCGTAAACCGGCCCTAAGTCTCCATTCTCATCTGCCCACTCGTTCCATATCGTTACACCGTTATCCTTCAAATATTCAATATTCGTATCGCCCCTCAGGAACCATAACAGCTCATGAACGACCGATTTGAGATGCACTCTTTTGGTAGTGACTAACGGAAAGCCCTCGACTAAATCATACCTAAGCTGTCTGCCGAATACAGACAACGTTCCAGTCCCCGTCCGGTCTTCCTTCACCGCTCCATTGTTAAGCACATCTTGTAATAAATCTAAGTAATTACGCAACAAAAACACCCCAACGAATGTTATTTTGTAGTTTATTGTATCATTCGACTCGGCCATCTGTCGACGAGAACCGCTGGGCGCGGCGTTTCTTACGCTGTTCGTAACGTTCCGGAGCACTGTCGAACAATTTTCTTTCTGCGTCGTTTTCCGGCTGTACGGGTGGCGCGAGTGTCGGCTTTCCATTCTCGTCTACGGCTACGAAGGTTGAGAATGCGGTACAGGTCACTCTTCGATCACCAGAAAAAAGATTCTCTGCCCGTACGACAACATATATCTCCATAGAGCTGCGATGAGTCCACGTTACGAAAGCTTCCAGCTCTACAACTTCACCCAAGCGTATTGGCGTCAAAAAATCGAGGCTATCCGTCGAAGCCGTTACAACGGGGGTTCCAGCATGCCTCATAGCGGATATTGCAGAGATTTTGTCGATATACTGCATCAGAGTACCGCCAAACATCGTACCATGATGATTCGTATCTGTTGGAAACACTAACTCCGTCATAATGGAACGCGATCGACTAACCGGTCTAGCTTCGTTATTCATGGATTAAGCTCCTTTTTGCTCGGATGACGAAAAATACACCTCTATGAGGCTATTCACGAGTTGTCGTGAAATTCCGTCATAAAGGTGTATGAACAAAGATATTAAGATTTAGGAGCTAATGTATGAATCGGGTGACCCATTGCAAGTTCAGCCGCATCCATTGTGATCTCGGCAAGCGTAGGATGCGCGTGAATCGTTAATGCGATGTCCTCAATCGTTGCTCCCATCTCAATAGCAAGACCGATCTCCGCGATCATATTGGACGCTTCTACGCCAGCAATTTGCGCGCCAAGAACAAGTCCGTTGTCTACGTCATGAATGAGCTTCAGGAAACCGTCAGCGCCGTTCAGCGTTACCGCACGGCCATTACCGCCGAATGGGAACTTGCTGGACTTTACGTTCAGTCCTTTTTCCTTCGCTTCCTTCTCCGTGTAACCGACGCTAGCGCATTCCGGATCGGAGAAGGCAACAGCAGGAATACATTTATAATCGACTCTGGAAGGCAAACCAGCAATAACCTCAGCAGCGACTTTAGCTTCGTATGAAGCTTTGTGCGCCAGTGCGGCACCCGGAACAATATCGCCGATAGCGAATATGTGCGGTATGTTAGTCCGGCATTGGTCATCGACTTCGATCAACCCGCGATCGCTGATTTTAACATCAATCAGATCAAGACCCAGCTCTCCATCCGTATTCGGACGACGACCTACAGTAACCAGCAGATAGTCAGCTGTAACCGACTTCTGCTCTCCGCCGACTTCGTACGTAACGGTGACGTCATTGTCGGTTTGTTCTGCGCCTTTAGCTAATGCGCCGTTTACAATCTCAACGTTTGATTTCTTAAGCTTCTTCACGACCAGCTGGCTCATGTCTTTATCGAAGCCTGGAAGAATCGTTTCAGCGCCTTCGAGAACGGTTACTTTCGTTCCGAATTTCGCATACATTTGACCTAGCTCGATGCCAATGTAGCCTCCGCCGATTACGAGAAGGCTTTTTGGCAATTCAGGAAGCGAAAGGGCTTCTGTCGAAGACAGAATACGTCCGCCGAACGGGAACGGCTTAAGCTCGATCGGACGGGATCCCGTCGCGATGATGCAGTTCTTGAAACGGTAACGCGGTGCTTCCTGATCGTTGAACAGACGAGCCTCATTCTGGTTAATGAACATGACTTCGCCGTTAAACATTTCTACCTTGTTCGCCTTCAGAAGCATTTCCACGCCGCCAGTCATTTTGTTAACAACGGACGATTTGTACTCCTGAACCTTGCCGAAATCTACGCCGATATTTTCAGCCGACAAGCCATAATCCGATGCATGCTGCATGGATTCATAGTGATGCGCGGCATTGATTAATGCTTTGGAAGGAATACAGCCGACATTCAAGCATACGCCGCCAAATTTGGCTTTGTCTGCGATGATAACCTTCTGCCCTAATTGCGCGGCACGGATAGCAGCAACGTAACCGCCAGGTCCAGCACCTACGATAAGCAAATCAATATCTAGAGAAGCGTCTCCTACAACCATGGATTACACCTCCATAACGAGCAGCTCAGGATCACTAAGCAGCTGTTTAATGTAATTTACGAAATTTTGCGCAGTTGCGCCATCAATAATACGGTGGTCAAAGCTAAGCGACAGAGCCATTACCGGTGCAATGACGATTTCGCCATTCTTAACTACAGCTTTCTCGGAGATGCGGCCTGTTCCCAGAATCGCAACCTCGGGGAAGTTGATGACAGGCGTAAAGAACATGCCGCCTGCGGAACCAATGTTCGTAATTGAAATGGTACTGCCTTTGAGTTCACCAGCGGACAGCTTGCCATCACGACCGCGCGTTGCAAGCTCGCGGATCTCATTCGCGATAGACCAAATGTTCTTACGGTCAGCATCGAAGACAACCGGAACAATCAAACCGTTATCCGTATCTGTTGCAATACCGATATTGTAGTATTTCTTATAGACGATTTCGTTTGCCGCTTCGTCGATCATAGCATTCATAGCCGGGAACTCACGGCATGCTGCTACGAGCGCTTTAACGATAAACGGTAAGTAAGTAAGCTTAACACCCTTCTTCTCTGCAACAGGCTTCGCGCGTGTACGCAAGGCAACTAGTCCTGTCACATCCACTTCGTCCATTAGAGTGACGTGAGGAGCAGTGTAGACGGATTTAACCATTGCGTTTGCAATCAATTTGCGGATGCCTTTGAAGGGAACTCTTTCTTCTACTCCAGGTCCGCCGGTCGTAACGGCAGCCGCAGGAGCACTAACCGATGGTGCTTTGGAAGCTTCATTAGCTTCCGTTGCAGTCGGGGCTTCCGCTGCTTTTGCCGCACCGCCAGCATTAAAGCCAAGCACGTCATCGCGAGTAATACGGCCATTCTTGCCGCTTCCGGAAACTTCCGCAATGGTAACGCCTTGCTCACGAGCCAGCTTTCGAACGCTAGGTGTAGCAAGCACCATTCCGCCGGATGCTGCCGGCTTCACTGCAGCTGGTGGAGTTGCTTGAGCTGCCTCAGAAGCTTTCTCAGCTGCTGGTTCACTGGCAGGCTGTTGTGCCGGTTGGTCCTTCGTATCTGCACCGCCGACAGCACTGTTACCTGTTGCACCGCCGGATGCTTGAGCTGGGCTTTCATCTGCAGAAGGAGTTTGATCTGGAACGTCACCTTCCGCTTCGATAATCGCGACAACTTCCCCGACATGCATAACCTGTCCGTCTTTGGCACGTACTTCAATGACCTTCCCATTAACCGGACAAGGGACTTCAACGATTGCTTTGTCGTTCTGAACTTCCATGATAATATCTTCGTCAGTCACCGTTTGGCCTGGCGCGATGTGCATTTTGACGATTTCGCCTTCATGCAGTCCCTCGCCTAGCTCCGGGAACCGATATTCAAATCTGGTCACCTGCAAACCTCCTCGATTAGAACTGAAGCACCTGATTTACGGTTTTTATGATGCGAGCCGTAGAAGGCAGCCATGCATCCTCAACTTGCGCGAATGGGTAAACTGTATCTGGACCTGTGACGCGAAGTACGGGAGCTTCAAGGTGCAGAATCGCTTTCTCGTTAATCTGAGCTATGATTTCTGCAGCAGCCCCAGAGGTCTTCTGAGCTTCTTGTACTACGATTGCACGGTTCGTCTTCTGAATCGAAGCAACGATAGTGTCGATATCAAGCGGCATCAATGTGCGCAAATCGATAACCTCGGCCTGAATTCCGCTCTTCTCAAGCTCCTCAGCCGCTTTCATTGCTGTGTGAACCATCAAACCATAAGCAATAATTGTAATGTCTTTGCCTTCTCGGACAACTTTGGCTTTACCAATCGGAACGGTGTACTCTTCTTCGGGAACCTCGTCCCGGAAAGCATGATACAGGTTCAAATGCTCCATGAAAAATACAGGATCATTATCGCGGATCGCCGAGATCAGAAGACCCTTAGCGTCATAAGGATTGGAAGGTACAATTACTTTAATACCCGGAGTCTGAATAGCCAAACCTTCTAGAGAGTCCGTATGCAATTCAGCCGCCTTAACTCCGCCGCCGAACGGGGTGCGAAATACGATAGGAGCATTATAACGACCGCCAGAACGAAAACGCATCCGTGCCGCTTGTACGAACATCTGATCAAGCGCTTCAAAGATAAAGCCGACGAACTGAATTTCGGCAATCGGACGAAAGCCTTGCGTTCCAAGTCCCACAGCAAGACCGCCAATTGCGGATTCCGCCAGCGGTGTATCAAATACCCGAGTATCGCCGAATTCCCCTTGCAATCCTTCGGTAGCGCGGAATACACCGCCTACTTTACCTACGTCTTCGCCGAAAAGAATGACGTTAGGATCGCGTTTCAGCTCAACGCGCATTGCATCGCGAATCGCTTCTTTCATATTCATTTGAGCCATGCTGGTAAACTCTCCCGTCTACGAGCGATCTGCTGCGTAGGCGATGATACACCGCCCGTCAGTCGTCTCGAATTTATGCGACCTGCTTCATACACCCAATTACTCGGTACAAGCAAGTCTTCTTCGTTATTAATCAGCAAAAATTATTGAAAATCAGCTTTTTGCTCTTCCAGGTGCTGCGGTGTATTCTCGAACATCGAGTCGATCAAGCCGGCTACGGTCATTTTCTCCGTTTGCTCTGCTTTCTTGATATGCTCGTTTACCGTATTCTTCGCTTCTTCCTTCACGCGCGCCGTGTCTTCCTCGGACCAAAGACCTTTACTCTCCAAATATTTACCGAATCGCACAAGCGGATCCCTCACGCTCCACTCCTGCTCTTCTTCTTTGGTACGATATTTGGTTGTATCGTCTGCCATGGAATGCGGACGGAAACGATAGGTTATCGCCTCGATCAAGGTTGCGCCGCCGCCATTACGGCCGATCTCGGCAGCTTCCTGTACAGCAGAAATAACGGCTAGCACGTCCATCCCATCTACTTGTAACCCGCGAATGCCTGCAGCAAGAGCTTTGTGAGCAATAGACTGAGCAGCAGTCTGCTTTGAGAATGGAGTCGTAATCGCATAACCGTTGTTCTGCACGAAGTATACGACAGGCAATTTGAACACGCCCGCAAAGTTCATGCCCTCGTAGAAATCGCCTTCCGAGGAACCGCCGTCACCTGTATAAGTAATTGCGACGCGTTTCTCTTTTTTAAGCTTAAAGCCCATTGCAATACCTGTAGCATGCAAAATTTGCGCACCGATAATAATTTGCGGCATGAGTACGTTAACGTCCTCAGGAATTTGTCCGCCGTGCTGATGACCGCGGGAATACAGAAACGCTTGGTATAATGGCAAACCATGCCAAACCAGCTGCGGCATATCGCGATATCCCGGGCAAATGAAATCTTCCTTCACCAATGCATATTCGCTGCCGACCATTGTTGCTTCTTGGCCTGAAACCGGCGCATAGAAGCCAAGACGTCCTTGACGACCTAGGTTAACCGCACGATCATCCCATGTACGGGTAAATACCATACGATACATGATTTCCTTCAGTTGATCGTCAGATAGCTTAGGCATGCGTTCCGGATTGACGACTTTACCTTCCGGAGACAATACTTGCAGTGGTGTGACATTGTCCGACTTCACTTCGTGTGGTCGGGCACCAGCTTTAATCACTGGAGCTTCAGTGGATACATTACTCATAAGGTTCACCTCATCTTTAATTGTGGAAGAGGGCTTTCTGTTATATTATTATTATATCTCTGTTTAATCGTTTTGGTCAAAGAAAATGTGCTGAAAATCCTTTGTTTATATAGCTTTTGTGTTTATCATGTTTATATAACAGTTATCTCCATATTGTATAACAGCATAATACACTCTCTGGAAATTGACCTTCATTTGGTTTTCCCTTACCCGCTAATTCCCATACCTAGTAAGGAGGTTTGTCTAATGAGTGACAACCCATTATTTAAGAGAACGATTCATAAACATGAAATTCCCAGCAAATATTTGCCTGAAGGTAACCGCACGATTCGCGTTTATTTGCCGCCTGGTTTTCAGGCATGGATTAGCTATCCTGTCGTTTATTGTCAGGACGGCGAGGATTTTTTCAATTTCGGACGGATTGCTACACTTGCGCAGAAGCTCATTCTAGAAGAAGGATGGGAACCCTTCGTTATTGTTGGTGTTGATGTTGATAAAAAGCACCGCACATCCGAATACGCGCCTGACGGAGATCGTTATTCATCCTATACCCGTTTCTTCGCGGATGAACTCATCCCATGGGTAGAATCCCATTACCCCGTGCGAAATGATCGAGATCAGAGAATATTAGCCGGAGATTCACTTGGCGGGGCGATCAGCGTTTCCTTGGCCGTCACCTATCCTTCTATGTTTAGTCATATCATTTCACTTTCCGGCGCTTTTTACGATAATTATTGCAAACAGATGCAGTCTGCTTCAAGTTTGGAATACTTACGTGTGTGGATGATTGTCGGTCTTCAGGAAAATGAATTTGCAACCGATCGGGGGACATTCGACTTCGTGGAGTTGAATCAGAACGCGAGAAAATTGTTAGAGGAAAAAGGCGCAAAGGTGTTTTACGGGGAAAAAGACGGTGAGCACAAGTGGGGCTTCTGGCAAAAAGAACTGCCCGGTGCATTGTCCGCTTTCCTTGGACCTGATCCAATGTTTGATTAACTACGGGGCAGATTTTAGTATCTCTGATTAAACTGCTTCGGAAGGTTCTACACTGTGCAGCTAACTTTTTTCTGCATGAAAAATAGCTGCATATTTACGCCTATTGGAAACATGGTGGTGAAGTGAGTGGGCTGTGTTTAGCTTTCTGCTCTTCATTGTCGCTTTTTACGAATGAGCGAGCGATATGTGGCTTTTGACTCTTCATTGTCGCTTTTTGAGGCTGTCGATTAACAGTTCATAACTTTCTGAAATCTGCGGGAGACCACAGAATGTATACGAAAAATCATACAAAATGAGCAGCACACACATCGAATCAGTCGATTCTATGCGAAATTTCATACACAAAACACGATTTGAGCCCGGATTCTACAAATGTATCCGAAAAATCATATACATTCTCTGCATGTGTACGTTCACGTTAAAACTGTCCACAATTAATCGACAGCCTCTTTTTGCGACAATGGTGAGCGGTATATGTCCTTCTGCTCTTCATTGTCGCTTTTTACGACAATGAGAGTGCGGTATGTGGCTTTCAGCTCTTCATTGTCGCTTTTTACGACAATGAGCAAGCAGTATGTGTCTTTCGGCTCTTCATTGTCGCTTTTTACGACAATGAGCAAGCAGTATGTGTCTTTCGGCTCTTCATTGTCGCTTTTTACGACAATGAGAGTGCGGTA